>PHBW01000007.1:107719-208872 GCA_002840715.1 Chloroflexi bacterium HGW-Chloroflexi-4
AACAAAAATGAACAAAAGAATTCTGCCCTTGAATTCTGATGATCTCGAACAAGTTAAAGAAATCATCATCAAGGAATGGGGCAGCGATTACGTGATCGTACACGGCGACATTATTCATCCGGCGGAATTGCCCGGGTTCAAGATCGTGGATGGAGATGAGCTGGTTGGATTGATCACCTGCATGATCAGGGGACAGGAGTGTGAAGTGGTGACGCTGAACAGCTTTCGCGAAGGAGAAGGCATTGGCGAAACCCTGCTAAAAACAGTAGAAGATTATGCGCTTTCTCAAAAGTGCAAGACCTGCATGCTGGTGACCACAAATGACAATCTGAACGCGCTTGGATTTTATCAAAAACGTGGATTTTACATTTCAGCCGTCAAACCCGGCGCCGTGGATGAATCAAGAAAAGTGAAGTTTTCAATCCCGCTGGTTGCCGGAAACGGCATTCCGATCAGGGATGAAATCACATTAATTAAACAAATAGCTTGAACCTTTTCGTTCAACACAGTGTTTTTAAGATAAAATAAGGTAAATTTAGTCTGATTTATTTACAGGATATCCATTGAAAAAACAAAGCTTGATTACTGGCTCATTTTTGATCATTTTAGCAGTTCAAACATTGGTCAATCCCCCTTCTATTGTTAAAGCTGATGAAACAATCTCCACCCCAAAAACGGGTGAGGGGCTGTGCATCCCGGGCAACAGTGATCTTTTTGACTCTCAAGATTGCCTGATGGCTGGCCCCGCCAAGCATTTGGATGAACTGGCTGAACAGGGCATTGTGTTTCCTTCAACACCATTATATGTAGCCAATCCGCCTGCCAGTCTTGCAGATGTACCTTTCGCTTACGCCAGAGCGGTTACCGAAGAAGTGCCCATGTACGATTCGATAGAAGACATCATTGCTGAACATGTCAGCAAAAAAATGCCGTATGGGCGGATTAAATATGTTTCTCTGTATGACAAGGTTGAAACAGAAAAGGGACTTTATTACAAGATCGCCAATGAGAAATGGGTCAGCAAAGAATACATTTCCAAGGTGGGGGTGCAGTTCTTTCAAGGATTTGAATTTAAAGAAAATCCAACCGTTTCATTTGGCTGGATTCTTGACCAAATCGAATCTCAAACTGGTCCATATTCCAATGCACCAACAACTGGAAAAAAATATTTCCGTTACGATATCGTTAATGTATATGATACTGAGATGGAAGGCGACCTGGAATGGTTGATGATCGGACCGAACGAATGGATCAACCATCGCTTCATTGGCAGGGTAATTCCCAACACCGAAAAACCGGCCGGCGTTGAAACAGAGCGGTGGATCGAGGTCAATTTATACGAACAAGTAATGCTGGTTCACGAAGGGGATCGCATCGTTTACGCCACCCTCGTCACCACCGGGAGTGATCCCTTTTTTACTCAACCGGGCGTTTTTAAAATTTACAAGAAGATAGATCACGAGTATATGCGGGGCGCTTTTGAAGCAGACCGATCAGATTACTACTATCTTGAAGACGTGCCCTATATTATGTATTTCGACCAGGCACGTGCGCTTCACGGTGCTTACTGGCATACAAATTTTGGGTACAAATCTTCTCATGGGTGTGTAAACCTCTCGATTGCCGACTCGCATTGGCTTTACGATTGGACGAATATGGATGAAACCGTTTATGTTTGGGATCCTTCAGGCCAAACTCCAACCGACCCCGAGTATTATGGTGCGGGCGGCGCATAGTTTTTTTTACTACTTCCTTATGTTCTTTTTAGTAATAAAGTTATAGAATAAAACAATAATTATCGTCTTATAAGCCAACCCAAGTTGAAAGGATGCTCATGAAAAAATCTTTGCTTCTTCCGATTGCCTTTATCACCGTTTTTATGTTTATTGTTAGCGCTGCATGCAGCCTGCCTTTTGGTGGAGGCAAATCTGCCACTGAAGAACCTCAAATCATAGTTGTTACAGCAACCCCACAAAAAGAGAGTAATGTGGTTACAGCCGAACCTGTTGTTGAAGTGACCCAAGCTGTAACTGAAGACACCTCTTCTTACGATGAAGCACAAGCTTTTTATGTTGAAGAATTTGATGGCGATTTGGGCAATTTCACCTATGACGTTTTAAACTTTGGAAGCGGCTCCACGGATGATGCCACGATTGAAGCTGATGAAGGTGCGCTTAAATTTGTAAATAATGCTGACGATCTATATACCTATGTCTATTATGAACCGTATACCTATACTGACGTACGTATTGATATTGAAGCTGAAAACCTTGCCACCAGCGACAATTCCATTACACTTTTCTGCCGTTACGACGAAGAATTAGGCTGGTACGAATACAATATTGACAATGACGGCGAGTGGACACTTTACTATTACGACAACGTTGTTGCTCAACAATACGTTCAACTTTATGACGGTGGATCAACCTCAATCAATATGGGTAGAGACACCAACACTTACACCATGATTTGCCAGGGGCAAGAATTATCCCTCTATATCAACGATGTGTTTACACATTCTTTTGAACATAAAGACCTCAAGGATGGTCAAATCGGTTTTGGCGTTTCATCTTATGACAGCTATCCCGTTAAGGTGAATATAAACTGGTTTGAGATCAGCGAACCCTAAACCTATAACAATAAAATAAGAGCTTCCAAATTGGAAGCTCTTTTTTTTATCCAGCGATGAATTTGCCGATCACAGCGGCCGTGAACAGCCCAGCCGAGAGTAAAACCGCCCAGCGCAGTTCTTCTCGGCCAACCATATCGATCAATTCAATACCATTTTCGTTGTTAGCTTTCACCATAAATTTAGGGCCAGCCACCCAGGCGAATACTGCACCGCCTACCAAGCCACCAATATGACCCCAGTAGTCAATGCCTGAGTTGGCACTAAACCCTAAGGAGAGGTTGATGGCGAGTACCAATCCCAGGTTGATGAGCATGGATTGTGATCTGCCACCAAACAATTTGCGATTTTTGAAAATCAGAACTCCCTGGGCTGCGGCCAAACCAAATATGGCTGTGGAAGCCCCGAGCGAGGGATTGGGTGAAAGCAAGAATGAAAGCACGTTACCTGTATACCCGGCGACGAGATACAAGGCAAGGTAACGCCAATGACCATAAAACTGTTCGAGCCCTCTGCCTATGACATACAGGGCATACATATTAAACGCCAAATGAAGAATCCCTCCATGAAGCAGAACAGGAGTGATCAAACGCCAGATCTGTCCGCGCAAGATCAGTTCATTGATCTTGCCGCCCAAGACAAATGGTAAATCCACATTATTTAGCAGTGTTTGAGAGAGGTATTGCAACCCGAACATTAAGATGGTTAAACCCAAAATGACGTAAGTAACGATGGGTTGTTTGGCTTTGGTACGTAAAAAGACGGGAACACGCCCCTCAACCGGTTGAACCGGAGGCGGAGTCTCGGAAGTTGGAACGGTCATATTAAATCAACTTTCTGTGATGGACTTTATGGTGCTCAACCTTAATGATGGAAAGAATATCATCCACAGCTTCACCAAGACAATTTTCAGCATTGACCACGACATAGTCAAACAGGCCAATCTTTTTAACTTCTTCTTTGGCAGTTTCAATGCGGACTTTAAGATTTTCTGGTGATTCTGTGTTGCGAGTTTTCAACCTGCCGTACCATTCATCAATGGTATTAGGTATGAGAAAGATCAGGATGGCCTCGGGATAGAGTCTGCGATATGTCTCTGCACCTTGAACGTCGACACGGAGCACAACGTCTTTGCCGCTTCTCAGGGCATCTTCGACTTGTGAACGTAATCCGCCTTTGTAATCTTCATAGACCATGGCGTATTCAATGAATTCGCCATTTTCAATCCGTCTGGTAAAATCTTCGCGGGTGAAAAAGAAATAATCCTTGCCATCCACTTCATTGGGGCGCGGCAAACGGCTGGTTGCGGTGACTACAAAATGCAAGCCCTGGCTTTTAGTTCTAAGTCCTTGCAACACCGCATCTTTGCCAATACCGGATGTACCCGAAATGACAATCAGCAGCGGCTGTGGACGGTACAGATCAAAATTTAACTCATCCAATTCCATCAAGGTCCTTTTCATTGCGCAGATACTTGTTTTCAAAGATTATAATGGATATTGTCTAGTTTCTGATTGAGGGTTTTATGCCAACCTACGAATTTCGATGTGCCGATTGCCGCAAGAGATATGAAGTCTTCCTGAGCTTTGCAGATTACGACGGTTACAAACCGTTATGTCCGCATTGCGCGTCAACAAATGTAGCCCGCTACATCCGCAAGGTACGTTTCTCGCTTGGGGATCGTTCACGATTGGCATCACTAGCCGACCCGGAAAATCTGAATGCGCTGGAATCTGATCCGCAGGCGCTGGGCAAGATGATGCGCGAGATGAAAACCCAACTGGGCGCCAACGACCTGCCAGGTGAGTTTGATGAAGTGGTCAACCGCCTTGAGCGGGGTCAATCCCCCGATGAGATCGAACACGATTTGCCTGAACTTTCAGATGATTCCGGTGGCGACACGATGGATGTGGATCTGGGATGATTTGGTTGCAGTATCGGGACGGTTTTTCCAGCAAGTGGACGCTTGGCCTGAACCACTCCTACTTCTTGATCGCGTATTGAAGGTCTTCAAAACTGTTCATCTTGCCGATAGTACGCAGAAAATCAGCCAGTGAAGCGCTTTGTTCACGTAGTTTTCGAACCGCCGGACCGACCGGGTCTTCACCCGCCGCACCGCCGGGTGAATCTGCATATGCCCCATAAAAGGCAAAATAAGCCTGGTTAAGCTTTCGAATTTCGAATCCATGAGACACAAAAAGGATACGGCGATCTTCCATATACTGCTCAGCTTCCGTGATTTTACCCGCTGCAAGAAGTTCATCCACTTTAACGCGGGTGGTGTGCATTTCAGCCCTAAAATCAAAGATCTCATCTGGCAAATTTAGCGACGCTAATTTTTGACCGTCATCAAGCATGGATACATATTCTGGATAGTAGTGCGCCAAAACTCTGGCACTGATCTCGCCGCCAGCCAAGGCGGCAGCGGTTTCGTTCATGGTGCGCAGTTCTGGCGAAGTGTCGTAATTTAAACCCAACGGCCTGAGGGTGAGATAGTTATGCGTCCATTCATGTGCGATGGTGTCGATGATCCACGGCAGGTTTGATGAACGCATGACCATGGTGGGATAGATGCCGATACCGCCTACATTCACGACAAGCACAGATTCACCGGTGGCTTGTTCAACCTGATCTTCCAATGCCTCGATCTGTTCCAGGGTCAGGTCTGCCAATAAGGAGACATTAACATCCTGCTGAATTCTGTCTCTGGGGGAGGCGATCAATGCCTTTGGTAGCGGGGTTGTATGAAACATTAGCGGCGGAACAGCTCCTCCAAGCCTGGCGATGCCATCCTCAACCAGAATTTGGGTTACCTGCCCCTGCAAAACCGATTCGGCCAGAGGTGTTAATGAAACAATCCTGGTTTGAAGCACCGCTTGTTGTTCCAGTTCAACCCGGGCAGCAACATCAGGATCTTTGATGGTGGGATCCGCGTATATTTGCTGGATTCTGGCTTGCAACACTTCAAGTTGATAAGTCAGATCAAGGTAATGCATGACCAGTTGATGTTGTTGAATATCGTTTAGCTGCTGCCAAGCATTCATCCCTGATTGACCGATTTTGGTAATGAAAGCATTAATATCCCAGGAAAAGTAATCAAACTCAACCGGGCGGGTGTACAACCTTGCTTTTTTGGTTGGAGTAGAAAATGAAGGGGTTGAAAGTGTAAGCAACACTGCAAAAAAGCAGAAAAGTATTAAAAACCGACTGATAGATCTAAATTTCATGTTTGAGATTATACCGTGTTCACGACGGGTTAACTCTTCAAGGCAACTTTGTGATTTTAATCGCGTATATTAGTGTTGTATAAGATTTGCTGAAAAACCTCTAGACTTTAATAATACGAAGTAGTATAGTTCCATCTCGAACTAAATATTTTGGAGTAATTCGTTTACTTTTTACACTTTTTTCACATTTGATACGTCGATATACAAGTAATACTTAAATAATATAGGAAAGAAAAATGATTGAGAAACATTAAATTATTATGCACAATACTTCTTTGATTTTTTGGAAAGTATTACATGCCAACGCTAATCAGAGTATTGATAAGAAACTAACCAAAAAGATCAAAACAGAAAAAATCTGAATTATCAGACAGGAAAGGTACTATGAAAAAATCAACAAAATCAAAAATCATTACTTGGTCGGTCATTGGTGTTGTGCTCTTAGGTATTATCGCCGTTGTTGTGGTTAACAATATTAATGCCCGCAAAGCTGCTGAAGCGACTATGCAGACTCAGGTTCTTGAAAAAGGCGACTTGACCGCCATCGTTGGCGCCACAGGCACTGTACGTGCCAATCAGTCAGCAACCTTAATCTGGCAAACCAATGGACGCATTGAGTCGATCAATGCCCTTATTGGTGATAAAGTTCAATCCGATGAAGAATTGGCATCACTTGCTCAATCCTCCTTGTCACAATCCATTATCCTTGCTCAATCTGACCTGGTCACCGCCCAACGCAATCTTGATAATCTGCTTAATTCAGATACTGCACGCGCACAAGCCCAGTTAAACCTGGCAAAAGCACTAGAAGATTATGACAAAGTGCGTTGGAATGCTGTCTATGCCGATAAACCCCGCGAAACCAGTCAAAATGTTCTGGACTCTGCCAAGGCAGCAGTCGTTATTGCTCAGGATCGAGTTGATAAAGCTCAAAAAGAATATGACAAATATTCAGAATCACCGGACAGTGATTTATTCAAAGCCAATGCGTTGAATAACCTGGCATCTGCCAAGAAAGCTCTGGCAGAAGCACAACTTAGTCTTAATTACTACAACAATACGCCTGATTCTCAAGAAGTCTCCATTTCTGAAGGTGAAATCGCAGTTGCCAAAGCCAAATTGGACGATGCGCAGCGCGAATGGGATCGTTTGAAAGACGGTGCAGACCCTGCTGACATTGAAGCAGCCAAAGCCCGCGTGGCAGCGATTGAAGCGACCCTCAATCTTGCCAAAATATCCTCTCCGTTTGCGGGGATCGTAACAGACGCTAGCGGCATGGTTGGCGACATCGTCAGTCCTAACTCTTTCGCTTTTCGCGTGGATGATCTTTCACAGATGTTTGTGGATGTGGAAATCCCGGAAGTGGATATCAACCGCGTAAAAGTTGGTCAAGAAGTCACCATGACCTTTGATGCGATCAATGCCGCAGAATATCAGGGCAAGGTTGCAGAAGTAGCCCGCATTGGTGCGGTTTCAGCCGGTGCCGTCAATTTTAAAGTGACCATTGAAGTGCTCAACCCTGATGACCAGGTCATGCCGGGTATGACTGCAGCAGTCAATATTGTGGTGAGTGATCTTAAAGATGTTTTGACCATCCCCAACCGGGCTGTGCGCCTTGTTGAAGGACAACGTGTGGTTTACATATTAAAAAATGGTGTGGCAACCAAAGTCGAAATCGAAATTGGTTCATCCTCTGATACTTTAAGTGAAGTCATTTCAGGCGACCTTAAAGCCGGTGATGTCTTGATCTTAAACCCATCAATCGACTTTACCAGCATGATGGGCGGCGGGCGTCCTTTCTAGGATCAAAATGACAGATAATGTAATTCTTGTTAATGAACTAAGAAAAATATACAAAATCGGTGAGATTGAAGTACGTGCGTTGGATGGCGTTTCTTTTAACATCGAACGCGGCGAGGTCATAGCGATTATGGGACCTTCAGGTTCAGGTAAATCGACCTTGATGAATTTACTCGGTTGTCTCGATCATCCCACCGACGGCAGCTACAACTTAGACGGCGAAGAAGTCTCCGAACTGGATGACGACCAACTGGCAGGCATCCGCAATCGCAAAGTAGGGTTCGTTTTTCAGAGTTTCAACCTGCTGCCGAGACAAACGGCTTTGGCCAATGTGGAACTTCCCATGCGCTATGCCGGCCAAGTGCCTGAAAGAAGAAAAAGAGCTTCTGAAGCACTTGAATCTGTAGGGTTGGCAGACCGGGTCAATCACAGACCGACTGAACTATCAGGCGGCCAGCAGCAGCGCGTGGCCATCGCCCGCGCCCTGGTGAACAACCCCTCCATTCTTATGGCTGATGAACCGACAGGCAACCTCGACAGTAAGTCTGGTAAAGAGATCATGGAACTGCTCTTGAACCTCAACAAAGACAAGGGCACCACCCTGATCATCGTGACCCATGACCCCAGAATTGCTGAACAGACAAAACGGATTATCCGCCTGGTGGATGGCAAGATCGCGGAGGCTGCAGCATGAACCTCGGACAAGCAATTATCGAAGCACTTGAAAGCGTCAGCTCCAACAAACTGAGATCTGCCCTGACCATTTTGGGAATCGTGATCGGTGTGGGTGCAGTCATTGCCATGCTGGCAGTGGGCAACGGAGCCCAGGAAACCATCACCGGTTCAATCAGCGGCATTGGCAGCAACCTGCTGTTTGTTTTCAGAGGCAATCAAACTGAAGAGCTCAGCCACGTTGAACCCTTAACTTTGCAAGACGCCAATGCATTGCTGGATCAATTCCAGGCACCTTCAGTGGACAAGGTCGCGCCAATTCTAAGTGATAACTTACAGGTGTCCTACGGCGGTGAAAAAACAAATCCAACGGTCTACGGTGTTACTTCAAGTTATGAAGCAGTGCGCAATTACAGTATGTCAGAAGGTGAATTCATTACCGATGAACAAAACCTCGGTCGTGCATCTGTTGCGCTGATCGGCGTGGACGTTGCAGACAAATTATTTGGTCGACGCGACGGCTTGGTTGGCGAAACGATCCGCATCGAGGGGCAGCCCTTCCGTATCACGGGCGTTTTGGTTTCAAAAGGCGGCGGTTCATTTGGCTCTGAAGACAATGTGATCATGGTGCCATTTTCTACCGCGCAAGCCAGGTTGATGCGGCGCAACCGCGATTCAGTGGATACTATTTTTGTGAGTGTGCTCAAACCTGAATTAATGAAGCAAGCCAGTGACGAAATATCACAAATCTTGCGCGAAAGACACCGCACCAGCATTGGCGCGGATGATTTCACCGTGTTTTCGCAGGATGATTTCGTGGCGACTGCCAAAACGATTACCGGCGTGTTGACCATCTTTTTGGGCGGCATCGCAGGCATTTCACTGCTTGTTGGCGGTATCGGCATTATGAATATTATGCTGGTGTCCGTGACTGAACGCACCCGAGAGATTGGACTGCGTAAAGCGCTGGGCGCACGCAAAAAGGATATCCTGATCCAGTTTCTGACGGAATCTTCACTACTCAGCCTGCTAGGTGGCATCATCGGCATTGGGCTGGGCTGGCTGATCGCCTTTATCGTGGGCAAAATTGCCGTGGCCAGCGGCACCCCCTTTAACCCTGTGGTTGGCGTGGATGCCATTTTGCTGGCAACAATCTTCTCAACTGCAGTAGGTCTGTTCTTCGGCATTTACCCCGCCAACAGGGCAGCCAATCTTCAGCCAGTAGAAGCGTTAAGATACGAATAATATAATTTTGGCTTCCTATGCTTCCCCAAGCGGAAGATCCGCTTGGGGAGTTTTTATTAGTAGACACAGTTTCGTGGAAAAAACTTCGACTTGAAATTGGTCTCTTTAAAATAACGTCATGATTACTCCAAAGGATATCAATTTAGGTTGGCATGACTTTGCTCTATGTGCATATAGAACCTTTACTTGACAAATTAGATATATTTAGTTATAATTATTCTAAATAAGGAATCATTACAAGATGATAAAACAAGGGATTTTAGAAGTTCTTCACAAAGCTGGATTACGAGCAACCCCTCAGCGGATTGCCATTTGTGAATTGCTGATGGAATCTCATGACCACCCCACAGCAAACGATATTTATAATGAATTAAAGGAGTTTTATCCGTCTTTATCTCTAGCCACAATCTACAACACACTGGATGTGCTGGTCGGGATAGGTCTGGTGAATGCATTAGGCAGCATAGGTGATGACAAGGTCCATTTTGATGCAGATGATTCACCACACATTAACCTGGCTTGCGTAAAATGCCATAAAATTAAAGATGCTACATCATCCTATATCGATCAACTTAATCAGGAAATCAATAAGGTATCTGGTTATAAAATTTTAGGTTCACGTATTTTATATTACGGGTATTGTCCCAGTTGTCAATAAGTATATAATTTAAACAATTCTATAAGGAGAATAATATGTTATCAACAGTCTTGCACAAAGCAATCAACGAACAAATTAACAAAGAGTTCTATTCATCCTATCTTTATCTTGCCATGTCTGCCCATTTTGATACAGTCAATCTTCCCGGATTTTCCAATTGGATGAAACTTCAAGCCGATGAAGAACAAGGACACGGCATGAAATTCTATTCCTATCTTTTGGAACGCGGCGCAAAGGTTGAACTTGCAGCCATTGCCGCCCCTGTGATTGAAGGAAAAACCAATCTTGAGATCTTCAAACAGGTGCAAGCGCATGAAGCCTCAGTAACCGCTTCGATCAACGCACTGTATGAACTTGCGTTGAAAGAGAAAGACTATCCGACCCAGATCATGCTGCAATGGTTCATCACTGAACAGGTTGAAGAAGAAAAGAACGCTGCGGATATCATTGCCCAGTTGGATATGATTCAAGACAAGGGTACCGCCGTATTGATGCTGGATCACCAGCTTGGTCATCGCGGACGCGACTAAAAATAGAATAAATAAAAAAACTCCTGATTGTAGCAATCAGGAGTTTTTTTAATTTCTAATCAATACACTTGCCTATAAATAAATGAGTTTCAATTAGTCTACTTTTTGCATGTTGAGTTTTCGGGATAACACATCTTTCGCTTTTTGAAGTAGTCGTTAAAACCTTAGTTGAATATTAATATATTCTTCATTTATTGCCCCTTGACATATCTTCGCCGTCGGGTAAACTTGAACCCATTATGACTCATTCGTATCTGTTCGGTAAGCAGCTCAAGAAACTTTCCCCACTCACCACCAGGGTGTGCGGGCTTGCTGCCGTTTAGACAGGTTATTCAAACCAGTTGAATCGAAAAGTAAAAGCTCCCCTCCTGGGGAGCTTTTTTTATTCTTGTACTGGAGGAAGCAATTATGGCAGAAATTTTAGACAGCACCCTGCGTGAAGGGGAACAAACCCCATTGGTCAACCTGATGGTGGATGAAAAAATCGAGATCGCCCGACGGCTTGACCAGGTCGGCGTAGAAATGATCGAAGCTGGTGATCCGAGCGTCTCACCGAATGTGTTTCAGGCGGTCAAACGCATTGCCCACCTGGGCTTGAAAGCTGAGATCGTGGCTCATTCGCTGGCTACGCGCAGCGGTATTGCCAAAGCCAAAGAATGCGGCGCGGACCGCGTGGTGGTCTTTTATCCAACCTCCAAAATTCACCTCGACGCCAAAATGAACAAAAACCAGGATGAAGCCATCGCCTGGATCGTAGATCACGTGCGTTATGCCCGTGAACTCGGTTTAAAAGTGCGCTATACTCCTGAAGACGCCACCCGTACTGATTTTGAATTTCTGGTGCGGGTGTGCAACGCCGCCATCGAAGCCGGCGCAGACCGCATCAGCTTTGCCGACACCCTGGGCATCATGACCCCCAGCCGCATGTTCGAGCAGGTCACTGATTTACGTGCACGGCTGGCACCCTGCAAAATTGACCTGCACTGCCACGATGATTACGGTCTGGCGTTGGCCAACGCCCTTGAAGGCATCAGAGCCGGTGCGGATTGCATCCACACCACGGTCAACGGCATGGGCGAACGTACGGGTATCCCTGATTTGAGCGAGACCATCCTCGCCATGCGCAATTTGATGGGCATTGACCAATATCAACTTCATCCGCTGATGGATCTTTCAGCCTACGTTGAAAAAGTGACCGGTTTCTTTGTAGCCCCCAACAAACCCATCACCGGTGTGAACGCCTTCAGCCACAAAAGTGGTGTGCATACCAATGGCGTGCTCAAAGATCCGCATACCTATGAAAACTTTGACCCCTCCCTGCTGGGACGCGAACGTCACATCGTGATCGATAAATACACCGGCAAACGCGCGGTTGAAGCCCGGTTGGCTGAGTTCAATGTAACTGTCACCCCTGATGAACTAACCTTGATCGTGGAAGAGATCAAAAAAATCGGCGACGAACGCAAATTTCTGCACGACGCGGATATCATTGACGTGGCCGAACGGATCACCGGTCAGATGCTCGACATCTTCCCCAAAGAGATCAACGCCATCGTGATGATCGCTGTGGAATCTCACGTTTACACCACCTCGGTGGTACGCCGGCTGAAAAACCTCAAACAGGTCTCGAGTGTATATGAACTCACCGGAGATTATGACATCACCGCTTATGTAAAAGTGCCCACCACCCTCGACCTAAACAATTTCATCGAGGAGCTGCGCGCCATGCCGGGTGTTAAAAACACCGATACGCGGGTGGTCTTAAAAAAATACGCCGAGACCGTCAGAGCCTGACCGGTCATTTTCAAAGGAGAAAACCATGGGAACTCTGGTAGAAGAAATATTCAGCCGCAGGCTGGGGCGAACCGTTAATGCCGGCGAGATCGTGATGGTGAATGTGGATGCCATCATGTCTCATGACAACACCACCCCCCTCGCGATCAAGGCATTCAGCGAGATCGGCAAACCCATCCGCGACACCTCGAAGATCGTGATCCACTTTGACCACGCCTACCCCGCCCCCAACCAGTTGGCGGCAGAAAACCAGCAGAAAATTGTGCGCTTTATTCAAGCGCAGGGCATCGACAATTTCTATCACCGCGGCGTGTGCCATCAGGTGATGATTGAAGAAGGCTATGTCAAACCGGGCGGCATCGTCATCGGTGCGGATTCACATACCGTGACCTACGGCGCCCTGGGATGTTTCTCAACAGGCTTGGGTTCAAGTGAGATCGGTGCAGCCTGGGTGACCAGCAAATGCTGGTTTAAAATCCCTGAGACCATTCTAGTGCGGCTTGAAGGCAATGCCCCTGCAGGTGTGTATTCCAAAGATGTGATGCTGGCGCTGGCCGGTCAGCTTGGCATGGATGGCGGAACATATCGATCACTTGAATTCGCAGGCTCTTACATTGACGCCCTGCCGGCTCATGCGCGCATCGTCTTTTCAAACATGTCCGTTGAGTTGGGTGCAAAATGCGGCTTGATCGCACCGGATCAAATCACGCTGGATTATTTGGCCTCTGAAACGAAAGCCCAGGGACCTTTTGACCAATTTACAGCGGTCAATCCGCGCTATGAACGCACGATCACCATTGATGTCTCGGCATTGCAGCCGATGGTAGCCTGCCACCCCGATGTAGATCAGGTGAAACCGCTTGCCGAAATGATCGGTTTGACCATCGATCAGGTTTATCTGGGCACCTGCACCAACGCCCGCTATGAAGACCTCGAGATCGCGGCTGGCATCCTCAAAGGACGTCAGGTCAGCCGTTTTACCCGCACACTCATCACCCCCGCCAGCCAGACCATCTATGAAAAAGCACTGGCTGCCGGTTTGATCCAGATCTTTTTAGATGCCGGCTGCACTGTGAACGCCCCCGGCTGCGGCGCCTGCATCGGAAGGCACGGCGGCATTCTGGCCCCCGGCGAACGCGCCTTTACCACCATGAACCGCAATTTCATCGGCCGCATGGGCAGTGCTGAAGCAGAAATCTATTTGGGCAGCCCGGCTGCCGCTGCCGCCACGGCCATTGAAGGCCGCATCGCCGATCCCCGCCCCTACCTGGCATAAGGAGAGAAAAATGTCTCGAGCATGGAAATTTGGAGAAAGTCTGAACACGGATGAGATCATACCGGCACGATTCAATCTAACCATCGTGCCGCAGGAACTGGCTCAAAAAGTATTTTGTGAAGTGAGACCCGATTTCGCACCCGGCGTGCAGCCCGACGACGTGGTGGTGGCCGACGCTAATTTTGGCTGCGGATCATCGCGCGAGCATGCACCCATCGCCATCCGCGGCGCTGGGGTTAAAGTGGTGATTGCCGCTTCGTTTGCGCGCATCTTCTTTCGCAACGCGATCAACATCGGCCTGCCGATCATGGAATGCCCCGAAGCAGCCGCTGGAATCTCTGATGGAGACGAAGTGGATGTTGACCTGACCCAGGGGAAAATCTACAACCGCACACGCGGCACTGAATTTCAGGCAGCCCCCTTGCCGGCCTTTGTGTTGAAAATTTCTGAAGCCGGCGGCATCGTCAACTTTCTCAAAACGCATGATGTTGAGGAATTAACCGCATGAGCGCGTACCGAATTTGTCTTCTCCCAGGTGACGGTATTGGTCCAGAAGTGGTCAATGCCGCCCGCCGAGTGCTGGATTCGCTGCCGTTGGATTTTGAATGGACCGAGGCAGGCATCGGTCTGGCAGAATGGCAGCGCAGCGGATATCCGCTACCGGATGAGACTTTGCAGACCATCAAAGCTGCAGACGCCACGCTGTTTGGTTCGGTGACCACCCCGCCTGACATCGCCAACTACCGTTCACCGGTGCTGCGCATGCGCCAGGAACTGGATCTCTACGCCAACCTGAGACCCTGCCGGTCGATTCCACATGCGATTTCACGCACTGATATTAATCTACTGGTGGTGCGCGAGAACACCGAAGACCTTTATATTGGCCGCGAACGGCTTGAAGATAACGGCAATACCGCGATCGGTGAAATGCAAATCACCCGCCGTGCGAGTGAACGCATCGCCCGAACTGCATTTGAACAAGCCCGCCTGCGCGGACTTAATAAAGTGACTGTGGTGCACAAAGCCAACGTGCTGCGTCAGACCAGCGGACTATTCAGACGCGTGGCGCTCGAAATCGCCCAGGATTACCGGGATATCCCGGTTGAAGAGATGCTGGTGGATACATGCGCGATGGAATTGATCCGGGCGCCGGAGCAGTTTGGTGTGATCGTAACCACCAACCTGTTCGGCGACATTCTATCTGATGAAGCCTCCATGCTGGTGGGCGGGCTTGGGCTGGCATGCTCGGGCAATATCGGCACTGAAACCGCCGTGTTCGAACCTGTGCACGGCAGTGCGCCAAAAATGGCCGGACTTGACCTGGCCAATCCGCTGGCTACCATTCTCAGCAGCGCGATGCTGCTGGATTACTTGGGAGAGGGCGAACAAGCGCGCAGAATTGAAATGGCCGTACGTTCAGCCATTGAGAATAACCAGGTCACTTCTGATTTGGGCGGAACACTGGGAACCCAAGCCGCCGCGGACGCCATCATCACCTTGTTGGGAGGGAATTAATGAAACGAATTGGATTTTTATATACACGTTTGCGGGTGGAAGAAAAACTGCTGCTGGATGAACTGAAAAGCCGTCCGGATGTGGAAGTGGTAACCATCAGCGATGATGATAATTTCTTTGAACTCAACAGCCTGCACGAAAAGGTGGATGTGCTTTTTGAACGCTCGGTCTCTTATTCACGCGGATTGTATATCTCCCGAATTTTTGCCGCCAACGGCGTGCCGGTGATTAATGATCCGCTGGTGGCAGAACGCTGCGGCGATAAATATGTGACCAGTCAGCTGTTGGTGAATGCCAGCATCCCAACCCCGCGGGTGCTGATGGCCTTCTCTGAAGAATCCGCGCTGGCAGCCTGCGACACCATGGGCTATCCGTGTGTGCTTAAACCGGTGGTCGGGTCATGGGGGCGTCTGCTGGCCAAAGTGGATAACCGCGCCAACGCCGAAGCCATTATTGAACATAAAGCCGTACTGGGCGGTGTGAACCATTCCATTTTTTACATCCAGGAGTTTATTGATAAACCGGGACGAGACATCCGCGCTTTTGTGGTGGGCGAGGAACCCATTGCGGCAATTTACCGCACATCTGAGAACTGGATCACCAATACCGCACGCGGCGGGGTGGCCACCAACTGTCCGCTGACCGATGAGATCAAGGATCTTTGTGAACGCACGGCCAGAGCGGTGGGCGGCGGACTGCTGGCAATTGATCTGTTTGAATCCCCTGCCGGCATGTCGGTCAATGAAGTCAACCACACCATGGAATTCCGCAACAGCATCACCACCACGGGCGTCAACATCCCCGCTTTGATGGTGGATTATGTGATCAGCAAGGCAAAGTAAACCTCTTCTCCTCCGAACCCCGCCCAGCTCCCATGGAATGTGGGAGTAGGAACCGGGTAATTGAGGAATAATCAAAAAAATCTTGATCAGGACCGTTATCCTTTGCAAGATTTCTATGGTTTTACTAATAGACTCTTTAATCAATTCGCCAGAGAATAACCCTGTTCTCGATATTCGCGCGGTGTCACACCAGACCATTTCTTAAATGCTTTACGAAACACACTTGGTTCAGAAAAACCCAACAGATATGTAATCTGCTCAACTGTGTAGTCTTCACGCAGATATTGCTTGGCCAGTTTCTCGCGAATCTCTTTTAGCAGGTCACTGAAAACCACCCCTTCTTCTTCAAGCCGTTTCTGCAGGGTGCGTACACTAAGCGCCATTTCGCGAGATACCTTCTGAATGGTTAAGGTTTCGTCATCCAGATGCGCAAGAATGATTTTGGTGACAGCTTTGGTGAACTCTTTTTGGCGGTCAATGTTTATTAAGAAATCTTGAGCAAACTTTTCAAAATATGCCAACAGATCTGGGTTGGCCATCAGAATAGGCGTTTTACCCAGCGCCAGTTCGACTGTCATTGAGTTTTCTTTGTAACCGAACAAGACCGGGCAGCAAAATACGCGCTCATATTCACTGGTGTCATCAGGTTTAGGGTAGATAAAAGTCACTTCAGATGGATTGAGGTTTTTACCGGTCAAGGTGCGCACCATGCGCACCAAACTGGAGAAGGTGGATTCAAAACAGTGGCGGGACATTTTGGGCGCATGCGGCGGGGTATTAAACACCAGCTTAAGTTTGGTGAATCGCAAGTGGGCTGTGGATTCAATCAGGTTGCCGATGATGCGCGAGTAACGACCGGATTTTTCCATAGCTTCGCCAAGGGTCGAACAATTCATCATCATGTATCCCAAAATTGACCAACTGCCTGCTTCAACGTATTCGCCCATGTGCAATCCAAAATATGGGTCTTGTGTAAATTGAGCTGCAGATTCTTGAATAAACAAATACTTATCAATCGGGATACGGCTGTCTGGGGCTTTAACTGAATCCGGTTCAACCCCAATGGAGCGCAAAAAATCATCACTATCAACATTCAATGATTTAAGATAGAGAAACATTTGCGCCAGCACAGTGACGCAGACAGTGATCGGTTCGGTAGACTGGATTTTATCCATGTTCATATGTTAATCCAAAAAGCATCAAATGACATAATCTATACATGAAATATCATTTTCTGTTGCTGGTCTATTGTTTATGATTATTGTTGACAAATATGGACTTACGCAAAAAACTTAATACAAGGAAATTAAAATGATCACTTCAAAATATATTCTCCCACTTCTCTTATTCTTGCTAACTTTGGCGGCTGGCTTTTGGGTCTCGAAAGCCGGCAAACCATATAACACAGGCATTTTCACTCTGCACAAACTTTTGGCGCTGGCAGTTGTGGTATTAACAACCATCGCGATTTCAGGCTTTCTTAAAACGACTCAGGCAACCAGTTTAATCACTATTTTGATTATTCTGGCAGGTTTGAGTGTGGTTGCCCTTTTCGCCACGGGCGCCTTGATGAGCATTCAAAAAACAGATAACAATGCATGGCTCTTGATTCACCAGATTGCGCCATTCGTTTTGACGGGCTCAACCATTGCTGTTATTTTGTTGTTGGGTAAAGCTGGATAAAAATAGTTGTAACGCAACCTTAATCCTTTTTTTGCGTATACATTCTCAGAATTCAATAACAAAAAACGGATCATAAAATGCTGAGCCAAGAACAAATTTTGCACGTCAATTCTAATCTGGCGTCTTCGATTACGTATGCTTCGAGCAGGCAGTCCTTTTACACTGTGCTCTTGTTAGTGGATCACGGCCTAAAGCAAGATGCATATAAAGCTTATGCCTACTTCCGCTGGCTGGATGATCAATTGGATGAAGAATCAATGACCAGATCTGAACGTATGGCTATTGTCAGACGGGAGAATGCGCTGATCGACCAGTGTTACCGCGTCGAAGGCGAAAGACCACCACACAATCTATGCGAAGAGGAATATATGCTGGTGGACCTTTTGCGTGACGACCAGCGCAAAGCAGAAGGTCTTCACCTCTACGTTAGAAATTTGATGGCGGTGATGGTTTTTGATGCCGAACGCCGCGGAGAGATTATTTCAATTCAGCAGCTCTCTCAATATGAGAAATGGCTGGCAACCGCGGTTACTGAAGCTTTACACTTTTTTATCGGTCATGATTGTTATTCTCCCAATGATGAAACGCGTTACCTGGCAGCCACAGGGGCACACATAACCCATATGCTGCGTGACACTTATGAAGATGTTGCAGCCGGTTATTTCAACATCCCTGCTGAAGCTCTAGAAAAATATCAAATTAAACCGCTAGACATCAACTCTGATGGTTACCGCCAATATGTAAAAAGCCGGGTTGAATTAGCGCGTAAGTATTTTGCCATTGGACGTCAATATCTCGCAAAAGTACAGAACCTGCGCTGCCGTCTGGCCGGATTAAGTTATATTGCCTGTTTTACGCCCATTCTCAACACCATTGAACAGGATGGATGGCTGTTAAGACCCTCTTATTAATTAATTTTGAAATACTCAATGCTTACCGCTGATGGGCAATCCTTCCGCGCTGCATTATCCTGGACAAAAGGTAAAGAATGAATACAAAAACTGCTCTCATCATCGGCGCCGGTCTCGGCGGAATCACTTCGGCAATTCATCTTGCCAGGCAAGGCATTCATGCCACTGTGCTTGAAAAAAACAATAAACCCGGCGGACGCTGCGACCGATACAGCCGCGACGGACACGAATTTGACACCGGCCCAACGCTGCTTGTAATGCCTTTGTTGATTGAATCAGAGTTCAACACTTTCGATGCTTCAATGCGAGAGATGCTTGATCTACGCCGCGTGGACCCCACCTACGACCTGCATTTTGATGACGGAAGTGTCTTTGCGCCAACATCCGATATGATGAAAATGCATGAACAGTTGGAAGCCTTTGAACCCGGCAGTTACGACGGTTTTCTACGATACATGCAAGAGGGTAACCGCCACTATAATGTATCCATCGAACGACTGCTCAACAAAGATTTTCGCAAAATGACCGATTTTTTCACTCCGGCGAATATTCCCCTGCTCAGCTTGGTGAAACCGCTGCTAAAGCATTACCAACACATGTCAACCTTCTTTAAAGATCCGCGGTTGAAGGCAGCTTTTACCTTTGAAGACATGTATATGGGCTTAAGCCCATTTGATGCACCTGCTACATTCTCTTTGATGCCCTATTCAGAGCTGACCCACGGGGTGTGGTATCCCTCCGGGGGAATGTATAAGATCGTTGAAGCGTTGATGGAAGTAGCACACAAGGCTGGTGTGGAATTTGAATATAACGTGGCTGTGGAACGAATCGAAGTGGATGCCCAATCTGCGCGTTGTGTTGTATTGGATGACGGCCGCCAATTAAGTGCCGATGTGATCTTCGCCAATGCAGACCTGCCTTATGTTTATAAAGAACTGCTGCCTGATGATCCTCTGGTGAGTTTACTGGAAAAGAAAAAGTATTCCTGCTCCACGATCAATTTCTTCTGGGGCATGGATAAAGTCTATTCAGAACTGCCCGGTCACACCCTCTTTTTGGGAGGCAACGACTATGAGAAGAACTTTGATCGAATTATCAACCACTACGGTATACCTGAGAATCCCAACCTTTACGTGCATGCCCCTTCCCGGCTGGATCCCTCAATGGCTCCGGAAGGAAACGACACTCTAATTGCCATCGTGCCAGTCGGACATATGAAAGAGGGTGCCAACCAGAACTGGGTCGAGATTGAAAAACTCGCCCGTCAAAGTGCGATTGATCACCTTGCCAAGTTAGGAGTTAAAGATATCGATTCGCACCTCAAGTTTGAGGCGGTTTATACCCCAGCATCATGGAAGAAACATTACAACCTGGTGAACGGCTCTACACATGGGTTGTGCCACGATCTACTACAGCTTGCCTGGTTCCGTCCGCATAACAGACACGCCAAATATCATAATCTTTTCTTCGTTGGCGCAAGCACTCACCCGGGCACGGGCATCCCCAATGCCTTGATCTCTGCCAGGTTAGCCGTTCAACGTGTGGTGGATGAATTAGGATAATTTAAACAAACCAGAAGAAAAAACCATAATTAGCGAATGACAGGTTTTGTACCCACACATTTACCTGTCATTTCTTATTACTAATGGAAGCTGCCATTTGGGGAATCCCTTCAATTGCAGTCTCACTCGATTCTCCAAACCATCATCCCTGACCAATTGATTATTCAACCGCTGCAGAAAATGCAGGCTCATTACTTGAAGCCTTTACAAGATACAAGGTGCCAACCAACACCTTATCGACTGTTATTGTGCCATTTTTATCCCATGAAGAGATCAAGGGGCTGCGCAGCACCCGCCTGGGACTTCGGGTTTACCACGATAACGTGGATGCACGCGTCGATCCGCGCGGACAAGCGTATTACTGGATCATTGGAGATACTCCAACAGGCGTGAGTGAATTGGGTACCGATATGGGCCCATTATCGGATGGGTTTGGCTCAATCACTCCTCTACAACTGGATTTGACTGATTACCTTCTTCTTCCCGAAATTAACAGTTGGGAGTGGAAGAAACCAGTAGTAAATGATTAATTATTGCCAACCCTCAGCCGACTTTAAACCAAACCCACCCGCAAAGTTTGCAGGTGGGATCCATCCGGATTTTTTGTAATCTCTTTACCGTTAATTTATCAGGTGGTGCCCGGTAATTCTATAAAGGTTCCTCGGGGATGACGATCATCATAATAATGTAGGCCCAAAAGGTGCCGCCGACCAGCAGCAGCCCAAGCACGAACAACAGCCGCACCAAAGTGGGATCAATTTTGAAATAGGCCGCAAGGCCTCCGCAAATGCCTGAAATACGGCGATCAGTACGAGAACGATAAAGACGTCTGTTTTCTTCCATTTTTTCTCCTATTTATAGTGTTGATTCTGGAACAACAAGCCACATGATCAAATAAACCCAAAAGGTTAAGCTGCCAGTTAAAAAGAAACCGGCGACAAAAATCAGGCGCATGACGGTAGGGTCGATGTTGAGGTATTCACCCAATCCACCACAGACACCACCGATCTGTCTTTGAGAGGTTGAACGAAATAATTTTCTAGGTTGGTTATCCATTTTTTCTCCTGTATTACTTTCTAGATATATTTACGCACGAGAAAGCAGAAAGTTGCGTCAGAATGATGACTTTTTGCAAAATCAGACTAAAATAAAGATATGGTTAATGGTAACGGACTTGATCGGAGGAAAAATGTCTGCCAACAAGTATCCACAAGCACACAAATTGATTTTGTTCGTTGAAAAAGCACCTTTTACAGCAGAAGAGAAAACCCGGCTGATCCAGATGTTGCAAACAGACGGGATGACTGATGAAAGTACAAGCGCCGTCCACCAGGCACTCACTTCCCTGCCAAAAGAAACCTTTAAAGATGATTGGCAGCATGCCAAATTTATGATGGATTTGGCAACTTTATTGAAGCAATGGCAGCTTGTGGATGGAAGTAAGAATTTTAAACATTCCAGGTAAAGAATGACCGAACATACGCCCGGCATTCAACCGGGCGGTTTTTTTATCTATCCTCAGAAAGTAGAAATTAAACCATGCACTCATTGAAATCTTTATTCACTGACCGTTTGAAATCAGACTTGATTTTGCTGTTGGCCGCCATCGTGTGGGGAGGCGGTTTTGTTGCGCAACGCAGTGCATCCAGCCACCTTGGATTTTTCGCATTCAACGGGGTTCGATTTCTACTGGGTGGACTGGTTATGCTGCCGTTTGTAATTAAACGCCTGCGCAATAAACCCGGTCAACTTTTTTGGATCCTACCTGCAGGGGCAATTTTATTTGCCGGCAGTTCTCTGCAACAGGCAGGCATCACAACCACTTCGGCTGGTACGGCAGGGTTCATCACGGGGGTTTATGTAGTGCTGGTTCCTCTGTTGATGACCTTATTCTGGAAGCATAAGACCAAGCCGGTCATCTGGTTTGCCGCAGTTGCTGCTCTCGGCGGCACGTATCTTTTAAGTACCGGCGGCGCGGAACTGACACCCTCCAAAGGTAATCTGATCGTGCTGGCTGGTTCTTTGGTCTGGGCTTTTCATGTGATCGTGGTCGGTTTTGCCGTCAGAAAAGTGGATGTTTTTGTTTTTTCGGTGGGGCAGTTTTTGTTCTGCGGGCTGCTGCACATAATGTCATCCCTCTTTGTCAGCCCGCCCACCTGGGCAGCTATTCAGGTTTCCTGGATTTCCATTCTCTACGCCGGGCTTGGATCGGTCGTAATTGGGTTCACCTTACAGGCCGTAGGCCAGCGCAAAGCACCAGCTTCAGATGCTGCCCTGATCCTCAGTCTTGAATCCGTGTTTGCCGCGGTATTCGGCGCACTGATCCTGGCAGAAAGCATGAATTTCATCCAAATCATCGGTTGTGTCATTATTTTTGGCGCCATAGTGGTTGCCCAACTGCCTGCTTTTCAACCCAAATCTGATGAAAGTGCACCAACTGATAAAACTAATGCCAGCATGCTTTCTTGACACTGCCACAGGCCTATGATAGAGTTGCCTTCAGAACATAAATCCATCCTCAAATCGAGGTACTCTTTTTGACTCACCCACACCAGCAGGCTCTCGTTGATCGCATGCGCGTGTTACAACGCTCCTCACCTGAGGTGGAAGCAGCCGCTTTGATCAGCCCGGATGGATTGATCATCGCTTCAGCCTTAAGCCCAGAAATAAATGCGGACCGAATTTCAGCCATGTCGGCATCAATATTATCTTTAGGTGAAGGCATTAGCAAAGAAACCGGTTTGGGAATTTTGGAACAGGTGCACGTTCAAGGGCGGGAAGGTCATATTGTGTTAATGGCTGCCGGCGAAAAGGCTGTTCTCACCACACTGATCACGGCACAGGCAAAAATGGGTGTACTCCTGATGGATATGCGCCATGCTGCCGATGATCTGATAAAAATAATGTCAAAAGACGAATAAGTATAGACCGCTCAGACGGCCTTTGAAAACAGGAGTGTGGATGAAAATTGCGGTTGTAATACCCACTTACAACGAAAAAGAAAACCTGCCCAAGATCACGGCCCAATTGATGTCGCTGCCCATCGAACTGCACTTATTGGTGGTTGAAGATAACAGTCCCGATGGCACAGGGCTGGTGGCAGATGAACTAACCAAACAATATCCAGGCAGGGTAAGTGTCATGCACCGCACAGGCAAACTGGGACTCGGCACAGCTTATATCTCAGGGTTCAAGCAACTGCTGGCAACTGATGCAGATTACATTGGCCAGATGGATGCGGATTTTTCTCATCCCCCCGAAAAACTATTGGAAATGCTTAAAGTGTTAGAAGACGCCGATATAGCAGCCGGATCACGCTATATTCCAGGAGGCAGTCTTGATGAAAAATGGCCGTTCTGGCGTAAAGCACTTTCAGGTTTTGGAAATATTTATGCTCGCACCATTCTGGGGATGACTCTCAAAGATGTTACCGGCGGATTCAGATTATGGAAACGGCAAACACTTGAGGCTTTTCCGTTGGATGAAATCAAAGCCAATGGATATGTTTTTCAGGTTGAAATGGCATATGTGGCACAAAAACTTGGATTCCGGTTCAAGGAAATTCCGATCCATTTCAATGAACGGATCTACGGTCAATCAAAGATGAATTTTAGAATCCAAATTGAAGCTGCAATGCGGGTCTGGGAGCTGCCAGGACGCTATCGGCATTTGAAAAAAATAAAATGATATAACATAATCCCCCGCGTTTTTAAAAACGCGGGGGATTATGTTATCTAAAACGGACCGTAGCCAATAACCGTGCCCAGCCAGAGGAAGAAGATGGTCACCGGCACAATTACCAGCCAAAGTTTCGCCGTCCATTTGATCCATTTGCCGTAGCTGACTGCTGCCAGCCCAAGGGTAATCAATAACACCGGGTTGGTGGGATAAGCCAGGTTGGAAAAGCCATCACCGAAGCAGTAAGCTGTGACAGTCAATTGACGAGTCACACCTACCAGGTCCGCCAGGGGAACCAAAATAGGCATCATTAATACCGCTTTGGCGCCTGCCGAACCAATGAATAACTCCATCACCAGCGCCAACACGCAGATTACTATGATCGCAACCAGGGGAGATGTGGTCTGAAGCATGCCTGCCGCGCCGTGGAGAATGGTATCCATCACGCCGCCGGAAGTGACAATAAACTTGATGCTGGCAGCCATCAGCAACAGGGGAATGCCCAATGCCATACCGCTCATACCCTCCAGCATGGCTTTGCCGATTAATTTGCCTTTGGCACCGGATATGAAACCTGAAAGCAGCCCACCCACAAAGAAAAGCACGCCCACCAGAGGCAAGGCATAGTCTGCCAAAAATTGAATTTTTGAGCTGCCGAAAAGGGTCAGGATGATC
This sequence comes from Chloroflexi bacterium HGW-Chloroflexi-4, assembly GCA_002840715.1. GTDB lineage: Bacteria > Chloroflexota > Anaerolineae > Anaerolineales > Anaerolineaceae > UBA6107. The sequence goes on from PHBW01000007.1 coordinate 132,417, forward strand.
AGAATCACAAAGATGCCAAAAGTAAGACCGGCGAGACCAAGTCTTCCGCCGCCGGCAGCCATGCCATCCAAATCAAGTTTGGCAAACCGCTTGCGCTCGGCTTGATCTTCATTGAAGATATAAGAGGCTTCAGGGTTGCGATCAATCTTTTTGGCATAAGAAATTAAAAACCAGATCAGAACGATATAAACCGCAATGAAGATAGGAATGCGAAACGCCCAACCCGAGAAAGCCGGCAGACCGGCCAATTTTTGAGCCACCCCAATCGTAAAGGGGTTGGTGATGGCAGCAGAAAAACCCATGTTGGTTGCCAGAATGCTCATACCAAGCCCGACCAGAGCATCCCAACCCAGGGAATATGACAAGGCGATCATCAGCGGCACGAGCGGTACTATTTCTTCAAACAGCCCTAGAAAAGAACCGAGCGACATAAAGAACAAACAGATCACCACCAACAGCAGATATTTCTGCTTGCCGAAGGTCTTCACAATGCGCGCAAGCACGGATTTTAAGATGCCGCATTTATCCAGCACGGCAAAGGCGGCACTGACTAAAAGGATGAAAACAATGATCGTGATGATCACCAGAGCGTCAGGTCCGCCTAACACTTCGACAGGGGCCGTCAGCCAGCGCCAGATGGGATAGTTCACACCGGTGGTGACCTGGTAGGAATCCGGATTGATCACCTCGCGACCATCCACCAGGGTGCGTTCGTAGCTGCCTGTAGGCAGAACGCGGGTGAGAATGCCCGCGACTAGCATTAACAGAAGAATGATGAGTGCTGATTGAATAAATGCTTTCTTACTGATCTGAGCGCCGGCTTTTTCGTCCATGTTAGACCTCAATGTGATGATTGGATTTGAAATAGTGTATAAGCGGAAGACTGGATTGTCAACTAATTGAATCAATTAAGAGAAGATGAATAAATTAAGAAATAATCAAATCCAAACAAAATACACATTTGGGTCGAAAACTGGTAAGATGGTTTGATTTTATTTTTTCGAAACATACATAAAAAATGCCAGAAACTTCACACTCCATTTTCATTGCCGGTAAAACCATTGCCTACAAGATAAGGGTATCCACCCGCGCCACCAGGCTGCGGATCACCGTTTCTGCGACAGGTGTAACAGTCACGCTCCCCAAGGGTGTTCCGCAGCGAGAGGCTGAAAACTTTTTAAGGCAAAATGCTGTCTGGCTGAATGCCCAGTTGGAACGCACTTCCAGGCTGGTCAAACCCTCACCGCTGCCCGCGGATGTGATCCTCTGGCACGGCGAAGCAGTGCAGCTTCAAAGAATTGAAGAAGCAGATCGAAAATCTCGCATCAAAGTGGAGTCGTCAAACGGAAGATTGAAAGTATTCATGCCTGCCGGATCCAAAGCCTCCACTCGCCTGGCAGCCGAAGCTTGGATGCGCGCCAATGCACGAACTGAAATTGAACAGGTGGTGGTGGAACAAGCCCGCCGCATGAACGCGAAGCCCAAGGCAGTCAGCATCCGCGATCAGCGTACGCGTTGGGGAAGCTGCTCAAGCCGAGGCAACCTGGCTTTCAATTGGCGTCTGGTGATGACCCCGCCCAGCGTATTGGAATATGTGGTGGTGCATGAACTGGCTCACATGTTTGAACTTAACCATTCCAAAGATTTTTGGGATATTGTGGCAAGATATTTTCCGGATTACAAAAAAGCCCGCAACTGGCTGCGGAAAAATGCCATGTCATTAAGGGTGGAGTAAAGCTGGAAACTGAAACACTCACAAGGTATAATTCTGCATCATGGAATTCACTCACTATAAAACTTTCCCTATTGAATTAAAAGAAGAATGGAATCAACTGCTTTCAAAAAGCACGAATAATGTGCCCTTTTTGCGTTTTGAATATCTGGAAGATTGGTGGCAGACACGCGGCGGCGGCGAATGGCCACAGCGAGCGGAACTAGCCATCTTTGCAGCCCGTGAAGGATCAGAATTGGTGGGGATTGCTCCTTTTTTCATCACCGAACATGAAGGTCACAAAAAGTTGATGCTGCTCGGCTGCATTGAGATCAGCGACTTTCTTGACCTGATCGTTTCTGTGAATCACGCTCAAGAATTTGTGAGTGCCCTATTAAGTTTCGTTTCAACTCAATTCCTTTCTCAAGGAATTCATTCCTTAGATTTGTATAATCTGCTTGAAGATTCACCGACCGTGCAACAACTTTTTGAAGCAGGAAAATCTGCCGGTTTTGAGGTAACGAAATCTGTTTTGCAGCAGGCGCCTTTTATCACCCTTCCAGGTGATTGGGAACTCTATCTGGAATCCATTGACAAGAAACAGCGTCACGAGATCAGACGCAAGATGCGCCGCGCTGCTGAATCAAATGCCGCCATTGAAGTCTATTTCACTGCTGAGCAAACCAAAGTGGAGGAAGACACTCAGGCGTTTTTGGGTTTAATGGCCCAGGACCCCGAAAAAGCAGCCTTTTTGTCACCTGCCATGCGTGAACAATTCAAGATCAGCATTCAACGTGCTTATGAGAATGGATGGCTGCAATTAGCATTCCTTCAGGTTGATGGTGAGAAAGCCGCCGCCTATCTTAATATGGATTACCAAAACCGCATCTGGGTCTACAACTCCGGGTTGGACCGTCGTTTTATGGAATACTCGCCCGGTTGGGTGCTTCTCGGACATCTCTTGATGTGGGCCAATAAAAACAAGCGCAACGCCTTTGACTTCATGCGCGGCAATGAAGATTATAAGTATAAATTTGGTGCTGTTGACAGGTTAGTCTGCAGAGTAACATTAATAAAGACTTAACCATGCAATAAGCCAAATTTATTAGAAAAAGCGAAATTATTTAATAAAGATCCCTTTTGTAAGGGATCTTTTATTTCGATTTATTAGTGTCTTTAGAAATGTCGGTGCCGTTCGTAGTTTTGAATTCTTACAAATCTTTTTGTGACCAACGCACCATGACGCGGTAGATGGTGTCTGCCATTTGGTGGAACTCATCAATGCCAATACGTTCGTTGACGCCGTGCACACGGTTTAAATCTTCTTCTGTGACCACCATGGGGGTGAAGCGGTAGACACAATCACTAATCTCACAGAAATTGCGAGAATCTGTGCCACCCAGCATGATGTAAGGTGCCACAGCGACTCCTGGCCAAATCTCACCAATCACTGATGCAATGTGGCGGTAAGCATCACCATCCACTGGTGAAAGCGGAGAAGCCTCCCAGGCTTTTTGATCCATGGGTTCAAAAGTGACACGTTTGTCTTTGATCACGAAACGGATAAACTCACACACATCTGCAATCGACTGCCCAGGCAGGATGCGGAAGTTCACAACAGCTTCGGCCACTGAAGGTAGTACGTTATCTTTGACACCACTGTGAAAGAGGGTGGGCGCAGTGGTGGTGCGAATGGTCGCGTCTGTTTCGCCCTTGCGAGACAGAATCTTAGTGATAATGCCGCCAAACAACCAAAGATTGGCAAAAGCCACCTGCATCATCGGAGATGCCGCACTGCCCAGCCCCTGGAACATTGGTTTGACCATGCGTACATCCGTTGGAAAGCGGTTGTTTTCAAGCCGGGTGATGGCACGGGTCAAAATGCCGATGGCTGTTTCTTTAGGCGGCGTGGAAGAATGACCGCCTGTGCCTTGAACGGTGAATTTAAGCGAGAGGTAACCCTTTTCTGAAATGCCTATCGTGGCGACATAGCCTTTGACGCCAGGGATGATGCCATCGTATACAGATCCGCCTTCATCAATGACCGCTTCAACACGAACGCCTTTTTGTTGCAGATGTTTGACCACTGCCGTGGCGCCGGTGCCCAACACCTCTTCGTTATGACTGAAAGTTAGAATGATGGTTCTGTCGGGCGTAAATTTTGCAGCCAAAAGCGCTTCAACTGATTCGAAGACTGAGATCATCTGGCATTTGATATCCATTGTGCCGCGACCCCAGATAAATCCGTCTGCTATCTTGCCCGAGAAGGGTGGATAATTCCATTGATCGAGGGTGTTTTCATCGGCAGGGACAACATCTTGATGGGCCATAAAGACAACAGGGTTGAGCGATGCGTCTTTACCTTCCCAGGTAAAGATCATGGTATGTCCGTCTACAAGTTCTTTAGTAAGATTCTTGTGAGTCAGCGGATAGGTTTTGGCTAGCAATGCTTGCATGGTTTCGAAATTTTCTTTGATGTCTTCCTGGGGGTCTTCATGAGAGATGGTTTGTATCTTAATCACTGAAGACAAATGCTCCGCCAAAACCTGCGGATCCTGTGCAAATCTAGGAACGCCATATTTGAATGAAATTGTGTTGGAAGCGGATTTTCGTGCAAATAAAAGTGTTTTAATTAGAATAAATGCCAATAAAAAAAGAATAAGAGCAATTATGATTACGATAATGTTGGATGGAGTCATGTTTCACCTCGGATTGGAAATAAAGTCACTTGTTTTCTGAATTCAAGCGAATACAAAATATTCAACCCTTGGATTATAGCATCAGGAAAGATAAACAGCCATTCACTTGCATGATATGTGCTGCATAATATGTGTCTGTATTATATGCGCCTGTCATGATGACAGGCGCACAACTGATCGTTTTTTATTGCATTAGTTCCATGCCTACCCTAAAGTTTTCCATCCCTGCTATCAACGTTTCTTTATCACTAATGACTGTTTTGACAACATCAGTAATTGAGATCACCCCAACAACTTTGCCGTCTTTAACCACAGGCAGATGACGGAAACGTTTATCCACCATTTGGGCCATGCACTCTTCAGCAGATTGATCGGGGCCGACAAAATAGACCTGACGAGTCATCACATCTTTCAAAGGTGTCGTCACCGGGTTGCCTTGTAATGTTCCTTTTCGGGCATAATCACGCTCGGTAAAAATGCCAAGTAGTTTATCGTTTTCCATGATCAAAACTGCCCCGACATCCTTGTCTGCCATCAATTTCAGTGCATCTTGAATGGTTTTGTCAGGAGCCAATGAAAAAATCACTTTGCCTTTGTCATTTAACATCGATTCAACAGTTGCCATGGTTCCTCCAATAATTTTATATATAATTATGATATTGCATTTATACTAATTAATCAATTCATTTTTGGTCGTATTTACCATAAATGGCAAACTGCAAGGAGTTTACATGAATTATCCAGATGCCGAGACACTGATACAAAAATACAAATTAACAACACATATTATCCACCGTCAAACAGATGGCATCACCAACCAAGAGAGCGTGATTCAACCTCCGGTGAGAGGCAATTGCATGAACTGGATTCTGGGGCATATCCTTAACGACCGAAATCTGGTCTTATTGCTTTTGAAAGAAGAGTCCATTTTTAATAAATCAGAAGCTGAACGTTACAAGCGGGAATCTGATCCGGTAACCGGATTGGAAGATGGAATTCCATTTGATCAAATGCTTGAAAAACTTGATCTTTCAAAAAAACGCATTGTTTCAGGTTTAAAGAATATCTCAACAGAAAGACTGGCTGAAATTGAAGAAGTGGGAACACTTAAAGAAGAAGTCGGTGCACTGATCGCATTCATGCACTGGCATGAAACCTATCACACCGGACAGTTTGAATTATTACGCCAATTGGCGGGCAAAAACGACAAGGTCATCTAACCCAAGGAGGTAAAAGATGGAAAGCCTGATCGTTAGTGTTGAACTTCCTGTAAAAAGTGATGTGCTATTCCATGCGTGGTTGGACAGCGCCGAACACTCTGCTTTTACCGGTTCAGAAGCTTTAATTGATCCTTCACTGGGAGGTCTTTTCACCGCATGGGAAGGTTATATTTCAGGTAAAACCCTTGAATTGGATCCACTCACCAGGATTATGCAATCCTGGCGAACCACCGAGTTTTCAGATGCTGACGCAGATTCCAAACTCGAAATATTGTTTGAACCGACCTCCAAAGGGACTCAATTAACCATCACCCACACCGACATCCCGGATGGACAAGGAGACATGTATAGAGAAGGCTGGGAAGAATATTATTTCAAACCCATGCTGGAATATTTCAGCTAAGAATCACCCATCCTCATGAACAGGATCCGCAAAACTCTATTGTGGATCTTTTTTTTCACGCAAACATTTAAGGAAGGCGTAGAGTTATTAAGATAAGAAGTTTGTATAATCATTGTTACGAATCATGTTCATGATTGGGAGGTTGAAGTGAAAAAACGCTTAGTTACGATTTCTTCGGTGATAATTCTGGCAATGATTTTGACTTCATGCGGTTTTACGATTCAGGGCAACACTCCTCCTCTGGATGAAAATGCAATCAACACAGCCGTAGCACAGACACTGGCAGCCAATGGGGGAAGCTCCGCAACCAGCACGCCTCAAGCCGAACTTCCCACACTTGCACAACCGTCCATCACCCCTCAGCCATTGGCCACCGTAGAACCTCTACCTACTCTGGCTCCAACGGCTGACAATTGCAATCTAGCTAAATGGGAAACCGATGTAACGATTCCAGACGGTAGCGTTTTGGCTCCTGATACGGCATTTATCAAGACCTGGCGCCTCACCAACACCGGCACCTGCACCTGGAATACCAACTATGCCATTGTTTACTCTGGCGGAGACCAGATGGGCGCATTGGCAACCACAACTCTGCCCGCTAATGTGCCGCCCGGCGCCACCGTGGATGTTTCCGTTCAGATGAAAAGCCCATCTGCAGACGGCAAGTATGCAGCAAATTTTATGCTGCGCAGCGATACCGGCTTAATCTTTGGCACCGGCGCCTCACACATGGCGCCCATTTTTGTTTCCATAGAGGTGGTCAAACTGCAGATCGTGGCTACTTTAGTCTTCGGTGGATTTATGCCTGTGTTTCCATTGGAACTTTTGGTTTATGATTTTGGCGCGAACTACTGTCTTGCCAACTGGCGCAATGCATCTGGCGCCGGGTTTCTGGCATGCCCGGGCACCAAGACAGACGACTCAGGGTTCGTTGTGCAAGTGGATTCACCAAAGTTGCAGGACGGCAATACTGTAAATGGTGTCGGCTTGTTTACCCATCCACAGTGGATTGACGGTGGGTCTATTTCTGGAACTTATCCTCTATTGGCTGTGGAAAATGGGATGAAATTTAAAACCACTTTAGGCTGCGGTTTTGGCGGTGCTGCTTGTGATGCACGCTTTATGCTGCGCTATCGCATCGAAGGCGGCACTTTGCAAGAGTTGGATCATTGGGATGTAAAATATGGCGACGCACCATTAAAATTGAATGTTGATCTTTCGTCATTGGCTGGCAAGAATGTCAACTTTGTACTGCAAGTAGTCACAAACGGCAGTTCAGCACAAGACTGGGCTTATTGGGTCAACCCAAGGATCGTGAAGTAGTAACCAATCTAATAAATCGATACCTCGAAAAGAAACAAAAGAACAAAAGATAAATCTCACCCCCCTTTTTCTGAAATTGAAGGGGGGCTTTTTTTCATGGGATTATCTATATAATGAGATCAATGGTTTTACTTCTCTCTACTCTCTAATTTCAATTCTCTGTTTATCATTTACGATTCACCCCTTTTAATGGGTTAAAATCAAGTTGTGACTCGTAAAACGAAATTAATCATTCTCATATGTCTACCTCTGGTGGGTATCATTGCCGGGTATCTTTTAATGGGAAGACAACTCACCATTATTGTGGATGGTGAAACCAGCCAGGTGATGACACATGCACTTACCGTCCGCGGTGCGCTGAGCTCAGCCGGGATTAAATTGACCCCGCTTGATCAGGTGTCACCACCCGCATCAAGTTCTCTTTCAAAGATCACTGAAATTAAAGTTCAGCTCTCGCACCCCATCCGGGTGTGGAACGACAGTACAAAAACACTTTCAGCAGTGGATACTGCTGCCATTGTCCCTGCCGAAATATTGGTAACCGCGGGCATCATCCCTGCCGCAGGCGACATCACCCGTCTTAATGGGCTGATCGTGCCCCTGAATGAACCGCTGAGTGTCTCAGGCCCCTTTGTGCTGCAATACACACCCGCCGTTAATCTGACCCTCAATGTGGATGGCGCTGAATCCAGTTTCTACACAGCTGAACCCAGTGTAGGAATCGCCTTGTGGGCCAAAGGCATCACCCTGCACGGCGGAGATGCACTCAGCCAATCTTTCACCGGAAGCGTGGACGGTCAGTCATTACTTGTCATTAATAATGCCAGACCTCTGATCATCACTGCAGATGGTAGAGATATTTCAACCTTTGCGACAGCATCCACAGTTGGAGAGGTGCTTGCCAAAGTTGGCATCACACTGCAAGATCTCGATTTCAGCAAACCCGCTGAAACGGATGCCCTGCCGGAAGACGGGCGGATCGTCGTGGTGCGTGTAAGAGAAGAAGTGCTGCGCGAACAACAATCCATCCCGTTTACGACCACCACCCAGACCGATGCCACGCTTGAATCTGGCCAAACCCAGACCATCACTGCTGGTGAAAACGGTCTGCAGATCGCAACCGTGCGCGTACGCTACGAAGACGGAAAAGAAGTTTCTCGGGAGACTGAAGAAAGTCTTGTCTTGAAAGAACCCGTCAATGCAGTCGTTGTGGCGGGATCCAAGCTGGTGGTTTCAACGATTGAAGCCTGTGATGTTCCGGTAGATTATTACAAGGCAATCACAGTGACGGCTATCCAAAAACAGCTTTGGGCACCACCGTTAAGAAAGGTGTCCTTGCGGTGGATCCGGCCTGGTTTCCAATTTTGAAAAACACGAGAATTTGTGTGCCCGGTTATGGCATCGGCATTGTACAGGATACAGGTTCGTATCCCGGCACGCATTACTGGATAGACTTGGGATACACCGATGCGGAATTTGCCGCCGCAGGTCAAAAAACGTTTTTAAACCTGACTGTGTATTTGTTGGGTCCATTTCCTGAAGGCACCAATTTGGAGTTGCCATAGACCTGCCACTTCCCACCTTTGATGTAAGAGCCATCATGCGCCGCCATCACCTAGATCCGCATAAGGGGTTGGGGCAGAATTTTCTTGTCGATCATAAAGCCCTGCGCAAGATCGTGGATTATGCCGGACTGACCAAAGAAGACACCGTGTTGGAAATTGGCGCCGGATTGGGCAGCCTGACGCGCATGCTGGCCAAAGGCGCAGGTAAAGTGGTGGCCGTTGAAATTGATCATCATCTGGTACCGATCCTTGAAGAAGTGATGGCGCCGTTTAATAATGTGCAAATCATCGAGGGCGACATTCTTGAGCTTAACCCAGTGAATCTGATGGGCGAGAAACCATTCATTGTGGTGGCCAATATCCCCTATTTCATCACTTCCGCCATCATTCGCCATCTTCTGACCAGCGCAGTGAAACCCACACGCATTGTGCTCACCATGCAAAAGGAAGTTGCTGAACGCATCTGCGCCCAGGCTGGCGATCTTTCACTGCTGGCTCTAAGTGTGCAGGTGTTTGGCATACCCAAGATCGGTGTCAGTATCTCCGCTTCGGCGTTCTTCCCGCCTCCCAAGGTGGATTCAGCGACGTTAAAGGTTGAGATTTACGAACAACCACTGATCACCGGCAAACAACTGGATATGTTCTTCACACTGGCAAAGATCGGTTTTTCACAGAAAAGAAAGATGCTCCGCAATACAATTTCCGCCGGCTTACATTGCAGCGCCTCTGAAGCTGAAGAACTGCTGAAGTCCGCGGGGATTGATCCGGCAAGAAGAGCGCAGACGCTTGAACTGGTGGAATGGAAGACTCTGGTCGGTGAATACGAAAGCTGGCTTGAGAAGAAAAAAACGACTGTAGAGTAAATCATCCCGTTTTTAGACAACCTTGACAAGGTGACCCCTCTCTCATTCGCTCAGGGGTCCAAAGTGCACGACCTTGTCAAGGTTGTTTTGTTGTCTCCTCTTGACAAAAAAAGTTGCCGGTGCCATAATATTAGTATATTTGTTCTATTATCAGGGGAGTGTGAATCTAGATTTTCTTTGTGGAGTTAAAATGACTCGCCTGCTTTACCTGCCAGATGACGTTACGGTCATCCAACTTGAAGTCGATATGCCAGCCACGCAGCTTTGTGCAGCCGTCAACGCAGGTATTCGCCCACTGCCGTTGCTGCGCAGCGCCCCGCCTGACAGACTGACCGCCAGCGAAATGGGCGGCACGGTGGTGGTGGCGCCTGCGGCCCAAAGAACCGCCCCTTTTAAAAGGACCCATAAACCTGAAGGGTTATCCCGCAGACAGACACAGGTGCACGAACTCGCCATCCGTGGATTGACCAGCGGAGAGATAGCCGTAATGCTGCACCTTTCAAGGCGTACGGTGAACTACCATCTCAATCAAGTCAAAAACCGCATGCACCTGGGTGAAATTCCCCAGGCAGATGTGTTTCCTCGGATTTTTTCAAACAAGGACGATTAATCACTTTTCTTCCAAACCTGGTAAAGCCCCAGGTTGCCGGTTTTTCCATCAGAGTCAAATTGTTCGATAATTTGAAAATCAGTTGAAGCTGCCAATTCAATCAACTCAGATTCAGTAAACAAGTGCACATAGCGCAAACCCGGTACATCAGTTTGCCCAGCGGTGTAATGACGCCAATCCAACAGGCAGTCACCCGGCTCAACTTTTTCCGTTGTGAGACCTGCCGCAGACCAGGGCTGCACCCGTGCCGCCAACTTGGGGTTGCGGTCAAACTGCCATTCAGAATGAATAAATACTCCGCCAGGCTTGAGGAGGCTGCGAATTTGTTCAATGATTTGTCTGCGTTTTGCTGCTCCGGGTAGGTGATGAAAGACAGCGAAAGATAAAATGCCGTCATAACTGCATACCTTTAAGCCATCACACCAGTTTGGCAACATTAGATTTGCGTGCAGGTAAGTCAGCTCAAAACCGTCATGCGCCGCCAAACCCGTGGCGCCCTGGCGGGCTTCAGACAAAAGGGGTTCGCTGAAATCCAGCCCAAGATATGATCCCTGAAATCCACTCTGTGCCAGCCGTTGACCTAAAACGCCGCTGCCGCAGCCTACATCCAACCAATTGCCTGGTTTAATCCACTCATCCATAATGCGCTGAACCCCAGGTTGGATGCGATGACGAGTTTCGGCGAACGCCACGCCGAAACTCTGGTAAAATTTGTCGTTAATGTCTAATAATTTTTTACTTACTGATTCATCCATATTCCCAATTATACCGACCAATGCATAATCAGGAGTACATCGAAAACTGGCATAAAGCCAGGCAGTATACGGCTGAAGACCTGAAAATGGCCAAAGTCGTGCTTGAGGAAGTGCGTGAAGGACGCAAGCTTGACCGCGCCCTGCGCTCTCACCCCATGCAAGACGGTCGCTTGATCGCCAAGCACGTGTTGGTGGCTGCGTATCGCGAACTTGTCGCCAGCGGCGAATGGAAGGAAGATGCTGAATTCCTTGGGCGCATCCGCATGAAACCCGTGCGCACCCTCTCAGGGGTCACCACAGTCACTGTACTGACCAAGGAGTATCCCTGCCCGGGCAAGTGTATCTTCTGCCCGACAGAAAATTTCATGCCGAAAAGCTATCTGGCTGATGAACCCGGCGCGGCACGGGCTTTTCAAAACAAATTTGACCCTTACAACCAGGTGCAGTCGCGCATCAAAGAATATCAATCCGTGGGTCACCCCAATGACAAAATCGAACTGCTGATCCTTGGCGGCACCTGGAGTTCATACACGCGCCGTTATCAGGAATGGTTTGTGCGCCGCTGTTTTAATGCCATGAACATGGATGCGGACAATGCCAATGAAGAGATCCAGCAGCCCGAACAACCTGATGAACATCAGCCTTCAAAAACCATTGATCTGTCGCTGCTCAAAATAACACATGAAAACAATGAAACCGCCAATCACCGCAACGTGGGTCTGGTCATCGAAACCCGCCCCGACGAGATCAACGCGGACGAACTGAAATGGCTGCGTGAGCTTGGAGTCACAAAAGTGCAAATGGGCGCTCAAAGTTTGGATGACCGAGTTCTTGATATGAACCTGCGAGGGCACTCAGCCGCTGACACACTGAAAGCCACCACTCTGCTTAGAGCAGCAGGGTTCAAGATCGTGCTGCATTGGATGCCCAATCTACTTGGCGCCACGCTAGAATCTGACCGCCGTGATTTTGAAAAATTATGGCAAGATGGTTATGCGCCTGATGAGCTTAAGATTTACCCCACTCAACTGCTTGAGTCTGCCGAACTTTACCACTACTGGCAGCGCGGAGAATATCATCCGTACACACAAGAAGAATTGATTCAATTAATTGCGGATATCAAACCCAATATCCCAGAATATTGCCGGGTCAACCGCATCATTCGTGACATTCCATCCACACATGTGGTGGAGGGCAACAAACGCACCAGTCTGAGACAGGATGTTAGCGCCGAACTTAAAAAGCGCGGTCAAGCCTGCCGCTGTATCCGCTGTCGTGAAGTAAAAACGCAATTGGTAGATATTGCCACTCTCACACTCAAAGATTTGATCTATACACCATCACAGGCAGAAGAACACTTCATTTCTTTTAACACGCCGGATGACAAATTGGCAGGCTACCTGAGACTCTCGCTGCCCACCGTCGATTCTCCGCAATTAGGATGGCCAGACCTTAATGACGCTGCATTAATTCGCGAGGTTCACGTTTACGGTCAGTCACTGGCGGTTGGTGCAGAAAAAACAGGCGCCGCTCAACATATTGGGCTTGGCACTGCCCTGCTGCTCGAGGCAGAAAAGATTTCACGTTCTAAAGGCTTCTCAAAGATAGCCGTGATCGCTGCCATCGGCACCCGACTTTATTATGAAAGCCGCGGATTCAAACGTGGAGAAATCTATATGATCAAAGATTTATAAACTTCAATGATTCGAGAAATTATAATTTCTAAAACAATGCTAATTTGTGTGGCATTGTTTTTTTATTTTTCATGAATCTTGGGGGATTATTATTCCAGATGGGTAAAAATCTAACCCGTAAACTCTGAGTCGGAGTAGCCTAAAACACAATATTGCTCCCCTTTTGCAAAAACAGCCAGATTCTTGCCATGCGTTTTGCCATAATATAAAGCCCGGTCGGCGATTTTGATGCAATCATCCCAATTGGTTTCGCGCTCACACACCACCCCACCAATCGAAAGCGTAATTTGAATATCATGCCCTTGATAAGGCACACTGCTTTGAGCGATCAAATCCCTGACTTTTTCCGCAGTAATTTGAACACCATCAAAATCTGTCTCAGGCAATAAAATCAGGAATTCTTCCCCCCCCCATCTGGCAATCAAATCTTGCTTCCTCAAGACGCCAGAAAGTAACAATCCGAGTTCAATCAAAACAAGATCACCGGCGGCGTGGCCGTGATTATCATTGACTCGCTTAAAATCATCCACGTCTGCCATGATCAAGCCAAAAGTCTTGCCAGAACGTTTGGAGCGCACATATTCCATCTGAATAAATTGACTCATCGTTCTACGGTTCAACAGATTGGTTAAAGAATCCCGGCTGGCATAATATCCAAGTTTGTTGTTCAATTCAATCAGTCTGAGTGATACTTTGTTGGAGTTTCGGATTTCGATAACTGAGATGCCGGTTAATACCAGAAAAGTCACGATGACATTAATGATGTTCATGAACTGCAATTGAAAAAGGGTAAACTGCATAATTGGATCAAACGAATAGCTTAATACTATGGTTGTTGCGAAAACCAACGCAAAGAATATCCCCAAAGCAATTTTATGGGCAATTTTGAGAAATGGATTGTAGATAATTATTGGAATCAACAATAAAAACAAGATATAGATGCCGCTTCGCCATCCGATTAAAGTGTTGCCGATCAGACAATTTAAACACAGCAAATAAACCAGAGCATAAAATCCAGCCGTGGCAAGCCCAATTCGAAATAAAAAATAGAGAATAAAAAGCAGAATTATAGTGGAAACCACATAAATAATGAGGTCCATCCTGGCTCGCATGATTAATAGAACGAGAATCATGAGTGTGGAAATTGCCGCCATGGTTAATGCAATCATCTGCATCATGCGATTGTAATTTTGCTTTTGAAGATCCACTTCTCGCTGATCAGAAATTGATTCGTTTCTTTCAAACATGTTTTTCCCTTATGGATAACATAAAGACATTACCTGTCTTGCAAAAACCCCACTCTGTTTTTGCCAGCCTGCTTTCCGGCATATAAAGCTTGGTCAGCCTTGCGAATGCAGCTGCCCACCCCGCTGCCAGGTTCACAGGCACTAACCCCCAATGTAATGGTGACAGGAATTTCCAGGTCACGATAAAGAAATGGCGTTTCGAGAATTTTCGTCCGAATTTTTTCGGCCACGATGGATCCGCCTTCGGCATCCGTCTCAGGGAGCATAATCAAAAACTCATCACCACCCCAACGGGCAACTTCATCTTGCTTACGCAAAGTCAGACTGATAGCTTCAGCCAGGTTGACCAGCACATAATCACCACCTGAATGACCGTATTCATCATTCACCTGTTTGAAATTATCCACATCCACCATGATCAAAGTGAACGGTTTGCTGCCTCGTTCCATGCGGTTTTTCTCTTGCTCAATCCGACTCAAAATGATGCGTCGATTCACCAAATTTGTTACTGGATCAGTGGTTGCCAGCCCGGCCAGTTTCTTATTTGCCTGGATGAGCGCCTTTTCGGCATCAGATGCAGACGTTTCAAAATAATGCCCGGTAATTGCCAAAACTACCACAGTGATCACCAAATTGATGGCTGCCAGAATGCGAAGAATTTTTTCATCCAATAACCAAAATGATGCATTTTGCCATGACAAAATAAATAATCCAATAATCACAGCCAGAATAGCAAAAGCCAGAGTAATTTTTACAATCTGATTCCAAGAAGAGTTATGAAAAATTATAGGGATGATCAGCAACGCCATGAAGAAAAACCCGGATGACCAACCAAGAAGCCATGTGGTCAACAAAGCGAAAACTGTTGAGTTTAATACACCCACAAGAAACGCAGCTTGAATTAAACCCATCCGGTTGATGAGAAGAATGCCGATCCATAAACCTGCGCAAATTGCACATACCACCACCATCTGCCAGACTGAAAGTACGGCAAAAAAGATGGCGTACAAAAATATACAGATTAGACTGATCAGCGAGAAATTCTTCATAACGACCGAAAAGCGGAAATTTTTCGTTCGAGGTAAATCCATCTTTTCAAGCAATAATTGAGACTTATCCATTAGGCCTATGAAAAGTAAGAAAATCCACCCGAGACTTCAATACAATACAGAAGCCCTTTTTCGAACCCAAGATATGCTGGCGATGGAAAAATAGGCGGAGACAGATGTTACAATTACTTAAATTATTATATACATTAATTTTACCAAAAGCAAGTTCCCCCGTTTATATTCCTCTTCATTTGGTAATAATCTGATTTATTACCCACCGTCCATCTGAGATTTCAAGATTAAACTGGATTTCACTGCTGGAGGATTGAAAAGCGATGTTGGTAAGTATTTCACTCGTTTCACCCTCTGCACTTGTATCACCTTTGATGATGATAAAACCGTTGATCTCTCCAGAGAATGGTAGCAGTTTTGATGCTGATGAAGCATCAAGTGTTTTCACCAACGAGGGCGATATATACTGTACCGCGTAAACCGGATCTGAAGGATATGCGATCAGAAAAGCACGTATTACTTCTTCGGGAGTTGATGGATATTGATTGTCTGTTGCGATGGGAGTTGCAGATAGAATTTCAGGCGAGTTGGTTACAACACTCTCCTGTGGGGTGTTATTTAACTGACAAGCAGTCAAGATAAACAACCCCAACAGAAGAATTAATCCGTTAATGAAATAGCGTTGATATTTGTTTTTCAAAATGTTCAATTGTTCCAGAACCAGTTATAGGCGTAATAGTAACCCGTTTCAAGACGGATGGCTATCTTTGTGCTGCCTGCAATCGCCGCCGGGATTGGATAAGTGGCTGTAAAACTACCGCCATTTCCAGAATTAAAAGTGGTAATGGTGGTTCCGCCTATACCCATTGTGCCATATGCTCCCATACGCACGGTGAAGACCTGTCCGGGCGGGAAGTTCACACCTGAGATCGTCACGCTTTGATCTTTAACGACCGATGAGATCGAGAAAGTGGGAATGCCAGCATAACCTGCGACTGGTCCTGTGGTTGTAGGCCCGGCTGTTGGTATAGCCGTGGGTGTCGCTGTAGGACCACCTGGAGTAACAGTTGCAGCCGGTGTGGCCGTTGCACCAGGGGTAGTGGTGACAGTTGGTGTGGCTGCACTTGTACCAAAAGAGGCATTATTGTTAAACCAATCATAACTGTAATAACCGAGGGGACTATCAAGGCGAATGGAGAGTTTCTCACGGGTCGCCAGAGCTGCCGGAATGTTGAAGTTCTGAGCAATTGAACCGCCGGTACCAGAATTCAAAGTACCAACCACAGTTCCGCCTATGCCAAGAGTGCCATATTCACCAATACGAACAGTGAATGTTTGACCGGCCGGGTAATCTTTGGTCACGATGGAAACACTAACCCCTTGCTGAACACCCACAATATTGATGGTCGGAATAACACCCTTATAAGCCGAGGTCGGTTTTGGCGTGGGGCTGGGGCCTAGTGTCTTGGTTGGACCAGAAGTGGCAGTTGGACCAGGGGTCGATGTGGCGACAGAAGGGTTATTGACAAACCAATCGTAGGCATAATAACCTTGCGGGCTGTCAAAACGAATGGCGATTTTTGATGCGCCAACCAAAGAGGCCGGAATATTATATGTAGCGGTAAAAGAAGTGCTGGAGGAAGGTTCTTTGGTTCCAACAACCGTACCGCCAACGCCAAGCGTGCCAAAGGGTGCCATTCGAACAGTGAAAGTCTGATCTGCAGGGAAGTTAATCCCTGAGATTGTGACACTGACATCTTTTACAACAGAAACAATGGTAGTGTACGGAGTACCTGAAGCTAACCCCGGGGTATAACCTGCCAGGAGCAAGACCAAAACCATGAATAAAATAACGACGGTTCTAGCTGCCTTTTTTTGAAAAATAATTTTCCCGAAATTTGAAAGTGCCATTTTTCCACTCCTGTTCGTCTTTAAGAAAGACAATCAAAATACTCATTGAAATTCTAGTATAGCGCGAAATTCAGTTTTTCGCTCAATTCCATTGTTTTCAATCCAGCAAGGTTAAGGATGGGTTATACGAGCTGCCATCCACTGGGCAAAGTCATCTGTGGGATCAGATTTACTGGTTACCTTTAAGAAGAAGATGATGCTTTGACCATCCAAAGCAGAAAGATCAATATCAACCGAAGTAAAGGCTTTATCAGATATCTCATCCCATGTTCCTAATGACGTAACAGTATCTGTGCCATTTACCTTATATGATAGATCAAAAGTAACTGAACATTTGGGTGCGTTGGACGTGCAAAGCAGTATTGCCCTGAAACGATCACCAGAATGGACCAAATATTGAGGGAACTGACCCTGAATAAAGCCGTCGCCGCCATATGAAGGAATGGTGATTAATGCACCTTCGTCATCAATTGTGCCGTCTTCTAGTTTTGGAGAAAAAGTGCGTGAAATTGTGCCGTTTTTATAATCATAACCTGTGGTGGGGCAAGTAATAAATGATGCGTTGGTGCGCCACTGCCCTGAGCAGTAATTTGCCACAAAATCGTAAACCGTGTAAGGATCATGGTTGGGCGGGATGGCAGTGACCTTGATTTTTACTGTAAGTGCAGTACCGGGAGCAGTTCCGACACCAAAATTACTTGAATTAGGACCAGCAATCATCCAGTTGGAGGTAAAATCTCCAGTGCTGCTTGGAGAAATCATGGGAATAGTAAGGTCAATGGTTTCTCCGGGTTTAACAGTATTCGTAAATGGTATTGATGCTGGAGCACTGAATGAGTTGCCGCTAAGAAAATACAATGAATATGCTGTCGTCCAGTTACAAGTACCGGTGTTTTTTATCCTCCAGGTTTTATAAAAACTTTGGCCGGCATAAACAGTTGAATTATCAGGCATGGTCACGTCCGCGACAAAAGCCGCCTGATTACACGGTGTTGGAATTGGGGTGTTTGTCTTGGTTGCTGTGGGAGTTACAGGCGTGTTTGTATAAATCGGGGTATTGGTCGCCGTCGGCGCTAAAGTTAATGTAGAAGTTGGGGTTGCTGTTATTGAAGGCGTCACGGTTATTGT
Organism: Chloroflexi bacterium HGW-Chloroflexi-4; assembly: GCA_002840715.1. Classification (GTDB taxonomy): domain Bacteria; phylum Chloroflexota; class Anaerolineae; order Anaerolineales; family Anaerolineaceae; genus UBA6107. The sequence goes on from PHBW01000007.1 coordinate 150,607, forward strand.
GGGGGTTTCGGTGACTGTTGGTGTGGCAGTATACATTGCAACCTGGGTTGCTTCAGCAATCATTGTTCCCACTGCAATTTGAGTCAATCGGGTCGACACAGTAGCCCACATCACCGTTGCAACCAGCTGGGGATTTGGCTCTTCAGTAGCGGTCATTGAAACATCGCACGCTGATAAGAGTAACCCAAACACCAGCAGCAATATCAGGATTTTTATAATAATCGACCTCATTTGTGACTCCTCATCGTCCACAATAAGACGAAATAGCTGCAAGAAATGTTCCTCTATAATACGGTAAAATTGCTCATCTAATTAAAAGGATTTATATCACTATTATGACAGATTTATTCAAGAGTATAAGTTACTTTCAGGGAGAAATCTTTGCCCTGGGAGCAGCCTTTTTATGGGCTCTTTCGTCCATCCTTTTTAAGGCTTTGGGAAAAACCATTCGTCCGCTTGAGTTAAACCTAATTAAGGGGGTGATGGGGTTTGTCCTATTTGCAATCACCAGTTTCGTGATCGGCGAAGTTTTTACATCCATCAGACCGGCTGCGCTTATCGCTCTGGCCATCAGCGGTGCAGTGGGTATTGGTTTTGGCGACACTATGTTCTTTGAAGCCATTAATCGACTGGGTGCAAGACGAACTCTCTTGATTACAATCCTTGCACCACCCATGACGGTCATCTTTGCCTGGATCTTTTTGCGTGAATCTTTGAGCCTGGTTGCTTGGGTCGGGATTGTAATTACTATTTTGGGTGTTGCCTGGGTGATTACTGAAAAGAACAAAAACGAGCAGGAAGAAAATAAATTCACCTGGCTTGGAATTTTCTTCGCCTTTCTTGCTGCACTTACCCAGGCAGCAGGAGCTGTGCTGTCACGATGGGCACTCACTGAAAGTTCAGTAAGTGCACTTCAAAGCGCTTTAATTCGATTGCTGGCGGGTACTGTTGTGCTGCTGTTGTGCTGCTTCTGTGGATCCTGATCCGCCGTGAAAATTTTGGCGCTTGGCTAAAACCCGCCCCCAGGAAACAACTGTGGGGCATTCTGGCGACTGTGATCCTGTTTGGCACGTATGTCGCCATATGGATGCAGCAACTCGCCTTCAAATATACCAATGTGGGCATTGCACAAACACTCTTGGCTACCAGTCCCCTCTTCATTTTGCCAGTTTCAGCTTTACAAAAAGAAAAACTCAGTTTGCGTTCTATTTTTGGTGTATTGGTTTCAATTGCTGGTGTTGCATTGATCTTTTTGGCCGGTTAGGCTGTCTTTATTTCACCAATGAAAAGACACTATCTACACCATCCACGGTGAGGATGAGTTTGTTTTCTTCTACCCGATATATAATCGTTTGGTCAGGTATGGTGCCATCGGTGCTGGCTTTGACCAGAATAGTATTTGGCTCTTGGGTGGTATAAGGCAAAATGATGGAGGTCTTATCGTTACTCATGACCACATTGCCATCATCCTTGAACTGTATGGTAATGCCTGAATCAGGTTCCTGCCAGGTTCCAATCAAAGGGTCATCTTCGCTGCAGCCTGCCAATAAAACGAAACAAAACAGCACCAGCAGGGTTCTAATAAAGTAGGTCTTTATTCCAGTCATTTGGTTTCCTCACGCTTGTCAACAAGTTTACTCATTCATGCCAAAGATGACAAGTCTTGAAAACTCAAAAAATATGACCAAATTCCTATTTATTTAGGTTGTCAAATTGATATACTTTACAAGTAATATCCCATTAGGAGTGGATCAATGAAAAAAGTCGCTATCGTAACTGATTCAACCGCATATCTTCCACAGGAATATGTTGACAGTCTGCCCATCGAAGTCATCCCATTAACCGTGAACTGGGACGGGAAAACTTATCGCGATGGCATCGATATTAAACCAAACGAGTTTTATACGCGGCTATCGAAGAGTTCAACCATGCCCACCACCAGCCAGGCAACAGTTAAAGACTTCAGTGACATTTATGAAAAATTAGCGGCTGAAGATTACGATATCCTCACCCTGCCGATCAGTTCGGGCATTTCGGGCACCATTAATTCTGCATATCAAGCTCAAAAAATGTTCCCAAAAACAAATATCGAAATTATTGATACTAAATTGGTCTCGATGGCACTTGGGTTCCAAGTTTTAGCCGCAGCACGCGCCGCAAAAGACGGTGCCAGCCTGCAAGAGGCCAAAGAGATTGCCATCAAGGCTTATGATCATATTGGCGTCTATTTTGTTGTTGACACCTTGAAATATCTGCACGCCGGCGGACGCATCGGCGGCGCCAAACGATGGGTCGGAACTGCGCTAAAAATCAAACCAGTTCTCGAGATTCGCGACGGTAAAATTGAAGCAGTCAAAAGTGTTTACACCTTCAGCAAGGCGCTGGATGAAATGATCAGATTGGTTGAGCAGGATGTTAATAGCCGAACCCCGGTGCGTATTTCCGTCTTCCATGCGCTGGCCGATGAAGCGGCTCAAACCCTTCTGGATCGAACTGTCAAACATTTCAATGCTGAAGAAGGAATTTTGAGCTTCGTCAGCCCGGTGGTTGGCAGTCATGTTGGCCCCGGCACCATCAGCATCGCCTATATGGCTGGTATGTAAATCAAAATAATCAACACCTGAGAGGTTTTGGTTGATTCCAAAACCTCTTTGTTTTTAATCAGCGTATAATTGTCTCTAGCATAATATTTGAGGAGAACTGCCATGCCAGAAGGCACTTATCATTTTCCGCGCGGATTTCTTTGGGGCACAGCCACCGCCGCCCATCAGGTTGAAGGCAACAACACCAACAACAACTGGTACCGTTGGGAGATGACTCCCGGCAGGATCAAGAACCATGAGAGGTCTGGTCTGGCGTGTGATTGGTGGGGTGGACGCTGGAAAGAAGATCTGACCCGTGCCAAAGAAAGCGGTCAAAATGCCCACCGACTCTCCATTGAATGGAGCCGCATTCAGCCCACTGAAGAAACCTGGGATGACGCCGCACTGCAAAAATATGTCGAGATGGTACGTTGGATGGTCAATCATGACATGACGCCCATGATGACTTTGCACCATTTCAGCGATCCGCTGTGGCTGGTGGACCAGGGCGGTTGGGAACACACAAACACGCCTATTCTGTTTGCCCGTTTTTGCCGAAAAGTGGTTGACGCATTAAAAGACTATGTCAATTTATGGATTACGATTAACGAGCCCAATGTTTATGTCATGGAAGGCTGGATTGAGGGGCTGTTCCCTCCCGGCAAGAACAATCTTGGGCTGGCAGCCAAAGTAATGGAGCATTTGGTCAGGGGGCACGCCGCCGCATATAAGATCATTCACGAAATTCAGCCCAACGCGCAGGTGGGTGTGGCGATCAATTATCGCAGCCTCAAACCTGCCCACGATTGGAATCCGCTGGATAAAATGCCGGCTGCTTTTCAAAATCAAATTTTCAACAATTCATTTCATGGGTGTTTAAAAACCGGCGTGTTAGATATGGTGCTGAAAAAGGTGAAAATCTCTGAAGCCGCTGGTACCCAAGATTTCATCGGCCTGAATTATTATTCACGCGACATAGTGCATTTTGATATCACCAAACCCGGCAATCTGTTTGGTCGACTGGAATACCCGAAAGATGCCGACCTGAGCACTACCGGTTTTATCGCCAATATACCCGAAGGTATGTGGGACGGCATGCGTTGGGCGCACCACTTTGAGCTGCCCGTGATCATCACCGAAAACGGAGCGGAAGATAAAGACGATACTATGCGTCCGCGCTACTTAATCGAACACCTGCACCAGGTATGGAAGGCAGCCAATTACAATTGGCGCATCAAGGGCTACTTCCACTGGTCGCTGGTGGATAATTTTGAGTGGGAACGGGGTTGGAGCCAGCGCTTCGGCTTATGGGGACTGGATCTGAAGACGCAGGAACGCATCCGCCGCAAGAGTGTGGATCTATATGAAGAGATATGTAAAGAAAACGGCATCTCAAGCGGGATGGTCGAAAAATACGCGCCGGAGATTTTTAACAAACTTTTTCCATCCTAGTCAATCATAAGAGGTCTTTACAAGACCTCTTATGTGTTAATTAAGAATTTTTTCAGATTTACCGTTACCGCTAACGCTTACAATGTTTCTTACATTGGTTTCTGGTATAATTTTTTTAACATTTCCCCTTGCTGCTCAATAAAATTCACGATTTCACTTGCAGGGAAGAAAAATGTTGCCAACTTTCACCGAACATCTATTTTAAAATTGTGAGTAAAGATGACCAAAATTATTCGAGAATATCCAAATTCGTTCAACCTGCCCAAACGCATTGAGGGGTTAGCCAGACTGGCACATAACTTGTGGTGGGCATGGAATCCGGATGGACAAAGGATATACAGCCACATTGATCCACTGTTGTGGAATGCTGTCAATCATAATCCAATAGCCTTTTTACGCAGGGTGGACCGCACCCGCATCAACGCTGCGCTCAATCAACCAAGCTTCTTAGTAAGATACGACAAGGTAATCGCTGATCTGGACGCCTATGTGGCACGTAAAGATACCTGGTTTACCACACAGTATCCCAAGTTAAAAGACAAAAACATTGCCTATTTTTCGTTTGAGTTCGGCCTGCATGAATCTCTGCCTGTGTATGCCGGCGGTTTGGGTATTTTATCTGGTGATCATCTCAAAGAAGCTTCAGATTTAGGTCTGCCATTAACCGCAGTTGGTTTTGTCTATAACCAGGGTTATTTCGTCCAGCATCTTACTGAAGATGGCTGGCAAGAAACCCGCAGTGCTCTGATTGATTATAACGAACTGCCCCTGGTCGCATTATTGGATGAAAACAGACAACCCCTAACCATTTGTGTAGATCTTCCTGGCCGCGATGTCACTGCACGCATTTGGGAGCTGGAAGTTGGACGCATTCACCTCTATATGCTCGATACCAACCTTGAGCAAAACAGCCCGGCTGACCGGCAGCTCACCGAAAGACTTTATAACAGCGATCCCGAGATCAGAATCTCACAAGAGGTGCTGTTAGGCATCGGCGGAGTGCGTGTGCTGCAACTGCTTGGCATCTATCCCGATGTCTGGCACATGAATGAAGGTCACTCTGCCTTCCTTTCAGTTGAACGCTTGCGCGGATTGGTGACCAGCGGTCTTTCATTGGATGATGCTATTGCCAAAGTTAGAATCGGCGATGTATTCACCACTCACACTCCCGTACCTGCTGGCAATGACCAGTTTCCCTTGTGGTTGATCGATAAATATTTTGCTCAGATTTGGACGGAATTAGGCATGACCCGCGATCAATTCATAGATCTTGGCCGCCAGGCTCAACCCTGGGGTGAGACTTTTGTCATGCCAGTGCTGGCGCTCAAGCTTTCTGAACGCGCCAATGCAGTTTCTGAATTACATGGTCAGGTCTCTAGAAAAATGTGGAGCTTTCTCTGGCCAAATGAAAAAGTTGAAAACGTGCCCATTGGATATGTGACAAACGGTGTGCATACCGGCACCTGGCTTGCCAGACGCATGGGTCTGCTTTTCTCTAAATATCTGGGCAAAGATTGGATTGATCGTCTTGATGACCAATCGATGTGGGAGAATGTGGTCAATATTCCCGACCATGAATTGTGGGAAGTTCGCCGTCATTTAAAAAACAAGCTGGTAAATTTTGCTAATGAACGCACGCGTCTGCAATGGCGAAATGGCACTTTGACAGCCTCTCAAGTTGTAGCTGGAGGCGTGTTCCTTGAACCTTATTCCTTAACCATCGGGTTTGCCAGAAGATTTGCCACATACAAACGCGCAAACTTAATGTTCCGCGATTTTGACCGTCTGATGAAATTGATCAATCATCCTCATATGCCTGTGCAAATCATCTTCGCCGGCAAGGCTCATCCCGCCGATGAACCTGGAAAACTGATCATTCAACAAGTCTATCGCGCGGTCAAAGAATCCCGCTCGGGTGGACGTCTTATCTTCTTGGAAGATTACGATATCAACCTAGCCCGGTATCTGGTTCAAGGTGTGGATGTGTGGATGAATACACCCCGCCGACCCAACGAAGCTTCCGGCACGTCAGGCATGAAAGCTGCTCTCAACGGCGGTTTGAATTTCTCAATCCTTGACGGCTGGTGGCGAGAAGGGTTTAACAATCGCAATGGCTGGTCAATCGGTTCAGATACCGAATATACCAATCCTGAAGAACAAGATGCTGCTGACGCCCAAAGTATATATGAAACACTTGAAAACCAGATCATTCCGCTTTTTTATGAGCGCGATGCAGACAGCATTCCTGCAGAATGGCTGAAGATGGTCAAAGAAAACATGCGCACCCTCACGCCGCAATTCAGTTTGAGACGCATGCTTAAAGAATATGTCACTGATTACTATTTGCCTTCCATTGAAGGCAAGAAACGTATTCGGTAAAAAGCTGAGGTTGGATGGAATATTTTAGTGATCCTCACGCCTGGTTATTTGCGTTATTGATCTTTGTACTGCGCGTCGGAGATATGGCTCTGGATACCATCCGTGTGCTGTTTGTGGTGCGCGGAAAGAAATTGTTAGTCTGGATTTTGGGCCTATTTCAATCGCTGATCTTCGTGATTGCCATCAGCTCTGTGCTCTCTGAGTTGGATAACATTCTGAATATCATCGGATATGCCACTGGTTTCGCAACCGGCAATCTGATTGGCATGTTAATTGAAAACAGATTGGCCATAGGCCACGTGCTGGTAAATATTATCAGTTCAAACCGCGGTACTTTCATAGCCGAAAGACTGCGGGCCAGCGGATATGCTGTAACTGAAATCGCAGGCCGCGGCATGAACGGCACCGTTTTTGAATTACATGCCAGTGTGCTTAGAAAAGATGTCAGCCAGGTTGAAACAATCGTGCTTGAATCTGATCCACAAGCCTTTGTCACTGCAGAAGATGTTCGCCCTGTCAGACGTGGTTTTTGGCGGGCTTAAGGCTCTTATTCTTACCAACAAACAATCCCGTCGAAATAGGCGGGATTGTTTTTATTTTATATTTTTGTCCATACTGCAACCTTCTTCTAAAAATATTGATCCTTGGTTTCACGATAATTCAATAGTCCGGTGAAGTTAATAAAGAGCTCATCCAGAATCTCACGCTTTCGTTCAGAAAGGTAATGTGCAACGACCGCCCGGTCTTTGCTGTTCATCGAAATGTCCATACCTATCCGCAGCAAGTTATTGCTTATATGCCTGCATTGAACGATGTGGCCGGTGATCTTGCTTGCTGATTTATATGTGGGCAGCGTTAACAAGATTTGCATTTTGGAATCCATCAATTTGTCAGGGTCTTCAATATTGTTTTTATCAAGCAGAATACACATACCGGTTAATGAGATGTCAAACAAATTTGCATTGACTGTCTTTTTACCATTGACCACAGATACGAAAATAGGAAGCCTGGGTTGAACCCTATCAGATTGCCGGTCTTTCCAGGTTTGATCCATAATCCGAAAATCATTCATTACAAGTTTGCCTGAATAAACCAATAGATCACTCAACCGACAGGTAAGCGCCTTGTTCGTTCGACCCAATTTGATAAACAAGGGGTAATTAAATGTACCCGTGCAAAAATGACTGATATTGGAACTTTGTGCTTCCAAGTGATCGGGAGAGCAATCGCTAACAACCACACTCTCTCTCAGCATCAGCCCTTTTATCGGAATCTCAACATCCACAACCCTTTCTTTCTGGATAATTGAAGTGAGCTCGTCCAGGGCTCCATCAAGTGCGATCGTTGATACACAATCGCTGGTTAACATTTTATCCTCCTAACCTAATTCCTTTCATCGAACAAGAGATATCTACACCAATACCCAAAAATATTTGGGCCTTAATTATAGCAATGAAAATAATCATTACATTAAAATTTCTAAGATTCGCATAAACAAGTAAAGAAGGAGAGATTTCGGCTAGGTTTTATTGTAAATATGTCCATCGCGGAAATAAAAACACAAAATCCAGGCTTTCAGATTTTGTGTTTTATTATGAAATGGGGTAATGATCAGTCGTCGTCGCGTTCTCGCAAATGGGGAAATAAAAGCACTTCACGGATTGTTCGGCGATCTGTCAACAACATGCAAAGGCGGTCAATGCCCATGCCAAAACCGCCTTGGGGAGGCATGCCGTAAGACATGGCGCGTAGATAATCTTCATCCATTGGGTGGCGTTCTTCATCTTCGGCTTTGTATTCGCGGCCCATCTCAAGGAAGCGCGCCTCTTGTTCTAGGGGATCATTCAGTTCAGTAAAGGCGTTGCATAATTCCATGCCGCCAACGAAACCTTCAAAGCGTTCGACTGTTGCAGGGTCACCGGGCCGGTTCTTTGCCAAAGGCGAAATGTCTCGGGGATAGTCATACAGGAAGGTGGGTTGAATAAAAGTAGGTTCAAGGTACTCACCCAGCAAGAAATCAATCAATTTACCGCGAGCTTCGCCTGGTTTAAACTTCATACCTTTTTGCTGCATAATTTCAGCCAACGCCTCTGCTGTGGGGTATTGGTTAATATCAATTCCGCAGGCATCGATCAACCCTTGACGAAGGTCAACCCGGTTCCAAGGTGGATTGAAATTAATTTCATTTCCATCATAGGTCACCTTGCGGGTGCCTAAAACCTGATCGCAGACATGCGCCACAAATTGTTCTGTTAATTCCATCACCTGTAGATAATCCGCATAAGCCCAATAGAATTCCAACTGAGTAAATTCGGGGTTGTGCTTGTAAGAGACCCCTTCGTTGCGGAAGTCGCGTCCGATTTCGTAGACACGATCCAGGCCGCCGACGGTTAGGCGTTTGAGATAAAGTTCAAAAGAAATGCGCAAAAAGAGGTCTTGTTTCAATTGATTGTGGTGGGTGACAAAAGGTTTTGCAGCAGCACCACCGTAAATCGGCTGAAGGATGGGGGTTTCAACTTCAATAAAATCATGAGCATCAAAGAATTTGCGGATGGCTTTGACAATGCCAGCCCGGGTGCGAAAAACCTTGCGCACCTCTTCGTTGACAGCCAGGTCAGCATATCGCTGACGAAAACGGGTTTCAGGATCTGCCAGGGTGGCATGTCTAACGAGCACACCATCCACAAGTTCATCTTTAGCCGCAGGAAGCGGGGTAATGGCTTTGGCCAGCATTTTGAATTCCAAAACCTGAAGACTGATCTCGCCAGTGCGGGTACGCACCACATCACCGCTCGCTTGAATATAGTCGCCGAGGTCAAAGTAGTCTTTAAACTGCGCCAGAGCGGCTTCGCCGAGCTCATTGATTCTAAAGAAGAGTTGAATGCGTCCGCTGCGGTCTTCGATATGAGCAAACGCGAGTTTTCCCATAATGCGGGAAGCACGCAAGCGACCCCCAAGAATCACACCGGTGACTGACGTTTTGCCTTCGGTCTCTGCTTTTTCAAAACTGGCGATCGCTTCTGCGATGGATTGGTTGACTTCAGTACGGGTCGGAAACGGTTCAAGCCCATTTGCCCGCATGGCAGCAATTTTGTCAAAACGGATTTTCTCAAGTTCTGTTAATTCCATGTCATCCTTCTTTCATTAAAAAGCCTGCCCCAGAGCTAAAGGGGAGCAGGCTTTCTGATTTTCAATCAGTGCTTCTTACCGGCACTTACGGTCAAGCGATCCCCGTCCAATGATTTAGCTCACCTTGAGGATCTTCACAGTGAATGAACCGCCAGGAGCATCCACTTGCACTTTGTCGCCTTCTTCATGGTTGAAAATGGCTTTACCTAGAGGAGATTCATTTGAAATTTTACCTTTGGCAGGGTCAGCTTCAGCCGCACCAACCACTGTATAGTCTTCTTTTTCCTTACTGCCTTCTTCTTGAATGGTTACATGTGAACCAACCTGAACGCAACCAGGTTGGATTGATTTATCATCAATGACACGTGCAGTTGCCAACAAGATTTCCAATTCTTTTATGCGACCTTCAACGAAGGCTTGTTCATTTTTTGCTGCCTCAAGTTCAGCATTGTCAAGCAGTTCGCCGCCTTCGATTGCTTCATGCAAACGAACAGCAATTTGTTCCCGCTTGTCGGAACGCAAGAAATCCAACTCTTCTTGCAATTTGTCGAACCCTTCTCTAGTCAAAAATGAGGTAGGCATTGTGTTATTTTCCTTATATGAAAAAGTGATCAGCGTTTCCCCGACCAATAAATAAAAACCACTCCTCGGGGAGCGATTTAAATAATGTTGAGATTGAATATGGGTTCTCTCTCAATAGTTAGAATACTATAACATAAATAAAAAGCGATTGCAAGTACCCTTAATGCCTGATTTAATGCCTGATTTTCAGGGTGATAAAAGTAAATTTCATCATTTCTTAATCTTCATACAAAGAATCTATTGGTACAATGAAGTGTGTTTTTGAGGATTTCCAAAACAATACTCAATTTAGAATCCAGAGGATGGCGCATGGAACAAGCTCCCAGGTTTCCCTATGATTTCATCGATCAAATAATTGTCTCTGAAGAAGAGATCAAAGCCAGGGTGGTTGAGCTGGGCAAGCAAATTGCAGCAGATTACAAAGACTCGAAGAATCTGTTGCTTTTGGGATTGTTGCGCGGCAGCGTGGTTTTTATGACTGATTTGATGCGCAATGTGCATCTGCCTATGACTCTTGATTTTATGTCTGTTTCTTCATACAACGGGTCTTCTTCCAGCGGATTCGTCAGAATTGACTCGGATCACAAAACCAACATCCAGGGTTGGGATGTCATTCTTGTGGATGATATCGTTGATTCTGGATACACCATTTCTACCGTCAAGAAATTATTGTTGGATCGCAAACCCAACAGTTTGCGAGTCTGTGCCTTGCTGGATAAAGAGGAAAGCCATAAAGTGGGTTTAACGATTGATTATTATGGGTTTAAGATACCTGATTACTTCGTGGTGGGTTACGGTTTGGATATCGATGAAAAAGGACGCAATTTGCCCTACATCGCTTCAGTAGACCTCAAAAGATACAAGAAATAGGAGAATTATCATGCCAATCAATGTGGCTGTTGGAATGCAATGGGGGGATGAAGGTAAAGGCCGAGCGGTTGACCTGCTTTCAGAAAATGTTGATATTGTTGCACGCTTTAACGGCGGTGATAATGCCGGTCATACCGTGACCGTTGGAGACAAAATTTTCAAACTGCATGTCATACCGTCTGGCATCATTCACAAACACACTATCGGCGTATTAGGCAACGGATTAGTCCTCTATCCCGGCACATTGCTTCAAGAGATGAAAACACTGCAAGAAGCCGGGATTGAAATCACTCCAAAAAGATTGTGGATCTCAGACGCAGCACACCTGATCACACCAGCTCATCGGTTGTTGGATCAAGCACAAGAAGCGGCACTTGGCAAATCATCAATCGGCACCACCGGCCGCGGCATCGGTCCTGCGTATATGGATAAATCATCTCGAAGAGGACTGCGTACCGGCGATCTCTTGCAGCCAGAAGAATTTAAGAAAAAAGTCAGACAGCATTTCACAGAAGCCAACGAAATGCTTACCGTTTATTATCATCAACCCGCAATTGACATCCATACCATGACCGATGAATTCACTGCCCTGGCAAAGGAACTTAAACCATTTATCAAACCGGTAGGCAATCTCGTGAGAGCTGCTTTGAAGTCAGGCAAAAATATTCTGGCAGAAGCCGCTCAAGGCACTCTGCTTGATCTGGATCAGGGAACTTATCCCTTTGTGACCAGTTCTTGCACAACAGCAGCCGGCATTTTCAGCGGACTTGGAATAGGCATTCAACCTGTTGATCATGTAATCGGTATCACAAAGGCTTTTCAGACCCGTGTTGGATCGGGTCCCTTCCCAACAGAGTTGTTTGACGCCACAGCAACATTTTTGCGTGGCAGCGGCTCCAATCCGTGGGATGAATTTGGCACCACCACAGGCCGTCCGCGCCGGGTGGGTTGGGTCGATCTGGTTTTGCTCAAATACGCTATTGACGTGAACGGCGTAACCGAATTGTTCTTAACCAAAATGGATATTCTTTCAGGGTTGGACACGATCAAGTATTGCGCAGCCTATAAGAAAGATGGCAAAACAATTAACGAGTTGGATTTCAGCGGCAGCGCAGTCGAAATGGAACGCTGCCTGCCGGTTTATGAATCCACCCCCGGATGGAAGGATGATCTGCGTTCAATTCGAGAGTGGAGCAAACTGCCGCAAGCGGTGCATAATTACATCAAAATCATTGAAGACTGTTGCGGCGTGCCTGTCACCCAGGTGTCTGTGGGTTCTGAAAGAAACGCAGTTATTAAACGATAGGTTCAAAAATACACACAAAAAACCCTCGTAATTGAGGGTTTTTTTAATTCCTACAAAATCAAAGATGGAAAGTGAAGATTAGGCACCCAACTTAAATACTGCAACCAGATCTTGTAAGTCTCTTGCCATTTCTGATAATGATTGAGCAGATGCTGTTACTTCTTCAACTTGCGCACTCATTTCTTCAGTACTAGCGCTTACTTGCTCAATGGCAGCACTATTCTCTTCGCTGACACTAGCAATATCCTCGATGGCTTGAGTTACCTCCGATGAATTCGCCGCCATTTCTTCAGTGGATGCAGTATTTTCTTCCACAATGGATGATACTGAATCTACTGCAGACACAAGGTCTTCTGAAGCAAGCTTCATACGTTCACTCGCTTCTCCAGCCATGACTGCTTGTTTATTGACTGCCTCGGCTGCCAATAAAATATCATTCAGCACAATCCCGGCTTGTCCAGCAGTTATTACTCCTTGTTCAACCTCTTTTGAACCTTCCTTCATAGCTACTACTGCTTCTTGAACAGTAACAAGAATACTATTGATCAATTCACCTATTTCACGAGTCGCCAACGAACTTCTCTCGGCTAATTTTCGAACTTCATCTGCTACAACAGCGAATCCTTTGCCATGCTCTCCGGCTCTTGCCGCCTCAATAGCTGCATTTAATGCTAAAAGGTTTGTTTGTGAAGCAATATCTTCAATGGTTTCAATAATTCTACCAATCTCTTCAGACCTGCGACCCATTTCTTCAACTTTCTCAGCTGATGCACCTACTTTTGATTTTATGGTCTGCATCCCTGATAGCGTTTGCTCGACAGTAATTGTTCCTTTACGTGCCGCTTCTGCCGCAGCGGCTGAATCTCTACTTACTGCTGATGCATTACCCGCCACTTGTTGGATCGCACTGTTAATCTGGTCAGTGGCGATTGAAACTTTTGCAACTGATTCACTTTGTTCTTGAGCTCCTTTTGCAACTCCTTCAATAGCCTTCGACATTTGGTCTACCGAAGAAGCTGTCTTGGATATTGAAGCAGCTTGATCGGCAGTTCCACGTGCGACTTGTTGAATTGTGGAGGCGATTTGTGTGGTTGCCTAGCCTGCCTGTGTAGCTGAAAGAGATAATTCTTCAGAAGCCGTCCGCAGTCCCAAAGCACTCTTGGAAATATAATCGCAAGTTTCTTTTAATTTCGCAATCATTTTTGCAATGGCGATGCCCATTTCATCATTCTCATGATTAGGTACCACAGTGATCGTCAGATCATTCTGGGCAACGGTATTTGCAGCATCCGCCATCTTTTGCAGGTAGGCAATGACATTGTTAAATGCACTTGCCATCATGCCGACTTCATCTTTGCGGTTTAACAAAGAGCGCTTTGTTTTCTCATCAATGTGACGGGCGAGATCGCCTGTTGAAATTAAGTTTGCAATATTAACCAGATTTTTTAATGGTCTAGTGATCGAGTTACTGATAACAAACCCAAGCCAAACTGCAAAAACAAAACAAATTCCCGAGACAGTCAGACTCAATGTTACTGTTTTTTTGAATGTTTCATTTGCTTGAAAATTCAATGCTTCAGCGTTTGAAAAATCGATCTCTGATAGTTGTGCGACAGCTTCTCCAACCATTTTACGAGCCGTTGCTGCCCGGCCAATACCAGAAAGACTGGCTATTGCTTCTTCAGTTTTTCCTGCATCGTCCAACTCGATAATCTCAGCTACTGCAGACTGATATTCAAGCCATCCAGTGTTAAAATCGTTCAAAATATTTTTAGTCTCTTCATCAGGAACCAGTTCAGCATATGCAGCAATCCTTGTATCAATATCAGCCATTAACGTTGAAATGGATTGAATACTGGCTTCTTTTTCGCCAGGAAAAATGAAGATTTTGTATACATCACCGCGAATTGTGTATATATCGGTAGTAATTTTACCTAGTTCGTTGATAGGGACCAACCTTGTTTCAAACATAGCTGAAACCCCATTATTAATGAGTTTCATATTTTGATATCCAATAAACGTCAGAACCAGAGTAATAAACGCAATAAATTGAAACCCACCCACCAATTTAACGCCGGTTTTTAGGTCATTAAGTACTTTCATCATTTCCTCCCAATACAATTATTAAAATGTGGTCAAATCGCTCTTTTATTTATGAGTTGCACTGTCAATCATGCTCATCATTGTTGACTCAAATTTGGAATAAATTTAATTTATTCAGTCCTCCGATTTCATCTCTATACCCTATTTTCCCCGGGTTATGACTACCCCACTGCAAAGTTATACAAAAACTGGGGTAAATATCCTGTAAATTCTTTAACAAAAAACTATAAATAATTGGTGTAATAAACCTTTTAATCTTTCTATAATCTCGAAGCGCTGCTCCCCAAAAACATCTTATAAATAATTCTTCGTAGACCTTTAATAAAAAAATGCCACCTTTTTTGATGGCATTTATGTATCCTATTGGATAAATTCTTAACTGAGATTGAATCTTGACACCAGATCCTGTAATTCCTTTGCCATTTCTGACAATGTTAAAGCAGAAGCAGTAACTTCTTCGACCTGGGCTGTCATTTCTTCAGTGCTGGCACTCACTTCTTCAATAGCGGCACTGTTTTCTTCACTGACACTGGCAATACTCTCTATGGCTTGAGATACTTCAGCAGAATTTGCTGCCATTTGTTCGGTGGAGGCCGTGTTTTCTTCTACGACAGCTGACACAGAATCGACTGCTGAGATCAATCCTTCTGAAGCGTTTTTCATCCGTTCAGCAGCCTCGCCAGCCATTGAGGCCTGCTTGTTGACAGCCTCAGCCGCCTCAAGAATTTCTTTGAGGGCTGAACCAGCCTGATTCGCGGTGATAACACCCAGTTCAACTTCTTTAGAGCCATCTTCCATGGCTTTGACCGCTTCAGAAACCGTTTGAAGAATATTGCTGATTAAATTGCCAATTTCTTTGGTAGCCAGTGATGATCTTTCGGCAAGCTTGCGAACCTCATCTGCAACAACAGCAAAACCCTTGCCGTGTTCACCAGCCCTGGCTGCCTCAATGGCTGCATTTAAAGCTAGCAGGTTGGTCTGCGATGCAATATCTTCAATCGTTTCAACGATATTGCCAATTTCTTCAGAGCGTTTGCCCATTTCTTCAACTTTTTCTGCAGAGACACCAACCTTGGTTTTGATGTTTTGCATGCCACGCAGGGTTTGTTCGACGGTTAATGAACCTTTACGGGCAGCTTCAGCAGCAACCGCAGAATCGGTGGTGACCATGGCTGCGTTGCCTGAAACTTGTTGAATGGCCATATTTATCTCTTCTGTTGCATTCGAAACAGCCGCAACTGATTTACTCTGTTCCTGTGCGCCTCGCGCAACGCCTTCAATCGCTTTAGTCATTTGCTCCACAGATGATGCGGTTTTCGTAATTGAGACGGTTTGTTCTGTGGTGCCTTTAGCAACCTGCTGCACGGTCGTTGCGATCTGACTGGTCGCCTGACCTGCCTGGTTTGCAGCAACCGCCAATTGACCAGAAGCCGCAGCTAATGCAACAGCGTTTTCTGAAACATTCGTTATCATTTTTTGCAGATTCATGAGCATGGCAGAAAACGCATTGCCTAACTCATCTTTCTCATTTTTAGCAGTTACTGTTATTGAAAGATCATTTCTTGAAATAGCAGTCGCTGCATCACCCATGCCCTGAATATAATCAATCACATGGTCAAAGGATTTGGCGATATCACCGACTTCATCTTTTCTGGTGGTCAATGCAAGTTTTACCTTTTCATCCATATCGCGGACAAGATCGCCCTTTGCGACCGAATTGGCAATAACAACCAAACTGTTGAGCGGCTGACTTAATGATGAGCTGATAATTATCCCCAGTAACATAGACAAAACAAATGCTGCAACTCCTACAACTATTGAGATTGTAATGTTTGTTGATTTTGCCTCGTCAAAGGCTTGATCCCCCTCAACATTCTCGCCTTCCAAAGAAGAAGCAATTTCATTTAAAGGCTCAATCATTGCCTGCAGAAAATCTGCAATATCGGCATCCATGTTTTTGGTAGCAGCGGTAACACCATTCGAAGCTTTTAATGCCGGCAGCATTGTGCTGTTGTAATATTTCACAAGCTCTTTGTATTTCGTCTCTGCATCTGTTAACCATTTAGCTTCTTCTGGCGTATCTACGATCAATTTAAGATTTTCAAAACTAGCTTCAAGATTATCTTTCGCAACACCCCAATCAATTTGAGCTTTTGAGAAATCATTTGTTATTTGTAAGGACGCAATCACTTGATAAAGCTCAAGCGTCTGAAACTCGGTATTTTTAATTATCAAAATATCAGTTGAACGCTTAGCGCCAGTATCTTGAATATCGCCTAATGAATTCAAATTAATATAATTAAAAATGACCTGGCCGGCCATTATCAGCGTAACTAACAAAAAACCGCCAATCAATTTAATACGTAATTGTAAGTTGTTTAACAATTTCATTTATCACTCCAAAAACCAGGTGATTAAAAACAAAAGGACCCATCGATTGTTACCAGAAATATTAAATCCAGAATAAGCTCAAAGAAATAAAAAACGAATAAAAACATACGATGATTATTTGAACAAAAGCCAAAAGATTTGAATTAGCCCACAGTGTTGTTAATAACTGAATAAATTGCGTATTTACAGTACTTCAGCTCAGGCAAAATCAATCAAAAACCAATAAATACATGTGGGTTAATGATTTAAATCAGACCTTCAAAGATTCAAAACCCCCCTCAAACCAATGAGAGGGGGAATTTTAATTACATTTTGGCGACTTGGTTTTTCTCTTCTGTGGTAAGTACTTTCACAAGATCAAGCAAGATAACCAATCGTTTGTCGATCTTGGCAACACCCACAATAAATTCAGAATTAACATTGCTGATCATGGGGGGTGGAGGTTCAATTACGCTGTCGTCGATGGTTAAAACTTCAGATACCGCAGATACGATCATGCCGATCTTAAGCGCGCCGACATTTGCGACGACAATACGCGTTTCATTGGTTTGTTCCTGGCCTGTGATGCCAAATCGTTTGTGCAGATCAATAACGGGCAGCACGCTTCCGCGATGGTTTGTAATGCCTTCCATATAAGAGGGCGCTTGTGGAATTTTTGTGATTTCCTGAAGCTTTACAATCCCTTCCACTGAAGCAATATCTATACCAAAATTTTCACTTCCAAGTTCAAAAATGACTAATTGTTTTTCCATAATCGTCTCCTGTATGTGTATTATTTATACTCATTCCCGATTAAATCGCACGTAAAACAAAGATAAATTTACTCTCAATAATTAATAAAGATGAAAAACCCCCAATGATTGGGGGTTTTTCATCTTTCCAAACATACCAATAATAGGTACCAATAATAAGATCAGGCTGCTTTACACACTTGCTGTTTTTGCAATCTGGATCTTCTCATCAATAGTCAGAATTTTTGACAGATCCAACAATATGACCAAACGTTTGTCTATCTTGGCAACGCCCACGATAAACTCTGAATTGATGTTGCTCACCATCGGTGGAGGCGGTTCAATCACGGCATCATCAATGGTTAATACCTCAGATACAGCTGAGACCACCATGCCTACTTTAACTCCTTCCAGACTGGCAACCACAATACGAGTTTCATTGGTGTGCTCTTCGGTTTCCAATCCAAATCGTGTTTGCAAACAGATTACCGGCAAAACACTGCCCCGTAAATTAGTAATTCCCAACATGTAGTTTGGAGATTGAGGAATTTTTGTAATATCCAACATCTTGTTGATTCCCTCAACCGAAGCAATGTCAATTCCAAAATATTCTGAACCAAGTTCAAAGATTACCAGTTGTTTTTCCATCTTTCTCTCCTAAAGATTTACAGACAACCCACTAGACACTCTTTTTTAATTGTTCAAGGCTATTGCCAACATTGTTTGAAACCACATGCAACTGATTTAAGACTTCTAGTGATTTTGTGCTGCCATATGAAGAAAATGCTTCAACAAACTCAAGTAATAAATGATGAAATTTTTCGTGTTGAGCTTCGATGTCGATAAATTCCTGGTTTTCTCCAAACTCTTGCTTGCCGATGCCGTAATACCAACGTCCCAATGAACAAGACTTGTGATTTGGAATTTCTTGCGCTCGTATCGTGCTGTCTCCCCTTTGCATGCTTTCAATTTTTACAACCCAATTGGAGTGTGCCTGCTTAAAGGTGTCAATCTCGGCAACGGTATCTTCTCTTGTTGATTTTTTTAGTTTAAAAATCCTGCATACTTCATTTAGATATTGTGCCATTTCGGCTAGAGATTGAGCCGATGCAGTTACTTCTTCAACCTGGGCACTCATTTCTTCTGTGCTCGCACTGACCTCCTCGATAGCAGCACTATTTTCTTCACTCACGCTGGCAATACTTTCAATCGCCATAGAAACCTCGCTTGAGTTGGCAGCCATCTGTTCGGTAGAAGCAGTATTTTCTTCAACAATGGCTGAAACAGAATCCACGGCAGCGACCAATTCTTCTGAGGCAGATTTCATTCTGTTGCTTGCTTCACCTGCCATTACCGCTTGAGTATTAACTGCTTCTGCGGCAGCAAGGATTTCAGTTAACGCTGCGCCTGCCTGATTGGCAGTAGCCACTCCCAATTCAACTTCTTTTGAGCCTTCTTCCATGGCTATGACTGCTTCGTTGACTGTAGTTAATATACCGCTGATCAAACCACCAATCTCTTTCGTCGCTAATGACGATCTTTCTGCCAATTTTCTTACTTCATCTGCTACGACTGCAAAACCCTTGCCGTGTTCACCCGCTCTGGCAGCTTCGATGGCTGCATTGAGCGCCAATAGGTTTGTTTGTGAAGCAATATCTTCGATCGTTTCAACGATTTTGCCGATTTCTTCAGAGCGCCTTCCCATTTCCTCCACTTTTTCCGCGGAAGCTCCAACTTTGGCTTTAATATTTTGCATGCCGCTCAGGGTTTGCTCAACGGTTAATGTACCTTTTCTGGCTGCTTCAGCAGCCGTTGCAGAATCTGTGGTCACTGATGCAGCGTTTCCCGCAACTTGCTGGATGGCGGCATTTATCTGTTCGGTTGCATTCGATACCTTGAGGACAGAATTACTCTGCTCCTGAGCACCTTTGGCAACACCCTCAATCGCTAAGGACATTTGTTCCACTGAAGAGGCTGTTTTTGTGACTGCACCTGCCTGATCAGCAGTGCCTTTGGCAACCTGCTGCACGGTTAAAGTAATCTGGCTCGTAGCTTGACCCGCTTGCATGGCAGCCGCGGCTAGTTGAGATGAAGCGGCTCCCAAATTGGTAACATTTTCTCTAACTTTGTTGATAGTGTCTACAAGATTTTCAGTCATCCGCTTGAAAGAAATTCCCATCTCATCTTTATCTGAGATAGGAGTCACTTTAATCGAAAGATCGTTATTAGCAATCGTATCTGCAACTTTAGCCCCAGTTTGCAAATACCTGATGACGCCATCAAAAGATTTCGCAATATCACCTACTTCATCTTTTCGGCTGGTTAATGCCAGTTTTGTCTTTTGATCAAGATCACGAACCAGGTCGCCTTCTGAAACACGATTAGCAATTTTTACCACGATGCCTAATGGTTTTGATATTGCATTGCTAATAATTACCCCAAGCCCAAATGCAAGGACAAAAGCTACAATCGCAGCTATTAAAACAATAATCGTTGATCGATTAAAAGTTTTTGTTCCTTCAATGCTCAGCTTGTTGGCAGCTTCGATATTTACGCTGATTATATTTTCAATTGCTGCACCAACAGCTTTTCTGGCATTTGCTGTTCTTCCTGTACCTGTAATGCTTGCTAATGCTTTTTCATGGTCGCCAGATGATTCAAGTTCAAGGTATTCGTTAACTGCTGCTTGATACTCTGTCCATGCGCTTTCAAATGCCTTGTTTTCTGGGGACTCTGCTGCTGACTTCGTAACTTCTTTATATTGGGAAAACAGTGTGCTTATGTTATCCATTAGAGTAGCAATATCATCTGTTATGGTTTTTGCTTCTGATGGGATAAGCATCACTTTATAAACATTCCCTCTGATTGTGTATAAATCAATAGAAATTTGATTTATTTCTTGAAGAGGTTGCAAACGATCATTATACATAGCGGTCATGCCTTTATTGATCGTATTCATACTTGAATACCCAATAAAAGCAACCACCAAAGTTATGATTGCGATGATTGAAAAAGCACTTAATAGTTTTGTACCGGTCTTAAGGTTATTTAAAGCATTCATTATTTCCTCCTAATATCTAGCTTAAATCAAAAATTTATTTGTTATTTTGATTTAAGTTGCACGTTAATTAATAGATTTTTTAACATATCAATGCTAATTTCGTCATAGATCAACTCACAACTTGAATAATGAGTGAAATGTACGGCAGGATCGTTGCGTGAAACCAATAAAACAATATAATGGATGGAATGATTCATAATGAGGCTGCTGATTTCTTTATCAGCAACTAAAGCAGGATCTCGGTAATCAATAAAAACAATGGCCGGACTGGCCGGGTTTGCCAGCTTTTCAACATCGCCGCACAATTCCACCATTTTGATGGTGGAAGGTGCGACGAAAGATTCAAGCATGGAGATTAAATTATCCCGCCGTCTGCTTTCTGGACTTACAATCACAATTTCCATCTTCCCGCCTTAATAATAAATAAATCTCATCGGTTTTCACAAAATATAGAATAATGGATTTTCGAATGATTGTCCCCTCTATTGAATGGGTATTAGTCTACCAATAACAACTATAAAACTGAGGTGTTTTTCACAACTTAATAGTATACAGACAAAAACTTCTAGAAGTTGAGGTTTTTGTCTGTTTTAATACATTTCGTGATATATGGAATCGACTGACTTATCGTAAATACGCTTTAGTTGCTATTTTTTCAACCTGGGCTTTTTCATCAGATGAAAGGACCTTTGCCAAATCAAGCAGAATTACCAGTCTTTTATCAATTTTTGCCACACCAACAATATATTCAGCGTTGATATTGCTCATCATGGGCGGCGGTGGTTCAATGACTTTGTCATCGATTGTAAGCACTTCAGAGACAGCAGAAACAACCATGCCAATCTTCACGCCATCCATACTGGCAACCACAATACGGGTTTCACTCGTATGTTCCTGTTCTGCCATTCCAAAACGTTTTTGCAAATCAATAACCGGCAGCACACTACCGCGCAGATTGGTGATTCCCAACATGTAGTCAGGGGCTTTGGGAACCTTTGTGATATCCATCATCTTGTTGATTCCTTCAACCGAGGCGATTTCTATGCCAAAGTTTTCGGCACCCAATTCAAAGATTACGAGTTGTTGTTCCATTTCGATCTCCCATAGAACACACGGCAGATACTCAAATGGGCATCTGCCGTGTAAAGGTTTAATTAGGCTGTCAATTTGAATTGAGCCACGACATCTTGCAGGGTCTTCGCCATATCAGCCAATGACTGGGCAGAAGCGGTCACTTCTTCCACCTGGGCGCTCATCTCTTCTGCACTGGCACTTACCTGCTCAATGGCAGCACTGTTTTCTTCACTCACGCTGGCAATGCTTTCAATCGCCTGGGTGACTTCACTCGAATTAGCAGCCATTTCTTCAGTGGACGCAGTATTCTCTTCTACGATTGCAGAGACTGAATCCACAGCAGTAACCAGATCTTCTGAAGCGGATTTCATGCGGCCAGTGGCTTCACCCGCCAGAGTAGCCTGTTTGTTGACTGCTTCTGCGGCTGAAAGGATTTCTGCCAGGGCTGTGCCAGCTTGATTCGCTGTCACCACACCCAATTCAACTTCCTTTGACCCCTCTTCCATGGCTTTCACGGCTTCGTTCACTGTTGATAATATGCCGCTGATCAAGCCGCCAATCTCTTTTGTTGCAAGCGAGCTTCTCTCAGCCAGTTTTCTGACTTCATCTGCGACCACTGCAAAGCCCTTGCCGTGCTCTCCGGCGCGTGCAGCTTCAATGGCTGCATTCAGTGCCAGCAAGTTGGTTTGCGAGGCAATGTCTTCAATGGTTTCAACGATCTTCCCGATTTCCTCTGAGCGACGGCCCATCTCTTGCACTTTCTCTGCCGATGCGCCAACCTTGATCTTGATGTTTTGCATGCCGTTCAAAGTTTGTTCCACAGTCAGAGACCCCTTGCGGGCAGCTTCGGCTGCCGCAGCGGAATCAGTGGTCACCGAGGCTGCATTGCCTGCAACCTGTTGGATGGCAGTATTAATGAGATCTGTCGCAGTGGATACCTTGGTCACAGATGCACTTTGTTCCTGTGCGCCGGTGGCAACGCCAGTGATTGCCTGACTCATTTGTTCAACTGCTGTTGCAGTCTTGGTGACTGCAGCGGCTTGATCAGCAGTGCCCTTGGCAACCTGCTGTACTGTGGCAGCGATTTGATTGGTGGCAAGACCAGCCTGATTGGCGGCCGTAGCCAACTGCCCGGATGCTGCCCCCAAACTGACTGCACTTTGAGCCACCTGGCCTACAGTTTCTCGAAGACTGTCAACCATCTTGCTAAAAGCCAAGCCAAGCTCATCTTTCTCACTCTTAGCAACTACAGAAACGGTCAAATCATTGTTGGCAATGGTATTTGCAGCCTCACCCATTCCCTGCATATATTCAATCACTTGGTCAAATGATTTGGCAATATCGCCCACTTCATCTTTACGATGTGTAAGGCGGTCTTTTACCTTTTGATCGAGGTCTCTCACCAGGTCACCCACTGAGACCGAAGTGGCGATATTTACCAACTGGTTTAATGGGTTCGCAATTGAATTGCTGATGATTATGCCAAGCCCAACTGCTAAAATTAAGCCAACGACAATGATAATGATCATGGTTGTGGTAGCACTGTTAGCGATTTCTGTGTTGTGCTTGGCAATTTCGTGAGCTTGATCCACTTTCATTGTCATCATGGCATCCAGATTATCTTGAATGGCTCTTGCGCTGGTGTAAGCATCTCCATTAAGAATAACCAATGCTTGTTCGCTGTTGCCGGCTTTTACCAGACTGATCATTTGATCCATATAAGGATAAAAAGCATCATAGCCAGCCTTATAGGTATCGAACAAATCCTGCATTTCTTTTGACTGGATCTTTGCAGCATATTCTTCATCAACCGTTTCCATGATGGTTCGAAGCTCAGCAATGGTTTCAATTTTTGTGGTTTGGGTTGCTTTATCATCAGCTAAAATCGCATCACGAATATTGACACGCATTCGCTGAAAAGCAATTCCCAAATCATCCAACTCTGCAATGGGAACCGTATAATTTTCAAACAGGTTTGTGTCGGCCTCATCGATTTGCCGAATGTATATGATTCCTAACAAACCAACCACACCGGCAATTAATGCCACAATCACAAAAGCACTGATCAACTTGACACTGGTTCTAAGATTGTTAAGAGCGTTCATTTTTCCCTCCACCTAAATTTAAAATACCAATAATTCTTCTTGAATTCATGATCATTTTTGCAGACGTATACACACTTTGATTTTTTGTAAAACCCTCCCAAAATTGAAAATACTTAATGCTCGATTAATCATAGAAAAAATGATGACATTTGTCCTCACTATTTGAAGGGTTCTTTCGCAACAAAAAAGACCGCAATTATGCGGCCTTATTGTCAACTTAATAGGTATTCAGGTCGAAAGACGTTTAATCAAGTTTTACAAGCCCTTCACGCAGCGCATAAAGAGTCGCCTGAGTGCGATTATCAACTTCCAGTTTATCCAATATCCCGGTCACATAGGTTCTGACAGTCCAGACGCTTAAGAAGAGTTTATCTGCGATTTCCTGATTTGACATGCCATTGGCAATCAATTTAAGAATCTCGATTTCACGATCTGTCAAAGTGGTGCATTTGGAGAGCGGTTTTGATGGTTTATTCAATTCCCTGATCATAATATTCGTAATGCGTGATGGGAAAGCTGTCTCACCGCGATTTACTTTTTTAATGGCATCTTCGATTTCGAGGGGCGATGAATCTTTCAACAGATAACCGGCTGCTCCAGCTTTAATGGAGGCAATGACTTGAGATTCTTCAAGTGAACTGGTGATGATAATGATTTTTGCCTCGGGTAGTTTCTGTTTGATTCTCAGTGTGGCTTCAATGCCGTCCAAATTGGGCATCATCAAATCCAGCAGGATCACATCCGGCAAGGTTTGTTCAGCCTTATCAACGGCTTCAATACCATCGGCGGCTTCAGCAACCACTTCAAAATCATCAGTGGGTGCAAAAAATGCTTTTAAGCCTTCTCTTACCATTTTATGGTCATCTGCAAGTAACAATCGAATTTTACTCATACATGTCCCTCATAAATACCATTTATGAAATTGAAGGAAATTTTACTTCAATTTTGGTCCCTGCATCTTTGGATGAAAGAATTTTGTAGGTTCCATCTATGCGCTCCGCACGTTCACCCATGGTCGCAAGTCCTACACCTCCATTGTGAAGTCCTTCTTCCACAGAAAAACCCACCCCATTATCTTGAATTGAAAATAACACTTCACCATTAATTCGCTTCATTTCAACCAGAATGCGTGTGGCATGGGCATATTTCAATGAATTATTAAGTGACTCTATGGCTATACGATATAGATTTTCTTCAATCGTTTCTGGCAATACCAAACCGTTGTCGATGTGGATTTCTGCTTCAATATTTGAGCGTCTTTCGACAGCATCCAGACGATTTTGTAACGAGCCCACCAGACCATTTTGCTTCAATTCAGGAGATCGCAGCTCATAAACCAATAAACGCATATCTTTTAATGCTTGTTGAGTCAAATCACCAATCTGAGTCAGGTAGTTATCCACTTCAGAATATTTCTGCTGTCCAAAAAAGCGGCGGGCGCCTACCGAATATAAACTGGCACTATACAACGACTGTGTTACAGAATCATGAAGCTCGCGTGCTAATCTTGACCGTTCTTCAAGAACAGCAACTCTTTCAGCCCGTTTATAAGATCTTGAATTTTCTACCACCAAGGCTAAATGATCTGCAATAAATGAAAGCAAGGTCAATTCTTCGAGAATTATCTGATCTGAATTATTATGAAAAACCACCAAAACACCAACTACCCGGTCTTGCGCACGCATAGGCAGCCCAATCAAAGACAAACTCGATGGCAGACTGTCCTTTGCCTCTTTTATATCAAAATCGTCAATGCTAGGAATCACCAGTGATTTTTTTTGTTGGACCACCCTCTCAAAGATTTTTGTAAAAAATGGTTGAATGAGGTAATCTTCAGGGATTGACTTTTCCAAATGGCATGAAACAAGGCTCAACGAGGATGACAGGTCTTGAACCAGGTAGATGGCTCCGCTTTTTGTGTGAACCGCCTCAAGAGTCAATTCCAATGCATGACTTAGGGCATGATTAATATTCAATGTTGCACTGGCGGATGAAGTCACTTTGTAAATGCTTTCGAGCTCGCGCTCACGCAAACGCACCATTGCCTCAAGCTCAGTTGTAGCAGCCATGCGGTTTAGTGCGTTGCCTGCCATATCAGCAATTGTATTTACCAGAACTCGCTGTTCATTACTAAAAATTCGAGGAGTCAAGAAATCCATGTAGATCACGCCGATAGTCCGGTCTTTATTGATAATTGGATATGAAATCATTGAAGCGGGACGCGGTCCGTTTCCATAAAGCCATTCTGGGATTTCTTGATATGCATGAGGATGAATCTTTTCAAAAAAACCAATCCGTCTTTCTTCAAGAATTTTCTTTAACTGTTTACCAACCTTGACTCTGGTGTTCACAGGCACGATCTTATGATCGCTTAAAAATAGATGAGTGTCGAGATAATCGCCATCCAAAAAAGCAACGGCAGCATGGTCGGCATGCAACAGTTTGGATAACTCCTCAAGCACCACCTCAACCAGTTCATTTCGTGAATTTGCCTGTCGCATACGCGAAGAGATAAAGGTAATGGTTTCGAGTTGCTGCGCGCGATTCTGGCTTTCAATAATTTTCTCGCGTAAATCGAGTTCTATCAATTTGCGATCAGTTATGTCATGAACCACACCTGAAGTTCGAATGACTGTCCCATCTTTATCGAATTCAGACTCGCCTGCACGTATCAAAATGAACCTGGTGGATTTATCAGGTCTAAAGATTCTGCATTCGATTTCGCCTAATGGAAAATCTCCTTTCAGATTATGGGCATAACGAAAGACAATTTCCTTATCTTCAGGATGAACAGAGTTTTCCCAAAAATCGTGAAAATTACCTGTTTCCTTTTCTCTCTCAACACCAAAAATCCGGTATAGTTCATCTGACCATATTTCTTTACCTGAGATTAGATCATTGACCCAATGTCCAATGTGAGCCACCTGCTGTGAATTTTTTAGATTCCGTTCACTTTCTAATAATGCTTCATGAGACTGTTTTTGTGATCGGCGAATACTGGCTTCGAGAAGTTCACGCTCAACCACCGGTGGCAATTTTGAAAGATTGTCTTTCATGATGTAATCGCGAGCGCCGGATTTCATTAAAGCAACAGCCGTCTCTTCTCCGACCGCTCCGGACACAACTATAAATGGAATGTCTTTGCCTGTTTCTTGAAGAATTTCCAAAGCACCAGTTGCGCTAAATTGAGGAAGTTGAAAATCAGCAATGATAATATCCCACGATAAATCAATTGCCTTTACCAATTCAAGCTCAGTTTCGACACGTGTCATTTCAACCGCGTAACCAGCTTTTTCCAGATGGCGGAGAATTAAACCGGCATCCATTTCTGAATCTTCAATGATAAGTACTCGCAGAGGTATCATAATATGATGATTATTCGGACGGGGTTTCGTTGATTGACAGCCAATATTGACCCAGGCTTTGAATAACTGCTGAAAACTGGTAAAAATCTACCGGTTTGCGAATATAACTGTTAGCCCCCAGATCATAGGCTTGTTTTATATCCCGCTCTTCTGTGGATGAACTTAAGAAAACCACAGGCAGATTGTGAGTATGCTTGTCGCCCCTGATTGCCTTTAAAACATCAAATCCATCCAACTTTGGAAGATTGATATCCAACAGAACCAAGGTTGGCAATTCTCCACCATATTTTAGTTGATCTGCATTAAAAAGAAAATCCAAAGCTTGCTGCCCGTCTTCAGCAACCACCAATTCATTCATTATTTGAGCTTTGATAAACGCTCTTTTGGTGAGGTCAATATCACTCGGGTTATCTTCAACCAATAAAATTGTCTTTAAGGTCATTTCTCCTCCCATAACGTGAAGAAGAATGTGGCGCCTTCATTCACTCTTGCCTCTGCCCAAACCCGGCCATTATGCCTGTTTATGATCCGCTGAACAGTAGCCAGCCCAACCCCGGTGCCCGGAAAATCCGCTTGTTTGTGCATACGCTGAAAGGCACCAAATAGATTTTTTGCATAATTCATCTCAAATCCGGCCCCATTGTCTTTCACAAAATATGTCGGCTTTTTATCAATCATCTGTCGCCCAAACTCAATTTTAGGGTTAGGAACTTTGCTTGAAAATTTATAAGCATTATTGAACAGATTGGTCAGCACGATTGAAAGAAGGTTATAGTCTCCATTATCCATCATCGCTGGCTGAATCATCACAAGCGGAGATCGTTCATGATATTCTTCATTTAATCGATCTACGACAATCTGCGCAATATCTGAAAGATTAACCAAGGCGGTTTTTGATTCCATGCGGGTCACACGTGACAGCATAAGCAATCCATCAATGAGTTGCCCCATGTGTTGAATCTCGCTGCGGACTCGATTGATATAGAGATTTCCTTTTTCATCCAATTTGTCTTCGTAATCTTCTTTGAGTGCCAGACTCCAGCCATCAATGCCTCTTAAAGGAGCGCGTAAATCGTGAGAAACAGAATAAGAGAAAGCTTCCAATTCTTTGTTGGCTGCCACGAGTTGTGCGGTTCGCTCTTCAACCCGCTTTTCTAGTTCAGTATTTAATTGCCTGATTTTCTCTTCTGCAGCTTTTTGATCTTCAATCACGCTTAATAAATTTACACGAGAGCGCTTTGCTTCATCCAGTAATTTTTCTAATTCCAATTGGATCAGTTTATTGTCGTTTTCAATTTTCTTTCGATCTGTAATATCCTTGGCCATGGTTACAACCATTTTTCGGCCGTCATTCATCTTTCCCAAAAAAGAAGAACTAAAATCCCATGTCAGTTTTTGACCGTCTTTGATTTCAATTTCGAATTCACCTTCATAGATCGTCTTTTCAATTTCAAATACGTTTTTGATTTGGGAAATAAAAATGTCTCTTTTATCTCCAAAAGAATCCTTTATCCATGAATCAATTGTCAGATGATCATCAAGTTTAAATCCAGACAACTCTTCCAAAGAATGGCTGATTGCCAAGACTTCACCATCTTCTGCATGCAGCATTATTGGCAGGGGAGAGTTTAGTATTGTGAGTTTAAATCGATTTTCGCTTTCTTGCAGCTCTTTGATAATTTTATTGCGAAGTGTAACGTCATTTAAAACACAATGGGTTTGCTTGAAATTTCCCTTTTCATCATAGCCAATTTTTCCATCAAAAGAGACTTCTATTATTTGGCCATTCTTGTGAACCATTCTGAACTGGTTGTGTACTTCTCCTGCCGCTTTAAATTTCGGAAATCGCTCTCTAAAAGCATCAACCATTTCAGTAACCAAAAAATCACCAAACCAATGACCGATGACTTCCTCTTTTTGGTATCCCAAAATATCAAGCCATGTCTGGTTGACAATAATAAAATTACCATCACCATCCAATGATTGATAACCTAGGGGTGAATTTTCAAAAAGCTTGCGGTATCTTTCTTCGGTGCTTTTGATCGATTCCAACGCGAGGTTGCGTTCAGCAATATCTTGTATAGATTGTTGATATAGCCTGGCATTGTTTGCAGCCACTGCAATTTGAGAGACGAGCAGCTCTGCCAGGTGAAGATCGTTTTCAGAATAGGCGTTATAGTCACTACATTGGATTTGAACAACACCATCAACGCGGTTATTTAAGACAATTGGGATAACCAGTGCAGATTTTGTGTAAGGGGTGTCGTCTTCTATTTCTTTATCAGGGACTGGTTTTCCTTCATCGTTGATGAAATAGTTCGTATTTGTATTCTTCAGTGCAGCTGGATAATCACTGATGTTGCGGGAAATTCCTGATCGAATTACCGGGCTCTGAATGCCGCGGCCTTCAGGTTCCAAAGGTATTTGCGGAAAATCTGATACATCGTAGAATTTCCCCTCGTTTACTGCAATAAGCGCTTTTAACATTTGTGCATCAGCATCATACTCAGAAATAATGAGGTTCTCGCATTTCATGATGCGGCAAATTTGTTGAAAAAAAGTTTTGTAAATTTCCTGTAAATCCAGCGTTTGACTTAATAGTTTGCCTGCCTCAAAAAGCATATTTAACTCGAGGTTTTTTTGATCCTTTTCATGTTCAAGGATCTTTCTTTCAGTGATATCCTGGCCAACAGCCTGGTAAATAGTTGGCATGCCAAGCTCATCAAAAAATGCTCGATTAATCCACTGATGCCATCTGACCTCACCGTTTTGAGAAATATATTTTTGTTCATGTGTTTCAATTGGGCTTTGGGGCGTTAACTGATTGATTTTATTTTTGACCAATTCCAGATCAGATGGAATTAAAAAGTCAAAAAAACTCTTGCCTATCAATTCTTCTGGTTCATGGTGAACAAGTTCGGCCAATATCTTATCCACAAATGTAATGGTGCCATCGGGCAAAAATGTGGTTACAAAAATCGGCAAATCTTTAGACAGATTCTGATACCGATCTTCACTGACCAATACCCGGTTTCGCGCTTCAATCTCTTGAAGTCTTTTCAAACCGCTTTCTGAAATAACTTCGATCAACCCTTTAATAAAGAAAAGATAATTATCAAGTTGTTTTTTTGACCAGACTGGCACTTTTTTTACTGCATCGATATAAGCCGATTCATCGAACCCAAATTCTTTTGCCTGTTGTTTGTAAAAATCAAGGTCTGGTTTCTTTAAGAAGAATTGCCCGGTGAAATAATTACCGTAATGAACGCCATCAATGATGATTGGCGTGGCATTATCAATCAACCCACGCGGACACTTGTAACTTACCGCAGGATTGGCTTCTGACAGATGCTCCAGGATGTAAAGATCACTTTTCTTGCAGTCTCTTTCGCACTGCTCATTCACCCGGTGGAATTTGGTACACACATCCTGCCAGGCAGTGGCTGTAAGAACATTACCCTCCAAATCAATAATCGCAGCAGGGAAGGAATAAATATTATTTAACCTGTCGTGCAGCTCTTGGAATTGCTGGATGTCTATCAGGTCTTGTAATTTGTATTTCACCGTATTTTGCATATATACACCAATAAAAAATCTGTTATTGATTAAATATCAATTTCATTGATTCAGATCAGGATCATCTACCACACTTGGATAACGAATGGGCGCACCGTGCTTTGACAACAGCTTGTTTACCTCGATCTTCAATTCGCGGATTCGATCTTCACGGCCAAGCGTGACATTATGCCAGCGTTGAAGCTCATCCATCTGTTCTTTTAATTGGATTTCTTTTTGCTTACGGTCGGAAATATCCGAAACAATGACAGCGAACTGATTAGGTTGAGGTGAATAGGCTACCACGCCATAATACTTGCCCAGTTCACTGTGAATATCTTCAAATTCAATAGGTTCGCCCGTCAATGCTACTCTTCCATATTTTTCGATCCAAGATTTTTCTGTTCCTGGAAGCACCTCTAAAACCGTTTTTCCGATGATATCTTTTGCTTTTAAGCCTGTTAACCGCTCAAAACTTTCATTTACATCCAGGAAACGATAGTCAACCGGTATTCCACTTTCATCCAAAATAATTTCGTGAACCGCCAAACCCTGATGCATTTGTGAAATGAGTAGTCGATTCTTTTCTTCACTTTCTCTCAACTCTTCTTGCCATTTTTTGCGTTCAGTAATATCCTGAACGGTACCTTTTAGCAGAGCGGGTTCGCCATTTTCATCCGGAACCAATTCTCCAGCCTCCGCCCAAACCACGTGAACAGAATCATCCGGCCAGATTATGCGATACTCAACCGGAATTGGTTTACCTTCTTCAAAAACTGACCGGTTGGAATCTTCCACCTTTTGACGATCATCCGGATGAATTGCGTTGGAAATGACATCCTGCAGGTTCCCTGTGAACGAGTCTTTATCAATTCCAAAAATTCGGAACATTTCATCAGACCAATCCAGGAGATTTGTCTTAATATGCCAGACCCAGCTGCCGATGTGGGCATATTTTTGGGCATTTTTTAGGTTGGCTTCTGATTCTCGAATAATCCGGGCTGCCTCTTTCTCTTCGTTAATATCTAATACATAAGCAATAACATACTTGAGATCGCCGTTAACGTCGCGGACACTTGCATTTGAAATACGTACCCAAATAACATTTCCTGACTTTTGGATATACCGTTTTTCAAAAGTCCCCTGATTTATTTCATTAGCCAGCATTTTTTTATGAACATCCATCCCTATAGTTTTATCTTCTGGATGTGTAACATCATTGAATGAAAGCTGTAGAAGTTCGGTGCGCGAATAACCAGTAATACTACAATATTCATCATTTACATTGAGAAATTCACCATTTTTTCCCACCATGCAAGCGCCAATATTAGCAAACTCAAAGGAAGCCTTAAAATATTCTGCACTTTCTCGAATTGTTTCTTCAGCTTGCCTTCTTGCGGTAATATCCTCTTGCAGTAACACGAAACGATCTGGTTTATCATTGTTTGTGTAAATTGGATAGCCTATCGTTCGTACCCAAGTTGGATTATCTGGCAGCTCAGGTATGGAATCATGGGGATTAAAATTCACGTCAGGGAAAACAACGGTTTTTCCGTTTTTTAAATCATCAAAAATCACATCCAAACCTTTTTCTGCTAATTGACGGTCAGTAAATAATGAATAATCAGGAGGCGGCACCGAGCCAAAAAGTTTTTGAAATGCCGGATTAACTTCCAAAGTGTACCCGTCGCTATCCAATACCTGGATTGATACTGGGCTCATGGTAATAAGATTTTTTAAAAACACCTCTGCTTTTAAGCGGTCTGTGAGATCTCGTGTCATTGACAAGATGCACTGTACACCTTCAACTTCAATTACTCTCGCAGACATCAAGCAAGATTTGATTTCGCCATTTTTTGTGCGAAATTGTGCTTCCAGATTATTGACAATCCCAGCTTCGCGCAGCCCTTTTACCAAACGCTTTCGATCTTCCGGTTTCACCCAAATATCGATTTCACGCGATGTTTTTCCATTCACATCATCACGTGTGTATCCAGTTAATAGTGTGAAACCTTCGTTAATTTCGATGTACAAACCATCTGACATTCGATTGATATTGATCGAATCTGGAGACGTTCTGAATGCAGTGGAAAACTTTGTCTCAGATAAACGCAGCTCATTTTCTATCTTTCTTTTCTCAGTCACATCTTGAACATTTACCACCCGGTATTTCACATTACCTTTTTCATCTTTGACTGTGGTCACATCCATGATCACAGGAAAGGTGTGGCCATCTTTATGAACATGCAGCGACTCCCAAACATGATGACCTTTTTGATGCGCCAGTTCTATATTTTTGGCAATCTCTGCCTGACTACCCGGCAGGTATAGATCAGGTATTTTTAACCCTTTTAGTTCTTCAGGTTCGTAGCCATGCATTCGTGCATAGGCAGGATTAAACAACTCAACAAATTTTCCATCCGCGCTACCGATGGCGATACCCCATTCAGCATTTTCAAAGATTTGACCCCATTTTTCAAGTTCCAGTTCTTTGGCTTTTCGATCCGTAATATCACGATTGCTTTCGCGGCGGCCCAGGAAATCGCCCTGTTCTCCAAAGACTGCCGCACACCAATGACTGATCCAGCGAATCTCTCCATTGGCGTTGATGATACGGAAATCAAGATTATGGGCTTGTTCATGGTTATTAGACTTAATGGCATTAAGGTGTTCTTGAACAATTGGTTTGTCTTCTGGCACAACGATATCCAGCAACAAATTTGGGTTATTTATAAATTCTTCTGCCTTATGTCCTGATATTCGTTCACAAGAAGGAGAAACATATCGGTAGGTACCATCCGGCAGGCGCCAGGCTTCCCAATCATAAGTGAAATCAGCGACCGTTCGATATTTTTCTTCGCTCTTGCGTAATTCCTCGGTGTGATTTTCGATGGCCTGCCGCATGAATTCAAAACTGGAGGCAAGTGTATCTATCTCTGAAAGACCGGAGGAGACATCCAACAAATCACTTTTTGAATATCTTCCTTGTGAAATTGATAATGCTAAACGATCCAATTCGCTGATCGGATTAACCACCTGTTTGACGACCATCTCACGTTCACGACGTACAATAAACAAAAATATTAGTCCGATAAGTAACAAGCCGAAAATTGCAGGATAAAGAATTACACCGTAAATCGCTAAGATTTGGGTTTCAGTGATCGCATACCAATCCGTTTGCGGAATTTTTGTAACAATAGAATATTTAATTTTTCCATGATCTCTGACGACGTGCGACTCAATTTCTTCACTGCTGTTCGTAAATAGGTTTAAATAACCAATATTTTGCTGCTGCTTTACCATTTCAAAATTCGAATGAGATAAGAATACTCCAGATGCATCTGTTAAATAAAAATTTATCCCTTTGCTAAGATTCATTACAATTAAATTATCTTCAAAACCAGTTAGGTTTAACTCCCCAACTAATAACCCGGCTCCGTTATCAAATGGATAACTAATATATACTGTTGGATTCCCTGTTCTCGGTGAAATAAATGGTTTTGATTGAATGTATGAGTTTAAGCCATTTTGAAAATTGGGGTGCCCAGACATATCCATACCAATTTTGATTTGACTATTGTCAGGTGCAATTGCATATAGATGTCCGTCGGATTTAATAATGTAAAGGGAATCAATGAGTTTGCTGGATTGGTGTACGACTTCCAGGTCTTCCTGACTGGGCGAAATTGCTGCGAGTGTACGAACCAAGTTGACTGCATTTTTAAAATAAGCACTGGCACTTTTTGCAAACAAAAGCGTTGATTGTCGTTGGCTGATAATTTGATTTCTTCCACTGAGATAAGAAGAAAAACCAATAATAAGAAAAATAATAAATGAGACTATTAACCATTGTGAGTTTATCAATCTTGAAATTACTATTTTTAACGGTTGTGGAGAAGGGCTTGTTTTCTTATTCATTGAGGCATCTCCAAATTTCTAATGGTTACAAATTCGCCATCAATCACTTTTTGGATTGCGAGATTTCTCAATACATCACCATAAGCATCCAATTTTACTGGTCCAGTTAACCCTATGTAATCTTGAATACCAATCAACTCACTTCCCAGGTTTTCTGCACTTCCGTTAGTCTTTTCAAGAGCCCTCGCAAGCAGCTGCATTGTTTCATACCCCTGCATGGCGGTAAAAATAGGAGTCGTTCCATACAATTCTTGATAATCTGTTTTAAATTCTTCCAGTTTTGGCGATTGATCATTCACGTTGAAAAATACAATAATCTCCAAACTTTCAATGGTATTCCCTCCGGTTTGAAAAAGCATGTCTCCTTGAGCCCATGAGGTGGTAAACAATTCTGGTGTCCAGTTCTTTAAACTAATCTCTTGGGTAATAAGACCTGCATCATAAGGTGAGGCTATAAGTAATACCCCTTCGGCAAGACTGGTTTTCATATTTTGAACAGGCTGAGAATAATCAGGATATTGAGAAGAATAGATTTTTTGAGTGGAGACAATTTTCCCACCTAGTTTTTTAAAGGCATTTGAGAAAGAATTAGCCCAAGATTCAGCAAAAGATTTATTATCTTCGTCAAAAATGATTGCCATCGATTTAATTTTTCGATCACTAAATACATAATCTGCAAAGCTTCGACCCATTGAATCAGTAGATGATGCTGTACGGAAAAACATATCATTAATTCCCGTCATTTCTGAAGCAGCCGCAGTGGCACTAAACATCAAAACACCATTTGAATTGGCTACTTGATATCCGGTTATGGTTTGGTCACTTGTGATGTGTCCAATTACAGCAACAACATCCGCGTCAATCAGATTATTCTCTGCGTCTATTGCCCCTTGCGGTGTACCGAAATCATCTTCAACGATTAATTCAAGGTGCCTACCATATATCCCCCCGGCAGCGTTTATTTCCTCCAACGCCATTTCAACCCCATTGCGTAAATGGATTCCCAGATCTGCTTGTTTTCCGGTTAGTTGGGCTGCTAGTCCGATGCGGATTGGGGATTTTGCTCCACATCCAGAAAGACCAAAGAATAGGATAACAAATAAGACTATCCAAACATATCTATTCAGAATCTTTTTTGACATTTTCGCTCACCCTGATAAATCAATAGCTGTAGATTCAGAACATTATATGACTTGCATAATTGTTCTACTATATAACATAAATTAAAAACGAGTCAACAACTAGTTAAAGAGCGTTGAAATCTACGTTATATCATTCTATTTATATCTATGATTTTTCTTAATTGCTGTAATATCTGAATAAAGAAAGCCTTAATAATAAATAATTCCGTTTCTAAAGCTTCATAGTAATAAATGATAAAATTGGTCAATTATTACAGAAAAAGGCAGGTGACAAAATGGTGGAAATAGAAAAAATTGCGTATCACGGCTGGCCAAATTGTTTAAAAATTAGCAATCATATTATAGAATTGATCGTCCTTACTGATGTCGGTCCAAGAATTATCCACTTGTCTTTCAAAGGTGGAGATAATTTGCTTTATGAAAATATAGAGGATGCCGGTCAGATGGGGGGAAACAAGTGGCGCACATATGGTGGACACCGCCTATGGCATGCACCAGAAGATATTAAACGCACTTACGTTCCTGATAACTTTCCAGTACAGGTGAAAATTCTTAAAGATGGAGCCAGATTCACTGCACCCATCGAATCCAACGGCATTCAAAAGGTTGTTGAGGTTCACCTATCTGACAGCGAAGCCAGAGTGAAAGTTAACCACACCATGATCAATCACAGCGAATGGCCCATCCCATTAGCCTTGTGGGCACTGACTGTGATGAAAGCTGGCGGCAAGGTAATTGTCCCCCACTCTCCCAAATTCAGCCATGACGAGAACTTATTACCAACTCATACATTAACTTTATGGGGATTCACAAAAATGGATGATCCCCGCTGGATTTGGGGAGAAAAGTATTACTCGCTTAAACAAGACAGTTCACTGGATTACTGCCAGAAAATAGGTTCAACCAATACCTTTGGTTGGGCTGCATACCAACATAAAGATGAAGTTTTCATAAAGCGATTTGGATATAACCCTGCGCTCAGCTACCCTGACATGAACTGCAATTTTGAAACCTATACAGATCAGAATATGCTCGAAGTTGAAACACTTGGACCCAACGTGGTCATTGATCCGGGTAAGAAAGCAGAGCATAATGAGGAATGGTCGCTGCACAAAGGCATTAAACCTGCCGTGACTGATGCAGAAATCGACCACACTATTTTGCCCCTGGTCTAGCTGGTAACTACGAATATGGCAATGTTCAAAATGATGCCCTGACCTTTTGGGCATCATTTATAATAAAAAGTAAGACCTTTCCCTATGGAGGTATCCATGTTTACCGACGCCCGCAGCAAAAAAATAATTTTGGTGGCACACTGCATCTTAAATCAAAATGCAAAGATTGACCGCTGCGCCCGTTACCCTGGTGCCAGCCGAGAAGTAACCCAAGCTCTATTGGATGCCGGTGTTGGATTAATTCAAATTCCTTGTCCGGAATTGCAATATCTGGGACTTGATCGACAAGTAGAGAAAGACAAAGAGACCACGATAGAATCTGAAGACGACCGGGTTGCTTTATTAATGAATAAAACTGTACCAAAAGTGCTGTGCGGAAAAATCTCTTACGATCTTATCTATCAAATCAAACAATATCAATTGAACGGTTTTACAGTGGTTGGAATGTTGGGTGTCAATGGGTCGCCAACCTGCGGTGTGGAAACGACCTGGACAGAAGGCAAAGAGACAGACGGCAGCGGTATCTTTGTTAAGATATTTAAAGAAGAATGTGCCGATCAGGGCGTCAAAATCCCCATTCGTGGAATCAAGGCACAAGAACCCAGAGAAGCATTGAATACGTTGCAAGAATTGTTGAACGCGTAAAAAGAATTACCTATTATATAAAACAGACCCGGACATGATAATCCGGGTCTGTTTTATACACAATTAAGATGTCTTACCCTTTTGCCAACACCATGGCACCCACCAGACCAGCCTGGTCGCCCAGCTTGGCATAGCAAATCTGAAGGTTAGCCAGATAGGCAGGCGTCATAACGCTATTTTCCATCGTGCGTTTCACTGGATTCAACAAAAGATCGCGGGCATTGGTTACACCACCCCCTAAAACAATTACGGTTGGGTTAAAAATATGCAGCAGATCGGTGATGGCGCGTCCGAGGAAGGTGCCGGCGTATTCAAATGCTTCAATCGCCAACGGATCACCCGCAGCCCCAGCTTCAGCAATCTGCCTTGATGTCGGTTTTTGAGGATTAAGTGACAACGATGATTTGGCGCCTTCCAATAATCTGCGCTCAACATAGTTGGCAATGCCGGTGCCTGATGAAACAGATTCCAAATGTCCGCGTCTTCCACAGCCGCAAATCGGACCGTCTGGCAACACAGTGATGTGCCCCACTTCACCTGCAATACCTTGCGAACCAACCAGCATACGGTCATCAACGATAAATCCACCGCCAATGCCGGTGCTGATGGTAAGGTAAATCAGGTCGTGATGTCCAACCCCGGCGCCGTAACGCCATTCTCCCAAAGCTGCCAGATTGGCATCATTTCCAAGAATAACGGGGGTTTTATGGCGTTTTTCAACCAAGGGTCCAAGCGGGATATCTATCCAACCCTTAACATTTGATGCTTTATAAACAATGCCGTTTTTGGGATCCACCGGACCAGGAACTGCAATGCCGATCCTTTCAACACCACCTTCATCTGGCCAGATCTCACCGATTAAATCATTTAAGCGGTCTTCTGATTTTTCATCGCCCTGATGAGTGGCAATGATCTTCTTTTTAATGGGTTCGATACCCTCTTCGCCATAAAGCGCTGCACGAAGTTGAGTGCCGCCAATATCAATACCAATATATTTCTTGCTTTTTGCCAAATTACCCTCAAATTCCACCGGAAAGAACCTCTCAACGGTATAATAAAAATAATATCATGACTATACAAATGCGCATGAATTTTACCAATAAAAGTCATTATTGTGGTTTTAATAATTAACAAAGAAATTCCCCGTTTTTTAGAAACCTTGTGGTATAATTTTGCTTCGCGCCGTTCAAACGGCATGAAAATAAAAGGTCAGGTGTAGAAAATGAGCGATTTATTAAAAGCCTATGATGCCCCCGTTAACCCGAATATTCCGGAACTGCGTACCGGTGATTCAGTTAGCGTTCATGTAAAGATTAAAGAAGGCAACCGCGAACGTATTCAAGAGTTCAAAGGCGTTGTTCTTTACATGCACAATTGTGGAAACAATTCAACCTTTACTGTACGCCGTGTTGCCACCAATGGCATTGGTGTGGAACGTACTTTTCTTCTTCGTTCACCCCGCATCGATAAAGTTGTGGTTGAACGACATAGCAAAGTTCGCCGCGCCCGCCTGTACTTCCTGCGCGAACGCTCTGGCAAGAGTGCACGCCTCAAACAGAAATTTAATTAGTTCTTTACCTGCCGCTTTTTTCAGGGTGCAACCAACGCCGAGGTTGCGCCCTTTGTTCTTAAACAGGTTTACATGGAGATTGTTATGACCCCTCCCATCATCGGCATCACAGTCAGCCGCAATTTTGAAAATCACCAGTTTTACAATCAAAATCCTTCTGCATATTCAGAGGCTATTGTTCTAGCCGGTGGACTTCCAATTTTGATCCCCATTGAATTCCCTCTTAAAGATATTACTTCGCTGCTCAATCATATTAATGGCTTGTTGATTTCTGGTGGAGATGATGTAGATAATCAGCTATATGGTGGTGAAGCACATCCTTCAGTTGAAGGTATTTGCTTAAAACGCGACAAACTGGAAATTGAATTATTAGATAATGCCATACAGATGAAAAAACCTGTATTGGGTATCTGCAGAGGCATGCAATTGATAAATGTTGCATTAGGCGGGACATTATATACCCACGTACCAGAGCAATATAAATCAGATCTGATTCACAACACACCTGAAGAAAATGGGCGGTCAAACCTGGTGCATGAAGTAGAATTGGATATGGATTCCATACTAGGCAGGATCGTTGGAATCAATCGATTTCAGGTTAACAGTTTTCATCATCAGGCAATTCAGATGCTTTCATCCGATTTAAAGGTGACAGCGCGCGCAACTGATGGTTTAATAGAAGCAGTAGAGATGAATTCAGGTGATTCTTTTGGTGTAATTGGAGTGCAATGGCACCCGGAATGCCTGACAAACATTGAATCGCAAACTAATATTTTTAAGTCCTTTATTACCGCATGTAAAAATAACCGGGAGTAGAAATGGCTACAACCATTGGAATGCTTGATTCAGGGGTCGGTGGTCTCACTATTCTGCGCGCCATCCGTGAACAATTGCCTGGTCAACCTGTTGTCTATCTGGCTGATCAGGCTCACGTGCCTTACGGTGTACGTAGTCTGGATGAGGTGCGCAGATTTACCAAGGAAATCACACAGTTTTTAATTGATCAGGGAGCAAAGCTCATTGTCGTCGCCTGCAATACGGCTTCTGTAGCCGCACTCAGTTATTTGCGTAATGAGTACCCTGAGACACCTTTTGTTGGCATGGAACCGGCTGTAAAACCAGCAGCCGAACAAACCAAGACCGGAGTAGTAGGAGTGCTGGCAACCTATGCCACCTTTCAAACAGAAGTTTACAACTCAGTAAAAGAACGCTTCGCAAAAAACGTTACTGTTATTCAGAACCACTGCCCGGGGTTGGTCAATCAAATTGAAAAAGGGGATCTCACCGGTTTTGAGACAAGAAAAATTTTAGAAAGCGCCTTACGTCCTATGGTTGCCCAGGGTATTGATACTGTCGTACTTGGATGTACTCACTATCCATTTGTGATTCCATTGATTGAAGAAATTGTCGGTCCAAAGGTTCGGGTGATCGACCCCGCTCCAGCCATTGCGAGACAAACCCAGCGATTATTAATGGAGCATGGTTGGTTATCAGATGGAATAATAGGCTCAGAAATTCGTTTGATCACAACAGGAAATGCCCAAACCATTGAGAAAAATCTTCCACTCTATCTGGGTTACCACTTGCCCGTAGAATCCATTCAATGGGTGGATGAAAAACTTGGATGAATCTCAAAATAAGACGTGGAACAAGTAATAACTTATTATGTTCTCATGCATTTATTTCAGGAAGGTAAATTATGAAGGAAGTCAGACTGGCTCTAGTTGGATTTGGAAATGTTGGTAAAGCGCTGGTACAACTTTTGGATGCCAAACGGAACATTCTTAACCAGGAATTTGATTTCAACCCAAAAGTTATCGGCATTGCAACCGGCCGCCACGGCATGGCAATCAATCCAATAGGTCTGGATACTCAAAAAGCCATTTCGCTATCTGAATCAGGCAAAAACCTTGATTCACTTTCAACCGTGTTGCAGCCAAAATCAATTATTGAATTCATACAAAACTGCCAGGCGGATGTTTTTTTTGAGAATTCACCGGTGAACCATCAAACCGGCCAACCTGCCATTGATCATATCAAGACCGCCTTACAATCTGGGTTGCATGCCATTACAGCTAATAAAGGCCCCGTCGCTCATGCCTACAAAGAATTAACAACTATGGCCGTAAAAAATCAGAGGCGGTTTCTATATGAATCCGCTGTTATGGATGGGGCACCCATTTTTTCATTATTTCGCGGTCCGCTGCCGGCAGTAGAAATAAAAGGATTTCAAGGCATTTTAAACTCATGCACCAACCTGTTGATTGAACTCATGGAGCAGGGCAAGGATTTTGAGGAAGCTGTCGATTATGGAAAATCCATTGGCATCACTGAGACCGACCCAGCTGCCGATATC
Source organism: Chloroflexi bacterium HGW-Chloroflexi-4 (assembly GCA_002840715.1). Classification (GTDB taxonomy): domain Bacteria; phylum Chloroflexota; class Anaerolineae; order Anaerolineales; family Anaerolineaceae; genus UBA6107. The sequence continues at coordinate 192,098 of PHBW01000007.1, forward strand.
GACGGTTGGGATGCAGCCATAAAAGTTTCTGCCCTCTGCAACGTTCTTATGGGTGAGTCTGTCACCCCCAATCAGGTCAAGCGTACAGGCATCAGCGGATTGACCCCTGAAATGATCAAACAAGCTTTGATTGCCGGTGAACGCTGGAAGCTGGTGTGCAGCGCCAAACGCACAGCACAAGGCCTTGACACTTGCGTTGAACCGCAAAGAGTAACACCTAACAATCCGCTTTTTAGTGTTAATGGTACAAGTTCTTTCATTCAATTCGAGTTGGATACTCTTCCCGGGTTGGGCATCCTTGAAAGCAACCCTGGACCAAAAACGACTGCCTATGGCCTGTTGGCTGATTTGATTAATGTAATGCGCGGTGCCTAACAGTGGCTAACCGTGATCAAACTTATGTGTACCTGGCATTAGGCTCAAACCTTGGAGACCGCCGCGAAAACCTACACAAGGCATTAAAAGAACTTTCCGCACAGGTGTCTATAAAGAAAATATCAAGTATTTATGAAACACCACCGTGGGGATATGTTGACCAACCTGTTTTTTATAATATGGTGATATGTGGTTATACCCTTTTAAATCCGGTTCAGTTATTAGACTTTGTTAAGACAATTGAACATGAAATGGGAAGGATAAACACCTTTAGAAACGGTCCGAGGGTAATTGATATTGATATACTTTTGTTTGGTGAACAAAAAGTTAATTTAGAGAATTTGGAAATTCCTCATCCACGCATGCTGGAACGAGGGTTTGTACTTCAACCACTTGCAGAGATTGAACCTAATCTAGTAATTCCAGGGACGAAAACAAGGGTATTAGATTTTTTACAAAAAATCGATCAGACTGGCATTCAGAAGCTTGATAGTGAGAAGAACAACTAAATGGTGATCAACAAAATGGATTTTTCACAAAAGATCTTGATTATGGGAATTTTGAATATCACTCCTGATTCTTTCTCTGGGGACGGGATACTTAACGAATCAGATACCCTATCCGCGGCTATGGATCGGGCTGAAACAATGATTAAGGATGGTGCTGATATTCTGGATGTCGGTGGTGAGAGCACACGCCCGGGGGGACAACTCGTCAGTTTGCAAGAAGAACTGGATCGGGTCATACCTGTGATCGAGGCGTTGCATCAACGCTTTGACACGCCCATATCCATCGATACATATAAAGCCAGTGTGGCTGAAGCCGCTTTGAAAGCAGGTGCTTCATGGCTAAATGATGTATGGGGATTGCGCGCCGATCTGCTTATGGCAGATGTGGCCGCGAAGTTTTCCGCCCCACTTATATTGATGCACAACCGCAGCAAACCTTCACAAGCAGAATTACAACAAACTTTGGGCGGCCGCTACATCGGCGTCCCCTATGCAAACTTGGTTGAGGATGTAAAAAACGAGTTACTAGAAAGCATTTCAATTGCAAAAACCGCTGGTGTCAAAGATGAACAAATTATCGTGGACCCTGGTATCGGCTTTGGCAAGACTGTTGAGCAAAACCTCGAATTAATTAACCGGCTCGATGAAATCAAGGCGCTAGGATACCCGATTTTGTTGGGAGTCTCCCGCAAATCATTTATTGGTTATACGCTTAACTTACCTCCAGATGAAAGGCTTGAAGGAACGGCAGCGGCTTGTACGATTGGAATCTTGCGGGGTGCAAACCTCTTGCGGGTCCATGATGTAAAATTCATTGCACGTATCGCTAGAATGACCGATGCAATCATCTCAAGCAAGAGGGTTTCATGACAAAACAACGTCCTGAAGTATTCTTCTCAATCCTAATATTGGTAACAGGTATGATCCTTTTATTGATCACCCCGGCAGGAGCTAATTTTGATGAAGAGACTTATGTGGCCAGAATTTGGGAAATGTCTCTTGGTCATGCCATTCCAAATTCATACCTTGACGGTCCCGAGAGACTGCCAAGTGGTTTCTTTACCCTCTCATATCGCCGGCATATTAATTTACCGGCCATGGATCTTGAGACGATAAAACAACAGTTAAAAGTTAAGATAGATGATTATGATCAAATGACTTACCAAACCCGGGCAAAGTATTTTCCTTCTTTGTTTATTATTCAGGCTATAGTCATGCGGTTTTTTGGCCCCCATCTACGCTATCCAATCCTGGTTTTGTACTATTTGCTGCGATTTTCATATCTATTGATCTATTGTTTGTTAATTTTCCTCACCATCAAGGCGCTGCCCTTTGGAAAATGGGTTTTTGGTACGCTGGCGGTTTTTCCAATGTGCCTGATTCAAGCGGCCGCGGTATCAGCCGATTCAATGATTATTGGTATTTCCTTCCTTTTCATCGCCTGGGTCATCAAATTGGCAACCTCAGAAAAAGATGCTCTCATCATAAAAGAGTTGGTCATTTTATGCCTGTTAATATTGGCTTTAGGCACTCTCAAGCCTAATGCAATTTTTCTTTTACCGCTGCTCGTCATCATTCCACTTCGACGTTACAAGAAAAATAAAACCTGGATTCCCGTTTTGATCGCCACATTGGCAAGTGTCTCGATCCCGGTGATTTGGAGTCAGCTTGCCCCTGAATTATTGGAAACACCTGGAATCGAACCCACTAAACAACTGGCAACTGTATTTTCAGATCCTCATATTTTCTTTAAAAGCCTTTGGGTGATGCTGTCAGGCAGCCTGCCAATTTATTTTAAACAGATTGTAGGGGTTGCTGGTTATGGTTACTGGAATCTACCCAAGTTTGTTTATTGGTTGGTGCCGGCCACTTTAGTTTTGGCGCTTCTTTCAGAATCTGCCAAAGTCACTTTTACTACAAGACAGAGATTATTAACCGGTCTAGTGGCAATATTTAATTTTTTCATGGTTTTTTTAATATTTTTCATTGTCATCACACCGGTTGGGGTAATCAGAATAGAAGGCATCCAGGGGCGTTATTTCGAACCATTCATCCCCCTTTTCGTATTACCCTTCTTGTTCACTCAAAAAATCCACATTAATAAGTTGGTCTTGGGCACTGTGCTCACAATCAGTTCGCTCTTGTGTGCAGCCAGTCTCTTTTTGAGTTACAACGTGGTCTGCGGATATGCCATGGCAACCAATCAACCCTGTGTCTTGCCATATTATAAGAATTGGGACCCATCCACTTTTTTGAGTATAAATCTTAATAAAGACACAGAGATCAAACAAACTATGGTGGTTACTTGCAAAGAAATAACAGGAATTCAAGTGTGGGTAAATTCGAATAATTCAACTTCAGGTCAGAAAGAATTTTTTGCACTTAGTGTTGATGACAACGAACCGCTAAGAACCACTTGGATTGAATCTGAGAATTTACCACTAAAGGGTTGGGCAATCATTCCGATTGATCCCCCAATAAATTCATTAAATGCTGAGTTCCAATTTGAGATTTCCCCTGAAGATGGGATCGGAATTCCTGACCTCGAGCTTGCGAGGTTTCCAACTAATGAGTTTAACCGTGGCTCACTCTGGTTAACTGGAAAAGAAACAGAAAATGATCTGGTATTTAAATATACTTGTTCGGATAATTTATCGACGTTATTAAAATAATTAGCAAATGGTTTCTTTAAATATTACGCATGAATAGCATCACCTTTTTTTACAAGTTCATGAATATAGCTACTCATCAGATCATCAGTGATCATTCTGTTGGCTTGAACTTTGGTGGGGATATCCGAAATATCTAATGTGAATGCCTGGATCAATAATTGAAACCCTAGAATGATCGGTAATACTGCAATTAAAACAGTCCCGGTAGTAGCAGGAACTCTAGCTTGGGCAGCTTCATTCCATTTGATAAGACCCCAAATAGCGCCGAATAGGCAAAGCAGGGTACCAATTATTATATATAATGACACAGCAGTGAAATCATACAAGAAATAACGAGAAAAAAAACGGTCAAAAATACGGCCAAACAAATTGGTTGAAAAAATTAATATCTCTCGTGGCACTTTAACGGAGCTTCGCTCGTTTTGATATATCGCCGGCATGGATATATCCATGACCACTGCATCTAGTTTACGCAACTCGCAAAGCATGGATGTCTCAAAGAAATAACTGCGTGCAATTTTCGTAGGATCAAGACTGGCCAGTTTGGATGCAGAAATTGCGGTGTATCCATTTGCAGGGTCAAATATATTCCAGTAACCACTTGCAATTTTAGATAGGAAAGTCAAACCAAGATTGCTAATCTTGCGGCCAAACGGCATCTTCTTCAATGCAACTGGATGTAAAAAGCGATTACCTTTAGTGTAGTCTGCTTGCGCATTCATGATTGGATCCACTAAAGCCGGCATAAATTTGACGTCCATTTGGTCATCTCCATCCAGCTTGACAATAATATCAACCCCCAGGCTGAGCGCATAAGAATAACCGCTAAGCATCGCCCCGCCAACCCCCATATTTTTTGTGTGGCTAATTAGAATAACGCGATTATCTTTTACATTTTTCACTTTGGAGGCAGTATCATCTCTGCTGGCATCATTGACAACAATAATGCTAGCGACACTTTTTGGAATACCCAAAATCACTTTTTCGATGGTTGCTTCGACGTTATATGCGGGAATTACAACCGCAATTTTTGGATGGGCTTTATCCATTTGTGCTCCAGATCTGATCAAACATTAATTGAACTTGTTAGTCATTAACTTCTTGAATTTTTTTATTGTAATTCATTAATCAGATTATATTGATTCGAAGTCAAAATAAATTATTAATAAATCGCAAGGTACGGTTAGTTAACTAAATAATTATTTTACTTATTATCTAGACATCATTGATTCATCCTCACCATCGGTTATTTTTAGATTGCGGAATATATTGACAACCATAAAAATCTCAAGCAACAGCACCCACAAATATTTATTGCGAATAAAAATTATACTTTCGTCGACAAATGCATAAGACCTGCTCATCATCAGCAACAGGCCAATCAACAATACAACCTGAGTTAAATCAAACATTGAAAACTTATAAAAAAAATGTTTGAGGATTAGTCCAAGTAAAAGAATTATTGATGTTCCATGAATCACCAATTTGTAATCCATACTGACAGTTGGCAACAAACTCATTAATGGCAAACTGACCATAAATAATAGAACAGCATTTTTTTTCGTGTATGTTGCTAATCTCAATGCGATAGCTGTAATTCCCCATATCAATAGTGGAACCAGAAAAGTGACTGCCCAGGTCATAAAGAATGGAGTCGATAGATACTCTTCATCTGAGTTTTCTAAACCAATCGAAAATGAATATGAGGCATGGTTCGCCACATTTGACCAAGCATTGCCTATACCAACTCCTTCTCCTCCTGATGACATCGATTGTAAAAATGCCCATGCCATATTTGGACCAAGACAAAAAAGAAAAGCAAGGTTGACAATAAGAGCAGGTAATATAAGTTTTTTTCCATGTTTAAAAAAAAGAATGGGAAATAACACAATTGGATAGATTTTAAAATGCACTGCAACTGATAAAAGAATAACCTGCAGCCAAAGATTATTCGGTTTTTTGACCAAGATCAAGAATGCCAACAAGCAATAAAATAATGCGAGTATGTCGGTATTACCGCGCTCCAAACTATAGAGAAAGAAATAGCTGGTAAAAATATATATTGCGATTATGAATAACAAGAGAATTGAAATTATATTAATTAATAAATCGCTGATACCAATATTAACAAGCAAGAAGTTTTTAACCATCCAAATTGAAATTAACATACATGCCAGATTCGCCAATATGAGAACAATAACATGGATGCCATAAGCAGTTGTTGCGCCAAAAAACGCATAAGGCAAAGCAGAAATCGCCACTAAAGGCGGATAGTTGCTTGGATACGTGCCGTCAGGTCCGATGGCGTTAAAATGGCTTTCAATTAGATAATGGGCTGGACGATAGTAGCCAACTCTAAAATCATTACCTGCTGGTGGAAAAGTCGGAAATATCCTTGCTTCTCGATATAACCATGTGCCGGTCTCAAAGTTCGTGATTATATTGTTCGTCAGAAGGATCAAAAAGAATCCAAAGAGCAACAAACCCACCATCAGGACAATTCTGGAATTTATATTGTTACGCAATTTCTCTTTCCAGACATTAAATTTATTGTCATTGTTGTTTTTATTTTGAATAAATTTGAGGTTTTTCAACAAATCTGATTTCCTTTTGATTTTCCAATTAATTAAAGCATATAAGATTATAGCGTTTATGTAGTTGCAAGGAAGTCCGAAACATTGAGCCTTTTAGATCAGGATTTTAGTCACTATTTCTGACACTACCATTTAAAAAGTAATTTTGGGTAATAAGTATGAACAATTATTATTTCTGCACCTCACTAGCAAAAAAAGTTGCACTTGATAATTTTACTGATTTGTAAAAAATGTGCCTTCTATTCAAATGTGTAGAGAAAAAGAATTTCAAAATAAATTGTCTTTTTTCGAATTACCGAAAATCAATTGCTATCTGTCAGTTTGGTGGAATAAGTTACATTCGTTCGTCAAATCAGAGTTGATTTGAAAAGTGGCAATCTTAACAAAATTTAGTGGTTCATAAGCGACAGGTTTGCAGATTAATATCCAACTTATTTTGTCCAAATATTGTTCATCAAGTAGTAAAGTGTCAGGGAAGATAGAATAAATTCTTCTGTCAAAATTTTCTCCGAAAAATGGATAATCAAACATTTCTTTAGTAAACAAAATTCCAATGCTATCTGTTGTAGGCACAAATTCGTTTACAGATTGAATAATTGTCAACTGATCCCTTGCATTTGAATATACTTTTTGAATTCTATCTGTTTTCCATATTGACCATTCACTAATTAATGGTTTTGATGAATTGAAAATTGTGACAAAAAACGCGATGTAAATGGATAGCAATACCAAAAAATTACAGAAAATTCTAGAGATTAATTTCTCTTTTTTATATAGTGATGAAATGAAAGGAGCAAATAACATTGCCACAATGATATAAAACCTCCCTGAATAAATTGACCAATATCCATCCTTAATTATGAATCCTGACCAAATTATGGCATAAAGGATTATTGTGAGGATTATTCCGAGATTTATTGGCTCCTTCATTTTTAACGCTTTGATCCCTTGTACAACCATTAATGGATAGAACAATATGAACCCAATAACTCCAAACCAGGCAATATCCTCATGCACACCTAACTTACGCCTGTAAATATCAAATGTTCCTTGTTGTTTGGGGTTATTGGTCAGATCAAAGATAAAAACACCAACATCTTCCTTGATCTCAAGGATTGAATTGCTTAAAAGAGGGGGTAACCCTGTTACATCTAGAGAGGTGAAAATATATCGTTCAAGATTATTCTTCGTCCATTCGAGTACTGATTTTGGAGTCCAATATTCGGCTGTGTTTTTTGCCCAGCCAGAGGTCACTGTTTGATCGTAGAATGGATTTCCAAAATCAATAATATTCAATAAGTATTTATTTGCTCCAAACAACAGAAACGCAGCCAAACTTGAAAGCGCAAAAAATAATACCAATTTAGTATTTGATTTTCTTATACTTATCCAAAGTAATAATACCGTTAAACCAAAACCAGGAATTAAAAAAAATGCAAATTGATGAGCACCCAAAGCCAGCGCAAGAGCAAGACTTGAAAACATAAGAGCTACTTTATTATTCTCTTTGAATCCAATAACAAGAAAATAGAAAGCACACATCAAAACTGAAGAAGTCAACAAATGGTTTTGAGTGGTCGTTGATTCCAATAGAATCTCTGGAAATAAAGAGAAAATCAATATTGCAAAAAGGGATTGTTCTCTTAAAAATCCCAGTGAACGAGATATGCCATAAATAGCCAGAATTGATATTAGTGCAGCAATCCACTGAGCAAAACCAGCAAACAGGTCCGAGCCCCAAAAAAGAACACTCCAAAATATTTGCAGCTGGGCATTAAAGGGATAACTTTTTTGGGTGACTACCCAGGTTGGCCAAGAGTCCAAATTGCCATTTTGCAGCCAAAAACCAACACGAGTCATATGGCAGGTCATACTGTCATAGTTATTAGGAGGAACTTTTAGTACTAAATAAGCACCAAATAAGTAAAATACAATTACAAAAAATCCCAGTAACCAAAGAGGAAGATGGCTCTTTATCGATTGGTTGATTTCTGCAAGAGAATATTTCCGAAAATACATTTTTATCGGTTCAAAAAGACCGGGTGTGTTTTTCTTTTTCCAAAAGAAATATAAACAGACTAACAACACCAATTGCAGTAGTAAAAAGAAATATTTGTTATTTAAAAGATTGAACAGGCTAGAAACTTCACTAAAAAGCACTATAACTGCAAAAACGATTAAATAAATACTTAATAAAAATGGAACGAGCGATTTAAAACGAAATAATGAAGTAAGAATTATTGCCGAAAACAATAACGAAAAGAAGGCAAGCAGGAAAACTAGTATCGAGAAAAGCAATTGCATAGATTCCGCCTATAGTTACTGAACACTAAATAAAATACAAAGATCTTATAGTTCAAACAATTGCAGACAAAATGGAATTAGTAATTCAAAAAGATCAAACTTTTTTCTCTAGGATTATCATTGGAACCCGAGATTTTCAAAATAATTTCCAGATTTTCCCTTTTTTTAGTGCAAGAAATTTAGATCCAACTTTGATTGTGATTTAGATTGAACTAACAAACACCGTCATACTGGATTTTCCGCGATTTGCCCATAACATGTAAGGAATGAAAACTAATGGACTACCCTGTACGTCTATTCCCTTGATCACCCAGGTACCATCCAACAAATCCGGATCAAAGAATGGCATCAGGCTTTCTTGATTTACTTTAACATTCATGATATCCACTGAATTATCGACACTTTCAAGACAATATACAATTGGTCCGCGTGCGACAACAAATTTGCCACCGCACTTGGGCAGCCGCCGGTCTTGTTTAATCAGGCGGATAGGCATGCCGAAAATCAATTCGATTTCATCGTCGGTGTAAAAAGAGCGTGAAAGACGCATCCAACGAGCGTCAAACAAATTTAATCCATTTGCTGCTTGCTCTCCACTCAATGAGGTAGATTCTTTTACCTTTATTTCATTACCATTCAAAAATACTTTGCAGCCTTCGGCCCAGGCAGGTAAACGCATGACCAAATCAAAAGTAACAGGTTGTTTCATTAAGAACCGTAATTTCACCTGGTTTCCCCAGGGCAATTTTGAATCTATATTCATAACAACTTGTTGCCGAGAATCAATGATGATTTCACTGCTAAAATACTGATTTATACGAATTTCAGTATGATCAAAACTACATACGTTTTTACCCAGTGATGCCCATACGCGTGACAAATTGGAAGGACAGCACGGAATGTCATACCATTCAGCCCGGTTAATTTTACCGTGGCTTGTAAGGGGATTATTATAGAAATAAGAGCAGCCATCTCGGGCAATCCCTACTGAAGCAGCATTGTAGAGTTGCCACTCAAAAAGGTCTTCAAAAGGTGCGTCACCGGTCAAATTAGCCATTTCGTGACTCCAAAACATGCTGCCAAGGGCGGCACAGGTTTCTGCATAAGCCACTTCAGGATCCAATTCATAGTCTCGGCCAAACCCCTCTGAAAGCGGCAGTGATCCAATGCCGCCGGTCACGTACATTCGCCGTGTGACCATTTGCGTCCAAATCTCGCGCAATTGCTTTATTCGATTTTCTTGTCCTTGAATTTGTGCCAGCATAGCTTCTGCTGTTTTCAGATAACAAAACCGAACTGAATGACCTTCTGCTTTTTTTTGCTCAGACGCAGGTTTATGCTGCTGGTTGTATTTTCCGGTTAATGCGCTGATCGCAAAACGAGGGCCTGCCCATAAAGGCACAATATTCTTGTTTCGCTCAGGCAGTTTGAAAGTATTGTGATCTGGATGTTCAATCAACCATAATTCACGCTTCTTATCAACCAGTTTCATGCGCCGGCCGGAATCCAACACTTGAGAAAGCATTTTAAACGGAAACAACTTGATGGTTCCGCGCCGTTCTACAAATGCTTTCGCAAGAGCCAAATATTCAATGTTATCCGTAGCTTTCCATAATTTGATTAGTGCTATTTCAATTTCTTCATGCCCATCAGTAAAATCGGGGATGGAATCAGAAAAATCCTTTACCAACAGATCCGCGGCTTTTTGTGCGACGGCTAGTAATTTTGTTTCAGCAGTAGTTTCAAAATGCGAGACGGCGGCTTCAATGAGATGCCCCAGGCAGTAAAACTCGTGTTCCACTTGCAAATCTACCCAGCGCTGACCCGGAAAATGAATTTGATTGTAAGTGTAAAGGTAACCATCAGACTGTTGAGCTTTGGCAAGCAAATCAATAAAGTCGTCCACCAGTATTTTTAAATCGGGGTTTGAAAAATGAAACATTATTCTTGATGCTGCATCCAACCATTTGTAAGCATCTGAGTCTGCAAAGAAAAAGCCTTCTCTGAAACCAGAGAGCATTCCGGCAGCAATGCGAAAATTATCAATACAACGTGTGGCTTCAAGTTTTTGCCACTGGTAGAAAATGGCGTGATCGGCATTCAGTCTCTGCTTTTCACCCCAAAAGCCGCCAGTGATCTTTGCTTCATGGATTGTCGGTTCTCTCATCGTAACGTCCTTGTTATGAATAAATGCGCTGCCATCATTTTAGTCATTTTTTACAATATAATCAAAAAGAAAGTTGAATCCAGAGGTGGAGGAAACCATGGAAGAGTTTGATGTTATCGTAATCGGTGCCGGTCCGGGTGGATATGTTGCCGCCATTCGCAGTGCTCAATTAGGAATGAAAGTAGCCATCGTCGATAAACAATGGATGGGAGGCGTTTGCCTGAACGTGGGCTGCATTCCCTCAAAAGCGCTGCTCAAAAATGCTGAAGTCGCACATACCCTGCGCGAACGCGGAAAAGAATTTGGTTTCTCATTTGAAAATTTAAAGCTTGATTATGCCGCCGCGGTCAAACGCAGCCGGCAGGTCTCAGACCGCTTGACCCGCGGAATCGGTTTCTTGATGAAAAAAAATGATGTTACCGTCGTTATGGGGACAGCCAAAATTAATCCCATTGGCAAGGTAATCGTAACAGAAGCAACCGGTGCCATACGCGAGTTGGAGGCAAATGACATCATCGTAGCGACAGGCTCGCACCCATCCAGCATCCCAGGCGTGGTCATTGATGGTGAAAAAATACTCACCTACCATCATGCCATTTTACAAGAAAAGCTGCCCGGTTCAGTGGTCATCATCGGCGCAGGAGCGATTGGGTTGGAATTCGCAACACTATGGAATGCCTACGGCAGTCAGGTGACGATGGTAGAGATGCTGCCAAACATCGCCCCATTGGAAGACGTTGAAGTCAGCGAAGAACTGGCAAAAGCTTTTACCAAACGTGGCATTAACTTGCATGTAAACACACGGGTTAAATCTGTTGAAGCTACTCCTAATGGAGTTAAAGTAACCATTGAAGGCGAAAACGGCATCCAGGTTTTGGAAGCCGAACAGGCACTTGTTGCCATTGGGTTTAAACCCAACACAGCAGACCTCGGACTTGAAGAACTGGGTGTTGAACTGACTGAACGCAAGTTCATCGCTGTTGAAGATGATATGTCAACCAGCATTGAGCATATTTGGGCGATTGGCGATGTAACCGGAGAATTGCTTTTGGCTCATGTTGCGTCAAGACAGGGCATCATTTGTGCTGAAGCCATTGCACTCGAAGAGATAGAACCCATTAATTATGTGAATGTCCCGCGGGCCACCTACTGTTTCCCTCAAGTTGCGTCGTTTGGACTCACCGAAGCACAGGCGCGAGAACGCTTTGAATCCGTCAAGATTGGCAAGTTCCCCTTCCAGGCAACGGGCAAGGCGTTGGGACTAGGCGATTATGTTGGTTTCGTAAAGATTGTGATGGATGGCATGGACGACACCATTTTGGGTGCTCATATGATTGGTCCGGAAGTTTCTGAACTACTGCCTGAATTGACCCTGACACAGCTCAATGGCATGACAGTTGATGATATTGCACGCAACATCCATGCTCACCCCACCTTAAGTGAAACACTAATGGAAGCAGCCGAAAGCGCATTGGGTCGAGCCATCCACATATAAAAATCATCAAATATTAAGTTGTATTTCAATCCTCCTGAATGGATAATGGTACTATCGCAATCATATTCAGGAGGATTAATGTATACAGATCAGGATATCGCTAATTTGGTCGCCAGAGTTCAGCAGCTTGAAATGCAAGCCGCCTCGCGCCAGGCCGTAGGAATGCCAAACATCAAAATGTTGTCTCCCAATTTTCTAACTCGAGCCTTCGCAGTGTGGGGGCATAACTTTGTGGCAAGTCTGTTAATCGGGATTGCCATCTCATGTGTTATGACTGTAATCGGCCTGATTTTAGGTGCGGCAGTGGGGGCAACAGCCCTGGACTGGATGAACCAACTGATCGGTTCCATACCAAAATAATTAATAAAAGTCATATAAACGCTATGCTATAATCACCTTTTGATAAAAGAGGTGACTATGGTTTTAAAGAAAATTGCCAGTGTTTTTGGGGGTGACCCACACAAGCGCGAGATTGAAAAACTATCCGAAATTGTGGATGTTATCAACTCTTATGAAGCAGGCTACGAAGCTCTCAGTGATGAACAGCTAAAAGCAAAAACAGTTGAATTCAAAGCTCGCCTGGAGGATGGTGAAACTCTCGACGATCTTTTACCAGAAGCATTTGCCGTTGTCCGTGAAGCAGGAAAACGCACCATCGGTTTGCGTCATTACGACATTCAAATGATCGGCGGTATGACCCTGCATAAGGGTAGAATCGCTGAAATGCGCACTGGAGAAGGCAAAACTCTTGTGGGCACACTGCCAGTTTACCTGAATGCTTTATCAGGCCGTGGTGTGCATGTGGTGACTGTCAATGACTATCTGGCCCGGCGTGACGCCCGCTGGATGGCTCCAATCTATCAATTTCTCGGGTTGAGTGTGGGTGTGCTGCAAATGGCAAACCGTACCGAGAATGGCAAAAAAGCCTTCATCATCGACCTGAGCAAAGAAAATGCCCGTGAAGACCTGCATCAGCTCACTCTGGTAGACCGTGCAGAAGCTTACCGAGCTGACATTGTCTATGGCACCAACAGTGAATTCGGTTTTGATTATCTGCGTGACAACCTCACCATGAGCCTGGCTGAACGCGTTCAGCGCGGACACTACTTCACCATCGTGGATGAGGTCGACAACATCCTGATTGATGAAGCCCGAACTCCTCTTATCATTTCTGGCCCTGCCTCGGATGATACAGAAGGTTATGTGAAAATGGCCCAGGTGGTTCGAGCGCTGAACCCTGAAGATTATGAAGTCAATGAAAAAGACCGCCAGGTAAGTCTCACCGAAATCGGTGAAGCGCATGTCGAAGAAATCCTGGGCGAAACGCTGCGCGACCCTGATCGCCCCGAAGATATTACCCCCGAACAAGCACGCTGGCTGGGTTTTCTCGAGCAGGCGTTACGCGCGCAACACCTCTTTCGCAAGAACAAAGATTACATCGTCCAGGGCGGCAAAGTGGTCATCGTGGATGAATTTACTGGCCGTTTGATGCCAGGCAGGCGCTGGTCTGAAGGGCTGCATCAAGCCGTCGAAGCCAAGGAAGGTGCACACATTGAACCTGAAAATGTCACCTACGCCACAATTACCATTCAGAACTACTTCCGCATGTATGAAAAGTTGGCAGGCATGACTGGTACGGCACTCACTGAAGAAGAGGAGTTTAACAAGATATACAAACTGGATGTGATGCCCATCCCGATGAATCTTGAGTATGTAGCCTCAAAGCAAAACTCTCCTTTGACCATCGTGGATAAAAAAGACGCCAAGGGTTACAGTCTGCAATATTATGCTAAAAAAGAAGATCCTGATAAGAAACCCGTCTTTTGGAAGCGACAAGACTTCCCTGACATGGTTTACCGCAGTGAAGAAGGCAAAATCCGCGCCATCATCCGCGAAGTGGTGCATTTTTACGCCCTCGGACGTCCGCAGTTGGTGGGCACCACCTCGGTGGAGCACTCTGACCGATTGTCCGTCAGGCTCGGAGCAGAAAGTCTGCGCCGGCTGGCGCAAACTTTGATCATCCGTGATGCATGGATTGAGAAACACGACAAATCACCGGAGCTTGAAATTGCTGAGCTTCAATTTCTCAACCGTCCATTGGATGAACTCAATATTGCTGACCTGCGCCCCATTGCCAGACAAGCCGGGCTTGTTTCTACCAACCCCGAAGACCCCGAGAACTTGAAACGATTGCTGGATATTCTTGATCTGGATGCGTCTTACACTGATCGTGTTCGGACCGTGCTTCAAGCCGGCGTACCGCATAAAGTGTTAAATGCCCGCAAACACGATGAGGAATCACAGATTATTGCCAAAGCTGGTGCTTTTGGTTCAGTCACGATTGCCACCAATATGGCCGGTCGTGGTGTGGATATCAAGCTGGGCGGTGATCTTTCGGAAGAAATCCTGGCAGACGTCATTCGTGTTTTGGAGAAAAATGGTGTCACTGAACCCTGGGAACTTACCAACCAGGTCAGGCTCAATCACCTGCGCGGATTTGACACCGAACAAATCGGTATCTATGATGAATCTGTCAAAATCTTTATCAATTACTTCGACGATATGGAAAAAGTACGCGAACTTGGCGGTCTGCACGTGATTGGTTCAGAACGTCATGAAGCCCGCCGTATTGACAATCAGTTGCGCGGACGCGCCGCACGCCAGGGCGACCCCGGTTCTTCACGTTTTTACCTGTCACTCGAAGATGAACTCATGCGTCTTTTTGGCGGCGTTCAAATGGAAACGTTGATGGGCCGCCTTAAGGTTGACCAGAGCCTGCCAATTGAAAGCGGCATTCTTGGCAGAATGGTAGAACAAGCCCAGGAACGGGTTGAAGGCAACAACTTTGACATCCGCAAACATTTGCTTGAATATGATGATGTGCTTAATGCACAGCGCAACCGCATTTACGGAGAGCGAAACCGCACTTTTGAGAAAACAGACCTTCATGATGATGTGATCGGTCTACTGCGAGTTGAACTACAAGAGCGCATTCCAAAAGCGCTAAAAGATGAAGAAGGTCCTTGGAAGCTGCTGGCATATCTTGAAGAAGTGCAGCCTTCCATGTCGTTTGAACAGGAAGGCATCAAAGCCCCTTCGTTTGGCTTAAACATGATCATTGAAGAAGCCCTCGGTCAGATCAAAGATCTGAACGACCATGAAAATATCAAAGAAGTGCTGCTTCAAATTGCCAGCGATGCACTTGAAACTGAAAAAGAGCACATCTTAAAGAGTGCTCAAACTCTGCTCGATAAGACCGATATGAGTATCGATCAAATTAAAGCTGAACGTCTTGAAACGTTGGATAACTACTTCGATGGGCTGGATTCAGGCAGCGGCGAAGAAGGCACACTTCCACGCCGTCCGCAGGAAATTTTGGATGAAATTGCCAATCTGGTGCATACACCCTTGCGTTTGCCAAGCGACCTGCTGCGCCAACTCCCTGACGGAGACGATGCAGCAAAGGCAGCCATTGCCAATCAGGTTACCAACGGATTGAAGCTCCTGGCCATCACCCGTACGCTCGGCGCCATCGAACGCCGTGTGGATGACAGCCTGGAATTGAAACCCAACCAACTTATTGACCTGGAATGGTTTGAAATCTCAAACGGCATCATGCAGGCCGTCAGCAGTGTGCTTGAAAGACGCAATGAAAACCTGCTCTCACCATCCGGGCAAATCAGTCAAAATCTTGATTCTGCTTTCACCAAGATGATTCCGAACCTTGATGATGAGTACCGGCTGTCTGATCTTTTGATGTGGATGGGCACCGGAAACAAAATGGGAATTGATCCGCGCACCCACCAACGCGTGATGCGCAAAGTGAACCTTATCAACTACACCTTCCTGGTCGCACGCATAGTGCAAGATACACCCGTGCCAGAAATCACCAACCAAATTCTCGATCATCTTGAAGAAACCCGTGAACGACTTGAAATTGCCTGGGGCAAGATGGAATACGATCGCTTCAGACTGGCAGGCGTGCCTCTGATGCAGTTGGACGGCAAAATCAAAGATTCTCTAACCGAAGCGCTGGGTGAAGATGCTTTTGCTCAAATTGAGCCAAAACAGTCTGACGAATTGGATGATGAGACGCGTGAACTGCTCACCGTTACGCTTGGCAAACGGATTCAAAACGATATCTATCGCCACATTTTGGTGAGTGTGATCTCGGAACTTTGGGTGGAGTATCTGACCCGGGTGGATGCCTTGCGCGTTTCAATTGGACTTGAAGCATACGCCCAACGCGATCCGTTGGTGCAATACAAGAGCCAGGCCGCCGAAATGTTCAAAAACCTTCTCAGCGACATCCGCGCTGGTGTCATCAGCCGCATGTTCCGCTTTCAACCCAGGCGGGCAAGCACTACGATTGACAAAACAACACCCCAAGCAGCAGGGAAAAACGCTGCCGCAATTGATGTGCAGACCTCAGATTCTAAAAAGAAGAGGAAGAGACATTAATCCGGCGTAAACTTATTGTATTAAATACTCGTTAATTCTTTGATTAATGATGTATAATAAAAAATCTATACAAGCCCATGGCAGTGTTGTTTTAATTGCCAGTATATAAAAGTTTTAATGGGCTAATCTCATCCATCGGAGTAC
Source organism: Chloroflexi bacterium HGW-Chloroflexi-4 (assembly GCA_002840715.1). Classification (GTDB taxonomy): domain Bacteria; phylum Chloroflexota; class Anaerolineae; order Anaerolineales; family Anaerolineaceae; genus UBA6107. The sequence continues at coordinate 208,819 of PHBW01000007.1, forward strand.
AAAGATCGTATGGACACAAATGATGCCCAACTCGAGAATGGGGTAAATCCCGAG
>PHBW01000008.1 GCA_002840715.1 Chloroflexi bacterium HGW-Chloroflexi-4
CGTGCGCGCCCGTAATGTCAACAATGCCGCTGGCCCTTGGGCAGCCTACCGCTATTTCACCATCGACACCACTCCTCCAGCTGCGCCTGTGCTCTCTACACCCGAATACAATGCCTCCGGAATTCGCACTATGCCCACATTCACATGGCTGGCTTCACCAACTGCCAACGCGTACGAATTCCAATATGATAATGATTCTAATTTTGCTAATCCAGTTACTTATACATCGCCTTTATTAACTGCCATCAGCCACAAACCGAGTTCGGCCATGTCTATTGGAACTTGGTACTGGCGCGTGAGAGCTCGTGATGCTGTTGGCAACTGGGGCGCCTGGAGTGAACATCGGCTATTAACCATCCTTCCACCTGCCGTTACCAATGGCAACTTTGAATCCGCAGCTTATTCATGGTCAGAATCTTCTAGCTGGGGTTATCCTCTCGTCACCTCCAGCCTTAATATTTCAGCTCACAGCGGATCTTATGCTGCCTGGCTAGGTGGAGATGATAATGAGACTTCAATCTTGACCCAGACCGGTATCAACATGAGCGGAGCACGCTACCTGCACTATTGGTACATCATCGGCTCAAATGATGATTGCGGGTATGACTACGCGTGGGTTTCTATAAATGCTACGACAGTTAAGACTTATAATCTTTGTTCGAGTAACAATACATCAGGCTGGCGACACGAGGTGATCGACCTGCAAAGTTACACCGGCAGTATTGTCGCGCTGCAATTCACGGCTTATACTGACTCCAGTTTCACCAGCAATTTCTTCGTGGATGATGTTTCGATCACAAATTCATCCTCCACACCAGTGACTGCAACACATACAATGACTGAATCAAATTTCGTTGAACCTAAGAAGTAACTGATAAAAATAACTGTGTGATATTAACAAATAAGAAACAATATTATATGAAAAAAGTGACCGTATTTTTGGTCACTTTTTTTCATTGTTACTGACCATACATCACAAGTAAAAAATGGCTGGTTTTAGCTTTGATCGTGAGAAGTTAATAAACTTGATGTTTAACGGACGAGTCAGGGGAAAAATTTATTTGACCCTGAGACGCGTATTGCAGTAGTGTAGTAATAAGAATGACCCTACTACGCTCCTTCATTATCGCAATATTGTTATCAGCCATACCTTGTTTCCTAGGTCCTACTTGGGTAATTGGGATAAACCTATAACACACTCTGCTTGTGGAGTTTTCAGTAACACCAATAATTCTTTTTCCCAAAAGAGTTTCAAAAACAATAGCAGCTGAAGCCTTTGTATTAAGTTCATTAGAATCACTGATGCATTACCGTGGTTTGTTTACGAATATGTTTTGGAACATTGAAGTGCCAATGCAGACTTATTTGTAAGTGGCAAATCACCCCAAATGAGTCGGATTAAGAGTATAATTTCACCACTATGCATGAATTATCAGTTACCGAGAGCCTGCTCAATTTGGCTCTTTCTCACGCCAATCAAGCAAATGCAACCAAAGTCATTGCCATAAACATTGTGATTGGTAGGTTATCAAGCATCGTTGATGATTCCGTTCAGTTCTACTGGGATTTTGTGACAGAAGACAGCATCTGCGCCGGTGCCAAACTCAATTTTGACCGCCGCCCCGCGGTGCTGCACTGTGCAGATTGTGCCTCAGACTACACCATCGACCATGATCTAACCCCCTGCCCGAAATGCGGCGGTATGCGCACTACAATCATCAGCGGCGAGGAGTTTTTCCTCGACAGCATCGAAATCGAAAAAGAAGCGGAGAAAATCTCATGAGTGCCATCAGGGTGCCTGTGGTTGAAAAGATCTTCAGTACCAACGACAAAATCGCCAATCAGAACCGACAAAACTTAACAGATAAAAAAGTGCTTGCCATCAATTTGATGGCGTCGCCCGGAGCTGGAAAAACCAGCTTTATTTTGGAAACCATTAAGCGCCTGCAAGATCAGTTCCGCATTGGAGTGATCGAAGGGGATACTGCCCCTGTGACCATTGATGCTGATAAGATCATCTCTGCAGGTATGCCGGCCGTCCAGATCAACACAGGCGGTGACTGCCACCTGGATGCCTCCATGATGGGCGATGGATTGGCTTCATTACCATTGGAAGATCTTGATCTTGTGATTGTTGAAAACGTAGGCAACTTGATTTGCCCTGCCGCATGGGATCTGGGGACACATTTCAACCTGCTGGTTGCCAGCGTTCCCGAAGGGGATGACAAGCCTTATAAATATCCCAACATCTACCGTGGACTTGAAATATTGATCATTAACAAGGTTGATCTTCAACCTTATGTCGAATTCAAAATGGACTATTTCAGGCATGGTGTTGAAATGCTCAATCCTGGTTTGATCACCTTCCCGGTCTCATGCCGCACTGGTGAGGGCATGGACGCCTGGATTGAATGGCTCTCAAAGAAGATCACCGATTTCAAAAATATCGTATGAACACGAATGCAGCCGGGATAAAAATCAACGTCAGCGGCATTGTACAGGGCGTTGGCTTCAGACCCTTTGTTTATGCCACTGCCACCCGATTGCACCTCACAGGAAGCGTGTGGAATACCTCAAAAGGGGTTGAAATTGAAATTTTTGGAAACCTACATGATCTTGATCAATTTCTAATCGATCTTAAAGAAAAACATCCTGTTTTAGCGCGCATTGACCAGATCGAATCCTCTGCCATTCCCTTTCAAATTTTGACTGACTTTTCGATCAAAAGCAGCCAGGCTGAAGAAGGTCAATTTTTGCCTGTCTCACCTGATATGAGCATCTGCCCCGATTGCCTCAAAGAATTATTTGACCCCAAGAATCGGCGATACCGCTATCCATTTATTAACTGCACCAACTGCGGCCCCCGCTTCTCGATCATCAAGAACATCCCCTACGACCGGCCGCTGACTACGATGGCTGATTTCAAATTGTGCCCTGCGTGCCAGGCAGAATACGACAATCCGCTAGACAGACGTTTTCACGCACAACCGGTTGCCTGTGCGGAATGTGGTCCGAGGCTGCAATTTATCAACCAGGGACAGATCATTGGTAAATATGAAGGGGCGCTTACGACTGCCCGGAAATTCATTGAAGACGGAAAAATCGTCGCCATTAAAGGACTTGGTGGGTATCACCTGGCTTGTAATGCATCAAATGAAGAGGCTGTTCAAAGTCTGCGTAGCCGCAAAAAACGTTCAGATCGACCATTTGCATTGATGAGTTACAACCTGGAAACGATCAAAAAATTCTGTCACATAACAGATGAAGAGGCTGCAATTTTGCAATCTCCACAGCATCCGATTGCTTTACTTACCAAAAGAGAAGATTGCAGTTTACCCGAGGCTTTGGCGCCAAACCAAAACCATTTGGGGTTTATGATTCCATATACTCCTCTGCATTATTTATTGCTTGAACTTGATGAGGGTTTTCCAGAAGTGTTAGTGATGACAAGCGGCAACATGAGTGATGAACCCATCGCTTATGAAGATGAAGATGCTCGCGTACGAATGGCTGAAATTGCCGATGGTTTTTTGGTGCACAATCGTCCGATTCAAATGCGCGTGGATGATTCTGTGGTGAGAGTGGTTGAACAACAACCCTATTTCTTGCGACGTTCACGCGGATATGCACCTGACCCGATTATTTTAAATGATGAAATTCCCCAAATGTTGGCTTGCGGCGCAGAATTAAAGAACACCTTTTGTCTCTCACGCAGTCATTACGCTTTTCTCAGCCATCACATCGGCGATCTTGAAAATTATGAGACCTTGAGTTCATTTGAAAATGGCATCCTACATTTTCAAAACCTTTTCCGGATTAAACCTCTAAAGATCGTTGTAGATTTGCACCCCGAATATCTTTCCACCAAATACGCTGTTGACCGAGCCTGCAAAGAGCAACTGCCGCTCCTACAAGTGCAGCACCACCACGCACACCTGGCTGCATGTCTGGCAGACAATCATTGGGTGTCAGGTCAAGATGTAATTGGCTTGATCTTTGACGGCACCGGATACGGCACGGATGGCAAGATTTGGGGCGGTGAGGTTTTGGTCGGAGAATATTCTTCGGTTAAACGCCGCTTTCATCTGGCAGAAACGATGCTACCCGGAGGAGATTCCGCTATACGCAACCCTTCTAAAATTGCATTATCAAACCTTTATTCAGCAGATCTGCCCTGGACAGAGGATTTGCCGCCTGTGCAAGCCTTGTCTGAGCAGGAGTTGGCTATTCTAAAAACACAACTAGAGAATCGACTCAACTGCCCTATTACAACGAGTATGGGCCGCCTATTTGATGCGGTGGCGTCTTTGGTTGGCATTCGCCAGATCGCAACTTATGAAGGTCAGGCTGCCATTGAGCTTGAAAATGTCTGCGATCCGCAAGAAGAAAATGCCTACAAATTCACTTTGAATACCGATAATATTGAAACCGCAGAGGTATTTGATCATATCTTGTTAAACCTGCGCATGGGCATTTCAAAAAGCACCATTTCAGCCCGTTTTCACAACGGTCTGGCCAATTTATGTCTTGATATATGTAAAACCATCCAAAAGGAATCCGGTTTGCAAACCGTTGCCCTCTCAGGTGGAGTGTGGCAAAATATTACCTTGTTGACTAAAACAACTACTCTGCTTCGCAACCAAGGATTTTCTGTTCTGCAGCATCATCAAGTACCTGCCAACGACGGCGGAATCGCACTCGGTCAATTAATGGTCGCCGCTGCGGCCAAAGAATCAAATTAGAGGTGTAGCATGTGTCTTGCTGTCCCCGGAAAAATTATCGAAATCAACCCAACTCCCGCAGCCAAGATGGGCAAAGTGGATTTCGGCGGCGTCATCCGTGAGGTGTGCCTTGAAGCCGTACCAGAAGCAGAACTGGGCAATTATGTGATTGTGCATGCCGGCTTTGCTCTCAATACGCTCAGCGAACGCGAAGCCCAGGAGACTCTGGATGCATTACGGGAACTGGGTGATATTGAAGCAGAATTGATGTCCAACGACCTCGAACAAGGATAAATCCCATGAAATACCTGGATGAATTCCGCGACGCAGATCTAGTGAAAATTGTGATTGAAAAGATACACCGGGTGACAAAGCATCCCTGGGTGATCATGGAAATCTGCGGCGGTCAAACCCATTCGATCATGCAAAACGGCATTGATCAATTATTACCCCCTCAGGTTGAATTGGTGCACGGCCCCGGATGCCCTGTCTGTGTCACCTCGCTTGAATTGGTGGATAAAGCACTGGCGATTGCCAGTCTTCCCAATGTGATCATGTGCTCATTTGGCGATATGCTGCGCGTACCGGGTTCCGGAAATGATCTCTTTTCCATCCGAGCGGCAGGCGGACAGGTAAAAATTGTCTATTCCCCGCTGGATTCAGTCAAGATTGCCCAAGCCAACCCGGATATGGAAGTGGTCTTTTTCGCCGTAGGCTTTGAAACCACCGCACCTGCCAACTTGATGAGTGTCATTCAAGCCCAATCGCTAGGATTAAAGAATTTTTCGGTGCTGGTATCACAGGTTACCGTGCCGCCAGCCATGCATGCCATTTTAGGATCACCTGAGAACCGCGTGCAGGGCTTCTTAGCTGCGGGTCATGTGTGTTCAGTGATGGGATTTCACGAATACATTCCCATTGCCGAAAAATATCGCATCCCAATTGTGGTAACCGGTTTTGAACCGTTGGATATTCTTAATGGTATATTGATGACCGTAGAGCAGCTTGAAGCAGGGACCTTTGAGGTGCAAAACGGATATAACCGAGTAGTTTCAAAAGAAGGCAATCTACCTGCTCAGGCGTTGATCAATAAGGTATATATGCAGTGCGACCGAAATTGGCGCGGCATAGGTATGATCCCCATGAGCGGATGGTGCCTGCGACCTGAATATTCAGATTTTGACGCTGAACAACGTTTTTCGGTTGAAAATATCAAGACCAAAGAATCAGAAGTCTGCATCGCCGGTCAAATCTTGCAGGGGATTAAGAAACCACCCCAATGCCCGGCTTTTGGCACCCTTTGCACTCCGGAAGCGCCATTAGGTGCTACCATGGTCTCATCAGAAGGCGCCTGTGCGGCTTATTACCGCTTTGCACGTTTTGAAAAGGAAAAATCATGATCGCTGAAGAAAAGCCGGTTTCCATTCAGGGAGCTGTATGTGCCGTACCGCTGAGACATTATGACAAGATCGTCATGGGCCATGGGTCTGGCGGGCGCATGACCCAAGATTTGATCAAGCAGTGTTTTGCGCCTTACCTTTCGAATCCTGCCCTGGATGCCGGCAATGACTTTGCAACCCTCACTTCAAATGTAAATGGCCCCATGACAGTCAGCACCGATGCTCACATTGTCTCGCCTTTGGTCTTCCCCGGTGGGGATATCGGCAGCCTCGCTGTTTGCGGCACGGTCAATGATGTGGCTATGTCAGGCGCAGCACCCCTGGGGCTCACAGCGAGTTTTGTTCTCGAAGAAGGCTTATCCACTCAAATACTGGTTGAAATCGTCAAATCCATGGCAAAATCAGCTCTTGAAGCGGGTGTACCGATTGTGGCCGCCGACACTAAGGTGGTTGAACGCGGCAAGGCTGACGGTTTGTTTATTTCAACAGCCGGTTTTGGGCATTTTCCAACTGTCTATACCATTGGAGGGGATCAAGCCAAACCGGGTGATGTGGTTTTAATCTCAGGCTCGCTGGGCGATCACGGGATTGCCGTGTTGACCGCCCGGGGTGATTTGGCCTTTGAAACCCAGGTTGAATCAGATGTAGCCCCCCTAAACCACATGATCGAACAAATTTTGGCGGTCTCTCCGCACGTGCATGTGCTGCGAGACCCAACCCGCGGCGGGTTGGCCACCACGCTTAACGAAATCGCTGAACAAAGCCAGGTAAACATTACCATTGATGAAAAATCAATCCCGGTTAAACCAGCCGTGCAAACCGCCTGCGAGATGCTCGGGTTCGATCCGCTGTATGTGGCAAATGAAGGCAAATTGATCGTGATTGTGCCTCAAAACGAAGCGGAAGTCGCATTGACAGCCATCCAGTCCAATAAATATGGCAAAGATGCCTGCATCATTGGCCGGGTCATGGAATCACCAGCGGGACGTGTTTTATTGAAAACTCAGATCGGCGCCACCCGCGTTTTGGATGTGATGGCAGGTGAAATGTTGCCCCGAATCTGTTAGAATATTTGCATTACATGAATTTTGAATCCACTCAACTGAGGCATTATGAAAATTGACTTTCAAGAAACCACCAAAGATCTGGCCGTACGCATCGACATCCACTCCAAATTTGGAGCCAAAAACATCGATTCATGGATGCTCGACTTGATCAATCTTCAACCCAATGATGTGATCCTGGATGTGGGATGCGGTTCAGGAAAACAATGCTTTTCATATTACGACCGATTGAACGGTAAAGCGGTCATAACCGGCGGCGACGTTTCAGATGACCTGCTCGACCAAGCCAGGGCAGAAGACAAACGCCGCAATTCAGGTATCACCTTTATGCATCTCGATTTCAACAAAGATTTTGCTCTTGAACGGAACATTTTTGATTTTGTTTCCTGTTGTTTTGCGATCTATTATGCCGAAAACGTGCCCTTCACCATCAACGAAATGTATCGAGTCACAAAAAAGGGGGGCAGGCTATTTACCACCGGCCCCATGCCCCAAAACAAGCAGCTCTTTTACGATATTATTCGTGAAGCCACAGGCAAAGAAATCCCCCTGATGCCCGGCAGTTCACGATTCTCAACTGAGTTCCTTTCCACCATAAAATCACTGTACTCCAAAGTTGATTTGCATCTGTTTGAAAATCCCCTCACCTTTGAATCCATTGAACCATACATGGATTACACGCGCGCTTCAATGTCCGAAGACCGCAAACTCTGGGGCAGCTTCTTCCAGGGCAAGGATGATTTTGAAAAAGTTATGCAGCAGATCACTGAAGTCGCACAGAAACGCCTCACCAAAGAAGGCAAACTGGTGATGACCAAGGTGGTCGGCGGAATTCTGGCGACAAAATAGGTGCCTATGAACCACGATATGACTTTTTATGGAAAAAAAGTATGCTTCATCGGTGCCCACCCCGACGATATAGAAATCGGATGCGGTGCTTTGATCGCCCATATTGCCAGCCAAACGGAAGTGAAATGCGTTACACTTTCAGACAATCAGAAGAATCCACTGCTGACGAATGTGGTCAAAGAGCATTACAACAGCATGGCAGTGTTGGGTGTCCCTAAAGAGAATGTGATCGTAGGTCACTTTGAAACCCGCTGCTTCCCTGACCAACGGCAGGAAATTCTGGAATACATGATCAAGCTAAACCATGATTTCAAGCCAGAGATCGTTTTCGTGCACACCAAGGCTGACATCCATCAAGACCACGCCACGGTCACTGGTGAGGCGCTGCGTGCCTTTAGAGGCACCACAGTGATGGGGTTCGACGTCATCCGCAGCAGCTACGGCTTTTTCCCAAGTTTTTTGGTCGAGGTGACCGAAGCAGATGTGAAAAAGAAAATTGCCGCCATGGCAGAGTATCACACCTATGACAGCAAATACTATTTTGACCCAGTGGTCACCCGTGCCACCTTGATTCGTCACGGTGCCCTGGCTGAACGCCCCTTTGCTGAAGGGTTTGACATCCTAAGGATCATTGGCGCATTTGGATGTGTGTCGTAGGAAAATTTGAATTATTGATTCAGACCTCCGCGGTTTTGAAAACCGCGGAGGTCTTTTTTTACTTCTTCCAATAAAAACAACCTTGAAAAGGCTTGAAACCTTGTCAAGGTTGATTTTTATACCGAAGTATTGACCATATCCCCAATATCATGAATCAGAAATCGGGGTTTAAGTTAGCATTAATGATCCATCCCTACCTCAAGATAATCGTCTTTGATCCGCACCTTATAAACCTTGATATCTGTCACCGCGGGGAATGATAACACCTTGCCGGTGCGAATGTCGAAACGGGCACCGTGGCGCGGACAGATGATCTGCCCGCCTTCCAACTCGCCCTCACCGACTGGACCACTGTCATGGGTGCATTGATCTTCAATCGCGAGGTACTCTCCGTTTAACGCAAAGAGAACTATCGGGTTGCCCTCGAGTTCAAAAAAAAGTCGTTCGCCATTGGGCACATCCGCTGCTTTGGCAATTTTGAAGTATTTTGTATCGTAGATCATCTCTTCGCTCATGACTGTCCCTCCTCTAGAAGGTCATCCGTGGCTTCACCCAAGCCGTAAACACCAGCTTTAAGTATTTTAAGCGGAAGTAACGCACATTTCAAGCGCACAGGGCCAAGTTCGATGCCCAGAAGATCCATCACATCCGTTTTGGTTAAGTGTTTGATCTCATCAACGTGTTTGCCAATGACAGACTCCAACAAAAGATCAGCGGAGGCTTGTGAAATAGCACAGCCGTGACCATCAAATGCAGCTTCTGTGACTTTTCCATTATCACCTATGCGCAAATCAATCTTGATATGGTCGCCGCATAAAGGATTTTCATCCTCAAAGGTAATATCATTAGGATCAAGACTGCCCCGATAACCGGGGTTCTTGTAATGTTCAATTATGACTTCACGATAAAGGTCATCCACAGTAATTCACCTGTTATGAAAACATCTTGACAACTTTTTGTAAAGAAATCACCAAATGGTTGATCTCTTCTTCTGTATTATAGAGATAAAAACTTGCCCGCGAAGATGCCGGGATTTTAAAGCGGTCATGCAGTGGCATGGCACAGTGGTGACCGGCGCGGACCGCGATGCCGTTCTGATCCAGAATTTGGGCGACATCATGAGGATGGATGCCCTGCAATGTAAACGAAACCACACCGCCGCGATGAGCCGCTTTTTCACCCATAATTTCGAGACCGGGAATGGTCTTCATCTTGATCATGGCGGATTGCACCAGTTTATGCTCATATTCTGCGATGGTATCCATGCCGATGGCGCTCAAATAATCCACTGCGGCGCCGAAACCGATTGCTTCTGCAATACAGAAGGTGCCGGCTTCAAACTTCCAGGGCAGTTCGTTGGGAGTGAATGAACGCAGATAGACCTTGCGGATCATATCCCCACCGCCCATGTAAGGCGGCATTTTGTCGAGCAGTTCTTCACGCCCGTAAAGCGCTCCAACACCAGTTGGTCCAAGCATTTTATGAGCCGAAAAGGCCATAAAATCAACATCCAGGTCTTTGACCGAAACCGAGAAATGCGGAACTGATTGGGCTGCATCCACGACAGTGACTGCACCGGCTCTTTTAGCTTTGGCAATCATGGCTTTGGCTGGGTTAATTGTGCCCAACACGTTTGACATGTGTGCAAAAGCCACCAGTTTTGGTTTTTGTTCCAACAATTGATCGAAAACCATTTGGTCCAGATCGCCGTCATCTGTGACAGGAATGAACTCAAGTCTGAGTCCTTTTTCTTCTGCCAACATCTGCCAGGGCACTAGATTGGAGTGATGCTCCATCTCGGTCAGGATCACCACATCGTCTTTGGCAAGAAATGCCCTGCCCCAACTATTGGCTACCAGGTTGATGGATTCAGTAGCGTTTCGAGTAAAAATTAATTCTTTTGGTTTATCAGATCCAATAAAAGCAGCCACTTTGGCACGTGAGGCTTCATACAAGGCTGTGGCACGTTCAGCAAGGTAATGCACGCCGCGGTGAATGTTTCCGTTTGAAGTACGATAGTAATCATCCATGGCATCAATGACCGAGATAGGTTTTTGTGCCGTGGCCGTTGAGTCCAGATAAACCAATGGAACCCCGGGGTTGACATCTATCCCGAGGATCGGAAAATCTTGTCTGATCTTGTCTACATTGAAGGTTGTCATTTTAATCCGGTTCTTAGTCTACCTTGGCCAGATCAGGTTTTCCAGCCTTCTTGACCGGTACGCGTATATGAGGAGACATCTGAGGGAACCACAAAATATGATCAGGAACCATCCACCCGTCGGTTAAATAGACATTGGTGCGAAATTGAACTGCCACCATCTTGGGGTCCACCTGCACAACGATGCCCTTCAGCCAGCCGCGTACACGTTCTGAGCCTTTCTCGTGGTCGCAAAAAACCTCGACCGAATCTCCAACTTCGTATACAAACTCATGGTCTGGGGGGTTCATGAAAGGTATAGGTGCCATTTTGTTGTCTCCACATTCATCTATTGGAATTTAACCGGTTCTTCTATAATACAATAATTCACCGATTAATTAGTATTCATTCATTTTTTGTTCAATTGCGTTTTGAAAGCGTTTGCGAACTCCCTCAAAGGGAATGCGCTGCATGATTGGATCAAAGAATCCTTCGACAATCAATTTTTCTGCTTCATTGCGCGGAATACCACGGCTTTCAAGATAAAAAACCTGGTCGGTATCCAGCTTGCCAACGGTGGCACCGTGGGTGCAGCGCACATCATCGGTCAAGATTTCAAGCCCTGGGATCGAATCCGCTCTGGCTTTTTCGCTGAGCACGAGATTACGATTGGCTTGATATCCATCCGTTTTGGAGGCATTTTCAGCGACATAGATCATGCCCTGCCAAACGGAGCGGCTTTCGCCTAACAATGCACCTTTGAAAAGCAGGTCGCTGGTTGTGTTGGGCGCCAGGTGATTTTGCTGGGTATCGTGATCGAGATGTTGATTACCATTGGTAAAGAAGAAACCAGACATTTTGCCGGTGCTTCCCCGCCCCACCAGATTAAGGTCTGAAAAATTCTTGGTTAAGTGGCTGCCAAGCGCCCCAAATATCCAATCCACTTCGGCATCTTGATCAACACTGACTTTCTCGTGGGTGAAATTCCAGTCTTGTGAACCCAATGACTGAAGCTCGACAAAGTTCAACTTGGAATTTGGACCAATTTTGACATCCATGAGTGCGGCGTGCAAGTTTTGGCTGTCTTTGTTTTCAGCAGAGGCACTTTCGTGAACAAAAGTGGCTGAGGCGTTTTCTTCAAGGAAAACAAATACTTGAAAGGCGTGCAGTTTGCCTTCACCAGAGGTCCATAGCAGGCTGTGAAGTGGTTTTTCAACGATTACATTCTTGGGAATATATAGCAAAACACCGTTGCTGCCAAATGCTGCCGCCAACGCGGCAAATTTGTCTTCAGAATAAGTGGTTGAAGCTTTAAGTACTTTGGCAAGAATTTCAGGATGGTCTTTTTGGGCATGTTGAAGATCGGTAAACACCACACCCTGCTTTGCCAATTTCTCATCAAGTTCGATGGTGACCTGGGTGCCGTTGAAGAGAATCTCTCCGCCGTGCAAATCGTCGGTCAACGGTTTGGTTAATTCTGCCGGAATCTTTGAGTTATTATGTGAATCAGCAAGTTGCAGTTTGTTCAGATGCATCCCACGGATACTGGTGCGCTTCCAGGCTTCCTGGCTGTTGTCAGGAAAAGGAAGTGATTTGAATGCCTCCCATGCCTGACGCTGATACTTGTTGAGTTCACCTTGTGAATCTGTAAAGACCGGCGCAAGCATAAACTGCTCATCGGACTGTATATTTTTTCTTCGCGTTATTACGACTGCATTATCTGTCATGTGTTTTGCATCCCTGGTCTGCGGCCTAACCCACAGAACCTTCCATTTGCAGTTGGATCAATCGGTTCATTTCAACCGCGTATTCCATCGGCAATTCCTTTACCAACGGTTCAATAAAGCCTGAGACCACCATAGTGGTGGCTTCATCCTGGCTCAGTCCACGGCTCATCAGGTAAAACAATTGTTCCTCGCCCACTTTTGACACCGTGGCTTCGTGACCGATTGTCACGTTTTCTTCATCTATCTCAATAGTCGGATAAGTATCCGAACGAGATTGAGGATCGAGGATGAGTGCATCGCAAGCCACATTGGATTTGGCGTTGGTCGCGCCCTTGTAAACCTTCAACAAGCCGCGATATGAAGAACGACCGCCGTTCTTGCTGATGGATTTTGAAATGATGCGTGAACTGGTATCAGGCGCCATATGCACGACCTTGCCGCCGGCATCCTGATGCTGCCCAGTGCTGGCAAATGCCACTGAAAGGATTTCGCCGTGCGCACGTTTGCCTACCAGGTAGCAGGAGGGATATTTCATGGTCAACTTAGACCCAAGGTTGCAGTCCACCCATTCCATCGTGCCGTCTTCTTCCACCTTGGAGCGCTGGGTTACCAGGTTGAAAACATTGGTTGACCAATTCTGAATGGTGGTATAGCGCACACGAGCACCTTTCCGGACAATGATCTCAATCACGCCGCTGTGGAAGGAATCCGTGGTGTAAGAGGGAGCAGTACAACCCTCCACGTAATGCACCTGGGCACCTTCATCTGCAATGATTAAAGACCTTTCAAATTGACCGATATTGGCAATGTTGAGGCGGAAATATGCCTGCAAAGGCAGTTCCACTTTAACACCCTTTGGAACATAAACAAAGGACCCGCCAGACCATACCGCGGAATTTAGCGCGGCGAATTTATTATCTTCAATAGGAATGACTGTGCCAAAATATTCTCTGAAAAGGTCAGGATACTGTCTGAGCCCATCTTCGATGCTCAAGAAAATCACACCCACCTTGGAAAGCTGCTCCTGGATGCTGTGATAGACCATCTCGGATTCATATTGCGCGCCTACACCTGCCAGGAACTTTCGTTCTGCATCAGGGATGCCCAATCGGTCAAACGTCTTTTTAATTGTATCGGGCACTTCATCCCAGTTGCCTTTGGAGGCTTCTGAAGGACGCACATAATAAAAAATATTATCAAGATCGAGGGCAGAAATATCTGGCCCCCATGCGGGCATGGGGCGTTGTTGATAATGCGTCAATGCTTTTAACCTGAATTGGAGCATCCATTCAGGCTCTTTTTTCATGGCAGAAATATTACGAACCACTTGTTCGTTTAATCCGCGTTCAGATTTGTAAACAGAAGTATCGGGATCACTGAACCCGTATTGGTAATCATCCATTTTTGCAAGGAAGTCGGGTTTCTGTTCGCTACCCATATTTATCTCCAATCCCATCTACAACTTACGAAGCAGAAGGAACACCATTCTCATATTTTTCACGAACCCAATCATAACCATGTTCTTCTAGGTGCAGAGCAAGCTCTGCACCGCCGGATTCAACAATGGTGCCGCCCATCATGATATGTACGACATCCGGTTTGATATAATTCAACATACGCTGATAATGCGTGATCAATAACACTCCAATATTTTGGCTTCGCAAGAGATTGACACCCTCAGAAACTATTCTCAAGGCATCGATATCCAGTCCTGAATCCGTCTCATCCAGGATTGCAATTTCAGGCTGCAATACAGCCATTTGGAGCACTTCAGCGCGTTTCTTTTCTCCGCCTGAAAAACCTTCATTCAGATACCGACCGGCAAAAGAAGAGTCCATCTTGAGGACGGCCATCTTTTCCATTAATAATTTACGGAATTCGGGAATGGCAATTCCTTTGTCTTCAGGGTTTAAGGCTTTTCGCCTGGCATTGACTGCCGTGCGCAAGAAGTTGGCGACTGTGACACCCGGTATGGAAACCGGATATTGAAAAGCCAGAAACAACCCCAGTCTTGAACGTTCATCCACTGCTAAATCCAAAAGGTTTTGACCTTTGAACGTCACTTCACCCGAATTGACCAGATAAGAAGGATGCCCCATCAAGGTATAGGCAAGAGTTGACTTGCCGGTACCATTGGGACCCATAATGGCGTGAACTTCGCCTTGTTTCACATTTAAATTGACGCCGTTCAATATTTGCTTGCCTTCGATGCTTACCTTTAAATCTCTGATATTCAGTTCTGACATGCTTCTCTCCGTGGCGTTGGCGCCGGATATTTTTTTAGTTTTTTATCATAAAAATCTATTTATTTTCTACAACAAAATAATTATATCACGGTTGAATTTCAGGGTCAATATTTACCATATTTATCTAGTTTATTAACTATTTCTTCTTGTGTTTTTTATAATAAGTATCTTATAATTGACACTTATTATACCCTTATGGTATATTATTTTTATTAGAGGTAAGCTAGAGACAGGATGGTTCAATGAAAAGTACTCGCGACCGCATCTTAAATACATTGCTCACAAACCCCACCGCAACAATTACAGAACTCGCTGAAGCAGTGGATATTAACACAATCTCGGTCAGACATCATCTGACTAATCTTCAAGCTGAAGGATTGATTCAGGCAAGTGAAGAACGCCACGGCGTTGGACGTCCTCGCTTGATCTATTCGCTCACCGATACCGGACTTGAAAAATTCCCCACGCGCTACATGAGCCTCACCAATCGGCTGCTAGAACAGCTCAAATCCACCCTTACACAAAAAGAGATCAATGAATTATTTATTCGCATGGCCAAATCTTTGGCGGCAGACCATCTTGACCGCATTAAAAAATTACCCGTCGAACAGAAATTGGACGCCATCCGTAAAACACTCGGTGACGAAGGATTCATGATTGAATGGCAGAAAATTGGGGAAGATTATCACATCGTAGAAAAAGCCTGTCCGTTTTATCATGTCGGCCAATCGCACCCTGAAGTCTGCATCATGGACCAGACGCTTATTTCAACCATGCTCTCCATCCCTGCCGAAAAAGTCAAATGTGTCTTAAATGGTGATGTTCACTGCACCTACGTTGTAACAGCCAAATCACTTGCGGAGGCATAAACATGGCAGATACCAGTACCCCCGGAACCAACCGACCCGTTTGGGAAGCTGAAACCACCCACCCCGAACTTTGCGATCAATTGCGTAAAGGTCTGAGCGAAGTTACCGACCCAGAACTTTCTCTCAACATCATCCAATTAGGATTGGTGCGCAACGTCAAGATCAATGATGACAGCGCTATTGTCAAGATGATTCTTACTACACCCTTCTGTCCTTACGGACCAGCCATGCTGGAATCCACTCGCCAGAAAGCAGAACAAGTTCTTGAACGGCCGGTTGGCATTGATTTTGGCATGGAAAATTGGGATTTTGGGATGATGGAAGAAGGCCTTGGCGGCGAATGGGGTCTCTTTTAAACTAATCACCGTTTTATAATCGATTATTAACCACCGGGCTGTAGCCGTAATCCAAACTGTGCTTTTTCACAATTTGGATTAAAATCATTGTATGATTCGATCAGCTTATTTTGAGCCCAACAATCCTGTCCAATTCTTAGACACAATTGAAGCCTTTAAACCCAAAATGAACTCCAAAACAGGGTTCCTGTGGGTAAGTCTTGAATCTGCTTCCGAAGATGAAATTAATCTCATTCTTAGAGATATGTTTAATTTTCATCCATTAACCATTGAAGATTGTTTGAGCCTGGGCTACCAGGTTGCCAAGGTGGATGATTTTATCAATTACCTGTTCATTATTGCGCATGCGATTAAACCTGCTGCCGATCTTCATGAACTGGAAACCCTCGAACTAAATTTATTCATTGGAAATAATTTTTTGGTAACCTGCACTACTGAAGACCACATGTCTCCCATTGAAAAAGTGTGGGAAAGGGTACATAAAGATTTTAGGCTCTCCAATTTTGGCACAGATTTCTTATGTCACGCCATCCTTGATGCACTTGTTGATGAATATATGCCACTGATTGACCAAATGGATACCGAAGTCGAGATCCTTGAAGACAGTGTGCTTGAAAAACCATCCCCGGCTACACTTGAAAGATTGTTGATGCTCAAACACAGCATCATGGAACTACGCAGAGTGATTTCCCCTCAACGTGAAATGATAAACCGATTAACCCGGGATGAATACTCATTAATTGACCCCCAAAGCCGATTCTATTTTAGAGACATTTATGACCATTTGGTCAGAATCCAGGATCTGTCAGATACCATTCGCGATATTGTTTCCGGAGCCATGGATATCTATCTGAACTCCACCAGCCTTCGCTTGAATGAGGTCATGAAAGCATTGACCATTGTCTCAACCATTTTTCTGCCCCTATCGTTCATAGCCGGTGTTTTTGGCATGAATTTCATCCACATTCCTGCCGCCACTCATCCGCTTGGGTTTTATATTTGCTGCGCTGCAATGGTGGTTATAGGTATCGCCATGCTGATTTACTTTAGATGGCGCAAGTGGTTTTAAAAAATATATTAATTGAGGAAACGACATGGTCAAGATCATTGCTGATAGTTGTTGTGATTTAAGCTCCGAATTAATAAAACATTTTGACATTGAGATTATTCCACTCAATGTACTAGTTAATAATCAGAATTATTTGGATGGTGTGGAGCTTTCACCTGAAAAATTATTTGAAGCAGTAAAAACATCAGGGGAATTGCCAAAAACCTCGGCACCCTCAATTGCTGCTTTTACACAAATCTTTGAAAAATACCCCGAGTTCATCTATATCAGCATCAGTTCGAAACTGTCGGCCAGTTTTCAAAGTGCAACCATTGCCCTTGACTCGTTGTCAAATGTCAAAGGTGAGATCATTGATTCACGCAATCTTTCAACCGGAATAGGTTTGTTGGTCGTAAAAGCCGCGGAACTGGCACAAAAAGGTTATTCCTTCGAAGACATTGCATCAGCTATCAAAAACCTAATACCTAAAGTTAATGCTTCATTCGTGATTGATACACTGGATTATCTTTACATGGGCGGGCGCTGCTCTTCAATGGAACATATCTTCGGCAGCATTCTCAAAATTCGCCCAGTGATTGAAGTTCGTCAGGACGGCACGTTGGGAGTACGTGAAAAAATTAGCGGCAGCCGCAAAAAAGGGTTGTCTGCGCTGCTTGATAATTTCTCAAAAAATAAAGACTCTATTGATCCGTCACGTGTATTTATTACCCATACAGTCTGCCTCGATGATGCCCTGTTCTTGAAATCCGAGATCGAAAAGATGCTCGAGGTCAAAGAAATTTGCATCACTGACGCAGGCGCCACCATTGCCAGCCACTGCGGACCAAATACGATAGGTATCCTTTTTCTAACCAAATAACCTAATAAAAAGAACCCCGTTGATTTTTCAACGGGGTTCTTTTGTTATCCAATTCCTAGATTATTCCTATTTCTTTTCCAACCTTTTCGAAGGTTGCAAGTACCTGATCCATTTGGGCATCTGTATGGGTCGCCATGTAACTGGTGCGGAGCAATTGGTGACCTGCATTGACAGCGGGTGAAATAACCGGATTTACAAACACGCCGTTATCAAACAACATCTTCCAGAAGAGGAAGGTACGGTCATTATCACCAATGATGATGGGCACCACGGGTGTGGTGGAATCGCCGATGTTGAAACCAAGACTGGTAAAACCTTTACGCATTTTATCTGCCACTTCAATCACCCGGGCAGCGCGTTCAGGCTCTTCACGCATGACCTGCAAAGAAGCCAGAGCTGCAGCCGCATTTGAGGGCGGAATGCTGGCGCTGAAGATCAGGGCGCGAGCGGTATGTTGAATATAGTGGATGGTGTTCTCGTCACCCGCAATGAAACCACCCAAAGAAGCGAAAGATTTACTGAAGGTGGACATGATCAAATCAACTTTATTAGTGACGCCCAATTGGGCGCAGGTTCCGTGACCGCCGCCCAAGACACCCATGCCGTGGGCATCATCTATCATCAGTCGGGCGCCGTATTTTTTAGCGAGTTTAGAAATCTCCTCTACTGGAGCCAGGTCGCCTTCCATGCTGAACATGCCGTCAACTACGATCAGTTTACCGGCGGTTTCAGGCAGGCAAGCCAACACTTTTTCAAGATGTTCCATATCATTATGACGAAAACGCTCAATTTTGCCATATCCCAGGCGGGCGCCATCTACGATGGATGCATGGTCGTCCTTATCCAGAATAACAACATCATCACGTCCAATAAGTGCGCTGACCGTGCCCAAATTGGTCTGCATTCCTGTTGAAAAAACCAGCGAAGCTTCTTTGCCGACCCATTCAGCCAATTCTTTTTCAAGTTGTTCATGTAAAGCCAATGTGCCGTTCAAAAACCGGGAACCGGTACAGCTCGTGCCGTATCGTTTGATGGCTTCAATGGCAGCCTCACGCACTTTGGGATGAGTGGTTAATCCCAGATAATTGTTGGAACCGCACATGATCAGTCGCTTGCCATGATAGATGACTTCGGTTCCTTCGTTTTCATTCAAAGCAATAAAATAAGGATAAATGCCCGATGCTTTTGCTTCTTTTGCGGTGGTGAAATTCAAACACTTTTCAAACAAATCCATGAGTGCCTCCATAATAGGGGAAGTAAAATTAGCCCAATATAACATAATAATTAACACACAAAATCCAAGTTGGTTATGAAATGAATGAAAATTTAATGTTTTATATGCCTGTCACCTACTCCCATATGAATAAGAGTCATGCTATGATTAACCCATTCTACTTAAGGACATAAACAATGAAATGGTTTGGTGGAATTGAAGCAGGGGGTACCAAGTTTAATTGCATTATCGCCCAGGATCCTGATCATATTCTTGCAGAAATTACCATTCCGACCGAGACGCCGCAAATCACACTTCCAGAAGTGATTCGGTTTTTCAAGGATAGTGAAGCCAAACACGGAATTCACCTCGAAGCTATGGGTATTGCCTGTTTTGGACCGGTTAATCTCGATCAAAATGATTTAGGTTATGGCAGCATTACCTCAACGCCAAAAGTGCAATGGCAAAATACACCGCTGCTGGCTCAACTTAAAACCACATTTGACATACCCTACGGGTTTGATACGGATGTCAACGGAGCGGCTTTAGGCGAAGGTAAATGGGGTGCCGGACGAGGATTAGACGATTTTCTGTATGTCACAATTGGCACTGGCATCGGCGGCGGCGTGATCTGTAACGGTAAACCTGTACATGGATTAATCCACCCGGAACTGGGTCATTTACTGATGAAACACGACCTGGTCAAAGACCCTTACCTCGGACGTTGCCCCTTTCACGGCGACTGCCTTGAAGGGCTTGCCAGTGGACCGGCCATGACCGAACGCTGGGGCATTTCAACCCACGATATGGCGGCTGACCACCCTGCCTGGGACCTCGAAGCCCTTTACATCGGACAAGCCATTCACAACTGGGTGGTTTCCTACTCTCCAAAACGTATCATCCTTGGCGGCGGTGTGATGAAGAAACCTGGCCTTCTTGAAAAAATCCGCATCGTGGCGGGAGAATCGTTAAATGGTTATGTCGATTCTGATTTGATCAAAAAAATCAATGACACTTTTATTGTTTCACCCCAATTAGGGGATCGTGCAGGTTCCATGGGCGCCATCACGTTGGCAACCCTGGCAGCATCAACCAAATAACCTCATCGGAGGCACAATGCTCACAAAACGCACCTGGACAGCAATTATTATTCTTGGCTTCCTCGGTTCACTCGCCTGGGGTGTCGAAAATCAATTTTTCAACACCTTTATCTACAATACGATCTCGCCTGACCCCAGACCGGTTTCATGGATGGTGGCTGCCAGTGCCATCACCGCGACACTCGCTTCCATTTTTATGGGGGCATTGAGTGATCGCATCCGTTCACGGTTTGGGCGTAAACCCTTCTTATTGATCGGCTATATCGGTTGGGGCATCACCACCGCATTATTCCCCACTGCTGCATATATCAATACAATCGGGATTGCGATTTTTATGGCGATCACCTTTGACTGCATCATGACCTTTTTCGGTTCAAGTGCCAATGACTCCGTTTTTCATGCCTATGTGGCAGATATTACCACTGAAAAAAATCGAGGCAAGGTCATGGGTGTGCTTGAAATCGTCACATGGGTCGCTTTATTGATCGTCTACGGCGGTGCCGGCATCATCATTGACGCCATGGGTTACTTTGCCTTCTTCTATATGATCGGAGGTCTGGTCTTTGTTTTAGGTTTGATCGCCTCATTATTATTGCAAGAGCCCGCCCCCACACATGAAAAACCAAAAGGCACTTATTGGTCGCAAATTGCGGATACTTTCCGTTGGGCAACCCTCAAAAAGCAGCGTGATCTGCTTATGCTGCTCATCTCCATCACGCTTTGGGGTGTGGCACAAAACATCTTCTTCCCGTATTTGATGATCTATATCAACACCTATCTTGAAATTCCGACTATGCAGGCGTCGCTGATCATTTTTTGCTCAATTCTATTCGGAGGCATTGCCACAGCCTACCCGCTTGGTCTGTTGGCCGATCGCTGGGGACGCAGGAATGTGGCTCTGACTGCCGTCATCGCAGAAATGGTCGGATTGATCGCCTTTTCACTTTCACGCAGCGTACCAGCGCTAATCCTCACCGGTATTCTCTGGCTCGCCCCAATCAGCGCCTGGACCATCGCCACCGGTGCCTGGAGTAAAGACCTCTTCCCTGAAGATAAAAGAGGACAATTTGGCGGTTATGTCATCTTGTTTTCGGTCGCACTTACCATGATACCGGGTCCGCTGCTGGGCAGTTGGTTGATCACCACTTTTGGCATCCCCACCGTGATTGACGGTAAAGCTGGTTTTATGCCCACATCACTTATCTTCCAAGCAGGAGGCATTGCCACCCTGCTGGCTGCACTGCCCTTATTGCGAATTGGCAAACAAAAGAAACTTGAGAGCAAAGAACAGGCGGTATAACCATGGCGATTCCTGAATTCGTACTACGCAAATTGGTTGTTCCCGGCAGTTTGAAGAAACAAAGCAGCGGATTTTCATTCATCATCAACAATACCTTTGCTCCTGCGACCATAACCCGCTTCGAGTTGTTCAATTTCAGCACCCCGATCCCGGGTGACTCGGTCACCTTTTCTTCAAATATTACCCCCACCCAAAAAGCATCTGAAATCACACCTGAAAATCCCATCCTCACCCCTGTGGGGGTTGAAATTCTTGTGTCAGTTGAAAATCAACATTTAACAGACAATATTGTTGTGAAAGGCATGACCAAAGAAGTCGGAGAGATCGTGTTCTCTCTTTCTCAAAAGAAAGAAAACAAGAAATTTAAAAAGATCAAACCATATTTCTTGACCCGATTTTCGACACCCCTTGAAGCACGGATCAGAATTGATCTCACAAAATCCGCTGAAGCAGTCTCGCCCTACTTGCTGGGACAGTTTGTTGAACATCTCGAACGCTGCGTCTATGACGGCATCTGGACGACCGATGGCTCCAGCCTCAGACAGGATACGCTCGAACTCATAAAACAGCTCAATCCACCCATGATCCGCTACCCTGGTGGCAATTTTGCCAGCGGTTATCACTGGGAAGACGGTATTGGACCCAAATCGAACCGTCCCACGCGTCATGATGCTGCCTGGCAGGCTGAAGAAATCAATCAGGTTGGCACAGATGAATTTCTGGCTTTCTGTGAACTGATTGGCACGGAACCAGTTATTTGTGTCAACGACGGGTCCGGAACACCCGAAGAAGCTGCCCGCTGGGTGGCCTATTGCAATGATCCTGCAACCACCGAACAGGGTAAAAGACGGGCTGCGAATGGACATCCAGAGCCTTATAAGGTCAAATATTGGGGTATCGGCAACGAAGTTTGGGGTGCCTGGCAAATCGGCACCACTTCAGCTGAAGAATATACCAAACGCCTGCTCCGTTTTATCAAGGCCATGCGTGCGGTTGATCCAGACATCAAGCTGATCGTCGTCGGCAACCACCCCCACAGTGCGGATAATGACGACCCGGCAGCCTTATGGAACAAGGAAGTCCTCACCAAAGCCGGTGATCAAATCGATTATCTATCCTGGCATATCTACCAACCCGATACTGAAGGCTGGCAAGATCTGCCCGATCCACACGAATTATTTAAATCAGTCTGCGCCGCACCGCTGGATATCGATCAGTTTTGTTCAGCCATCGAAAATGAAATTGCGCAGTTTTCTCCCAACAAGACGGTGTCGCAAGCCCTGGATGAATGGAATCTCTGGCTTCCGCCGCTACCTGGCGAGAGCAGCATGCATCAGGTCACGTACACCATGCGCGATGCCCTGTACGCTGCCTCAGTTTTGGCTGTTTTTTATCGTAAAAGTAAGTCTCTGGGCATGGCCAACCTGGCACAACTCGTCAATGTACTTCCCTTGATCAAAACTGATTCCAAAACAGCCATCGCAACAACCATGTTTTTTCCGTTTATACTCTTCAACCACATGGAATCACGGGTGGTCAACTCAACCTGTCAATCACCCACTTTTGACAGCCAGGCCACGGGCATCAATATCACAGCTCATGAGAATGTGCCCTGGTTGGATCAATTGGTCACCATCAGCGAAGATCAAAAAAGACTCACGATGCTGCTTGTCAACCGCATGCCTGAGAACCGAATGAAAGTTGTTTTTTCACTGTCGGCATTGCCCATCTCATCGCTTGAATTGTCTGCCTCTCATCCGCTGGATGCCAACACGTTGGACACACCCTATAAAGTTAAAATTCAGGATGGCCCAAAACCCAAAAAGCAAAATGGCGAATGGCAGGTAATGCTTAAACCGGCATCCGTTACCCTATTAGAATTTACACGAGAATAATATGTCAAAACCAGTACTTACTTTTTTTTGTGAACTTGACCCTGAACCTTTAAGCGAGTTGTTTTCAGGCAGCAAAATAATCAATATGCTCTCCAAACTGGATGCCAACCTCAGCTTGGGGCTGCTCGACCTTTCAAACGAACGCGCCGAAGTGATTAAGAAACTTAACAAGGCTAAAATTCCCGTCACGGCGTGGATTCTTTTGGATAAAGATCAAGGCTATTGGACCAGTCTGGATACGCTTGAAGAAACAGCCATACAATACAACCAATTTAAAGCTTGGAAAGCCAGACATAAACTTGAATTTGCAGCAGTGGGACTGGATATTGAACCGAAACTTACTACAATGTCATCTCTATACAAAAACCTGTGGAACCATGCACCTATTCTGGCTAAAAGACTTATCTCAAATCAGAATTATTTTGAAAAAATGGCAACGGCCAGAGCATTGATCCAAAGTATTCGCGCAGATGGCTATGCAATCGAAACCTACCAGTTCCCAACCGTCGTTGATGAACGCAAAGCAAAATCACATGTGCTTGCCAAGACACTGGGCATTCCTTCGCTCAATGCTGATCGTGAAGTACTGATGCTTTATGCCAGTTTTTTCCCTTCCTACGGCGATTCCATACTATGGAGTTACGCAAAGCAATGCCAGGCAGTTGGCGTAGGCAGCACGGGCGGCGGTGTGGAGATTGAGGGAATGCCTCCACTGAAAACCATGCACTGGATCGACTTGAAACGCGATCTCTTGCTGGCCAGCAAAGCAGTGGATAATATCTACATCTTCAGCCTTGAAGGCTGCGTGATGAACAATTTCATGGATCGATTGCTTGATTTGGATTGGAGCACCCAGGTCATCCCCCCTGAGCGCTCAGCCTTGGGGATCTCATTAATCAGAAAGGTTGGACAGGGTTTATTATGGACGTTGTCCCATCCGCTGGAAGTTATGTTGGGATTAATTGTGGCGACCAGTTTTATGAAGCTGATGAGGAAAGTGTTTCAAAAACGTAGGGGAGGTTCATGAACCTCCCCTACGTTTTTATTTTTCCTTCTGTCGGTATAGATCCAGGGTTTCGACGGCGTGCCGCAAATGGGGTATGACGATACTGCCGCCCACGACCAACGCCACATTGAAGGCATCATATAGTTCAGCATCAGACCAGCCGGCATCCACACAAGTGAGGATGTGATAATCTATGCAGTCGTTACAGCGCAGCACCATGGATGCCACCAGCCCGAGCAATTCTTTCGTTTTCGGATCGAGTGCGCCTTCATCATAGGCTTTGGTATCCAGATTAAAGAAACGCTTAATGCCAAGATGCTCAATATCGAGGATCCTGGCATTCATTTTTTCGCGATAAGCCTGAAAATCGTCAAGGCGATCCATTAATTTATAGACCTTTCAAAGACGGCTTGGGCAGATGGATGCGCAGTAAACGGCGTCCGCGGGCTTCCAGCGCCTGGTAATCACCCAGCGCCTGAGCCATTGCCATGGTGCCAAATGAAAGCCCTTCATTGGGGATGTCCATATCCGTTTCTGATTCAGAAGTGAATTCAATAAACACACCGATATCGGGTCCGCCTTTGTGGAGCTGGCCGGTGGAATGCAGGAAACGAGGACCAAATCCGAGGGTTACCGCGTTGGCGTGAGTGTCCAGTATGCGGCGTCGTAAAGCTTGTAAATCTGATTCCATTTCATCCGTGCGCGGCAAAAATGCATTAATTGCTACATAATCGCCCTTATGAACGAATTTGTTTAAGAAGGCGTCAATCACATCAGAGATTGTTTGGGATTTTTTCCAATCGAGCATTTGGTTGGAATACACATCACCAGATTCAAATGAGACCACAGGGGTGCCAAAATCGAGTTTTCCGGTTTCCTTGAATGCAGCAATTCCATTCATGGTGCGGGTCTTGGCGTCTTGTACATCCGGTTGGTCAAATGAATTAACACCCAGGATGGAGCAAGCTACGGCAGTAGCAACTTCCCACAGGTAGAACTGGCTGCCCAAGTCCATGGATGAATTAACTTTCATCACCAACAACGGTCGATTGGCTTCACGCAGCTCTTTACAAAAAGCGTTATCGGCGGCATTGCTGCCGATGTATATGAATAAACGGTCTTTTCCATATTTTGAAACAGGCAGATTAGGCTCAGTGGCGACAGGGACGATACCGCGGCCTTCTTTGCCGCTGCTTTCAGCCAATAACTGTTCAAACCAATTGCCAAAAGCTGACCAGGTTGAATCGGTCACAACGGTAAGTTTATCAAGACCATCAAAAGCGGCTTCAGCCATTAGAGCGCCCAACACTACGCCCGGGTTGGATGTTATACCGGTTTCAGGCATGCATTGTTTTGCCATAGCTTGTGTATGCTTCAAGAATTTTTTAACATCGATCCCCAATAAGGCCGCAGGGACCAAACCAAAAGCGGTCAAGGCTGAATTTCTACCCCCAACCTGCGGATTGGCATTGATAACTTTGAAGAATTTTCGTTCCCGGGCCAAGACATCCAATTTGGTCCCCGGGTCGGTGATGGCAAGAAAGTGATCTCCGGTCTTGTCACCAAATTTCTTTGAGACCTCATCCCAGAAATACTGGAAGAAGGCGTTGATCTCACCGGTGGTGCCTGATTTGCTGGCTACAATATACATCGTTTTCTCGAGAGGTGATCGTTTGCAAGCCAACAGCACTTCATCCGGATTGGTGGAATCCAGCACGCTCAAATCCAGACCGAGGTTGCCTTTATATTCAGTCTGTCCATTAATTAGCTTCATGACTTCAGGTGCAAGGGATGAACCGCCCATACCCAAAAGCAGAGCATGTGTGAAACCTGCCTTGCGGCATTCTGCCAGCAAGGTATCCAATTGAGGCAGCAAAGATTCAGAATCCCAGGGTGCGCTCAACCAATCCATACGGATGCGAATTTCTTCCTGGCCTTTGGGGTCTTTGGTCCACAAAACGGGATCATGAGCGTGCATGCGCTTTACAAAATCTTGTTTTTCAAGTTTTTCAAGCCGTTTTTGAACAGAAGCAGTGACTTTCTCAATCCCTGCAACTTGTTCAAGCCTGCGAGCTTCAACACTAGCCAATAACGAAGTGAAAGCATCGGTGAAAGATTTAACACCTTCATCCTCCAACTCCTGGGTCACAACAGCCATCGAGACACCCAATTTTTCCAATTGGGACAAGGCTTCTTTATTGGCGGCCAAATCAACATCAATGGTTATCTTTGCCTTGCCGTGATCTCTAAAGGCAGTCAGTGTGGCAGGCGGAACTGTGTTAACGGTGTCATCACCGATTAACTCTTCGATATAGATCACATCACGATAATTGGGGTTCTTGGTGCTGGTGGATGCCCACAGCGGACGCTGTTTTTGTGCACCTTTTTGCGCCAATTTAGCAAACCGTTCGGTCGAAAACTCTTTCAAGAACAATTCATATGCCATTTTGGCGTTTGCAATGGCGGCTTTACCCAATAAGCGAGCCCCTTCGGCGGGATGTTTCTTGTCAAGCAAGTCATCCACTTTGGAATCCACACGCGAGACAAAGAATGATGCCACTGACGCGATGGATTCAATGCTCAATCCTTTTTTGACTCTATCTTCCAGTCCGGATATAAAGGCGTTGATGACAGCCTGATAGCGTTCAAGTGAGAAGATCAAAGTCACATTAACATTGATGCCTTCAGCGATGGTTTCACGAATGGCCGGCAGCCCTTCAACAGTGGCTGGAATCTTGATCATCAGATTGGGACGATTCACTTTTTGCCACAAGCGTTTTGCTTCTTGTGCAGTGGTGCGAGTATCTCTCGCCAAATAAGGGCTGACCTCGAGGCTGACATACCCATCTATGTGACCGGTGCTTTCATAAAGCGGAGAAAATAGATCCGCTGCATCTTGTATATCTTTTACCGCTAACTCCCAAAAGATTTCTTCAGAAGATAACCCTGACCATGCCAAAGGCTGAAGAGCAGCATCGTAGTCTGTGGATTTTGCAATGGCGTTATTAAAAATACTGGGGTTAGAAGTAACCCCTTTAATCTCTCCCTGCTCTATCATGCCTTTTAAGGCACCATTATCAAGCAGTGAACGTTGAATATTGTCATACCAAAGGGATTGTCCCAATTTATGAAGTGCGTCGATATTGTTCATTTTGTCACCTGGTCCTTAAAACTAATAAATAGTTATTCCTTTTTCCCGTTGGCTTCAAGTTTTAAAATCTTTCCAAACCGTCTTTGGTGCCGCTCTTCAGCGGAAAAATGAGCCCCAACAAAAGCGGTTACCAGTTCTTTGGCAGTTTGAGGACCGATGACACGTGCGCCCAGACATAAAACGTTCATGTTGTCGTGTTCAACACCCTGGCGGGCTGAATAAACATCATTGACGTTGCAGGCATAAATGCCTTTCATTTTGTTGGCGGCAATGCATGCCCCTATGCCTGAACCACACACCAATACAGCACGTTCAGCCTGACCATTGATAATGGCCCGCCCAGCTTTTTCGGCATAATCTGGATAATCCACAGGTTCCTGATCATAGGTGCCCAAATCAATAGTTGAACATCCAGCCGCTTCGAGTGCAGCAATGACTTCGTCTTTGAGCGGAAAACCCGCGTGATCACATGCAACAGCAATTTGCATCTTATTTCTCCGCATTTAACAATGATTTGGCATTTTCAACTACGTTCTTGACGGTGAATCCAAATTTTTCCATCAAAATTGGAGCTGGAGCTGAAGCACCATAACCGTTCATAGCAATAATTTTGCCTAGTGAACCAGCATATTTCTCCCAACCCTGGGCTATGCCGCATTCCACAACCAGGCGAGCCTTTACTCCAGGGATCAAGACACTGTCTTTATATGCCTGGTCTGTCTTTTCAAACAATTCCCAACTTGGGAAGGAAACCAATCGGACGGTATGACCCGCTTCAACGAGTTCCTGAGTAGCCTTGACGATCAAATCTACTTCAGAACCTGAAGCCATCAGAATGATTTCCGGTTGACCTTTTCCAAGATCGGCAAGCACGTATGCCCCCTTCAAGGTGCCGGCTGCTTGAGCCATCTGACTGCGATCAATAGTAGGCAGGTTCTGTCGAGATAACGCCAACACAGTGGGGCCGTGAGTATTTTCAACAGCAGCCCGCCATGCCTGAGCAGTCTCATTGGCATCCGCAGGTCTGATGACAGTCAGATTTGGGATGGCGCGCAAAGCAGCCAGATGTTCCACGGGCTGGTGGGTTGGGCCGTCTTCACCAAGACCAATGCTGTCGTGGGTCATCACCCAAATCGCCTGAAGGTGGGTAAAAGCCCCCACACGAATAGCGCCGCGCATGTAATCGGTAAATACCAGGAAGGTCGCCCCAAAAGGAATCAACCCTTTATGATAGGCGATGCCGTTCACCACTGCACCCATGCCGTGTTCCCGCACGCCAAAATGTAAATACCGTCCAATCGGATTATCGGATTGGAAAGCAGTGGATTCTTTCAACCAGGTGTTGTTTGAAGGCGTCAAATCGGCAGAGCCACCCATCAATTCAGGCAGGACGGATGCGAGTGCATTTAGGGTTTGTCCTGATGCGACGCGTGAGGCCATGCCTTTTGAATCCGCCGGGAATTCAGGTAAGGAAGATTCCCATCCAGCAGGCAGTTTGCCCTGCATGCGGCGGGTGAACTCTTTCCCTTCAACAGGATAAGCCTTGGTATAGGCGACCAAAGCGGAATCCCAGGCAGATTTGCTGGCAGAACCTTTTTCACCAGTCTTGAGGAAAAACGCCTTTACGTCATCAGGCACCAGAAAACGAGGTTCTTCCGGCCAACCGAGATTTCGCTTCGCGGCATTTAATTCATCATCACCAGGTGGTTCTCCATGCGCTTTGGAGGTATCCTGACGATTGGGCATGCCGAATCCAATGTGGGTGCGGCAAACAATCAAAGACGGCCGTGGATCCAGCTTGGCAGCTTTAATGGCGTTGTCAATCTCTTCCACATCGTTGCCATCAGCAACATATGAAACATGCCAGCCATAAGCTTCAAAACGTTTTCCGCAATCTTCCGAGAAAGACAGCGAAGTTGGGCCGTCAATGGAAATGTGATTATCATCATAACAATAAATGATTTTGCCCAATTTGAGGTGCCCAGCCAAAGAGGCTGCTTCACTGGCAACACCTTCTTGCAGGTCGCCATCCGTGACGATGCCGTAAACATAATGATCAACGATTTTCTGATCCAGTTTGTTAAATTCTGCAGCCAGATGGGCTTCGGCGATTGCCATGCCAACCCCGTTTGACAAACCCTGCCCCAATGGACCGGTGGTAGTATCAACACCGGGAGTGAAACCGTATTCGGGATGCCCTGGGGTATTGGAACCCCACTGGCGGAAATGCTTTAGATCATCCAGCGTTACTTTGAAACCAGTCAAATGAAGCATGCTGTAAAGCAGCATTGAGCCGTGTCCGCCTGAAAGGATGAAACGATCTCGATCAGCCCAATCAGGGTTCTGAGGATCAAATTTTAAATGTTTCATCCAAATGGTAAATGCAATCGCGGCCGTGCCCATGGGCAGCCCGGGATGACCTGAATTGGCTTGCTGAACACCGTCCGCGGATAAAAATCTAAGAGTATTAATTGCTTTATTTTGAAAATCGTCGTTCATGCTTTCCTCCGTAAAATATTCGTAATTTTACCACCTGCAACTTGTAAAAAACGAAAATGAATTGTCAATTATGTCTAGACAATCATTTTTAATTAAATTTTGATACCTTTATATGATTTCAAGATGATCATGAATAAAATGAAAATGCTTGATGTAGATTTCAAGAGTTCAACCGTGGGGCTTGTTTGTAAACTGTATTAATCGTATGCAAATTTCATTTCAAATTTAAGATTTTTCAATAATTTTTTTTAAATACAGAAAACAGTTAATCATGTTAAAATTTAGGCGCTTCCAAGTCATGATCATGGTCTGGGGGACAATCGCTGTCATGTTTAACAGTCGCGAAAGGTATCTTGTGCCTTCTTGCTCAGGTGCTCAAAAAAGCATATTATTCTTCAAATCAGGAGTCCATTAATGACCGCTGTTTATCCACCAGAGCCATTCCGTATTAAAGTTGTCGAACCCATCAGGCTTATTCCCATTGAAGAACGTAGAAAGGCTCTTCAAAACAGCGGATACAACATCTTTGCGTTAAAGGCAAAACATGTCTTTATTGATCTACTCACAGATTCAGGTACAGGTGCAATGAGTTCCCATCAATGGGCGGCGATTATGGAAGGTGATGAATCCTATGCCGGGGCAAATTCCTATTTGCGGCTTTCGGATGCGGTGGAAAAAGTATTCGGATTTCATTTATTCGTCCCCACGCACCAGGGCCGAGCGGCAGAGAATATTCTCAGCGCTGTCTTGGTCAAACCGGGGGATTTTGTTCCTTCTAACATGCATTTTGATACCACTGATGCAAATATACGTGCGCGCGGCGGACGGGCGACCAATCTGGTGATCGATGATGCCTTTGATCCAAAAAATCTCCATCCATTCAAAGGCAATATGGATATCGCCAAGCTTAAAGCATTTATCGTTGAGACAGGTGTTGAGAAAATGCCGCTCGGAATGATCACGGTCACGAACAATGCCGGCGGCGGTCAGCCAGTTTCAATGGAAAACATCAAGGCGGTGGCTGATACATACCACACCCATGGAATTCCGTTTTATATTGATGCAGCCAGGTACGCCGAGAATTGTTACTTTATCAAATTGCGTGAACCCGGTTACGAGAATAAATCCACTTTGGAAATTGCCAGAGAAATGTTCTCTTATGCTGATGGTTTTTGCATGAGCGCCAAAAAAGATGCTATTGTCAACATCGGCGGATTGCTTGCCACAAAAGATGACCTGACGTTTCAAAAACTCAAAAATGAACTTATTTTACGTGAAGGCTTCCCCACCTACGGCGGATTGGCCGGCCGTGATCTTGATGCCATGGCAGTCGGACTTTGTGAAGGTCTTGATGAAGAATATCTTCATTACCGCCTTGGACAAACAGCCTATCTGGCCAACAGGTTAAAAGATGCTGGTGTTCCCATCATTGAACCCCCCGGCGGACATGCCATCTTCATTGATGCGGGAACAATGTTGCCACACATTCCGCATCATGAATTTCCGGGTCAATCTTTGACCAACGAACTTTATCTGCAAGGTGGAATCCGGGGTTGTGAAATCGGCTCAGTGATGTTTGCCGCCCCCAACCCTGTCACCGGAGAGATCGTGTATCCCAAGCTGGAGATGGTGCGGCTTGCAATTCCACGCCGGGTATATACACAATCTCATCTCGATTATGTCGCCGATATCATTATTAAAATTTCTGAGAAGGCGAATTCATTAAAGGGTTACAAAATTACCTATGCTCCAGAATTGCTCAGGCACTTTACGGCGAAGTTTGAACCTTTATAGAATTAAATAAATAAATGGGCTGTCAAATTGACAGCCCATTTTTTTACTTATTCTCGAAATCCCTTTTTCTTCTAGTTTGATTTTTTGTTACCTTTTTCCGCCATCCCAAAGAATGAAGGGCATATTTACAACCACACCAGATTTGGTGAGGGTAAGTTTTCCATCCGATTCCGCTTGAAGAATGTCACTTTCTGATTTTAATTCAACTGCAGATGCTTCATCCATCCACTTGGTCAAAATAATTTGACGCAGTGGTGAGTAGCCTTCGGTGCCGGGGGGATAATTAAAGACATCCGGTTGAAAGCCCAAAGGACCCTTGCCAGTCAATCCGTTTTCGAAAACGTATACATTGGCTAATGAAGTTTCAGGAACATCCGCCAAAGACGGCACGTAGATCACAGGGGATTTCATCATATTGGTCAATTTTTCAGCTATCCCAGGGTCAGAAGCCTCTGTATGTGTAAAGTAGATTTCTTTTCCCTCAGCATAGGCTAATCCTGCTGGAACTTGGGCAAAGGAACCGGTGCCCTGAGGTTGTACGTTACAAGCGACCATTACGATAGATAATATCAGGATCGTAAAAGCTACCATTTTTATTTTGTTGTTCATTAAATTCTCCTCTAAAAAGTCAACTAAATTTTTTTGGTGCGTAGACGAAGGCTGTTGGTTACAACAAAAACACTACTAAACGCCATCGCGCCAGCGGCCAACACTGGCACCAGATACCCCAGCGCGGCTGCGGGGATAAGAATAATGTTGTATATGAAAGCCCAAAACAGGTTCTGTTTGATGGTGGTCATGGTAGCTCGAGAGAGTTGAATTGCCTTGACGGCACCTCGCAAATCACCACTGATCAACACAATGGGGGCAGAAGCCATGGCAACGTCTGCACCTGTTCCTATGGCAATCCCCACATCGGATTGTGCCAAAGCAGGTGCATCATTGACGCCATCACCCACCATGGCGGTTACAAACCCTTGCGCCTGAAGCTTCCTGATTTCAGCCGCCTTATCGCCAGGCAGAACTTCAGCGTACACCTGGTCAATGCCAACCTCTCTGGCAATGGCCTGGGCGGTTTGTTTGTTATCACCAGTTAGCATGGCGACTTTGATGCCCATTTTGTGAAACTGCCTAATCGCTTCAAAGGAACCTTCTTTGACTGTATCGGCAATCGCTATCGCTCCAGAGACGACATTATCAATTACAACCAACACGGTTGTTTTACCCTCACCCTGCAGCCTTGAAACATCAGCATCATAGGCCTTGGTATCAAACTGTCGTTCCGCCAACATCCGTGGACTGCCAACAAGTACCTGCATTCCATCCACCTGGGCTTCGACTCCATGCCCCGCGGTTGCTTTGAAGCCCTGCGGATCTGAGAGCTTTAGGTCATGATTACCAGCTTCCGCAACGATTGCCTCACCCAACGGGTGTTCAGATCCTTTTTCAACGGATGCTGCCATGCGTAAAATATCATTTTCCTTATACTTGTTACTTTTTACGACAATATCAGTAACGGATGGTTGCCCTTTGGTGATGGTACCGGTTTTATCCATTACGATCATTTTCACCTGGCCGGCACGTTCAAGCGCTTCAGAAGTCTTCAGCAAAACGCCCATTTCTGCACCTCTACCCGTACCAACCATGACGGCTGTGGGCGTTGCCAACCCCATGGCACATGGACATGCGATAACCAGAACTGCGACCATCACAATTAAGGCTCGAGTAAATTCACTGACATCAGAGTTAATTGCCAACGGAGGTCCAAAAAACATCCACGCAATGAAAGTCAAAATTGCGATGCCTATCACGGCAGGTACAAAATAATTGGAAATGCGATCCACCAATTTTTGGATGGGGGCTTTGGAACCTTGTGCTTCTTCAACAAGGCGGATTATTTGCGCCAATGCAGTTTCTTTTCCGATTTTTGTAGCTTCAAATTTGATCATCCCCAATTTGTTCAGTGTTGCACCAATGACGCTGGCACCTGGACCTTTTTCAACTGGCATGGATTCTCCCGTTAACATAGATTCATCAACTGAAGATCGACCCTCTACGACCACGCCATCCACCGCAATTTTCTCACCAGGTTTAACTAGTACCAAGTCACCCACTTGAACATCTTCAACCGCAACTTCCAACTCTAGTCCATTACGAATGATTCTTGCACTTTTTGCTCCCAATCCCATTAATTTTTTTATGGCTTCACTGGTGCGGCCTTTGGCTTTTACTTCCAACAATTTGCCCAACTTGATCAGCACTATAATCACAGCTGCAGTTTCGAAGTAAACATGACCTGAAAGCATCCCAAAAGTGACAGGAAGAGAATACAAAAATGCTGCTGAAGTTCCTAGTGACACTAAGACATCCATATTAGCTGAGCCATTGCGAAGTGATTTGTATGCTCCCACATAGTATTGCCAGCCCACAAAAAATTGAACTGGAATCGCAAGAACTAGCATGACCCATTTTATCCAAGTTGAATGCGAAACTTGCATCGGTAATAAGCCCAGATCACCAGACATGGCAATTATGAAGAGCGGAATTGTAAAAATCAGACCAATTGTCAATTGGCGTTTCTGAAGATCAATTTCTTTCTGCCTCGCATTTGCTTCTGCATCTTCAGAATCACCTCCAAATGAAAGCGCTTCAAACCCTGCAGCTGAAATTGCTCGGCGAAGATCTGATTGGCTTACCAGTGTTGGTATATATTGGAGCTGAACTTTTTCAGTCGTAAAACTTGCTGTCACAGCGCGTACACCTTCTATTGAAGAAAGAGCTTTTTCCAATCGCCGAGCATCATTATCATCACTCATCCGTTTTATTAATAGATTTGCTTCACCTTCGGCTATTCCATAGCCGGCCCTCTGAACGCGAGCCACTAGATCGATTAATGTTGTCGATTGTGGATCATATTCAATGGTTGCTCTTTCACTCGAAAGATTGACTTGTGCAGATTGAACGGCCTTATCTTTTTTAAGGCTTCGTTCAACAGAGGCTACACAATTTGCACAAGTCATGCCGGTGATCGGCAAGATCACTTGCTTGATTTCACTCATTTTGGCTTTCTTGAATAAAGGTTATTTCTTTACCGGATAATTAATTTCAGCCAATAAAGATTCAATGGATTCCGGGGTGGCTGGATTTTCGTAGTCCACAACCACTTCTTTGGTGGCGGCATCTGCTGAAACAGTTTTCACACCAGCCAATTCGATTAATTCGCTTTTTATTGTGTGAACGCAGTGATTGCAACTAATTGTTGGGACTGAATATTTAACAGTAGTCATCATTTTCTCCTATTTATAATTTACCGGCGTGCTCATAAATCTCAGCGATTTCTTTTAAAACACGTTCCCGTTCCTGTGGATCATCGCCACGGATGGCAGTAATAACACAGGAATTCAGGTGCTCATCCAGAATTTGAGTGGTCACCTTATTCAATGCCGCTTGAACAGCCTGAATTTGGCGGATCACATCAATGCAGTACTCTCCGTTTTCAACCATTCGTGTAACGCCTTTGATGTGTCCTTCAATGGTTTTTAATCTCAGTATGTTGGATTCATGTTTCATAGCTCTCCTACCCCCCCCATAGGGGGTGGGTTTAATAAATATATCCTTTTCTGTCTGAAATGTCAAGTTACAAATTTGTTACTTTTATAAGATATATATTGACAGAGAATCAAAAAAAAACGATACTATACCTGTTATGAGCGAAGATAGACATATATTGGTAAATCAAACCATCTTAATCACCGGAGGTGCAAGACGCCTCGGTAAAGTGATGGGTTTGGCAGCCGCTCAAAGCGGCGCGGATGTCATCGTTCATCACGCACACTCCCCTGTTGACGCGGAGAATGTGGCAACCCAGATTCGCAACCTGGGAAGAAAAGCATGGGTACTTGAGGCAGATCTAAACAACCTTGAGCAAACCCAAAAACTCATGCAGATGGCTTTTACACTAGCTCCAGTGAGTGCATTGATTAATAATGCAGCCATATTCAAACCAGTTGACCTTGCAAACACAACCATCGAGGATTGGACTGAACATCTTCAAATCAATTTGACGGCACCTTTTCTGCTCAGCCAGGTATTTGCCGCTAAATATCATGGTGAGAAAGCGGCCAGAATCATAAATATGCTGGATTGGCGTGCATTGAGACCTGGCAGGGATCATTTTCCATATACCATCAGCAAATCTGCACTGGCCGCCATGACCAGTTCCATGGCACTTGCACTGGCACCACGAATCATCGTGAACGGTATCGCGCTCGGGGCTATTTTGCCTCCTGGTGATGAAGATTTTTCACCCGCTTTGATTAAAAATGTACCCATGCAACGTTGGTCCAGGCTTGAAGAGTTAGAAGAATTGATAGTATGGCTGTTATCTGCACCTGAATATATCACCGGCGAGATCATCCATCTGGATGGCGGTCGACATTTAGTATAAAAGTACAGGGAGTTTGGATGGATAAAATTCTGATCAAAGATTTGTTGATTCGCGGTGTGATTGGTATTTCTGACCGTGAACGTGAACAACCCCAGGATATTCTCGTCAATATTGAAATCTCTGCTGATATTTCCGCAGCTGGTAAATCGGATAATGTGGAAGATTCAGTGAATTACCGTACCATCGCCAAGAAAGTGCTGGCGCATACCGAATCGATTAAACGCTACACCGTAGAAGCCCTGGCTGAAGACATAGCCAAACTTTGCCTTGAAGATAAAAAAGTACAATCCGTTTTGGTTCGCGTAGAAAAACCGGGTGCAGTCCGATTCTCCCGCTCGGTAGGTGTGGAAATTATTCGAGAGCAATAGTCTCATGAATGAAGCCTATATTTTACTGGGGTCGAATATTGAACCTGAGAAAAATATTCTTCTGGCACTTTCTTATTTGGAGCAACACTTTTTAGTATATGATGTGTCGCACACCTGGCAGACCAAGCCTGTCGGCAGCGATGCTGCAGATTTTTTAAACACCGCTGTCATGCTTGAAACTGATCTGGATGCCCACACACTCAAAGAACAATGCCTCTGCCATATCGAGGAATTGCTTGGTCGAGTCAGACAAGAAGACAAAAACGCTCCCCGCACCATAGATCTGGACATCATCGTGTTTAATGGCAAAGTATTGGATTCCAACCTCTTCCGCTATGCCCACTTAATTCTACCTTTTGCAGAATTACTACCGGAATACCTTGATCCCGAAACTGAAAAATCGCTCTATGAACTGGCGGAAGAACAGATTAAATTAAATACAGCCAGGCAACTAAAACACTTGGAATCGTCGATTTAAAGGTTATTTCGCGCGATCAAACAATCCCCTAATAACCCTTTTTAAAGGCTCAACTCTTTCAAAATCCAAATTCATATCATCAAGCAATTCAAAGGCTTCGGCATAAAGTTGCTCAAATTTCTGATTTGTCTTATGGGCACAGCCTTCAGCGTCAAGCAGTTTTGCCAATCGCAAAGCCTCTTCTTCTGTAACTTCAGTCAATGTTTGCCATTCACGGAAAAAATCTTGCCGATTTAGAATACCTAATAAAACCGGATAGGTTTTCTTTTTTGAGACAAGGTCTGTAATCGTGGATTTTCCAGTTTGTTGACCATTTCCCCAAATTCCCAGCCAATCATCCTGCACTTGAAAAGCAGCGCCGATCTTGTAACCAAAATCCATGAGCTTCTTCCATTGCGATTCTTCTGCCATGCCGATCAATGATCCGAGCCCCAAACAGGCAGCTAATAATGCTCCCGTTTTTCCTTCCACCATCTGCCAATAAAGGTCCATTGGCAGATCATTTTTATCTTCAAAAGCTATGTCCAGATACTGCCCCCGTGTTAGTGTCAAACAAGCGGATTGAAGTAACTGAATGGCTTGAATCATCATTGCCTGGGCTAAAAATGGCTGCAATCGAAACAATGCCAGATAAGATGTCGTTAACATTGCATCTCCGGCGTTAATGGCTTGAGCTTCACCCCATTTGACCCATACAGTTTGTCTACCGCGCCTGGTAATGCTTTTATCTTGAATATCATCGTGAATAAGTGAAAAGTTGTGCACCAGTTCTACGGCTGCAGAAGCTGGCAGCGCATTGCGCCAATCACCGCCACATGCATGACAAGCCAGCAACACCAGTAATGGACGAATACGCTTGCCTTGTACTTCAGGCCCGCTTTTATCACCCTGCCAGCCTAATTGGTAATGAAGCATTGAGATATATTCGGCTGGATAATCATTCAGTGATTGATCCAAACTCTTATGCAATTCATCATCAATGGCATTTTGTAATTTTGAAATCTCAATCAAATTAGTCATGCGCATATGCCTTAATCAAAGGAATTTGTTTTAATTGGTCTATTGTTGCAGCACCAACTGCAAACATGGCTATGCGCAACTCGAGGTTTAATTCGTCAATCAGGTTAACCACAGCTTCGCTGGACTGGGTGCCTGCTTTTAAAAATCCACCGGCCAGCCCGCCTAATGATGCTCCCAGCGCAATACTTTTTGCAATATCCAAACCCATGCGCAATCCACCAGATGCAATAATGGGAATTTTGGGCAAAAGATTATGCACCTCTAGAACGGCTAAAGCAGTCGGCATGCCCCAATCTTGAAAGTGCGAACTGATGCGAATGCGGGAATCAGATGTATTTCTATATTTTTCTACCTCAGACCATGAAGTCCCGCCGGCGCCAGCCACGTCAATACAGCTCACACCAGCATCAACCAATCTTCTGGCTATAATTGCGTTTATACCCCAACCCACTTCTTTGCCAATGACTGGCACGTTAATCGATTTGCATATTTGACTAATTTTCTTTTCGAGGCCTGCAAAGTTGGTCTGTCCTTCAGGCTGCAGCGCTTCTTGCAAAGAATTAAGATGCAGGATCAAAGCATCTGCTTCAGCCATTTCAACCACTCGTTTACATTCGTCCACGTCGCAGCCATTGTTAAGTTGAATCGCACCAAGGTTGGCATAAATGGGAATGGAAGGCGCCCATTTTCTCAATTGATAAGTTTTTGCCGCTTCCTCTGAATCCAAACCTGCTCTGCCCGATCCAAGCCCCAAAGCTATTCCCCTTAATTGAGCGGCCTCGGCCAGGTTTCGGTTAATTTCTGATCCATCCGCGGTTCCACCGGTCATTGAAGAAATAAGAATGGGCGACTTCACCGTTTTACCAAGAAAGTTGCTCTCGGTCGATATGTCTATCAAATTTATTTCAGGTAGTGGATTATGAATAAACTGAAAAAGGTCAAATCCATTCTTAATACCGGATTGAACATCTTTCTTCAAATTAATTTCAATGTGATCATTT
Source organism: Chloroflexi bacterium HGW-Chloroflexi-4 (assembly GCA_002840715.1). Classification (GTDB taxonomy): domain Bacteria; phylum Chloroflexota; class Anaerolineae; order Anaerolineales; family Anaerolineaceae; genus UBA6107. The sequence goes on from PHBW01000008.1 coordinate 39,230, forward strand.
TTTCGGTTTTTAGTCAGCCGCGAAGAGTCATCCATTGCACCTCAATTCTTTTTTTCAGTATACCAAAACTAAAATCTTATTACAGAAATAATTAAAGGTGATGTTATTTTCACATCTAAAGAACAAAAAAAGTGTTTTGTAGATATGGAAGCAATTTTATGATAAAACTGTCCTTGACAGAAACATCAGGATTGTTACAATTTATGCTATCCAATAACACAACTACCGCCAGGAGGCTTTTAAGATGAGTGAAACACTGAACAAAGTAACTGAAGTCATCGTTGATGTTTTAAAAGTGGATGCCAAAGAAGTTAAAGAAGAAACCCGTTTCGTCGAAGATTTAAAAGCAGATTCAATGGACCAATTCTTTTTGATCGACGGTTTCTGTGAAAAATTCGATATTAACATCAATGATGAAGATGCCCGAAACATTAAAACAGTTGCAGATGCAGTAAGCTACATCGACAGCCATAAAAAATAATTTAGTTGTCTCCTGGTGCGGTTTCCACACCTAAAGACGGTATTACAGTGCAATTATGCCCGGAATCTCTTCAGGATAACGGGCTATTTTTACGCCTATTGATTGAAGGGCTTCAATCTTGCTTTGAGCAGTTCCTGACGAACCCTCAATTAAAGCACCTGCATGCCCCATACGTTTGCCAGGGGGTGCTGATATCCCTGCAATAAACGCCACAACCGGTTTTGTCATTTCTGCGGAAATAAAATTTGCCGCCTTTTCTTCATCATTGCCACCGATTTCACCAATCATAACTATGGCATCAGTACGTGCATCAGCTTCAAAAAGCTCAAGGCATTCGACAAAATTCAACCCCTTTACAGGGTCGCCGCCGATACCCACACATGTTGAAACCCCCATGCCATTTTGTTGCAACGCATAGAGAACCTCATAGGTTAAAGTTCCAGATCTTGAAACGACGCCAATATTGCCTGGAATGGCAATATTGCCCGGGATAATACCAACTTTTGATTCTCCAGGCGTTAACAATCCAGGACAGTTGGGTCCAATCAACCTTGTCCGTCGGGAGGATAGGTACTGCTTTACCCGCATCATATCTTGAATGGGAGCGCCCTCGGTGATGCAAACGACCAATGGTATTTCAGCATCCACTGCTTCAAAAATGGCATCGCCAACATATTTCGCGGGTACGAAGATGACACTGGCATTTGCACCTGTTACTTCTACTGCGGTTTGTACAGAGTCAAACACCGGAACTTTGCCATTTAACACCCAATCGCCGCCTTTGCCAGGAGTGACGCCAGCTACAATATTCGTCTTGTAATTCAGCATCTGCTCGGTATGGAATAAACCCTCATTCCCCGTGATGCCCTGGATCAACAGCCGGGTCTCTTTGTTCACTAAAATGCTCATGCCGCCACCTCTGCTGCCTTGCGAACTGCAATCGCTGCTGCTTCATGAAGACTTTTTGCTGGAATCAATTCTGAACCCTCAAGCAAATGTAAACCTTCTTCGTCGTTGGTTCCGACCAGTCTCACCACCACAGGAATTTTGGTTTGTAATTCTTTAAATGCACTCAAGATCCCCCGAGCAACTTCATCACAACGGGTTATCCCGCCAAAAACGTTGATCAAAATGGCTTTTACTTTTTCATCAGAGAGAATTAAACGCAGTGAGTCTTCCACTTTTTTGGCGTTCGCACCGCCGCCGATATCCAGGAAATTAGCAGCTTCACCACCAAGTTCTTTGATGATATCCATGGTAGCCATGGCCAGACCGGCTCCATTCACCAGGCAGCCGATATTGCCTTCCATTTTTATGAAAGACACACCAATTTTTCGGCCTTGAATTTCAGTGGGTGGTTCTGCATTTTTATCCCGAAAATCAGATAAGTTTGGGTGTCTGAAAAGGGCATTATCATCCAAAACAATCTTGGCATCCAATGCAATTAATTTCTTCTCAGATGTAATTACCAGAGGGTTTATTTCAACCAGTGATGCATCACTATCCACATAGACTTTCCACAGTTGATTGATGATGTTGCTAAAATCCTGCCAATAAGAGCGGTCAAGGTCAATATTGATGGCTACATCACGCAGTTGATAATCGCGCAGCCCGAGTAAAGGATCAATCACACGCTTAATGATTCTTTCAGGATTATTTCGTGATACTTCTTCAATCTCCATACCGCCGAAGCTTGAAGCCATTAATACCGGTTTTTGAGTATTGCGGTCGTTTGCAATACTAAGGTAAATTTCTTTATCAATTGAGACTATTTCATCCACTAACACCTTACGGACCAGTAACCCATTGATCTTGTTGCCTAAAATCTGACCAGCGTATTCCTCGGCTTCACTGATCGTTTTGGCGATCCTAACCCCACCTGCCTTACCTCTGCCCCCTGTCAGCACCTGGGCTTTAATTACCACCATGCCGCCCAATTCTTCACTGATTTGCTTCACTTCGCTGATTGATTCAGCAATTCTCCCGTTGGGAACGGGTATTCCATACATAGTGAACAGTATCTTCGATTGGTATTCTTGAAGTTTCATCAAGCCACCTTTAGTTCAATATTCACTTGCATAAGAATTATACACTCCCTTAAAATATTAAAAACAGCCCGGATATAAAACCGGGCTGTCATTTTTACGCATATTGCCTTTTACTCTTTTAAGAAGTTTTCAAGAGCTTCTTTACTGATGCGGTAAGACTCGCCAATTTTCTTGGCTTTCAACCCACCAGAGGTAATGGCTGCAATCACATCCGCTTCTGCAACTTTCAACACGGTTGCAGCTTCAGCGGTCGTCATCACGGATGGAATCGCTGCGGCAGCGGCAGCCCCGGCAGCTATGGCACCAGTCTGAGGCTGATTTTGTCCAATACCTGCGAGGGATTGTGATAGCACATTACCAATCCCCAAACCTGCGCCAATACCGGCGGTCAAACCAGCGCCGCCGCCAGGATTATTGGCTGCTTCACGCATGGCATCAGAGGCCTGCAATTGAGCGTAGGTGGCCATATCCAACATACCCATTGCTCGTAGCTCTTCAGCAGATTTCTCAGAGGGTTTCAGGCTACCAATGTAGAAAGATTTCAGCAGACAGCCAAGAGCGGCAAAGTCATCCTGCGCCTTGGCGCGGATGCCGGCACCCAACTCTTCGGTAAGGGATATGAGCTCAAAAACGTTCTTCTTTTCACCAGTGGTCGAAAGAATATCCTGCAATTTGGAGAGAAGCATGATTCTAAAGCGACCTTCAATCTCAGAAAGCTGGTATGAGCTTTTGGCACCCATAATTTGAGTAACAAATTGCTGCGGATCAGAGATCTGGAAGCTGTAAGTACCATAACCTGTTAATAACGCCACACCCAGACCTACACCGGCATTTTTGACCATAATAGGCTGAGCAGTGCCCCATTTGCGATCAGGAAACTCTTTGGTGGAAACGAAATAAACTTCGGCTGTGAAAGGTGTTCGATCATTGAAAGCTTTGCCAATAAAATCAGTTAACAACGGAATATTTGCAGTGACGATTGTGTGACGTCCGGGGCCAAATGAATCAAGCGCCTGGCCGTCACGCATGAAGACAACGCGCTGTGACTCACGGACAATAATCTGAGAACCGATGCGCAGATCACAAACGCCGGTCTCAGGAAATCGATGTACCAACTCATCGTTCATCTCATTTGGATATTCAACTACATCAAAAATTCGTGCCATTGGGTCTCTCCCTCAAAAAAGAATTATTTTAATTATTGTCCGAGTTTCAACAGTTCAGCACGTTGATTGAAAGCATCTACACAATCCTGAGCTTTTTGGTTGAGGTTGCGAATGGCTGCAGGCAAACCATCAGTTCCAATTGATGCTTCAAGATTATCAATCGCGCTGGCAACATCATCCCCCATGGTAATCAGTGCCAAATCGTATTGATACATTTTTTCCAATTCGGTCTCATTTATTTTTGTAGATTCAAAAAAGCTGGAATAACCATAAGCGGCATTTCTCACACGATCAATGAATTGACGCAGTCTTGTTGAAGCGATTTCGATTTCATCGAGTACTTCAAGCTGACCGGCGCTTACCAAATCTCTCTGAATGCTTGATATTCTAGTCCACTGAGTCTGAAATTTATCAGAAACAGTTTCACGTAACAACTTATCAGCATTTCTGCGATCCACACGCTCAATGTAGCCTTTGAACCCAGGGATCTTGGCAAATAACTTCTTGATGACATCTTGTTGAGATGTGACCCGATCAAACAAATCGCTCATTCTTATCCTCCGTTTTGCACATAATTAGCAATTCTTAACGATTATAGTATTTTTTCTTACCTCTTACAATTTATTTTACGGTTTTTATTCAATAACGGTTCGATTTTCCTATTAATCTTTTATAAGAATGAATACTTGGAAAATTGTGAGGTTTTATTGTTAAGTGATTGATAAGATTTTTTCCTTTTTTCGATGTATATAATTTTAATAATTATTATTAAAAAGAAAGGAGTGGACCCATGTTATTTGCACCGAAAGAAAAAGGACAAGGTTTGATTGAATACGCATTGATTCTCGTTTTAATTGCTGTGGTTGTGATTGTTGTCCTTCGTTTACTCGGACCTCAAATTGGCGGAATTTTCAGCAACATTAATAATTCTCTTTCCGCTGCACCAAATTAATTTTTTCAATTGTTAAGTAGCTGTAATGTAAAAAGGGTTGAAAACGCGTCACTGGATAATATAATTAAATTACTTATTATTACTATTACGAAAGGAGATAAACATGTTATTCGCCCCGAAAGAAAAAGGTCAAGGTTTAATTGAATACGCATTGATTCTTGTTTTGATTGCTGTTGTTGTGATTGTTGTCCTTCGCTTGCTCGGACCCCAAATTGGCGGAGTTTTCAGCAAAATCAATAACTCTCTTTCAGCTGTCTAGTTATTACATTACCGTGCAAGTATTCAGAAAGGCTCTGTTATCAGGGCCTTTCTTATTTGTAAGCAATAAATTGCCCAAAAATTGAGTAAAAATTGAGTAAATAAAGATTTATTAGCCGTATAATTAATCTGATATTAATTAGGGATGAAGGATATGTAGGAGGTTTCAATGGCTGCAGGAAAAAAACGTAAAAGTAACTTACTTATTATTATCATTTTGATCATAGCTGTCGGCGCAGTCCTGGCTTATCTGGTGCTGACAGGCAACCCCGGTCTCTTAGGCGGAACACCTGCCGCCAACCAAACCGAACCTACTCCAACACCAAACATTGATCTAGTGGATATCGTTATCGCGTCTCAATCGATTCAACGCGGTACGTTGATTACGAGTGATATGGTCACGACGATAAAATACCCTCGTTCTCAAATGGCTGAGGGTGTATTTTACGGAAACATCGATGAAGTAATTGGACAAAAAGCTAAATATGACATTGAACCTACTGTACCTTTGACGTTAAGCATGGTTATGGCCGAAGATGGCGGTTCACTGGCTTCTTTTGATATTCCTGATGGGATGACTGCAATGTCCATCCCTGTCAGCCCTGAAACTAGCGTGTCTTTTGCACCACAGACTGGCGATCATGTGATGGTTGTGGGTTGTATGTTACTATCTGATATTGACATAGATTTTCAGACTCGTTTGCCAAACAATACAAACACTACATATATACCTGTTGACATTAATGGCGTCAGTGATGAAGTTCTGTCAGTAATATTGACTGCCAAAGGTACTTCAAATGCTATCTCAGTTGAACCGAGTGCCGAAGGCTCTTTAAATTATTATGGTCGATATGAACTGGATCCAAGCACTAATTCATACGTCTATGTTACGGCCTCTGAAGCCCAACGTCCACGACTTACTTGCCAAACGATCATCCAGGATGCAGCCATTTTGAAGGTGGGTATGTTCTCTGGTGACGTGGCCACTCAACCAGCAGCCGCTCCGACCACTATTCCTGAATCTGTAGAACCTACACCCATGGTTGGCACCTCGTATGCAGACTATGAAGGATCTGTAACTTTGATTTTAACTCCTCAAGATACATTGATTCTCAATTACTTATTATTGTCTGGTACAAAGCTTTCATTGGCATTACGCAGTGCTGGAGATGCAGGAGTGATCGTGACTGACCCTGTAACCTTGCAGTACGTGATGGATCAGAAAAATATCGTTTCACCTGCAAAACTTCCATATAACGTCGAACCCAGAGTTGACACACTTGTCTACCCCGGTTTTAATGACTATATACTGATTCAACCCTAATAGAGGTCGCTGATCATTGAATAACCGGAGTCGTGATGGGATCGCAAGAAAAAATTAACGTTGTGGTAGTTGATGATATTGATGAATCGCGAGAGATGATCTTGCGTATGCTTCAATTTGATTCAACTATCGAAGTTGTGGGCACAGGAAGAACCGGCATTGAAGCCATAGAATCGGCACAGAAATTAAAACCTGATGTGATTGTAATGGATATCAACATGCCTGACATGGACGGCATCACAGCTACCGAAGCAATCCGCAAAAAAGTTCCGTATATTCAAATCGTAGTTTTATCGGTTCAAAATGATGCCAATTACATGCGCAAAGCCATGCTGGCAGGAGCGCGCGACTTTTTAACCAAACCTCCAATGATTGATGAGTTAACCGCCGCCATTAGACGTGCCGGTGACCTGGCTCATGAAGAGAAATTGAAACAAACGCCGGTCTTCCAACCAAACGCCATGACCGGTCCATTATCGCCCCAGATGATGATGCGCATGCCTCAAATGATCATGGGAAAAATTATCTGTGTATACAGTCCAAAAGGCGGTGCAGGGTGTACAACACTCGCAACAAATTTGGCCGTTGGACTCAAATCCCAGGAAAATAAAGTAGCCATCGTGGATGCCAATTTGCTTTACGGCAATGTTGCTGTCTTTTTGAATGAGCATGGTAAAAATTCAATTCTGGATTTGATTGACAGGGCAAATGATCTTGATCCTGAGATTATTGAAGACGTGATGGTTGAAAATAAATTGACCGGTCTACATATGATGCCCTCACCAAAGGACCCCGAATTGAACGATGCACATAAAGGTGAACCGGTCTCCAAAGTATTGTCTTACCTTAAACAAATCTATAACTTCATTATCATTGATACAACTTCTTATCTCACCGAGGTTGTGCAAACATGTTTGGATATCGCTGATTATATCGTTCTGATTACCACTCAAGATATTCCTTCCATCAAAACTACCAATCAATTTTTAACGCTGGCTGATGCATCTGGGATTGCGAGAGAAAAAATCCTCTTCGTGATGAACCGATACGATAAACGCATCGCCATCTCACCTGAACGGGTCGGTGATAGTTTGAAACAACCCGTGTTGGTTGCTATTCCATTTGAAGAACGGATCATAACCAGCGCCATGAATAGAGGTGTACCCTTCATGGTGGATAACAAAATGGCACCCGCGGGCAAAGCTATAATTTCACTTGTTGAAGTTATCCGTACCAAAATCCAAAAAGATCAAGAAAATCCTTCGATGTGATTAGGTCTGAGGAGACCAGGTAGATGTCAATCTTAAAACGAATTCAATCCGGTGAAAATCAACCCCCCTCCAATCAAGGAGGAGGTACTTCCAATTCTTCTTCACCAATGCAAGTGCGTAAACCACTCATACCTTCCGGCCAATCCACCCTCGATACCTATCAGGATTTAAAAGGTAGAGTGCAAAGCAAATTATTATCGGAGCTTGATCCGAGTGTGGATGTAACCGAGATTAATGAAGTTCGCAAAACCATTCAAAATCTTTTTGATCAAATTCTGGTAGAAGAAAACTTTGTTTTATCTAGGACGGAGAAAACCCGACTATTTGACCAGATTGTTGCCGAAATCCTCGGCTTGGGACCGCTTCAACCATTACTTGAAGATGACACGATCACTGAAATTATGGTCAATGGTGCAAAAGACATTTATGTTGAAAGGCGAGGCAAACTTCAGCGTGTGCCATTAACTTTCGAAAGTAATGAACACGTTATGCGCATCATCGAAAGAATCGTCGCACCACTTGGGCGTCGTATTGATGAATCCAGTCCTTATGTTGATGCACGTCTACCAGATGGCTCGCGTGTCAATGCAGTCATACCACCTATTTCACTAATCGGACCGATTCTAACAATTCGTAAATTCTCAAAAAATCCATTCACTGTTGATCAATTGATCCAGTTTGGGTCATTGACCACAGAAGCTCTGCAGTTTTTGGACGCTGCAGTTAAATCGAGAATAAATATTGTTATTTCTGGCGGCACCGGTTCTGGCAAGACCACCTTGCTAAACGTACTCTCAAGCTTCATCCCTTCTGATGAGCGTATTCTTACGATTGAAAATGCCGCAGAATTGCAATTAAGGCAGGAACATGTCATTACACTTGAATCACGACCAGCAAATATTGAAGGCAAAGGCGAAATTACCATTCGAGATTTGGTAGTGAATGCCCTGCGTATGCGTCCAGACCGGATCATCGTTGGTGAAATCCGCGATGAAGCGGCCATTGATATGCTCCAGGCGATGAACACTGGTCATGACGGATCAATGACCACATTGCATTCAAACAGTCCACGCGATACGCTGTCTCGTCTAGAAACCATGGTCATGATGGCTGGTATGGATATTCCCATGCGCGCCATCCGCGAACAGGTTAGTTCGGCTATTGATCTGGTAGTACATCAAGAGCGTATGCGTGACGGTACGCGTAAAGTGGTTAACATCACTGAAGTCACCGGCATGGAAGGCGATGTGATCACTATGACAGATGTTTTTGTTTATGAACAGTTGGGTTACGAAAATAATAAAGTTATTGGTCGTATGCGCCCAACAGGACTGCGGCCAAAATTCATGGAAAAAATAGAAGCTTCCGGTATCCATCTTCCGCCAAGTGTTTTTGGCATCGGAATGCACAGGTAATAGGAAACGACGATGAATCCTGTCATAATTCTTTGGGTTGGCGGTGCACTGGTACTCATCCTAACCGTGGTGGGCATCATTGTATCCATCAGCAGCAGACGTTCTTCAGAAGAAGAGCGTCTGGGTGAATACGTTGAACCTGAGCGTGATACTACTCCACAAAAGAAAGAAGCTTCGACGCCAGTAACGGAATGGTTAACCAAAAGGGTTGAAAAATCAAGTTATGGCGATAAACTCGGTAAAGAATTAGCCCAGGCAGACCTCAAACTAAAACCCGGTGAGTTTATAGCGCTCATGGTCATTTTTGCATTTGTTGTTGCACTTTTGGGCTGGTTCATCGGTTCTCAGAGTTTTATTATCGCCGGAGCAGGCGCGATCATTGGTGCCTTTTTACCTAGAATTTATGTAGGCTCAGCAAAAAAGAAACGGTTGATTAAATTTAATGACCAGCTTGGAGACATGCTTGGGTTGATGGTCAATGGTTTGCGGGCGGGATATTCGGTAATGCAGGCGATGGAATCCGTCAGCCGCGAACTTCCCTCGCCCATAAGTGATGAATTCCGCAGAGTGGTGCAAGAAATTCAACTTGGAGTTACCACCGAAAAGGCACTTGACAATTTGCTCAGACGCATTCCTAGTGATGACCTCGATCTGGTAATTACTGCGATGAATGTTCAACGCGAAGTTGGCGGCAATTTGGCTGAAATTTTGGATACAATTTCTCATACCATTCGTGAACGCATCCGTCTCAAAGGTGAGATCCGAGTCTTAACTGCTCAAATGGATATTTCAGCCACCATCCTGGCGGTATTACCGGTGGGTGTTATTTTCTTCTTGTATATGATTAATAGAGAATATATTGAACTTTTGTGGTCAAAAGAATCCAATTCAGGTCCTATCCCTTGTGGTTATACTGCCATTGGTTTAGCAGTCGTTTTAATTATTTCCGGTTATTTCACAATTAAGAAAATGGGAAATATCGAAGTATGATTCCAATTCTCGTTTTAGTTGGATTAATTATTATCATTGCCGTGGCGTTGGTCGTTATTGGTTTGCGCAATCCACAAACGGTCAATGATAGGCTGCTGCAAGAACGTCTAGAGGAATTTGGCCGAACCGGTGAACAGGTTGATCTTGAAAAACTTGAAATGTCGCAGCCTTTCACAGAGCGGGTCATTTATCCTCTTGCCAGAAAATTGGGCGAGATCACAATAAAATTTACTCCTCAGAACTGGTTAAACCGTATTTCCCGTAAGCTTGAACTGGCAGGCAGTCCCTCCAGGATGGACCCAACCATCTTTCTGGCGACTCAATTCATTATGGCAGTTGTTTTTGGTGCCATAATGCTGCTTTTCATGACCATTATTACAAAATCCTTTCCAGCAGGCCAGGTCTTTCTTTTTGTTACTGTTTTTACTTTGATAGGCTTTTTCATACCCCAATTTCAGCTTTCAACCAAGATAACCAAAAGACAAAAAGCAATTCGGAAAGCTATGCCTGACGCATTGGATCTACTCACCATTTGTGTGGAAGCCGGTCTGGGATTTGACGCAGCATTAAACAAAGTGACTGAAAAATGGGATACTCAGCTTTCGAAGTCGTTCACTCGTGTTATTCAAGAAATCCAATTGGGAAAACTACGACGCGAAGCATTGCGTGATATGGCTGAAAACATTGGCATCACCGAGATGACCAGTTTCGTGGCTGCAGTCATCCAAAGTGAGCAATTGGGCGTCAGCATGGCTAAAGTACTGAGAATTCAGGCTGACCAAATGCGTATCAAACGCCGTCAGATGGCTGAAGAAGAAGCCCATAAAGCGCCAATCAAAATGTTGATTCCAATGGCATTCTTGATTTTCCCATCCTTGTTAATTGTCTTGTTTGTACCTGCCGTTCTCACGGTGATACAATCGGGAATTCTAGGCGGTCTATAATCTTTTAAAGGGAGGTCGTCGTCAACTTGACGGAACTTACCCTCACCAACAATTTGCTACTAAAAATGACCAGCCTGTTCTGGAAAAGTATGGACTGGCTCTATCCCCCGCGCTGTTGTAATTGCGACCGCCGGGGATTTGTTTTATGCAATGAGTGTTATGCTGAAATTGAACCCCTCAGTAAAAATCTCTGCCTAAAATGCGGTTATCCGATTCACAGCAGGAGCGGATTATGTGAGGATTGCCGCATTTCTCCTCCTCCTTACACACAAATGCGGGCGTGGGCATCACATTCAGGACCAGTTCAAAAAGCAATCCAAGCACTCAAGTACAAGCGCAATCTCGCCCTTGGAATGACACTTGCGATGCCGCTTGTGGAACTTGTTAATAATTCGGGTTGGCAAATTGACATCGTGGTTCCGATTCCTTTAAGTCGAACACGCATGAGAACCAGAGGATACAATCAGGCAGAATTGATTTCCCGTTACCTGGCGGCTAGTTTGAATATTCAACACTCTACCAATAAGGTAAAAAGGATCAGAAACACATCCACCCAAATTGATATGGATGTTAATAAAAGATTTACGAATTTGTTGGATGCATTTTATGCAAATCCTGCTACACTAAAAAAGAAAAACATACTTGTTATTGACGATGTGATCACAACTGGAGCGACGATGCAAAATTGTACGAAAGCGCTCCTTAAGGCAGGTGCAGAAAATATTTATTGTATGTCCGTGGCGAGAGCCATTTTGAGACATGAAAAGCGACACAAAGGTTTGGCTTCCAATTCAGCACTTCAATCTTTATGAGGAGGAAACAATGGACCAAAAAGTAGAAGTAACTGCAAAGTACATGGAGTTAACGGATCGCATCAAGGAATATATCGAAAAGAAAGTACCAAGGTTGGAAAGGTTATTACCAGCAATTGAGTCCATGAAATTCGATCTTTCCTATTCAAAATCAGCCAGGAATCGATCTGATCGCGAAGTAGCTCAAATTACTCTGACCGGTAAAGGCTTTGTTTTACGCACAGAAGAGCGGAACTCGGATATGCTTACTGCGATTGATAATGCCACCGATAAAATGCAGCGGCAAATTGAACGATTCAAAGGCAAAAGAGCCCGCGGCCGTGGAGATGGTGTTCCTGCTTCTGAAGTAAATGTCGTGGAACCCGAAGTTGAAACCGGCGCAATGACCGCCATTGTCAGAAGGAAATCCTTTACACTCATCCCCATGGATGAAAATGAGGCAGTTGAACAAATGGCATTGGTTGCGCATGAAGATTTCTTTATCTTTTTCAATATCAACACAAATTCGATCAACGTTCTTTACAAACGCCGAGATGGCAACCTGGGCTTGATTGAACCCAAAATCGGATAATTGATTATTTCAACCACTTTTTGGCCGGGATTTTCTCCCGGCCTTTTGTTTATTAATCTATCTTCTATGTGACTTCCAATCTATCTTAAGTAACCTGCACTTACCTCCGACTATATATACAATCAACTTGTCAAAAACTGTAGATTAAAGGAGCAAAATTAATGAACCTTGTTACAGGAGCGACCGGCCATATCGGAAACGTTTTGGTGAGAGAGTTGGCTAAACGGGGTGAAAAAGTGCGGGTGTTGGTGCTGCCTGGAGAAGATTTATCACCTTTAAACGGTCTCGATATTGAAGTCATTGAAGGCAATATACTCGATAATTGCTGTCTCGGCCCCGCGTTTGAAGGCATTGAGTATGTCTTTCATCTGGCAGGTATCATTTCGATCATGCCTGGCAAGGATGATTTTGTTCATGATGTAAATGTAAACGGAACAATCAATATGCTGACTGCAGCAAAAAACGCCAATGTCAAAAGGTTTATTCACACAAGCTCAATCCACGCATTTAAACGCATCCCCCACGGCGTTTTAGTGGATGAGAATGTGCCCATTGACCCGGATTCTGCTGTTGCGGCTTACGATCAATCAAAGGCGGAGGCAACCCTTGCCGTGCTTAAAGCAGCAAAAAACGGATTGCCCGCTGTGGTGGTCTGCCCGACCGGTGTTATTGGCCCATATGATTATAAAGACTCAGAAATGGGTGTTTTGATCAAAGAATGGATGATGCACAAGGTCAATTTTTTAATTGAAGGCAATTACGATTTTGTGGATGTCCGCGATGTGGTGCAAGGGATGATCCTCGCAAGAGATAAAGGTAATGTTAGCCAAATCTACATCCTTTCAGGTGAGTTGATTAGAGTTGCAGATATGTGGCGGTTGGTCAAAGAATTGGTTTCCTGGCGAACGTCATCCTTTATCAATATCCCGGTGCGTCTTGCTGCATTTGTGGCAAAATTCACCCAGTTCTATTACAAACTATCACACTCAAAACCACGTTTTACGACCTACAGCATTGAAACCTTGCACACCAATGCTGTGATCAGCAATCAGAAAGCCCGAACCATGCTTGGATATCATCCGCGATCGTTACAGGACTCGCTTTCTGATACAGTTAACTGGTGGAAGCAAGAAGTGCCTCAACTTTTAAAGAAAAAACGACGATAAATGAGGAGTTGACCATCACAACCTCTTCCAATACAAAAACTGTCCTCATCACCGGTGCATCCAGCGGCATCGGAGCAAAAACGGCTGAATTCCTGGCTTCAAAGGGATTCACCGTTTTGTTGGTTGCACGCCGCAAAGAAAAACTTACCACCTTGGTTGACCAGATAACCAGCCATGGCGGCAAAGCTCACTTTTTTGAAGTTGATTTATCCATCGAACAGGCACGCATCGAATTAATCAATACTCTCGAAAAAGAGAACCAACAACCAGACATATTGATTAACAATGCTGGTTTTGGCTGGTATGGTCACTTCGAAACCATGAATTGGCAGACAGGCAAAGATCTTATTGGCGTCAATATCGAAGCGGTCGCACATTTGACCCATTTAGTCTTACCCGGCATGCTACAACGAGGATATGGACATATTATCAACATGGGTTCGGTTGCCGGCAAACTCCCTGAACAGGGCATTGCACTTTATTCGTCTTCAAAGGCTTTTATGGATGCTTTCACCACATCCCTTTATAGGGAATTGCGAGGCAGCCATGTAACAGTCTCCGTGGCAAGGCTCGGACCAATTCAAACCGAGTTCTTTGATGCTGCCCGAAGCCATGAGAACGGCGGCAACGTGCCTGCCGAAAAATTGGCCATTCCTGCCGAGGTGGTCGCCCGCGGAATTTACCGATTGATTACCCATCCGCATAAAGTAGTCTACATCCCCTGGTATTTATCAGTCTCACCGCTGCTTGAGATTCTCTTTTCAGGCATCATTGATCTGGTGGGTCCCCTGCTGCTCGGAAAAAAGAAAATTCAAAAATGATTTCTTCACCGTTCTGTAAGCTTTCGCGCCTTGCCAGCCTTTGAACGCTGCGCTATAATTCAGCCGTTAATCTACGGAACTGGAAAGGTTTAATATTCATGATCGATGTCAATGATCTTCGCAAAGGCGTAGTATTTGAAGTGGAAGGGTACCTCTATAAGGTGCTTGAATATTCTTTCAGCAAACCAGGCCGCGGCAATGCCACCATTCGCATCAAGGCGCGCGATCTGCGCAAAGGCAATACCCTTGAAAAGACCTTCACCTCAGGTGAGCGTATTCAAGATGTCCGCCTCGATTTTCACAATGTTCAATACTTGTATACTGATGGCGAACTCTATTATTTTATGGATCAGGAAACATTTGAACAACCTGCCATCCCAGGTTCGGTGATTGGCGATTATGTCGGTTTTCTCAAACCTGAGATGGAATGCAAACTAACCTTCTATAATGCGGAGCCAATTGATATTGAGCTGCCCACAACGGTTGATCTTAAAGTCACTTATGCCGAACAAGCCGTGCGTGGCGATACGGCCACCGGTGTGACCAAAAGAGTCACAACCGAAACCGGCCTTGAAGTGGCCACGCCATACTTCGTCTCGACCAACGACACTATTAGAGTGGATACACGAACAGGCGAGTACGTCACCAGGGTTTAGTAAACACAAGTTGATCAAACTGTCCCCTGCCGGGGACAGTTTTGTATAGAGGAAATCATGAGAACTCCAGCCGGAATTGAGTGCCCTTATTTCTATGGTGATTATTTCAGAGGCAAAAATGTTGAAGAATGCCGTCTGCTTGGTTCCAATCCGAATAACGGACCCTGGAAAGCAGATTTGTGCAAAACTTGCCCGATACCCGGCATCACTCGTTCAAATGCCTGTGAAAATATGACTCTTTATGCTTCTGTAAAAAAAGGGGCTTTAAAAAACAGACGGGTCAAAGTCACTGCTTATTGTTCAAAATCAAATTCTGAAGTTAAAGAACCTCATGTTGGATGCGAGCTCTGCCATCAAGATTTAAGTATTATGGAAAAACCAAACCCCTCATGAGTGTCACCCTTCTGATTGACCTCGATGATACGTTGCTCATCAATCCGTTGGAAAAGTTCATGCCAGCTTATATTAAGCTGCTTTCCAACAAATTAGCACCCTTTGTTGCTCCAGAGAAAATGGTGCCCCAACTTTTAGCGGCCACCGATTGCATGATCAAGGCCATTGATTCTACAAAAACCCTTGAACAAACTTTTGATGAGAATTTTTATCCGGTTCTTGGGCTTGAAAAATCTACAATTGAACCGCTGATCAATGATTTTTATCAAAATGAATTTAATGATCTTCAAAAAGTCACCAGCATACGGCCAGAAGCACTCAGATTAATCGAATATGCGGTTTCCAACAATTACACGATAATTGTCGCCACAAATCCGCTTTTTCCACAAACTGCCATGCGTTCAAGATTGAATTGGGCAGGATTTTCAAACGAGAAATTTCCATTTGTATTCGTCACCTCCTACGAGATGATGCATTTTTCAAAACCAAATCCGGCATATTATGCCGAGATTCTGGGCAGATTGGGTTGGCCGCGCGGACCTATTTGTATGGTGGGTAATAGCTTGAAAGAAGACATCCTGCCGCCATCCACACTGGGCATTCCAGGGTTTTGGGTGGACGGTAAAATTGAAAAGTTGAATGAGCTCCAAAAAAGGGCAATACCACTTGGCAGCCTGAATGAAATTATTCCCTGGCTTGAGACCCTTCCCAATCCCGAAGGCCAAATTGACTTAAAAACCGTGCAAGGTGTACTTGGCACACTGCGCGCCACTCCGGTTGTTTTGAACTATCTGACTGAAAATTTGAGTGAGTCTGTTTGGAGAAATAAATCAGAATCGCAAGATTTATCGGTGCTTGAACTTCTCAACCATCTTTTGGATGTGGAATCTGAGATCAATACTCCCCGAATTGAGCTGGTTTTATCTTCTGAAAATCCGTTTATCGCCGGCATTGACAGCGATCCATGGATTATCGAAAGACAATATCAAACCACACGCACACCCCGGGTAATTTCTGATTTCGCAAGTCAAAGACAAAATTCAATTGAACGATTGACGGCCTTGAGCGAGGTTGAATGGATGCGCCCGGCAAGACATTCCTTTTTCGGTCCGACCACGTTGCTTGAGCTGGTACGCTTTATTGCGATCCATGACATAGATCATATCCGTCAGGTATATGTATTAATTACTGCCGGATTCAAAAACAAATAAGACCGCTTATAAGAGCTTTATTAATTTTTCTCGTTTTCTTGACTTTTATCTGGTAACGCCCCTTTTAGATTGGTATAATCTTTGAAAGAAGCAAACAGAAAACAGGTTTGCGAAAGGTTGGAGGTATAGTGAAACCACGTAGTCAATCATACGTCATTTATGTTCTATTGTTCGTTGCGATCATTGTCTTGATCGTATTCAATCTGAACAAAACAAATGCTGCTGATACTGTTTTATCGATAAACCAATTGGCAGAACAAGTTCAAAAAGGCAATATTAGCCGTGTTGTTGAAGAAGAAAACAAGATTACTGTCTATTATGCAGATGGTATTACTGAAAAAACGGTTGTCAAAGAAAACGAAGCAACACTGGTTGACCAGTTGCTCGCCCTGGGTGTTACATCAGAACAACTAACCCCTGCTAGCGGAATCAAGATTGAAGTGAAAGCGCCCAGCGCCATGGCTGGAATTCTAAACGCCGCTTTCTATATTCTTCCATTCTTGCTGCTTGCCGGCGCTTTCTTCTTTATTTTCCGACAGGCGCAAGGCAGCAACAATGCCGCCATGTCTTTTGGTAAATCCCGTGCCCGCATGTTCACCGGTGACCATCCCACGGTCACTTTTGCAGATGTTGCCGGTATTGACGAATCCAAAGAGGAACTGAAAGAAGTGGTCGAATTCCTGCGTGAACCGCAAAAATTCCTAGCTCTGGGTGCACGTATTCCAAAAGGTGTGTTGCTGGTCGGCCCTCCAGGAACCGGTAAAACCTTGTTAGCAAAAGCTGTCTCAGGCGAAGCGGGTGTACCTTTCTTCTCAATTTCCGGTTCTGAATTCGTTGAAATGTTTGTGGGTGTTGGCGCAAGCCGCGTTCGCGACCTGTTTGATCAGGCCAAACGCAATTCACCCTGCATCATCTTTGTAGATGAAATTGATGCCGTCGGCCGTCAGCGCGGCGCTGGTCTTGGCGGAAGCCATGACGAGCGCGAACAGACCCTCAACCAAATGCTGGTTGAAATGGATGGTTTTGACACCGATACAAATATCATCATCATGGCCGCCACCAACAGACCTGACATTCTTGACCCAGCCTTACTGCGTCCGGGTCGCTTTGACCGCCGTGTTGTGCTGGATCGTCCTGATGTTCATGGCCGTGAAGAAATCCTCAAGGTTCATATCAAAGGCAAACCCGTTGATCCCGAAGTTCAACTAGGTGTAGTTGCCAAATCCACACCCGGCTTTGTCGGTGCGGATATTGAAAACCTGGTCAACGAAGCCGCAATTCTCGCAGCCCGACGCAACAAGAAAAGCATCGGACAGAGTGAATTTGAAGAATCCATTGAACGCGTGATTGCCGGTCCTGAACGCAAGAGCCGCCTGATCAGCGTGGAAGAAAAACGTATCGTGGCTTACCACGAAGCTGGTCATGCTGTTGTGATGAATGCGATGGCAGAAGCTGACCCTGTGCAGAAAGTATCTATCATTGCCAGAGGCATGGCAGCAGGATACACACTTTCACTGCCCATTGATGATCGCACCCTTATGCCCCGCAAGAAAATGCTGGCCGATATGGTGGGTCTGCTTGGCGGACGTGCTGCAGAAGAACTTATCTTTGACGATATCACTTCTGGCGCATCAAACGATATTGAAAGGGTCACTCAATTGGCCAAAACAATGGTCACACGCCTTGGGATGAGCGCTGAATTAGGTCCCATGGTTTATGGACAAAAAGAAGAAATGATTTTCCTGGGTCGTGAAATTTCTGAGCAGCGCGACTATTCAGAATCGGTTGCCGAAAAGATCGACAAGGAAGTACGTTCTCTGGTCAACGACGCTTATGTCAAAGCACAGGCCATTCTCAAGCAATATCAAACTGAGTTAAATGCTGTAGCCCAGAAACTGCTTGAGGTAGAAACTCTGTCGAGGGATGAATTTGAAAAGATCTTCCCGCCGCCAGTACCTCACAAAAACGCGACACCGGTGTATTCCACACCACGTGACTAAAATTATCGGGAGCCTAATGGCTCCCGATTGTCTTTAAGTTTCTTGATTGAGATTCACCAATTCTCTGCGCAGCAGCTTGCCGACCGGTGATTTGGGAAGTTTTTCGACAGCCACAATCTCTTTGGGAATTTTATAACCTGCCAACGAAGAACGACAGAACAATTGCACATCTTTGGGGTCAAGAGGGGCATAATCGCGCATAACCACCCAGGCTTTGACCGCTTCGCCTGTAATTTCATCATAAACTCCGGCAACAGCCGCTTCACTGATCTTGTGATGCCTGACCAAAACTTCTTCAACTTCAGTTGGCCAAACTTGCAAACCGTTAACTTTGATCAGATCTTTGTGCCGTCCAAGAATGTAAAAATAGCCGTCTTCATCCATTTTAGCAATATCGCCTGTATAAAGCCAGTCTTCTTTCATGACCAGGGCAGTCTCGCTGGGTGAACCATAATAACCCAGCATCACCTGCGGGCTGCGAATGAGTAATTGGCCAGACTCTCCAATTGGCATAATTTTGGAATCATCTTCAAGATGAACAATTTTGCATTCAACATCCGGCAAAGGTAAGCCTATTGATCCGTTGCGGTTTTCGCCCTGAATGGGATTGCAATGGGTGGCGGTGGGTGCTTCTGATAATCCATAACCCTCAACCAGTTTTCCACCGGTAAGTTTTTCAAACTGTTCACGTGTTTCGGGCAGAAGAGGTGCCGAGCCCGAGATGCATGCTTTAATTGAACTGAGATTTACTTCACCCGCCAATACACGCTGATTTCGGTTAATGGCTTGATAAATGGATGGCACCCCAGGAAAGAATGTGACCTTATGTTCCTGAATAAGTTGGAGCGTTTTATCTAAATTTTTTCCATCTGGCAACAACACAATGGCAGCCCCCATGGCGATGCCAACATTAAGACCAATGACCATGCCGTAAACATGATAGAGCGGAATGAGGGTCAGAAAAACTTCTTCACCTTGCTTGAGGGTGGTCAGCCATTTGGTAAATTGTAGGATATTTGCAGCCACGTTGCAGTGCAATGCAAGCGCCGCTTTGGGCAGACCAGTGGTCCCTCCACTAAACTGCAGCACAGCAGGACTAAGCGTATTTACCAGAGGCAGTTTGACCTGTGTTTCAGGGCTAATAATACATTTTTCAAATGCAACGTAATTAACATCTTCATAGACTTTAGGAAAAAGCTGCTGATCCGTTTTGACATCCACCAAAATTAATTGTTCACTGCCGGATTTTTGCTTAAGCTCGAAAAGTTCAATCGCCCTGGTTTTTAACCCGATCAAAATTTTTGGGCTGACAATTTTTGTTTGGTACTGCCATTCGGGCAACGGATAAAAGGGATTCATGGCTGCGACCACACCGCCAGCCATAAGTGTGCCGAAAAAACTGATCACAAATTCAATCGTGTTTGGCAGGCAGATCCCCACCCGGTCGCCGGGTTTTAAACCCAATTCCACCAGGTGTTCTGCAAAATTTCGGCTTGATGAATACAGTTCGGCATAACTGATGACTTTGTCCTCACAAATCAAAGCCATCCTGCCCGGGGTTTCTTTGACCTGCCGTTCCAAATAATCCTGAATCGTGAAATCAGGATATTCCAAATGAGCAGGAACTTCAGCATCATAATGGGATGCCCAAGGGAATTGATCGCTCATTTCACACCTTTCAGCCAGGATTTTATGGAGTCCAGAATTTCATTCAGAGGGTCGGGGGTCATGTCATGCCATTCAATTGTTGTGTCATCAGGTTTAAACCAGTTGGCTTGCCGTCTGATAAATTCACGTGTCTTTTTTCTCATTTGCACCTTGGTCTCCTCAAGTTTAATTTCCCCATGTAAATATTGAATCACTTCGCAATAACCGATGGCAGAAAGCGTCGGCAGGTCTTGATTGTATCCTTTTTCCAACAATGCCTTGACTTCTTCAACAAACCCCATTTCAAACATCATTTCAATACGAGCATCCACCCTGGCATATATTTCTTCACGTGGACGGGTCAATCCGATCAACTTGAAATCAAGATCAGGCGGTTGCTTGTCTTTTTGAGTTGAGAACAAATCACCGGTTGTAAAAATCACCTCAAGTGCGCGGATGGATCGTCTGAGGTTGTTGGCGTCCATTTTAGCAGTTGCGATTGGATCAATAAGCGACAGGCGACGATGCAGTTCAGCAGCACCTATCTCAAGCCCAATCTGCTCAAGCACTTCCCTCAGTCGTGGGTCAGGCTGAACCGTTGGAATGATCCAGCCTTCCATCAATGAGCGAATATACTGCCCGGTACCGCCAGCCACGATGGGTAGTTTGCCACGTCTTTGAATTTCATCAATCGTGGAAAGTATTTTTTGTTGAAAGGTCGCCAATGACCAGATTTCATTTGGTTCAGCCCGGTCAATCATGTGATGCGGAAAACGAGCCATTTCACTTCTTGATGGTTTAGCAGTTCCGATATCCATGCCCCGATATAAGAGACGAGAGTCTGCTGAAACAATCTCGCCCTCCAGTTTTTCAGCCAGCCTGATTGCCAATTCAGTCTTACCTACTGCTGTTGGGCCAACCAGAACCAAAACCCGCTTATTTGTAGACAGTTGACGTTGTGTATGTTCAGACGGCATTTTCAAACCATTCAATTTGCAGATTTTTTGAATTGATAGAGCCGGTCACAGCAATAACATCCAGACGCCAGTTATGTTCATATTCAGGGTGATTTTGAAGCCAGCTTTCAGCGGAATCAATCATGTGCTCCATTTTCTCTTCGGTTACCGCTTCTTCCGGATATCCGGCATGATGATGAGAACGAATCTTGACCTCAACAAAAACCACTGTGTCCTTATCCAGGGCAATTAAATCTATTTCGCCTTCAGGCGTACGCACATTTCTAGCCAATACCTTAAACCCCTTGCTTTCAAGAAAAGCAAAAGCGCAGTCTTCACCCCACTTGCCTATGAATTGGTTGCGTCCCGGGTGCGGTTGATCTTTCACGCAAAGCCTCCATTTTGGCTGAATCAAATTCTACCTTAAGTTTGAAGATAAAATTCTCCTGGATTGATTCAAGTTTCGTAATACCTGTTAGAATTGATAAAAATCAGGAAAAAGAATGCCTACTGCTGAACTGATAGCCATCGGAACTGAATTATTACTAGGCGAGATTGTTGACACAAACACCAAGTATCTTGCCCGCCAACTCAGAGATTACGGGGTTGATCTGTATCGCAGCACGACTGTTGGCGACAACCTCCAACGCATCACTACACTCATGAAAGAAGCGCTCTCCAGAGCGGATATAGTCATCACCACGGGCGGTCTAGGTCCAACGGTGGATGATCCCACCCGCGAGGCTGCAGCCCAGGCTTTCAACACACACAACGAGTTTCACCCCGAATTATGGGAACAAATCAGGCAGCGTTTTCTCAAACGCGCCATGAATATCTCTGATAACAACCGTAAACAGGCCATGATTCCGGCCGGTGCGGTTGTGGTTGAAAACCCCGTCGGCACCGCCCCCTCTTTTATCATTCCGCAGAACGGCAAAGTACTCATCTGCCTCCCCGGTGTACCCCGTGAGATGGAATATTTGATGCAAGCCTCGATCATCCCTTGGTTGAAGAATCATTTTGAGATGTCAGGAATCATAAAAGCCAGGGTCCTTCATATTGCTGCCGTTTCTGAATCCAAAATTGATGAAATGGTGGCTGATCTAGAAGCCATGACCAATCCGACCGTCGGGCTGCTGGCTCATCCCGGCGTGGTGGATATACGCATAACCGCAAAAGCCGATTCAGAACAGAATGCAAACGAAATGATTGAGGGTCTTGAAAAAATCATCCGACAAAGATTGGGAAATGATATCTATGGCGTTGATGATGAGACACTTCCCCTGATCATCCAAAAATTAACAGAAAAAGGGTCAAATCCGATAAAAGTAATTCTGGGCGGCTTCTCACCCGAAACATTCAAAGGATTGGAAGGCAAGAATTTAAGTATTGAGCGAGTGGAACCAAGTCGCTTTTCACAAATTAGTATTTCCGACCTATCTTTACAATCACCTGTATTTTCCTGTCTTTACACACCCACCCCGGAGCATTCGCGTATTGACCTCAATTTTTCTTACCCAAACATTTCAGATACAATGACCAGAGAATATATGGGAGCCCCAGGGTTGCGTGAGGAATGGGCAGTAAATTTTTGTTTGAGCTTTATTCGTCATCAACTTATCTCAAAGGTTTACCAAGAGGAGAAAAATGACCCAGGCTGATCTTATTTTAAAGAACGCCATTATTTTGACCATGGATTTGGATTTTTCACAATATGATCCCGGCGCCATTGCAATACAAGGTAATTCCATATTAGCAGTCGGAGAAGAAAAAGAAATATTGGCGCAATACACATCAGATAAAATTATTGACTGCAATGGCAAAGTGTTGATGCCTGGCTTGGTCAACGCCCATACACACGTGCCAATGAACCTGTTGCGCGGCCTTGCAGACGACCTGAGACTGGATGTATGGCTAATGGGCTATATGATGCCCGTAGAACGCGAATTTGTCTCAAAAGACTTCGTCACCCTCGGTACCCAATTAGCCTGTGCAGAAATGATCCGTTCAGGAGTCACAACCTTCGCAGACATGTATTACTTTGAAGAAGATATTGCCAAGGCAACGGCTGATATTGGTATGCGCGCCTTATGTGCCCAATCGGTTATGAAATTCCCCACGCCTGATGCGCAGTTCTTTGAACAAAGCCTCGAAATGTCTCGAGATTACATCCAGCGGTGGAAGGGACATGAACTAATCATCCCATCCGTCGCGCCGCACGCCCCTTACACCTGCCCACCTGAAATTCTCAAAGCCGCCTCAGCCCTGGCTGTGGAATTTGATGTCCCTTTACATACGCATCTTTCTGAAACATCCTACGAAGTTGAAAACATGCGTAAAGAAAACGGCATGCCGGTCATTCCGTATGTCAAAAAACAAAACCTGTTTGAAGCCAAAGTGCTGGCTGCCCATTGTGTTCACGTGGATGACGGCGAGATCCGCACAATGCAGCATTTCAATGTGGGGGTGGCGCACAATCCTTCTTCAAACATGAAGTTGGCTTCTGGGGTTGCACCCGTGAAACGTATGTTGGAGCTTGGCTTAAACGTCGGCATCGGCACGGACGGCGCTGCCTCCAACAACGACCTTGATATGTTCGAAGAAATCCGCCTGGCTTCCTTTTTGCAAAAAGGCTTCAGCGGTGACCCCACCACACTGCCAGCCCGCCAGGCAATTCTGATGGGCACTCGCTTGGGTGCTCAAGCTATGCATATTGGACACCTCACAGGTTCACTCGAAGCCGGTAAACGCGCAGATTTAATTCTTGTGGATCTTACCCCCTTACATAACAGCCCACAGTTTAAACATAATCCTCAAGGAGCCTATGCCCAACTTGTTTATGCAACCAAAGCATCAGATGTAACTGATGTGATGGTTAATGGCAAGTGGCTGATGCAAAAACGTGAATTGCTCAATATCAATGAGGATGAACTTCTTAGAAACAGTCAGGAATATGCGCGTAAAATTGACACCTTCCTAATCCACCGCGAATCTTCGGTGCTGTCAAAACTGGTCGCCATTGGCGGCGCGGCAGAAGAAGAAAGTTTTGAAATTCAAATTAAAGTGCGTGTCAAAGATACCGAACCGATTTATAAAGCACTTCAAAGCGAAAAAATTGAGATATTGCGCAAGCGTCATTATCGCGAATATGATATTTATTTCTTCTTCAAGGACGCTGAACAGGGCATTCTCCGATACCGCGAAGATGAATTCCTCGGACCCGATAAGAATATCGAACAAGTAAGATCAAGGCTAACCCTGATTGGTCAAACCATAGAAGACCGCTTCCCACAGGAAGTGCTGCTCTCGCGCAGCCGATATATGGCCGCTGCCACGCAAAGTCCGCGCTTCTATCGCGAATACTTCAAACCGCAAATCGAAAAAGAAATCGAAAAAGACCGCATCCGTTTTTTGGTAAGGTATGAGGGTTTTGAGTTTTTCATCAATATTGATGAGATCACCAAACCGCATATTGGCTTCTTCCTTGAGGTTAAAAGCCGCACCTGGAGTCGCCAGGATGCTGAGTTGAAATCAACTTTAGTAACCCAATTGATTGAGTTCCTGGGCGGCGATTTGACCGAAACCACCTCGGATGATTACATCGAAATGGTGAAATAAATTGTTGATTCTTACATTGCTTAATATTAGAATCTGTGCAAATGACTATCGGTAGTTTTATTTCTGGATTCTATTTAAGTGGTTTGAAAGGGTAAGAATATGGCCTTGCAGCGCAAATCAGGAATTCTTTTACACCCGACCAGCCTGCCTGGGCCTGACGGTATCGGCGATCTCGGACCTGAAATCTATCACTGGATTGATTATTTGGATCAATGCGGCTGCCGTCTTTGGCAGATTTTACCGTTGGGACCGACTGGCTTTGGAGATTCTCCATATCAATGTTTTTCAGCCTTCGCCGGCAACCCATATCTTGTCAGTCCACTGCTGCTGCTTGAGCAAGGATTATTACTGCCATCCGACCTCAGCGACCGTCCGATATTTCCAAATCATGCCGTTGATTTTGGACTGGTGATCAACTGGAAAATCACCCTGCTTGATCGTGCTTACGCCCATTTCATCAAAAATAAACTTCCCGCCATAAAAAAGGCTTATGCTGATTTTTGCACGAAAGAAATCGATTGGCTACATGATTTTGCCCTGTTTATGGGCATTAAAGAAGCCTTTGGCGGTGTTTCATGGGATCATTGGACTGAAGAGTACCGTAAACGCAACCCAGAGACGCTGGCGCTTTTTGAACGGGAATATAATGATGTCATCGAAAAACAAAAATTCCGTCAATTCTTGTTCTTTCAACAGTGGCAGCAAGTGCACGAATATGCCCATAAAAAAGACATACAGATCATTGGGGACATACCCATTTTTGTCTCTTATGACAGCGCAGATGCCTGGTCTCACCCCGAATTATTCCATTTTGATATCAACGGGCTGCCCACCTGCGTGGCAGGCGTTCCGCCCGATTATTTCTCCCCGACCGGTCAATTATGGGGAAATCCGCTCTATCGGTGGGATGTTCATAAAGCACAGAATTATGCCTGGTGGATCAATCGTCTACGCGCGACCCTGAAGGTGGTGGATATCATCCGCCTCGACCATTTCAGAGGATTTTATAATTATTGGGAGATTCCATACGGGGCTCCCACCGCAGTAACTGGCAAGTGGAAAAAAGGTCCGGGAAAATCAGTCTTTGAAGCGATTGAAAAAGAACTGCATGCCCTGCCGATCATTGCTGAAGATTTAGGTGAAATGGACCCCGGTGTCTACGCGTTGAGGGATGCCTTGAACCTGCCTGGGATGAAAGTCTTGCAATTTGCCTTCGCCTCAGACGCCTCTGATCCTTTCTTGCCACACAATTATCCTTCAAACTGTGTGGTCTATACCGGCACCCACGATAATGACACTTCAGTAGGTTGGTACAGGCAGGCGCCCGAAGAAGAACGTGACTTTTGCCGACGTTACCTTGCCCGTTCAGGGGATGATATTGCCTGGGATCTAATACGCGCCGCATGGAGTTCAAAAGCAAATTACGCCATCGCACCGCTGCAAGATTTGCTCAATTTGGGCACTGAATCCCGCATGAATTACCCTGGCAAACCATCAGGCAACTGGGGCTGGCGGTTCCTCTCAAGCAACTTATCTGAACCGATGGCTAACAGACTTCGCGAACAAAATATACTTTACGGACGCATGTAAAAAATCATTATTTGATTTGCTAAACAACTCAAACGGATTATTCTTGTTTGAGTGGTATTTGATTATTAGCCCTTGATGCCACAAAGATACCGATCAGGATCAATATTCCACCTCCGATTTCAAGCAAGGACGGGCTTTCGTGCAAAAAAAGATAGGCCAGGATGACTGTACCGATCGGTTCACCGAGAAGTGCAATGGAGACAAATGCTGCTGAAAGTGTTTTTAGAAAATAGTTAAAAGTTGAATGTCCAAGCAATTGCGGCACAATGGCCAGTAAAACTATCCAAATCCAGGTATTGGCAGAATATGCTTCAATGGATGTACCGGTCAAAACAACCAATATAATTAAAACCACCGCTGCCATGCCATAGACCAAAAAAGTATAAACCGGTAGTGTCAGAGAATTTCTCACCCGCCTGCCGATCAATAAATATCCGCCTGAGAACAATGCCCCTGCCAAAGCCAGCAGGTTGCCAATAAATAGTCTTCCTCCAAACATGCTTTCAAGTGAGAGACATGACACCTGACCACCAGAAAAATGGCAGGCACTATTTAGCCCTACGATAAAGCTCCCCAAAAGTGAAACAATCAACCCAAAAAAGACTATTTTATTAATTTTCTCTTTGAGGAATATCGGTGCAAGCAAAGCCACCCATAAAGGAGATGTGGCGACCAAAACAACTGAACTTGCCACACTGGTATACTCCAATGAAGTAATCCAGGAAGCGAAATGCAGACCTAAAAAGAGTCCGGCAAGAATCAGCAAACCGAATTTCCGTCTGGGAATTGATTTAATTTCCGCCCAGAATCGAATTAAAACAAAAGGTGCAAGCAGAAGCGTGGCTATAACCAATCGCCCCGCAGCAATCACCAACGAAGGAGCCTGACCCTGTGCAAAACGAATAAAAATGGAGGCTGTTGAGACAGCCAAAATACCCAAAAAAAGCCCGAAACCTGGTGAAACATTTATAATT
Organism: Chloroflexi bacterium HGW-Chloroflexi-4; assembly: GCA_002840715.1. Taxonomy (GTDB): domain Bacteria; phylum Chloroflexota; class Anaerolineae; order Anaerolineales; family Anaerolineaceae; genus UBA6107. The sequence goes on from PHBW01000008.1 coordinate 66,494, forward strand.
TTATTCAATGACCTGATCCCGTAGTAATTTGTTTTATTTGACCAAGTTACTCTACTTCACTTGACAAAGACTTTTTCCTTGACTAGAATCTAATTGTACTTGAGATACATCAGCGTTTTTCGATGGAATATAAATAGGTCTAGAGGAGGAAAAAATGCCTTACGAAATACCACCATTAAGATATGCCGTAGACGCATTGGAACCATTTATTGATACTCAAACAGTAGAAATTCATTATGGCAAGCACCATGCCACTTATTTGAAAAATCTTAACACTGCCATTGAAAAACACCCTGAATTGTTTTCTTTACCCTTAAAAGAAGTATTAACCGATCTTAACAAAGTTCCTGAAGATATTCGCCTGACCGTCAAAAATATGGGCGGCGGGGTTTACAACCACAATGTCTACTGGACCTGTCTGGCTCCTGGTCAGGGGGGAGAACCAGTAGACAAGCTGGCTCAAGCAATTACAAAAAAATGGGGCAGCTTTGAAACCTTCAAAGCTGAATTTGAAAAAGCTTCTCTAGGCCGTTTTGGCAGTGGTTGGTGCTGGTTAAGCAAAGATAAAAATGGCGAGTTGGTTATCCACTCCACTGCAAACCAGGATGCACCCATGCAAGAGGGTCTTGAACCGCTTCTTGTGATCGATGTTTGGGAGCATGCCTATTATTTGAAATATCAGAATCGTCGTGCAGACTACATCACCAATTGGTGGAACCTAGTCAACTGGCAGGAAGCCGAAAATCGGTTTGCCTGAAATCACATACAATTTATAATATCGGAGGATTGAATGACCAGAGTAATTACAAGTTTATGTGTGCGTGAAGGCGCTTGCGCCACTGTTTGTCCAGTTGAATGTATCGTAGCCGGAAAACCCGAAGATAAATATCCGTGGTATTACATTGATGCAGAAACCTGCATTGACTGCGGCGCCTGTGAATCAGAATGCCCTGTAGGTGCCATTTTCCCTGAAGATGAAGTCCCTTCAGCCTACAAAGCCAAGGGCGGCGAAACCCAATCCATGCCCGTTGGAACTGCCGGATTCACAACCGTTTATGACGGCAAGAATCATGACGGTGATCCAGTTCATCTCGAAGCCACCAAAGTTTTGGCTGCCGGCGAGGTTGTTGACCTGACCCCCGCCATCCAATCGAATAACGATTTCTTCAAGAGCGGACCCGGCTACAACGCAAAATAATCTATACCTTGATTACAAAACGCAGGGGAGGTTCATGAACCTCCCCTGCGTTTTATTTACTCACATGCTTTCGATAGATGCTCTTCAAAAGTTGATGAAAAAACATGCGAACCAGATCCATCACAATTGGCGCGGAAGTAATAATAAAAACTGCTCTCTGGTTTTGCCACTGCCAAAATGGACGGCAAATCAGGATTTGAAATCGGATGATCAGGTAATGCTGGAATTATATAGGTGTTAAATGGGGATTGTACGGACAGGTCGCCTACCGCCAGCGGTGTCTTCCACCAACCGCCCCATGAATCATTGTACCCAAGGGCATATTGAACCGTCGGGTCCGTTTCAAGTTTCATCCCGTCTGCCAAACGGTTATAAAAGACGGAAGCCATCAAAGCACGTTCGCTGTCATCGAATGTTTCACGTTGAATAATGGATGCCAAAACGATGGATTGACGGAAAGAAAGACCATTTTCTTGTAATTGCACTTGAATATCGGCGCTTACTGATTCTTCAAAGCGTTGAACAAAGGTCATCACCAGGTTTTGTGCACTTATCTTGCGATTGATCACATACTCACCCGGGAATAGATATCCTTCCAGAGAAAGCAACCCATGCAGATTACCTGGCAAATCAAGATTGCCCGGATTTTTTACCAATTCCATGAACTCATCTGGGGTAACTTCAATACCTGAGGAAGGTAAAGCCGCTGCGATCTCTTCAGCTCGCCAGCCTGGATAAATATAGAACGGCACATCTGCTGAATAAGCAGATTGAATGGATTGTGAAATTTCAACAGCTGTCATGGAGGGTGAAAGCTTGAAATCACCGGCCTTGATCTGAGTATCCATCCCTTTATAGATCACGTAATAGCGAAACGCTTCCCAACTGGAGATATATCCATTTTGTTCCAAGGCCATGGCTACTGAAGTGACACTTGCTCCAGAAGGAATGGTGAAAATAGTCTGCGAAGCAACTAACGATTTTGGCATGGTCAATTTGTTTTCATTGACCAACACCTGAAGGCTGTAGGTCCAGCGCTGCATGGGGGTCAGGTTGTGTGCAGCACTTCCAAAACTGCCTTCGGCCAGTGCAGGCACACCCACCCAAAAAATAGCGAGTCCCAATACAAGTAATAAGAAAATCAATAAAATCGGAATTAACGAACAAAAAGTTGATTTACGCATGGTCTTTTCCGTCCTTATGATGCTCTTCAAGCCAGGTTTGTAAAATTACGGCAGCCGCTACTTCGTCTAGGTGTCCGCCTCGTTTATCGCGTTTTGCTCCGCTTTCCAAGCGGATTTCTTTAGCCCTATTAGTGCTTCCGTTTTCATCCCACAATTCCACTGGCAGCCCTGAAACTTCAGCCAGCATTTCAGCCACTTTTTGGGCATGCCGCGTTTGAGGTCTGTCTTCGTTGTTTTCACCGATCGGACTACCAATGATAATGCGTGTTGCCTCATTCTTTTTTGCCAGCTCTGTGATTTCAATACAATCTTGCTTAAGCGACACGTGTTTGATAACGCCTAATCCGCGGGCTAAAGTGGCGGTTTCATCGCTAATGGCCAGGCCTATACGTTTCTCACCTGGGTCAACTGCCATGATCCTGCCGGTCATTGAACATCTCCAGAAGCGAACGAAATGTTGGTCGAAAGAAACGGCATCCAGGGCCATTTTGAGAACCAACTCTCTATCACCGCCGGGGAACGTTGTGCAAAGATATTTGAAAAAAGTGACTGAGCCTGGTTGACCTTCATACCCGCCAAATTGGCTGAGGCTTGTTCCATATTCCACTCTGGCACAAGCAGGCGCGAAGCTTTCATCGTCCAAGCAGCCTGACCAAAATCATCCACTCGAAAATCACCTACTCGATTCAAAGTGATACTGTCTTTAACCGGCACAAATCCTTGCGGTTGGTTTGAGGTTAATACTAAATCTGCAATGGCGTTAAGATCGCTTTGCTGATAGCCAAATATTTTTAACCTGACATTCAAACGCAAGATCGCTTCGTCAGCCGGTTCGTCAATCTTGTTAACCTGTTCACTCAGTAAAATTTTTTCAAGAGTGAGACTTGGCTCAATATACACCAACCCTTCAACTTTTTCAGCTTGCAAACTTGCCAACCCCTGAATCATCAGGTCTTCTAACAATTGTCTTTCAAGCAGTGCGTAATCTTCGGCGCTGGGAGACGGCGTTTCCACGCCTCCACCACCGCTAAATTTTTCAGGATTGCTGACACTCACCAGTGCATACATGCCGCCGGGCAAGGTCCAGACCGAATTGGCTGCCAGGTTGCCTTCTGTGCCGGTAATTAAGGCTTCCACTTTGCCAGCAGCAGAATCAATCACACCTGCCGGAACCACAACGGCTTCTGTCAAACTAAAACTTGTCAGGGTTTGATCACCTGCCAGTAAAAGAGTGCCGGTTGGCAAGGTGACATCTGAAAAAGTCAGGTTTGTGAAAATCACTTCCCCCACTGCTTTGGTGGTTGGAATGGAAACCTTGCCAGTACTTGGCATGGCTTTCTCTCCGTTCACATCAATAAACACGGCTTTTGCGGGGATACCGCCCGAAGGATTAATGCCGGAAAAAACCTCTGATGCTTTGATCCGTATTTCAACTTCTTGTAATGAGGTTACTGGAAAATATGTAATTTCAGCATGCGGGAGGAGCACCACCAAAAGTGCAATCAAGGCTCCCAGACTAATTACAAGAGCCAACCCCTTAGTCAAAGGGGTTTCCGGTTTGGATGATGCCTGGCGAGGCAGTTGCGCTCTGATTGCTTTGTTGGCATCCACCCCTTTAGGCACCTTATTGGCAATGCTGCCCTTGGTATCAGCTTTCCAGGCACTTCTTTCAGCTGCAGATATAGAAGCAAATAATGGCACATTAGAATCCAACGCCCATTCACTTATCACAGGATGATGCGTAACCAAAGCTAGCTCAGACCCAAGTGAATTGGCTTCACGATTGAGCAGCACTAATTCCAATTCATTGTGTAGAATTCTGCCCTTTTTTGGCCAAACCAAAATCATGCGCTGGCAAGATTGCCAGGCCATCTTGTCTTTAATTGAGATGACATCATCATGCGCTTCAAGTTGAATCACATTGGTTTTCATAGCACTCAAATTATTATACCTGAAGCATTTTTCCGTGAAAAACACCCTTGTTTAAACTTACAGAATTATTTGTGAAGAATCTTGTGAAAAGCTATAATAAAAATATAACTGAGAGGAAATATGAAAAAAATACTATTTATTACACTTATCATGGTCATGATTTTGACCGCTTGCAATTTGCCCAAAGCGAATGGCACCCCCGCAGTGGATGTTATCTCCACGCGCGTGGCCGGTACACTGGCCGCTTCAGAAACCTCCGCAGCCATGATTCAACCCACAGAAGCCCTTCCGACATTGGCACTCGACACCGCCACACCCGAACCTACCCCCACGGCCACAGTAACCCCAACTGCGACCGTGAACCCCAGCGACCCCAAACTCACACTTGGCGCGCCGGACTTCACCTTCAATTCTGCCACCAGCGGCAATCCCTTTGGTCTTGCAGGAAATCCTTATGAAGATAATTCAATTATCATTTCTCACCAGGTAGGCGGACTAAATTTCACCAGTAAAACTATCAACGGGGGAAAACGCTGGCGCCTTTCTGCACCAACCCCAACCAATTTCTACCTTGAAGGCACCTTCAAAGTTATTACCTGCTCAGATCGCGACAATTATGGCCTGGCAATGCGGGTTCCAACCTATGCAAGCACACTTGGCTATTTCATTGGTCTTTCTTGCGATGGCAGCTATATCATTGACCGTATTGACGCTGAAGGCAATGGTTACAACCTCAAAACATGGACTGCGGATGCCAACATCAAAACTGGCAGCGGACAAGTTAACCGATTGGGTGTTATGCTGATCAATGATTCCTTCAAAATATACATCAATGGTGTAAAAGTGACTGAATTTATTGATGGCACAATACCAACCGCGGGTCACGGCGGCGCATACATCTCTGCTCGCGGCAATCCTAATTTCACGGTCGAATTGCAGGAACTCTTGGAATGGGATCAATAGGCAAAGATTCATGACAAATCCCGCACCCGAACCATTAAAGCAAAATGCCATCCAAACCGCAGCCCGTTGGGTCGCTGAAAAACCGGTCTACATTGACACTGAAACAACCGGACTTGATAAAACAGATGAAATTGTCGAAATTTCGATCGTGGATTTTAACGGCAGCGTTTTATATTCATCTTTGGTGAAACCTTCCAAATCCATTCCGGCCGAAGCTTCACGTATCCACGGCATCACAAACGAAATGGTAGCTTCATCCCAAAACTGGCTGGTTCAATGGCCTACCATCCGCAACATATTGTATGGACGCACCATTGCAGCCTATAACGCGCCTTTTGATCTACGTATGATGCAGCAATCGCACGCCGCTTATAAATTTCCATGGCGAGAAAATTTCAAAGTGGTGGATGTGCTGGCATTGTATTCTGATTACCGCGGTGTGTGGAACCCGGTCAGGGGATCAATGAAGTATTTCAAACTTGAAGAAGCCGGTGCATCTTTTCAGATCGCACTGCCGAATGCACACCGCTCCACCGCAGATTCGATTTTGACACGCGCTGTGCTGCACAGCATGGCGGGGCAGCCTTTTTAGAACCTGAAGGACATTTTTTTGACAGAATCAAAGCTTACTTCAATACAGCAGCAGATCGCAGATTTACCCGTTCAATCACGGGTATTTTTGCACGGACCGGCAGGCTGCGGCAAAACCTTCGCAGCAGTCCACCACATGCAAGCGTTGATTAAAGCCGGTGTACCCTCAGATTCCATCTTGATCCTCGTGCCTCAGCGCACGCTGGCCGAACCGTTTAAAAAAATCATAAGAACACCAAATTTTACATCAGGGGGCGAACCAGCCATCCTTACCATTGGTGGTTTGGCGCAGCGCATGTTGACCCTTTTTTGGCCCCTGGTTGCCAAAGAAAAAGGTTTTGGTGCGCCTGATAAACCTCCCCGTTTTCTGACACTTGAAACAGCCCAATATTACCTTTCAAACCTTGTGGAACCACTGTTACAAATTGGATACTTTGAAAGTGTGACCGTCGATCCCAACCGCCTTTACAGCCAGATACTCGACAACCTCAACAAATCTGCAGTGGTGGGTTTCTCGCCAGAAGAAATATCAACACGGCTCATCCAAGCCTGGGCGGGCAAACCCTCGCAAGCCATCATTTATGATCAAGCTCAAGAATGCGCGCTGCGATTCAGGCAGTTGTGTCTGCAGCAAAATCTGCTGGATTTTTCTTTGCAGTTATCCGTTTTTGCCAATCATTTATGGCCTTCGCTTTTATGCAGGCAATACCTGACTTCCACGTACAGACACTTGATCTACGATAATACTGAAGAGGATTACCCGGTGGCGCACGACTTGATAGAATCCTGGATGCCTGATTTTGAGTCAGCTTTGATCATAAAAGACGAACAAGGCGGATTTCGCTCCTTTATGGGCGCGGATCCTATTTCAGCCAGCCGATTCAGCAAGGCTTGTGAGAAGACAATCAAGTTCACCGAATCCATGATTAAAACACCAGAGCTGGAACATCTGGAAACTGCACTGACCACCAGCCTGACTTACCACAAAATCGAATCTGAAATCCCAATAGAAATCCAAAACGCTTTTTCAATCCACACCTTCCGTTTCTATCCCCAGGGCCTGGATTGGATCACAGACCAGGTGAAGGATTTGGTTGATAACCAGGGTGTAAGGCCAGAAGAAATTGTGGTTCTGACGCCCTTTTTAAGCGATTCGCTACGCCACTCGATTAATGCACGTTTCACCAATGCAGGACTCAGTTTGAGCACCTTTCGCCCATCCAGAGGACTGCGCGACGAACCAGCCATCAATGCAGTGCTCACACTGGTAAAACTGGCTTTTCCGACCTGGAATTTGAAACCCGTTAAGGACGAAATACGAATCGCCATGTTGTTGTTGATTGAAGACTGTGATTACATCCGTGCAGATTTGATCACCCAGGTGCTTTTTGGCCAAGCTAATGGAATTCTGCGCTCATTTGATTCCGTGAAGAACAAAGAAATGCAGCAGCGCATCAGCTTTCTGGTTGGCGAACGCTTTGAAAGACTGCGGCTGTGGCTCGAAGAGAACGCCATAGATGATTCTCTAGAACTGGATATATTCATCAGCCGATTATTCGGTGAACTCCTTTCTCAGCCAGGTTATAAATTCCATCAAAATTTCGATTCTGCCGCTGCTGTCAACCGGCTGGTGGAATCCGCCCGCAAGTTCAGACAGGTGATGAACATTGAAACCTCTCCAAAAACACCTGATTTGAATAAAGAGTACATCCGTCTTGTCGAAACAGGCATACTCTCTGCCCAATATATGAGTGATTGGGAATCCAAAACCAGATCCGGTTCTGTTCTGGTTTCTCCGGCTTTTTCTTACTTGATGAACAACCGCCCTGTGCGATTTCAATTCTGGCTGGATATCGGTTCACAAGGCTGGTGGACGCGTCTGGATCAACCCCTAACCCATCCTTACGTGCTCAACCGCAACTGGCAGAACGGAAAATTGTGGTCAGACATGCACGAAAACGCAGCCAACCAGCAATCCCTCATCCGCATCATGGATGGCCTCATTCGCCGCTGCAGTGAGCACATTTTCATGTGTACACTGGGGGTCAACGAACAAGGTAATGAAGAGCGCGGCGCATTGATCATGGCTGTGCAAACCATCCTGCGAAAACTTCAAAACAAGCCGGGGGTGAAGCATGTTTAAGCCCCGTCCAATGCAGGCAGAAATTCTCAAATATCAAAACGGCAAAATGGGCGTGGCTGCCGTGCCTGGCAGCGGAAAAACTGCCACACTTTCTGCACTGGCTGCCCAATTGATCACACAAGGCACCATCTACGACGACCAGGAAATTTTGATCGTCACTCTTGTCAATTCTGCCGTGGATAACTTTTCGACTCGCATCGCATCATTTGTACGCGAAGCTGGACTTCTCGAAAACATGGGCTACCGTGTTCGCACCCTGCACGGTTTGGCGCATGACATCGTGCGAGAAAGACCTGATTTGGCTGGTCTTTCAGAACAATTTTCCATTCTTGACGAAAATGAATCTTCGCGCATGATTGAAGCAGCCGCGGCTGCTTATCTTAGGGAGCATCCTGAACTGGCCGAACAATATATAGACCCAAGTATTGACTTGCATAATGAACCAAAAACGCATAAAAATTGGAATGAAAGCATAACCAGCATTTGCGCCAATTTCATCAGCCAGGCAAAAGATCTGCAAATTGAGCCTGCCGAATTGCGTGAGAAAATCGAAAAACATCATCTTTCCGATCCACTGCTTGAGATGGCCGTTCAGGTCTATTTTGAATATCAAAGGGGACTGCGTTATCGGGGTTCTGTGGATTTCTCAGACCTGGTCCGACTGGCTCATCGCGTGCTCTCATCAGACCGTGAATTTCTTGAACGGCTGCGCTACCGCTGGCCATATATCCTTGAGGATGAAGCCCAGGATTCTTCGTTGGTGCAGGAGCGCATCCTCAGGCTGCTGGTGGGACCGGACGGCAATTGGGTGCGGGTGGGTGACACCAATCAGGCTATCTATGAGACTTTTACCACCGCCAGCCCTACTTTTCTACGCGACTTTTTACGTGAACCCGGTGTGGTTGCAAAAGACCTTGCCAATTCCGGACGTTCCAATAAAAGCATCATCCGTCTCGCCAACGATCTAAACAAGTGGACACGAGACGCTCACCCGGTGGAAGACCTTCGCAGTTCGCTTTCACTTCCTTACATCATCCCCGCCCCGCCTGGCGATCCGCAGCCCAACCCGCCTGATCACCCGCAATCCGTTTACATCATGAAGAACGCGGTGAATTCTGAAGAAGAGATCAAAAAAGTAGTCGAATCGATTAGAAATTGGCTACCTGCTCATCAAGATAAAACAGTCGCTGTTCTCTGCCCGATCGGTTTTCACGCTGAAAAAGTGGTTGAAGCGCTGGAATTTGCCGGCATCGAAATCGTTGAAATGCTAAAAAGCACCCAATCCACTCGCCGTGTAACGCGCATCCTCGAAAAAGTGCTCGTCTGTCTGTCTGACCCCTCCGCCGTTAATAAGTTGGCTGCAGTGTTTCAATTGTTAACTCATGATAACCCTGACCTTGAGACCTGCAAATCTGATGTTTCGAACCTGTTCAACCAATTGAAAAAGGTGCGTGAATTGGAAGTTTTGCTATACGCAGACACCCCAAATGGTTGGCGCAAAACACTTCAACTTGAAGCATTGCCGCCAGTCCTGGATCGAAAATTCAGCAAGTTCCTGGTAGATATGGTCCGCTGGCAAAATGCAGCACCCCTGCCAATAGATCAACTGCTGCTAACCGTCGGACGAGACCTCTTCACTTCACCACAGGATTTAGCATTAACACATAAACTGGCGTTACTGCTTGAATTCAGCGCACGCAACCACCCTGAATATCAATTGCCGCAGTTTGCGATCGACCTGGCTGAAATTGCCTCCAATGAGCGCAAATTCGCTGGTTTCAGTGAGGATGATACCGGATTCAACCCGGAAGCCCACAAAGGTAAAGTGCTGGTCAGCACCTTCCATAAAGCCAAAGGGCTTGAGTGGGACAGGGTTTATCTGCTATCCGTCAATAATTATGATTTCCCTTCCGCGCAGGAGTTTGACAATTACAAGGGTGAAAAATGGTTCATTGCCAACCATCTCAATCTTGAAGCGGAACTGCTCTCCAAGTTGAAAGCCATCGTGAATGACGACATCCCTGGCATGTTCATGGAACCCGGATATGCCACACGCGAGGCAAGGATCGAATATTCTTCAGAACGACTGCGCTTGTTGTATGTTGGCATTACCCGTGCCCGCGAATCACTGATCATCACCTGGAACACCGGAAGGCGCAAAGAAGCCCGCATGGCGCTTCCGCTTGAGGCTTTGCACGCCATTTTGGAGGAAAAGAATGCTGCTGCCTGATTCCTTCGTTTTTACCCAACAAAACCTGCAAGATTATAAAGACTGCGCTTACCGTTTCTACCTCAAAGAAATTTTGAGACTCGATTGGCCTGCGGTTGAAAGCGAACCCATTAGAGAACAGGAAGCCCTGATGCTGATGGGCACCCGTTTTCACCTGCTCTGTCAACAATATTTTTCGGGCATCCCGGCGGATGTGCTTTCGGGGCAAATTACACATCCGGAGCTAACAGATTGGTGGCAAAATTTCTTAAACCTCAATCTTCACCCAACACCCGGCAGTTTTTCAGTTGAGAAACTTAACACCATTCCGTTTGGCGGCTTCCGTCTGGCAGCCAAAATCGACCTGATGCTCAAGACAGACGGAAAAATAATTATCTATGATTGGAAAACTTCACAGCACCAACCCAAACGCCAGACCTTGTTGGCGCGTATGCAGAGCAAAGTCTATCCTTTTGTGATCTCTAACCTTCCAGCAAGTCAGACTGTTCAGCCTGAATCCATTGAAATGGTTTACTGGTATCCAGCCTTCCCTCAATCGCCCGTCATATTCGCCTATTCAAGCGCGCAAAATGACGCGGATCAAACCGAGCTTGAACTTTTAGCCGCCGAAATCACTTCAAAAGACAAAGAAGCTTTCAATAAAACCGACAACACGAAAGTTTGTAAATTCTGCCGCTACCGTTCACTTTGCGACCGGGGAAAAGAAGCTGGCACAAGTGAATTGGATGAAGAACCGGCCGATTCAGACGCTGCCTTTATTTTTGATTTTGATTCGATTTAGAGCATGAAACCCTTACTACCTGCTTCTGCAACCCGCTGGATCAATCCACCGGAAAATCCCCTGCCATCCGATTTGACTACCATGTTGAATTTGCCTGAATTGGTGCTGCGTATTCTGCACCGCCAGGGGGTGCATTCCTCCGCTGAAGCCCGCGCCTTTATGGATTTTCAAACCTATACCCCCGCCTCACCTTACGAACTGCAGGACATGGAAAAAGGAATCGAACGCACACTGCATGCCAAAAAATCCGGCGAGTTGATCGGTGTGTGGGGTGATTTCGATGTGGACGGCCAAACTGCGACTGCCACTTTGGTTTCAGCTTTGAGACAGGTTGGCGCGAAAGTGGTCTATCATGTGCCCGTGCGCGGACCAGAAAGTCATGGCATAAAACTGGAAGTCTTGCAGACATTTGTGCAGCAAGGCGTCACATTGTTGATCACCTGCGATACTGGCATTTCTGAGGTTGATCAGATTGCCTGGGCACAATCGCACAATATAGATGTGATCATTACAGACCATCACACCCTGCCCGAAGTACTTCCTCAAGCTTATGCGATCATCAATCCACAGCGGCTTGCATTTGACCATCCGCTGCGTCCACTGCCGGGGGTCGGGGTGGCCTGCAAGTTCGCTGAAGCATTATTTGAACGCAGCCACAAGGAAGATGGAGCGCGTTCACTTCACGACCTTGCCGCTTTGGGCATCGTTGCTGATATTGCAGAATTACACGCAGATTCACGCTATTTGGCACAATCAGGCATTGACTTGATCCGTCAATCTCCCCGGGCTGCTCTGCGTGCCATGTTGCAAGCTGCGGAGATTGAGGCAGCGCAATTCTCCGAGGAATCCATCTCATTTGCACTTGCACCACGCATGAACGCTGTTGGAAGACTCTCAGACGCCAACCCAATGGTTGAATTTTTACTCTCTGATGACCCGGCAGTCATATCGGTTACCATCAATCGTTTGGAAGGTCTAAACGCGCAGCGTAAACTATTATGCGACCATGTCTTTCAAGGCGCACTCGCTCAAATTGAACGCAATCCAGGTTTGCTTGACCATCCTGTCTTGATCCTCTCTCACCCTGAGTGGCCGGCAGGTGTGGTGGGTATTGTAGCCAGCCGTTTGATCTCACTTTATCATCGTCCGGTGATTCTGATGGTGGCTCCTCCTGGCGGTTTAATGCGTGGATCAGCACGATCCATTGAAGGAATTGACATCACCGCTTCCATCAGACAAAACGCGGTTTTCTTGACTTCTTTTGGCGGGCATCCCATGGCTGCCGGCCTCGCCCTGGATCCTAAGAATTTCAAAGCTTTTCAGCGTGAACTGGATAAAGCCGTGGAGGCACAGTGCGAACTCCATCCAGTGGTGAACGAACTTCAGATCGACGTCTGGCAGCAGCCATCACAAATTGATCTCGCACTGCTGCAATCCATTGATCAACTGGCACCATTTGGAGCAGGAAACCCACCCATTGTGATGGCCGCCAAAAATATGAGGCTGGTCAGCGCCACCCCAATAGGTAAAACCAAAGAGCACATGCAGCTTTTGGTTGAAGACGCAAAAGAGCAAGCATCAAAATTTTTGTGGTGGCAATCCGCCGGACTGCCCCAGCCCGAAGGGTTGTTTGATCTGGCTTATACAGCCCGAGCATCAACTTATAAAGGTCAAGCTCAATTTCAACTCGAATGGCTGGATTTCCGTCCAGTCGAAAATGAAACCCTGGTGCTCATTTCTAAAAAAAGAAAAACCATCGAGCATCATGATTACCGTAAAAGTTCAGTCTCATCGTTGTTTACAAAGAACCTGGTCGATAAATATCAGCCAGAAGTGTATTACGAAGGGTTGAATCAATATCCCTTTGCAACAAAAAACCGACTCGAATTAACGACGAATGAGACTTTATTAATCCTTTCCATGCCGCCTTCGCAAGCCATTCTGGATCAGATCATTACAAAAGTTCAACCGGTACGCGTGTTTTGGTTTACGAGCGAACCAGTTGAAAACGAAACTGAAATTGTAATTAAAAACACGGCCCAAAAAATTAAACAAAGTTTCATACAAAACCAGCCTATGATCAACGTTGGAGAACTTGCTATTGAATTGGCTACCACTGAAGAGATCATTCGTTTAACCGTCCAGTGGATGACCGCACGAGGCGATATCACCATCCAAACCGAGGGCGATAAAACCATCCTGCTTACGCCAGGCGGCTTTGCAGACCTCACTAAACAAGAAGAGTTTAAAAAGAAAATTCAAAAAAGCATGGCTGAAACCCAGGCCTTTCGCCGATATGCTCTTCGCTGTGATCTCTCTGATTTGATTGAAAATGCTTGACAAAAAATCTGCTGGTATAATTCAGACAATATGAGTCAAGAATTCTCGCGTCGCAACTTTCTAAAATTGACAGGCTTGACCCTTTCTAGCCTGGCCTTTACACCTGCATTCAATTTCGCAGAATTACAAGACAGTGGACCGTTGATTCGCGTGGCTGTAGATTCATCCCAATCTTTAAGTGTTTACAGCCGCCCGGATGAAGAAAGCACAATCAAGTTTCAACGCCAGCGTGATGAAATTATGCCAGTTTATTATGAAGTTATCTCGGATAAAAAACCCAAATACAATCCCAAATGGTATCGCGTCTGGGGCGGCTTTATCCATTGCGCCGCTGTTCAACCGGTGGAAGTTAAACTTAATCAGGTGCCATCTTTTCTACCCGAGGGCTTGACCGCCATCGAAATAACGGTGCCATTTACTCAAAGCATGTTCCAGCGCACCCCCGGTGTGTGGACCGAGAGCTACCGACTCTATTTTGACACCGTCCATTGGGCGGTAGGGATTGCCGAAGGACCTGACGGAGAACCGTGGTTTCGCATTCGCGATGAGATGTTGAAATATGCTGAAAATCTGGATTACTACATCCCTGCAAAACATGCCCGTGTCGTGCCGCCATCAGAAATGTCACCCCTTGCTACGGATGTGCCCCCCGAGAAGAAATTTATCGAAGTCTCTCTCGAGAATCAGGAATTAACCGCTTACGAAGACGGCAAAATCGTTTTGCATACCAAAATTTCTTCCGGCCTCAATTACACCCCACCCACCGGCTCCACCTGGAAAACCCCAACCGGGTATTTCAATGTTCAATCAAAAATGCTTTCCAAACATATGGGTTATCCGGAACCTTACAATAATTACACCAACGGTGCTTATGTGCTGCCAGGTGTTTCATGGACTTCATTCTTTGAAATGACCAACGGCGTCGCCTTTCATGGCACGCATTGGCACCAAGATTTTGGCGTCCCCAAAAGCCACGGATGCATCAACATGCTGACCGACGAAGCACGCTGGCTTTACCGGTGGGTGACACCAGAAGCCGATCACCAATTAATGGAAACCATCGGTTTCGGAACACTGGTGCATGTTTACTAATTTTTTCAGTTAGAGTGAATCCAATGGTGGGTTTCCCACAAATTGAGCAAAAACATTGTTACCAAACAACCGTCCTCGCCGGGTAAGGCGAAGACGAGTTTTATCCTGCGGATGTGGTTCAATCAATCCATTTTTTACCAAGTAGTTTATCTGTTTCCCAAAAGCTCCTTCCAAATTGTGTCCAAACATGGTTTGAAAAACATTTTGCGACACCCCTTCATCAGTTAGTCTGAAACCGACCATCAGAAATTCCTGCATCAGATCCCAGGTCGATAGCTGGTCAAGTCTTTCTCCTGCCGGTCCGGTTGGAAATACAACTTGCTGATTTTGATTTACCTTGCGGATGTACTCAAGGATCGCGCCAGTATTTTCGTTGCGGATGCCATTGACAAACCCATGTGCTCCTGCACCAAAACCAAAATATGGTAAAAATCGCCAATATTGCAAATTGTGCTGGCAGCGGTTGTCATCCTCGGCTCGTTTCGCCCAATTTGAGATTTCGTATTGCAAATAGTCTGCCTGCTCCAACCTGTCCATGGCAATTTCATACATGTCCGCTGCCAGGTCATCATCGGGACCTTGAAGCAGACCACGGGCCACCCAACGGTGCATGGGTGTGCCTTCTTCAACGATCAATGAATAAAGAGAGAAATGATCAATATTTTCAGCCAAAGCAAGGTTGAGGGTTTCCTCCCATCGCTCAAGACTTTGCCCGGGGATACCAAAGATCAGATCCAGGTTAATATGGTTAAATCCAGCCTGTTTGCTCCACGCGACGGCATTGATTACATCTTCATGGTGATGTTGGCGATCCAGAATGTGTAAATCATCTGGATGCGCAGATTGCATTCCAAAACTGATGCGGTTGATGCCTGCATCATGTAACCCTGCCAAATAGTCCCGATTAACTGTTCCGGGGTTGGCTTCGATGGTGATTTCTGTCGTTAATGACAGATCAAAGAAATTTCTACATGTTTCAAAGAGTTGTTTATATTGTTGAATGGATAATAAAGAGGGTGTTCCGCCGCCAAAAAAGATGGTTCCAACTTTGAGGTTTTGACCGGAGGAGACAGAGACCATTTTAATTTCGTTACACACAGCATCCACATATTGCGGTATAAAAGATTTCATGCCCGCAAATGTGTTAAAATCACAATATCCGCATCTGCGGTTGCAAAAAGGAACGTGAAAATAGAGGCTGATGGTATTCATCGATTTCTAGAATATCACACACTCATACCCTTGCAAAGGAAACCAGTGGTCTTTAGTGATGTTATAATTTCTCTTTTGACCCTCTTGAAAGAATAATATATGAGTCCTGAATCCAACACTTCACCCAATAAAGTCTGTCCTACTTGTGGAACTCGCTTAAGCGAGAACGCCACCCGTTGTCTGGTTTGTGGAAGGAACTTTACCACTTCAACAAAAACTGCCGCAACAAGCCCGGTGCAATCACCCAAACTGCCCGAATTGAAATTAAGTCTGCCGGCCGCACTTGGCCTGGTCGTGCTGGTTTTGGGTCTCGGCGCCGCATTGATCTTTGTAATTCTAAAGGGAACCGGCAGCATTGCTGAACCGACTGTAACTCCAACGGTTACATTAACCCCAACCAGCACTAACACGCCTGCTCCGACCACCGAGCCTACTTTAGCACCAACCCCCACAAATTTACCTCCCATCAGTTATGTGGTAAAAGCGCAAGATTCTTGCAGTTTAATTGCTGCAATCTATGGTGTTTCTGTGGGCAGCATCACAAAATTGAATAATCTGGACGCAGAATGTCTGACTTTAACAGAAGGCCAAACCATTCTGGTGCCTGTACCCACCCCAACCGCATCCCCCATGCCGACTGCCACCTTAAGCGCCCAGGAAGCCACTGAAAATGCCTGCGGCACGTATCCATATACTGTTGTTGAAAATGACACCTTGATGGGCATCTCCTTAAATTACAACATCAGCGTGGATTCCATCAAGACTTTTAATAATTTGAATTCAGATATAGTATATGAAGGTATGCGTTTGTCACTGCCATTGTGTGAAAGAAAACCCACCGCGGGCCCAACCCCGACGCCAACACTGCCACCGCCTTATTCGCAGCCAAGCCTCTTGCTGCCCGCGGATGGCACAGTTTATACCAACCTGAATGACACCATTACTCTGCAATGGGCATCAGTCGGCACTTTACGCGAAAACGACCGCTATGCAATCACGGTTGAAGATGTCACCTCGGGCGGCGAAAAGAAATTGACCCAATATGTTACCGAGACCAAATTCATCGTCCCGGCCAGCATGCGCCCGCTGGATAATACCAACCACATCTTCAGATGGTCTGTTGTTGTGGTCAGACAAAATGGCTCAACCTCCGACGGTGAACCCATTTATGTCAATTTTGGCACCGTCAGCCTCTATCGCGTCTTTGGCTGGTCTGGTACAGGCTCGGGTTCCAACACTTCACCTACTTCAACCCCGTAAAAAAGACCGCATAGTATTAAAATTAAAATCCCGAATAATATTCGGGATTTTTTTGTTTGACACTATTTCAAAAATTATTCAGATAAAAATCGGCCAGCTTCAATTGCTGCAGCCGCACCCATACCAGCTGAAGTGACGACCTGTTTGAAATCTGCATCAGCAGCCTCACCAGAGGCAAAAACTCCCGGCACACTGGTATGCATTTTGGAATCCACCTTGATGAAATTGCGTTCATCCATTTCAAGTTGACCTTTATAAAGGTCATTGTTGGGTGTGTGTCCAATGAAAATAAAGATCCCATCTGTCTCAAAGGTGGATTCTACGCCGGTTTTCACATTTGAGATCAACAAATTTTCAACTTTTCCAGTGCCCCTGATCTCTTTGACCACTGAATCCAGCACCAATTTGATCTTTGGGTTTTCGTGCATCCGTTTCTGCAAAATCGCACCGGCACGGAAGGCATCCCTTCTGTGGATGATGGTCACTTCAGTGGCGTAGCGTGTTAAGAAGAGCGCCTCTTCAAGTGCACTGTCTCCACCGCCCACCACAGCCACTTTTTTTTCTTTGAAAAACCAGCCATCACAAGTGGCGCAATATGATACGCCTTTACCTAATAATGTGTCCTCACCCGGAATATTCAACTTGACCGGACTGGCACCCGTTGCGATGATAACCGCTTCTGCAAGAATTTCTTTGCCATAGGTGTTGATCTTAAAAGGTCTCTTGCTGAAATCCACAGCAGTAACTGAGTCATATTCCATCCTGGCGCCAAAACGTTCAGCCTGTTTTTGAAACAAGTCGCCCAATTCAGATCCGCCCACACCGTCTGGAAAGCCCGGATAATTTTCAATGGTATGCGTGAGGGCAGCTTGTCCGCCAGGCTGCAATCCTGTCAGCACGAGCGGATTTAACTCGGCTCGAGCCGCGTAAAGTGCAGCAGAATATCCAGCCGGACCAGCCCCCAGAACAACAACTTTTTCAATACCTTCCATCTCTTACTCCCGATTCTTGGCAATTTTATCTGTGATGTTTAATGCATTATCAAGTACTTCAAATCCCTGGGCCAATTCACTATCAGTGATGATGAGCGGAGGAATCAATAATATGATGTTCCAATGGGTATAAAGATACACCCCATGGTCAAGTAAAAATTGTTTCAAGGCTGTCATTTCAGGGCTGCCCAAGCCGTAACCTGCTGTGGGTTCACGCGAGGTTTTGTCCTTGACCAACTCAATAGCCCCGAACAATCCAATCGAACGTACCTCGCCCACGGAGGGATGTCTTTCAACCAGTTCTGCCATCATCTCGGCCATCACCTGCCCCCTTTGCTTGGACATTTCAATTAGGTGATCCTGCTTAATAACCTCGATGTTGGCAATGGCAGCCGCCATGGAAACTGGATGTGCATTATAGGTTAATCCACCCTGAAAAACGCGCTCATTGAAGGTGGCTGCGATTTCGGGTTTCATGGCTACAGCCCCGAGCGGAGCATATGCAGAGGTCAGGCCTTTAGCCATTGTCATAATGTCTGGCACAACATTCCAGTGATCCACGGCGAACCACTCACCTGTACGACCAAATCCACTCATGACTTCATCAGCGATCATAACAATCTGGTATTTATCACATAATGCCCGCACACCCTGCATATAACCTGCAGGCGGCACAAAAATGCCGTTGGTGCCGGTGACCGATTCGATCATGACTGCGGCGATTGTTTCAGGCCCTTCATACTGAATGATCTCTTCAAGATGATTCAGGTAATCCTGAGCAAATTCTTCATCGCTGATATTTGGATTCAATCGGTGAAATGTGGAACGGTAGCGATAGGGATCGAGAAAATGCACCACCCCCGGCATGACCGTAGGTTCCCAAGCTACCCGGCGTGGATCGCCGGTGGCCGCAATGGCGCCGTAAGAAGCACCGTGGTACGAGCGGTATCTGGTAAGAATCTTGTGTTTGCCAGTGTAAGCTCTGGCTAGTTTTATGGCATTCTCGTTGGCATCCGCTCCGCCCAAAGTGTAAAGAAATTTGGTCAATCCGGACGGACAGATCTCACTCAATAGTTTGCCTAGCACAGCCCGTGGTTTGGTGGCCATGCCCGGCCCGGCATAAGGCAGTTCACGCACTTGATCAATCATGGCATTAATAATTCGCTCATCACCGTGACCAATATTGACACACATGGTCATCGAGTTTAGATCAAGGTAACGGTTATCTTGCACATCCCAAAAATAAACACCCTTGGCACGTTTGATAGCAATGGGGTTGACTTTGGATTGCGCCGACCAAGTCCAAAAATTGTGTTCCATCGAAAGCGGCAAGATTTCATTATCCTGAAGTTCGATCATTTCACCTCATAATGAACAGAAGTTTTAGTTTTTTTTCAAATTATTCTTGTGTCAAAATCACTCTTGCTGGAGCGCCGTCTGCGCCGTGGAGTTTTAGCGGCAGGCAATACAACGTATACAATCCGGCACTAACTGAACGAAGATCCAGACCTTCAATGATGATCATATGAGCACCCAATAATTCATCATGGGTGGGTTTGCTGTTCTTGTAGGGTGAGACCGAAATATAATCAATGCCAACCAACCGTATACCGCGATTAACCAACGCTTCAGAAGCACTCAGATCAATGCCAACAAAGCCTGGTTGAAATTCGTTGGTTTCCAAATCCCAATATTTTGAATTGCTGGTCTTAAATAGCAGGCGTTTAGGTTCATCTGAAATCTTTAACGAGGTAATCACGTCAGCAGTAATCACTTTTACAGCTCCAGGCACTTCCACCACCTGAGCTGGGCCTACCAACACATCCAGCGGCATTTCGTCTGCTTTTGAACCTTCTGCAATGAAGTGAAAAGGAGCATCCACATGAGTGCCGGTATGAGCACCAAGACTCATAAAAGAGACATTCGCATGTGCTCCCTCTTCAATCTTGGTGCGCCTGTTTAATACCACAAGGGGTTCACCTGGCCAAACAGCCATTCCTTCACGAATGGTCAAACTCACATCAAAAATTTTCATGTTTACCTCATCCCACTGGCATCAAATATTTCACTCAATAACACTTGGCGATCCTGATAGGTCATCGGCACCGGTCTGGACCAATCCGTCAGTGTGGCCGTCAATAGCTCAGTGTTGATATATTTACCATTGTAAATGATATGGCGGTCATAAAACTCACGGATATTATGCGGTTCCATTTGATCAAAGAGAAAATTGCCCAATCCGTAGTGGATCAGGCTATTGTTGACAAATTCAAACCCCATGGGCACATGCGCCTGCGATCCTTGAACGATATCTGCACCGGCAGTAGCAGCATCTTTAAATTTTTGGCGGTAAAACCCATCGTACATTTGCCTGTCAATTTCTTCTGCTTGAAAAGTGGTGATCACTATAAAACCTTGAGATTTTAGTTCGGCTATTTTTGTATTCATCCAATCATAATCGCAATTGGCTGACCCTGCCCGTGTTTCTGTTGCCCAGGCTGTTTCAAACCCAACCGGATTGCAGCCAATAAATGCGATCTTATTGCCGTTAACTTCAGTGGTCGCAGGTTGGATGGCAGCTTCATGGTTGATACCGCCGCCAAAACTCAACCAGCCGCGTTCCTGATACATCTTAAGCGTTTTGGCAAAATAATCGCCAGGATAATCATTCAAATGATTGCCGGTGGATTCCACCACATTAACTCCGATATTTTCAAGAACCTTAATCTGGTCTGGCTTTGAGCAAAACTGCATGGTATAGGCGTCCACATATGCGCAGCCTTCCATGAAAGACACTTCATTGCTCACATGGCGCAGATCAGCACTCAAAAACCAATCCTTTATCATTTCCACCGGATACTCAAATCCATTAAGGTCAATTTTTTTGAGGGTCACTCGGGCCAGGGCAGTTGTGCCCGTCATCATGACCACGGTCATTTTTGATTCATC
The DNA here is from genome assembly GCA_002840715.1 of Chloroflexi bacterium HGW-Chloroflexi-4. Lineage (GTDB taxonomy): Bacteria > Chloroflexota > Anaerolineae > Anaerolineales > Anaerolineaceae > UBA6107. The sequence goes on from PHBW01000008.1 coordinate 87,361, forward strand.
GCGGTTGGTGGTAGGGATGATTGATTTGATTTGATCGATTTCTGGCTGAAGCAGGGCGGCTGCTTCTTGTGAAGCAGATAGAGAATATGTAATCGTTAACCCATAATTTTCGACATCCATCGGACGGTCAAGCGGGCTGATGCCATCAACTTTTAGAATTTTAATCTTAGGTTCAATGTCTTCAAATGGCAGAATGGCAAAGGCATCTGATTGCGCCCACAAGTCTGAGATAAGTTCCTGCTTTTCAACCAATTTAACGGAAGATTTTTTAGGTAATCCCCAAAATTGTGAGAATGCTTTATACGTGGTCTCTGCCATAAGAATCTGATCATAACCGACGATTGAAGTTGTACCGGTTGACCACAGGGATCTCAATTCCACTATCGAAATATTGTCGGCAACCGTATCAAAAGGCACTCCAACGGCATAAATACGCTCAAATTGTGCGATTTGAGACAATTCAGCTTGCCCAGATATTTCCAGGACCAAGTCAGCCGTTGTTGAATCATCATTGAGTGTCAGATTTCCATACTCCTGAATCCAATCTTGAGGAACAGAATCGGCAAAATAAATGGTTTCAGGCTTGGGGGCGGGTTGAAAAGGGGTTGGGGTTGCTGTAGCGTCACGTGCCGCTAATATTTGAGTAGCCTTAACCGTATCGGTTGAGATTACTTCTATTGAATGATCATCCCCATTATTCGATGGGGAGCATGAATATAAAATGAGTGAAAAAAGAAAAGCACCGATTAATAATTTATTTTTTTGCATAGAAGGCGTTTTGTCTTTCGTAATGTTTGATAAGCCAAATTATACGCTACCCTGACTGCAAGTTCCAAACAAGAAAAATTTGATAGCTCCTGATAGAGTTCACCGATATAATGCAATAAGAAACTAAATTATAAGGAATGATTATGCGAGAAGTCGCGGTTATTGGAATCGGGCAAATCAAAGTTGAAGAAAATTGGGAAAAATCTCTGCGCGAATTAGCCGGGGATGCAGCCCTTTCTGCCCTGTTGGATTCAGGACTGCAAAGCGTGGATGCCGTTTATGTTGGTAATATGATGTCTGGTTCTGCCAACCATCAGCAGCACCTGGGCGCATATATTGCAGATTGGATCGGAATGCGTCATGCAGAAGCCATGCGTATTGAAGCCGCCTGCAGTTCTGGAGCAGCCAGTTTTCGGACCGCAGTTATGGCGGTTGCTTCAGGTCAGGTGAAAACGGCTCTTGCTGTTGGCGTTGAAAAGATGACCGACAGCCCCGGCGACGAGATCACAGCTCAATTGGCTACTGCCGCCGATGCCGATTGGGAAGCCGACCAAGGGCTATCTTTTGTGGCATTGAACGCCCTGATCATGCGCCGTTATATTTATGAATATGGCTGGAACAAAGAATCTTTTGCACCTTTTGCAGTTAATGCACATGCCAATGCCGTCCACAATCCTTATGCCAGGTTTCACGAACCTACCAGTATTGAAAAGTATATGAAAGCCGGTATGATCGCCGACCCCATCAACTTGATGGATGCTTCTGCCATTGGTGACGGTGCTGCAGCAGCCGTGGTGGTTCCGCTTGAGTTAGTAAAATCAGCAGGCCGCCGGCTCATTCGGGTGATAGGTTCTGCGGCTGCGACTGACACAATTGCCATAGACCATCGCAAAGATCCGCTTTGGCTCAAAGCGGCTTATGAATCAAGTCGGCAAGCCTACGCGCAGGCCGGCATCACCCCCTCGGATATTGATCTTTTTGAATTACACGATGCTTTTTCGATCATGGCCACTCTTTCACTCGAAGCCAATGGTTTTGCAGAACGCGGCAAAGGTCCTCAACTGGCTCTGGATGGAGAAATCACACCAACAGGAAAAATCCCCATCGCCACTCGCGGAGGACTCAAAGCCCGCGGACACCCGGTGGGTGCGACAGGCATGTATCAAATCGTAGAAGTGGTTCAACAACTGCGCGGCGAAGCATCTGGTTCACAAGTTCAAAACGCTCGCATTGGTATGGCTCAAAACATCGGCGGAAGCGGCTCAAATATCATCACGCACATTTTTCAGACGGTATAATTGCTAAAAATTCTATAAGAAAGTTTTTTGGTAATTAATTGTATTGATGACAACGCTTTCAGCCGCTCAGCTTAAGCAATATCAAGAAAAAACCTTTCGCACTACTGAATCTGCAAGACTGCGAACACCCCAACAAGCAGTGGATTTTGTGAATGAACGCGGTTTTATCTTTTTCTGGCCGGTTAAGGGTGTCACCATGCCAAGTCTGTGGTGTAGCGTGGCTGGTGACAGACCTGTCGCCGATGCTCATGATGATCCAGGCCACACCAGCTGGGGTTGGAAGGATCAAATGCTGGATAAACGCGTCTGGTATTACGGACGCATTTTACGAAAACGCAATACTATCATTTCGCTGCAAACCGTTCCTTTCTTTTATGCTCTTTCTCCCAATTTTGGTGAACCTGAACTTGAGATCAGCGATCAGTATCATGCAGGTCAGATTCCGCTTGAAGTCAAACTCATCTTTGAAGCTTTGCTTGTAAAAGGTCCGCTTGATTCGATTGCGTTGCGGCGAGAAGCACATCTTTCAGGTCCGAATAGCAATACACCCTTTAACCGAGCCCTTGACATTCTTCAACGGGATTTTAAAGTTATGCCGACTGGCATTGCTGAAGTGGGTACCTGGAAATATGCGTTTGTTTATGACCTTACCCACCGCTACCATCCCGAACTGCTTGATCAAAGCCGCTACATCTCTGAGAACCAGGCACGAGATCATCTAGTTACCACTTTTTTCAATTCAGTTGGTGCAGCCAGTGACAAACAAGTTCAATCTTTGTTCGGCTGGACCCAACCTGAAACTCAAAAATCAATTTATAGATTGATCGAAAAAGGATTGCTGAGTAATTACTCTCAAATTGGTGAAAATTCAATCTTTCAATATTGTTTAACTTCATTATTGAAGTAATTTCAACTTGTTTTTCTTTTCCGTTTTCAAAATTTTATTTTCTATTACATAAAGAAATATTGTTAAGTATTTCCGGCAAAATCTGCCATAAATTAAACCCCTCTTTTATACGAAGGGATATAATTCATATACTGGCATAACGGTTTAATCGGGAGAATAGATATGCGATTTCCTATCACCAAACGGGCGCGGATTAGATACCGGTTTGAATCTTCTCTTTTTACTTCCACTGGCAAAGTAAACCTCCCGGATACCAGAACACTCCATTCCTTTGTCTATCAAATTTACCAGACCAACATTAAACAAGGAATCTCAAATAAAAGCCTGAAAGCCAGTCAAATTCACGGTATCGGCTTGTTGGATGAGATTTTTCACCATGTTTTCAAGCTCTATAAACAGAATAACCCCAACATGATTAACGAATTATTTTCATCATTGCAACTTACCTTTTCGCCCATTAATCTGGATATGCTGCTCAACTTATTCGTCAAGCATTATTCACCACAAGCTGTTTATGACGAACTCATTTCAACTCAGGAATTTTTGCAGGAAAAAGGACCTGCGGGACCAAATCAAGAATCTGTTCTTGTTGATCTCATTCTGCTATGGGTTTCCACTCAAAACCAGGCATTGATACCGTTTGCCAGCTTGCTTTGGGAACCGGATGTATTAATACATCCATTGTTCAATCCAATTCTTAACTACATCGAACGTTTATTTTCAGAATTGCCAGGTTTTGGCCCTGAAAAACAATCACTGGTAGAGATGTTAAAATCGCCTGCCGAAAAAGTTCCCGATTCCATATCCGGTCAGTTGGAATTCATCAGAATCCATTGGGGATACTTATTGGGAGACTTGATCAATTTTCAACTTTTGAATAATTTCGATCTACTAAAAGAGGAAGAAAAATCCGGGTTTACCGGTCCAGCACTGGCTGAAGTGCTGGTATATGATTCAAAAACAATGTCCTCCACATTTTCGTCTTCAGGTTTTAATCGTGAGATTAAAGCTTTCAGTATTGACCGTGAATGGATGCCCGGTCTTGTATTGATCGCCAAGAATATTTTTGTCTGGATGGACCAACTTTCTAAAAAATATAATCAATCAATCAAAACGCTTGATCAAATACCAGATTCAGAATTGATGGCTTTGCAATCTCATGGCATAAATGGGCTATGGTTAATCGGTTTATGGCAGCGCAGCCCAGCTTCAGCACGCATAAAACAGCTTACCGGCAACCCTGAAGCAGTATCTTCGGCGTATTCACTCTATTCTTATAGAATTGCTGATGAACTTGGCGGCGATAGCGCCTATGAGGTGCTTAAACATAAGGCAGAAAGATTTGGCATCCGCCTCGCATCAGATATGGTTCCCAATCACATGGGCATTGATTCTGAATGGGTCATTCATCACCCTGAATGGTTTCTATCAGTAAGTGAGAGTCCATTTCCTGCATATAGCTTTACTGGACCTGATCTCTCTTCAGACGATAATATCACCATCCAAATTGAGGATCATTATTATGATCGCACAGATGCTGCCGTTGCCTTTCGGCGAATCGACAAACGAAATGGTGAGACGAGGTTTATCTATCACGGCAATGACGGCACCGCCATGCCTTGGAACGATACCGCCCAATTGAATTACCTTGATGCTGCAGTTCGTGAAGCGGTCATTCAAACCATCATTGAGATTGCACGAAAATTCCCGATCATCCGTTTTGACGCGGCCATGACGTTGGCAAAGAAACATATTCAACGATTGTGGTATCCAGAACCGGGTTCCGGCGGAGCGATCCCTTCAAGGGCAAATCACTCGATCTCTCAACATGATTTTAACCAGGCTGTGCCCAAGGAATTCTGGCGTGAAGTGGTTGAGCGGGTCGAAAAAGAAGTACCCGGCACGCTGCTGCTCGCTGAAGCTTTTTGGCTGATGGAAGGCTACTTCGTCCGCACCTTGGGGATGCACCGCGTTTATAACAGCGCGTTCATGCACATGCTGCGCGATGAAGATAATGCCGGATATCGAAAGCTGATTAAAAATACACTTGAGTTCGACCCTGAAATTTTAAAACGCTTTGTCAATTTTATGAACAACCCTGATGAACGTACAGCCATTGATCAATTTGGCAGCGGAGACAAGTATTTCGGCGTTTGCACACTAATGGTCACCCTGCCCGGCCTCCCCATGTTTGGACATGGCCAAATTGAAGGGTTGACTGAAAAATACGGCATGGAATACCGCAAACCCATGTTGGATGAAACCGGCATATATGAATTTGATAAACAACATTTCGAAAAGATCAGTCCGCTGCTGCGAAACCGGGAGTTGTTTGCCAATGCAGACCATTTCAGATTGTTTGATTTTCAACAGTCTGATGGAAACATCAACGAAAATGTATATGCTTTTACCAATCAACATGGAAAGAATCGTGTGTTGGTTTTGTTTAATAATGCTTATCAAGAAGCCGATGGCAAAGTGGTTAATTCCTTCGCCCATGCTGACTCGGCAGACCACCATACAGGTAAATATTCGTTAAATATCGCCGCTGCATTTGGCCTCTTTGCAGAAAACCACCGCTTTGTGTGTTTGCATGACCTTTCGACCGACAGCTACCATATTCGCCTTTCAAACCAAATCGTCGAACATGGTTTTAAGATTCATTTGAATGGTTATGAATATCATGTTTTCAGTAAAGTACAACCAAATGAAATACTAAATGATGAGACCTTTAAGCGCCTTTACGAGCTTTACGGCCAAAATTCTATTCCAAATTTACAAAAGGCACTCGCTCAAATTGTTGGTCAACAAAAAGATCCAATTCAAACGAATGCCGATCTCTTGACTGCCGTATTGGATAGCGTGCGTCAAGATCAACACAATCAAAAGTTAGACAACACCCAGCGTCTTAATCAGGCAGTGAATGCGTATTTGAATAATGTTAAAGAAATTTCAAATTATCAGGGCGATTTATCTCAACTTCAATTAGAGATTATGCAGATGTTTACAACCTTTTTTCAGTTGCCACAACTTATTAAATCGCTTGAGGTGCCAGGAACCAAAAAAGCTGCACAGCACCTATCAAATATGGCCGCTGATATTGCATCAAATTTTCCGCGCTCAATATCACTTTGTGTTTGGATTCTCGCAAGTCAATTTCACCATCACATTAATTCGTTGAATTCCCCGGCTGATGGAATTGATTGGATTAATAAATGGAATTTGGATCAATCGATAAAATATGCCTTGCTCAAATCAGGATTTTCAGAGGATGATGCAATTCACAAAACCACTTTCATAAAGTTGGCAGTCAAGCAGCAAGACTGGTTCACTCAAGAAAACGCTAAAGATTACTCAAAAATCCTTCAGACTTGGTTGACCACACCCGATATCAGAGATGTACTTAAAGTAAATTTTTATGAAGACATACTTTGGTATCACCAGGAGTCCTTCTTGGAATTGATGTGGTGGATGGAATTTGTACCAATTCTTAAAGCTTTTTCAACAAAAGAATCAAACAGAGTCACTGGTACAGAGACAGTGCTTGCGTTACAAGATATATTCAAAAAGATACAAACCCGCCACAAAAAGTCTTATTGCAAGGTTGATTTGTTATTGGGCAATAAAGGTTAACTTGGTTTTTGTCCTTGTTCAAATCGTAGCATGACCTCATTAAAAATATCCAAAGCGGATAAATTTATTCGCCAGCTTTTGGATTTCTCCAATAAGGGTGAAACCTCAGCAGATAGGTCAAAGGCGGCAAACTGTCTGGTCAGCCAAACTGCATGCGCACCATAAAGAACGGCGTTCCTGGGTTCGATTCGGTCAAGATCATCAAAAAACCATCCGCATGATGTAAACATACGTTGGCAATCGAGTTCGGCCTGAAAAAGTTGATCCAACTGCTTAATTTTTTCGTCGGTCATTTGAGCATCCGACATTTTTCGCACCCAATCTGCAAATTTTTGATCCCCGCTGAAGACCTCAATGTATCTGTCTCGTGCTTCCCATACGTTTTCTAAAATGCCATTACAAGATGCTACGAACAGCTTATCCACTTCATCAGAAATTCTTTCAAGTGCTTCTCTGAGAGGTTTTTTCCAGTCACTATTAGGCGTGCACGCGCAAACGCTGCTCCACCTTAGCACGCCATGATGACAGCTCCAAGAGGTGTTGTCACGAACCTTTATGACAGGGAATACTTTTTGCTGGGTCAATTGCAACCCAGGATAAACAGTTTCAATGTGCTGTGCAGAAATTGACCCATCCAGCAGGTAAGATAGAAATTTATCCCGAAAGATTTGATGATGTCCATAAAGTTCACCATCCGTGGCAATCATCAACCATTGGGATGCCTCTCCAGCAGTAAATTCTGGTTTTACAAAATTCCGGGCAAATGCATCAGCATTCATGGTGGCATGCGGATCAAAACTGACCCTGGCACTCAATCCACTGTGATAGAAAAAGACTTGGATTGACTTATGACCTGGCAAGATCACCTGGTAGGCTTTGTGCGGATCAACACCAGTACTTCAAGCGTTTCTTGATCCACCGCGGTTTCAGGCAGCCACATCCCTTGCGGTTTATGTTTAAAGGTTTGCTCAAATTCATAAATTCCCCATCGGATTTGAGTCTGCTTATCGCGTCTTTTACCAAGGGGTAATATGGTGTGATGATAGGGCTGTGCCATCGCATTTCCGACACCAAAGCGTTCTAAATTTTGCCGATCTGAAAGAACAATCTTCTCAAATACACCTGTATGGTTTTGTCGGAGCCATTTAGATAAAGTTGGACCAATATTGAAACTGATTCGCGCAAAATTGCCCAATTCGGCATTTGGTTTGTAGCAGGTTTGATATATTCTTTCATTCCAATTGGAATATGGATGCGCCCCTTGTTCTATGGGGATAATACCAGTAAATGGGTCTTCGCGAGTAGGTTGATAAAAATGTGCATGAACGCATAATGAATGACGGTTCGGCATGCTTAAAGTTATTTCCTTTTTGGGATTTCAGTATTGAGATAATCTAGGTGTTGATGAAATCTGGCTGGCATGATTCCAAATTCGCGCGGCAGGCTGTCAAGGTTTGCGGTACGATCCTCTGCCAGATGATCCAACCAAAAGATTGAAACTGGAAATGAGGGGAAAATCTGGTCAATCCACAAGGTAATAACACGCAGAGTTGCCGGTGAAATTGGGATGATATAACGTTTTAAGCCGGTTTTGTTCATAATCAAGCGCACTATTTCACGATACGGCAGAGGTTCCATGCCCCCGATAGAATAGATGCGGTTTACTGCTTTTGGATCTTCCATGACCAGCAGTAAAACATTGATCAAATCATCAATCCATAAAGGTTGAAGCAAAACGTGCCCCTTTGAAGGCATAAGAAAAAAAGGAGAGATTTTTATCAATTTAGCCAACGACACTGTAAATTGGTCTCCTGGACCAAAAATTGATCCCGTTCGCACGATGGTATAAGGGATACCGCTGTTAATGATCCAGTGCTCGGCGATAGCTTTAGCCTTCAACACCGGGTATGCTGAGGCGCGTGCTGCCCCGTGATGACTCAAATAATAGACACGTTCTATTTTGGCTTCTTTGGCTGCCTGCATTATTGTGGATGTACCTTCCACATCCACCTGATTGAGATCTCCACGGCTGCCTTTACGTTCTGCACCGGCAAGGTGAAAGATTTGCGTCACGTCTTTGAGTGCCGCTCTGACTCCGCGTTGATCAGACAGGCTGCTAACCGCCACCTCCACCGCAATCCCCTTGGGGAAATTTGGTGAGGTTGTTGAAGGTTTGAGCAGAATCCTCACTTTGTGCCCTGATTCAACCAGCGCTTTAATGAGATTTCTGCCAATAAAACCTGTTCCGCCTGTCACTAATATCATGAATGCCATTATAGCAGACGATTTAATCCTTAATTAACGAAAATGGCACAGTACTTGCTACAAAGCATTTGAGTTAACTATATCAGTGCCAGGTTGGATGCAATATGATCAACTCAAAATCAAACTCAGATAGCAATCGTCTTGGACTCCACTATTTCCAAGACACTTTGCACTATTCCGCCCAAGATCTGTCAGTCTGGCTGCCTGAATTAACCAGATTGAATGCTGCCTGGGTAGTTCTGCTTTCTGATTCCAACCGCGCCATACCAGAAAACTTCATTACCGGTCTGGTTGAAGCCGGCATTCAACCCATCGTACATTTCAAACTTCAACTTCCAAACGCTCCGTCTTCGTCCGACCTGAAACCAATCCTTTCAGCGTATGCCCGCTGGGGAGTCAAACATGTTGTATTCTTTGACAAACCCAATGACTCCTCAAGCTGGTCAGCCTCCGGTTGGTCTCATCAGGATCTTGTGGAACGATTTATCGACCGCTTTTTACCACTTGCGCTTGAAGCCCAGCGCAATGGATTGACCCCGGTCTTTCCTCCACTCATGCCTGGCGGTAGCTATTGGGACACTTCATTTTTCAAAACATCTCTGCAATCTTTAGCACGCCGTGGACAGCAGCACTTGTTGAACACGATGGCTGCAGGTGTATATGCTTACACATATGGACATGAACTATCCTGGGGAATGGGCGGACCCGATAAATGGATCCACTCCAGACCTTATTTGACTCCGATAGGTTCAGAAGATCAGCGCGGTTTCAATAGCTATGAATGGATGGGCTCACTTGCCGCCTCGGCTGGAATCAAAAATATGCCCTTCATCCAGTTTGGCGCAGGCATTAAACAACCTGGCTCTTACTATTCTCCAGAAGTACATGCCGAAATGGTTGAAGCCATGCTATCTTTGATTAACGATGTTGAAGAACTTGAAGCTGCCCACGCGATCATGGCTTGTAATTTTTGGCTGCTGGCGGCCGACCCTGATTCTGAAGAATACTCACCAAGTTGGGTCAAAGCGGAAGGTACTGTTTTACCCGTCGTGCGTGTGCTCGCCCCTGCAACCCAAAAAACAAATACACCGGTACGCCTTCCCATTCAACCTGATATTCAGGATTCCAAAACTGAAGAAACATCTGCTCAAGCGAGTGGATTCCCCATAGAGCATTATCTGCTTTTACCCGTTTACGAATGGGGATTGGCCGATTGGCATTTGGATGTGACCCGTCCGTTCGTTCGCAAATACAAACCGACAGTCGGGTTTTCGCTGGCTGAAGCCGCTTTGGCTCGCAAGGTCACCATCATCGGCGGTGAAAAAGATTTTTCAAGCGAAGAGATCAACAAGCTGCGCGATTTAGGTTGTCTTGTAGATCAGATTACAGGTGATGGTACAAGTATTGCAACACAACTTTTGGAGAGGTGAAAACCATGATAATCACTGAGTCAGCAACCCCCTTTGAATATACTCCCATCGAAGCCAGAAACCCGGTTTTAAAAGTGGTTGGTCTGGGCGGTGGTGGACAAAACGCAGTGGATCGCATGATTGAACTCGGCCTTTCCGGGATTGAGTTTATTGCAGCCAATACAGACGCCCAGGTGTTGAAATCCAGCCAGGCATCGATCAAGGTTCAACTTGGCCCAAAACTCACGCGCGGACTTGGCGCCGGAGGAAACCCCGAAGTGGGTGAAGCGGCATCTGAAGAAAGTGTCGCAGAATTAAGTGAAGTATTGGCCGGTGCGGATATGGTCTTCTTGACAGCAGGTATGGGAGGCGGCACCGGAACTGGCGCAATCAGTGTGGCAGCCCGGGTTGCTAAAAGTCTTGGCGCAGTGGTTGTGGCCGTAGTAAGCCTGCCTTTTTCATTTGAAATGGGTAGACGTCAAAAGAATGCCCGCGAAGGGCTTGCAAAATTACAACCATTCACTGACACCTTGATAACGGTCCCGAACGACCGCTTGTTATCGGCGGCTCCGCGCGATCTTCCATTAGAAATGGCATTTCGCATGGCAGATGATATATTACGCCAGGGTATTCAAGGCATCTCAGAGTTAATCACCCAACCGGGATTAATTAATGTCGATTTCGCACACATCCGCAATTTAATGAAAAACGGCGGCGGTTCTTTGCTGGCCATTGGCACAGGTGAAGGTGATAACAAAGCCATCGATGCATTGGAACACGCGCTTCACCACCCGATGATCGAAACTATAGACCTGTCAGATGCCGGCGGCATTATTGCAAACTTTACCGGTGGAACAAACCTTACTTTCTCGGAAGTAACCGATGCGCTAAGTTATTTGCAAGCCAGAACCGGCACCGGTGTTGAGATCATACCTGGTGTTATTTGCGATGAACTTATGGAAGACCGAGTGCAGGTCATTCTGGTTTTGACAGGCATTGGAGCAACATCAATTGATACTCAAAAAGTTCAAAACGAACAGCCGAAAATCCAAACCGAACAATCAAAAATTCAACCCATTCCAATGGACCTAAATATTGGAAATGAACCGATCCAGGTAAATGCTTTTGCTCCCACCCCCGTCCCACAGGTGGATATGGTTATCAATCAGCCGAACCTGGATGTTCCGGCCTTTCTAAGACGTCGGATAAATTAGGAGATACCATGGAAGCCAGTGCAAAAAGTCACGTTTGTAATTCCGTTTACAGCCAGTTTCCCGAAGTACGCGGATCAAATCCAACCATCACCACACTGCCTGGCGATAAGTTTCAATTGATCTTTCACGGAAAAGTAAAAACCTCTGATGGCAAAACGATGGAACGCACTGTTCGAGTTTCTGCCTCTGCAGATGGCAGAATTCTAAAAATGACAACCTCAAGATAAAGGTGAATTATGATCTCTCAACTCTCTAAAAAAATTGAACTCAAGTTTTGGGATACCGTTATTCCTGTGTTATCCAATTCTGCCTGGTTGAGATCCACCGCCAAGACTTTATCTGACCTTTATCATGACGAGCAAATTGTCAGACACATCGCAATCGGCGTGGTGATTGCCTTTGCAGGTTTTGCCTCCGGGTTTTTACTTTTTTCACTCAGTACCATCTTCTCATAAAAAATCTGCGGCGCGAAAGCGCCGTTTTGATTTCCCTTGATTTAATCCTGATGGTAAAATAATTAAGCATAATTAATCAAATTGTCTGGACAAATCTACTTATGAAAAAGATCATTGTACCGGTCATAATAGTAGTTTTTGGAGTATGCGCCTTTTTTGGTTATAAGGTTGCATCAAAGATATTGTCCACACGCCAAACATCAAATATTCAAACTGAACAAACCACTGATATTCCATTGGTTTCACAATCCAATTTCATATTTATCCATGTGAATGATCTTTCACTTGAAAAACCAGAATTGGTCTCTATTTGGGTTGGATTCGTAAATCAATCCTTACAATCTCAAATGATGGTTTTGCCAATTTTTCCTACTTTGAATGCAGAAGTACATGATCAAATTATTCAAAAATTCAGTATAAATTCTGAAAACAAAATTAACCAACGCTGGATCAATCAAATACAGTCTTCTTTTGATATCAAAATTGATGGTTACATTCTCACAGATGATATTGGTGTGGGCTTATCGAATCAATGGATCACTGGAAAAGAATCTCTGACCACCACCATCTCGGCAAAATCTGATTTTGAAAAACACACTATCCTTGTAAACGGACAGAACTCCTGGCAGCAATTCTGCACACTTGTCAACACGGGCACTGCCAATTCATTTTTTTCTGCTATCAATTGGGGGCTTCTATTGCCAGACCACTTCTCCACCAACCTTGATTTTGAAAGCCTGACTCTGCTTGCAGACAACATCGTGCATGCTAATGGTCAAGTGCAATGTGAAGTACTTTCCAACGAATAAGTTCCCGCATTTTCAGGAGTAAACTCATGAAAGATCAATCAAGGCGTGAATTTTTGCGTAATTTTATATTGGGTGCCACTACTTTAGCCGCTCAACCAATATTAGCATCATGCAGTGTTAAACCAATGGCTGAAACGCAATTGCCAGCCGAAACGGTAGCCATAACTGAAATAAGCCCGACTGAATCAACGACTGAATTTGCAACAGAAGCACAAAATCAATATCCATACCTGGTGGTAGCCCGCGGAACCGATGCCGAACAACTAGTTAGACAGGGAATGCTTGCCATGGGGGGGATGGAACGCTTCATGAAGGCGGGTGCAGATGTAATCATTAAACCCAACATCTGCATTGGATATTATTCATATGAATATGCTGCCACGACCAATCCCTGGGTGGTCGCCGCATTGGTCAAAATGTGCCTTGAAGCTGGCGCAAAACGGGTGCGTGTGATGGATTACCCATTCGGTGGCACAGGCGAACAATGCTATAAAAACAGCGGCATCGCTGATTTGGTCACTGCGGCCGGCGGTGAAATGGAAGTCATGTCTGAACTAAAATTTGTGGAGCAAAAGATTCCAAATGCGGTTCGATTAAAAAGAGCCTCCATTTATCAAGATGTATTAACCACTGATTTATTGATCAATGTGCCCATCGCAAAAAGCCATAGCATGGCCAAACTCACATTGGGGTTGAAAAACCTTATGGGCACCATGTTGAATCGCGAAAGTATTCATCCTTCTTTTGAGCAAAATCTGGTGGACCTTGCCACAGTTGTTCGCCCTCAGCTCACAATTATTGATGCTATCCGCACCCTCATGGCCAACGGTCCTACCGGTGGCGATCTCAACGACGTAAAACTTCAGAACACACTCATTTTCTCACATGATGTTGTGGCGGCAGACAGCTACGCAACTCGACTGTTCGAAAAAACGCCAGAATACCTGCCCTATGTGTTAAAAGCCGCAGAACGCGGATTAGGAAAAGCTGATCTGACCGGTTTGACGATCCAAGAGATTAACGTCGATGCCTGATCATAAAAATCTGAAAAAGGTTTCAAATGGCTGGGTGATAGCCAGAAAACTTACCCAGGTTTTATCATTGGTGTTGTTCATTTTGGCAGTGCTTTTCAGCCGCCAGAATGGATTGCCCTCGAATCTGGTGGATTTCACCGTCCGATTAAGCCCATTGGCAATGGCTTCACATCTGCTCAGCAGCAAAACCTTTCTGGCTGGATCAGCACTTTCGCTCATCCTTCTCATTTCCAGTTTATTTTTTGGCCGCGCATGGTGCGGATGGTTATGTCCGCTGGGCACAATCCTTGATCTTTTTAAATTCTCAAAACACAAAAATCGTCGCCAACCTTCTGAAACTCTTCGAAAAATAAAATATGGATTATTGATCCTGGTTTTGCTTTCAGCTCTTTTCGGCAACCTGACCCTGCTTTTCTTTGACCCACTGACTATTTTTGTGCGTTCGACAACACTTACCATCTTGCCGGCAATGGATCGCATAATATTTGCAGTTGAAAAACTTTTGATCAAGATCCCATTTATGTCAAAACCGGTTTTTGCTTTTGACTCCTGGCTTCGACCTGATATTCTGCCCAGCACTGCCCCTTCAATTCAATACGCCTTTTTGGTGGGTTTCTTCTTTGCATCCCTCATTCTTTTGAATTTGATCGCCGAAAGGTTTTGGTGCCGCTATTTATGCCCTTTGGGCGCGTTGCTTGGCATCCCCTCAAGATTGGCATTTTTTCAAAGGCGCACCAAAGCCTTGTGTTCAGAATGTGGAATATGCAGCAATAATTGCCCGACGGATACGATTGACTCACACAATAAATATCAAAGTGATCCGTCTGAATGTACTTTATGCATGAACTGCCTGGAAAGTTGTCAAAAAAACTCTCTTTCTTTCACACCAAAATGGCAGCCCTCAGCATCTCGACCTTATGATCTGAATCGAAGGCATTTTCTTACTTCCGTAGGAATTTCGATTTTTTCAGTGGCGGTATTGAGTTTTGATTGGATAAAAAACAAAGCAAAGAGTTTTCTCCTACGCCCCCCTGGCGTGGATGACGAGAGCCAATTCCTTTCAACCTGCATCCGCTGCGGCATCTGCCTCAAAGTTTGCCCCACCCAGGCTCTTCAACCCGATTTCAGTGAATCCGGTTTGGAAGGTGCCTGGACGCCTATCCTTGTTCCTCGAAATGGTTTCTGCGATTTCGGATGCAATTCCTGTGGTGAAAACTGCCCGGTTCAGGCGATTCCAAGTTTAACGATCGATAACAAACGACAAGCAAAGATTGGACAAGCCTATATTGACCAGGACCGCTGCCTGGCATGGTCAGACCACATTAACTGCATTGTTTGTGAAGAAATGTGTCCAATCCCACAAAAAGCCATTACGCTTGAATATGGCAAGCATACCCTAACCGATGGCAGCCAGGTCGAAATTATGCTTCCGGTCGTAAATCGCGAAAGCTGCATTGGCTGCGGCACTTGTGAAAACAAATGTCCGGTTCAAGGGGATGCCGCAATCCGCGTGTACACTATTTAGAACTTGGTTTAGCATAACAATAGATTGGGTTTCTGAATAATAACGTCGAACATGATATAATCCGGGTCTATTTTTTACTATTTCCAGAAAGAGAGTTCCCTTGAGTGCTAAAACCGAATTAAATAAAGTAGCCAAAGACCTGGTCGTCAGTATGGAATATGAATTGACCGTCGATGGTGAAATCATTGATGCCACTGAAGCCGGTGATCCTATTGATTTTATCCAGGGTTACGAGAATATTATTGCAGGTCTCGAAAAAGCCGTTGAAGGATTGGCGGTTGGCGATACCAAAGAAGTATTGGTAAAGGCAACAGAAGCATATGGCGAATATGACGCTGATGGATTCGTGGAAGTTCCAAAAGCCGAATTCCCGGATGACATCCCCATGGAAGTGGGTGTCGAGATCAGTGTAACCAATGACGATGGCGAAGAAATGACCGCTTTTATTGAAGAAGTCAGCCTTGAAACAATCACATTGAATTTCAACCATCCCCTGGCCGGCAAAGATTTGACATTCAAAGTCAAAATTGTTGGCATTCGCGAAGCCACTGCCGAAGAACTTGAACATGGGCACGTCCATTTCAATGATTGTGAGTGCGGTGAAGATTGCGAATGTGAAGACGGCGGATGTAACTGCGGTAACCACTAACCAATAAAAAAATCACCCTCACGGGTGATTTTTTTATTTAAAGGGTCAATATTTCACCAGGTTTCATCCATTTTACTTTTTGATTTGGAAAATGAATTTTTGCATGATTGTTGAGACGCTCAGGATCAAGACTGTTAATTTTAAACATATCATTGTGTAAGGGGATTAGCACACCGGAGTTTATTTTTTGAGCCAATTCGAGACTCTCTTCAGGATGAAGATTGCCAATCATACCCATGGCTTCACGCCCGGCGTCTCTACCGTTTACAGGCAGACAGCAAACATCAAAATGGCCCGAAATTGATCTTAGATTCTCAAGCATTCCCTCATACAAAATAGTATCCCCGGCGTGATAAAGCACCTTGCCGCCAAACTCGATCACATACCCCAGATAGACATATTCCCCTGTTGTTTCATCTCTATCAAATTCATAATGGGCAGATGGCAGCGCAGTGAAGTTTATTTCACCAATAGATTCCCTCTTAAATACCTGTGCCAGGCGGAGTTGACCCTCACCCACTCCAAGCGACTTCAAATGCACGAGCGAAGAGTGGGGACCAATAACCACACATTGCGGATTGTTTTTCAATATTGGCAGCAGCGTGTCAGGATCAGTATGATCTGCATGATCATGCGTCACGAAAATCACATCAATGCCGCGGACTGAGGCTGCATCAATCGGAGAAGGAAATTCCCGTGAAAAATGTTCTGCATTACCTATTCCGCTGGTCACAACATAATTGCTTAAGTATGGATCAATAAGTGCACAGGTGGAATGATCTATGATTTGTATGCCTGCTTGGCCAAGATATTTGATTTCCATTGTTCAACCCTCAATCCGGGATATATTGCTACAAACCTTATACAAATTATACAAATATTTGAATGTAATTGTATAATAATAAATAGTATAAAACATTAACCGCCAGCAATGAGGGAAAAATGACTATAAAAATTGTTACGGACAGTACCTGTGACCTTCCAGGGGAAATCATTGAAAAATATGGTATTACGGTTGTTCCTGCTTATATCAACTTTACTGATGGAAGTTATTTAGACGGTATTGAAATCAGTCGAAAAGAGTTTTACGACAAACTGCCAAATTATCAAACACCTCCAACAACATCTGCCCCCGCCATTGGCACTTTTGCGCGTGCATATAAAAAGCTTTTGGATGAAGGGGCGACCAAGATCATTTCCATTCATATCTCTTCAACCCTGAGTGGTATTTACAATGTTGCAGTGTTGGCAGCAGAAGCCATGGAAAACATTGTGGTAAAAACCTTTGATCCCGGCAATTTAAGCCTCGGCACAGGTTTGATTGTTGAAGCCGCAGCCAAAATGGCTGAAGCCGGAAAAAGTCTGGAAGAAATTCTGGTAAAACTCAAAGACCTGGCACAACGTACCTATACCTTTGCGGCCTTGGATACCCTTAAATTCTTACAAAGAAGCGGACGTATCTCACGCTTAAAAGCAGGTTTTGGCAGTTTATTGCAGGTCAAACCCGTCTTGAAAATGAATGCCGGCCAGGTAGCCATGGAAGCTGCACGTACAAGCAATGGCGCCATAAAACATTTGCTTGAAACTCTGAAATCACTTGGACCTATCGAATCCATAGCATTGGTTCATACTAATGCTTCAGAGCGGGCAGAATTATTAAGGACACAAGCCAAAGAAATGTGCGCCCAGATATCTGAAGCCTATTCCATGGAAGTCACTCCGGTCATAGGATCTCACATTGGTCCCGGAGCCGTCGGTTTCGTGGCAATTAAAGCTACTTAGCAAAGAAAAGAGTTGTTATGAATATGGTCACGCTATTTCTAACCGCTGGTGCGGTCGTTTTTGGATTGATGTTGATCTTGTGGATCGTCAGTTTGATATTGAAAAATTCCAGTATTGTTGATATTTTCTGGGGATTCGGTTTTGTCATTTCGACCTGGCTTTACTTTTTTTTATCACCAGAAGGATTTTTAATAAGAAAGTTATTGATTGTTGGTCTAGCCACGATTTGGGGACTGCGTTTAACGCTTCATATTTTAATTAGAAACTGGGGCAAGCCTGAAGATTTCCGATACCAGAAGTGGCGCGATGAGCATGGCAAAGTATGGTGGATTAGAAGCCTGTTTCAAGTTTTCATTTTACAAGGCTTCTTAATGTGGATCATTTCAACACCTCTTCTGGCTGCTCAATACTCAAACCTGCCTGCAAGTTTAACTTTCTTAGATTATCTAGGGGTAGTCTTGTGGGTCATAGGTTTTTACTTTGAGACAACGGGTGATCAACAATTAAAAGTATTTAGAAGTAATCCTGCAAATAAGGGGCACATCCTCAACACCGGCGTTTGGCGTTTCACCCGCCATCCTAATTATTTCGGTGATGCTGCACAATGGTGGGCGTTTTACCTTTTTGCCCTTGCTGCAGGCGGATGGTGGAGCATTTTCAGCCCTATCATCATGACGCTCTTCCTAATCAAGGTATCTGGTGTCGCTCTACTTGAAAAAACTTTAAATGAAACAAAACCTGGTTATCGGGAATATATGGAAAGCACCAGCGCATTCATCCCGTGGATTCCGAGAAAATCTTCAAAAACGGAGGCGAAATGAGACTGGCCAAGGTTATTTCATTTTTAGGTATTTTGGCAATGACCGGCGTAATTATGTGGGCATTCATCAGTGGTGATTTTGCTTCAGAAGGGGCTAAATTATTAGCCATGCCCTGGGGTATTGTTTCAATGGTTGATCTCTATGTGGGTTTCATAATTTTTACCATGTGGATCGTTTATCGCGAAAAAGCTGTCTTACCATCTATTTTCTGGGTCTTCTTCATGCTTACTTTAGGGTTCTTTACCGGCAGTCTTTATGTCTTCATAGCCTTACAGAGAAGCGGAGGCAGTTGGCAGAAATTCTGGCACGGCAATCGGAAAATGCCAAACTAAACAGATTTGAAGTCCGGCATCGACCGGACTTTCTTTTTAGTTGGGCATGATATACTCATAGTCCATTGGTTCAAAGGAATTCGCATTGTTTTTACCGACCACAAAAGATGAAATGACCGCCTTGGGATGGCACGAACTGGATGTCATCTTAATTAGCGGAGATTCTTATATTGACAGCCCATATTCAGGTGTCGCAGTCATCGGCAAGGTGCTGCAAAAAGCTGGTTTTCGCGTTGGCATTATTGCCCAACCTGAACTTACAACAGATGCTGACATTTCCCGCCTTGGCGAACCCACCCTATTCTGGGGTGTCACCTCTGGCACGGTGGATTCAATGGTAGCCAACTACACGGCCACGCTGCGAAAAAGACGTTCTGATGATTTCACGCCTGGTAGTGAAAACAACCGGCGCCCAGACAGGGCTGTGATTGCCTATACCAACCTCATCAAACGCTATTTCAAAAATTCCCGTCCCATTGTGTTGGGAGGTATTGAAGCCAGCCTGAGAAGGGTCACGCATTACGATTATTGGACAGATAAACTGCGTGCACCGGTGCTTTTCGATTCAAAAGCGGATTATTTGCTTTACGGCATGGCAGAAACCAGTGTGGTTGAATTGGCGAGGGCTTTTAAAGAAAAGAAATCCCCGCTTTCCATTCGCGGATTGTGTTATCTGGCAAAGACTGCACCAGAGGGTTATATATCACTGCCCTCATTTGAGGAGTGTGTCTTTGACCAAATCGCATTCACTAAAATGTATCACCTTTTTTATCAGAACAATGATCCCATTACGGCCAAAGGTTTGGCACAGCAGAAAGGTGATCGTTTTCTGGTGCAGAACCCTCCTGCATTAACACTCACGCAACCCCAGCTTGATAAAATTTATGCGCTTACCTATGAACGCGACCAACATCCTTATTATGAAAAACAAGGGACTGTCAAAGCACTTGAAACCATTCGCTTTTCGATTCCCACTCACCGCGGATGCTATGGTGAGTGTAATTTTTGTGCCATCGCCGTTCACGAGGGACGCACCGTTGCGTCAAGAAGTGAAAACTCCATCTTGGCTGAAGTAAAAGCGATTAGCAGGCACCCCAAGTTTAAGGGCATCATTAATGATCTGGGCGGACCAACGGCCAACATGTACGCCATCGAGTGCGCCAAAAAACTTCACAATGGAGCCTGTGTAGATAAACGCTGTCTCTTCCCTGATATATGTCCGGTCTTGAAAATTGATCACTCATCTCAACTGGATTTGTTAACCAAAATCCGATTGATCCCCGGCATAAATAAAGTCTTTGTGGGTTCCGGTATCCGATACGACATGGTTCTGGCCGACAAACAAAACGGGCTGGCATATCTTAAAGAAATTGTTGCCCATCACACCTCAGGCCAGTTAAAAGTAGCCCCCGAACATGCCGCCCCCCATGTTTTAAAAATGATGGGCAAACCTTCAGTTGGTTCACTATTAAAATTCAAGAAGATGTTTGAAAATCTCACATATGCAGTGGGTAAAGACCAATACCTGACTTATTATTTAATTGCCGCCTACCCGGGCAGCAGTGATCGAGAGATGAAACAACTCAAAGATTTTGTGACCAACAAACTTCACCTCACACCTGAACAGGTTCAGGTATTTACCCCGACCCCTTCCACTTACGCCAGTGTGATGTATTACACTGAAAAAGATCCATTCACTGGTGAAACGATCTTTGTTGAAAAGAACATCACTCAAAAAGTTGCCCAAAAAGAAATGATTGCCAAGCCAACAGCAAGTTCTGCACAAAAAACTCAGGCAGTGAAACCATCCAATCTGCCTCATGGCTACGCGAATAAACCTCGGCTTCAAAGGAAATCAAGATGACCAACTCTGAAATATTACGTTTTTATATCTCCTGCCCTCCCGGGCTTGAACCCATGCTGGCCGCTGAATACAAAACGATTGGACTTTCCCGTGTAAAACTAAAAAAGGATGAAGACAACCAAGTCATCCACACAATTGGCGAAGATACCGGTGGTATGGAATTTGAAGGTCCGTTGGAACATGTTTATCTTGCTAACCTTCACTTGAGAACCGCCAGCCGTGTCACAGTAAGACTTGGTGAGTTTAAAGCCATCACTTTTGCAGAATTGCGTAAGAAATCCTCAAAAATGGAGTGGTCAAGATACTTAATACCAGGTCAAAAAGTCTCTATCCAGGTAACCTGCCATAAATCCAGACTCTACCATTCTGATGCTGTTGCTGAACGGATTTTAGGTTCTATTGACGACTATTTTTCAGCTTCAAGCAAGAAAACGGAGCTATCCACTGAAGGTCAAATTGTTCTGGTCAGGCTGGTCAATGATAATTGCACAATCAGCCTGGATTCATCTGGTGATTTGCTACATAAACGCGGCTACCGTCAGGCGGTTGCCAAAGCCCCTCTGCGAGAGAACCTCTCAGCCGGCATCATTATGGCCTCTGGCTGGGATAAAGTAGCACCTTTAATCGATCCGTTTTGCGGCTCAGGAACAATACCCATTGAAGCAGCCATGATGGCTCAACACATTGCTCCTGGTATTAACCGGTCTTTTAAATTTACGAATTGGCCTGCATATAACAAACTCACCTGGATTCAAATTCTGGATGAGGCAAAAAAACAGATCATAAAAGAATCTCCGCCGATTTTTGGTTACGATCGCGACGCTGGCGCCATTGAGATGTCAAAAGCCAATGCAGCAAGAGCAGGGCAAAAGGATCAAATTCAGTTTTTCTGTCAGGCGGTCTCGCTGCTCGAATCATCTTCTTCAACCGGATGGATCATCACCAATCCGCCTTACGGCATCAGAGTCAGTGAAAACAAGGATCTTCGCGATTTATATGCACGATTTGGTGCTATCTTAAAACAAAACTTTTCATCTTGGCATGTCTCGGTTTTGTGTAATGACGATCAATTAATTGCTAATTTAGGGCTGCAAAAGCCCGAAAAAACAATCCGTTTAATCAACGGAGGAATCTCAGTCAAACAAGGAAATTACTTTTTATAGGATTTTCATATCCTTTGTTTATTATGACTGTATAATATTTTTATATATTAGCAATCACAATAACCTTTAATCTCTTTCAAGGAGGAACAGATTATTCTGATTGTAATAATAAAAATTGTTTCGATGCCATCATCATCTATGGGGAATCCGCCGAATTCGAAACAAAAACCAATATAACTTCTATTAATCAAAATACCAGACATTTTCAATTATTTTTGATCAGCAATATACGTAGGTTGGCTGAGGAAAAATGAAATTTTACCACTTTATACGTCGGGTAGATCTAGACTTTCAACCAGATTCAAAAAATCCGTTATTAAGATCTACCAAAAATAAGCTAGAAGGAATTCAGATTTTCGTAAAGAATCTGAACTATTAATTTTCATGCAAATTCAGATCTTTCTCTCAATAATTGTCGGCACATGTGCTTTAGCATTAGCTTTGGCTTTTTTTGCATTCAGACAGCAAAAAAGTGTTCCTGGAATCCGGGTTTTTGCCTTTTTTTCACTGGCAGCAGGCTTGCTAGCTTTAGCCGAACTGATTTCCATGGTGAGCAAAACCACGCAAGGAGCTCTTTTTTGGTTCAATATACGTGCTATTTTTCTGGGATTCACCCCAACCTTATGGCTGCTTTTTGTCTTGATCTATTATCAAAGAAAAAAATGGCTTTCAAATTGGATATTAATCATTTTATCCATCATTCCCCTCGGCACAATACTATTACCGATGATTCCATTATTTTCTCAATTGTGGGTACAACAAAATGTGAGTTTTTTTCAGGTGGAATCGTTTTGGCTGGTAGACACTTCCACTAGAATTCCAGGTCCTTGGTTCTTTATTCACTCAATTTATAGTCTTCTGATCGTGCTTTTCACCATGGCAATTATTATTTTTGATGCCATTAAATGCAAGACCATAAAACGCCCTCTCTCAATAATGCTTTTGTCAGGTTGTTTAGCATATCTGGTTGCAGGTTTTTATCCGTCATTCTTTCCTGTTGGAAATACCATCTATAACCCAATAGTTATGGGCATAGGCATTGGTGAACTATTTCACGTGATTTCAGTTTTCACCTTTAATTTTCTGATGCCATCCAACCAGACTTCTCAAGTGAATTCTGATACGGCAAGAGATCAAGAAAAACAATCATTCAATCTCCTTGTGTTAATTTTTATTGTGATTGCAGTCAGTATTGTATCAATAGGATTTCTATCCAATAAAAATTTCCAACATCAATATCGTTCTCAGATCGAAGCACAATTAACAAGTATTTCATTGTTAAAAGTTTCTGACATTCAAAAATGGCGAAACGAACGACTTGATGATGCACTTACTTTTTTTAATAACGATTCGTTTAGTCAAATCGTTGAAGATTACACTGCAACTCCGTCATTATTTCAAAATATAAACCTACTAAAATCATGGCTTAATGCATACTCAGCCCATACAGAATATGATCAAGTTTTTTTTGTTGATTTACTCCATAATACCGTTGTTACATCAAATGGTGCTGAAATAACTTTGGCAAAGCATCTTGAATTGGTTATCCCTGAAATTATGCGTAACGGTGCAGTTCATTTTGAAGATTTTCATAAAGACTCAGAAAACTCTCCAATTTATCTTTCTATAGTAATTCCAGTGTATTCAACTACAGGAATGACTCCGTTGGGTGTAGTGGTCATGCGGATAGATCCAAAAGTTTATTTATACCCAATGATATTAAGGTGGCCGGTTCCAAGTGAGAGTGCCGAAACCGCACTGGTGCGTCTTGAAAATAAAAGCGTTCTTTATCTAACAGACCTAAGATTTGAACCAAATGCCCCCCTCAATAAATTTATTGACTTATCAGACTCCAACCGCCCATCTGTGAAAGCAGTCACAGGCTCAATTGGTATTGTTGAAGGTATTAACTATAGGAGTCATCATGTTATTGCCGATGTACGCCCGGTTACAGGAACCCCATGGTTCCTCGTTTCTCGGATTGATATTAATGAAGTTTCAGGTCCGCTTCGTGAAAGGGAAAGATTATCTTGGGTTCTTTACACAACTCTAATCCTGGCTTCAGGTGTTGGTTTAAACCTCATATGGCGGCAGTTGAAACTTCATTCATTAATAACTCAGAATAAAATCCAAGGAGAAATCTTAGAACGAGACCGTAAATTAAAAGAAGCTCAAGAAATGGCACATCTCGGTTTTTGGTACTGGGACGTTAAATCGGGTGATGTTGAATGGTCCGATCAGGTTTATAAGATTTTCCAAATCGATCCAAAAAATTTTAAACCCAAAATTGATTCAATTCTTGCTCTATCTCCCTGGCCAGAAGAACAAAATCGAGATAAAGAATTAATTGACCGAGCAATAAATACACATCAACCCGGTATGTATGAGCAAAAATTTTTACGACCCGATAATTCAATTGGTTATTATTCATCCACTTTCTTAGGTCAGTTTGATGAAAAAGACGATTTGGTCTCTATTGTTGGTTCGGTCATGGATATTACAAACCAAACCATCAAGGATCAAGCCTTAGTAGAAAGTGAAAAAAAGTTTAAAACACTTTTTGACCATGCTGCCGTTGGTGTGGCAATAATTGACACAAAAACCGGTCAATATGTTGATATCAATCAGAAATATTGTGATTTTCTGGGCTATTCCAAAGAAGAAATGCTTTCAAAAACCTTTCAAAGTGTTACTGAATCAAAATATTTAAAAATCAATATTCAACAAAATAATAAATTATTACGCGGAAAAATTAAAGAATTTTCACTCGAAAAACAATATATCCAAAAAGACGGCAACATTGTTTGGGGCGAGCTAAACGCTTCACCATTATGGGAACCCGGCACCCAACCGGAAAAATACCTTCATATCGCAGTTGTAAAAGATATAACTGAACAAAAAATAGCCGAACTGGCTCTCAGAGATAGTGAGAAAAAATTCAGAGAGATGGTTGCCAACCTAGATGAAGGCTTATTCAGTGCAACTATGGATGGCATACTCGTGGATCACAATGAAGCTTTCAATCGGATATTGGGTCTACCAGTACAACAGGATTTAAGAGGATTTGCATTACCTGATTTCTGGGAAAACAAAGAAGAGAGACAAAAGTATTTATCAGATTTAAATTTGAAAGGGTCCGTATCATCCTTTCAAATTTCTGCCAGGAAAATTAATGGAGAAGCAATAAGTATTCTATTAAGCGCTCATTTGGTGAGAAACGAAAATAATAAACCGATAAAAATTGATGGCGTGTTTATGGATATTACCAATCGAATTCATCAAGAAGAACGGCTGCTTGCCACTCAAGAAGAATTACAAAGATTGTTTGAACAAGCCGAGAAGTCACGCCGAGCTCTCCTGACCATTGTCGAAGATCAAAAATTGGCACAAGACGAGATCAAACAATTGAACAAAACGCTTGAAGACAGGGTAAACCAAAGAACTGCCGAGTTAAAGGCATCCAATGATGAACTAGAATCATTTGCTTATTCGATTTCTCATGATTTACGAGCCCCCCTTAGAGCTATTGACGGATATTCGCGCATACTTGAACAAGATTACGCAAAAGTGTTGGACGTTGAAGGTGTAAGGCTGTTAAACATCGTCCGCAGCAGCACCCGCAGTTTGGATAGGTTGATCACAGATTTGCTCTCGCTTTCAAGAGTTGGGAGGAGTGAATTAAAACTTGAAATTCTGGATGTTAACTCCATGATTGATTCCATCTATTTGGAGTTGACAACCCCTGAAATGCAAGAAAGAATAAAATTTAAAGTGCAAGAACTTCCAAGTGGATATGGAGATGCCACACTTATTCGACATGTGTGGATGAACTTAATTTCCAATGCTATTAAGTACAGTTCTCCAAAAGACCACCCAGTAATCGAAATTTTCGGCAAATCAGATGAAAAAAAATGTACGTATAGCATAAAAGACAATGGCGTCGGATTTAATCCGGATTTTAAAGACAAGCTTTTTGGATTATTTCAACGCTTGCATAAAGCCAGTGACTTTGAAGGTACAGGCGTAGGATTGGCGATTGTGCATCGAATTGTGGCACGACACAATGGTGAAGTCTGGGGTAATGGCGAGATCGAAGTGGGGGCTGAGTTTACCTTTACACTCCCAAAAAAGATTGGAATGGATGAATAATAATTTACCTCTTGAAATAATACTGGTTGAAGATAATGATCAAGATGCAGAACTGACCAATCGTGCCATGCGGCAGTTCAACTTGGGAATCAATATTGTTCGATTAACCGACGGGCAAGAAGCAATAGACTATTTCTTTTCTGAGAATTCAAAAACTACTGCAATCCGACGCCTGATTCTTATGTATAGTAAATTCCCTGTATTTAGTGGTCTTCAAGTTCTGAAACGGTTTAAAAGACTTGAATCAACCCGTTGTATTCCGATAGTAATGCTAACCTCATCCACCGAAGAAAATGACATTCAAGCATGTTATCATCTAGGTGTTAACAGTTACATCTCAAAACCAGTTGAGTTTGACAGTTATCAAAATATGATGAGAACATAAGGCATGTACTGATTATTAATGAATAGAGATCCCCAGATAATGACCGAACCTTACCGCGTATTAAACATCCTGGATTTTGAAAATGAAGAATCTTTAATTGCCGGTGAACTCGATAATGAGAGCTTCCGGTTTGAATCAGTCTGTGTCGCCACAATTTCTGCATTTGAAAAATCAATTCAAGATTTTCAACCCGATCTTGTGATTACTGATTTTCTTCACAAAAAATTCGATGGGATTACCGCTATTACCGAGGCAAAAAAATCTCATCCTGATACCCTCTTTATTATTTTGACAGAATCCATCTCTGAATTTGATGCTATTGAGTGTATAAAAGCAGGCGTCTCGAACATAATAAACAAAGATCAGGTTTCCAGCATCCTGATGATCGTTCAAGAAGCACAAAAATATCAACAAGCAAGAATTGAGAAACGTCAAGTAGAAGAGCAACTTGCAAGAGAAAGAGAGATTTTATCCATTTCACTGGCAAGCATCGGTGAGGCAATTGTAACCATCAGCCTTTCAGGAGAAATTGTTTTATTCAATAATGCCGCACAACAGATTACAGAGTATTCTGTGTTAGAAGCAGTCGGAAAGCCTGTTTACGAAATTTTAAGAATTCTTGATGAAAAAACGAACAAGATTCTAGATGATCCAATCACCCATTTGTTAGAAATCGAGAAATCAATCGACATTAACAAAGTTCATCATCGACCTGTTTTATTAACTAAAACTGACAAAAAGATCTTAATTTCTGGAAAAATAACTTCCATCAGAATTGACCAGAATACCCACACTGGATACGTTTTGGTGTTTGACGATGTAACCGAAAAAGAGCGAGTTGCTGCTCAATCCATGTTGTCATCTAAAATGGAATCCATTGGACAATTGGCTGCCGGTATCGCGCATGAAATAAATACACCAATTCAATATTTAGGTGACAATCTGCATTATCTTCAACATGCTCTTGAAACTTACATAGAAACAGATGAGAGACAGACTCAATTCTTGAAATCGATTGCATCAAAAAACGCATATGCACAAGAAATTCTTGAGTTTAGAAACAGTCAACGAATAGACCACCTCAACAAAGAAGTCCCTGAAGCCATTCATGAATCGTATGAAGGGCTTGACCGAGTTCGGAAAATTATATTGGCAATTCGTGAATTTTCACATCCATCTCAAAAAGACAAAGCTTTTTCAGATATTAACAAATGCGTTCAAACCACTGTCACCATCTCGCGCAATGAGTGGAAATATTGCGCTGATCTGGACACCATCCTGGATCCTGATCTGCCTTTGGTTTATTGCAGGATTGATGAACTCAACCAGGTTCTGCTGAATATGATTGTAAACGCCGCCCATACGATTCAAGAAAAACTTAAAGAATCAGATAAAGAAAAAGGCAAGATTACAATAAAAACCAGTTTTGATCAAGATAAAGTGCTTATTGCCATTACAGATACTGGCTGTGGAATTTCTGACAAGATCGTAAACCGCATTTTCGATCCATTTTTCACAACTAAAGATGTTGGTAAAGGCACCGGTCAAGGCCTTTCTTTGGCTTATAATATAATTGTAAATCATCATCACGGCGCTATTCATGTGAGCACTGAAGAAAATATTGGTACTACTTTTACAATAGAAATGCCACTCGCTAAAACAGAAACTGAGGGAAACCGTGATTAATCATAAAAGGCAAATTATTTTTGTTGACGATGATGTTTATGTATTAAAGGGATACCAACGTGCACTCGAATCCTATGCCAATGACTGGGATGTCTATTTTTGTACTTCAGGTTCAGATGCTTTAACAATATTAGGTCGTCAACCTATAGATGCAATTATTACTGATATGCGCATGCCCGGCATGAGTGGCATCGATTTATTGGAACAGGTTATTCAGCACTACCCTTCTGTCATTCGCATGATTATGTCAGGGAGCGTTGAAGAACCCTCTGCATATAGAGCTGCCAGTCTGGCACATCAATTGATGGCCAAACCCTGTGATATACAAACCATTTTTAGTGCTGTTGAAGACACCTGTCATTTGAGAGACGCACTTTCAGATAAAAAACTGGTGAAAATAATCACCGGCCTCAAAAGTTTGCCAAGTGTGCCAACTCTTTATGTCAGATTGCTTAAAGAATTTGAACGTGAACAACCTACACTGGCAAAAGTCGGCGAAATCATCAGCATGGATATCGCCATGACTGCTAAAATTCTCCAGTTGGTCAATTCGGCTTTCTTTAGCATTCCTTACAAGGTATCTAACCTAAATCAGGCTCTCTCGATATTAGGACTCAACACGATTAAATCGCTCGTCTTGAGTGTGGGTGTTTTTTCGGAATATCAAAACAGATCCTTTAACGCCTTTTCAATTGATGAGTTATGGCAGCACAGTATTTTTGTGGGCAATCTTTCAAGAGCCATAGCCGTTTCAGCAAATCTCAGCCGAGCTGAACAAGATGAAGCTCAAATGGCAGGCATTTTGCATGATGCCGGCAAACTGATCCAGACCGACATTCCTGGTTTTTACCGTTTGCTCTCAATGAACACAAAAATTCCTGAAATTCAGATGGAATACCACTATCTTGGCACCTCTCATGCTGAAATCGGCGCCTATATGTTAAGTTTATGGGGATTACCCAGCACAGTCATCAAAGCCGTTGCCTTTCATCATAAACCGATTGCAGAGACAGCATTTAAAATGGATGCCATTTTTTGTGTTTATCTTGCTAATCATTTGTATTATGAAGAAAAACCAACGAATAAAAGTACTTTATCACACGCCCCATTGGATATGCAATTACTTGAACAAATCAATGCAGCCCATATGGTGGAAGAATGGCGGTATATGGCCAATCGAATATTTGCAGGTGAAAAACCTGATTGAACTAAGATATATCAAAGAGGGATATTTATGAAAGAGGTCATCCTACTTGTTGATGATGAACCGAACGTACTTTCTGCATTAACTCGGGCATTAAATTCAAACCAATACTTTGATATCGTTACTGCAAATGATGGCATTCAAGCGATAGACCTTTTAAAAAACACACCGAATGTGGCATTGATAATCTCAGATTACCGCATGCCTGGCCTGGATGGCGTCTCTTTTCTCATCGAAGCCCAGGATATATGCCCGGACGCCACGCGCATGATCCTGTCAGGAGTAGCCGACCTTGAAATGGCGACTAATGCCATAAATCTTGGTCAAATTTTCAGGCTACTTCTCAAACCTTGCGCTCCTGAAATTTTTTTATCATCGGTCAAAGCAGGGCTGCGTCAATATGAACTCATGACCAGCGAACGAGATTTACTGCAAAACACACTAAAAGGTAGCATTAAGATTCTTACTGATCTTCTAGCTGCAATTAACCCCGATTCTTTTTCACAATCCACGCGTATCAGTGTGTTAACTCGAAAATTCGCTACTTCATTGGGATTAGTAAATGCCTGGGAATTGGAATTGGCTGGCGTTCTTTGCCGTATAGGGTGTGTAACAGTGCCCCCCGAAGTTATGGATGCCTGGATGAAGGGTCGGCTTCTCGATGACAATCAACAGCATATGATCGATTCCGTTGGAAAAGTCGGTCATCACTTATTGCGAAATATTCCACGCCTCGAAAAAATTGCAGAAGGAATACTTCATCAAGCTACCCCTTTCAAGCCAGTGGAACAGGCAACCTCGAATACACTCAAAGGATCGGACATTCCGCTAATTGGCCGTATTCTTAAAATCATCATCGATTATGATCGTTTTCTAGCGATAGACCCAATACCAATTACAGCATTAAATAGGATGTTGCATCAAGCTTATGAATATGATCTTGACCTATATAAATCATTTAAAGAGTTTATCGTTAGCGAAAATGAAGCTGATAAACGCCCGGCGTCCAAAAAAGAATCGGCGATCACCGAAGTATCCATTGATGAAGTAAAAGATGGCATGGTCATCATGGGCAACGTGTTTGATAAAAAGGGACGTCTCTTGATAGGCAGCGGCACGCTGGTAACAGATATCATCAAATTAAGGTTGTCAAATTATAATAATATTTATGGTTTGGATCAAACACTGTTGGTAAGAAAAGCGGAGTTACCGCCACAAAATATTAATAATTAATGAAAATTATCTTAAAATATGGGGCAAATGCTTGACAATTACTTTGCAGGGTTGTATAAACAAGTAATTAATTTTGTTGAAGGTTTAAAAAGGAATAATTCGAGCTTTTCGAAAAAAAATAACCATATGAATTACTTTACCTCCCTCGTCCTTATTAGCATTATTTTGGTTCTCGTCCTTATTGAGAGCCAAATTACGGTTGGATGGAAGAGGGAAGCCAAATTACGGTTGGATGGAAGAGGGAAGGTGTAAGAGCATAAAACACCAAGCAACATGAAAAACCAAAACCACCCAATCAGATCGGGTGGTTTTTTTTATTCTTTTCACAATACGGAGGCTTCATCGTGCGCTCAGACAAGATTAAACTAGGTTTCGAACGATCACCCCACCGGGCTTTATTAAAAGCCACCGGTGTTACCGATGCAGATATGCACAAACCGTTTATCGCCATTGTCAATTCCTATGTGGATGTCGTCCCAGGGCATGTTCATTTGCAAGCCTTTGGCAAAATCGTTAAAGAAGCCGTTCGTGCTGCGGGCGGTGTACCCTTTGAATTCAATACTATCGCCGTGGATGACGGCATTGCCATGGGCCACCAAGGTATGAAATATTCACTACCCTCTCGTGAGCTGATCGCCGATTGTGTTGAAACCATGATAGAAGCTCACCAATTTGACGGCATGGTGTGTATACCTAACTGCGACAAAATTGTACCGGGTATGTTAATGGCAGCCATGCGCGTCAACATCCCCGCGATTTTTGTATCGGGCGGCCCCATGCCCGCCGGACGCACGCCTGACGGTGAAGCCGTTGACTTGATCTCAGTCTTCGAAGGGGTTGGTGCTTATCAAACCGGCAAAATAGACCTGAAACGTTTGAAGATGCTCGAAGACCTGGCCTGTCCTGCTTGTGGCTCTTGCTCTGGCATGTTCACAGCCAACAGCATGAATTGTCTGATGGAAGCCCTGGGTTTAGCCTTGCCTTACAATGGTTCTGCGCTGGCACTCACCCCCGAACGTAATGCATTGGCTCAAAAAGCTGCGACATTGATTCTGGACCTCGTCGAGAAAAACATCACCCCGCGCCAGATTGTTACCGCCGAAGCTTTTGATGATGCTTTTGCCCTGGATATGGCCATGGGTGGATCATCCAACACGGTTTTACACGCCTTGGCTATCGCAAATGAAGGCGGTGTCGATTATTCCCTTGAGCGCATCAGTCAGGTCGCTGATCGCATTCCGTATCTGTGCAAAGTCAGCCCGGCTGGTAAATGGCACATGGAAGATGTTCACCGTGCTGGCGGCATCCCCGCCATTCTCGCTGAACTGCATAAAAATACTCACTGCCTGCACACTGACCGCATCACTGTAACCGGCGGATCATTCGGCAAAAGTTTTGCCGATGCAGAAATCCTTGATCCAGAAGTTATTCATCCCTTTGACCAGGCATACTCAGCCCGTGGTGGTCTGGCTGTATTGTTTGGTAACCTGGCCCCTAATGGTTCAGTGGTTAAAACTGGCGGTGTCAGCGAAACTATGAAGATATTCAGCGGACCCGCCCGCATCTATGATTCACAAGATTCTGCCCTTGCCGGCATCATGGCGGGTGAAGTTAAAGCCGGTGAAGTGGTTGTCATCCGCTATGAAGGCCCCAAAGGCGGCCCTGGCATGCAAGAAATGCTTTCCCCCACCAGCGCCCTGATGGGCATGGGGTTGGGAGACAAGGTCGCCCTGATCACTGATGGCCGCTTTTCTGGAGGTACCCGCGGTGCGTGCATCGGGCATGTGTCGCCTGAAGCTGCTGCTCGAGGTCCTATTGCAGCCATACAAGCTGGCGATATTGTTGAACTCGATATCGAAGCAAGATCTTTAAATGTCAAACTTGATGATGCCACCATAAAATCCCGTCTGGCAGCGCTGCCTGAATTTGAAACGACAATACAAAGTCGCTGGCTGAGACGTTATTCAAGCATGGTCACCAGTGCCGATACTGGTGCAGTGCTGCGCTACTAGGCTTATTTATATTAGGAATTATTTTGGAGGAAAGATGAACAAGACTGGTGCACAAATTTTTTGGGAATGTTTGGAACGTGAAGGAGTTGATGTAATTTTTGGCTACCCGGGTGGGGCAACCCTGCCCATCTATGATGCGCTGGTCACCAGCAAAATCCACCATGTTCTCGTTCGCCATGAACAAGGTGCTTCACACATGGCCGATGGATATGCCCGTGCATCAGGCCGCGTGGGTGTTGCATTGGCAACTTCAGGCCCTGGCGCCACCAACTTGATTACTGGCATAGCCACTGCTTTAATGGATTCCTCGCCGACAGTCTTTATCACCGGCCAGGTTTCAAGCCCATTGATCGGGTATGATGCCTTTCAAGAAACTGATGTCACCGGCATCACACTGCCCATCACCAAGCATAATTATCTTATCACGGACGTTAATGACATCGCCCCCACAATCCGCGAGGCTTTCTTCCTGGCCAAATCTGGCCGACCCGGTCCGGTTTTGATTGACATCACCAAAGACGCCCAACAAGCCACGATTGACTGGGAATATGACGACCAACCTGCTCATTTACCGGGTTATCGACCAGATTTTCGCCCTGCCAATTCAGAATTTGAACGCGCGGTCGAAATGATCCATAATGCCAAAAAACCACTCATTCTGGCGGGGCACGGCATTCTGATCAGCGGCGCCATGGAAGAAGTATTGGAATTTGCCGAACGCACTCAAACCCCTGTTGCCGATACTCTATTAGGCTTGGGCGCTTTCCCTGGATCCCATTCTCTTTCTTTGGGCATGATGGGCATGCATGGTGAAGCCTGGGTTAACAAAGCCATTCAAGAAGCTGATCTGTTACTGGCCTTTGGTATGCGCTTTGATGACCGCGTAACTGGCAAGATCAGTCATTATGCCCCCAAGGCAAAAAAGATACATATTGAGATTGATCCTTCTGAAATCAATAAAAACGTGCAAGTTGATATTGCCCTGGTGGGTGATTTAAAAGAAATCCTGCAAAAAATGCTGCCTTCCATCTCAACTGTTGACCACACCGAATGGTTGGAAGAGATCAATACCTTAAGAGGTCACAGCGCGGTTCGCGATATTAAAAACCTGCCTGACAACGGTCATTTATATGCCGCACATGTGATCAATGCCCTGTGGCAGGTCACCAAAGGTGAAGCCATCATCGTTTCTGATGTGGGTCAAAACCAAATGTGGACGGCACAGTACTATCGCCATGATAAACCAAACACTTCGATCACTTCTGGTGGTCTGGGCACCATGGGATTCGGCCTGCCAGGAGGCATCGGTGCCAAATTTGCCAAACCTGATCAGGAAGTCTGGGTTATCGCTGGTGACGGAGGCATCCAAATGACACAGGCCGAACTTTCTACCATTGCCCAGGAAGGAATCAAAGTAAACATTGCCATTCTAAATAATGGTTACCTTGGCATGGTAAGGCAGTGGCAGGAATTTTTCTATGACAAACGATACTCTGCCACCCCCATGAAGGGACCCGATTTGGTCAAGATCGCCGAAGCCCATGGTTTGACTGGCATACGCGTCAGCAGCCGTGACGAAGTTGTGGATGCCATTGAAGCAGCCCGCAAGAACCCCGGCACAGTGCTGATCGACTTCAAGGTTGAAAAAGAAGATAGTGTTTATCCCATGGTACCTACTGGCGCAGCCATTGATGCCATGATCCGGCGCCCTTTACCTGAGTCCGTGATTCAGGAATCCTAATTTATTGAGTATCGAGATTTGGAGGAATCATGCGACATACGTTTGTAGCTTTAGTAGAAGATAAACCGGGTGTGCTGAACAGAGTTGTTTCAGTGTTCAGACGCCGCACGTTCAACATTGAATCCCTAACAGTCGGGCGTACCCACCAGGAAGGCATTTCACGTATCACCATCGTCGTGGACAGCGACAAAACGGACGTGGTTCGGATCATGCCGTACATGTATAAACTTATCAACGTTTTGCAGGTCGAAGACCTCACCTACCAACCCCACGTCAATCGTGATTTGGCCATGGTTAAGATCAATGCCACTCCCGAGAATCGCGCCGCGATCATGCAGTTGGCTGAGGTGTTCAGAGCCCGTGTAGTTGATGTGACCAACAATTCGCTGATCATCGAGATCACTGGGGATGAAGAAAAAATAGACGGTTTCGTGGATGTTTTACGGCCGTACGGCATCATTGAAATGGTACGCACCGGCATCATCGCCATGGAGCGCGGCGCGTCAACCCTGATCAATAATATGGGTGAGAATCAAAATTATGAACTTCCCATCGAATTCAAGATGGCTTAAGAAATTATTCTACATTACACAAACAAGGAGAAAATAAAATGGCAAAGATCAATTTTGGTGGTGTTATCGAAGATGTAGTTACCCGTGAAGAGTTCCCACTTTCACGTGCACAAGAAGTCTTGAAAAACGAAGTCGTGGCTGTGTTAGGTTATGGTGTTCAAGGTCCTGCCCAATCGCTCAATATGCGCGACAACGGAATCAATGTAATTATTGGTCAAAGAGAAAACCTGCCCGAATGGGATAAAGCTGTCAAAGATGGCTGGGTTCCTGGCAAAACCCTTTTCTCACTCGAAGAAGCCACCAAACGCGGAACCATCATCCAATTTTTGGTTTCAGATGCCGCCCAGAAAATGATCTGGCCAGTGGTCAAACCCTTTATCAATGAAGGTGATGCCATTTACTTTTCACATGGCTTCAGCATCGTGTATGCAGATCAAACCGGTGTGATCGCCCCCAAGAATGTGGATGTCATCCTCGTTGCTCCGAAAGGTTCAGGCACCAGCGTGCGCCGCAACTTCCTGGATGGCTCAGGAATCAACAGCAGCATGGCAGTTCATCAAGATTTCACCGGTCGCGCCATGGAACGTACCATGGCTGTCGGTATCGCCGTTGGCTCCGGTTACCTCTTCCCGACCACGTTTGAACAGGAAGTTTACAGCGATCTGACCGGCGAACGCGGTGTCTTGATGGGGTGTTTAGCCGGCGTCATGGAAGCTCAATACGAAACCCTGCGCAAATATGGACATTCCCCCAGCGAAGCTTTCAACGAGACCGTTGAAGAACTCACCCAGAGTCTCATCCGCCTCGTAGCCGAGAATGGTATGGACTGGATGTATGCCAACTGCTCGACCACTGCCCAACGTGGTGCCTTGGATTGGCGTCCAGAATTCAAAAAAGCCACCTTGCCTGTGTTTGAAAAACTATACAACAGCGTCAAGACCGGTGAAGAAACTCGCATCACTATTGAAGCCAACAGCAAACCTGATTACCAGGTCAAATTATCAGCTGAGTTAAAAGAAATACACGATTCAGAAATGTGGCAGACCGGTGCCACGGTTCGCTCGCTGCGCCCGGAAAACTGGGGCAAGGTCAGCCATGGATAATCTGGTAAAGATTTTTGACACCACTCTGCGAGACGGAGAGCAATCTCCGGGTGCCACGATGACGGCCGCTGAAAAGCTGGAAGTCGCGCGCACATTGGCTCGCATGGGCGTGGATGTCATTGAGGCGGGTTTCCCTGCAGCCTCACCGGATGATCTGGAAGCCGTAAAACGTATCGCTCTGGAGGTCGGAAGACCTTCAGGCGAGATCAACAGGGTTCCAGTCATCTGCGGACTGGCTCGCACCACCCAAAACGACATTGACAAATGTTGGGAGGCGGTGCGTGATGCCGCTCACCCCCGCATCCACACCTTTATTGCCACTTCAGATATTCACATGAAATACAAACTGAAGATGGAACGTGCCCAGGTTGAAGCAAAAGTTGCCGAAATGGTAACCTACGCCCACAGCCTGTGCGACGATATTGAGTTCAGTCCAGAAGACGCCGGCCGCAGCGACCCCGAATTTCTCTACCGCGTTTTGGAGATCGCCATCAAAGCAGGCGCCACCACCTTAAACATCCCCGATACAGTCGGCTATACCATGCCAGATGAATTTGGTGCGCTGATTGCCGGTATCAAAAAGAACACGCCTGGCATCGAAAATTGTGTGATTTCTGTTCATTGTCACAATGACCTCGGGTTGGCGACAGCCAACACTTTGGCAGGCATCCGCAACGGTGCGCGCCAGGCAGAAGTGACCATCAACGGCATCGGCGAACGCGCCGGCAACACTGCCTTAGAAGAAGTGGTCATGACCCTGCACACCCGCCGTCAAATTTTGGATCTGGACACCCACATTGACACGACACAAATAGCACGCGCCAGCAAACTGGTCAGCAATTACACCGGCATGTCAGTGCAGCCCAATAAAGCCATCGTCGGCGCAAATGCCTTTGCCCATGAGGCAGGCATCCATCAGGATGGCATGCTCAAGAACCACCTGACCTATGAGATCATGATGCCCGAAACCGTGGGTGTGCTGCAAACCCGATTGGTGTTGGGAAAACACTCAGGCCGCCATGCCCTCAAAGAGCGTTTATCTGCGCTTGGCTATGCACTGGATGATGAAGCATTGAACAAAGTCTTTGACCGTTTCAAGACTCTGGCTGATAAAAAGAAAACCATCACCGATGCAGATATTGAAGCGCTTGTTTCTGACGAAAGTTATCAGCACAAGGTCATCTTCAGCCTGGATGGCTTAATGGTTTCCTGCGGCACCATGGGCTTGCCCACAGCCACTGTTCGCCTGGTTGGACCTGACGGACAGTCACAGGTGCATGCTTCGATTGGCACCGGTCCAGTGGATGCAGCCTTTAAAGCCATTGACGCCATCGTTCACACCAGCAGCACTCTGGTGGAGTTCGTCATCCATGCCATCACCGAAGGCATTGATGCACTCGGTGAGGTCACTGTGCGCATCGAAAGCAGTGATTTGCCGGCCATACAAGATGCACAAAACGAGACCGGCCAACCGCGCACCTTTGGTGGATACGGAGCTGATACCGACATCGTGGTTGCCAGCGCCAAGGCATATCTATCCGCATTAAACAAAATGCTGGTTGCCACCGGTCAATATGGTGAAGTGGAAACACCAGCCTACCAAACCATTCGATAGTAATTATGAAGTAAGGAGAATCATTATGAAACCTGCACAATATTCACAAATCCCTCAGACCGAGAGACCCATGGAAACCTTCCCCCAGCCGCGCACCATCCCCGAAGCCTGGGATATGTCAGACATGTTCACCTCCGAAGAAGCCGGTTTTGACCTCAACAACACCGCTGAAGCCACTGAAGAAACCGGAAGTGAAAAATGGGAAGCCCATTAACCCTCTTTCAGAAGGTCTGGAATGAACATTTAGTCACCCAACAGCCTGGCGCACCGGCCATTTTATTTATTGATCTGCACCTGGTCCATGAAGTGACATCTCCACAAGCTTTCACCAGCCTTCGCTCGCGCGGTTTGATCGTTCGCAGGCCTGATCGCACCATTGCCACTGTGGATCACGGCGTGCCGACCCTGCCCTCAAAAGACGGAACGGTCGAAGGCCGTCTTGCCTGGGCGGATGATTTGAGCCGAAAACAAATTGCTCAGCTTGAAGACAATGCCAAAACTTACGGTATCCGTGCTTATGGACCGGCAAGCTCAAACAACGGTATCGTGCATGTCATCGCTCCTGAATTGGGTTTCACCCAGCCAGGGATGACCATCGTTTGCGGTGACAGCCACACTTCAACGCACGGCGCTTTCGGCGCTTTAGCCTTTGGCATCGGCACCAGCGAAGTGGAGCATGTACTGGCCTCGCAATGTCTCTTGCAGCACAAACCCAAAACCATGGAAGTGCGCATCGATGGCAAACTCTCCAAAGGTGTGACCGCAAAGGATATCATCCTGGCGCTCATCGCAAAAATCGGTGTGGGCGGCGGCATCGGCTATGTGCTCGAATATTGCGGGTCGGCTATCCGTGCGTTGAGCATGGAAGAACGCATGACCATCTGTAATATGTCCATTGAAGCAGGCGCCCGTGCAGGTATGATCGCTCCTGATAAAGTCACTTATGATTACATCAAAGGCCGCGAATATGCCCCCAAAGGCGCAGATTGGGATAAATCCCTGGCCTATTGGAAGAGTCTGCCCACTGATGTCGGCGCTGTCTATGATCACAGTGTGACCCTGGATGCGTCAAGTCTGGAACCTATGGTCACATTTGGTACAAATCCAGGCATGGGAATTCCTGTCAGCGGCAAAATCCCAACCACTGCAGCTTTTAACGATGAAAATCAAAAAGCCGGTCTTGAGAAATCTCTGGCTTATATGGGGTTGGAAGCCGGCAGTTCCTTACTCGGTCACCCCATCAACGTGGTCTTCATCGGAAGC
The DNA here is from genome assembly GCA_002840715.1 of Chloroflexi bacterium HGW-Chloroflexi-4. Classification (GTDB taxonomy): domain Bacteria; phylum Chloroflexota; class Anaerolineae; order Anaerolineales; family Anaerolineaceae; genus UBA6107. The sequence goes on from PHBW01000008.1 coordinate 126,252, forward strand.
TGCACCAACGGTCGCCTTTCTGATCTGCGGGAAGCCGCTTCAATCATGCGCGGACGCAAGGTTGCACCTGGAGTGCGCACTTTGGTCGTGCCCGGCTCACAGCAGGTCAAGCGCCAGGCTGAAGCCGAAGGTCTCGATCAAGTCTTCAAAGCCGCAGGCGCCGAATGGCGTGAAGCTGGCTGCAGCATGTGTATTGCCATGAACGGCGACCAGATTGCCCCGGGTGAATACGCAGTCAGCACCAGCAACCGCAATTTCGAAGGCCGTCAAGGTAAAGGCGGACGAACCTTCCTGGCAAGTCCACTGACTGCTGCCGCTGTCGCCGTAACCGGTTGTGTCACCGATGTTCGCACGATGTTCGAAAGCTGAAAGGGAATCATCATGGAACCTATAAAAACAATCACCTCTCGTGCCATATCCCTTCCACTGGATGATATTGATACCGATCAGATCATCCCAGCCCGCTTTCTTAAAGTGACTGACAAAGCCGGTTTAGCAGCCAACCTGTTTTCAGATTGGCGCTACAATGCAGATGGCTCCCCCAAGCCAGAGTTTTTGCTCAACCAACCCGATGCTCAGGGGGCACACATTCTTTTCACAGGCAATAATTTCGGCTGCGGATCTTCACGCGAGCATGCCCCCTGGGCGCTAACCGGTTTTGGTTTTAATGCAGTGGTGGCCTTATCTTTTGGTGATATTTTTCGCAATAATTCGCTCAAAAACGGTTTACTGCCCATCCAGGTGGATGGAGCCACACATCAGCGGCTGAAAGACCTGCTGGATGAGATTCCACGCGCTGAATGGACAATTGACCTCGAAGCACAAACACTAAAAACGCCTGACGGCGAAAGTGTCCATTTTGAAATTGATGCTTTTTCAAAGACCTGTCTGGTTCAAGGCAATGATGAATTGGGTTATCTGATGTCATTTGCCGACCAGGTCAAGGAATATGAAGTTTCACACCATAAAGGGGTGACGATATGATCGAAATATACGATACCACCCTCAGAGACGGCACCCAACGTAAAGATATCTCGCTCTCTTGCAGTGATAAGTTACGCGTGGCACAACGCCTGGATGATTTAGGCATCGCATTTATCGAAGGCGGCTGGCCTGGATCAAACCCAAAGGATGTCGAATTTTTTAGCCGCGCTGCCGAAATGAACTGGAAACACGCCTTGATCGCAGCTTTTGGCTCCACCTGCCGTGCCAAAGGCGGGCCAGAAGATGATGCCAACATTCAAGCGCTATTGGATGCCAACACCCCGGTTTGCACCATCTTTGGCAAAACCTGGACGCTGCATGTTACCGAGGTGCTGCGCACCACCCTGCCGGATAATTTACGCATCATTGAACAAAGTGTGGCTTACCTGCGCGCCAAGGGCAAACGTGTGATCTATGACGCCGAACATTTTTTTGACGGCTTTAAAGAAGATCCTGCATATGCCCTCGAAACCCTCAAAGCAGCCATCCGCGGAGGGGCTGAACGGGTGGTCATGTGTGACACCAATGGCGGCACATTGCCGCATGAGATCAGCGCCATTGTCAAAACCATCCGTGAAGCAGTCGAGATTCCTCTTGGCATTCATGCCCACAATGACGGTGAATGTGCCGTGGCGAACAGCCTTGCGGCAGTGCAAGCTGGCTGCTCCCAGGTGCAGGGCACCATCAATGGCTATGGCGAACGCTGCGGCAATGCCAATTTGTGTTCGATCCTCCCCGATCTTGAGCTCAAACTGGGCTATGAATGCCTTGAAAAAGGCAAACTGACAGGGCTGTATGACCTCTCTCATTTCGTGGCCGAGATGGCCAACCTCTCACCGGATGAATATCTTGCTTATGTTGGTCAGGCCGCTTTCGCTCACAAGGGCGGTGTTCATGTTTCTGCCATGCGCCGATCAGCCAAATCTTATCAACACATAGATCCCGCGCTGGTGGGCAATCATATGAGCGTGGTCGTTTCCGAGCTGTCTGGCAAAGCCAACATTCTCAGCAAAGTGGAAGAATACGGGCTTGAGATTGAAGACAACGAACATGTCACCAGCACGCTCAACAATATCAAGTCACTGGAATCTCAGGGCTTTTCTTTTGAAGCGGCTGAAGCCTCGGCAGTTTTGCTCTTCAAACGCCAGACACCAGAATATAAACCGCCTTTTGAGCTGATTGACTTTTTTGTAAATGTCGAAAGACGGCACGGACGCAATACTTTTGCTGAAGCCACCGTTAAGATCAAAGTGGGCGATGAAATCTTCCATACTGCAGGTGAGGGCGTCGGCCCCGTCAACGCACTTGATATGGCCATGCGTAAGGCACTGGTCGGCAATTATCCCTATATCAATGAATTTCATTTGATGGATTACAAGGTCCGTATTTTGGACGGTTCCCTCGGTACAGAAGCCATCACACGCGTTTTGATCGACACGCAAAACGGATTCCACCGCTGGAGCACCGTCGGCGCCAGTCCCAACATCATCGAAGCCAGTTGGATGGCACTAGCGGATTCGTTTGAGTACGGTTTGATGACCTCAAACGGCACCTTTGAAGAAAGTAAATAGACAAGGAACCTTATGACAGAATTTAAAATCACATTGTTACCCGGCGACGGCATTGGACCCGAAGTAGTGGCACAAGCCGTCAGGGTTCTGGATGAAATCTCCCGCCGTTCTGGTGTAATTTTTCATACCGAAGAACATCTGATTGGCGGCTGCTCCATTGATAAATATGGCACTGCGCTTACCGACGAAACCCTGGCAGTCTGCCAGAAGTCGGATGCTGTGCTGTTGGGGGCCGTTGGCGGACCTAAATGGGATAACCCCGATTCAAAAGTTCGCCCCGAACAAGGTTTGCTCGGTCTGCGCAAAGGGCTTGGCGTTTATGCCAACCTGCGGCCAGTCAAAGTTCACCCTGCCCTCGTAGCCGCTTCACCTCTTAAACCCGAAAAACTGGCCGGCGTGGATATGATCGTGGTGCGTGAACTGACCGGTGGTTTATATTTTGGACAGCCCAAAGGGCGCGAAATTGTGGATGGACACGAACGTGCTGTCGATACCCTTGTCTACACCGACGATGAAATTCGACGCGTGGTACGCATGGCCTTTAAATTGGCCGAAAAACGCCGCAAGAAGGTCACCTCCGTGGATAAAGCCAATGTACTGGAATCCTCACGTTTATGGCGCAAGATAACCATTGAAGTTGCCGCGGAATTCCCCGGCATCACCCTGGAACACACCCTTGTGGATACAGCCGCAATGCGCTTGATTACCTCTCCGGCTGCCACCGATGTGATGGTCACTGAAAATATGTTCGGCGACATTCTCACCGATGAAGCCTCTGTTTTAGCCGGATCGATGGGCATGCTGCCCTCGGCTTCACTTGGCGATGCAGGCGCAGGCCTCTACGAACCCATTCACGGCTCCGCACCGGATATTGCCGGTCAGGGGATTGCCAACCCAATCGGCACCATTCTCAGTGCAGCTCTGATGCTGCGTTATTCGCTCAATATGGAAAAAGAAGCCGAATTAATTGAAAAGGCAGTTGAGAAAACCATCACAGACGGCGCACGTTCCGCAGACCTGGGCGGCAGTCTGACCACCACCCAAATGGCTGACCTGATCATCAAAAATATGAACTGATTTATACCATGCGCCACTCAGGTGGTCGCATGCATCACACAAGATCGTTGGAGGGAACACAATGAGTAACGAAAGCAAGTTTATTTGGATGGACGGGGAACTGATCGAATTTGAGAAGGCGACAGTGCCTTTTTTGACCAGTGCACTGCATTACGGCTCAGCGGTTTTTGAAGGCATCCGCTGCTATAAAACGGATAAAGGTCCCGCAGTATTTCGACTCAAAGAACACATGGAACGTCTGGTTGATTCAGCTATGGTATTAGGATTCCAAACTCTTCCCTATACCGCTGAAGAGCTGGGAGATGCTGTCAAGAAAACAATTCGAGCTAACGGTTTTGAAGACTGCTATATTCGTCCATTAATCTACAGTGGTGGCCCAGTGCTCAGTCTCAATCTTGATGCCACACAGGCCAAGGTCGGCATTGCCGTTTGGGATATGGGCGCCTACCTGGGCAATGATGCACTTGAAAACGGCATTCGTGCACATATTTCTTCTTTCACGCGTCATCACCCGAACGTCTCCATGACCAAGGCCAAAGTCTCTGGCAACTATGCGAACAGCCTCTTGGCAAAAACTGAATCCATCCGTCTTGGGTTTGATGAAGCCATTTTGCTCGATCCGCAGGGCTACGTGGCTGAATGCTCCGGTGAGAACCTCTTTATTGTGCGCGGCGGCACCATCTACACCTCCCACACTGCCGCCATTTTGGAAGGCATCACCCGGGATTCTCTGCTCACCATCTGCAGCGACCTCGGTTATACCCTGAAGGAACAGCCCATTTCACGCGATCAGCTTTATATTGCCGATGAACTGTTCGTCTGCGGCACTGCAGCCGAGTGCATCGCCATCCGCGAAGTGGATTTCAGGGTCATCGGCAGCGGCAAAGCCGGCCCTATCACCCAGAATATCCAGGCTGCCTTCCATGAAACCCTGCGGGGTAAAGGCAAGCACTCTCCCGAATGGTGCGCATACGTCAACTAATTATTAAGGAAATTTTCATTTTTTGCAGGTTGACAAATGCAACAAATATGGCTATGATACTTAGAAATATAAAGGAAAACATGAACAAATCATCTTTCAACTTTTATTTTAGCTTCGTCTATTTTTATGGCTTTGGGAATCCAAAGACCTCTGACGCCGCTTAAGTAATTTTGGAAGGAAAAGGAATAAAAACAAAGAGCGAGGTCAAAGGCCTCGCTCTTTTTATTTTCAAAAGGGAGTTACCCGCTATGATGATTATTATGAGTACTGAAGCAACAGAAGTTCAAATTGATGAAGTTTTGGCCAAGATTGACACCCTTGGGTTCACCCCTCACACCTCCCGCGGCGCTGAACGAACCGTAATCGGTGTGGTGGGCAACAATCCGATCAATGCTCGAGACACTTTCATGGTCATGGAGGGTGTGGACCGCATCGTGCCCATCTCACGTCCTTACAAATTAGCCTCCCGTGAATTCATCGCAGAAAACTCCTCCTTCGCTCTTGACGGTGTTCAAATGGGCGGAGATGGCGTGGTGTTGATCGCCGGCCCCTGCGCTGTTGAGGATCGCAACCAGATCCTTGAAACCGCCCTTGCCTGCCAGGAAGCAGGCGCACATGCACTGCGCGGCGGGGCTTTCAAACCACGTACCTCGCCCTATGCTTTTCAGGGTTTGGGTGAAAAAGCGCTTGAGATGATGGCTGAGGTGCGCGAAATAACCGGCATGCCGATTGTTACCGAAGCCATGTCACCCGAGCAAGTACCTTTGATCGCAAAATATGCTGATGTGATCCAAATTGGTGCACGCAACATGCAAAACTACAGTCTGCTCAATGCCGCCGGACAAAGCCAAACCCCGGTACTACTCAAACGCGGCATGTCTGCCACAATTGAAGAATTGCTCATGGCCGCGGAATACATCCTCTCACACGGCAACCGCAAGGTCATACTTTGCGAACGCGGCATCCGCACTTATGAGACCTCCACCCGTAACACAACCGATATCAACGCCATACCTGTGCTAAAAAACCTCACCCACTTACCTGTCATCCTTGATCCCAGCCACAGCACCGGTCAATGGCAGTATGTCACCGCCGTTGCTCGCGCCGGAGTGGCTGCCGGTGCAGACGGTTTGATTATTGAGGTTCACCCCAACCCCGAAAAAGCCATGTCTGATGGCGGACAATCTCTCAAGCCTGAAAAGTTCGCAACCCTGGTTCGCCAGATTCGCGGTATAGCCGAAGCTGTCGGACGTTATGTTCCACCCAGCAAAGTACCTCAGAAACCTCAAGGGCAGGCTTAACATGGCGGTCCGTGGAATTCGCGGTGCAACTACCTGCCAAGCGGACGCAGCCAGCATTCTGGCTGCCACGACTGAACTGCTTTCTGCAATCTTGAAAGCCAATCCTTGTTTGGTGACTGCTGACATTGCCAGCGCCTGGTTCACAGTCACAAGCGACCTGCAATTAATTCATCCCGCCAAAGCAGCGCGTGAAATGGGCTGGAAAGATGTTCCGCTCATGTGCTCCAGAGAAATAGACGTGCCTGGCAGTCTGCCTCGATGTGTTCGCGTTTTAATCCATTGGAATACTGATTTGCCGCAGTCTTCAGTCAAACATGTTTACCTGCATGAAGCGGCCACCTTACGTCCGGATCTCAGCCATGCAGACTAATCAAGCCATCCCTGATTCTGAACCCTCCTGGGAACCTGAATCTCTCACGTCAGCGACAGTAGCCATTTGGGGCATCGGTTTGATGGGCGGATCTTTAGCCATGGCTTTGCGAGGAAAAACCGCTGCGCTACTGGGCATTGATCCAGATGAACAGGTTTGCCGGCAATGCAAAGAAAAGCGACTTTTTGACCGCGTCAGCACCAACCCTGCAGAATTATTACCTCTCGCGAATTTCATCATTCTATGTGCCCCCTTGGGGTCGATCCCCGCGCTGATCAAACAAATTCCACTGTATCATCCTGGCCGGTCTGTTGTGATGGATATTGGATCAACCAAAAATAACATTCTGCCGATTATGGAGGAATTGCCCGAGAGATTCATCCCCATAGGCGGACATCCCATGAGCGGGAAGGAAGTCAGTTCGTTTTCAAACGCGGATGCTGATCTCTACAAGGGTTGTAGTTTTGCCCTGCTGCCGCTCTCACGCACCACACGGCCTGCCTTGAATTTGGCAATTCAGTTGGTTAAAGCAGTTGGTGCCCATCCTGTTTGGATGGATCCGTCCGAACACGACCGCTGGGCTTCTGCCATCAGTGCGCTGCCTTATTTGGTCGCCAATTGTCTTTCGGGAGTGACCCCGCTTGAAGCCGCACCGCTCGTCGGTCCAGGTTATAAAAGCACCACCCGCCTTGCTGCAGAAAACATCGAAATGATGCACTACATTCTCGGAAACAACCGTGAAAACGTGATCGCGGATTTAAAGAATTTTCAAGCCCGGCTTGAATTAATTAAAAAAGCACTCGAAAAGGATGATTTTGATGCGCTCACCAACCTCTTTGAGGAAGGTGCGTCTCGACGCATTTCCATAATGAACTCATTTGAACAAGGAGGGAAATCATGAATCTGATTTCAAAATCCGCAAATCCACTCATCGGATCGGTATCTAACGAACTACCCGGCGATAAATCCATCTCACATCGTGCTGCTCTTTTTGCTGCATTCGCGGAGGGGTCTAGCCGCATCGAGCATTTTCAAGTTTCAGGCGTCACCCGTCCGATGCTGCAGGCACTAACCTCCTTTGGTATCCAATGGTCGCTTGAAGGAGAAACCCTAACCGTTGAAGGACGTGGTATCAGCGCCTGGAAAAACCCAACTTTTCCGATTGACTGCGGCAACTCGGCCACCACCTTACGCTTGCTGGCCGGCGCCATTGCCGGAGCCGGCGTCACTGCCACCCTGGATGGCAGCTACGGCCTGCGCCGCCGCCCTATGGACCGCATCGTAGATCCCCTGAGAAAAATGGGCGCGGTCATCAAAACTACCCCCGGTGGCATTGCCCCCCTGACCATTCAAGAACGGGCAGAAGGTCAAAAGCTTAAGCCGTTAACTTACGATCTACCGGTTGCCAGTGCTCAGGTGAAATCTTGCCTGCTTTTAGCCGCACTGGGTGCGAAGGGTACCACCGTGCTCAATGAACCCGGCCCCTCCCGCGACCACACAGAACGCATGCTTTCTAGCATGGGTGTAACCGTTAAGTCTTATGAGGTTGAAGCACACAACACCCTGCGCTACATGGTGGAACTTACCCCACCGAACCCTTTGGTTTTATCGCCGTTAAATATGTCCCTGCCTGCAGATCCATCGGCGGCGGCATTTTTGATCGTGGCTGCCTTGATCGTCCCCGGTTCAACACTGACCCTTAAGGGGGTTTGTCTCAACCCCACCCGAACCGGCCTGCTGGATGCTCTGCAAGCGATGGAAGCAGATATAACCCTTTCAAACCAACATGATGCCGGCGGCGATCTTGTGGGCGACATCAAGGTGAACGCTTCTGAACTACAAGGAACAGAAATTAACGGTTCCTTGGTGGTTCGCATGATTGATGAATTTCCTGTTTTTGCCATTGCCGCGGCAGTTGCGCATGGCAGCACTGTGGTGCATGATGCAAAAGAATTGCGGCTTAAAGAATCAGACCGGATTGCCATGCTGGCGGCTGAATTGCGTATTTTGGGTGTCGAGATCGAAGAACATTCTGACGGTTTCACCATCCTTGGTGGAAATCTTCAGGGGGGGATCGTGGAATCTCATGGCGACCACCGCCTTGCCATGTCGCTGGCTGTGGCTGGTCTGGCAGCGGAATCACCCGTCACCGTTCAACATGCAGAATGCACCTCCGAATCCTTCCCGGCATTTGCAGCCCTGCTGCAAAAATTGGGAGCCTCCATCACGACTGAAAGGTAAACGCCATGACTGAACCTTTATCATTCGGTCTTATCGGATATCCACTCGGACACAGCTTGTCTCCTGAACTGCATCAGACTGCGCTTGCTGAAGCTGGCCTAATCGGTATATACGAGCTCTACCCGGTTGCTCCTTTACCTGATGGAAAGGAGCAACTTGAGTCTCTCCTAAACCGTTTACGCTCAGGTGAATTACATGGATTGAATGTTACCATTCCACACAAGCAGTCCGTTTTACCATTGCTGGATGAACTGACCCCCTCAGCAGCAATCATAGGCGCAGCCAACACGCTCTACATGAAATCGGACAAACTAGTTGGAGATAACACTGATGCTCCCGGTTTTTGGGCTGATCTTACTCACCTGCCCATTCAAAATGCCTCTTCTGCATTAATCCTGGGCGCTGGAGGAGCAGCCAGGGCTGTGGTCTATGCGCTGCTCACCCACGGATGGACAGTTCGCATCACTGACCTGCGCCAGGAACAAGTGGATAGCCTCTATACGCATTATTCAATACAGGAAATTGATTCCACCAAACTCGCGGTGATCCCGTTTACTCCGCAAGCCATCGAAAAAGCCGGCCTGGAGTCTGATCTGGTAGTGAACGCCACCCCAATGGGCATGCATCCTAATATCGAAAAATGTGCCTGGCCAGACGCTATCGCCCTACCCGGGCAAGCCTGTATTTATGACCTGGTGTACAATCCAATGGAAACCAGATTATTAAACCACGCGGCTGCCACTGGTCTGCCCAACCGGAATGGACTAGGCATGCTGGTCGAACAGGCTGCCCTTGCTTTTGAAATTTGGACGGGGTTTTCTGCATCCCGTTTGCACATGTTGGAAGCCGTAAGACCATAATCTCTGTAAGGAGCACCAAATGACATTACGATTTCTAACTGCAGGTGAATCGCATGGACCAGCCTTGACTGTAATTCTTGAAGGCTTGCCTGCCGGTTTGCCGATCACCGAAGAGCTGATTAATCGCGAACTTGAACGCCGTCAAATGGGTTTTGGCGCCGGCGGCCGCATGAAAATAGAGCACGACCATGCCCAAATTCTATCTGGAGTGATGGACGGGCTGACGACCGGCGCACCGGTTGCATTGTACATTGAAAACTCGGATCATTCCCGCTGGAAAGGCAAAGCGGTCAATGCTTTCACCACCCCAAGACCAGGTCATGCCGACCTGACCGGAGCAGTCAAATTCGGGTTTGACGACCTGCGCCCGGCGTTGGAACGCGCCTCGGCACGTGAAACCGCCGCCCGTGTCGCCATGGGAGCTTTGTGCAAAGCCTTATTAGCTGAATTTGATATTCAGGTGGGCGGATATGTGAGCGCCATCGCAGAAATAACGGCTGATCTTGAAAACATTCCACTCGAAAAACGATCGTCATTGGCCGAAGCCAATGATGTACGCTGCCCGGATGAAAAAGCTGCAGAAGCCATGCGGCTGCGCATCCGCAAGGTAATGGACGACCGCGACACTCTGGGAGGTATTGTTGAAGTGGCTGCCTTTGGACTACCAGTCGGGTTGGGCTCTTACGTCCAGTGGGATAAACGACTGGACGGCCGCCTGGCAGCCGCCATGTTAAGTATCCCGGCCATTAAAGGCATCGAGATTGGTTCTGCTTTTGAAAATGCATCCCTGCCCGGCACACAGGTTCACGATGCCATCCTGCTGAAAGACGGCGAGATTATACGCAAAACCAACCATGCCGGCGGTGTGGAAGGCGGGATCTCCAACGGACAACCATTGCTGCTGCGACTGGCGATGAAACCGATTGCCACCACACTTTCTCCACAGCGCACAGTGGACCTCAACACTGGGCATGAAACTGACACCGTTTACGAACGCTCCGATTTCTGCCCCGTGCCTCGCGCTGTGCCTGTGACTGAAGCCATGCTGGCCTTCGTGCTCGCTGACGCCCTGCTCGAAAAACTAGGCGGAGACTCTCTCTCAGAACAAAAACCGCGCTTCGCACATTTGCGTTATGCTTCGCTCAAAGACTTGCCGATGGCCGGTGGAAAGATCGTCTTCTGGCCTGATCAGGAGGCTTCATGAGCATTTGTCTTTATGGGCCATCGGGCACCGGCAAAACCACCGTAGGCCGGTTACTGGCACAGCAGCTCAACATGACCTGGTTTGATCTGGATGTCGAGATCGAAAAAGAAGCCGGTCAATCCATCGAAACTATGTTCCGCATTTTGGGCGAACCTGTCTTTCGTGAACTCGAAAGCGCCACCCTAGATCAACTGTTAAAAGCTGACCCGTCTTCAGTCATTTCTCTGGGCGGTGGAGCGCTGCTCAACAATCAAAACCGTCTACTGGCTGAAAGCTACGGACCGGTGGTTTTGCTATCTGCCTCCATTGACACCCTCGTTGCACGTTTAACTGCTGATACGGTTGTCCGACCTTTGGTTAAAGAGGATCCCCGTCAGCGGCTGACCGACCTGCTCGTGCGCCGCAGTGAACATTATGCCTCTATTGGCAAACCGGTTGTTACCGACCATTTGACGCCCGAAGAGATTGTACATGAAATCCAGATACGCATTGGTAAGTTTCAAGTGCACGGCATGGATAAAACCTACGACATTCTGGTGCAGCCTGGAATATTGAATCATCTGGGCAAATCCCTGAAGGAACGCGGCATCCACGGTCCGGCCGCCCTAGTCTGCGACCAAAACATAGAGCCTCTTTATGCAGACCGAGTCAAGGAATCACTCAGGTCTGCCGGTATTGAAGCAACAAAAATTGTCATCGCTGCCGGGGAAGAAAACAAGACCATCCAAACAGTATCCGTCATTTGGGAAGGATTTCTCTCTGCTGGTGTGGAACGCGGTAGCGTGGTCATCGCCCTGGGCGGAGGTGTGACCGGTGATTTGACCGGTTTTGCTGCTGCCACTTATTTACGCGGTGTGCCTTGGGTTAATGTCCCCACCAGCCTGCTTGCCATGGTAGATTCAAGCCTTGGCGGCAAGACAGGTGCTGATTTGCCACAGGGAAAGAATCTGATTGGGGCTTTTCATGCTCCGCTGCTGGTACTTTCAGACCCTGAAGTATTGAGCACTCTGCCACCTTCAGAGCTGCACAGCGGATTGGCCGAAACCATCAAACACGGCATCATAGCGGATCAAACCCTCTATGATCAATGCGCAGCCGGCTGGCCTCAAAACATCAACGACATCACCGAACTGATCAGCCGCGCGATTGCGGTGAAGGTCGAAATCATCACCGCCGACCCTTATGAAAAAGGTCTGCGCCAGTCACTCAACCTCGGACACACCATCGGACACGGCGTTGAGAAAGCTTCAAATTATCAACTTTCACACGGCGAATGCGTGGCCATTGGCATGATTGCTGAAGCTCGTCTGGCAGAATCCATCAATATTGCAGATTCAGGTCTGTCTGAGAAACTGGCTGAAGATTTCACAAAAATAGGTCTGCCTACAAAAATCCCGGCTGAACTGGATCGGCACGAAATCATTAACGCCACGCTGCTGGATAAAAAACGCAGCGGTAAGCAAATCCATTTCGCTTTGCCCCAACGTATTGGCAAGGTTCAAATCGGTCTGGTTGTCGAAGACTGGCAAAATCGCATTATTTGGTAAGGAGGAATAAATTCATGAAATCCATATTGATTCTTAACGGCCCCAATTTGAATTTTCTCGGTAGGCGCGACCCTGCGCATTATGGCACCCAAACGCTTGATGAGATTAATCAGCATTTATCTGACCTCTCAAAACCACTTGATATTGAATTACACTTTGTACAATCAAACCACGAAGGGGAGCTCATCGACACGCTGCAAGATGCTGTCAAGTGGGCAAATGGTGTGATCTTCAATCCTGGTGCATACAGCCATACCTCCATTGCATTGCGCGACGCTATTGCCTCAATCGGCCTGCCGGTGATTGAAGTACATCTTTCCAATATTTATGCGCGCGAAGAATTCAGACATCACTCCATGATCTCACCGGTTTGCGCCGGTACAATCGCCGGTCTGGGATGGCGCTCTTACACATCTGCCCTGACGGCTTTGAAAGGAATCCTCGATGACCAACTTTAATTCCACCACGCCGCTCAACGTCGCTTTTCAAGGCGAACCGGGTGCTTATTCTGAAGCTGCCCTGTTTGAATACTTTAGCGGAAAAGCAGCAGCCGTCAGTAAAGCGCGATTTGAGGATGTTTTTGATGCTGTTGAAGATGGAACCTGTCAATTAGGTTTCATCCCCATTGAAAATTCTCTGGCCGGTAGCATTCACCGTAATTATGATCTGCTGCGTGAGCACAATCTGCATATCGTTGGTGAAACAACCCTGCGCGTGCGACACTGCCTGATCGCCGCCCCTGGTGCCAGCATGGATAAGATCACCAAAGTTATCAGTCATCCGCAAGCGCTTGACCAGTGCCGCGGATTTCTAAACCGTTGGGAAGGTGGCATTAATGCGGAACAGGTCTACGACACCGCCGGCGCCGTCAAACAGTTGGCTGAAACTCGCAACCAGACTACAGCCGCCATTGCCAGCCGCCGTGCTGCTGAACTTTACGGCATGTCCATATTGATGGAAGGTATCGAAGATGACGAAGCCAATTTCACCCGCTTTTTAGTGCTCTCCACTGAACCTGTGGATCCCGGCAAAGACGCTAAAACTTCGATTTTGGTCTGTCTCAAAAACCTGCCTGGATCACTCTTTAAGGCTTTGAGTGTCTTCGCCCTGCGCGATATTGACCTCTCAAAACTTGAATCACGCCCTCTGATCGGCCAGCCCGGCGAGTATCAGTTCTATGTTGATTTTGCCGGTTCCACCAAAGACCAAAAGGTCATCAGAGCCTTGAATCATCTCGAAGAATACGCGACCCTATTAAGAGTTTTGGGGTCGTATCCAAGAAAATCTTTTTAAGCCCATCAAAATCTAAAAATATTGTTTAAATAAGACTTCATTTTTCACACGTCACGTATAATTCAAATATCCGTGACGTGTTTGTTTGTCGGGAAAAAAATTTTTTGCAACCCATTTACTTAAGGATGAATTTTTATGAGCATGTATGAAAATTATCAATCCCCGTTCAGTTGGCGCTACGGATCAAAGGAAATGCGTGAGGTATGGAGCGAGGTTAATAAACGCAAGACCTGGCGCAGGTTGTGGGTGTCGCTGGCCCGAGCCCAATCCGCATTTGGATTGGTCACGCCTGAACAGGTGACTGAACTTGATCAGCATGCCTCAGAAATCGACATGGAAGTTGCCCTGCAAATTGAATCCGAGATTCATCACGACCTGATGGCAGAACTGAAAACTTACGCTGCACAATGTCTGACTGCCGGCGGCGTGATCCACATGGGCGCAACCTCAATGGATGTAGAAGATAATGCTGACGTGCTGCGCATGAAGAGCGCGTTGAATCTGGTGGTCGATAAACTCGAAACACTTTTGCTTTCACTCGCAGACCGTATCGAAGAAACCGCTGATTTGCCTATCATGGCTTACACCCACCTGCAGCCCGCCGAACCCTCCACTTTGGGTTACAGATTATCGGTTTACGCTCAAGACCTGCTCGATGATTGGAAAGCCTTAATTAAAATCAAAGAAACCCTGCGCGGCAAAGGGTTTAAAGGTGCTGTTGGTACCTCCGCGGCTTATTTTGATCTATTGGGAGCCGCAAATTATCCGGCATTTGAAAAAGCACTCAGCGACGATTTGAATCTTCCCTTTTATCCCATCAGCACCCAAACCTGCACACGCAAACAGGATTTTACAGTTCTAAACGCTCTGGCCAGCCTTGGGGCAGCCCTGCACAAATTTGCTTTTGATTTGCGTGTGTTGCAATCCCCCTCCATTGGCGAGATCAGCGAATTCTTCGCCGCCAAACAGGTAGGGTCCTCCGCCATGCCCTTCAAGCGCAACCCGATCAACGCCGAGAAAATTGATTCGCTGGCGCGTCAGCTTTCAGTATATCCGCAGGTTGCCTGGCAAAACGCCGCCACCAACCTGCTTGAACGCACCCTGGATGACAGTGCCAACCGACGTACCATTTTGCCTGAATCCTTCTTGATCTGTGATGAACTGCTACAGGTGATGAACAAATTGGTCAAGAACATGACCATTAACCACGCAGCCATTCAACGCAATCTTGAAATTTATGCTCCCTTTGCTTGCACAGAGCGTGTAATGATGGCGCTCAGCAAAAAAGGTGCAGACCGTCAGGAGACCCACGAACGCCTGCGCAATCACGCCATGACCGCATGGCAGGCTGTCCAACAAGGTGAAAAGAATCCCCTCACCTCCCTGCTTAAAAAGGATGCTTTTATCTTACAACACCTGACAGCCGTAGAGGTTGAAGCCCTTTCTGACATTACTTCTTATACAGGCATCGCGCCATCTGCTTCCCGCGAGTTGGTAATACGTATTCAAAGTTCCATAAAGGCTTCATGACTGTTTGATTTAAATTAATAAAAACCTTATTAACTCCCGTTGGTTGGTGAACTTAAGAATTTGAATATTTTAAGGTATATTGTCTAGACAAATTGGTTAAAGAAAACTAAAATCGAAATACACACCAATACAACGAGGATTATCTTTTATGAAAGTAAACGGCTCGGCAGCAGTTTATCGTTTCATCGTTAAACCAAACACTGCCAACGACCCCCGCTCCCTCGGCTACCTTGCTGACACCCACTCGCTCTCGCTCTACCAAATTACCCAAATTAAATGTCAAGACCTCTACTTCGTGCGAGGAGGTCTGGACCAACCAGATGCCGAAAAACTGGCAGCCCAGCTCTTGCACGACCCCGTAACACAGTCAGTAGAGATTGACCTTCTAGAATTCCCCCTAAGAAACGCCAACCGAAACCAAAATGAAAACACCTCCTCGCGCACCATTGAGGTAGCCCTTCGGCCTGGTGTGACAGACCCCGTCGCGGAACAAATTGTTCGTGCTGGCCACCTGCTAGGCATTCCCTCGCTCGAATCCGCCTGCACCGGTCTGCGCTTCATCCTCACTGGCGGCGGGTTAACAGATGACCTGCTCCACCTGGCTGCCAAACGATTGCTCTCCAATGCAGTCATTCAAACTTATGCCCTTGGCGAAATTACTCCAACCTTTTCCACCTCGACTCAAAGTCACGATCTGGTTGAGACCATTCATTTACGCGGATTGGACGATGCCGGATTGTTGGCCGTTTCCTCCGCACGCCGCGCTGCCCTTAACCTGGCCGAGATGCATGCCATTCAAGATTACTGCATGCGAGAGAACCGCGATCTGACTGACATTGAATTTGAAATGCTCGCCCAAACCTGGAGTGAGCACTGTGTGCATAAAACTTTTAAATCACAGGTCAGCGTTTACAGCGATAAATCAGACACGCGCTCTTTTCCTGCCCATTACAGCCACCTCTTCAATCAGACCATCCGAGCTGCCACCAAACAGGTCAACGCAGATTGGGTACTATCAGCTTTCACGGAAAATGCCGGCATCGTTGAATTTGACGGCACCCACGAACTCAGTTTTAAAGTCGAAACCCACAACCACCCCTCTGCCATCGAACCCTTTGGCGGCGCGAATACCGGCATCGGCGGCGTGATCCGCGATGTGATCGGTGTGTCTGCCAAGCCCATCGCCTCCACGGATGTGCTGTGCTTCGGACCGGCTGAACTGCCCCTCACAGAATTGCCTGAAGGAGTACTTCATCCGCGGCGCATCGCTTCAGGCGTGGTGGCTGGCATTCAGGATTACGGCAACAAGATGGGCATTCCAACTGTCAACGGTGCCATCTGGTACGACCCAGATTATGTTGCCAATCCCCTGGTGTTTTGCGGCAGTGTGGGTCTGGCACCCAAAGGCTCAAACCCTCACGCTACGACTCCCGGTGATCACATCATCGTCCTCGGCGGACGCACCGGCCGCGACGGGCTGCGAGGAGCCACCTTCTCGTCCATGACCATGGATGCCCAAACCGGCGAGGTTTCTGGTGCTTCGGTTCAAATTGGAGCACCGGTGATTGAAAAAGGACTGGTGGATGTGCTCACGCTTGCCCGCGACCGTGGACTTTACAACGCCATCACCGATTGCGGCGCAGGCGGTTTATCCTCCGCAGTGGGTGAAATGGCGTCTGAACAAGGCGGTGATGTGCAGCTTATGAAAGTACTGCTCAAATACCCCGGCCTCGCCCCCTGGGAAATTTGGCTTTCGGAAGCCCAGGAACGCATGGTGATTGCCGTGCCTGGGAAAAATCTCAACGAGCTTGCCGATTTATGCAGCCAATACGAAGTCGAAATGACAGACATTGGCAACTTCACCGATACAGGCCGGATGCGCGTGTTCCATGGCGCCAATGTTGTGCTTGACCTGGATAACGAGTTCCTGCACCACGGAATTCCACAGCGGCATTACTCTGCTGTGATCAATAAACCGCGGTTCGAAACCGGTCAAACTGTCAGTCTTGAAGGCAAGGCTGATACTGATCTTCGCAAAACCTTGCTTAAATTGCTGGCCCATTCCAATATTGCTTCGAAAGAACGCACCATTCGCGATTACGATCACGAAGTTCAAGGCGGCACGGTGGTCAAGCCTTTGTGCGGATTGCGCCACGACGGCCCATCGGATGGCAGTGTGATCAAACCACTTGCCAGCCAGACCAATCATGCCTTCGTGCTTTCCAACGGATTGAACCCTGAATATGGCAAGATAGACCCCTACCAGATGACTTGGTTGGTGATTGACGAAGCTTTCCGCAATGCAGTAGCCTGCGGCGCGGATCCCTCTCGCATCGCTATTTTGGATAACTTTTGCTGGGGCGACCCCACAAGACCTGAGATTATGGGCGACCTCGTGCAATCCGCACAAGCTTGTTTCGAAGCTGCTGTGCATTATGAGACCCCCTTCATTTCAGGCAAGGATAGTTTCAATAATGAATACCTCGGCTCGGATGGAAAAATTCACGCCATTCCGCCTACTTTGCTCATTTCCGCTTTGGGAGTCATGCCCGACTGGCAGCAATCTGTGACCATGGATTTTAAGCATGCCGGCAGCCTGATCTATCTGATCGGTGATTTTGCCCCTGCCTTTGGAGGCAGCCATTTCAATCTGGTTGATCCGAACCATGCCATTAAAGAAGGTCTTCCCCATTGCAGCAAGATCAACCCGCGTTTTTACCTGGCTTTTTACAAAGCCATTCAAGAGAAACTCGTATCAGCCTGCCACGATCTCAGTGAAGGCGGACTGGCTGTTGCTACTGCCGAGATGTGCATGGCCGGACGCCTCGGGGCATTGATGCAAATAAACGCCACCGACGAACCTCTTCGCTCATTATTTGGTGAGACCTCCGGCTGTTTTTTAGTTGAAGTTACCACAGAAAACAAGTCAGCATTTGAAGACCTGATGTCGAATTATTCAGTCCGGCTGATTGGAAAAGTGGAGAGTCACCAGAACATTCAATTTGATCAAGGCAGGGAATCGATATTGAATATTTCAATCACAGACCTGCTCAACGCCTGGAAAAATCGCAAGATCGCAGGAGGTCTGGAATGAAACCATCAGCCTTGATTCTCTTTGCACCCGGCACCAACCGCGACGGCGATGTTGCTCAGGCACTTTCTTTGGCAGGCGCCTCTTCACGAACTATTCCATTAAAAACACTGCGCGATAATAAAATCGACTGGGCAGACCATCAAATTCTTGTTCTACCCGGCGGTTTTTCTTACGCAGATGCCCTCGGTGCCGGCAAACTGCTCGCGCTTGACCTTTCACATTATTTCATTGATCAGGTTCAGGCTTTCGTGGCCGCCGGCAAACCCGTCATCGGCATCTGCAATGGTTTTCAGGTGCTGGTGAAATCTGGAATATTACCCGGCAATGAAGCATTGACCGAAACCCGCACTGCAACATTAACTCACAACCAGGGCAACCATTTTGAATGCCGCTGGGTAAGTTTGAAACCCGTTTCACAGAAATGTCTCTGGACGAAAAACCTAACAGAAATCATCGACTGCCCTGTGGCTCATGGTGAAGGCAATTTCACCTTAACCACCCTTGATCAGGCAAAAACGCTGTCCATTCAAGATCAAATTGCTTTGGTTTACGTTCATTCAGACGGCAAACCGGCAGGTGGGGTTTATCCAGTCAACCCAAACGGTTCGGTTATGGATATCGCTGGTATCTGCAATCCTCAGGGCAACGTGTTGGGTTTAATGCCTCACCCTGAAGACCATGTTTTCCCCTTCCAATCCCCAGACCGCATTCACCGTCCAGATGCGTCTGGTTTGCCGCTATTTATCAACGGCGTTCGTTATGCTTCAGAAAGTTAACCGGAGATTGAGATCATGCTGACCACACAAGATATCTTACCCATCCTTTCCATGGCATATGCATCCAGTGATTTGCCAGTCACCAACCGCATCACTGGCAAAGTTCGTGATTGGTACGATCTCCCTGGCAACCAGCGATTGCTGGTCACCACCGATCGTCTTTCTGCCTTTGACCGCAGCCTTGCTGTCGTACCGTATAAAGGCCAGGTGCTCAACCAACTTTCAGCCTGGTGGTTCGAGAAAACCGCAGATCTGATCCCTAATCATATCCTGTCCATCCCTGACCCCAATGCAGCCATAGTTGAAAAAGTTAAGCCTTTTCCAGTAGAAGTTATTGTGCGCGGATATATCACCGGCGTCACCGAAACAGCCTTATGGCGCCGATATGAGCTGGGCGAACGAGAGATTTACGGTTACGCCTTCGAAGACGGATTACTCAAGAATCAACAGCTCCCCACACCCATCATCACCCCCACCACTAAAGGCGGAGAGACCGGCCACGACGAACGCCTTACCTGCGTTGAAGTCGTGCAGCACGGATACCTGGATGCCAAAAGGTGGGACCAGATTCAGATTGCCGCTCTAAAAATATTCAAACGAGGACAGCAAGTGGCTTTTGCTGCCGGTATGATCCTGGTGGATACCAAGTACGAGTTCGGTCTGGCAGAGGATGGACGCATCATGTTGATTGATGAAGTCCACACCCCAGACTCCTCCCGCTTCTGGAAAGCTGAATCCTATACAGAACGCTTTGCCGCCGGTGAGGAACCCGAAAATTTCGACAAGGAATTCATCCGCCGTCATTATTCCGCCCTCGGTTATCGCGGTGAAGGTGAACCACCTGTCGTGGAATCTGACCTCTGGGTGCAGGCCTCACAGCGCTACATCGATATCTACGAATTGCTCACCAGGCGCACGTTCGTTCCGGCACCATATCCTGTCAATCCCCGCTTGATCGCCAATCTACAAAAATCAGGAGTCCTCTCATGACACCCCTACTTGTGATTTTAATGGGTTCCAAAGCCGATTTGGCGCACGCTCAAAAAATCACTGAAGCTGCCAAGCCATTTGGATTTGATATGGAATTGCGCATCGGATCCGCGCACAAAACTGCCTCTCATGTGCTTGAACTTCTAAAGACCTACGAATCGGATCCGCGCCCCAAGGTCTACATCACCATCGCCGGCCGCAGCAATGCGTTATCCGGTTTCACTGATGGTTGCGTCAGCGCCCCTGTTATTGCCTGTCCACCGACCTCCGATGCTTTTGGCGGCGCTGACATTTATTCCTCTCTGCGCATTCCCTCAGGCATCGCTCCCGCACTTGTGCTGGAGCCCGCCAATGCAGCTTTGCTGGCAGCCAAGATGATCGGCATAAGCGATTCCGCAATGCGTGAACGAGTCAAGGCTTTCCAGTCCGCCAATCAAAAAATAATTCTGAATGATGATCAAGACATTCAATCGTAACAATAAGAGTTAAGTCCATTTATCGGAAGCAGGAAGTATGGAAATAAAGAAGGATTCTCCAAAAGAAGAATGCGGTGTTCTCGGGATTTTTGCTCCCGGCGAAGATGTGGCGCGTATGGCGTTTTTCGGTCTTTTCGCCCTTCAACACCGCGGACAGGAAGCCGCCGGTCTGGCTGTATCAGATGGACAGGTCATCAGGTTGCAGAAAGAAGTTGGTTTGGTATCGCAGGTCTTTGATCCTCAAACCATCTCAAAGATGGAAGGCCACTACGCCATTGGCCATACCCGCTATTCCACCACCGGTTCACCGTCTGCCCGCAATGCACAGCCTTTTATGATCGATACCCAATTCGGAACCATTTCTCTGGCACACAATGGCAATTTATTAAACGCCGCAGAACTGCGCACCCAATTAATGCAGCAAGGGGTGGGCATGTCTTCCACTTCTGACACCGAAGTGATGATCATGACCCTCGCCTGCTCCAAAGGGGACACCTGGTTTGATCGCATTCGCGACGCCATTCAACATTGGGTAGGCGCTTACTCGTTAGTTTTGCTAACCCGTGACCAGGTCTTTGCCGTCCGTGATCCGTGGGGATTCAGACCGCTCAGTGTAGGAATGCTGCCCAACGGCGGCGGACACGTTGCCGCTTCTGAATTTGGTGCCCTACGTACTCTGGGATGTGTCGCGTGCCGCGAAGTACTGCCAGGTGAAATCGTCTCATTGAGTGATAAAGCACTCACAGTTTATCAGGCTTTCAAACCTCAAGCTGAAACAGCATTGTGTACTTTTGAACATATCTATTTTTCGCGACCAGACAACACCTGGGGCGGTAGAAACATCCATCAAGTCCGCCAACAATTAGGCTCCAACCTTGCCAAAGAATGGCCAGTGGATGCAGATGTGGTCATCCCCATTCCCGACTCCTCCATCCCGGCGGCCATTGGCTATGCCAACGAATCAGGCATCCCCTATAACGACGGGTTCATCAAGAATCGTTACATTGGACGCACCTTTATAGAACCTACAGATTCCTTGCGTAAGCAGGGCGTTGCTTTAAAGTACAACGTAATCATGGAAAACGTATTGAACAAACGAGTGATTATGGTGGATGATTCAATTGTCCGCGGCAATACCACCGGTCCTCTCATCCAATTGTTGAAACAAGCGGGAGCAAAAGAAGTGCATGTGCGCATCACCTGCCCACCTATTATGCATCCCTGCTTCATGGGTGTGGATATGGGTACGCGCGAAGAATTGATCGCTGCCAATAACTCGATCCCCGAGATCTGCAAGTTGGTCGGTGCAGATTCTCTGGCTTACCTGTCACTTGAAAAAATGATGGCAGCTATCGGCACTGATAAAGGTTATTGCAACGCTTGTTTCACCGGTAAATATCCGCTGCCTGTGCCGGATGGAATTAATAAAAACGGCTTTGAAATGCCATTCGAAGCCAGGCAAGGAGCCTCAAAACTATGAAAGTGCTACTCATCGGTTCAGGCGGCCGTGAACATGCCATTGCCTGGAAACTCAGACAATCTCCACTTCTCACCGAACTCTACATAGCGCCAGGCAATGTCGGCATGCTTCCCCTTGGCATTCTGGTGCCGATCGCTGTAGAAGACAGCGCCGGATTATTATCGTTTGCGCAAAATAAGGGAATTGATCTGGTTGTGATCGGACCTGAAGCGGCTTTGGCAGCCGGCGTCAGCGACGTTTTTCGCGCCAACGGCATTTCTGTGTTTGGTCCTTCTCAGGCTGCCGCGCAGTTGGAAACATCCAAACGTTTTTCCAAAGAATTCATGCAGCGCCATCAGCTTCCGACAGCACGCTTTGCATCATTTTCCGATTATGCAAAAGCTTGCGAGTACTTAAAAAAGGTAAGCTATCCTGTTGTGATTAAAGCTTCAGGCCTGGCCTCAGGCAAAGGGGTCATCCTTCCTGATTCACTTAAAGATGGTTTGGATGCATTGCATGTCATGATGGTAGATTCCCATTTTGGGTCTGCCGGTGCTGAAGTCATCATTGAAGAACGCCTTCAAGGCGAGGAAGTATCACTGATCGCTTTTTGTGACGGCAAACAAGTATCCGTCATGCCTCCCGCCCAAGACCATAAACGTCTTCTAGACGGAGATAAAGGACCCAACACGGGTGGTATGGGTGCTTATGCGCCTGCCCCCTGTCTCTCGGCGCAAGACATCCAATCCATGAGCAGTACCATCCTTCAACCCACGCTGGATGGTCTTAATCAGGAAGGCTTGCCCTTTATCGGCGTGCTTTATGCGGGTTTGATGCTAACAGAAGAAGGGCCGCGCATTCTCGAATTTAATGCCCGTTTTGGCGATCCTGAAACTCAGGCGGTCTTACCCTTGCTTGAAAGTGACCTATTGGAAATATTTGTCGCTTGTGCTCAAGGTAGACTGGACCACCTGGATATCCTCTGGCGTGACGGCGCATCAGTTTGTGTGGTGCTGGCCTCTGCCGGATATCCGGAAAAACCACTCACGGGTTATCCCATTAGAGGATTGGACTTGCCCATGGATTGCGGGATGATCTTTCATGCCGGTACAAATCTCAACGGCACCCAATTAATTAACGCAGGTGGACGAGTTCTTGGCGTAACTTGTTGGGATAGTTCACTTAGAACCGCCATTGAACGGGTTTATTGCGCAGTGACCAATATTTCAATTACTGGCATGCAATATCGCAAAGATATTGCTCAAAAAGGTCTTAATCCAATAAGTAACGCCACTTATCAGAGTGCAGGTGTGAATATTGAAGCCGGTAACCTGGCTGTTTCACTGATGAAAGAGGCCGTGCATTCAACTTATAATCCCCGCGTTCTGGCCGGGTTGGGGTCTTTTGGCGGATTATTTGATATTTCAAATTTGGGCGAAGCACCAGTTCTGGTTGCATCCACGGATGGTGTCGGCACCAAAGTTGAATTGGCCGCCCGCATGAACCGTCTGAACGGAGTGGGTGAAGATATAGTCAACCACTGCATCAATGATATTCTTGTGCAGGGTGCCCGCCCGCTCTTCTTCCTCGATTATTTTGCTACAGCCAAACTCAAACCTGAATTGGCTGCAGATATTGTCTCAGGCATGGCTTCGGCCTGCCGTACAGCGGATTGTGCTTTATTGGGCGGTGAAACTGCTGAAATGCCCGGCGTCTATCATGAACATGCCTTTGATGTGGCAGGCACAATCGTTGGCGTGGTTGAGCGCAGCAAGATTCTACCTCTCAAAGATAAAATGGAGGCGGGTGACCTCTTGATTGGATTTGCCTCAAACGGACCGCATACCAACGGTTATTCTCTCATCCGCAAAATATGTCAGCACCAGGATCTCAATATCTGGAAAGCTGAATTGAAATCAACCCTGGCTGATGCATTGTTAATGCCCCACCGTTCGTATTTGCGAGTGGTAGAACCTACCCTTCCAATAATTAAAGGGTTTGCACATATTACGGGAGGTGGTTTTATTGAAAACATCCCCCGCGCGCTACCTAATGGCCTGCAACCCGTGATTGATATTTCTTCTTGGCCGATCCCGCCGCTATTCCAATGGCTGCAAGCCCAGGGAGGCATTGATCTGGAGGAAATGTTCCATGTCTTTAACATGGGTATCGGCATGGTGGCTGTCATAAACCCCAACGACCTACCCGCGCTGCGAAACCTGGTGCCTGAAACAGTTTGGGTAATCGGTCAGCTTCAAAAAGGATCGCGAACCGAGGTGCTGCTGCAATGAAAAAAGCTTCTCTCGTGGTGATGATCTCTGGCAACGGCAGCAACCTTCAGGCAATCATTGATGCCATCCAGGCAAAAAATCTGCCAGCCGAAATAAAAGCAGTCATCTCAAACACACGAGAAGCTTATGGATTGGAACGCGCCAAACAGGCAGGCATTCCAACCACCATTAAGGCAAAACGAAAAGATCAAGATCGTGAACAATACGATGCCGAATTGGCTGATATTGTTAAAACACATCAACCCGATTTTGTCATTCTGGCTGGTTGGATGCGCATTTTAACAATGTCTTTTATTTCGGCATTTCCCAACCGCATTATTAATCTTCACCCCGCATTGCCGGGTACATTTCCGGGTGTGCATGCGATAGAACGTGCATGGCAGGCTTATCAAAACAAAGAGATCAGCCATACGGGTGTCATGGTACACCTTGTGCCTGATGAAGGGGTTGATTTGGGACCTGTTCTCGCTCAAAAGGTTGTTGATATATACCCAAAAGATACGCTTGAAGACCTTGAAAAACGCGTTCACCATTGTGAACATGAACTTCTCGTTGAAACCATTCACAAAACCATTCTTCAAACGGAGGAAAATAATGCCTAAAGCACTTATGTCTGTTTATGATAAAACCGGTCTGGTTGAGTTTGCAAAAGGATTGGTCAATCTAGGCTGGGAGCTTCTGGCTTCAGGTGGAACCGCTAAATTGCTTCAGAAAAATAATTTAGCAGTCACAGAAGTTGCAGAATATACAGGTTCACCTGAGATTTTAGGCGGTCGCGTAAAAACACTGCACCCCGCCATCCACGGTGGTATTCTAGCCCGCAACACACAGGAAGACTTTGATCAATTGAAGTCCATGGGCTGGTCTCCGATTGACCTGGTCGTGGTTAATCTCTATCCCTTCGAATCAACCATCGCCCAATCCAATGTTGCCCTAGCGGATGCCATTGAACAGATTGACATCGGCGGTGTTGCTTTGATCCGCGCTGCAGCCAAAAACAATGACCGGGTAACCCTGGCTTGTGATCCTGATGATTATTCTCCCATTTTGCTGGCATTGTCCAATGGTGAAATGGATCAAACCCTGCGCAACAAACTGGCATTGAAAGGCTTTCGCCTCACTTCTCACTATGACCAGGCAATCGCAAATTATCTAGAAGGGAATGAAGCTGAAACGCTGACCCTTCATCCGATTCAATCTCTGCGTTATGGTGAGAATCCTCACCAGTCGGCAGTCTTGTTGGGCTACCGTCACAATGACACTCCCCTAGGCGGACAGGTCCTGCAGGGTAAGGAACTCTCCTACAACAACCTGTTGGACCTGGATGCCTCCTGGCGAGCAGTGGTCAGTTTTAAAAAGAACAGTATAGTAATAGTCAAACACCTTTCGCCCTGCGGCATGGCATCTGCTGATGATCAGCTCACTGCGTACCAGACAGCTTTGGCCAGCGATCCTGTTTCCGCCTTTGGGGGCATCATTGCCGCCAATCGCACGCTAGAAAAGAATACGGCTGAAGCCATCAGCGATCTTTTTGTGGAGTGTATTATTGCACCAGGTTTTGACCCTGAAGCTCTACCCGTGCTCGCTAAAAAGAAAAACCTGCGATTAATCGTCATGCCCAATCTTGAGGTTGAACCCAAAGTGGAATACCGCTCCATCACACGCGGCATTCTGCGCCAGGATGTTGATTTTGGTGATAAAACCCAAGCCGATTGGAAAGTCGTTACCGAAATTCAACCGACTGAAACTCAAATGATTGCCATGAAATTCGCCTGGACGGCCTGTCAGCATGTCAAATCCAACTCGATTGTCTTTGCCCAGGGCGAATCAACCGTTGGAATTGGCGGAGGGCAGCCAAATCGCGTAGATTGCGTTAGAATTGCCAAGCAGCGTGCCGGTGATAAATCTGAAGGTGCTGTGATGGCTTCGGATGCTTTCTTCCCCTTTGCAGATTCCGTAGAAGAAGCCGCACGTTTTGGCATCAAAGCCATTGTCCAGCCAGGCGGCTCCATCCGCGACCAGGAATCCATTGATTTCTGCAACAGCCAGGGCATTTGCATGATATTCACCGGCTATCGACACTTCCGACATTAGAGGAGAAAAAATGAACCAGGCTTTATTTGAGCAGAATGATGCATTAACTTTTGATGATGTTTTAATTGAACCGGGTTACAGTGAAGTTTTACCTTCCGAAGTGGATGTTCATGCCCAATTAACCCGCGACATCCGTCTCAACATCCCCCTGCTCTCTGCCGCCATGGATACCGTGACCGATTCCCGATTGGCCATTGCTCTGGCCCGTGAAGGCGGCATTGGCATCGTGCATCGCAACCTTTCGCCAGAAGACCAGGCTCGAGAAGTAGAAATTGTCAAACGATCAGAATCGGGCATGATCTCTGATCCAATCACTCTTCCTCCCACGGCAACATTGGCCGAAGCTGAAGCGATCATGGCTAGGTTTCACATCAGCGGTCTTCCGGTTGTGGATCCTCAATCTAAAAAACTGGTTGGCATCCTTACCAACCGCGATATACGCTTCACCGAACCTGAAGATATGGGCAAATTGGTTTCCGAATTCATGACCTCATCCAAGTTGATCACTGCCAAGCTCGGTACCACCCTGGAACAGGCCAAAGAAATTCTCAAGACGCATCGCATTGAAAAACTTCCTCTCGTGGATGAGAGTGGTTATCTTAAAGGTCTAATCACAGTCAAAGATATTCAAAAGAAATTACAATATCCGCAGGCAGCCAAAGACAGCCGTGGACGTTTGTTGGTTGGTGCCGCGGTCGGTGTTGGCGGCGATGTGGATGACCGAATCAACCGTTTGATTGAAACGGGTGTGGATGTGGTGGTGATTGACACAGCCCATGGCCATACAGCCGGTGTGATTAAGACCATCCGCCGGATCAAATCCATCCATTCCGATTTACCGATCATTGCAGGTAATGTTGTCACTGAAGAAGGAGCAACTGCTTTGATTGAAGCATGTGTAGATGCCATTAAGGTTGGCGTTGGCGCTGGTTCCATCTGCACCACGCGTGTCATCTCTGGCACTGGCATGCCGCAGTTGACTGCCATCTACCGCTGTGCCAAGATTGCCCGCCCCAAAGGCATTCCGGTGATCGCAGATGGCGGAATCAAATACAGCGGTGATATTGTTAAAGCCATTGTCGCCGGTGCTGATACTGTCATGCTCGGCAGTTTACTTGCAGGATTAAAAGAATCACCTGGTGAAGAAATTCTTTACGAGGGGCGTCAATACAAAACGTATCGCGGCATGGGTTCCATGGGTGCGTTGCAGGGGTACGGCAAGGACCGATATGGCACCAACCAGGGCGGACCTGGCAAACTTGTCCCTGAAGGTGTCGAAGGCATGATCCCACTAAAGGGGTCGTTGGATGACTATGTATTTCAACTGATCGGCGGTTTACGTTCAGGCATGGGTTATGCTGGCGCCAGTCATCTCGAAGAATTGCGCACCAAAACTAGATTGATTCGCATTACAGGTGCCGGCTTGATCGAAAGCCATCCGCATGACATCACCATAACACGAGAAGCACCCAACTATCAAAGAGGAAATTAACTTTATCAGACCCGGTCAATAAAACCGGGTCTGAATTTTTAATATCATGTAACTTTTCTTGGATTTTTCCATCAAATAATTCAAACAAACTATTATGGAGATAAAAAAATGAATGCACCCATGCATGTAACCGATCAAGAATTTGAAAAAGTAGTTTTACAGTCAAAATTACCCGTTGTGGTTGATTTTTGGGCACCTTGGTGCGGCCCCTGCAAGATGGTCGGCCCAATTCTCGATCGAATTGCACAAGAGCAAGAAGGTAAGTTAGTCATAGCCAAAGTCAACACAGATGAAAATCCCCAGTGGGCGCAGCATTACGGCGTTCAGGGCATCCCAACCATGCTCTTCGTGGCAAATGGCAAAATAGTCCACACACAGGTTGGCGCCTTACCCGAACCTGTTTTGAAAGATATCCTTGGCCAATTTATGGATATTGTTGCAAATCCAAACTAATTAATATAAATTGTTGGTGCAAAAAATCTAAACAACTCTTGGGGATTGATGAACACGAATGTGTCGGGTTGGGATCGTGTGATTACTGTCGCAAATGGAGATGCGCTTATCACCCTTTATATAACAGGAGTTTCAACCTAGTGGTTAAGGCTTGACAGCTTAATCTTAAGGTGAATTTAAACAATACCCGTTGTTGTAGGTTTTACTCCGTTATACAGGATTTATAATATGCTGATCAAAAGGTAACAATATATCAATAAAGTATAAAGACCTCACTTATAAAGGTGAGGTCTTTGTTATAAAATAGCACAACACAAAATCATTTTGAAGTTTTTGCAGTGCTTAAATAATCATTTAATTCCAGCTTGGCAAACAACCTTTCTTTAACTTCTCCAGGGATTTCCACATTGTCAGAACAGTGCTCATAGAGTTCCACAGTCTTGCGCAATGTATCCACCACCACCCGGCAGTTATCGCAAGTTTTCATATGTTCTTCAATCTGCTCACAAATTTCGGCTTGAAGACTCCCGTCGATGTATTCAGATAGATCTCCCAACATTGCGCTGCATTTTTGAGTATGGACATGTTCACTCATTTGGATCTCTCCTTTTCGACTTTTTCAGCATAATAAGTTGCCAATTCCTGTCTTAGTCGAAGTCTTGCTCTTAATAATCTGGTTTTCACGTTATTTTCAGTGATCTGCATTAGCTCAGCCGTTTCCAGAATGGATAATCCTTCCAAATCACGTAATACAAAAACGGTTTTTAAAGTCTCTGGAAGTCTTTGAATGGCTTGATCCATAAACTTACGCGATTCGGCCGAAAGCAATTCCTTTTCAGGTAGACAGCAGAAATCAACAATTTCCATTCCATTGCTTTCTTCATCCGAATCAAAAGGCTGATTATCATCCACTGACACCATTGGCGCCTTGCGTTTACGAATCAACATAAGCGCTTCGTTCACAGCAATCCGGTGGAGCCAGGTTGAAACACTCGATCGTCCTTCAAAAGTCGGCAATGCTTTTAATGCCTTCATGTAAGTTTCTTGAAGCACATCTTCAGCATCCTGTTCATCGCCGAGGATTTGTCTGGCTGTTCGGTAAATTTGGGTCGATGTTTCATCAACTAATTTGGCAAATGCCTGCCGATCTCCATGAATTAATGCCTCAATAAATTCAGATTGTTCGTTATTAATCATTTTGATGCATTCCTAATAAAAAAGTTGCTGCCAATTTGAATTCCTATCTTTTTGGAAAAATGATTACTCTAAATAATCTAAAACCAAAAAATAACTTTACCTATTGTAACAAAAGTGCGATTGAATCGTATCCATTTTGGTAGATTGCCGTCATAATATGTAGAGAATGTATTTAGAGAACGAACATGAAATGATTGAGAAAGCAAGAGAGTTCGATCAAGAAACTCTCGGAAAAATCTATGACGCTTACAGTCCTGGATTATATCGTTACGCATCGAGGTTACTCAATGATAGTGAGATAGCTGAAGAATGTGTTGCTGACACTTTTTACAGATTTCTTGGAGCACTACGGGTTGGTCATGGTCCAACCGATCACTTACAAGCTTATCTTTACCGAATCGCCCACAACTGGATAACAGATTTTTATAGAAGACACTCTATAAAATTGATCGAATTGAGTGAAACACTTGAAAGTAATGACCATGAAAAGCCAGAAAACTGCATATCAGAATTGCTTCAGAAACAAAAACTCCTTAATGCGTTACGAACTTTAACACCAGATCAAAGGCAAGTGATCGTATTGCGGTTTATTGAAGAATGGTCGCTGGAAGAAGTTGCTTTGACCATACAAAAACCCGTTGGCGCAGTCAAAGCTTTACAGCATCGTGCTTTATCTTCTTTGCGTAGTTTTTATCGGTTTGAAGAGAAAGTGAGCCTGGATGAAATCAGATAATGATCTTAATTCAGAAATAATTAAGAACTTAAATGCTTTGAAAGTATTCCCTGATCGTGACCCTCAAAAGACAGCTGCAGGCAGAAAGGCTTTCCTTGACCAGGCAGCAAAATCAGCAACAACCGTATCACCAGAGGGCTTTCGACGTCATAAGAATCGGAAAGAAAATAATCCAATCAACTTATTTGAACGCCGAAAGGAGCGTGGTCCGATGTTATCCACTTTTGCTTCAATAATATTAGCCATTTCACTTTTACTCGGAGGAAGTGGCGCAACGATTGCTGCTGCACAAGCCAGTGAACCGGGAGATCTACTATATAATATAAAATTACTCAGTGAAACCGCAGCTCTTGATTTGACCGTAAATCCAGAATCTCAACTTGAAATAGCCTTAGATTTGGTGGATCGAAGATCAAATGAGATTATTAATCTGCTGGCTAATGGAGAAGTCATCACTGATGGCATCCAGGCCAGGTTTAGTGAACAAATTGAAAGAACATTTATTTTAGCCTTGAATATGCCACAAGATAAGGCTGTTCAAGCGCTCATAAAAATTCAAGATCGATTAAAAATCCAAGAGCAAACTCTATTACAATCAAAAACCAATGGTTCTGCTGAAGCATTAATGGCACTAACCCAAACCCATGCTATGTTGCAGGAAAGACTGCGCATTCTTGAAGACAGCCAGATGAATTTGTTGCAGATAATGGAACAGCTTAGAATTCAAGAACAAATTAACAACCCAGAAAATGGAAATTCGCCCACGAATTATGGAGATATCGCTCAAAACACACCCTATCCAAGTGAAGGAAATTCTTCAACACCAGGTTCTCCATCACCAATGAACGGTAATGGACAAGAAGGCAATAGTCCATGGTTCGCCGAAACACAATCATCAGATGAAACAGACATTTCTGGAAATGGTCAAAACACAATATCTGGAACAGGTTCGCCACAAGAAAATCAGCAGATGAACACTACAAAAACAGTAGTTCCCAACTCTGGCGTAAACGGTAGTTCGGGTACTCAAAACGGAAATCAATAAGATAATTCCCATATATAGAATGACAAGCCGGCAATTTTATCGCCGGCTTGCCTTATTAATTCATATAAATTGTTCATACCTCCTTCATCAGTTCTTCACAACTTTCTCTTAAACTAATAATCGTTGAACAAAACATTTGAAAAAGGAGTAAAAATGAAAAAGGTAATAATGTTGTCCATCGTTTTTGTTGCCGCGGTCTTCACACTTGGATCCGTGAACAAGGTATATGCATCCTCAGAAACCCCCTCAATCGCTGGAACGACCGCACAATATGGTTTCGGTGGTCAGGGAGGCATGATGGGCGGATCACAGCCCGGCTTGCTTCATGATGAGATGGTGGAAGTGGTTGCAGAGAAATTGGGCATCACTGTTGAAGATTTAACTGCCCGCCTCGACGATGGTGAAAATTTGTACTCAGTCGCCATTGCAGAAGGTTTATCCAACGATGAAGCCAAAGCAATGTTGCTTGATGCACGCAGCGAAGCGATTGACCTTGCGGTCGCAAATGGCGATCTCACTCAGACTCAGGCTGATTTCATGAAAGCCCGCATCAAGTTGATGGGTGAGATTGGCGCTGCCGGAACCCGTGGAATGATGGGCGGCTTTCGAGGCGCCAATGGTAGCGGTTCCTGCATCGGTAATTTCAACAACAACTAAACGCATAGTTGCATATAACGAAGGCACCTAAAAAAGTGCCTTCGTTAATCATTGAAGCATCAGAAGATGCTTTTTTTTATCAATTCCAATATAATGAAAATATGACAGACTCACCCCATAAAATCCTAGTTGTAGATGATGAACCTCAAATTTTAAAAGTTCTTCAGGCTTACCTTGAGAAGGAAGGCTATAAAGTGGTAACAGCCACAGATGGCAAACAAGCGCTTGAAGTTTACTCGAATGAGAACCCCTCTTTTGTAATTCTTGATTTAAACTTGCCCCGAATTGATGGACTTGAAGTTTGTCGCGAAATTCGTCGCGATTCCAGTGTTCCAATATTAATGTTGACCGCCCGGGTTGAAGAAGTTGACAAATTAATCGGCCTCGAGTTGGGGGCGGATGATTATGTTGTAAAACCTTTCAGCCCTCGTGAAGTCGTCGCCAGGGTGAAAACGATTCTAAAACGCGTCAACGCCAATGTGATTAAAGGCGAGATTATCCAGGCTGGCAAAATAAAAATTGACCTTGGCCAGCACACAGTTTTGCTCGACGATCGGTCAATTGAACTCACCCCGACTGAATTTCAAATATTGGTGATTTTGGCGAGTAACCCAAAGCGGGTTTTTTCAAGATTACAAATCATGGAACATGCACAAGGTGACGCATTTGAAGGATATGAGCGCACCATAGATGCTCATATAAAGAATCTGCGCATAAAAATGGAACCTGATCCTAAGAACCCTGCATACATTCAAACGGTTTTCGGTTTGGGTTATAAATTTGATACGGTCGAATAAATGAAAAATAGCTGGCTTTTTAAATTAATTGGCGCGTTTCTGGTGATTATTGCAATTGGCGGATTGGTTACTTCTATTTTGACCTCTCGCGCAACGCTGAGAGCATTTAACCTTTATACCACCCGCAGCGGACAAATCTGGGCGCGTCGTCTCGCACCCGATTTGGCGGATTATTATGCTCTCAACAACAGTTGGCAGGCGATTGACATTTTCCTACATGAAACTTCAATGACACAACAACACCAACCTATGATGGGTCAAGGTAGCGGCAAAGGCAATTCACTAGCAGATTCATCTGACGAATCGATGATGGGTGCCCTTGGTCAGCGTTTGATCTTGGCTGATAACAAGGGTGTGGTAATTTTTGACTCGCTGAATGAATTCACTGGTAATCAACTCACACAAATTGAAATCATTAAAGGAATACCAGTCATAGTTAATAAAAACATAGTAGGTACCCTTTTAGTAACACCAGGCAGTCAAGCTGCGACCACAACGCTTGCCAATGAGTTTCAAACTTCTGTCCGCCGAGCCATCTTCAGTTCAACACTTATCGCCAGCATAACTGCGCTTGCACTGGGAGCATTGCTATTTTTTCAAATCACCGCTCCCATGCGTAAACTTCAAAAAGCCGCTTCAGCGATTGCCGAAGGTGACCTGAACCAAAGAGTCGAAATCCGGGGTGAAGATGAATTTGCCCAACTGGGTGAGACATTTAACAAAATGGCTTCCAACCTTTCTCAAGCTGAACTTCACAGGCAACATTTAATGGCAGATGTCGCACATGAACTTAGAACACCGCTTACAGCCATTCAGGGCACGATAGAGGGCATGCAAGACGGCATCTTACCATGTGACGCTGACCAGTTGACCACATTGCTTGCAGAGACCACTTTGCTCAATCGTCTGATTGAAGACTTGCGTCTTCTATCGCTGGCAGAGACTAATCAACTCAAACTCGTACGACAACCGATTGACATAAATTATTTGATCGCTCAAATCGTTGAACGCAGCCAGCCGCAAGCAAATTTGAAAGAAATTAACCTCCGTCATCAGCTACAACATGGATTGCCAGCACTTCAAATGGACCCTGACCGCATAGTGCAAATTTTGAGTAATCTAATCAATAACGCAATGAGATATACACCAAAAGATGGCACAATCGAAATTTCGACGGCTCACCCCAATACTTTGGCTTCAGTGATTATTTCAGTTAAAGATACTGGCAAAGGCATATCTGCTGATGATCTCCCCTTTGTTTTTGACCGATTTTACCGTGCAGATAAATCACGCTCACGCGCCAGCGGCGGATCTGGGCTTGGTCTAGCAATTGTCAAAGAACTAGTCGAAGCACATGGAGGCACCATAAAAGTTGAAAGTCCGATTTTTGAAACGGAATCTCATGATGGACATGGTACTAATTTCGTCATGGAATTTCCAACTTCATAAATAGTTTAAATAAACAAAACCACTTGAATAATCAGATTCAAGCGGTTTTGTTATTACTACTTACGCAATCCGTTGTTCAGCTTCAAGGATTGCCTGATCTGAAGACCAGAAAAAGTTTTCCTTGCCTATTTTTTCCACGATTCCGGCACGTTCAAGCATGTGAAAAGCATTGTCGTGCGTCCCAGCAAACATAATCTCGCCACCTTGTCTATGGTATTTTTCAAACAATTTCTCAATCGCTTCAACCCCGGCGGTGTCGATCAGCGAAACTCCACGCATCGAAAGAATAAGCGTCCCTTCTCCATCCAAATTGGCAAAAGCTTCGTTGAACGAACCAATAGCAGCAAAAAATAACGGTCCTGTGATATAGGCGACTTTCACATGTTCACATCTATTCTTGAGTTCAATACCCTTATCCAATAGCTTGTCATGATCTATTTCTTGAATCGTTATATCAATTTGGGCAATTTGATTTATAAAGAGCATCACCGAGATGATTGAACCAATTAAGATAGCCTGGGTTAAATCAAGCGCCACAGTGGCAAACATTGTAATGGTGAAAGCAGCAATTGCTGTCTTAAACCGCTTCTTGAACATGAATCGGATGGATTCCCACTCATTCATTTTAAAAGCTGTGACCATTAAAACGCCGGCCAATGCAGCAAGTGGAATTTTTGCCATAATAGGTGCTAAAAGGAACATTGAAAGCAGTAAGCCTAGCGCATGAAAAATACTGACCAAACGTGTTTGTCCACCTGATTTGATGCCCACGCTCGATCTGGCAATGGCAGCAGTGGCGGGTACACCTCCAAAAAACGGAATGATCATGTTGCCGATTCCCTGACCGATTAACTCCTGATTGGCTTGCAACCGGGTGCCTGTCATGTTTGATGCCACAGTTCCGCACAACAGGGATTCAATCGCGCCTAGAGCCGTGATAGTCAATGCCGGGCCGAGGAATTGCTCAAGATTCCCCCAGGGAATATCAGTAAAATTGAGTCGATCAGACAATAACAGGGTCTGAGGAATCACGCCGATCACATTCACCGGCCATTTGACCAACAAATTTATACCCGTGGCGAGGATGATACCCAACAACGAGGAAGGAAATTTCAGATTCCATTTCTTCGGCCAAAGCACCATGGTGGCAATCACAACACCAGCCAAAACGATGGAATGCCAATCCACGATGAATCCACCTATAAAATAATTCGCGACCTTTAACACGGACGATTCAACGGCTGCTGTTTTAACACCCAAAAAATTATCAATTTGTCCGATAAAAATGATCAATGCAATACCCGAAGTAAAACCGGTGATCACCGGGGATGGAATAAATGCAATAAAACGCCCCAGCCTCAATAATCCTATGATGGTGAGGAACACACCAGACATCAAACCGGCAATCCATACTCCGTTTAGACCATATTTTTGAGCCAATACGATTAATACTGCGCTCATAGCGCCGGTAGGTCCGCTGATTTGAAATGGTGCGCCAGAGAGGGCTCCTATCAAAAACCCAGCGATAACGGCGGTGACCAAACCGGCTGCTGCCGTAGCGCCAGAAACTACCCCAAACGCCAAAGCCAATGGCAATGCAACAGCCGCAACGGTCAACCCTGCCATTAGATCTTGCCGCAGTTTATGAAGGGTGTATCCAGAAAATTCGCTTACATATAATTGCTTTAAAGATCTTCTAGGCATATCCGATTCCAAAAAAAATAATAAGAATAATTATTTATCATTAATGAATACACAAACAAATATGATGAGCCAAAAATTGGTTCATCAAAATAATTGTATTTTTTTTACTTCTGGAGGTTCGTTCAAAAAGATGATATATAGGAACCTGAGACAAACACATCAGGTCATTCAAGGATTTGGACAAAAACCAACCACAAACACTAATTTTACACCTGTAAATGTAAAAAATCGCCCTTTATATAACCGCATGATCGATTAATTTTTTTATGGAAACTTATACATTTTTAGGGCGCGTGCTTCTTCATCCTCATCTTTCTCTTGTTTGACATCTGTCCAAAAATTTTTCTTAACTTTTTCTTGTTTTGGTTTTTCTTCCGGCTTTGATTCTTCAATCTTTGTTTCAAGATCAGGCTGACTAACCTTTATCGCACCTTGTGGAATTGCATCGGTGATTTGAGGTGCAAATTCATTCATCAACATTCTTACGGTACCCAAGGTCGCATTGGATGAGACTACTACTACCCAATAATATTGTCCGTCACCGAGAAATCGAGAGATTATATAGTTGGTATCAGTAGTGACGAGATTATCATCCACTTTGCCAATATCAATCTTGGTGCTAATTTTCACTGCAAGTTTCATTACTTCTGCAAAACGCGCTGAAATATCAGCGGCATCAAAATTGGGATTTAATGACCCGCCCGCGATCGAAAGTCCATCCATGCCGACCACATCGGTTGAAATAAAATCACTGCCCAACTCATTGCGAAATTGAAAGATAACCTGTTCAAGCTTATTCATCGAATTCTCCATTCTCTATCATTAACGTGTGCGTTAGTGAGGCATTGCTTTCGCCAAACGCTCGGTATAAAGTTTGCTCATCAGTCTCATGTTTCCAAGATTGGCTGATTTTCGTTCTGCCGATATTCCAAGAAAATACAGTTTACCTGGTAGAAAACGCATCAATATATAGGCTTTCTCAGTGGTAGTCAGGTTATCTTCCAGGTTTCCGGCGCCCAACTTGTCGGTTGAACCACTTACCAGTTTTAATAGCATTGCCATTTGCGCACTTGCAAGTTCTGGATCAACATTACCGACATTCTTTGACGCCAGGTTTATCCCATCGATACCCACCAAAAATGCTCCCCGGAAACCGGTTACTTCACCCGCGAGTTCTGTCAGTATTTCTTCAAATTTTTGAGCCATTCTAATCTCCTTGATTTCAGATTCCGGTTCACCATTTTCGACTGTAGGGGTTATTGCACTTTCGTCCAATCTGCGGGCACCTTCTAGCAATAAACTGGGCCAGCTTTTGGTTATGGAAATTTCTGGAGCATTTATATCGTTTTCAAGGCTGAAATCACCATCGTTCCATCCCAAAATATCGTATACAACTTCTTCACCTTTTTGTGATCCAGAAACTGCATGTACAATTTGTCCGCCTGAGAAGAAAACCTCTGTGATTTGATTTTCATGTTTAATTTGTAACCGAGCGACCTTCTGATCCACACAATTAAGTTGGATCAAATCTGCCGCCGCCAAACCGTTTAAATTTCCTGTCATTCCCATAACGCATCTACCTGTATTAGTTCCAAATATTACGAATTTCAGCTAATGCACGATTCGTGATACGCCTGTAACTCTGCTCACGATCGGCGACAATGATCGCCAAAATCAAACGGTTTGAATCTATATTAAATGGACGACAAATCAAATGCTGCCCATCAACATAACTGAAGGATATTTCATCAATTTCATCCATACCTAATTGTTTGCTCACTTGCACTGCTGTTTTTTGCAAAAATGCAACCACTGCAGATTGCTTTTCAGGATCCGCTCCATTGGAAAAAGCAGATGCTATCGGCAGCCCTTCCTTGTCAGTTAAAACTGACATTGGAAAATTTGCGTCCTGATTCATTTGATTTAATATACCCAAAAGTATTTCCGCACCGGATTTTGTCTCGTTTACCATTATTGATCCTTTACTTATTGCAGTTCTTTTTGAACCTGATGGATCACGTCATTAATAATACTTTTTAGGGTATTGAAAACCCCTTCACCATTAAATGCGACCGCCTCGAATTCAGGGAACTCTCCTACGCCAAGACTTTCGTGCAAACTGGTAACAGGAACAGCATCTGCCAGATCTCGCTTGTTATACTGAACCACCAGCGGAATTTTACCAATCGGAAGATTCATTTCGTTTAACGCCGTGCCCATATCCAACCATGCATCCAGGTTATCATTCATTCGCGCCGCTGATGAATCAGCCACAAAAACGACACCGTCGGCACCCCTCAAAACCAATTTTCTACTGGCTTTGTAATACTCCTGACCGGGCACTGTAAATAATTGAATGCAAGGAGCCATACCACATATCTTGCCAAGTTCAAATTGCATAAAATCAAAATACAAAGTGCGATCATCATTTGTTTTTAATGAAACCAGATTGCTTCGATTTTTAGGATCAATGCGTTTGTGGATTTGTTCAATGTTGGTCGTCTTGCCGCTCATCGCTGGACCGTAATAAACGATTTTTAATCTCAATTGGCGTAGCTGCCAGTTGATGTTCATACCGCCTAATCCTTCCAAACTTGATCGAGTGCATTATTTATTAGTTCGTTCAGGTTGTTTTCCTTCAAATCTAACAACTTCACATCTGAATTATTCTGAATTTTTGCCAATGCTTCCTTGATTTGGGTTGATGACTCTCTTACCAAATAGCATACCCAACCCAACGGTACTGTTGCAGGAACGATGTAAAGAAGGATCATGTTGTGATTGACATCGTAGACAATCGTGTTCATCTTTGAACCCTGTCGGATGACCATTTGGTTCGCTTGATATTGATTCGTTAATCGAGCTATTTCTTCGCTTGCTGCCAGATCGCTGGCAGTTAACGCACCTAGCGCGACGAGATCAATGCTCCCCCGTTCGCCATGAAACGAGATCACCTGTCCGCTAGTGTCAATCAGCAAAATTAGCCTGGCTTGAGATTTCTCAAGCTGGCTTGATAGAATATTGTCAATCAGTTCTTCTTGTGACGGAATAATTGACATCCCACCTGTTAAACGCATCGGATTCTTCATGTCTTTTAATGCCTCAGCAAAATTGAAATAATCAACAAAGACGGAGAACTCACCTCCGGTTTTTTTGAATTTTGATGAATAAGCATCTTACTAATTATGGATTAGTTCCATTTATAAGTATACGCCGAGAAACTTAACCAAAACATTACAAACTTGCAAGGGGACTAATTTTCCAATCAAGAAAATTAGTTTATATTCACCACATGAAATTGGCAAAGTATTTGCATCCAGATTAAAGTCGTTTGAATGAGTAAATGGTAAACTTACATCATTATACATGGATTTGTCGAGGTTACATGTCACCAAACACAGCCACAGCCATTGCTCACCCTAACATTGCGTTCATAAAATACTGGGGCAACCGCGATCAATCGTTACGCCTGCCTGAAAACGGTTCAATTTCAATGAACCTTGAAGAATTGGTCACCCGCACACGCGTAACATTCGATCAAGCTTTTACCTCTGATATTTTTGACTTGAACGGATTAAGACAATCAGGCCCGGCGTTGCAACGAGTGACCGCTCACCTTAATGTAATTCGCGGCATCCGCGGCATCGCAACTCGCGCGCATGTGATGAGTGAAAATAACTTCCCCATTGGCGCCGGCATCGCGTCATCTGCCTCTGCATTTGCTGCCCTTACGGTTGCTGCCGTCCATGCCATGGGGCTTGAGATGAGCGAGAAAGATCTCTCACGTCTCGCCCGCCGTGGATCAGGTTCAGCCTGCCGATCCATCCCCACCGGTTACACTGAGTGGTACCGCGGCAGCTCTGACATGGATTCTTTTGCTG
Source organism: Chloroflexi bacterium HGW-Chloroflexi-4 (assembly GCA_002840715.1). Taxonomy (GTDB): domain Bacteria; phylum Chloroflexota; class Anaerolineae; order Anaerolineales; family Anaerolineaceae; genus UBA6107. The sequence continues at coordinate 165,800 of PHBW01000008.1, forward strand.
TCAGCATTGGTAAACCCAATCATTGGGACCTGATGGATTGCGTCGCCGTCGTTGCTGCGACTCACAAAAAAACAGGTTCGACTGAAGGCCACAAATTAGCTTCGACCAGTCCTTTCCAGGCTGTCAGAGTTGCAGATTCTGACCGCCGTATTGATCGCTGTCGAAATGCCCTTCTGGCTCGAGATTTTGAAACTTTCGCTGAAATCATAGAGGAAGACAGCAATATGATGCACACAGTCATGATGACGTCGCATCCTGCACTGTTTTATTGGGAACCCGCCACCATTGAGATTATGAAAGCTGTTCAATCCTGGCGTAAGACAGGTATTCCTGCAGCTTATACCATCGACGCTGGTCCAAACGTGCACATCTTGTGTGAATCAAAAGCCCTCGAAAATATTAAACACCGGTTAGCTTCAATCGTCGGGGTTAGAGAAGTTCTTGTTGCACACCCTGGCTGCGGCGCAAAAATCGTATAAAATCTTCAATAAACCGTTAATGAATTTCAGACAAACCGGTCGGTGAAAACCCTCTCCAAACCGGATATAATATTGGTCGTAAACCGATACGGTTTTGGAGACTGAATGACAACTATTTGGAGTACGGCTTTAAGCATTCTTGAATTTATACTCGCCTTTGGCGCTTTGGTTTTTGTGCATGAGCTCGGACATTTTATCGCTGCTCGATCCAACAAAATCGAGGTGGAAGAGTTCGGGTTTGGTTATCCCCCGAAAATCTTTAAATTATTCCGCGCCGGAGGCACAGATTTCACCATCAACTGGATCCCCTTTGGCGGATTCTGCCGCATGAAAGGTGAAGCCGGGGATACCTTGGAGGTTGGCAGTTTTGCTGCCGCCAATCCGTGGCGGCGTCTGGCTACTCTTTTAGGTGGACCGATCACCAACCTGCTGATAGGCATGCTGCTGATCGCCTTTCTTTTCACCCGCTTGGGCGCTCCTGACCTGACCAAGGTTACGATCACCGATATTGCCCCCAATTCACCTGCCGCTGAAGAATTACTGGTCGGGGATATTATTTCACAACTCAATGGGCAACCTGTTGACAGTATTGACAAGCTGACAAAGTTGGTCAAACCTAACCTCGGCAATGAAGTAACCTTAACAATTTTACGTGATGGAAAACCGCTCGAGATAGAAATTACACCCCGTCTGAAATCACCCGAAGGAGAAGGAGCGATGGGGGTCGCAATTTCCAATCCGGTCAATAAAATAACATACGTGCAGGCAATTCCGATGGCTTTCGTATCCACCATGGATCAGGGTTATCAGATGCTGATGCTTCCCGTCCGTCTTATCAGCGGACAGATTGCCACATCTGACGCCAGAATGGTCAGTGTCAAGGGTATTTACGACATCTTCTCACAAGTTCAAACCATTGATAAAGAAGCGACTGCTGTTGACCCCAGTCTCAAAGGCCTCACGGTCTTAAACTTCCTGGCTATGATTTCAATCGCTCTCGGGTTCACCAACCTGTTGCCTATCCCCGCTCTGGATGGCGGTCACATTCTTTTCCTGATTCCAGAAATTCTTTTCAAAAAACGTGTGAAGCCCGAACTGGAGGGTCGCGTTCATTTTATTGGTTACGTCATCCTCATGGGTCTGATGGTCGTCATGGTTATTAACGACATCCTCAATCCCATCATTCTAAAATAGGAATAAATTCATGGAAGAACAGCTCGAGAGAATCAAGTTTTCAGAAGTAGCATCCGCGCTCAAAGATACCAATCAACCATTTCCGCCGCGCTTATTGCGCGGGTTTTCCGATCTATTCCCGAGGGACATAAAGGAATTTATCCCCATCTGGCAGGATGCATCAATAACCCGCAAGATATCGCTGCTTGAAGATTTGGAAGAGATTACCGAAAAAGACACCCTTGTCTGTTTTGACGAAGTCGCCAAAGCGGTGATCAACGACCTTGATCCTCGTGTGCGTGTTCTAGCCATCCGACTGTTGTGGGAATGTGAAGACCCCAAACTGGTGCCCACCTTGATTGAATTGATGCTGGAGGATGTCGATGAAGGTGTTCGATCCACAGCGGCATCACTATTGGGTCATTTTGTCTACTTAGGTGAACTTGAAGAAATTCCTGATACAGTCAAAATATCAGCCGTTAAAAGTCTATTGGATGTCGTTCTGAGTGAAGAAGTCTCACAGGTGCGCATGCGCGCACTGGAATCATTGGGCTATTCAAGTCATCCCAAGGTTCCGGCGCTGATCAAAGCGGCATACGATTCCAAAGAGAATTTATGGGTGGCTTGCGCATTATGCGCCATGGGCCGTTCTGCAGATGACCAATGGTCCGAGTTCGTGCAAGAGAAACTGGATTCCAACGATTCGGACATCAAGTTTGAAGCCGCTCGTGCTGCTGGCGAACTTGAGATTGCCACTGCGCTCGATCAGCTTTTCACCATGGTCGAAGAGGAAGATTTCGACAGTGAGATCCGTTTGGCCGCCATCTGGTCGCTCTCTCAAATTGGTGGACGTGAAGTCAAAGACAAACTTCAAGAATTGCTTCAAGATTCTGATAGCGATGAAGAAATTGAATGGCTTGAAAAAGCGCTTGAAAATCTCGAAATCAGCAGCTCATCTGATGGGTTGAATTTTCTAAACTTCAGTCCCAAGAGCAATGAGGATGACGAAGATGACCTGGATGACATTGACGATTTGGATGAGGAAGATGGTTTCGAAGATGTCGACATTGACAGCATGGATGAATACGACGACGATGATGATGACGATGAAGAAAATGAATAAATTAGGAATCTGATCATGCATCTTTTGATTCGATTCCTCCTATGTGTGCTGATGCTGCTGCCAGTCAGCAGCGTTAATGCACAAAGCCTGGAGTTCGTCAAAGATGTACATTTGGATTTTCAATTTGGATCATCCATTAACCTCACAGCCAATATTCCCGAAGCATCGCAATTTTCATCGATCTACTTAATTCTCCAGCCTGAAGGTCAGGCATCAAGACAGATCGAAATTACGCCCTCCGCAGATGGCAGTGTAATAACCCATTACGACCTAAGCATTGATCCATTGCGTCCTTTTGCCCGAGTCTTTTACTGGTTCGAATTAAGAGATTTTCTCGGTGCAACATTTAACACCCCCTCTTATTGGTTTGATTATCTTGACAACCGTTTTGAATGGTTGTCTTCAAAAACCGAACTCTTCCACATCTATTGGGTGGATGGCGCGGATGTTTTTGGTCAAAAAGCACAAGAAATTGCCACCGAAGGACTTAAAGCAGCCACAGGATTGCTGCCTGTTACACCAGAGTTCCCAATCAGCATTTATATCTATCCCAACGTCGATGCACTTCAACAGGCGCTCGCCCTTACCGGCCAATCCTGGACGGCAGGTCACGCTTCGCCTGATATCGGTGTGTTGCTAGTTTCAAATGGCAGCCAATCAGCCGAACTGATCGAAATGGAACGGCAAATCCCACACGAATTGATGCATATCCTTGAATACAAACAAGCTGGAGCCTCTTACTCCGCCATCCCGGCTTGGCTGAACGAAGGCCTGGCCACTTCAGTCGAACTCTACCCCGACCCAGACCTTCAGCGTTTTCTGGTAGAGGCTCAAACCAGCGGATCGCTGCTCTCATTCGCGTCACTATGCGAAGGTTTTCCTCAAGACGCAAAAACAGCCCAACTTGCCTACGCGCAATCTGCTTCGTTCGTCAACTATCTTAACGGGCGATTTGGTTCAGAAGTTTTCGCTAAAATGATTGAAAATTCCGCTTCAGGGCAAACCTGCATCAGCGCGGTCAACTCTGCGGCCGAAGTGTCCCTTGAGCAACTCGAAAAGGATTGGCTTTCCTACACCTTCACAGCTTCAACACCGGTAAATTTTGGCGTTCTAGCTGTCGTTATTTCGCTCGGTGTTCTTTTGGTGGTAATAATGATCCTATTCCTTCGCAAACGTCATACTAAGGCAAGGAACTCAGATGGTTGACGACGCCACTCTTCAATTGGTGCAGATTCACATCCGCGTGGATGGACATGTGCAAGGCGTTGGGTATCGCTACTTCGTTTACGACTTCGCCCAATCCAGATCGCTTACAGGTTGGGTGCGCAACCGCCATAACGGCGAAGTTGAAATTTTGGCGGAGGGCACTCGATCAGACCTCGAAAACCTGCTTACGCACGTCCGTCGCGGACCGAGTCGCTCGATGGTCACCGACCTCAAATTCGATTGGTCTTTTGCATCCAATCTCTACGATAAATTTTCATTGTTACCAACAGAATAAAAACATTTAATAATTACAATTTTGCCCCAAAAAAAAATCAACCTTGACAAGGTCGCGGGTTTCGCGCCCCCGAGCCGCTCGTGGCGAGATGGGTTTCTTGTCAAGGTTGGTTTTTCTGTCGTATTTTTAACAAAATAACTTTCTTTGCTAGTCCACTTCACCAGCCAGCAGCTTGGCTTTTTTCCAAGGCGGCAGATCGGATTCCTCCGCCAGCAGCCGACGCATATCAATGATCTGATCCCTGAAGGCAGCAGCTTGCTCGAAGGCCAGGTCTTTTGCAGATTGCTTCATCTGGGATTCCAATTCAGCAATCACCCGTTTGATCTCTTTCACCGGCATGCCTGAAGTTTCCTTGCCGGCTTTGTAATGTCCGCGGTTCTCGGCCACCATCGGGTTTTCTGATGAAAGTCTTTCGGTAATATCATGCACCGCTTTGATGATCGTAAAGGGTTCAATGTGGTGGGCCGTGTTGTAGTCCACCTGTTTCTTGCGTCTGCGGTTGGTTTCATCAATCGCCTGCGCCATGGCATCTGTAATCTTGTCGGCATACATGATGACCTTGCCGTTAACATTCCTGGCAGCACGTCCTACTGTTTGAATCAGTGCCGTTGCAGAACGCAGAAAGCCTTGCTTGTCGGCATCCAAAATTGCCACCATCGATACTTCAGGCAGGTCCAAGCCTTCACGCAGCAGGTTAATGCCCACCAGCACGTCGAAAACACCCATGCGCAGATCACGCAAAATGGCAACACGCTCCAATGTCTCCACCTCAGAGTGTAGGTAGCTAACTTTGACACCCAACTCAAGTAAGTAATCTGCCAGATCTTCGGACATACGTTTGGTCAAGGTGGTCACGAGCACGCGCTCGCCCTTTTCAGTGCGCTGCTTAATCTCGGCATAAAGGTCATCAACTTGCCCCTTGGTTGGCCTGACCTCAATCTGCGGATCGACCAGCCCCGTCGGACGGATGATCTGTTCAACCACCTGGTTCGCTCGTTTCAATTCAAATTCTGCCGGGGTGGCCGAGGTATAGATGGTGTAGCCCATTTTTTGTTCAAATTCATCAAAGGTTAGCGGACGGTTATCCATGGCGCTTGGCAGCCTGAAGCCGTATTCCACCAGCGTGCTCTTTCGTGCCTGGTCGCCGTTATACATGCCTCTGATCTGCGGCACGGTCATGTGCGACTCATCCAAAAACAGCAAGTACTCGGAAGGCAGATAATCCATCAATGTCCACGGTGCCGAACCCGCGGGGCGTTGATCGAGATGGCGTGAATAGTTTTCAATGCCCGAGCAGTAGCCGACTTCCTTCAACATTTCAAGATCGTAACGGCAGCGCTGTTCGATGCGTTGAGCTTCAAGCAAGCGCTGGTTGGCGTTAAAGTATTTCACCTGATCGCCCAATTCCGTTTCAATATCATCAATCGCCTGTTTCAATCGGGTTTCATTGGCTATGTAATGTTTGGCGGGATAGATCTCAATGTGCTGCGGTTCAGAGAAGATCTCTCCGGTCAGTGGGCTGTACTCAACAATTTTTTCAACTTCGTCCCCAAAGAAACTGAGACGGAAGGCTCTTTTCTCTTCATAAGCTGGAAAGATCTCGATCGTGTCGCCGCGCACCCTGAAGGCACCCGGCTTGAGTTCCATGTCATTACGCTGATACTGGCTCTCAATCAACTGTCTTAGTAAAGCATTGCGACGGTAAATGCCGCCGATATCCAGGTTGACCACCACATTGCCGTAGTTCTCAGGGTTGCCCAAACCGTAAATGCACGAAACAGATGCCACGATGATCACATCTTTGCGCGACATGAGCGACATGGTCGCAGAGAGACGCATGCGGTCAATCTCTTCGTTAATATCCGTCTCTTTTTCGATAAACAGGTCATGCCGCGGAACGTAGGCTTCAGGTTGATAGTAATCGTAATATGAGACAAAGTATTCGACTGCATTATCGGGGAAGAACTCTTTAAACTCGGCATATAGCTGAGCAGCCAATGTTTTGTTGTGCGCCATGATCAACGCCGGCATCTGTGTATTTTGAATAATATTAGCCATGGTGAAGGTCTTGCCGGTGCCTGTGGCGCCCAGCAGCACCTGATCGCGGTAACCCTTGTTAACGCCTTCTACCAATTCTTTGATGGCTTCCGGCTGATCCCCGGTGGGAATGTAAGGAGCTTGAAGTTTGAAATCCATAAGAAATCCTGGTTAACTAATAATTTATGTCAATACCCCATTATAGCACATCTGTTCTTTTTTACCGAGTAGGGGTTCGTAGCCATTACCCCCTACCAAACAAATCATTTCGCAATCTTGCCCAAAATCTCAATCAAATCCTCCCGCCAGGCGTCATTGGAGGTATCCACCCTCATCCAGTAGGCGTTCTTGCCAGCCCGCAGACGGATATCAGGGGTGTTCAGCTCACGGGTAGGCACGCCCTCCGGCAGCGCCGGAAAGCGAAGCACAAGCTGCTCGCCTTCAATAGTAATGGAATTCAAACCAGCTTTCTCACCCATCAGTTTCACGCGGATCTGGTAGAGCAAATTGTTCACCGGTTCCACCAGGGCGCCAAAGCGATCCACAAATTCTTCAGAGAGTTCGTCCAGCTCGGATTCTAGCGTGATGGATGCCATGCGCCGGTAAAGCTGCAAACGCAGGGCTTGATCCTGCACATACTCTGCGGGCAGACCGACCGCCAGCGGCAGATCCACACTCACGGGGATGTAGGCGCCGGTAATGCCGAACAATTTCTCCACATCCTTGGTGTTGGGCATGGTCTTGCGCAGTTCATGCACCGCATCCGAGAGCATACGCGTGTAAAGGTGGAAGCCCACATTGGCAATGTAGCCTGATTGGCGCATGCCCAGCATCTCGCCCGCCCCGCGCATTTCAAGATCGCGCATGGCGATGGAATAGCCAGCCCCCAGTTGTGTGTTCTCTGCAATTGTCTCAAGGCGCTCCTGCCCTTCAATGGTGGGCGGTTTCTTGCGGTGCCTGAAGAAGTAGGCATAAGCGCGCTGTGTGCCGCGTCCGACACGGCCGCGAAGTTGATAGAGTTGTGAGAGGCCAAAGGTATCGCCGCGGTCAACAATCAACGTGTTGGCATTGGGTATGTCAAGACCGGATTCGATGATCGAGGTGCATAAGAGCACATCAATTTCGTTATGCGTGAATTTGCTCATCACATTCGAAAGCTCATCCTCCTTCATCTGTCCGTGACCGATGCCGATGCGTGCTTCGGGAACCAAGTTGCGCAAATGCGCCTGCATGGCATGGATGGTCGTTACGCGATTATGCACAAAGAAGACCTGTCCGCCCCTGTCCATTTCACGGACAATGGCCTGGCGCACAATGCGCGGTGAATACGGCCCAATGTGGGTGATGATCGGCAGACGCTCTGCCGGCGGGGTGTTAATGATCGAAATATCGCGGGCGCCGGTCAGCGCCATATACAATGTGCGCGGAATCGGTGTGGCGGTCAGCGTCAGCACGTCCACTTCGGTGCGCAGTTTCTTGAAATGTTCCTTGTGGGTCACACCAAAGCGCTGTTCTTCGTCAATAATGACCAGACCCAAATCTTTAAAAGTCACATCCGAGGTGAGCAGCCGGTGGGTGCCAATGACGATATCCATCTCTCCCAGTGCCAGCTTGAGCACAATCTCGTCCTGCTCTTTTGTGTTTCTAAAGCGCGATAACATCTCCACCGCCACTGGAAAAGCCGACAAGCGCTGTCTGAAAGTTTCATAATGCTGCTGGGCCAGTACAGTGGTGGGAACCAAAATCGCCACCTGCTTGCCATCCATGACGGCTTTAAACGCCGCCCGCAGCGCCACTTCGGTCTTGCCATAGCCCACATCCCCGCACAACAGCCTGTCCATTGGACGTGCCGTCATCATGTCGGCTTTGACCTCATTTATCGCCTGAAGTTGGTCGGGGGTCTCCACAAACGGAAAGCTAGCTTCAAGTTCACGCTGCCATACATGATCGGGGTTAAAAGCATAACCTATGGAGGTAAGTCGTTTGGCATATAACTCAAGCAAGTCTTGAGCGACCTTGACCACTTCTTCACGAACGGTTTGTTTGGTCTGATTCCAGTCGGTGCTGCCCAGCCTTGATGGCCTCGGGGGATCTCCACCGGGTCCCACATAACGGCTTAATCTATCCGCCTGGTGAATGGGCACATAAAGCTGGTCGCCGCCCTCGTATTCCACCAGTAGAAACTCGCGTTCGGTGCCCTCTAAAGTGCGTCTCACCAGACCGGCAAAACGCCCAATGCCGTAATCAACATGCACCACCCAATCACCGGTTTTTAGGTCCGCGAAGGTGGATTCAGGCGCCATGTGGGTGACTTTCACCCTGGCACGCGGAATAGGTCTCACCCAACCAAAGATTTCGCTGTCAGTGATTAAGTGCAGTATGGTTCCGTTTTCAAGCGCCATATCCCAACCCTCGGTCAGGGTGGCCTCTTTAAATACTGGTAGATTACCGGGGCAAGCCAGACGTTTCTCATCCCAGATTTCTTGCAGTCGCGATAGCTGTCGGGTGACGATCACAGTTTGGTCGCCCTTGCCGCAGCTTTCGTTTAAATGATCAATAAAGGGTTTGAGTTGGCCGCCAAAACGTTCGCCCGGTTGAAATATGCTGCCAATCGTGACTTCATCTTCATCCAGAGCCCGTCCAAGCTCCACCCAGCGCCGAGTTTGAATGTTGTCGATCAGCTCCGACCAGGTCACATAGGGGATGGGGAAGGACTCATCCAGGGTAGCTTCAATGATGCTTTCTTTGCGCATCTTGAGCGCCTGCTCTTCAATTTCTTCGTCAAAGCTCTGGATGTTGGCAAGGTTGTCAATCACCACCAATCCGTTCTTGGGCAGATAATCCAGAATGGTGGAGGGTGCCGGATGCATCACCGGGATCAGGAACTCGTCAGACAGATCGCCGCGTTCGAAACCCATTGGCAGCTTATTGATTAAATATTCTCTCGCAGGGGTGATGGTCAGTTGCTCAATGCCGCGAACGGTGCGCTGTGTGGTCGGGTCAAACTGCCTGAGTGTATCAATCTCATCCCCGAAAAATTCCAACCTGGCCGGGAACGCTTCTGAGGGTGCCCAGACATCCAAAATGCCACCGCGCTGCGAGAATTGACCGTGATCCAAAACGGTATCCACTGCTTCGTAACCTATTTCCACCCAACTGCGTTTCAATTCCTGAGGGTTGACCTTCTGGTTTATACGGATGGTCTTGCTGGCGATAATAAAATCCCGCCGCGGAAGGGTGCGTGTCATCACAGCTCTTAATGAAGCTACAATTACGGCTGCTTTTTCAGGTTTTTGGCTGCCAGGCAAGTGATATTGCGCCAGGGAACTGAGTGCCGAGAGCCTGTCACGCCGGGTCATAGCGCCCCAGGCTGCCTGTTCATAAAACATTGGGTTGGGTTCAGGAAAGTGAAACCGGGGATTTTCGGGCAGCCAGAAGGCCAGTTCATCAAACATCATCAACGCACGATCGACTTTGTCGGTCAGTAGCAAGATGGGCACATTTAAATCGAGAGATAACGAAGCCAACACAGGCAGGCGTGCTGGGCGCGAGAGCCCCAAACCTTGCTGGGCTTTTCCCGCCATCACAGCTTCAAGCGTTCTTAAGTATACGGAATGGTTCCGCAATCTATCCAACATGCCTGCACCTATTGTTTGGGATTGAATTTGTTCATGGCATTATCAATGCCCTCAATGACGAAGCTCTTCAAGCCTTCGGCGCCGCGGTTGATAAACTCGGGCAAAAATTCCATGTCAGTCTTGCTGAAGCCTTTCAACACATAATCCGCGGCTTCACGCTGACCAGGAGGCCGTCCCACACCCATGCGAAGACGGGCAAAATCCTGGCTGCCGAGCTTTTCGATGATCGATCCTATTCCTTTTTGACCAGCCGATCCTCCGCCAGGACGCATGCGTATTTGCCCAAAAGGCAAATCAACATCATCGTGAGCGACAATTAATCGTGTGGGGTCAATTTTGTAAAAATGAAGCAAACTGACAACTGCCTGACCAGAAAGGTTCATGTAGGTCTGCGGTTTGGCCAGGATCACTTTTTGGTCGCCGATCTTGCCAATGCCGATAATCGCCTTGCTCTGCACTTTGATCAGCTTGCATTCAATCAGCTCACCAAGCCGGTCTATCACCATGAATCCAATATTGTGTTTGGTCTCGCGGTATTCACGACCAGGATTGCCGAGACCTACCAAGAGATAGGGCGTTGCACCTTCAAGCAGATCTGGTTTTCTTTGAAATAAAAAAGTCATAAGTCCTCAAATTGCCCCCCACAAAGGTACATTTACCAGAATTAGGGAGGAGAAAAAATATTGGGTTTCTACTTTTATTTTCGAGCGATACGCCTGAATAGTATATAAATTCCCAAAACCAACAATACCAACACGGTCAGAGTTACGCCGCTGATCATGCTTAATTTAAAATCGTCTTCAGAAATGGCGGCAGGATTCTTCGGCAAGTCGGTAGGCAATGGTTTCATGGATACAGTTGGTTCAACCGTCTCACCAGCCGAGGGGGTCTCCAACACAATAATAGGAGTTATCGTTGCTGTTGGAAGATCGTAATGAGTATAATTAGCTACGCGGATATCTTCAATGATCAATTCGCTCACCGATCCGTTTGTGCGGAAAACGCTAATTTTTAGTCGAAAGACTCCATCCGTGATCGTGGTTGTATCCCACAATGCCAGGGTGTCATCGTGAACCGTTTGATCAAGCCTTTCAATCAAAAACCAGTTTGAGGTTGTTTCATCACTGAAAGAATAAGAGATCTCGGCATACTCAAAATTATCATCCGGAACGGACCCCTTGATCTCCACAGTGCCGGTCACAATTTGTCCGGCTGATGGATTTAACACATACAACCCGGGCGTGATTTGATTCACGGATTGGAAGATTAACAAAACTGGCAGCATCAGTTTCAATAAGAGAATCTTTATCATGGCAACCGTTAAGTTTAACACACGGGGGCAAAAGATACAAACCAGGTTTAAAAAAATATTAATCATGTTTGTTGGCTGTTGATTATCTGATAATTCTATTACTTTATTAGAACCATGTTAGATTTTCTCATCCTTGACGACGAAATAATTTCAATATGTTATAATCTTTATATGGAAAACGAGAGTACCTCTCTGCTGGAAACTCAACAAGACGCACCGAAAGTTGAAACGCCTTCCTCGTCACCTTCTCGCGTGTGGATTTTCATTCTATTTGCAGCCATCATCATCGGTCTGATTGGAACAGCGGTTTTCTTCCTTTCAAGATCTGATCTCGAAACCACATCCCGCATCCGCGACATCTTCATCATTTTTATGGCTTTTGAATTCATTGTGATTGGGGTGGCACTGATTGTTCTTGTCGTGCAGGTTTCAACCCTGATCAACCTGTTGCAAAACGAGGTCAAACCCATCCTCAAATCTACTAAAGAAACGGTGGATACCCTCAAAGGCACCACCGCGTTTCTCAGTTCTAATCTTGTTGAGCCAGTCATCAAGCTGAATGGCTACCTGGCAGGCATGAAACAACTTTTTGATTTATTTAAATTCAAAAAGTAATCGGTTCAGTTTAATATGTTCAAAGGAGAATAATATGTCTGAAAAAGATAATTTTGGCTCTTTTCTTGTTGGATTCCTGGTCGGCGGACTTGCCGGCGCAGTGGTTGCTTTGCTCTATGCACCCGCATCCGGTGAAGAAACCCGCACGGTCATCAAAGATAAAACCATCGAATTAAAAGATAAAACGGTGGAATCCCTTGATGAAACCTACAAAAAAGCTACAGTTGCAGCAAATGATGCTGTTAGTAAAGCTCAAGATTTGATTAAACAAGCCAAAGCAAAAGAACAAGAACTTGCACATAAAGGCCAGGTTGTTCTTGAATCTGTCAAAGAATCTGTCAAACCAACAAAACCTGCTGCCGAATAATTTAACAAATTAGAAAATCAACATTAAAAAAATAAATTAACCTTGACAAGGTCGCGAACTTTGCGCCCCCGAGCGAATGCGAGAGGGGTTACCTTGTCAAGGTTTGTCTTTAATTAATTGAGTTCTGAATAAGCTGTTGGTATGGCGTCAATCAAATCTCTCGCCAGCAAGCTGGATTGATTGCCGTGCGCTTTCACCACAGTTTCAGCCGCACGAGCATGCAGCCAAACACCGGCGACTGATGCATCAAACAGGGCAACGCCCTGAGTTACCAGCCCCGCAATCATGCCTGCCAGTACATCACCAGTGCCAGCCTTGGAAAGTGCGGAATTCGCGAAAGGCAGAACTGCCGCTTTTTCATTCGGGGATGCTACCACCGTCAGCGCACCTTTTAGCACAACCACCTGCCCCCATTGTTGGGCATATCGTTTTGCTACTGCCAACCGATCTTTTTGAATTTCATCAATGGTCAAACCCGTCAGCGCAGACATTTCACCAGGGTGAGGCGTTAACACAGCCTCGGCTTTAAGTTTCTCATGCCACAGGTCAATTTCTGCCAGCAAACGAAGTGCGTCTGCATCAATCACCATGGGTGGGAACTTTTCAGCATCATTGTCCTTATTAGTAACCGAACCCGGTACGAAGCCGGCTCCTGACGATTTATTCTTGCCGTTCATTCCAAACAACAACCGCTTAATAAAACGCTGGGTTGTTTCTTCCCGTCCAATGCCGGGGCCGATCAACAGACAATCTATATTTTTTAATTGTGGGATCAACACACTAGCTGCGTTTTCGGCGATAACGCCATCCTGATCCTCCAAAATTGTGAAAATACTTTCAAGGTTGTTAGCTACCGCTGCCGCATAGACACGCTCAGGGATAGCGCATTCGACTAAACCGGCGCCAGTGCGATAAGCACTTTTGGCTGCCAGCATCGGTGCCCCCGGATAATTAACACATCCACCGCAAACCAGCAAATGTCCAAAAGTCCCCTTATGACTGCCTATACCGCGTTTGGGAAGCAATCCCTTCACCAACTCAGCGTCTATTACAACATCACTGGAATCAAATGCTTTGAGTATTTTCGCAGGGATTCCCAGCTCAACGGTCACTATCTCGCCGCAATATTCATAAGCAGGAAATTTCAACATCCCTTCCTTGACGGTTTCCATGCTGACCGTCAGATCCGCATGCAAGGTTTCAACACAAGCTTCGCCCGTAACACAATCCACCCCGGAGGGGCAATCCACAGCCACAATAATCTTTCCTTGGCTCAACTTGTTAAATTTCATCATAAAATCAATAAAAGGTTCGCGCATGGGCATTTTAAAACCAGTACCCATCACCCCATCTAGCACCAGTTGAGTATGTGAGAGTTCCTCTTCAAAGCGTTCTCGATCAACCACCCTACCACCGTTGGCGTGCAGTTCGATGATCATTGTCTGCCACTGGGGATCTTCCTTAAGCATAAAAGCGGAACAGGTCCACCCCAGTTTTTGCAGTGCTGTTAAAGCAATGATGGTATCACCGCCGTTGTTGCCCCCACCCACAAGACCCATCACTCGCGTGATGCCTTTATTATAGTATCGCTCATGAACAACGCGAGCCAGGTTCTGGCCGGCTTTGAGCATCATTTTCTCGTAACTGTATCCGCCCTCGTTTGCCGCGGATTCGAGCGCCTTCATTTTATCAACGCTGATCAGTTTCATTAAGTACCTCCATGTTCATAATGATTATATACCCCCAAAGTTAGCCGAAAGTGGTACAACCCTGCATCTTTTGGTTTTCTGATTACGGTATAATTGCTTAATGCGTAAATTTTTGTATGTGATCGTTTTCATATCCGGCATGGTGTCATTGGCTGTTGAATTTGCCGCCTCCCGCCTTTTGGGCAACTATTTTGGCACCAGCAACCTGGTGTGGGCCAGCATCGTTGGACTCATTCTCATCTACCTGACTGCCGGCTACTTTATAGGCGGTGCCTGGGCAGACAAATCTCCCAAACACGAAACCCTTTATAAAATCCTCTCGTGGGCTGCGCTGGCAGTAGCCTTGATTCCATTAACCTCCCGCCCCATCTTGAGGTTGGCAAGCAACGCTTTTGACGAACTTCAATTAGGTGCATTGGTCGGTTCTTTTGTAGCGGTTATGGTGCTCTTTATCATTCCGGTTACGCTGATCGGCACCGCTTCACCCTTTGCCATCCGGCTCGCCATCACCGATACTCAACAGGCTGGCAAGGTTTCAGGCCGCATCTACGCCATTTCCACCCTGGGATCATTTACCGGCACCTTTTTACCTACCCTGTTGCTCATCCCCACCATCGGCACTTACCGCACCTTTTTGGTGCTGGCTTCTTTGCTGATGCTCTTTTCTTTCATCGGTTTTTTTATCACCAGCGGCTGGCGCAAACTGCTGCCCTATGTTTGGATGCCTTTGGTGATTGCCGCTTTGTTTTTATGGGGCGTCCCCGGCACGGATAAGAACACCACCGGATTAGTCTACGAAACCGAATCAAGCTACAACTACATTCAGGTGATTGAGCATAACGACAATATGTTTTTAAGATTGAATGAAGGTCAAGGTGTGCATTCGCGATACACTGCTGATCAACTTTTTTTTAATGGACCGTGGGAGCAGGTTGTCGCCGCTCCCTTTTTTAATTCTGCTCCTGTAGCACCAGAACAAATCACCGATATTGCCATAATCGGATTAGCCGCCGGCACCACTGCGCGCGACGCTGCAGTCGTTTTTCCGAACGCGGTTATCGATGGCATTGAAATCGACCCCAAGATCGTGGAAGTCGGCCGCGAATACTTTGACATGAACGACCCCAACCTGAACGTCATCATTCAGGATGGACGCTGGGGTATTCAGAACAGCACAAAAAAATACGACATCATCAGCGTGGATGCCTACCGTCCGCCCTACATCCCCTGGCACATGACCACTCAGGAGTTTTTTCAAATCCTCAAAGACCATTTAAAAGATAATGGCGTCATGGTGATCAACATCGGCCGCGGCATTGATGACCGCCGCCTAATTGATTCTCTCTACACCACTATTCATACAGTTTTCCCTAGCCTATATGTTACTGACCTATCTGGCTCGTTCAACTCAATCCTTTTTGCAACCAACACTGAAACCAATTTGCAGAATTTTTTGGATAATTATGTAATATTGAATGAAGATCAGGAAACCAACCAGTTTCTATTAGGGGTCATGGCCACCACTTATTCAGGCTTGCAGGAGACCGCCAATGACGGAATCATCTTTACCGATGATCTCGCTCCCATCGAAGGCATCACCAATTCGATGATCATGCAATTTCTATTTTCCGGAGACGTGGAGACGCTTGAATGAAGACCAATATCCGCATTTTTTCTGTCTTGATTTCAATCATCGTCCCCCTGTTTTTGATGATGACGTCCATTCGCATTCTACTTAATCCCTTTTTCCTTGATTATGAATATAACCAACCCAACTTCCCCGCTGATGAATTTGGGTTTTCAAAAGCAGACCGCCTTTACTGGGGCAAATTGTCTTTGGATTACCTGACCAATCGTGAAGGTCCCGAATTTTTAGCCGACTTAAAATTTGATGACGGCGCACCTATTTATAATGAACGTGAACTCAGTCACATGGTGGATGTTAAGAACCTGGTGCAGTTAATGATAAAGATCATGCTGCCTATGGCTGCATTTTTAATTCTCGCCTGGATTTTCGCCTGGCGCCTGGGTTGGAAATCCGAGTTTTGGAAATCGGTATCTCTAGGCGGCTGGCTCACGCTGGGTATGATCGGTTTAGTTCTGGTCGGAACGGTGATCAATTTTGACGCCCTCTTCACCGGTTTTCATCACCTCTTTTTCACCGGCAGCACCTGGCTTTTCTATACCAATGACACACTGATCCGATTGTTTCCCGAGAAACTTTGGTCTGATGCCTTCACCTTCATGGGTGTCTTCACCCTGGCTGGTGGAGTCATCTGCACTTTCCTTGGCGCACGACTAGCTCATAAAAATAAATAACTTTATCTTTAGTTCCTGAAATCTTTTGTAATTTATTTAGGAGACTTTTTCAAAATAAAGGTAGTAAAGACCACATTGACAAGGTTTTTCCCTAACCTTGTCAATGTGGTCTATTTTAGAATAAAATCGGGAGTCGTTTGACTCCCGATTTATTGTGTTACTTTATTTACCGTTTTTACGGTTCTCTACTCTTGAATCTCAGTTCTCGACCTTATTACTTAGCCTTGCCCTGATTCGCGACAGCTTCGGCTTTGCGTTTAGCTTCTTCAGGGTCACCCAGGTAATAATGCTTGATGGGTTTCAAATCCTCGTCCAGCTCATACACCAACGGCACACCAGTGGGTATATTCAACTCCACGATTTCATCTTCGGGGATGTTATCAAGATATTTCACCAAAGCGCGCAGACTGTTGCCATGTGCAGCAATGATGATCTTCTTGCCTGATTTAATAGCGGGAGCCACAGTTTCATGCCAGAAAGGCAGAAAACGCGCCACAGTGTCTTTAAGGCATTCCGCCAGAGGAAGTTGATCCTTTGAAAGATCAGCATATCTTCGATCTTTTCCAGGGAAACGTTCATCATCCGCGGTCAACGCAGGGGGTTGAATGTCATAGCTGCGCCGCCAAATCAGAACCTGCTCGTCGCCATATTTCTTGGCGGTCTCAGCTTTATTCAACCCTTGCAGTGCACCGTAATGACGTTCATTCAAGCGCCAGGTTTTGACAACAGGAATCCATAACAGGTCCATTTGCTCGAGCGCAAGATTTAACGTGCGGATGGCACGTTTAAGCACTGAGGTATAGGCAAGGTCAAATTCGAATCCAGCCTCTTGCATCAATTTTCCGCCAGCAGCAGCCTCGGCAACGCCTTTTTCAGACAGATCAACATCCGTCCACCCGGTAAAGCGATTTTCCTTGTTCCAATCACTTTCACCATGTCGTAACAATACAATTTTATACATGAGCACTCCTTGTGATCCTAGGCTTAATAATGTAGCGCAAGAAAATTCTTGCGCTACATAAAGTTCGTAAAATGTTAAACCAATTATCTTACAGCGACAGGGTTCTCTGCGTCTTCAGTCGGGTCAAAGAAGTGGCAGTTATCCATATTGAAGAGTAATTGGGTTTTATCACCAAAACTGTATTTTGAACGCGGATCAACACGAGCGACAAATTGTCCGCCGTTGGCGAGTGCAAGGTAGATCAAGATTTCATTACCCATTAATTCGGTAACTTCAATTTTAGCTTCCACTTTTTCGCCATGGATATTGTTCGGGGCGTATTCAGGGTTGTGAATGTCATCCGGGCGGATGCCCATGATGACTTCTTTGCCAACCAGTTTAGCCAGAGGATCTGCTTTGGCTTTTGGAATCTTGATCTTGATTTCGCCATTGGTGGCAATCAGGCTGTCGCCATCTTTATCCAATTTGACGTTGAAAAAGTTCATGGCGGGGGTGCCGATGAAACCTGCAACAAACAGATTGTTGGGTTTGTCATAAAGATTCTGGGGGGTATCAAGTTGCTGCAACACACCCTTGTTCATAACAGCAATACGAGTGGCCATGGTCATGGCTTCTGTCTGATCGTGGGTCACATAGACAAAGGTGGTTCCCAGATTATGATGCAATTTGGTGATTTCAGCACGGGTTTGAACACGTAATTTTGCATCCAGATTGGAGAGTGGTTCATCCAGAAGGAAGACTTTAGGCTCGCGCACGATGGCACGGCCAAGGGCAACACGCTGTCGTTGTCCACCCGAAAGTTCACGGGGTTTACGTTTGAGAAGTGCTTCAATGCCCAGAATCTTGGCGGAATTTTCAACCCGCTTCTGAATCTCTGCTTTGGGCAGGCGGCGTAATTTTAAACCGAAAGCCATATTGTCAAAGACGCTCATATGAGGATACAAAGCATAAGACTGGAAAACCATGGCGATATCGCGATCTTTTGGAGCGACATCATTGACCACCCGGTCACCAATCATTACTTTGCCGCCGGTGACTTCTTCAAGTCCAGCCAGACAGCGCAGAGCAGTGGTTTTTCCACAGCCAGAGGGGCCGACGAGCACCAAAAACTCTTTGTCTTCAATCTCGATGTTTAAATCCTGGATTGCTGTGAAATCGCCGAACTTCTTGTTGACATGTTCAAATGTTACACTTGCCATTGTGTTGCCTCCTTCCGGAACGAATATAGTGACTCAATTAT
>PHBW01000009.1:0-108471 GCA_002840715.1 Chloroflexi bacterium HGW-Chloroflexi-4
GCAAAAGCTCCCGCATAACCACTTTTTATTTTTTGGAATGCATCAAATAGAAATTTGATTTGCTCCAAAATGTAAAAAAATCTGAGTTGAGGTGTGTAGATGACCAATTACATTATTCGTCGTTTGCTTCTGGTGCCTGTTTTATTATTTGGTGTGACGTTGATTATTTTTGCGTTACTTCAAACCATGGGCCCGGTGGAACGGTCTGCTTTATTTGTCAGGGACTTTCCACGCAATGAGAGGCAGATTGAAGGAATTATCAAGAAATATGATTTAGATGCTCCATTCTATGTGCAATACAAGAACTGGTTGCTTGGAAAAGTGGACAAAAACACAGGTATCCGACAAGGCGGCATTTTATTTGGTGATTTTGGATACTCACGTACTGCTTCTCAGCCAGTTATTGACATCATCAAGTCTAACTTCCCAAATACACTTGATCTCACTATTTGGGCGGTTTTCCCGGTGCTATCTGTCGGTATATGGCTGGGTGTAAAAGCAGCCGTCCATCAAAATGGATGGATTGATCAGGCGGCACGTATTTTTAGTATTGTTGGTACATCATTTCCAACCTTTGTATTTGGTTTATTGTTCCTGATGGTTTTTTATGCTAATTTAGGCTGGTTCCCACCAGGCAAGATGTCAGATTGGGTCAATAATTTGATCTACTCTGGTGAGTTTATTCGATATACAAAATTATTAACCATTGACGCTTTATTAAACGGTCGATTGGATGTGTTCTGGGATGCTCTCAAACACATGATTTTGCCCATTTTGACACTCTCGTATATCTCATGGGCTACATTTGTCCGTGTGACGCGTTCTTCTATGCTTGAAACATTGAGAATGGAATACGTCGTAACTGCCCGGGCAAAAGGCTTGAAAGAGAGCGATGTGATCAATAAGCATGCCCGTCCCAATGCCATGATCCCTATCACCACACTGGCCGGTTTTCAGGTAATTGCCTTGTTGGGTGGTGTCGTGATCACAGAAACAGTGTTTAATTATCCGGGTATTGGTCAGGCTGCCGCCGCTGCCGCTCAAAACCTGGATGTAGTGACGGTTTTAGGTTTCGCCGTTTTTAATGGTCTGATTCTGATCGTTGCCAACCTGGTTGTCGATATCCTTTATGGAATTATCGATCCTCGCGTTCGGTTATCTTAACAAGGAGACAATTGATGAGCGCTACAATTCCTACCGGAGATAACACATTACTCACCGAAACCCTGCCAGAACGCAAGATTGGTTGGTTTGAACGCTTTTTGGGTCCCGAGAATTTTCGCATTGTCAAAGGCTTGGTAAAAACCCCTGCTTCAATTATGGGTTTTTCACTCATTTTTCTGTTTGTTCTGATTGCAATATTTGCACCAGTGATTGCGCCGCCTGTGGGCAATGACCCTTATAAAATTCCACGAGACGGCTTTTCGGCTGAACCAAAACCGATGGGCGCTGAGTGGAAAAAGAATGTTCCTGATATCCCCTTTTGGTACACACCATTAACAGGTCAAGATAAATGGGTGCATATTTTCGGAACCGCACAAGGTCAATACGATATTTTCTACGGTATTATCTGGGGTACGAGAACCGCCTTTAAAACAGGTTTGATCGTTGTGATCGCCACTTTCTTGATCGGTGTGATTGTCGGCTCGGTCTCAGCTTACTACGGCAAGTGGGTGGATAATATAATAATGAGGGTCGTGGACGTTTTCATGACATTGCCCTTCATTCTTGCAGCTTTGATTATGGCTGCAGTATTAACCCCAATGATGGGAAGGAGTCTGGTTCCTTCCATTCTCGCTTTGATTGCTTTTGGTTGGATGGGATATTCCAGAATTATCCGCGGCGATATTCTCTCAGTTAAAGAACGTGATTATGTGCTGGCTGCCCGTGTGGTGGGCGTCAAAGACAGCCGTATTTTGTTCAAACATATTTTGCCTAATGCAGTCTTCCCGACCTTGGTGCTTGCCTCTCTGGGTATTGGGGATGTGGTGCTCAGTTTTGCAGCATTATCATTCCTGGGTATCGGTACAGATGTCGGCTATGCCGACTGGGGTCAGATCTTAAGCTTTGCGAGAAACTGGATCACCAGCCTGCAAAACTACTGGTATATCGTTGTTTGGCCAGGCCTTACTCTCGTGATGTTTGTGATGGGTTGGAACCTGGTTGGCGATGCCTTGCGTGATGTGCTTGATCCGCGTATGCGCGGCAAATCATAATTAACTTTTGAAATCTACAGACCCCGTTCAACGGGGTCTGTCTTTTTAATCTCACAATGCTTTATAATCTGTTGAGTGGATACAGTTCAGGAGAATACAGATGGATTATCGTTTTCATAAAATAATTGGCAAAATTACCTTAATTTTGATCGTGATGATTTTGGCACTTTCAGCATGTTCTGGTAATAACAGCCAAGACACGCCGCCTTTACTGACTTCTGAACCCACTTCTTCTCCTACTCAGACCGCAGAACCTGCATCCAAGCTAACAGTGTGTCTTGGTGAAGAACCCCAAACCCTCTACCTTTATGCCGGTTCAACCCAAGCCATGTGGAGTGTCTTGGAAGCCATCTATGATGGTCCCATTGACACTATAAACAACTTGCCAGTGCCTGTCATCTTAAACGAATTACCTAGATTGGATAACGGCGGTGTCAAGCTCCAATCAGTGACAGTCAGTCAGGGTGATAAAGTTGCCAACACAACTGGGGATGTTGTCTCTTTGCAAAAGGGTGTAAAGGTTTTCCCCGAAGGCTGCACATCGGAATCTTGCGCCATTGAATGGGATGGTTCATCCGCAATTAATCTGGTTCAAATGACCGCTGATTTTAGTTTGTTACCGGGTTTGAAATGGTCAGATGGTGAAGCCCTTACTGCAGAAGATTCGGTCTATTCTTATCAGCTCAGTGCTGACCCCGCCACCAAGGTCGTCAAAACTAACATTAACCGCACCGCTTCTTATGAGTCTATTGCTGCCGAAACCGTCAAATGGACCGGAATCCCGGGGTATCTTACCACCAGACCTTCAAGTTTCTTCTGGCTGCCGCAGCCAAAACACCTGCTTGAAACTTTTACCGCTGAAGATCTGAATTCTGCAGAAATTACCAATAAATCACCCATGGGGTGGGGTGCCTACCAAATTTCAGAGTGGGTACCAGGCAGCGAGATCCGACTGGTAAAAAACCCCAATTACTTTAAATCTGCCGAGGGTTTACCTAAATTTGACGAACTGATCTACCGCTTTTTGCCAACCATGCCAAATGCCGATCTTTCTCCTTTGGTTAACGGCGAATGCGACATAATGGATACTTCGACTGGTCTTGATGATCAGATTCAATCAGTCAGAGAACTAGAGCTAGCCGGAAGCATTACTTCCTATTTTGGGCAGGGTCCCGCCTGGGAAGCCATCAATTTCGGCATCAAACCGGCATCCTATGATGCGGTTTACAATCCTTACGAAGACCGTCAAGATTTCTTTGGTGATGTGCGTACCCGCCAGGCTTTCGCATCCTGCATTAACCGTCCAGCGATCATTAGCGATGTGCTTTTAAGTCAATCTCAGATTCCGCCGACCTATTTGCCGCTTACCAATCCACTGGCCGTTCAAGGTTTGCCGATCATAGGGTATGACACAGCCGCAGGCATCCAGTTGCTAGAAGAAGTGGGTTGGAAGGATCAGGATGGCAATCCTGAAACACCACGCACGGCAGCCGGTGTGGCTAATGTGTTTAATGACACGCCATTCAGTTTGACCTATTCAGTGTCTGATACTGAACAGAACCGGAAAATTGCTCATATCGTGGTCACATCCATGAAGGATTGCGGCGTTGAAGTTACACCCATATTTTTGGCTCCTTCTGAATTGCTTGCCGCCGGACCGGAAGGTCCGTTGTTTGGCCGGAATTTTGACCTGGCGCAGTTGGGATGGTCTTCTGGCAACCTGCCTTCATGTTTCTTGTATACATCCTCAGAAATTCCGACAATTGACAACAATTGGTTGGGACAACATTATGGCGGTCTTAACCTGACAGGTTATTCCAATCTTGACTACGACGCTTATTGCAGCGCAATACTGAACGCCGGTCTGGATGCAACTATTTTTAACCAAAACAATCAATTCACCCAACAAACGCTGGCAAATGACCTGCCAATGTTGCCATTGTTTTATCAAATTAAAGCCATGGCTTCACGTGTAGATCTTTGCGGTCTTTCGTTGGATACCAGCGCACGCAGCGGATTGGTAAACATTGAGGGCATCGAGATTTCACAAACCTGTGATGCAAAGTAGGGTTTACGGCAATAAGGTAAAATTGAGGTTGGCTTAACCCACTTTTTTGTGTTAAAATCTACTTCGCGATTAAGGAGTATCCCTTGGGGCATGGTGCAATGGCAGCACACCAGACTTTGGATCTGTCTATCTTGGTTCGAATCCAGGTGCCCCAGCCTGAAACAGCTATATATCTTGGAAGAACGAGAGAGGTCGCTGCTTATTAGTTTCGACCCGGAAGGCGAGCCAGCAAAGTACCATTCATGCTGTGGCTCGTTTTTTTTTACAAGCAGCTCTCATCAGGAGTGAAATATGAAAATAAATACCATTATTTTGGCAGCAGGTCAGGGCACGCGCATGATTTCTGAGCTGCCAAAAGTGCTTCATCCAGTCAACAATAAACCTTTGATCTTGTATTCCATCCAGGCAGCCAAAGCTGCCGGTTCGAACCAGCCCATCGTTATTATAGGAAATGGTGCGGATACTGTGAAGAAGACGGTGGGTGACGGCGGCCGGTTTGTGTTGCAAGCCGAACGCCTGGGCACTGCCCATGCCGTTATGGTGGCCGAGTCTGAACTGAAAGGCATGGGAGACCTGGTTTTAGTCATTGCAGGAGATATGCCGCTCTTGACTGCAGATACTTTGAGGCTGTTGGTTCAAAAACAAAGCGACAACCAGGGACCGTTAACCATGTTGACAGTTCATTCCAACAATCCCCGCGGATTCGGTCGCATCTTGCGAGGTGTGGAAGGCGAGATCAGGGCGATCGTGGAAGAAGCGCAAGCCAGCAAAGATGAACTTAAAATTGATGAACTGAATGTTGGCGCTTACTGTTTCAACTCAGATTGGCTTTGGAAAGCACTAAAAAAAGTGCAGCTCTCTCCGAAAGGTGAATATTACCTTACCGACCTGGTGGGCATAGCCGTGAGCGAGGGCTGTGGTGTTGATTCCATCCAATTGGAAGATGAAGAGGAAGCGCTTGGCGTAAATAACCGCATCCATCTGGCTGACGCAGAACGCATCATCCGCAGGCGGGTGAATGAGGCACATATGCTTGCAGGGGTCTCAATGATTGACCCCAATCAGGTGTATATTGAAGAAGGAGTTACCATTGGCAGGGACACTATCCTTTATCCCGGCACACGCTTGACCGGCGGCACCACCATTGGTGAAAGCTGTGAAATTGGCCCGAACACGATCATTGATGCATCCACCATTGGCAGCCACTGTCATTTACTGGCTTCAGTCATTGAAGGTGCTGTCGTGGGCGATCATGTGGGTATGGGGCCATTCTGTCATTTGCGTAAAGGCGCTCATCTGGGCAACGGTGTGCACATGGGCAATTTTGGTGAAGTCAAAGATTCAAGTCTCGCAGCCGGCGTAAAAATGGGACATTTCTCATATATCGGCAACGCCACCATTGGCGAGAATGTCAATATTGGAGCAGGCACCATTACCTGCAATTTTGATGGGCAGTATAAACATCCCACCGAGATTGGTGCAGATGCATTTATCGGCAGCGATACCATGCTAGTAGCGCCTCTAAAGATCGGTAAAGGTGCAAAAACCGGTGCAGGGTCAGTAGTGACACATGATGTTCCTGACGGCGAGGTTGTGGTGGGTGTGCCTGCCAGAAGATTAAAGGATAAATAGCATGTATCTTGCTTGGATTTTGGGTGGGTTTTTGCTGGTGCTTGATCTGTTCTTTTCTTTTTTAAGAGCAGCACTTGTCAATGTTAGGGTTCCCCAATTATTGGAACTTGGAAGCGATGACCCTACACAACTTGAGGAAACCATTACCTTCCTGGAAAAACCCCAACTTCGCGCAACTTTGCGCTTTTTGGTTGCCATGACCCATATTTTGCTGGCCGCGTGTGTTTGGACGATCTGCTCGAGCACACTGGCTGATCTGTCTTTTGGAGCCATCATTGGCATTCTGGTGGGGTTCTTGTTGTTTGTTTTAATCTTTGAATTCACCATAGAAAGAATTCCCTTGAAAAACCCTGAATTATGGGCATTGCGCCTGACTTCTGTTGGAAGATTTCTCAACGTGGTCTTTAGCCCCATTACCAAGACTTTGGTTTGGCTGCAAGGCACAAACCATCAAACCCAACGCTCACTCGGATCAGTCACCGAAGACGAACTAAAAACCTGGGTTGAAATGGGCGAACCTGAAGGGGATTTGGAACCTGACGAACGCAAAATGATCTATTCGATCTTTCAGTTTGGAGAAACCCTCTGCCGCGAGATCATGGTTCCGCGCATGGAAGTGCTTGCCCTTGAAGTCAAGACCCCGCTGAACCAGGCGATTAACGCTCTGATTGATTCCGGTCATTCGCGCGTGCCTGTCTATGATGACGAAATTGACAATGTCTTGGGTATGCTTTATGCCAAAGACTTGCTTAAAATTCATGGCAACACCAATGAAAAAGGGTCCATCAAAAGATATTTGCGCAAAGCTTATTTTGTGCCGGAATCCAAGAAAGTGGATGAACTGCTGGCTGAAATGCAGGCTAACGGCATTCATATCGCAGTGGTCGTGGATGAATACGGCGGCATGGCAGGATTAGTCACTTTGGAAGATATTGTTGAAGAAATTGTAGGTGAGATCCGCGACGAGTATGATCAAAGTGAAGAACTTCTGGTTCAAAAAATTTCGGAAGATGAGGTTCTCTTTAGGGGACGAGTTTCATTGGATGATTTTAACGATGCGATTGACACTCATCTTGATCCCGATATGACAGATACCCTGGGCGGCTACTTCTACAGCGAATTAGGACGTGTGCCTGCTGAAGGCGATCGCCTTGATGTTGAGGGCTGGATTTTAACTGTCGAAGAAGTACGCGGACGACGTGTTGGAAAAATACGAGCACGCAGGCAACTTGTCAACGAAATGGAGAGTATCTAATGCAACTCACACCGGAACTTCAAAAACAATTGATTGATACAGCCGTGCAAGTTCGTGACTGGGCTTACGCGCCTTATTCAAAATATCACGTGGGGGCGGCTTTGCTCACTGCTTCTGGAAAGGTTTATGACGGGGTTAACATTGAGAATGCTGTCTATCCTTTGGGATTATGCGCAGAGAGGGTTGCAATCTTTAAAGCTGTATCTGAAGGTGAGCGTGAGTTTGTTGCGATTGCCATCGCCACAGAGAATGCCGGCATGCCTTGTGGTTCCTGCCGCCAGGTTATGGCAGAATTTGGGCTGTCGATGCGTGTGATTGTAGTAGATACGTCGGGAATAATTCATTTTGAATCCACTGTGGATGGATTATTACCAGGAGCATTTACCCCTAAAGATTTAATTTGAGGCCATTGTGCCAAAAACAGAAAGAACCCTGCGGGTTGAGGCCATCGTTCTCCACCATACCAATTGGGGAGAAGCAGACCGGCTGCTGACAGTTTTCACCAAGTCTCATGGCAAACTGCGTGCGATAGCCAAAAGCGTGCGTAAAATGCAATCCCGCAAGGCAGGGCACCTTGAGCCCTTTTCTCATTCAACTCTTATGTTGGCCAAAGCCCACGATTTATGGATCGTAACTGATGCAGAGACCATAGATGCGTTTTCGCCGCTGCGCGAAGACCTGCAGTTAATGACTCGCGCCGCTTATGTGATCGAATTGCTGGATCGCTTCACCTTTGAGGAAGGCCAAAACTGGCAGTTATATCAACTGGTGGTGGATACCCTCAAACGGTTGTCAGAATCTCAAGATTCCTTTGTGCTGCTGCGCTACTATGAGATGCGCCTGCTTGATTTGCTCGGGTTCCGGCCCATGCTGTTTGAATGCTCCAAATGCCGCAAAGAAATCCAGGCCGAAGATCAATTCTTTTCAGCCGATCAGGGCGGGGTGTTGTGTCCGAGCTGCGGAGCAAGAAGCGATGATTCGCGGTTGATCTCAATGGATGCCCTGCGTTTCATGCGCCATTTTCAGCGCAGCGATTACAAGACCTCCTTAAAAGCCGATCCCTCACCAAAAACGCGGTCAGAAGTTGAAGCACTGATGAACCATTATTTGACCTTTTTACTCGAACGAAAATTGAATACGCCTGAATTTTTCAAACAAATCCAAAACTGAAATTCAAAAAATCCTTGGCAATCCATTCACAGGGTATAATTGGAACACTTAAAAATTCGCCGCAAGTGCGGGAGGATGTATGAAAGAACCCCTTGATTTTCAATCCGTGATCATGACCCTGCAAAAATTTTGGGCAGACCAAGGCTGTCTGATCTGGCAGCCATATTACAACCAGATCGGCGCCGGCACGATGAACCCCGGTACCTTTTTGCGTGTATTGGGTCCCGAACCCTGGAATGTAGCCTATGTTGAACCCTCCATTCGGCCTGATGACGGACGTTACGGCGAGAACCCCAATCGTTTTCAACAGCATTATCAATTTCAGGTCATCCTCAAACCAGATCCCGGCAATCCGCAGGAATTGTACTTAAAATCGCTTGAAGCGCTGGGGATCAACCCGCGCGAACACGACATCCGCTTTGTTGAAGACAACTGGCAACAGCCCGCGCTGGGCGCCTGGGGTCTCGGCTGGGAAGTCTGGATGGACGGCCAGGAAATCACTCAATTCACTTATTTTCAGCAGGCCGGCGGCATTACTCTCGACCCTGTAGCAGTTGAGATCACCTACGGTCTTGAGCGTATCGCCATGCCTCTGCAGAGCATTTCGCATGCCCGCAACATGCACTGGAACAAAGATCACACATATGGTGAGATCAACTTCCAGGGTGAAGTGGAACACAGCAAGTATTACTTCGAAATTGCAGACGTGGATCGCATGCGCCAGCTTTATTCACTTTATGAAGCTGAAGCCGAAGAAGCGTTAAAAAACGGATTGGTTCTTCCGGCTCACGATTACATTCTTAAGTGTTCACACACCTTTAATATTCTTGACACTCGTGGGGCCGTGGGTGTCACCGAACGTCAGGCGCTTTTCGGGCGTATGCGCGAGATGGCACATCGCAACTCTGAAGCCTATGTGGAACAACGCCGCAAACTTGAATTTCCCTGGCTGAACGAGAGCTTGATTGATGAATCCAAAGCAGTTAAAAAAATCGCCAAAGCTACGCTGCCGGCTGGCCCTGCACCTTTCCTGGTTGAAATTGGCACTGAAGAGCTGCCCGCTGCAGATTTGCAAACCGCGCTTGAGCAGCTTACCGAGCGTGTACCCGCCTTGCTGGATGAACTGCGTCTGGCACATGGCGAAGTTAAGATTCTTGGCACTCCCCGTCGTTTGATTGTCTATGTTGAAGGTTTGGCCGATCAACAGGCAGAACGCACTACCGTGGTCAAGGGACCTCCTGAAAGTCGTGCATTCGATACCACCGGTCAACCCACTCGTGCACTTGAAGGTTTTGCCCAAGGCAAGGGTGTTAGCGTCAAAGATCTTGAAGCCCGTGAAATTGACGGTGGACGTTATATGGTGGCACTCGTGAAAGAATCCACCCGGCCGGCTTACGATGTGCTGCTTGAAGCTTTACCCGTCCTTGTGTCCGGGATCAAATTTGACAAGGTTATGCGCTGGAATTTCACCAACGTGGCTTTTTCACGCCCCATCCGCTGGTTGCTGGCCTTGCTGGGCAACGCCGCCATTCCATTTGAATATGCCGGCCTCACCGCTGATGCTGTCACTCACGGCTTGCGTTTCATTGAACCGCAGGCATTGCCGGTTAAGGACGCCAAAGATTATTTTGCCCAGTTGAAAGCCCAGGGCATCATGGTGGATCCTGCCGAGCGCAAAGAAACTATCCGCGCCCAGGTCTACAAGATCATGGACGGTGTGAATGCCCTCGAAAAAGTGGATGAAGACTTGCTGGATGAGGTCAACACACTTGTTGAAGCTCCCACCGCGCTCCTAGGTTCTTTTGATGCTGCCCACTTGTCAGTCCCCACTGAAGCACTGATCTCGGTGATGAAAAAACATCAGCGTTACTTCCCAGTTCTCAGTAAAGACGGCAAATTGATGCCACACTTTATTGCTGTGCGCAACGGAGATAAACAGGGTCTGGATGTGGTTACCGATGGCAACGAACAGGTCATCCACGCCCGCTTTGCAGACGCCAATTTCTTCATCAATGAAGACCTCAAACATAAACTCTCAGACATGCTCGAAAAATTGGGCACGCTGACCTTCCAACAAAAACTGGGCTCCATGCTCGATAAATCAGTGCGCATTCGCAAAATGGTTGAGAAACTTGGTCCGCAGTTGGGATTATCCGCTGCCGAACAGCAATCCGCTTTGCGTGCCGCGGAGCTGTGCAAGGCCGATCTGGTGACACACATGGTGGTCGAAAATACATCCCTGCAAGGCGTGATGGGACGTTATTACGCCAAAGCCTCAGGTGAGACTGATGAAGTGGCTCAGGCGCTCTTTGAACACTACCTGCCGCGTTTTATGGGCGATTCTGTGCCTTCAAGCAAGATAGGTCTTGTGATCGGTTTAGCTGACCGCCTCGATTCACTGGCAGGGCTTTTCGCTGCCGGGTTGGCGCCTACGGGCACAAAAGACCCCTTTGCGCAGCGCCGTACCGCCCTTGGGTTGGTTCAGTGCCTTTCTTCATTTGATCTTGATTTTGATCTAAAATCAGGGCTTGAGTTGGCTTCGCAAAATCTGCCCATCACGGTAACCCCTGAAAGTCTACAAGCCAGCCTTGATTTCATTGTGGGTCGCCTCAAGAACAGTCTGACTGATCAGGGCTTCCGTTATGATGTGGTAGATGCCGTCTTGGCTGAGCAGCATTCCAACCCTGCCGGCGTCATCCGCGCTGTGCGCGAATTGAGCGCCTGGGTGAATCATGCTGATTGGGCCACCATACTGCCGGCGTATGCACGCTGTGTACGGATCACCCGTGACCAGAAAATGGTCTTTGTGGTTGATCCTGCCAATTTTGAAGAAAAATCTGAAGAAGCACTCTTCAAAGAAATTGAAAAAGTTGAAAAACTCTCCCGCAAAGAGGGTTCAGTTGATGACCTGATCAAAGCTTTCCAACCCGTCATCCCGGCTGTCAATCAGTTCTTTGACGCTGTTTTGGTGATGGCAGAGAATGAAAAAGTTCGCACCAACCGCCTGGGAATGCTGCAGAGGATTGCAGCCCTGGCCAAGGGAATTGCAGATTTCTCGTGCCTGGAAGGGTTCTAATCTGAATCGCCGGTTAAGGTGGATTTGCTCAACCCAATTTGGATTGCAGGATAAAATTAACCTTGCCTTATGACAGCAGTAGATGAAATTAAAGCACGTCTGGATATTGTGGATATCGTCTCGGAAACTGTAAAACTGAGGCGATCCGGCAGGAGCTATACAGGTTTCTGTCCATTCCATCCCAATGCTAAAACGCCCGCCTTCGCGGTATTTCCCGAATCCGGCACCTGGAGGTGCTTCGGGCAATGCAATGAAGGCGGCGATATCTTTAAGTACATGATGAAGCGCGAGGGATGGGATTTTGCAGAAACCCTGCGCCGTCTGGCTGAACGCGCCGGCGTCACGCTTGAAACTTTCACTCCTGAGCGTAGAGCCGCAGAAGATGAGTACGAACGTTTGCGGGAGCTTCTCGAAGAAGCGGTCAATTTTTATCAATTTCAACTATTAAAGACCCCCGCAGGGCAACCTGCACTCGATTTTCTCACCCGGCGCGGGGTGAAACCTGAGACCATTCAAACTTTCGGATTGGGATATTCTCCCTCAGGTTATGACGGCATGGTCAACCATTTCAGCGCCAAAGGATTTTCGACCGAAGATCTGCTGGCGGTCGGTCTGGTTGTGCCGCGTGAATCTGGCGGAGTGTATGACAAATACCGCAACCGGGTTATGTTTCCCATTCGAGACGCGGCTGGCAAGATGGCCGGTTTTGGGGCGCGAATTCTCGACCCAAACGATATGCCCAAGTTTTTAAATTCTCCCCAGACTGTACTCTTTGATAAAAGCCATCTACTTTATGGTTTGTATTTTGCGCGCAAGCCCATCCGTGCCCAGGATCAGGTCGTGATCGTTGAAGGTTATCTGGATGCGATCATTCTGCATCAGGCTGGCTTTGACAACACGGTCTCACCCATGGGCACTGCTCTGAACGAAGACCAGTTCAGGCTGCTAAAAAAATTCACCCGGCGCATCGTGCTGGCATTGGATGCAGACGCCGCAGGTGAAAAAGCCACCCTGCGCGGCCTTGATTTAGCCCGCAACGCACTTGACCACGAAACTGAGTTGACTTTTGACGCCCACGGTCTCTTGCGCCATGAAGCCCGCTTGCAGGCGGATGTGCGCGTGACCACCATCCCCGACGGTATGGACCCAGACGAAGTGGTCTTGCGCGACCCCGATGAGTGGCGCGCCATCCTTTCGGCTGCGCGGCCGATTGTGGTGCATGTAATGGAAACGCTGGCAAAAAGTCAAAACCTTGAAGATGCCAAGGTAAAAACAGCGGTCGCTGCACAGATATTGCCACTTATTGAGGATGTGCCTTCGCCCATTGAAAGAGACACTTATCGCCAGCAGCTTGCCAGAATGCTGAAAGTGGATGAACGCTCCTTGTTGGGAAGTCAGCGTGTGCATGAAAAGCCGCGACGGCGCATTCAACGCATCGATGAGCCAATACAGCAGCGCAACGTAAAGCAGGAGGGTTTTGGGGTGGACAAGCGAATCTCGAGCCTTGAAGCGCACTGTCTGTCCCTTTTACTTCAGCAGCCACACCGTTATTATGAATTGGAACGCTCGTTGAAAAAGTTTGGTCTGGATAAACTTGACGTCACCGATTTTGACAGTTCAGATCATCAGATCATTGCAGACGCATTATTTAAGGGGTTGGCGCAAGATGAGCAGGAAACCATCCATTTTGTGCAGGAGTGCATCCCTGGATCGCTGTCAGAGCGATTAACCCAGCTTTCAGGTCCGGGGATGATCACCGAAAAAAACGAAGACAAATTATTTGAAGATTTGGTGCGTTCATTGATCAACCTTAGATTGATCCGCATCAATGCCTTGTTAAACCAGATCAGATTTATTCAATCTGATGAGGAGTCTGCAGAACTTGACAAAACCGATTTGCATTCTTTGACATTAAAATATACAATTGCCAGAGGCAAGTTAGATATGGCGCTTGCCAAACCTGTCGAGTCAATTTGATTCTTAACATTATGGTATAGTTAACCCATGCCCCAAACGCCGACAAAAAAACCAACCGCTTCAGAAAAAACAACACCAACTTCAACTGCCAAGCCCAAAACTTCGGCGAAATCAGCCGCAGCAAAGAAGGCTGGCAAAAGAACCTCCGGGATCAAAATTCCGTCGGGGACTGAATCTTTGGATGATGATTTGCTCGCCAAGCAGGAGCCGGATGAACGTTCATTAGCCCAGGCTCGCGAAGAATGGGGTGAGATTGTCGCAGAAGATCCATTAGAAATCCTCGAAGACCCAAGCATTGCGCTTGAACTTTCTGAAGATCCTGTCAGGCTATATTTAAAAGAAATCGGGCAAATCCACCTGCTGGATGCTGATTCTGAATTTCGTTTGGCAGCCCGAATTGAAGCCCTTGTGAGGGTGGATACCCTTGCAAACCACACAAAACCTGAAATCGGCACGGCCGGTCATTCACAGGCTCTATTTGTAGGGATTGTGGAAGACCTCGTCACCTCATGGACGCGTTTGCAGGAGGACGCCCAGCGCATCGGACATACAGAATGCCCTGATCTTGCTCTGACGCTGGCTGAGTCGCAGTTGCTGCGGCGCACATGGCAGGCAGAGGTGCCTTCTTACTTGCGCACATACCTTGATAATGGCCGATGGGGAAAAGACGCCATCTGGGAAGAACTTGTCAGACACGCCTACACACTCTTTTTGGGTATGTATCTTTTGCCTGAAAAAGTATCAGAAGCATTATTACAAAAATTAGCCAAATCGGATGAAATGCCCGATATGGCATGGTTCAAGCGACAGCTTCCCAATGATGAGGCACTGAATTCTGAAATGGAAGGCATCAAACGCCGCGCTGAAGAAGCCAATCAGACCCTCATCCGCGCAAACCTCAGGCTGGTGGTCAGCATCGCCAAACGTTATCTCGGACGCGGCATCTCCTTCCTTGACCTGATCCAGGAAGGCAACCTTGGTTTATTGCGTGCGGTTTCCAAATTCGATTCCACCCGCGGATTCAAATTCAGCACTTACGCCACCTGGTGGATTCGACAATCCATCAGCCGGTATATTGCCGAACATGCCCGCACCATCCGCATCCCGGTTCATCTTTTTGAGGCGATTACCCGCATTTTGCGAATTCAACGCTCACTGGTGCAGGCGCTTGGCCGCGAACCAACACAAGAAGAACTGGCGCTTGAAAGCGAACTGATGACCACTGAAGATGCTGCCGCCATCAAACGTGCCCGTCAGACCAACCAACCGATTGACAGTGAACTGCAAAAACGTTGGACCTGGGCAACTGTAAAGGTGCAGCGCATCTTGCAGTCTGCAGAAGAACCCATTTCGCTTGAACGCCCGGTGGGAGATGAAGAAAGCAGCCAATTGGGCGATTTCATAGAAGATGATGAAGCCCTCGAGCCGATGGATGCTGCTGCCCGTGAAATGCTGCGTGAACAGGTGCAAAACGCATTGGCAGCACTCTCTGAGCGCGAACGTCAGGTGCTTGAATTGCGGTTTGGATTGATTGATGGCAAAGATCATACCCTTGAAGAAGTCAGCCGTTATTTTAACGTGACACGTGAACGTATTCGCCAGATTGAAGCCAAGGCACTGCGCAAGCTGCGACATCCAACCCGCAGCAGACATTTACGTGAATATCTTGGGTAAAGATTGTGAATCAATAAGCCGATACTTATTGTATAAGGTTGTTTGAAGACCCTTATCCTGTGCTTGCATATCATATTTATCCATGTTATACTTTATCAATCAGTAACCGAAAGAGTATTAAGTTAAATGGCTAAGCCTGTATCTCGGTGGGGGAACAGGTCGCCAACAAAATCCCTTGGTAAAAAACACAAAAAGTCTATAAACCCTTTCAAAACAGGGAAGAACGGCATAATTCTATCTATAAATTCATGGGTGACTAATAAATGAAAATAATCGAAATGGAAAGCGCGCCGCTTACTTCGCTGCGTCAGATTGCAACCGACTTAAACATCCCCAACGCGAACAGACTCAAGAAAGAAAATCTGATCATTCAAATTCGCCGCGCTGAAGCTGCAGCGGAGGGTATTGAAGTTCGCGGCGGTGTCTTGGAGATCACTCCTGAAGGAGTGGGTTTTTTGCGCACCAACTACTCCATCGGTCCGGATGATGTTTATGTATCACAAGCTCAACTGCGACGTTATGAATTGCGTATGGGTGATTTTGTTATTGGTGTAGTCAGACCTCCACGTGATGCCGAGCGCCACTATGGTTTATTAAAAGTAGAAACTGTAAATGCCGTCAGCCCTGATGAAATTCATGTTCGCAAAACATTTGAATCATTGACCCCAATTTTTCCTGACAAAAGATTTGACCTTGAAACGGATCGCACCATTTTGTCATCACGTTTGATCAACCTGATCGCTCCCATTGGCCGCGGTCAGCGCGGTATGATCGTTTCACCGCCAAAAGCAGGTAAAACTACCATCCTCAAACAGCTTGCCAATTCCATCACAGCCAATAATCCCGAGATTCACCTGATCATTGCACTCATCGGCGAACGCCCTGAAGAGGTCACCGATATGGATCGTTCAGTGGATGCCGAAGTGGTCGCTTCCACCTTTGATGAACCGGTGAATGCCCATGTGCGTATGGCCGAGATCACCCTTGAACGTGCCAAACGCCTGGTCGAAATCGGTCGCGACGTCGTCATCTTAATGGACTCTCTCACCCGGCTGGCCCGTGCCTATAACCTGGTGGTGAATCCGTCAGGCCGAACTCTGTCTGGTGGTATGGATCCCTCGGCGCTCTATCCGCCCAAGAAGTTTTTTGGAGCGGCACGTAACATCGAAGAAGGCGGATCGTTGACCATCATGGCAACGGCACTGGTGGATACCGGTTCACGTCTTGATGATGTGGTTTATGAAGAGTTTAAAGGTACAGGCAATATGGAACTGCACCTTTCACGCCGTCTGCAAGAACGCAGAATCTTCCCGGCCATTGATATTGAACGTTCGTCCACCCGCCGTGAAGATCTGCTGCTTGGACCTGATATACTTTCAAGAGTATGGTTGGTGCGACGTATGTACCTGCAAATGATCACTCCGCCCCCTGGTGGTGCCGGTATGGACCCCGCAGTGGCGACCGAAGCCATTTTACAACGCATGGCAAAAACCAAAAACAATCTGGAGTTTTTGGAAAACATAACGGAGGACTAAGTGAGTAGGAAAGCCAAAACTCAAGAGGTTACGGAGGTTGAGACCGCGAAAGTGGAAGCTCAACAAGCGGAGAAACCAAAAGTCTCCCGACCTCCGCTCGATTGGGGAACGGTGCTCTCATGGGGTATTACTGGGTTAGTGATTGCCGGACTTGTTCTGGTATTGTTGAACATCAATCCCTTTAAGTCTGACACTGAAGTTGTTGAAGTAACTGATCCAAATAATTCACTCAACATTCCATTGCCCAGTCTGGCATCAGGAATGCCTGTGGATGATTTGATCCGTATTGCCAACATTGACACCACCGTGCCTGAAGGGGTCAGGCAGTTTGCGGTCAAGTACACGGTTGTCCCTGGTGATTCGCTCTTTACGATTGCCAAGGTTTACGGTGTAACTGCCGAATCCATTTTGTGGGCAAATTTTGAGCTACTTAACGATGATCCCACCTTCCTTAAAGAAGGCTGGGTGCTTACCATCCCGCCAACCAATGGTATCTATTACAAGTGGAAGGCTGGCGATACCATTGAAAAAATAGCCGAAAAGTATTACGCAGACCCTGAAGAGATTATCACCTGGCCTGGGAACAACCTTGATGTCGCTAATTTAAATACTGAAAATCTGACCGATGTCAATGTGATGATCCCTGGTGGTTATCGTGATGTGGTCTCATGGATCGTGCCGGTGGATTTTGCGCCGCGTTCTGGTGCCACCAAGTCGATCGCAGGCCCAGGCGGCTGTATTACCCCTGAAACTGGTCCTATAGGTTCAACCTTTTTTCAATGGCCAACCGGTGCCACTTATCTTTCAGGTTTTGATTTCACGAGCTATCATCTTGGCATTGATATCGCAGCTGCTGAAGGTACCCCTGTCATTGCTTCAGATTCCGGCACTGTTGTTTATGCAGGCTGGAATGACAGCGGTTACGGCAACCTTGTGGCGATTGACCACAATAATGGATATAAAACCATCTATGCCCACTTAAGTTCCATTTTGGTGCAGTGTGGTCAAAATGTAACTTCCGGAAACATGATTGCATTATCAGGCAACACAGGTAAATCCACCGGTGGACATTTGCATTTTGAAATCCGTTCAGGCAGCCAATATATAAATCCCTGGCAGATTTTGCCATAGTCTAAAAACACAGCTTCATCCCCGCAGTTATGACAAATAACTGCGTTTTTTTTAATGACCAATAATGAAATCATGGTTCTCTTTTCTGGTTTTGACGAGTTGTGATAATCTTAATCAGGGTGTCCAACGGGTTTAAAAAATGGCGTTTAATAATGCATAGGGAGGATTCTGTGAGTGAGAATTTAGATGTTGATGATTCTCTTGACACACAAACTCGTAATGATCATCAAACTGGTATTAATTGGGAAAAAGTGCTTTCGTGGATTATCACAATCATATTAGTGATTGGAATGATTCTGGCAGCTCTTAAAATGCTTCAACCAAAGATTGCCGAAGTACCACCAGTGTCCCCGGATCAAAATAATCAGATCGTTCCGCTGCCCGGCTTAATTTCTAATCTCACAGATTGTAGATTATCTCGCTTTGCCAATATTAAAACTGATTCTCCTGATGGCGTAAGACATAACGCTGTTAAATACACCGTTCAAAGCGGTGATTCAATTTTTGTGATCGCCGAGAAATTCAATATTTCGGCTGAGACCATCTTATGGGCCAATTATTCTTTACTCAATGATGACCCCACCTTTTTGATGGAAGGCTGGCGTTTAAACATACCTCCTACCAATGGCATTTATTACACCTGGAAGGAAGGCGACATGATCGAGAAAGTCGCTCAAAAATACTATGCCGACCCTGAAGAAATAATTACCTGGCCGGGAAACCTTCTCGATGTTTCCAATCCGGTGACAGATAAACTTGCAGGAATGAACATCATGATTCCGGGTGGTTATCGTGAACTGGCTCCCTGGATTGAGGTGCTGCCATTTGCACCGCGCACTGGTGTATTGAGAGTGGTCGCTGGACCTGGCGGCTGCGATGCGCCGGCATACGGCCCGATTGGGACTGGAAGTATGATCTGGCCGGTATGGAATAACTCGGTTTCAGGTTTTGACTATTCTTCATACCATAGAGGAGTTGATCTGGCTGCGGGTGTCGGCACAGCCGTGGTTGCGGCAGATAATGGCACAGTCATATATTCCGGATGGAATGACAGTGGTTATGGCTACCTGGTTGAAATTGACCATAACAATGGGTATTCCACTGTTTATGCTCACTTGAGTGAGGGGACTCTGGCTGTTATTTGCGGCGCGGCCATTAATCAAGGTCAGTTTATTGCTTTGTCGGGTTCCACCGGCAAATCAACAGGTGGGCATCTTCATTTTGAAGTGCGTTATAACGGTGGTTTTGTTAATCCATATTGGATAATTCGGTAACGTTTACTTACAACAAATTCACCAGTTCTACAGTGATCTCAACTTGCACACCCGCGGACTGCCAGGTCGCCAGCGGATGGGCGCACATCAGTTTAACCAGCCGCTGCCCGCGTAGCAGAATCTGCCAGCGGCAGCTGCCATTCTTCCGCTGATAAAAAAAAGAGCCAAGACCGATCACGACCTTAACCTACTATTTGTTTTCAAACAACCAAACGCAAAATCACTCGTTGATAGCTATGGCGTGCTCTCTAGGCTACATGGCATTGACGAATATCCACCCCCATGCTATTATGAAAGTGTTTTCATTAAAGCACCCGAGAAGAAAAAATGGGAAATGGAAAAAAAGTACCGACAATTTTTGATGTTGCTGCTAACTCTGGCGTTAGTATTTCTACCATTTCCCGGGTGATAAATACTCCTGAAAAAGTTAACTTGAATACTCGCCAACGAGTCTATGACGCAATCGATAAATTGGGTTTCGTGCCTCAAGCTGAGGCGCGTGCCAGGGCATTAAGACTTAAGGGTAGGATTGGTGTTATTACCCCATTTTTTACAGCCCCCTCTTTTGTCCAAAGATTACGCGGAATTGCTGCTTCGTTATCCAAAGAAAACTATGATTTGGTGGTTTATACCGTCGATTCAAATAATCGTTTACAAAGTTATCTTTCCTCACTTCCGCTCACTGGCAACCTGGATGGGTTGGTAATTATGTCTTTGCCCGTTGCTGAAGCTGACGTAAATCGACTTGTTGAACATCAACTCCCAACAGTATTAATTGAATTTCCGCATTCTCTGTTAAATAGTGTTGAAATTAATGATATTGAAGGCGGCAGAATGGCTGCGGAATACTTATTGAAAAAAGGACATAAAAGGATAGCCTTCCTGGGGGATACAGATTTACCGGAGTATTCCATCCACCCGGTAAACTTGCGGTTAAAAGGGTTTCGTCAAGTTCTTAAGGCGGCGAACATTGAGATTCCAAAAGAATTTGTTCGATTGGCTCCATACGACCAAGATCAAGCAAGGATGGTTGCAAAAGAGTTGCTTGATATGCCCAACCCTCCAACAGCTTTTTTTGCCGCAACAGATTATCAAGCTCTGGGTGTTTTAAAGGCGGCCCGTCAACTGGGGGTGAAAGTGCCCGAGCAATTGGCAATAATTGGATTTGATGATCTTGATATGGCTGACTACGAAGATCTGACTACAATTCGGCAACATCTTGATGAATCAGGAAGAATTGCCATCGAAATTTTGCTTTCACATATTGCAGACCATTCCCGGCCAGTTCAACATATTACTCTCCCTTTGACCGTAATTGAACGATTAACCGCATAAATTAAACTGCTTATTGCTTTTTACTTTGGATTGTGCTATTCTTTTTATGAAAGTGTTTTCATGCAAACATTTTTTTGAATGCTTCCCTCTATGAAGTTGAGTTTGGTCAATATAATTCTTGATAAGTAATTTGAGGAGGTGAAATACTTCACAAATCTACCAGAAATATCCAACTCTCAATTGCTAACAATAACTAAAAGGAGAAGAAAATGAACCAAAAATTTATGAAAGTGCTAGGCTTGCTTCTGATTAGTGTGATGCTCTTAGCTGCGTGTAAGCCTGCAGCAACTGCCACCTCTGTACCTGAAATGACAGAAGCGGCAACTGAAGCCCCTGTCGCTGAAGCGACAACAGCCCCAACCGAAGCTGCTTCGACGACACCTTCCTGCGGCACTGAACCTGTTGTGCTTAAGGCTACCTTTGAAACGGGTTTTGATATTCCCTTCAAACTTGCCGAAGAGTTCACAAAGCAATTCCCGAATGTTACCTGGGATATCAGCCAGGATCAATTTGCAAAC
Source organism: Chloroflexi bacterium HGW-Chloroflexi-4 (assembly GCA_002840715.1). Taxonomy (GTDB): domain Bacteria; phylum Chloroflexota; class Anaerolineae; order Anaerolineales; family Anaerolineaceae; genus UBA6107. Next base: position 20,862 of record PHBW01000009.1, read on the forward strand.
TTGATCACTTCGACCCCTCTTGTTTTGGCGAGCGACAATGCTCCTGATCTCTTGAGATTGCCGACGATGGTTTCCTTCGCCAAAGATGGTTTATTGATGAACCTTGATCCTTATGCTGAAGCATTTGGTTGGAACGATTGGCCCGTGCCGCAGCTCAATCAGAACCGCATTGATGCAGATGGCGTTCGTGGTTCTGGTACACTTTATGCCATGGGACTTAACTACAGTCTGACTGGTGTCTTTTACAATAAAACCCTTGCTGCCCAGATCGGCATGACTGAAGCTCCCAAGACTGTCGCCGAATTTGAAGCATTGCTTGCCGCTGCAAAAGAAGCCGGACTTCAACCAATCATGATTTGGGGTAGTGCAAAAAGTGGAATGGGTCTTGCCTTCCCGTTACAACAATTGATGGCTGCTTACGGCCCCGTTGGACCGATCAATGATTGGATCTTTGGAAAAGCTGGAGCCACCATTGATACTCCAACCAACCTCATTGCTGCTCAACATTTGGAAGAGTGGATCAAAGCTGGTTATTTCCCTGCTGATGTCAATGCCATCGAATATACTGATGCTGCTGCCAGATTTGGTGCTGGTGAAGGTGTCTTTACCTTCAATGGTGATTGGCAAAATACCGGATATGACACTGCCATGCCCGGGAACGTTGGATTTTTCTTGATGCCCCCTGCTGAAGCTGGTGGTGGTTATGCTGCCATGTCTGCCCCATTAACCTTTGGTATTGCAGCCAAGGCCAAGAATCCTGATTGCGCCGCTTTCTTCCTCAATTGGGTTGCTTCTAACGATGAAGCGCGTAAAATTGATGTAGCCATCGGTGGTTCTAACCCCGGTGGACCTGCTGGCGCAACCATGCCTGCAGTTGCTGAAGGTTCAGTTACTGCTGAAACACTTGCAGCCGGACCTGTCATGGGTGCCGATGGCGGTGCGATGGATTTCATCGCCAATGCGACCAGCTCTATCTTTGCCCAAGGTTGGACGCCTGAACTTCAGAAGATGGTTGGCGGCCAGCAAGATGCCGCCGGGCTCCTCAAAGCGGTTCAAGCTGAGTATGAGCGTGAATTAGCTGCTGAATAAGTAGTGGTAAAGGCGCAGGGGTAAAACCCTGCGCTTTCCAGATCGCGAATTGATAATGACATTTAAGAATCAGCCAGCAACACTTTCTATTTCCAAGCGAACCCGCAATAAGTGGGTTCGTCGTGAAGATATTATTGGATGGCTTTACGCTTTGCCAGCATTATTTATGTATGCAGTCTTTGTGCTTGTACCTTTCGTCTTAACCATCGTTTATTCATTTCATAAGTGGAATGGTGTTGGCCCGATGACCTGGGTAGGGTTAAAAAACTACATCACGGTTTTTGAAGTTCCCAACTTAATTGACACAATTTTCCATGCATTCTGGTTGGTGGTGTGGTTCAGTTTCATACCTGTTGGGTTGGGTCTCGTGGTTGCGAGTGTGATCAATCGCGTGGCAACAGGACGGTTTGGAGAGGTTTCTAGAACCATTTTGTTCCTTCCTTACATTATTGCACTTGTCGCTGCCGGTATTATTTGGGGTTGGTTATTTTCGCTTTCAGGGTTGGTCAACCAGGGACTCAGTTTCATCGGTTTGGGTTCAATAACTCGAGCCTGGCTGGGAGACTTCAACTGGGCGTTGTCGGCTGTTGGTGTTATTGGCATTTGGGTGCTGCTTGGTTTTTGTACGGTTCTTCTTTCAACAGCAATGTCGAAAGTTGATCCGGCACTTTATGAAGCAGCCAGGATTGATGGATCAGACTGGTTTAGAGAATTTGTCGGAATAACCGTTCCCCTGCTTAAGCAGGAGATCGGAGTATGTCTGACCGTAACGGTAATTTTCGCCCTTGCTACATTCGACATTGTGTATGTCGCGACTGCAGGCGGACCGGGTAATGCAACCTCTGTCCCCGGACTTCAGATTTATATTCTTGCTTTTGCGCAACGAAATATTGGTCTTGCTTCTGCGTTGGCAGTCATGCTTATGCTTCTTGTGGTTGTGATCATTCTCCCGATCCAGCGATTGAACAAGGAGACATATTAATGAAAATAGGACGTGGTGAAATTTTTGCTGGACGAACCCTGCTTGTTGCGCTCATGGCATTCACAGTTTTACCTTTCATTAGTATATTTCTGACCGCACTACATCCATCTGGAACAGTTCCTGGTGGTCTCGATTGGCCTGCAAACCCACAATGGGGCAATTTTGTAGAAGCCTTTAAAGTGGCGAATATGAACACGCTAATAGTTTCAAGTGTTCGCATTGTCTTGATGGTTGTTCCATTTGCACTTGTGATTTCGACCATGGCCGGTTTCGCGATCGGGATGCTGCGCATCCCGGGTTCGAAATGGCTTTTGGCTCTTTTTGTCTTTGGATTAACACTTCCGTTTCAGGGGATTATTATTCCCATATATACTCTTGAGAGAGCTTTGCATATCTACAATACCCAATTTGCCATTGCATTACCGCTCATCGCCTTGTACATGCCTTTTAGTGTTTTTTGGATGCGAGCCCATTTCATCAACATGCCGGTTGAGATTTCTGAAGCAGCACGTGTTGATGGCGCCACCACTTGGGATCTATTCCGAAGAATTCATCTTCCTCTCGCGCAGGCACCCATTGCTTCACTTGGTATTCTTATGTCCATTTGGACGTGGAACCAGTTTCTACTGGCGCTAGTGCTCGTTGAAGATCCTACTCAACGGACAATGGCAGGTGCGTTGGGTGCATTTCAAGGGCATTACGCTACCAATGTTCCTTTACTCTGTGCGGGCACGATCATCATATTAGTGCCCACCCTCTTGATTTTTGTGCTTTTCCAAAAACAAATCATCAAGGCATTGCTTCAGGGTGCAGTCAAAGGATAATCCGAATCAAGCTTGTTTTCAAAACAAGCTTGATAAGATAAATAAAAGAAAATGTGAGATATAAAAATGAAGGGTGATATTGTTCTGTTACAACAATGGCATATTTCAATTGCGCATGCAATTATTGAAAGTATTATTGATCAAATAAAAGATAAGCAATCTAGATTTGTTATCACGATTGCTGGTGAATCGGGTAGTGGCAAGTCTGAGACAGCCTTAGCAATATCTAACGAGTTACTATGCCTGGGCATTAAATCGTTAATATTAGGTCAAGATGACTATTTTTTTCTTCCGCCAAAGTTGAATAGTGCGAAGAGACGTGAAGATTCAGATTGGCTTGGACCGCATATAGAGGTTAACTTTGACATATTCGAACAAAATTTAGTGGATGCTATTAACGGCAAATCTGATATTGAAAAACCGATAGTTGATTACAATGCTAATACTATTGAAATACTAAAGATCAATCTTGACAACATTAAAGTGATTATTGCTGAAGGGACTTACACTTCACTTCTCAAGCATGTTGATACAAAAGTTTTTATCTCAAGAAATTGGTTAAAAACCTTGGAAGATAGAAAAAAGCGTAATCGAGGAAATGAAGTGAATGATCCCTTCACAGAACAGATTTTGACAATCGAGCATAAAATCATTGCCGGTCACAAACAACTCGCAGATTTCATTGTTTCTGATGATTATGTATTAACCAGGGTGGATTAGGTAGATGATAATATGGTTAACAACCTAGTCCAATTAATTACGTATCCTGATTCTTTAGGCGGTGATCTTAATAATCTCAATCAAATTCTGGAGAAATATTTTCCAGGGATTTTTATAGGTGGAATTCACATATTACCTCCGTTTCCTTCATCGGGGGATCGGGGTTTTGCCCCTCTAACATATCTTGAAATAGATCCTAAATTTGGCACCTGGGAAGATATAAAAAAGATAGGCGAGAAACATGCTGTCTTGCTGGATTTGATGGTTAATCATATTTCTGCTCAATCACCATTTTTTAAAGATTTTATAACAAATGGATTTGATTCAAAATATGCTGATCTCTTTATTACGATCGAAAAAAAATGGCCTAATGGAAAACCTCTTCAAACTGATATTGAAAAAATGTTCCTTCGAAGAGAAAAACCATATTCAGAATTTAAACTTGAGAAAACTGATCAGTATCAAAAGGTATGGTCGACATTTGGAAGGACTAATCCTTCAGAACAAATTGATCTCGATATTAATGCCCCCATCACTATTGATCTTTTAAAACAATTCCTTACAAATTTCAGCAAGAATAATATCAAGATTGTTCGGTTGGATGCTGTGGGGTATGTGATCAAGAAACTTGGAACATCTTGTTTTTTTGTTGAACCTGAAATTTATCACTTTTTAGAATGGTTCTGTCAATTGGCAGAATCTTTGAAGATTGAGGTTTTACCAGAAATTCATGCAGAACCTCAGATTCAGTTTAAATTGGCAAATAGGGGATACTGGATTTATGATTTTATCCTCCCCTACACAATACTTGAGGCGATAGTTGTAAAATCAAGTAAGAAATTAAAAGATTATTTAAAAATCAGACCACACCATCAATTTACAATGCTGGATTGTCATGATGGTGTGCCAATTAAACCTGATTTGGATGGATTGTATCAAAGCAAAAACTCACGAAAAGTGGTTAATCATTGCAAAGAAAACGGTGCTAATTTTAGTCTGATAATCTCAGAAGCCCATAAAGATCCTGATGGGTTTGACGTCCATCAGATACGAGGCACTTACTATTCACTTTTGGGTTGTGATGACACGGCATATTTAATTGCAAGAGCGATTCAATTTTTCACTCCTGGAATTCCTCAAGTTTATTATGTCGGTTTATTGGCTGGTCGGAATGATGAAGAAGCAGTAAAAATTACTGGAGAAGGACGAGAAATCAATCGTCATAATTACACCATGAAAGAAATTGCTCATGAAGTCGAACGTGACGTCGTGAAAAAATTGCTTGATTTGATCAAATTTAGAAATACGCAACCAGTGTTTAATGGAGTGTTTGAAGTGGAGGATAGTGATGATGATTCATTGATTCTTTCGTGGAATTATCATAACCAAATTTCCAAACTACGAGTTGATCTTAAAACCATTGCTGGTGAGATTGTAACGATCGATTCGAACAACAACGAAAAAAAAGTTTTCCAATTTTGATTTTTTAGAAAATACTATTTTCAGAAATTGAAATAAGCATATAAATATGTATAGTATTGGAGATTAGAATGCCTTTATCATTTGATTTTCCATTAACTCAGCTAAAAACTTACGCTGGCATAAATCCGTGCCCGAGAGATTTTGACGAATTCTGGGAAGCCGGTTTAAGAGAAATGCAGTCAACAGAATCCAAGGTGGAATTAATCCCGGCTGATTTTCAAGTTCCAGACGTTGAATGTTTTCACTTATATTTTACCGGTGTCGGTGGGGCAAGAGTGCATGCAAAATTATTGCGCCCATCACAAGCCGATAAACCCCATCCTGCAGTATTAATGTTCCATGGATATACCGGAAACGCTGGTGATTGGTCTGATAAACTTGCTTATGTTGCCCAAGGGTATACAGTAGCAGCATTGGATTGCCGCGGTCAGGGGGGGTTATCAGAAGATAATAGTAGTGTTATTGGCAATACTTATCATGGGCAGATCATCCGCGGATTGGATGATGCAATAAATGGCAAACCGGAAAAACTTCTATTTCGTCAAATATTTCTTGATACTGCCCAATTAGCAAAAATTATTATGGATATGCCTGATGTGGATCCAAATCGAGTTGGCGCAACAGGTGGCAGTCAGGGTGGTGCATTAACAATAGCGTGTATTGCTCTCGAGCCGCGAATTAAAATTGCGGCACCTTATTATCCATTCTTGAGTGATTACAAGCGCGTATGGGAAATGGATCAAGCTAAAGATGCTTATAAAGAAATACATGACTATTTCAGATTGTTTGATCCAAATCATGACCGTGAAGATCTGGTTTTTGAAATGTTAGGATATATTGATGTTCAGAATTTAGCGCCGCGCATTGAGTCACATGTGCTCTGGGCAATTGGATTAATGGATACAATTTGTCCCCCTTCTTCACAATTTGCGGTGTACAACAAAATCAATTCTCACAAAGAAATGATTATTTATCCTGACTTTGCCCATGAGCCTTTACCTGGTTTAGAAGATAGAATATTTCAATTGTTTTTAAAGTTGTAAGCCCAACCTACAGTATCGATTGACACGATTACTTCCTCAACAATTTCTAATTCCTTCCCATTGTTGTTCGTGTTGATTCGTAATAACTTCAAATTCATTCAATAACTTGTCATATGGAGTTATTGCTTTTTACAAATCAATTAAATTCTTTTTTACAACAAATTCACTGGGTCTACTATGATTTCAACTTGCACACCGGCAGGCTGCCAGGTAGCCAGTGGATGGGCGCGCAAAAGTTCAACCAGTTTTTGACCGCGCAGCAGAATCTGCCATCGGTAGCGTCCATTACTTCGTTGATAGAAACAGGGGGATGGGCCGATGATTACCGTTTCTTCCCATTCTTTTTCAAACAGCCAGTGACGTATTTGCTCACCGGTGTTCAGGGAGGCGCATTCCAATTGGCCGGCATTGTAATGGCTGAGTTCTATTTTCACCAACCTCGTATAAGGCGGGTAACCTGTTTCCTGGCGGTACTGCAGTTCTGTCTTTTCAAAACCCACAAAGTCATAAGCCGCGGCTTTTTGAATGGCGTAATGATCTGGCTGGAAGGTCTGTAAGATCACTTTTCCACCCAGCGAGCTGCGCCCGGCCCGACCTGCCACCTGAGTGATCAGTTGATAGGTGCGCTCCGGTGCGCGAAAATCAGGCAGGTTCAGGCTCACATCCGCCAGCACTACACCCACCAGGGTTACATTCGGCAGGTCAAGCCCCTTGGCAATCATCTGAGTGCCAATTAAAAGATCGGCCTTTCCACGAGAAAATTGATCCATGATCAGGTCGTGGGCACCTTTTTTTCTGGCAGTGTCTGCATCCCAGCGCAAAGTTCTGGCTTTTGGGAACTGTTCTTCGATTATTTTTTGCAGGCTCTCGGTCCCCAATCCAAACTGCTTGATGCGTGTGCTGTCACACTGAGGGCATTTTTGCGGCATTTGTCGTTTTGAATTGCATTGGTGGCAAACCAGCAAGGATTCTTGTTCATGGAAGGTCATCGGCGCATTGCAGCGACTACAGCGTAGCACATGACCGCAATCCCGACAAAACACATAAGAGGCACTGCCGCGCCGGTTGAGGAATAAGATCGCCTGGGCTTTTCTTTCGAGTACTTCGGCGATTCCGGTTTGCAGCGCCCGACTCAAGGGGGAACGATTTCCGGCCACTAACTCTCCACGCATGTCCACCACTTCGATATCCGGCATGGGGAGTGCAACTGTAGGAATCGTCGATGCATCAGGGAAAACCGCCTGGTGCGCCAGCACACGGTTGGGCAGCTCAAAGATGTTCCAGCGATTCCGTTTAAACAGAAAGCGCTGCTCAATTTCTGGCGTGGCGGATCCCATGATAAACACAGCATTGGTATGCTGGGCATACGCTATGGCGGTGATGACTGCCTGATAACGCGGTTCCACTTCTTCTTGATGATAAGAGCCGTCGTGGCATTCGTCGATCACGATCAACCCCAAATTGTAGAGCGGCGCAAAGAGCGCACTGCGTGCACCCACCACTACGCGAATCTCGCCGCATCGAATTCTGCGCCAGGTGTCGTAGCGCTCACCATCTGAAAGTTTCGAGTGGATTAATCCCACCTGTCCAGGAAAGCGACCTAAAAATCGGTTGACGGTTTGCGGCGTAAGTGAAATCTCGGGTACTAAAATGATGGCTTGTTTGCCCAGGCGCAGCGCTTCCTCAACAGCGTGAAGGTAAACCTCAGTCTTGCCTGAACTGGTTACCCCTTGCAGCAGGTTGGGCAGATTGGGGCAAGCGCCGTTAAGTTGTTTCTTGAGCTGCTCCACCACCAGGTTTTGTTCAGCAGTGAGTTGGGGTGGTTTGATGCTCACCGGGTTGATCTTTGACAGCGGATCGCGCTGAATCTCAACTTCAGAAAATTCGATAAATTCATTTTCAGCCAACATGGCCAGATCAGCCGCATAGGCGCCTGACTCAGCATAGACAAAAGGCAGTTTGACTTCCGCTGATTCATTTTGAAGGAATTGAAGGGCCTTCATGCGGCGTTCAAATACGGGGCTGCCGGTTTTTCCGACGCGCTTCAAATCTTCATCCGTTTCGGGCATGGCTATGAATTTCACCGCCCGGCCGGTCTTGGCCTTGGCGGATGGCGGTTTCAAGATCGGGCTGCTGACCACAATTCCTTTTTTCACCAACCCGGGCAGACTCTTGCGCCAATCCATGTGTGGCAGAGAGCGATCAAGTTGTTTGCCGTGTAAATCGCCGCGTTTTTGCAACAGGCTGATGATGCGATGTTGCAAGGGAGTGAGTTCAATATCTGGCGGCAAGTCATTCAGGTGTATCAGGCTGTCGGCATGTTGTGACAACCCCGGGGGAAGCATCAGTTCAAGGCAGGCAGAGAGACTGCTCAGGTTTTCATCTGCCATCCATTGGGCCAGTTTGATCTGCGGTTCGGTCACTACGGCATCTTTTTCAAGCAATGAATCAAGGGGTTTGGGGTTTGGCACTGCCGGGTCGTCAGTCAGCATCACCACAATGCCCTGTGCGAGTTGCCTGCCAAAGGGGATGGTCACCAGCGAGCCTGGTTTAACCTTGCCAAGCCATGGCTCCGGGATTTCATAATCAAACAACCCTGAAAGCTGAGCGATATTGACGGCTACACGGGCAAAGCGCAGAGTGTTCAAACGGCCTCTTGGCTGGTGATGGCCAATGCGCCGTAACCCACAACGCTGGATGTGTCTTTTGAGGCTCTGGCGGATGTGCTGTAATCGAGAAGACTAACCTGGTTAGCACCCAGGGCTTTGGCAGTCCATAGCACAAAGGCAACCGCACCCGAACCACAGGCAAAACCTTCTTCGTCAGCTTCAGCCTGCAAGACACCCTCCGGCGAGAAGTCGGTCATGTGTTTCAACATGGCTTGATCCAGTACGTTGGCTGTCGATTCTTCATAAAAATGAGATAGATCCGTACTGGCAACCAGCAGCACCTTTTTCTCGCGTATCAAGTTTGCGAGGACTTTTGCCGCCTTGCTGATGTAGCCGGGATCAGAAGTGCGAATCATCAAGGGCAGCAGACGAAAAGGTGCTGCCAGCGCAGTTTGTAAAAAGGGAAGTTGAATTTCAAGTGAGTGTTCGCGGTCATTGGCAATCGGTTGAGATTGGGTTAAGCCGGCAGCATTCAGAAGGATGTTAAACTTGTTCAGTAAATCGTGATCAACCTCAATCTGACCGAGCGGAGTGGCATAAGTATTGTGCGCAGAGGTTAACAATGGGTAGGGTTGGTAGTTATGTAATGGCGAAACAAGCACGCATAGATCAAAAGATAATCCTTTGACCATTTGATAGGCAAAGCCGGCAGTTGCCCCTGAATAGAAATAACCGGCGTGGGGAGCAATCAATCCCACCAATCGTCCATTGATGTCAGGGTTTCGTGCGGCACTGAGATACCCTTCGATTTCTTGATGCAGTTGATCTGCATTTGAAGAATACCAAGAGCCGGCAATGGGTGATGGACGTACTGGATTAATCGGATTCATATATATTCCTATTATACAAGCGAGGGAGGCTTAAAACAAAAAACAGCCTTCAGGCCGTTTTTTGAGGTTTGATTATGGAAAAATGAGAAAATCGTGCGGATTGACTGCGCCGTAAGTCTCACTTCTTAGTTCAAAATGTAAATGCGGGCCAGAGGAATTGCCGGTGTTGCCAAGGGTGGCAATTTGTTCTCCCTGGCTGACGTTGTCGCCGCAGTATTTCAAGAAAGTGTCTAGGTGGGCATAAACAGACTGCCATCCGTTGCCGTGATCCACCACAATCAAATTGCCATATCCATTTTGGTTCCAGTTTGAATAAACGACCACGCCGTCATCCACAGCATAGATGATGTTGCCAATAGAACCTGCAATATCAATCGCACGGTGATTGGTTGCTGGAGAATATTCGTAACCAGAAATCCAGGTTTCGGTGGTGGGCCAGATGAAGGTGCCACTGCCTATATAACCCGACGTAATCGTTCCGCAGGCACTTCCTGTGATTGTGGAAGTTGCTGGTTTGTCGCGGGTGTACTGCTCAAGCCAATCTGAAAATTGACCATATCCATTAGGGATGAAAAGCATTTTTCCTACCGGAATGTTGGGCAGGGAAAAATCACCCAGGGTTGCGCGGTCTAATTGATTGCCAGGCCAATCAACAATAACATCAGGGGTCACATTATAGAACTTGGCTACACCATTCAAACCGCTGCCTTCAGCCCATTCATAAATGGCACCGTCAAAGGGTGGAATCAGAATGGTAACGCCCGGGTAAATATTGTGCGGATTGTTTCCAAATATGTGTTGGTTACACCAGAGCAACGATTCTGGTTTTAAACCAAACTTTTCTGCGATGCCAAAAAGGGTATCCCCTTCAACAATGGTATATTCTGTTACGGTTGATCGTGGTTTTGGTGGAAGGATGGTGTGCAACTGAGCTTCACGAAAGACGCTGAAACTGCTTGCCAGTAAGGGTGTGTAGACTTCATTCATTGGAACGATGGGGGTTGTCACGAGCGCGCTAGACGGTGGGGTTGGAAGATCGTTGTTTTTCTCAGCCTTTAAAAAGAATTTACTCATTACCCATACAACCAGAGCGATCATAACCAAGGACGCGACGGCTGTTCCAATCCTCACGGTGGGTTCTCCCAAACCAAAATGCAGGATTTTATTCCACACCTGGTTCAAGGTGATTTTTTTCTTTGACTCTGATTGCTCTTCAGAAATCTGGTACTGAAGTTCATCTTCCGGTAATGTTTCGGAAGGTGAGTTCGATTTGTCAGTCATGCTTTACCTCGAAAAAAATCATAACATCTTGTCCATGAATGGTCAAGAAAGCAAGCTTTGAGCAGATTGAGTGCCTGATAAGGTAAAAAATGAACTTGTGGTATAACAGAATTCATACGAATATGAAATCATTAAATATTGCAAAAACATTTACTTCGCTCAAATCTCCGAATTTTCGTTTGTGGTTTATTGGTCAAGTGGTGTCACTGGTTGGCACCTGGATGCAAGCCACTGCACAAAATTTTTTGGTGTATGAGTTAACACATTCAGCCGCTTATTTGGCGATTGTGGGTTTTGCTAATGGCATCCCCACGATACTCTTTACATTATTAGGGGGTCTGACGGCAGACCGATTTTCAAAACGCAAGGTTATAGTTATTGCACAGGCGGCCATGATGGTGCTGGCTGGGATTCTGGCTTTTTTGGCATTTACACAATTAATTCAGCCGTGGCATATCGTCGTGCTGGCATTCATGTTGGGTGTGGCAAACTCATTTGACGCGCCTGCCCGCCAGGCCTTTGTTGTAGATATGGTGGAACGTGAAAACCTGGCGAACGCAATCGCGTTAAACAGTACCATATTTAATCTTGGAGCAATCGTCGGTCCTGCCACTGCAGGATTGGTTTATGCCTGGCTTGGACCGGCCTGGTGTTTCACGATCAACTCAATCAGTTTTATTGCAGTCATCATTGCTTTGCTGTTAATGAAATTGCCCCCAAGAGTCATCGTCCCTTCCATTGGTTCGCCCCTGACAAAATTAGTAGAAGGGCTTAAGTTTGTCTTTAATGAACCAAGGATTCGATTGTTGTTGGCATACACTGCTGTACTTACAGTTTTTGGTTTCAGTTTAATGACCTTGATGCCCGCCTGGTCGGTAAAGATCCTTGGTGGGGACGTTAAATTAAATGGGCTGCTCTTAATGGCTCGAGGGGTAGGATCTTTGATTGGTGCATTAATGATTGCCTACTTCAGTTCGCATCTTGTACGTAATAAAATTTGGCAAATGGGTTGGTATTTAATGCCCGTGGCACTACTAGCTTTTGCCTTCTTGCGCTGGATCCCGGGGACAATTATGTTACTGGTGTTGCTCGGTTGGTGCTTAATGTCAGTCTTGAATATTAGCAACGCTTTGATCCAGTCTTATGTTTCAGACCATATGCGAGGCAGGGTGATGAGCGTTTATACACTGGTATTCTTTGGCAGCATGCCCATCGGTGCGTTGGTGGCTGGCGGCTTGGCGACTGCTTTTGGTGAACCTGCCACTGCCATGATCTGCGCTGGCATAATTCTTCTGGCAACCATCGGCACCTTTTTCTTCAGGAAGACGATTCAACAGTTTTAATTCTATAAATTAATCAAAATTTTTTGGGTAGAAATTGAAAAAACTTTCCAAAAAAAAATGAATTTGATCGAATCATAATTGCCTTGTCTGAGGGCATCAAATTTGGTATATTCAATTTTATAGTTGTTTAGATTATTACAAGTTTTGGAATATTATTGTTCCGCTGGAATTGCAGGGAGAAGAATGAAAAACAAAAAAACTAATATTAAAACTTGGGTTGTTATTGCCATCTGCTTAAGTTTATCCGCCTGTAATTTGCCATCAGGAAATTCGGGTGAATCGGAAATAACCAATCAGCAAACCAGTGTGGCACAAACCGTTGCAGTCATGCAAACACAATTAGCGGTTAACGAAACACCATCCATGCCGCAGATCGCGACCAACACTCCCGGTGTGGATCTTCCAACCGCCACACTTACATCCACTGCTACGCTTCAACCTCCCACACCGACCATAACCAATACACCTGCACCCAGCTTCCGCATCAGTAAGGTTGTGGATGTTAACTATCCTGATGATACTGTGGTTAAGCCAAACACCGAATTCACAAAAACATGGCGAATTACCAACGGCGGCACCGGCACCTGGACGCCTGCTTTCAAGCTAGTTTTTGTCAGTGGTGATGCTCTCGGCGGACCGGCTTCGGTGGCTATTGGGCAAACAGTCTTGCCGGGCAACAGCATAGACATCTCGGTCAAACTTAAAACACCAGCCACTACTAAAACCTATCAAGGCAAATGGATGCTGCAGACCGATACAGGCACAACTTTTGGGTTGGGTGCCAACGCAGACGGCTCGTTTTGGGTCAGAGTTAAAGTGGATCAAAATCTGGCCGTGACAGCTGCATCGGTTACAGTGGTACCACCGAACCATAATGGCGCTTGCCCGGTTAATTTGGCAATCACCTCATCAGTCACGACCAATACGTCGGGCAAGATTTCTTACTATTTCATAACTTCGCTAGGCAATTCAGGTACCTTTGAAATGACCTTTGATGCCGCTGGTGCAAAGACGACCCCTGTGTATACACTGCCAGTCTTGATCACCGGACCAGTGACCGTTTCTTTCTACAACGATTATCCCAACCATCAGGAATTTGGGGCAGTGACCATCCCGGTCACTTGCACACCTTAATTGGACAGCCCTTCGCGATCGATTTCCGCGGGGGCTTTTTGAACGGCTTGGAATTACTTAAGCTTCAGCCTGCCTTCATTGACAGAGGCTCCTTTTGGATTATAATAACCGACGAACAAATCACCATGGTCCACTAGCTCAATGGTAGAGCAACTGACTCTTAATCAGCAGGTTCAGGGTTCGAGCCCCTGGTGGATCACTCAACGAGAGCCTTTTCAGGCTCTTTTTTGTTGTCAGATTTAGGGCATCCTTGGGGTTTGATGTCCAAGCATCTGGTGGATCACCTAATAGGAATCTTAAGATTCCTATTTTTATTGGGTTCAGTGTTCTCCCATTCGGGGGATTATATCGAGCCCCTGGTGTGATGAGCGCAGCGAATACCCGAAAGGCGTCACTTTACAAGAGCTTATATAGGTTCTATTCTTTGTTATCAGGTTCGAAGCCCCCTATCCATTGTGAAATTTTTCACTCGAGTACGAGAAAGCTTTTCGCTGGCAGCAATGAATCTGATTTACTTGAGCCCGGCAAGTCTTGCGATTTCGCGGTTATGAAACTATCTATGGAGATCTTTCCTTTTAAATAATTATTTCAGAAGTTCAACTATTTGAAAATTTGGAGTTTATCGTTGATGTCGAATATCCTATTGACAAACAATAATTAAAATCGTATAGTGGTGTTACCGGTCACATGACCGGTAACATTAATGCACAAAAGCAGAATAATATGACTTCAAAACGACCAACTATTAGGGATGTTGCTCAATTTGCCGGTGTCTCTCATCAGACAGTTTCCAGAGTGATTAATCAGTATGAGCGGATAAATCCTGATACCCGGAAAAAAGTTGAAGATGCAATTGAAGCTCTTGGTTACCATCCAAGTGCCATTGCAAGATCCATGTCTTCAGGGGGTACCCGGACATTTGCATGTATTTCTCCAAACCTGACTGACTTTACTTTCGCCAGTATGATCGAAGGAGCAGAGGCCTATGCTCGCGAACAAGGTTATTTCTTAATTAGTGCAACTGCTCCAGATGCGTTAAGTTTTAAAACATTGGTAGAGCAGTTGGTTCAAAGTCGTCGCACTGAAGGTTTACTTGTCATTAATCCTTATGCTGATAAGCGCTATCTTTATCTTCCCAAAGATGTTCCGGTAGTGTTAATGGGTGCAAGACCCCGAACAAAGGGCTTGGCTTCAGTGGCTTTGGATGATAAACAAGGCGGATATTTAGCCACCAAACACCTTCTGTCGTTGGGTCATACACAAATAGCCTTAATATCTGGCCCGCTTGAGGAGGATTGTGTTCAGGACCGAATCAACGGATATAAAAAGGCATTGCATGAAGCAGGGCTGGCTTTTGATAAGGAGCTAATCTCTTCGGGAGATTGGTCGGCAACCTCTGGTCAATCATGCATAGAAAATCTTATAAAACAGGGAACAAAATTTTCAGCTGTTTTTGCTCAAAATGACAGAATGGCTACAGGGGCAATCCATTTTTTACAAAAGATTGGATGGCATATACCGGAGGATGTTTCGATCGTTGGATTTGATGACATGCCATTATCGTCATACTTTAATCCATCAATTACGACTATTCGTCAAGATATTCCGATCTTAGGAATTAACGCGGTACGTCTTCTCATCAATAAAAAAGAGGATCCTTGCGAAGAAATTCAGCAGCTTTTATATACTCCAGAATTAGTCATTCGAGATTCAACATCTGAATATATTCAAAGGAGGTGATTGTTTAATCTACATGATTTTTGTGGAATAGGATTTTATCGATTACTAAAAAAACTATGAGGAGAGAAAATGTCTAGAAAATTGTTTTTGGGTATCAGCTTAATTGTCATATTGGCAATGGTCCTTTCAGCATGTGCCCCCAAAGTTGTTGAAACGGCAACTCCAGTTGAAACGGCAGCTCCAGTTGAGGCAGCAGAACCTACTGCTGCTCCTGTAGCCGAAGAAATTACTTTACGCTGGAGAACCCGACCTGACAACCAGGCTGAAATCGATGTTTATTCAGCCGTGAGTGCAGATCTTGATGCCGCCATGGAAGGTGTAACACTGGTTTATGAACCGGGCGGTTCTGAAACTTCAAGTTATCAAGATGTTCTAAAGACCGAGATTGGTGCTGGCACTGCTCCTGACGTATTCTGGATCCCAGGAACCGATGTGGCTGATTTTGCTACGCGTGGATTAATTTTGGACATGAAATCCATGGCTGATGCAACTGAAGGTTTTAGCGCTGGAGATTTTTATCCTGGTCCTATGTATCACTTGACATACAATCCAGAAACCAGCATGACTGGCGAAGCTCTTTGGGGCCTTCCCCGTGATGTTTCAACTTTTGCTTTGTATCTCAATCTTGATTTAATCGCTGAAGCTGGTGCCGATGATCCTCGCGAATTGGTTAAAGAGGGTAAATGGACCTGGGAAGCTTTCCTTGATGTTGCCAAAAAAGTTCAAGCCTTGGGTTCTGATGTTTATGGATATGGCGCGAACGCTTGGTGGGGTCCCTATGGTGTATGGATCAACTCCGCCGGTGGCAACTTCTACAATGCAGACCGGACAGCATGCGGGCTGGATACTCCGGAAGCAATTGCAGGCTTAACCTTTGAGCGTCAACTCTATGTTGAAGATAAAGTTGCTGTCCCATATGGTGAAGACAGCGAACCTCCCTTCATGGCCGGAAAAGTTGCAATGTTCCAAAATGGCCGTTGGGCTACACCCGGCGTTCGCGCTAATGCTAATTTTAACTGGGATGTCGTAGAATTGCCAACTGGTGCAAGTGGTCAGGGTAACTGGTTATTCTGGGGTGCATATGTTGTCAATGCAAATACTGAACACTCTGAAGAAGCATGGAAGCTGGTCCAGATGCTCACCACTGCTGAAACCCAAGGCAAAATTGCTGCTCTTGGTGCTAACATTCCCAGCCGCATGAGCCAGGAAGCCTTTGATGCCTTCTTAACCTTTACACCTCCGGCAAATAATCAGGCGTTCTTAAATGGTATTGCTGATGCAAACAAACCAACCGCTGAAGGACCATTATGGGCAGGTAGTTGGCCAAATTATGATTCGATCATGGGACCCATGGTTAGCAAGGTACTCAATGGCGAATTAACCATTGAAGATTACCAGAAAACCATTTGTGTTGAAGCTAATAAAGCTTTTGAACATTAATTTGTAACAAGAATATCCTCCCTACTATTTTGTAGGGAGGATATTCTATTTTTGGTAATCGGCTAACGATTTTTATTTTGCCGGAGGCAGCCATGCAGGTACAAAAAACCCATAAAAGCATTAATCAAACTCAATTGATAATAAAAGTAACCACAGCCTGGCACTTTTTATTGTCAATTTCAGGAATCTTCCTAATTGCTTATATTATTTTTCCACACGGATTAAAAAATATTCCTGTTTGGTTATCATATATCTCGGCAATTTTAATTGGATTATTGAGTATCGGAAGTTTCTATTCAGCATTTAAACTCATAAAATTACAACGGCAAGGAAGAACGGCTTCTCTGGTAGTAAATTATATAGGGTTAGTTGTTACTGCCCTTTTATTTTTTCAAAATCTTGGTATTTTCCTTGGCGTTGATGCCCTTGCAAAAACATTTGGATCTTCAATAGGATGGTTATCAGGTGTGCTTCTTGGATACCTTGTATACACAATTGGGGACAGATATCATTATCGAATTCAAATTGAAGAAATGTTTCACAAAATTGGGAAGTATATAGCTCTGATTTTCTTTGCAATTTTTCTGATCAAGTCTGGGCTGTTTCCTGCATTGATTTATCTTGCCAAACAAATGATTCTTCCATCAAATTTTGTAATTCTATTTGTTGTTATTGTGTTTGGTTTAGCTATCTGGTCTATGTGGAGAGAACCTACCGCGCTTTACTTGAATCGGACTAATGCACAAACTGAAGCTCTTGAAGGATATTTATTCTTATCTCCAAATCTTATCGGATTTCTCATTTTCTTTGCTTTCCCACTTGTCTTTTCTTTCTTCATTAGCCTGACAGATTGGGATGCGTTTGGAAATTCAAATTTTATTGGTTTGGCTAATTATTTTGAATTGTTTAAATTAAATCTTAAGCAACTCGCTAATTCGACACAGGATTTCTTCCAGGTTATGGATGGTTCTATTTTTAGTGAGCTTTTGCGATTTAATATGTTCGGCAAATCATATGTGCTTGGTGCGGCTGATGCTCGGTTTTGGATTGCATTACGAAATACCTTGGTGTTTGGAATTGTAACTGTGCCATTGAGTGCAATTCCGGCATTGTTTTTAGCAAATATTCTCAACAGTAAGATTCCAGGTATGAAAATCTTCCGTGCAATCTATTTCTTGCCGAGTATTGCAGCCGTTGTTGGTATCTCACTGATATGGCAATGGCTCTATAATGCGACAATTGGGTATATCAATTACTTTATAACTGTTGGGCTGGATTTCATTAATTCAGTTTTTTCTACAGGTTATCCTCAAGCTCAAATTCGGTGGTTATCTGAAAGCCGAACTGCTTTGTTGGCGATCATTATTGTCTCAGCCTGGCAGACAATGGGTTTTAATACCGTGTTATTCCTGGCGGGTTTACAAAATGTACCGAAGGAACTATACGAAGCGGCCACGGTTGATGGTGCAGGTAGATGGGCAAAATTCTGGAAGATCACTCTGCCGCTTTTAGCACCGACGACTTTTTTCGTTATTACAACAACCACAATCCAGGCTTTTCAGGTGTTTGAACAAGTATTTATCATGACAAATCCGCCGGGCAGTCCAGGGACATCGACTCTGACAATCGTTCTTTACCTTTATCAAAACGGTTTTCAACGATTCCAACAAGGATATGCGGCGGCAATCGCATGGGTGTTGTTCATTGTTATTTTTTCGGTTACTTTGTTGCAGTTTCGTAGCCAACGTAAGACCGGCGCGTATGATGTTTAGGAGGATGATATGAAATCATTCAAGTTGTCACGTTTTATCACGAACATGGGAGCTTATATCATTCTGACAATATTTGCCTTGGTGATGTTGTTTCCATTTATTTTTATGGTTGCTACATCTTTAAAAACACCTGATGACACATTCAACTATCCACCGCGATTATTGCCGCGTGAAGGAGTTGAAACTACATTGGAGGGATTTGATAAGCCAGTTCCGCTTTATCATATTGATATTGAAGGGGTTAAGCGTGATTTCGCTTTGGTAGAAACCGGTATCCCGGCTGGTATATATGCAGAATTAGACGACCTTTCATCCACTTTTTCAGTACCTTTAGATATGGTTAAACCTTCAGCAAGTGGAGATCAGTTTACTTTACCAGATGGAACAGTACAACCAATCATGGACGTACCCGTAAATGGAACTATTATGCAGCTTGTTCAAACGGGCAAGACTGCGCTTGGCCGTTTTATTGATCCAAAAGATTTTTCGAGAGAAGTGTTTCAAGTTGTTCGAACAAGCCAGCCTGTTACTAAGGTAACTGCACACCCGGAGAATTATTCTCATGTGATGACAATGGAAAACATGGGACGCAGCTTAACCAACACAATTTTGGTGACATTGTTTGTTGTGATTGGACAATTAGTCACATCAGTAATGGGGGGTTATGCTTTTGCGAGATTACGTTTTCCTGGAAAAGACAAGTTGTTTGTGTTTTACCTGGGAACCATCATGATTCCTTTTGTTATGTTAATCATCCCACTTTACCAATTAATGGTATTGTTTGGATGGACTGATAAGCTGGCCGCGCTCATATTTCCATGGATATTTTCTGCTTATGGCACGTTCTTAATGCGTCAGTTTTTTATTACAGTCCCAAAGGAAATCGAAGAAGCAGCTCTTATAGATGGTGCTTCACGTTTTAAAATTCTATACAATATTTTCTTGCCTGCGGCAGCTCCTGCCTTGGCGACCATGGCTACATTTACTTTTTTGTATGCCTGGAACAGTTTCTTCTGGCCCCTGGTAATTATTAATACTGGAAATTATGAAAATCATGTATTGACTTTAACTTTGAATATGCTACGCGGGAGAGCTTCTGATTCAGCAAACCTTATCTTAGCTGGCGCAGCAATTTCAATTTTGCCACCCTTTTTACTATACATACTTGGTCAGCGATTTTTCATTGAAAGCGCGATGAGTAGTGGTGTAAAAGGGTAAGTGACGCATTTATATTATTAAGAACATTGAGGAGTTAACAAAGATGAAAAAAGAAAACGGTAAATATGCTCTCTACGGTAATGAATTATCCGTTGGCAAATCAAGTGCGACCGACCGATGGCAAAAATTCTTCGTAAACAAGTTTCATTACGATCCTCAAGAGAAATACACATTAAGCACACATCCTAACGATTACCTCGGACAAGTTCTAGGCATTAAAGATATCTTGCGGGATAACACAGGTGATCCGATATCGGTGAAAGACAGTGTGGTCATCTCTACAATTAGAATGGGATACGGTCATTATCGTATTGCGATGGCAGGAGCTTCTTGTGCAAGAGCGATGGGATTCACGCCGCTTTGGTTGGACCTTTTGGCAATTCCGGGCATTACAACTGATGTCATCAACTGGTGTAACGTAAATTACAGTTACTTTTCACGCGTTTCACAGCGCAACGCTCTGTTTAATAAATACATTTGGGAAATACTCACCACTGGTGATCCATCTCTCCCGATACTGGACACAATTCTAAACAACTGGATAGTTACCTGGCCCTGGAGATTTCTGAAAACGAATATAAAAGACTATAAAATGTCAGAGTTGTTTCGGAACCTATATGAAGCTTTGCCTTCTGAAATGCCCATGTTAACTTCACATATGTGGAACTGTATGGGGGCGGTTGCTGGAGGAATGACGAATGTTGTAGATATGGTGTTTGATAACTGGCCAATGGCTTTTCAACTCACTGAAGGGGCGAAACACGGCATCCAATCTCCGTCAGCATATTATGGATTCAGAACAATGCGCGGGTTTGACGACAAGGGCAAGATCATGAATCCCGCTCCTGAAGATGCAGTTTACTACACTGGAGCTCATATTGACCATGAGCTGGTTGAGAATATTGAAGTAGACTGCGAAGCTCGAATCAAGCGCATGAAAAATAATGAACCTAGACGTTTATTGTTGACCATGGGCGGTGCTGGAGCTCAACGCGAACTATTTAAAGCCATTATTGAGTATTGTCTGCCTTTGATTAAAGCTGGAAAGGTTGCTTTATTCGTTAACTTGGGAGATCATAAGGGGAATTGGACCTGGCTGCAGAATGAATTGAAAGATTATACTGCGAACATTGAAACCCATTTTAATTGGGAAGACACAAAAGCAACTGCAGATAAACTACGGGACAACCCAGCCAATGGGATTCATGTTTTCTTGCACGACAATACTTTTCATGCGGTATATTCAACGAATTATCTCATGCGGGTTATTGATGTGATGATTACAAAACCAAGTGAATTAGCCTTCTACCCGGTACCAAAAATATTTAATGCAAGAGTTGGTGGACATGAAAAATGGGGTGCAATTCGTGGAGCTGAATTAGGTGAAGGGACGGTAGAAGCAAATTCCATCCCGCAGACTTTGCAGGCTATTGATATGTTGGTAAATCACAATGACCTGCTTGAAATGTTTTGTGATTGTATTGTAAAGAATAAGAGTATTGGTATTTATGACGGTGCTTATAAATGTGTTGAACTCGCAACTGGCAAGAAATGGAAGCGATAAAAAACATTTATTATCCGGAATTTCTTCTAATGGAGTCAAATGATACTGTTAATAATTCTTATCAGTGTTGCGATATTGTTCCTTCTCGCATCTTACATATTCGCAGCCAAAGTGATTTTCCCAAAACGCTTCGGTGTGGAAGAGACATTTGAAATCGAAAAAGAAAATGGCAAGATCGATGAGAAATTATTTAACTCCTGGAAAAAAGAAGAAGTCATTTTGATATCTCCATTTGGATATCGCGTTTTTGGGTTTTACTTTCCGGCTACGGGATCAAGAAAAACTGTGATTCTTTCTCATGGAATCACTTATACGCTCTTCGGATCTGTAAAGTATATGAAGATGTTCATGGACCAAGGATTTAATGTTTTCATTTATGACAACCGGTTTCATGGACGAAGTGGGGGACCCAATGCGACTTTAGGATTCTATGAAAAATTTGATCTAAAAATGATCACAGATTGGGTGGAAGCGAAAAATGGAGCAGATTCAATAATTGGAACTCATGGCGAATCAATGGGGGCAGCCATTAGCCTTCAGCATGCTGCCATCGACCCCCGCATTAAGTTTGTCATTGAGGATTGCAGTTTTAACAGACTGGACACGCTTCTGGCTCATCGGCTAAAAAAAGATTACCATCTTCCAAGATACCCGTTGCTGCCGATGGTGGAACTCATCTGTAAGATCCTAACTGGAATGGTAATCAAAGAAGTATCGCCAGAAGATGTTGTTTCAAATATTTCCGCACCTGTTTTGTTCATCCATGGCGAGAAAGATGATTTTATACCCGCATGGATGGTTGAAGAACTGGCTGCAGAAAAAAATAAAGGTCCAAAGGAAATTTATGTGGCAGAAAATGCAGGTCATGCTAAGTCTTATTGGACCGATCCCAAAAAATATGAAGATGTGGTTATAAAGTTTCTTCAGTCAAATAGTATTATCTAAAAAAGTTCATTGAGGTGAAAATGGAAGCAAATGAGATCCTGGTAGAAGAGAGAGTTCCATTAAAAAGTCGGATATGGGTTTCTGTCGCAGATGCCTCTGTCGCCATGTTAAACACTTTTATAGTGAGTGTTGGACTAACCTATTATTTTACAAGTTTTCGCGGGATGGATGCTGAACTTGCCGCGACCGTGTGGTTATTATTTGGGATCTGGAACGCCATCAATGATCCGTTGTTTGGATATATAAGCGACCGGACGAAAAACAAATTAGGACGACGAATCCCGTATATACGGAATGGTGCGCCTATTATCGGATTGGCATTTATTCTTAGCTGGTTGATCATTGGTGGCCCAAATGCCAGTCAAACGATTATGTTCATCCAAATGACTTTATTGTTGTTCATTTTTGATGCTCTTTATACTGCAATCGCGACGAGTATTTATGTGATGCCCTTTGAAATGGCTGTTTCTAATAAAGCTCGAAGCAGCATATTCATATGGAAGATTATTTTTTCGGTATTTCCGCTTGCCGTGCCATTGGTATTGTGGGGATTCATCAAACCTGAACCTGGTTCTGATCCACAAACCTTCATTCTCATTATGACTGGGTTTGGGATCGTAATGGCTGCTTTGGTCTTTTTTAGCACCTATTTTTATTGGGAAAAACATTTTCAGCAAGAAGAAAAGCAATTACCTTTTATAAAGTCCATCAAGGAGTGTTTCACCAATCGCTCCTTCATCGTATTCGAAGTATTAAGTTTCACGATCATGTATGTTCAAACTTCATTAATGTTAGGTCTAAATTATTACCTTTCAGAATTCTCAATTTCACCCATTGCGGTATACGGCAGTTTGGGAGTTGGAATTATTGGTGGCATCTTCTTGTTTGTGAATGTCCGTGAAAAGTGGGGAGTAAAGAGAAGCACCATATTTATGGCAGCTGTCTTTTCATTAGGTTGTTTCTTAATTCTTGGTCTAGGCCGAGAGGTCATTCCAACCATGATTGGCGCTTTTTGCTTTGGTATCGGTTTTGCTGGAGGAATGTATTTAATCCCTATGATGAATGGCGATGTAGTTGATATGGATGAACATCGTACAGGATTGAGGCGAGAAGGTATGTATGCTGGAGTGAACAGTTTAATCACCAAACCTGCGATCAGTCTGGCGAACTCGGCTTTCCTTTGGTTTCTCAGTTCTTTTGGCTACAATTTCGCGGCTGGTTCAGGGAGTCAATCAGCACGAGCTGAAACCGGAATTCTTATGGGGTGGGTGCTGGTTCCAGGTATATTGTTGGCGATTAGTTTCGCTTCGCTTTTTCTCTATCCTTTGGCTGGTAAGAAATGGGATGAGATCAAGAACAAACTTGCACAGATTCACATCGAAAAAGAAAAGAATTTGATGGCTTCAAAAGGCATCCGATTCGAAGATTAGTATTAATAAATATAAACGTGTGTAGACCAGGATACTTTTGTTGTATCCTGGTCTATTATTTGCTTTTAGAGATTTCCAAAAACAGACTTTTATTAATTTCAAGCGGAAAAGAAAGTTCCCGTTTCATCCAGTCAGCCCCAGTAAGGATCTCTTGGATTCCTTCTATCTTATATTTAACTTCTGGGTTCATCCCCCGCAAATTAATTGTGTTATGGGACTGGGTGTCATTGTTACCTGTGTTGAAAACAAAAAGTACACCTTTTTCTGCATCTTTACTCATGTATTGCATCATTTCTTTTGACAAGCGGTATTGGTTTCCAAACTGGATCACTTGTCTATGATTTTTATATGCAGAAATCCAATGAGACGCTTCAAGAATTTCAGCTTCATCCCATAGGAGGAGATTACCGCCTATTCCCAATGATCCACACATGCTCACGTGAAAACGAAATTCAAGTGGGAGCATCCCCCGGTCTGCGTCTGTAACCCAAGATTCCATGGTGATGGCGGGGAAAATTTGCGAAAAGCCATATTGAATTCTTAGACGATCGATTGCATAAGTATTATCTGACACCCAGATTTGATCTGCATAATTTAGTATCCCTAAATCTGCTCGCCCTCCACCACCTGAACATGATTGCCATATTACTTCTGGGTGTTTAGTTCTTAGGTCGCCCCAAACTTTGTATAAACCCTTGACGTATCGGACCCATATTTCTCTTTGGTCTCCTGGTGCGGTGTTCCAACCAGGTTCACTCACATTACGATTCATGTCCCATTTGATAAAGGTGATATTGTTTTCAGACAACAGTTTGTCAATCTTCGTAAAAATATAATCCTGTACATCGGACCTTGCCATGTTCAAGATCATTTGATTCCTGGCAAGGGTTGGTACGCGAGTCGGGTAATGTAAAATCCAATCAGGATGTTTCCGGTAAAGGTCACTATCAGGGTTGACCATCTCCGGTTCAAGCCAAAGTCCAAATTCCATACCCAGACTGTTCACTTTTTTAATCAAAGGAGTTAGACCGTTTGGAAATTTTTCAGAGTCTGGCCACCAATCCCCTAGACCTGCATTGTCGTTGTTGCGGTTGTGAAACCAGCCATCATCCACCACAAACAATTCAACACCCATTTTGGCGGCAATTTCTGCAAGTCTTGATTGAGAGGGTTCATTGACATCAAAGAAAGTTGCTTCCCATGAGTTGTAGAGAACTTTGTGAATTTGATTTTTATGCGGAATTAGTTCATCCCTGATGAAATTGTGAAAGAGGCGGCTTGCTTCACCATAGCCTTTGTCTGAAAAGCCACAAATTGCATGTGGACTTGAAAAAACCTCACCTTCCTTTAATTGCCAGATAAAATCCCAATCATTAATACCGATACCTATTCGTGTAGTATAAAAATTGGATACCTCTGCTGTCAGTTTCCAATTTCCGCTCCATGACAATGCACCAAACCACACGTTTCCATTATCTTCAGAACAATTACCATCATCAATCAAAAACCAAGGGTTATGGTGGTGACTG
This sequence comes from Chloroflexi bacterium HGW-Chloroflexi-4, assembly GCA_002840715.1. Lineage (GTDB taxonomy): Bacteria > Chloroflexota > Anaerolineae > Anaerolineales > Anaerolineaceae > UBA6107. Next base: position 45,897 of record PHBW01000009.1, read on the forward strand.
CTCGTTAGTCGACGGCTCTCGAGAACTTTGACTCCTGGGGTCAAAGGTTCACGAACAAGATTAAATTCATTGTTCCAGCGCCCAGTTAAGTGAGATAGAAAATAATCTCCACCTCCAGGAAAATGCCAAAGGGCGGAAAAAACTCGTTCAAGGTTTATCGTTTCTTTTCCAAGATTTTCCACTTCAACCCAACGCTCGATCATGTCGTATTCTGAATATGTTTGGTAATGAAGATTCACCTTTAAAGGATAATGAATATCTTCCAACGTAATTATTAATCCATTATTGCTCGATTTTTCTGACTCAAATTTTAAAACAACATCTCTGACACCATCTTTAAATGTTATTTTCAGACAAGGTTCATGAAAACACATTCCACCATAAACAGGATACTCTTCCTGTAAAACCTGGGTGGGACCGTTGAACGAAGCCCAACCTTCACTCTCAGGCAGGTCAGGATAGTCTAATTGACTTTCAAGTCGTTTTCCCCAATAAACATTTTCAAGTATTCCTGCATTATTAATTCCAAAAGCGTATGCACATTGCTTGGTCTCAAGAATCCAATATTGTTGTTTTTCTTTCATCATGAAATCTTTCTTTTCTAAATTGACTAATTGATTAATTAAGCCATACTTTAGCAAAAACTCCTAGTCTAATTAGTATTTTTATTATCGATTGTTATTTGCAATTAGGCTAATGACTTATTTTGGGATAACACACGAATCAGTTTTTTTGTTCAGCACTGTGCTGGTAATCCAACCTCCAGATCTTAGGATTATTAGCTCAATGCGCATATCTAGAAAAAATGGTTAGAAATGTAAGGAAAAAGTTTAAAACATTCTCTTGCAAGTTTGTACAATTCAGTTGGGAGAAATTAACAACATTTCTTTGTGGGGCTTTAAAAAGTAAAAGTTGAATTAAATCGTTGTTCAAAAAGGGCAAAAGTAGTGTGATTGGTATTGGCGCGACACTGGTGCAGATGTAATGAAAAAATGTGGAGATTATTGAAAAATGGAAAGTAACAGCTATGAAACAACACAATATAAGTTGGTTAATGCCGATATGGATACTATGGAAACCCTACCCGCCTTCCCATAATTAGCAGGTTCAAGGCTCCCAAGGGTGAATTATTCCCCATTCAGGGGATGATTGATATCTAGCCCCTGGTGTGATGAGCGCAGCGAACACCGAAGAGTGTCAATAAACGAGAACCTTTTCAGGCTCAAAAAATCGGGTTCATTTTTTTGAAATCAGTCTCTTTTTTGGAGATTGTTCATATTAATTTTCAATGTTGTTTTTTGGGCACGGTTTTGAAAAAAATTTATGCTAAAACAATTGACTCTCCATTTGAAATTGAGATGAGTTGATTAAAATGCTTAAACTTCAGTGATTTGCCGCTAATAAGAGAGTAAGTTGTATGTCTTTTAGAAATGTCAATCTTAAGAACACATTTTTGCCAATTTAGTTTAAATTTTAGTCCATGCCATTGTTCAGGAAGCCTGGGTTGAAATATTAAATTTCCACTTTCGGTTCTTAAACCAGCAAAACCGTTTACCACACACATCCAGGTTCCAGCCATGTTTGCCATGTGTATTCCAAGTTCGCTATTTTCTTGACAGTTATCCAAATCAAGTCGGGCAGTTTGAATGAAGTACTCATATGCTTTCTCAGGATAACCGACCTCATTGGCCATGATGCTGTAAATACACGCAGAGAGTGAAGAGTCATGAACGGTAATTGGTTCATAAAAATCGAAATCTCGTTTTTTCTGTTCCGGAGTAAATTGATCACTTAATACAAATTCCACTAAAACTGTATCTGCTTGTTTACATACTCTGTGACGGTAGATGTTTAGCATGTGGTGATGCATCTGCAATGGATATTCTTCTTTTGTTGTTTTCGCAAAAGGCCAATCTGGCTTCGCTAAAAAACCGTCATCTTGCGGAATGATTCCCAAATTTGGTTCGAAAGGGAGAAACATATTATCAGCAATTTTTTTCCAATGATTAATTTCATCAGTACATATGTTGATGCTAGTTTGCAATCCCTTTATTATGTTTGGAAACTCGTTTTCAAGCATATGCCAGATATCAATGGCAAAATTAAGATGTTCACGAGCCATATAGTTTGTATACGCATTATTATCTACCAAGACAGTGTATTCATCCGGTCCGGTAACACAAGGAATAGAGTACTTCCCCCCTTTGGACGGAGCGAACCAACCAATTTGAGTCCATATTCGAGCTGTTTCAAATAATATTTCCGCGCCCATTTCAGAAATAAAGGTTTTGTCATTGGTAGCAAAATAGTATTTTCTGATCGCCATGGCAATGTCGGCATTGATATGATATTGCGCTGTTCCAGCAGGATAATATGAAGAGCATTCATCCCCATTAATTGTCCGCCATGGATACAATGCTCCACCTGTGTGTGACATTTGTCTGGCTCGATTTCTCGCACCATCCAATGTGAAATACCGATACTCCAGCAAAGATTTGGCAATTTCAGGTGAATGATAGAGAAAGAACGGAACTGCAAATCCCTCGCTATCCCAAAAAGTATGACCAGAATAGCCTTCACCAGTTAACCCTTTAGCGGCAATGTTTGTTTTTCCGTCTCTGCCAACGGATTGAAGCAAATGAAAAGTGTTAAAGCGAACACCTTGTTGTAAGGCATCGTCACCTTCAATTTCCACATCTGCAGATTGCCAGTATCGGCCAAGATAATCACTTTGACTACTAAATAAACTTTGCCAACCAGTCTTTGCAGCAGATTCAGCAATTTGGTTGGAAAATGCTTGTATTGAATCTTCAGACATATCACGGCTTGTCGTATAGGCGATGTATTTGGTTAGAACAATTTGTTGTTCTGCCTTCACATTTGTTTTCCAGGATAATCCAGCGGTATCTTTTGAAACGATGGTCTCAGGGTTATTTGGCAACCCTTCAATCACATGTTCTATTGCACAAGCAACAGCGAGACCCGAAATTTTGCATTTTTGCTGAACTTCAATGCTTTGATTTGAGGCTGAAATATGATTTATCTGCATTCGCAAGTTTAATTTTTCACGACTGAATAATGTATTATCCTGATCGGCTAGAATAGTTTCACCTGCAAAAACTCCGGAATAAAGTTTAAGGTCTGCATCTTGTAAGAGGGTAAGACTACATCGAATTACATATAAATGAGGGTTTAAAAAACTGACTAAACGTTGAAAAAGAAGGTTTACTGTTTTTCTTTTTGAGGTTTTCCAGCGAATTGATCGTTCCATACAACCGGTTTGCATATTTAGAGTTCGGCTATAGGCTTCAATTAATCCAGAAGTCATACTAAAAGGTTCACCGTCGATTTCGATGAGGATTACCTTGGTGTCAGCAACATTGACCATAAATTGATCGTTTATTGGATTGGCAAAGATAAAATCGGGATAATCAAAAGGATATTCTTCATAAAAACCATTAATATAGGTGCCGTTCATTTGTGAACCAGAAAAACCTTCTTCAAAACCACCACGGATACCTAAATATCCATTCCCAAGAGAGAAAATCGTTTCATTTAGCTTGTATTCATTTGTCATAAAACGATTTTCAGTCACTTGCCAAGGTTCTGCTGGAAAAATCACTTTACCAAACTTCTGATGTTCATTCATGTCTTGGTTTCCCTTAATTCACGTTTCGTGTAGAAAAAGTCTAATTAATACAAATAAAAAAGACATCATGAGAGAATCAATCGTTTTTATCTAACGCCAATTAATCCTTTCAAGAACACAAAGGATATTTTCTGGTTATGGATAATTTCTTATTATCCTTTGATGGCTCCTGCCAGCATTCCTCTCACAAAGTAACGTTGCAAAGCAAAAAACACGACCATTGGCAACAACATAGAAAGGAAGGCGGCAGCAGTTAACAAGTGCCAACCAGCGCCTAATGAAGTTACCATATTACTGATTTGATAAGTCATCACTGGTTTTGTGCCGCCCAGAAATACAAGCGCGACAAGCAGATCATTCCATACCCAAAGAAACTGAAAAATTCCAAGAGAAGCGATGGCAGGCATGGATAATGGAATTACTAAATTTGTAAAGGTGGTCCAATGAGAGGCTCCATCAAGATAAGCTGCTTCAAAGAGATCTTTCGGTAAACCACCCAGGAAGTTACGCATAAGATAAATTGCATATGGCATGCCAAAGCCGGTATGAAAAAGCCAAACCCCGAGAAAAGTTCCTGTCATACCCGTTTGCGCATACATCTTTAAAACAGGCACAAGCGTCATCTGTAATGGAACGACTTGAAGCCCGACCAAGATGGCAAATAAAAGGAATCGACCTTTAAAATCGAGCCAGGCGAAAGCATAACCAGCAAATGCAGCAAGAAAAATAGGCAGAATCGTTGCCGGTATAGTCACCAAGAGACTATTAACAAAGGCTTGACCCATTCCCCTTGGATTCAATAAATCGGACGCGTTGCATTTCAAACTTGATGATTGAGATCCGGATTGACAATCTTCAACATAGGTATTGGTTCCACGGTATCCAACAATTGCGTCGATATAATTGTTGAGTGTGAACTTTGTTGTTGAGCTGGTTTGTTGGGTGTTTTTGTCTGAAAACGCAGTCCACCAACCGGTTGTGTTGATCAAAGGAAGGGGTCTGAGTGATGTGATGAATAGACCGATGGTTGGCACTAACCAAACAAACATGGTAAAGATGATGACGAAATGTGTGGGGATTTTATTGAGCATTTTGTTGATTTTAGAGCGTCTCATCTCATTGCCTCCTGTGCCAAGAATCGGCGAATATTCATGTATATGAAAGGTATGATGGCAATAATGAGTACTACTGCAATTGCGGTTCCCCGACCAGTCTGAAAGTTTTTGTACATTTCATCGTACATACGGTTGGCAATAACTTCTGTGCCAAAATTACCGCCGGTCATGACATAAACAATATCGAAAAGTTTAAGTACGTTGATCACCATGGTGGTTATTACAACGATGATGGTAGGTGAAATAATTGGCACCATAACACCCCAAAAGATTTGCCATTCAGAGGCTCCATCCACCCGTGCGGCTTCAAGAACTTCATCTGGAACAGCCTTAAGCGCTGCCGATAAAATAGTCATACAAAAACCAGTCCACATCCATATGCCAACAATAACCAACATTATCGTGTTGAGGTTCGTGGTAGATAAAAATGGGACTGGTTTTCCTCCCAACGCAGTAATGATGGCGTTTAACAATCCCACTTGAACTTGCGAAGTTCCCCAATTGTAGACAAACTTCCAAATAACCCCTGCGCCAACAAATGAGATGGCCATTGGCATAAAAATAATGGCTTTTGCAAGCGCTTCATATTTGACTCTTTCGGCAAAAATTGCAAAACCCAATCCTATACCAACAGTACCGCTTACCATAATAAAAATCCACTTTAGAGTATTGCCATATGACGATACCCAAAATGATTGCCAAATTGTGTTGAAGGAAGTTATATTTAATTCTGCAGTGAGTGCATAACGATAATTTTCAAAAACCCCCCAACAGGGTTGACCCAGGTTGCAGGTTGTTGCTGCGGATGCTGTGCCGTCTTTATTTAAAAAACTGAGGACAACGGTATTAAGCATTGGATAAACAATAAAAATACTCATGATAATGATGGCAGGCGCCAAATAAAACCAGGGAATAACTTTTCCTTGTTTCATGACTTGAGGAACATTTGCAGAAGACATATCACCTCCAATTTGTGTAGAGGTGCTAGTTTTTTTCTAGCACCTCTACATTGCATCATGAATCAGTTTACTTTAGGCCCTCTATTTGCGCAGTGGCAATTGTGTTGAGAATGGTGTCTAAATCACCGCCATTTACATATTCAGTGATTCCCTTAAATTCGGCACTGCCAAATCCACCTGGGATGGAATCGCCAATGTCAGGCGTAAAACCAGTTGCATTCGCAAGAATCTGGCCTTTCTTCAATAAGGCAGCATCAACATAAGCATCAGATCCTGCCGTGTTGGGAGTCAGGTCAAATCCAACTTGTGCCCACATCTCGCCGCCTTTGGCACTGCTCAAGTAGGCAACCAATGCTTTCACTGCGGGTTTGTCGCTGAAAGCCATCATCCAGTCAGAACCGCCTTGCAGACCTTTTGCTCCTGGTACACCAAAGAAATCGTAATCGGTACCGTAGGTAAGATCAGGATAAGTAGCTTTTACTGTTCCACCAGCAAAACCTGATTGTTTGACCATCATTGCTTCAGGTGGATTAGAGAAGACTTTGTTGATGGCATCGTTGAATCCAACTGAAACTGTACCGGCCGCCCCACCAACGGTATACATTTCACTCATTGCCCATTTGCCATAGATCTCATAGGCAGCTTTTACACCAGGATCATTGTAAGGGATGGTTCCATCAATGATTCCCATAACATAATCGGGCCCCTGGGTTACAAGTAAAATATCCTGAATGAAGTCGGTTCCGGTCCAGCCAGTGGCATCACCAGATTCCATCCCCATTGACCAGGGGACTTTACCATCTGCAACCATTTTTTCCACAAGAGCGTCAAGTTCATCCCAAGTGGTTGGAATTGCATATCCATCAGTTGTAAAGTTGGCCGGGCTGTACCAAACAAGCGTTTTGGGATCAGCTTTTACAGGAAGACCAAGCCATTTGCTGTCAACTGTTCCGATGTTTTTCCAGTATTCTGCATAATTATCACCATTGACACCCAAATCGGTCATGGCGATTAATTTGTCTTTGTATTGGCTGAGTTGGGTAACATTCCAAAATGTTACATCAGGAGGTGTGCCAGCTTGAACGCGGGTGTCAAGAAGCGCTTGATCTCTTGTGGATTCGGGATTAATGACGATTCCACAAGCTTCCACCAACGGAGCCAGGATTTTATTGAGATTTTCTTCTTCAACGCCAGACCATTGGTAAAGCATGCTGACGGTATCACCAGCTGCTGCTCCCATGCAATCTATTTCAGAAGGCATGAGTGCTTCAGTGGCTTCTGCCATCGGAGCTTCGGTGGCTTCTGCCATGGGAGCTTCTGTGGCAACTGGGGCTGCTTTTGCGCAAGAGGCAAGAAGCATTGTCAAAATGACAATCATGCTGACTACAACAATACTCTTCGTTTTCATTAATTTCTCTCCTTTAAACTTGTTAGTTTCTTGATTGAAAGCTTTCCAACATTTTTTCCAAAAGTTAATCTGGTCATCACCTCCTTCGCGTTATGATTTGACATATGACTTTCTTTTATGATGTGTTTACGTGCCACTAACGCGCGTTAGTAAAAAAGATATTTTTTTTAGGGTTAAACCTCGTAAATTTTTACAAATAATGTGAGCTGTAGAAAAGCGAGTTTGTGGACCAATGCCGATAGCCCACATACCGGCAGCTTGCGCTGCATCGATTCCAGCGGCTGCATCTTCAAAAACGACACATTTGGATGGTTGTACACCGATTCTTTTTGCTGCATACAAGAACAAATCAGGAGCAGGTTTTTGGTGGACCACACTTTCGCCGTCTGCAACGGCGTCAAAAAAGTGTGCGATCCCCAAATTATTAATGACACTCCTGGCGTTCTTGCTGGCGGATCCAAGCGCTATTTTTATGCCTCCATTCTTAAAACTTTCGAGCAACTTTTGAGCCCCTGGAAGCAAATCTTTTGATGTTAGTGTTGAGATGGATTCCACGTAATTTTTATTTTTACGTGCCATCATTTCTTGAATTTGGATTTCGCTTACTTCCTTATTTTTTAAAATCAGAAGTAAAGATTCGCGTCTTGGAATTCCTCGTAAAGCCTCATTGTCTTTCCGTGAAAAATCAATCATTTCTTCATCTGCTAATTTTTTCCACGCAAGATAATGAAGTTCTGATGTATCTGTAAGAACACCATCTAAATCAAATATTGCCCCCTCAATGGGCAGCTCTGGAAATAACTTTTGGATGTCAGTTCTAAAAATCGAATTACTCATTATTGATCCTAATTTGATCTGCACTGTGCATATATTTTGTGCAGGTTATTAATCGTTATGTTTTGTTGATTCTCTAAGTACTAATTCTGTCTCAAGTAAAAAACCGGGAGCATCCATTTCGTTGGTAAGAATCATTTTTATTAATTGATCTCCGGCTACTCGTCCCAAATCATAAGCCGGCAAGCGGATGGTTGAAAGGGGTGGGTCATAATACTCTGCCATTGGAATATCATCGAATCCGATTACTTCGATATCTTGCGGAATTTGTAATCCAGCCTGTTTAATGGCCTGAAAAGCACCAATTGCTACAACATCACTTGCAACAAAAACTGCAGTAGGTGGAGTTGATAAAGAAAGCAACTCCTTCATAGCTACATATCCGCTTGCAGGTGTAAAATCACCTTCTTTAATTAGTCTTTCGTCTACAGGGATTTTTCCTTTTTCAAGTGCGTTTATGTAACCAATTTTGCGTTGTTGGGCAGATGAATAATCCATTTTTGCATTAGTGATCATGCCGATTCGCGTATGACCAGAAGAAATGAGATAGTCCACAGCTGTTTTTGATCCCAGCACCGCATTTACATCAACATATGGAATGCCGGTATCCAACATTTGACCCAATAAAATAATGGGAACGCCTTCTTCGTGCAGTTTTATCAATTCAGGATCATTTTGAAGGGGTCCTGAAAGAATAATTCCATCCACGTGGTTTTCAGTTATCAATTGAGAGTACCCGTCAGATTTATCGTGGTCGATATGTTTCAATAAGACATGAAATCCCCACTTACTCGCAGCTTGTTCAATTCCAACCAATACTTGCAGCAAGAAAGCATCATTAAAAACCTGTTCAGTGCTTTGGAGTCGAACAAGACCGATCGTCTTTGATTTTCCAGAAGCCAATTTGCGTCCTGAAGCATTTGGATGATAGTTTAATTGTTTTGCAGCCGCAAATACTTTTTGCCGGGTAGCTTCGGGAATATTAGAATCGGGAATATTGTTTAAAACAAAAGAAACCGTGGTTCTGGAAACACCCGCGAGCTTGGCCACATCAGAACTGGTTGTTCTCTTGTTGCCCATTAATCCTCCCGTTACTAACACGCGTTAGTAATAATAGTATAGGAAATAATAAGTTGTTTGTCAATAGATTTTGTGTTTTTGTGAAAGAGTTAAGCTAAACAATAGTAGCGAAATGCCCATTGGAATTTGATCAAGTCCTAAATTAGTAATATCGGGGTTCACAAATGATCTATTTAGGGCAAAGATAATATCAAGCGATATTTCAATGGGTGGCTTTAAGCAATATTATTTTGTTCCTTTTAATTTATCTGGTTGTTCAAAAAATCCACCATCGGAATAACAGAAATTGTCACAAATATTTTTATTTCCGAATCCAACATAATAATTGAGGGTTTTTAAAGCATGAATTGAATTAAGAGAAGGCTATAACTGCATAAAAAATTAACTATTAGTAAATAGTATTTAGCAAAACCCACTTCTTCAATAACCGATTTCCTTATGCCTTACATCTATAAGGCCTGGTTTTGTGTTGCTGTTTGACGAAATTTGATTTGGACGATGAAATTTAGGAGAAAAAATGGATAATCAAAGAGCAATTGCAGTGGTTGGTCTGGGGGCGATTTTACCCGACGCCTATGACGTGGCGTCTTTTTGGAATAACATTTTAAACAAAAAGAGTTCAATTGGTGAGGTTCCTGCTGACCGATGGAACACCGCTTTGTATTACGATCCCGATCCAAAAGCTGTGGATAAAACCTACAGCAAGATTGGCGCTTTTGTCAAAGGATATCAATTTGATCCTTTCAAAGCAGGGATGGCGATACCTCCAAAAGTTCTGTCTCTCATGGACCCCGCCCAGCAATGGGGATTGGCCGCCGCTCACCAGGCTCTAAAAGATTACGGCTATCCCGAAAAACCGCTGAACCCTGAACGTGTGGCTGTGATCCTCGGCAACGCGTTGGCTGGTGAGATGCATTATCGCTCAACCTTCCGACTTTTGCTGCCGGAGTATCTTGCATCGCTTGAATCTTTGCCTGATTTCAAGAATTTGCCCCAAGCCACGCAAACTGCGCTTTTGGCCGGGATTGCTGGTGACATTCATTCGCGAATTCCAGTGATTACCGAAGACACCATGCCGGGAGAGCTGGCAAATATCATCGCCGGCAGAATTGCCAATGTATTCAATTTTTCAGGACCAAACTTTGTCACGGATGCAGCCTGTGCTTCCTCCCTTGCCGCACTTCAAGCTGCAGTGGATGGCCTGGCAAACAATCATTTTGATGCCGTGCTTTGCGGCGGTGTTGACCGAAACATGGGTCCTGAGTCTTATATTAAATTCTCAAAAATTGGTGCGTTAAGCGCCGAAGGTTCCAGACCCTATTCCGACAAAGCGGATGGATTCGTGATGGGCGAGGGTGCTGTTATATTCCTGCTAAAACGCCTTGAAGATGCAGAACGCGACGGCGATAAAATTTATGCGCTCATCCGCGGCATTGGCGGCAGCTCAGACGGCAAAGGTAAAGGGATCACCGCACCGAATCCGATTGGACAGCAGCGCGCCATTGAACGCGCCTTGTTGAATGCCGGTGTCTCACCTGAAGAGGTGGGTCTTATTGAAGGTCATGGCACCTCCACCAAAGTGGGGGATGTTGCCGAAGTTGGCAGTCTAAAATCCGTCTTTGGCTCCTTTGGCCTTGCAAATGGCAGCATCGCGCTGGGATCAGTCAAGTCGAACATTGGGCACTTAAAAAGCGCTGCAGGTGCAGCCGGTTTATTAAAGACCATTATGGCTTTGAACGAAAAAACTCTGCCTCCATCAGCCAATTTCCAAAATCCAAACCCCAATATTGATTTTGCCAACATACCCTTTGCTGTTAATACCCAGCCCCGCGAATGGCAAGTCAAGCCGGGTAAATACCGCTATGCCGGCGTCAGTAGTTTTGGGTTTGGCGGCACCAACTTCCATATTGTTCTGGAAGAATATTTGCCGGGTGTAATGGGTAGTGAAAAAGCGTCATATGTTGTTCCATTGAAAATTGAAAAAGAACATGAGGCCGTAGCCGAGATGACTCAACCCATATCCATAGAAAACGCATCAACTGTAAAAAATGTTGATTTTGACAATTCCAAGATCACCGATTTTGTGCTTGAAACCATCAGCGAAAAAACAGGTTATCCGCGTGAAATGCTCGACCTTGAATTGGATCTCGAAGCAGATCTCGGAATTGACACCGTAAAACAGGCCGAACTTTTCGCCACCATCCGCACACATTACAATATTGCCCGCCGTGAAGACCTACGTCTTTCGGATTACAACACAATTGAAAAAGTGGTGGGGTTCATGACGGATGCACTTTCAGGTCAGGCAAATCAGGTCAGCATTGAGATTGATCAAAATAAAGCCCTTCAACCTGAACCAAAATTAGCCGAACCCCAAAATGATGCACATCCCTATCAAGGGCTCTACTTTATCTCTGCGGATTCGAAGTCAGCATTAAAACAAAAATTGGAAAGCGGTCTGGCTGCCATCAAAAATGGTCAGATCCCTGCTTCAATTTGTCCCACACGCGATGAAGTTTCAAGAAGTGAAAGACTGGCCATCGATTATGAAAACTCGGAGGAATTAGTTAAACGCTGTGAAAAAGCTTTGAGCGCTTTTGAGACTGACCAACCGACCACCTGGAATGCCCTGCAAGCACATGGCATTTATCGCGGCAGCGGCAACCCGGGCAAAACCGTTTTCATGTTCCCAGGCCAGGGGTCTCAATATGTGAACATGATCAGAGACCTCCTCGAAGTCGAACCTGTGGTGCGTGACACTTTCAAAGAAGCGGATGACATCTTAACCCCAATCCTCGGCAGACCGCTTACCAGCTACATTTATGCAGACGGCAATGAAGAAGCGCTTGCCCAGGCTGAAAAAGAACTCAAAAACACCACCATTACCCAGCCTGCCCTGCTGACTGCCAACGTAGCCTTGTTGAGATTAATGGCAAAATTTGGGTTCAAACCTGACTTTGCCATTGGCCACAGCCTGGGCGAGTATGCAGCCCTGGTTGCATCTGGTGTTTTGACCTTTTCTGAGGCTCTTGAAGTTGTCAGCGCCCGCGGTAGAGAAATGTCCAAAATCAAAGTGGACGATCCCGGCGGCATGGCTGCAGTGTCTGCCCCGCTCGAAGAAGTTGAAAAAGTTATCACGGCAGTTGAAGGTTATATCGTCATTGCCAATGTCAACAGCCCGGTCCAATCCGTTTTGGGCGGCACCTCAGAGGCGATTGAATCTGCGATTGCCATGTTCAAAGAGGCAGGTTTTCAGGCCGTTCGAATCCCCGTCTCTCATGCCTTCCATACCAAAATTGTGGCGCCTGCCAGTGAACCTGTTCGTCAGGTCATTCAACGCATGCAGGTGATGGCGCCTAAAATCCCCATTGTTGCCAATGTCACCGGCGAGTTGTATCCGTCTTCTGCTGAAGAGATCACTGAACTTCTGGCTCAGCAGGTTGCTTCACCCGTGCAATTTGTCAAAAGCATGCAGACCCTTTACACACTGGGTGCCCGTGTGTTTGTTGAAGTCGGCCCCAAACGGGTCTTAAATGCACTTGCCTCCGATAACATGAAGGGTAAAACCGATACCATTGTCTTGGCTACCAACCATCCCCGCAAAGGCGGACAAGCCAGTTTCAACGAAGCCTTGTGCGGATTATATGCTGCGGGCGTTCTTTCAACCGAAACGGTTGAAAATCAGCCACAGACTGCTAAAAGCATCGTAGTTGAGAGCACCCCACAACCACAGCAGTTCGATAGCATGCAGCCCCATTTTGCCGTGATGACGGGTTCTGTTGTCATCACAGGTGCAGGTCTTGGGCTGCCCGGACGTAACAAAAAAGTGTTTGATGATAGTAATATCAGCAGTTTGCTAAACGGCGAGATGCGCATTGAAGCACTGCCTGAAAACCTCCGCAAAGAAATGCTTGAAAAGCGCGTTACCCGCCTGATCAAGAGTGACGCCGGCGCGGTCATGGAAGAAATCACCGACCTCGACCAAACCTTGAAACTTGCCGGGCAGCGTGGCGCTTTCAATTTGGAAGAGGAATACGGCGTTCCTGCCGAGCGCGTGGATTCACTGGATATCTCGACCCAACTGGCTTTTGGTGCCGGAATCGATGCTTTGCGCGATGCGGGCATCCCCATGGTCATGCATCACCGCCGAACATCCAAGGGCACCTTGCTTCCTGATGGATGGAAACTGCCGGAATCCATGCAGGATGAAACAGGTGTCATTTTCTGTTCTGCCTTCCCCGGCTTGAATAGAATGGCTGAAGAAGCGGGACGATTCTATGAAGCTCAATCTCTTCAGAGACAATTATCTGAAGTGATGGCCATGGAAGATTTGCTCCTGGCGCTCACCCCATCCGGGCAGACGCACTTCCAAAACGAGATCATTCGCCGCAAAACCGAACTGGAACTGAAACTTGACGAGCTGAATTATCACTTTGACAGACGATTCGTATTCAGAGTGCTCTCCATGGGGCATTCCCAGTTTGCAGAATATATTGGCGCAAAAGGCCCCAATACATCGGTCAATGCTGCTTGTGCCACCACCACCCAGGGAATTGGGCTGGCTGAAGACTGGATCCGCACAGGAAGGTGCCGACGGGTGATCGTCATAGCAGGTGATGATGTAACAGACGGCAACCTTGCCTCATGGATCGGAACCAGCTTGTTCGCAAGCGGCGCCGCCACCACTGAAGGCAACCTTCGTCTGGCAGCCATCCCGTTTGATAAACGCCGCAACGGTATGATCATGGGCATGGGCGCTGCTGCTTTGATTGTTGAAAGCCAGGACGGCGCCGAAGAAAGAGGCATCGGCCCGATTTGTGAAATCGTCTCATCCCAATATTCAAACAGCGCTTTCCACGGCACCCGCCTGGATGTGACACATGTCGCCGGCTTGATGGATACTTTGATCAAAACTGCCGAAAATCGCTTTGGTCTTGAGCGCAACGAGATTGCAGCCAGAACCGTGTTTGTTTCGCATGAAACTTATACTCCCGCACGGGGTGGCAGTGCCAGCGCCGAGATTTTTGCACTGCGTCATACCTTTAAAGAAGATGCCAACAAGGTCATCATTGCCAACACTAAAGGCTATACCGGCCACACCATGGGGGTAGGTGTTGAAGATGTACTGGCCGTAAAAGCGCTTGAGACGGGCAAGGTTCCGCCCATTGCACACATTAAAGAGGGTTTTGAGCCGGATCCTGATTTGGGTGATCTGAAGCTTTCTCAAGGCGGCGACTATAACCCCGATTTTGCCCTGCGTTTAGGCGCCGGTTTCGGGTCTCAAATTGCCATGGTGCTTTACCGCAAGATCTCAGGTCAAGGCGAACGCATTAATCATGCAATTTATGATAATTGGCTGAAAGCCATTTCAGGTTACACAACAGCAGATCTTGAACTTGAAAAACGCACTTTACGTGTCAAATCAATGGGCATTCCGGTCAATGAACTCATTAAGAGCACCTGGCAGTTTGGGCTGCTCCCTGGTCGCTGGGCGACAAACGCACAACCTCAGGTTAAAAATAATGTTGAGGTAGTGGCGGCTGCTAAACCCGTTAACCAACCAATTCCCGTTGCAGTTGCCAGCCCTGAACAAACCACAGTCGTAAAAACAACCTCAATATCCAATGTTGACACGGATTCAATCAAACTCCACGTGCTCGAAGTGGTCAGTGAAAAAACAGGTTACCCAGTAGATATGCTGGACCTGGATCTTGACCTTGAAGCGGATCTGGGCATTGACACTGTCAAACAGGCTGAATTATTTGCCTCCATCCGCACCCACTACGGCATTCCGCGGCGCGAAGATTTGAAACTCTCTGATTACAACACGCTTGAAAAAGTAATCGGATTTGTCAAAGACAATTTGGCAGTCTTGACAGTTCCTGCCGAGCCACAAGCTGTTATTGAATTACAAGTCGCGGAAACACCAAAAGTGGTTGAAAGGGTTGTTCCAGTATCAGAGGCTCCTGCACTCCCTGAGGATGAAGGAATAAATCAGTTTGTGCTTTCAACCGTCAGTGAGAAAACCGGTTACCCCATTGAGATGCTTGACCTCGATCTTGACCTGGAAGCCGATCTTGGCATCGATACCGTGAAGCAGGCTGAATTGTTTGCGACCATCCGCACCCATTTTGGGATCGCCAAACGTGAAGATTTGCGGCTTTCAGATTACAACACCCTCGCAAAGGTGATCGGATTTGTCAATGAGGGAATGGCTCCTGTATCCATTGAGCCAAAAAACTCTGAAGAGATTCAAATAACAGAACCATCTGCACAGGTCGAAGATAAACCACTCACGCTGCGAATTCCGAAACCCGTTTTATTGCCGCGGATTGAGTTATGTGATCCAACTGGAGTTGCGCTGGAAAATGGCAGAGTGATCATCCTCAAAGGGCAAGAAAAGCTGACTGATGAGACTGCAAAACAACTCGCCAAAGCCTTGGATGTCAAAAAAGTGGATGTCTTAACTCTTGAAGCGGGAACTTCACTGGATATGGTTGGCGAATGGCTTAAAACCGGCCCTCTGACTGGTGTTTACTGCCTTACTGGTCTGGATTCCGATCCTTCTTGGGATGAATCACGCGAATCAAATTGGATTAAGGCGATAGAGCAAAAAATCGAACCTCTGTTTGAACTTGTCAAAATGATCCCCTCCGGAGCCTTTATGATTTCGGCTTCTCGCATGGGTGGGTTGCATGGATTGATGAATCCAGCAAATCCACTGGGGGGCGCATTAAGTGGTTTCACCAAGGCATACAGCCGTGAACGCTCGGCCGCGCTTGTAAAGACGATTGATTTTCAAACCAATGCAAAAGCCAACTTAATAGCGGGCAGCCTGATTGAAGAAACATTGAACGATGCTGCATCACTTGAAGTTGGCCGTGAAAACGAACTGCGCTTCACGATTTCACTGGATGAGATTCAAGGTCAGCCGATTATAAATAGTAAATTTTCTGCCAATGATGTGTTCCTAGTCAGCGGCGGAACTGGTGGAATTACTTCAGTAGTGATTGATGATCTCGCAAAACGCTCAAAAGGTCACTTTATCTTGTTGAGCCGTACACCGTTGATTGGATTGAACAAAGCTGATCTTGAAGCCCTTAAAAACGACCCCCAGGCCTATAAAAGCATTTTGCTAAAAGAGATGTCAGCCTCTGGTGAAAAAGTGACGCCAATCCAGTTGGAGGCTAGGTTCAGCGCTTTGGAACGTGCCGCAGCCACAATTGATTTGATCGCAAAAATCGAAAGCTACGGCGGCAAAGCCACTTACATCCAATGTGATGTCGCTGACATGAAATCAGTCACCTCGGCGATTTCTGAAGTTGGAAATACAGTCAAGCATGTAAACTACTTCATTCATGCAGCAGGCCTTGAAAAAAGCCGCAAGCTTGAAAACAAAACACTTGAAGAATTTCATCAGGTCGTTGAAGTCAAAGTATCAGGATTTTTGAACCTCTTTACCGCGCTTGAGAAATTCAAAAGAGCGCCGAAATCTATTGTTTTCTTTTCTTCGATTGCCGGCCGTTTTGGCAATGTTGGTCAACCCGATTACAGCGCCGGTAATGATTTCCTCTCGAAAATGGCGATGTGGCTGCCAATCCAATATCCATTCCTTCAAGTCGTCTCGTTGGATTGGGGTGCCTGGGCTGAAGTCGGCATGGCCAGCCGCGGATCAATTCCGCTGGTGATGGAACGTGCAGGAATTGACATGTTGAAACCAGGGCAGGCTGCTCCAATTGTGGGTGACCAGATTTTAGCGGGTGGTTCGGGTGAAATCGTTGTGGCCGGCAGCCTCGGGTTGTTTGAGCGAGCCAAGACGAAGAATCACGGCATGAATGTGCCTTTGGCTGACGCTGCGCTTCGCGCCGGCAATCCCATCCACACCATGCTGAGTCATCTCACCGGCTATTCAATCGATTCAGGCATCACGCTTGAAGTAACCCTGGATCCTCAGGAGATTTCTTACCTGCGCGATCATGCCATCAATGGGGTGCCTGTGCTGCCAGGTGTAGTGGGCATCGAAGGATTTACTCGGGCGGCAAAACACATATCATCCGCGCTGGCTGCTGCCAAATCGGGCTTTGAAGTAGAACGCTTGGAGAACATTGAATTTTTAGCTCCATTCAAATTCTATGGCAATAAATCGCGTGCCATGGCCTGGAAAGCAGGAGCAACCCGTGTGCATGAAGGGTTGAGAGTGGATGTATCCCTCGAATCGGACACCGAACGGATAAACGGCAAGGTTGACCATGTGCAGCACTTCAAAGGTCAGGTTTACCTCACCCTGAAGGATATTGTTTCTCCAGATACCGCCGTTCCTCCAAAATGGGGAAGTCACAAGGCAGTCACAGCCGCTGAGATTTACCAGCTCTATTTCCACGGACCGTCCTTCCAGGTTTTGGAGGCTGCACAAAAATCAGGTAATGCAGTGCTCGGCAGATTCAATAACAGCCTGATCGACATCAATGCAGATGAGCCAGGTCTTTATACTACGCCGCTCTTGATTGAATTATGCTTCCAGACCGCCGGGCTTTGGGAGGCAGGTTCGACCGGTAATTTAGGTCTGCCTCATTCCATCGGCAAACTGCAGGTGTATCGTAATGTTATAAATGGAGCCTCAATTTTTGCAGAAGTGAAACCCAAAGAAATCAATGGTCAGTTATATTTTGATGCGCGCGTCATTGATACCAAGGGTAATGTCTATCTCGATTTGTTGAATTATCGAACATCCCCGCAGGTTGAAACGCCAGATGATCAACACTTGATGCCAATGAAAACTTTGGTATCAAAAAAACAGGATTAAGGTTTTTTTGGGAAAAGGATCCTTTGATCATTATGTGAGAAGGATCCTTCATAAAACAGATGATCTACTGGACTTTTTCAAGCTTCACCAACTCTCCCCCTCTGAAAATCGCTCAAACCCTTGAGCGGTTTTTCAGCATTCTTGAAATTGAAGAATTTGAAAAGTTTAAAATTCCGAAACGACAGTTGGAATGGCTTGCGAGTCGGATGTTGGTAAAACGTCTCGTCCATCAATTAGCGATTTCTGATTCCCCTTTGTCGTTGAGATCCGTCACGGTTCAAAAAGAGATCACAGGGGTTCCTTACGTCGTCATGGAAGGCATGGGTCGGGTAGGGTGGCTTTCACTCAGCCATTCTCACGAAGGGGTTCTGACGGCTTTTTCTCAAGAGGGTGAAGCTCGATTTGGCGTTGACCTCGAATTCATAGAACCGAGATCACTTCAGCTATTTTTGGATTATTTTACTGCCACAGAGATCGCCTGGCTTTCAACCCTGAATGAAAAAGAAAAAGACCTTTGTTCAAATATAGTCTGGAGCTCCAAAGAAGCCTTTCTCAAAGCCATTGAGAGGGGCCTAAGTTTGGATACCAGAAAAATAAACATCCACCCTTGTGATGTGAGTTATTTATCAAAAGGGTGGACGGAAATCAATTTTGAGGTGGATGGTATGGTTACCGGGGAGTGGCAGCTTTTGGCTTCATCTCATCAAGGATATGTCATGACGATCTGCCTGCAAAGAGCCCGGGAATTGAAACGGGTTGTTTTACAAGACTTGTTTTCTTTTGATGAATAATTTAGCTTATTCCTTGGGAATATACTCTTTAATCTCCGATGCAATTTGGATCCCTTGAGATTCAAGCAGATTAATCCGATGCAGATAGGCTGCGCCTCTAAGTAACTGCATGTTCACATCAGCAGCTTTTCGGTTTTCTGCGTTCTCAAGGTAGGTTCCGCGCACCCAATCATTAAAAGCTCCCATGGATGGTCCGCACCAAATTTGGTAATCCATTTCTCTGCCTGCTTCACCAACATTGGACCATCTTGAAGCCAGACCCAGATACCAGCGAAAAACTAAAGCCATTTTGGCCTTGGGATTCTTTTCTGCCCGCTCAATCTGCTGGGGATCGCGCACAGTAAAGAACTTCAAACACTCATTCCAAACCTCGTCGAGGGTCATTTTGAAAATTGTGCTTTCAAGTTTCTCGCGTTCTTGAGCGGGAATGTCATCAATGGATTCAAAGCGTGAATAGATCTCAAACAATTTCTGTGCGCGCATGGCAAACATGGTTCCACGCTTTAAGACTTGCACTTTGACCCCCATTTCAAACATGTCACTGGCAGGCGCCATCGATACATCTGTCATTTCCATTTGGGCAAGCAGTTTTTTGGTGTGAGCAGATGCTCCGGACTCGACACAACCTTGATTGATGGAGCCTGTGGTGACATAGGCTGCACCCATCATGAATGCTGCAAGAACTGATTCGGGAGTGCCAATGCCGCCTGCCGCACCAATCCTGATGGGTTGGGGGTAGTTCCTTTTTGCCTGCACTTGATTTCGCAGCCTGATGATTGCAGGCAAAACGCTCACCAGGGGACGGTTATCTGTGTGACCGCCAGAATCTGCTTCAACTGTTATGTCATCTGCCATGGGCACCAAACTGGCTAGTCTGGCTTGTTCAGAAGATATTTTTCCTTCTTCCACTAAAGTTTTTAAGATGTCATCAGAAGCCGGTTCCATGAACTTTATCGCTACTTCCTTGCGCGAAACCTTGGCAATCAGTCGATTGGCGATTTTTACGCTTCCATCTGTGTTCTGTGATAATCCAGAGACACGATAACGAACCAGATTTTTGGTAATGGTCAAATAGGCCGAGGCCTCAATGGTTCGGATATTGTGTTGGAGAAAAAGTTCAACCGTTCGTTCTTCAAGAGACGGTTCGAAAGGACTGTTTATCAGATTAATCAAATAAGGCTGATCATTGAGTGCCTCTTTGATTTGTTTGATCCCTGCGGCAATTTTTTCCGGCAGCAGTCCGCCAGCCCCAAATGATCCCATAAAACCGGCTTTTCCCATGGAAGTTACAAATTCTGTCGAAGAGATTCCATTGGCCATGGCGCCGCCATATAGCGGAAATTTTGTGCCGTAAGTATCTTGAAACGAATAATCCCCAAATTGTTCTGGAAGATAAGGAAGGCAGCTTGCAATTACTTCCCAATCACTTGGTTCTGAAGATAGTGCATATTCATTTGTCAGGAAATACTGATTTTGATTAAGTAATAGTATTACTGGTTTCGAAAAATCCAGCAGTCTCTTTCGAAAGATTTCCTTTGTAAGATGCTCAGGTGCGGTTTTTCCTTGCCAATAAAAATTGTTAGCCGTAGTTATTTTTCTTGCTTGATTGTTTATTTTGAATAAAGAAGAAATTTCCATAGGTTCACCAGTGATATCCTTTTGTTGATTAACCCAAATTTCAAGATATTGGTTCGGAAATTCATATCGTGGTGGGGGATGGTCAATCGCAATTTAATTCTCAAAGAAAATCACTTTAACCTTTTTGAGGAGATTGATCGATTTAATGATTAATTAAGAATTTACTTTTTTTATATAGCAAATCAGACAAAATAGCGCATAATGGAGTTATATCAATACCTGATTGTTATTGAAAGAAAGAAATTAGTTGTCCAATTAGTGGTTTGGGATAAAACTTTCAATGAAATTTTTGATAATAAGTTATAAGTATGAGAAAGAAGAAGATCGACGTATTGCGCGGTTAATTTCGATCCTCATCTATATTTCGTGGGGGACTTATGCTTTTGCCTCTATCTTTGGTTTTTTATTCAAAGATTGGACCTTAGTCATTGCCACACTTGCAGGCTGTGTTCTGCTTATCATCCCGTTTGTCATGATCAGAATCGGAAAATTGCATTTCAGCAGTTTCATTTTGGTATTAAGTTCACTTTTTACAGTTACATTTATCGCCACGATTGGACAGGGCATCCATGATTTGGCCATGATTGCACTTCCAATCGTGATTATATTTGCCGGTTTGACCCTTGATCGGCTGCGGTTTGGAATCAGCGTTGCCACGACCATACTTGCTATTATCTGGCTGGCAATGGGTGAAAATTTCGGCTGGTTTCACACAAAACCTTTTTTTGGACCTGACGCAAATTGGGCTACTCTGGCAATGGTTACTATATTACTTGTGGTTGCTGCCGTAGCCGTTGATTTACTTGCCCAAAACACCCGGAAAAATTTACAGCAAGCTCAAACCGAGATCACTCAACGTATTCAAACTGAAAAAGAACTACGAGAAAAAGAATTTCAATTCCACAATTTGGCTGATTCTGGCATTGCCTTGATCTGGACTTCCGGCACAGACAAGCTTTGCAATTATTTCAATTTACCCTGGTTGCGGTTTACCGGCCGTACATTGGAGCAGGAACTTGGAAATGGTTGGACAGAAGGACTTCATCCAGATGATTACGACCATTGCATAAACACTTATATTGCGGCATTTGACAAGCGCGAAAAATTTGATATGGAATACCGTATGCGTCATATGAGCGGCGAATACCGCTGGATTCAAGATATGGGTACCCCAACATATAACAGCAGTGGTGAGTTTGTTGGCTATATAGGCCATTGTTTCGATATCACCGAACGCAAAAAACTGGAAGAACAGCTTCGTTATCAGAGCAGCCGCGATGCCATGACTGGTTTGTATAATCGCAATTTCTTTGAAGCTGAGTTGGAGCGTTTTGAACAGGGCAGGGAGTTTCCAATCAGCATTATTATGGCGGATATTGATGGATTGAAATATACCAATGACACCAAAGGTCATGCTGCCGGAGATGAACTTTTGCGCCGAGGAGCAAATGTGCTCAGTTCAGTAATGCGTAACGGCGACATCGTTGCCCGCATTGGCGGAGATGAGTTTGCCGTGCTTTTGCCACGTACTGATTCTGAAATGGTGAATAATATTGTTGATCGCCTCAGAAACAAGATTATCGAATCCAATTCGAAGTACACTGATTTAGTCTTAAATATTTCTTTCGGTTGCGCCACCACAGAAATGTTTGATTTAATGAAAGCGTTCAAGCTTGCTGATCAAAATATGTATAAAGACAAATTAAAACATAAAAAGGCTCGGTTGATTGCAGAAGTCAAGTCTTAATATTTGGTTACCAAATTGTATACCAATATGACAAAGGTTTTGAGATGGTCATCAATCCGGCCAGGAAACGTTTCATCAATATATTCAATCGTATCAAATTCTGTGTGTCTGATCTCGCCGTCTAATCCAAATTGAGGATCAACTTGTACCATGCCGTCTGATGAAAGATCCCAGTTGGTGGCTTCAAAATACACATAAGGGATATGTGATTTTTCAAAGGCATCGAAATCCGAACACTCGCAAGGGGTTCCGTCCTCGTAAAACATTTCTTCATCTGTTCTTCCTTCGATCTTAATTCCTTTATGCTGCGCATTTTCAAGCACCCAATCTCTCATGCTGCCAGGACCTTCATTGCCATAGACATAAGCCTTATCGCCTGCAACGAGGCTATCTAGATTAACCATGCCAATAATGTTTATTTGCTCGCCGGTCTTCAATTCATCCACGAAATATGCAGAACCCCAAAGTCCCACTTCTTCCGCACCAAAGGCTACAAAAACAAGGGTGTAGGGGGTTTCAATATTCACTACACGTTTGGCCGTTTCAAGCAGTACAGCAACACCAGACGCGTTATCATCCGCTCCCTGGCTGCCCTCGTCATCTACCGAGTCGTAATGCGCCCCGATCACAATTTGCTTGTCTGAATCACCCTGTTTGATGGCAATAATATTGAATGAACCAAAGCTTGCACCTTCATAATCATCGTAGGCAGTGAACCATTGTGTCTCGGTTGTGTAACCGAATTCTTCCAGTTTCCTTTGGATAAAATTGGCTGCACTGGTTTCATTGCCAGACCCGGATGGACGATTACCAATATCACCGGCTAATATTTCCAAATATTGACGAGCATTTTCACCATATTCATCTCTTGTAATAATCCCGGTTTCCACAACTTCCTCAGTAGCAAGTAATGTGGATTCACTTTCGATTTGATTTTCAATGGAACTTTCAGCATTTTGAAACGTCAAATCATTCGCCTTGAAAAACGAAAAAGGAAAGCATGCCAGCATAAAAAGCATGGCAATCATTAGAATTATTATGCGGATTGATTTCATTCGACACTCCCGATTATTATGTCAACATCCAAAATAATTATAGTGATTTATTAGCACTGAACACACTTCACTGAATATTCAACCTCGATAATTTCGGCAATAACGGTTACCATTAAGGTCTTAGAAAAATTCTGCCATGACAAAAAAACGATTATTAATTTACGGCGATATCGAAATGGACATCTTGTTAATAACCGAATCAACTGAAACGGATATTTATGATGTTAAGGTCGATGACGTCAGTTTTTCGCCAGGAGGTTCTGCCGCCAATTGTGCGGCCATTGCCGGCAGCCTGGGCCAGCCTGTGACATTTTTGGGCAGCATCGGTTCTGACAGCTGGACGGCTCCGTTGATGCAAGACTTTCGAAAATTCAAGGTCAATGCCCGCCATTTGAAAAAATCAGAAGGTAAGACCGGAACATGCGTTGCCATAGTGAATGCAGCGGGTGAACGATCCTTTCACTCCTATCGCGGGGTGAATGAATCAGACCCACCAGATATGCCCACTCAGACGCTTTTAAAGAACCACCATTGCCTGCACCTTTCTGGTTATAGTTTTCAACAGCCTAATTCTCGTAAAACCGCCTGGAGCCTTCTGCAAGAAGCCAAGCGCAACGGTTTGGCAGTGTCGCTTGATCCATCCCATCTTTTTTCAAAGCAAAGCGGATCAGAAATGGATGCCTTGATCGCTAAATTGGATTTCATCTTTCCAAATGTGGATGAAGCCATTAATCTCACAGGTGAGCAAGACCCCGTCAAAGCTGCCAGGAACTTGCGAGGACGGGGTGCGAAGATTGTTTTGGTCACCCTTGGAAGCGAAGGGTGCCTGCTTTCAACGAATGAACGAGAACAATTTATCAATATGAATCCCATTGAAAAAGTTGTGGATACCACCGGCGCCGGGGACGCATTCTGCGGTGGTTTTCTTACGGGTTGGCTGCGTGGATTGGATATTCACCAGGCGAGCAAAGTGGGCTGCGCCTCTGCTGCTCATATTGTTGCTCGCATGGGTGCCCACGCTCATGCACCTACCCTCACTGATGTGAATGAGGTCCTGATGCACAATCACGAATTAGAACTGGTTAATCTACTGCGAAAAATGTCGTGAATGAGTTAGGTTCATGATAAAAACCATAGCACCTTAGAAATTACCGAAAAAGATAAAACGGAGAAAAAATGAATAAAAACGAAATCGAAATCAGAAAAGATGTTGCAGATGCACTGCGCACTGGTGCCCCTGTTGTTGCACTTGAATCCACAATTATCGCCCACGGCATGCCCTACCCGCAGAATATGGAAACCGCCCTGGCCGTCGAAGACATTGTTCGTCAAGCCGGTGCCATCCCGGCCACCATTGCCATCCGTGACGGCAAAATGAAGGTCGGTCTGACGCGTGACGAAATTGAATGGATTGCCAAAGATTCAAGTGTGCTCAAGGCCAGCGACCGCGACATTCCTTTCATTCTGGCTCGCAAGCTTTCTGCCGCTACCACGGTCAGCGCCAGCCTGGCAATCGCTTCTGCGGTGGGTATTAACGTGTTTGTAACCGGCGGGATTGGCGGGGTGGGTCCTGACGGTTACCAGACCCTTGATATTTCTTCTGATCTGATCGCCCTGGCAGACTATCCCTGCATTACGGTTTGTGCTGGTGCCAAAGCCTTTATGGATATCCCCGCCACGCTCGAATATCTCGAAACCAACCGCGTGGGTGTCGTGGGATATCAAACTCAAAACTTTCCACTCTTTTATACCCGCGGCAGCCAATTCAAACTGGATTGGTCCGCCGAGACCCCTGAAGAAGTTGCAGATATTTTCAAAGTCAAGCTTCAACATGACCACAAGGGTGGCCTTCTGGTGGGTGTGGCACTTGCAGATGAAGATGCACTTTCTTATGAAGAAACGCGGTGGGCTATTGATGTAGCACTGGCTGATATCAAGGCAAAGGGCATCGTCGGAAAAGAAGTTACACCCTTCATTCTGGCTGCCATCAAAAAAGAGACCGGCGGTAAAAGCCTCACTGCCAATATTGCGCTCATCAAGAACAATGCCAGCGTTGGCGGAAAAATTGCCGCAGCATTAGCTCAAAAACTATCAAAATCTAGGTCGATATAATCGCAATATTTTCTTGGATAAACACGGTTATAATTGGAAATCACTTTGACAAGCTGGAGGAAACATGCATCATATTCTATTAAATACAAGATACCTTGATCCCGGTTCAGGCAGTTTATTGGTTCAATTGATCGCCGCTGGTCTGGTGGGTGGTTTTGGTATATTAGCTAAAGTCTTTTGGGGTCGAATTAAAGCCTTTTTTAAGGGTGAAAAATATGTGCCGCCCGCACCTGAAACTGACGAAGACGACCAAGACGAGGCCTGATGAACGAAGACAGGGTATCCTCCTCCTTCCGTGACCCAAGTGGATTTCTTTTTACACGAAAAGGTGTGCTTTATCGGCAGGTGAACCAATTTGGTGCCAAAGCCTACGACAAATTCATATCTTCGGGGTTGTATGAAGAATTAACCCAACGTGGATGGATGGTGGCGCACAAAGAAGTGGAAGTAAAAGCAGAAAACCATGAGATCGCTTATCGCGTTTTGCAGCCTGAGCTTGTCCCCTTTATTTCTTATCCCTATGAGTGGAGTTTTTCACAGCTCAAAGATGCCGCGCTCTTGACCCTTGAGATCAATAAGCTGGCTTTGAATAAGGGATTGATTCTTAAAGATGCAAGTGCTTTCAATATCCAATTTGTGGATGGCAAGCCTGTGCTCATTGATACACTTTCGTTTGATGTCTACCGCAAAGGTTCTGCCTGGGATGGTTACCGCCAGTTCTGCCAGCATTTTTTGGCTCCCCTTTCGCTGGCTTCTCTTGTGGATGTGCGTTTCATGCAGCTCAGCAAGAATTATATTGACGGTATTCCACTTGATTTGGCCAGCCGACTGCTGCCCGGTAAAACTCGTTTTGGCCTTTCCGGGCTGAACATTCATATTCACATGCATGCTCGTGTGCAGCGTGAATATGCCGATAAACAGGCTCCTCAAAACAATGCCGGTCTGCTGAACAAAGAAGCCTTGCTCAATATGCTCAAAGGCTTGACTCAGACCATTGAAAAACTCACTTGGCAGCCCAAGGGTACGGAATGGGGCGATTATTACAGCGCCACCAATTATTCTGATGATTCTTTGCGCTTAAAGGGCGAAGTCGTAGGCAACTTTATTGACCAAGCCAAGCCTGAAAAGGTTTGGGATCTAGGCGCCAATAACGGCCTTTTCAGCCGTGAGGCTGCCAAACGCGGCATTTTCACCGTCGCCAGCGATATTGATCCTGCTGCAGTCGAGAAGAATTACCTCACCATCAAAGCGAACCAGGAAAAGAATTTAATGCCCCTGGTGATGGATTTGACCAATCCCAGTCCTTCCATTGGTTGGGCAAATCAGGAGCGCGATGCTTTTACCAGCCGTGGTCCTGTGGATATGATCCTTGTATTGGCTTTGATACATCATCTTGCCATTTCAAACAACCTGCCCCTCGAGTCGATTGCGGACTACTTCGCTTCCATCTCCAACTGGGCAGTGGTTGAGTTTGTGCCCAAGAGTGATTCTCAAGTGAAACGCCTGCTTGCAACGCGTAAAGATATTTTCGACCAATATACCGAAGAAGGCTTTGAAGCAGCTTTCACCCGTGTTTTCAAGATTGCCGCCAAACAATCCTTGACTGGCAGCGAACGCACCCTGTATCTTTTGAAAAAGAAGTAAACAATATTAAATAATGAGACCCCTGCGGTTTTTAAACTGCAGGGGTCTTGCTTTAAAAATAAACCGGGAGTATTCAAAATTCCCGGTTTATGGTGTCTAAATGCAAGTTCCAAAAAGCCTCGTACAGAGAGGGGTATCACTACATTTCCAAAGTTCGATCTATTCCGCCTCACACGGATAATCTACAATCGTGAAATCGTAGGGCGCCTGGTAAGAAGCTGATCGTGCCACATCTTCCAGCAGGGGATAATCCGCGCCGAAATATTGATTGAACACGATTCTGAATGAATTAACCGGTGTGATGCTCTGGTAGAGTGCTGAGTCGCCCCCATTAGGCAGATAATAAGCCATTAAATTCGCATTGCGTACTTCTTCTGCCAGACCGTGATCGCTTTGCAGCAGAATGATGGGAGGTACTTTGGATGTTTCCAGGATATTGCGCAGCACTTCCAATACACGTTGATCGATATAAGAGATTTCATTGACATAGCCGGGGGCATTGGAAGGTGTATATTCAAATGAACCATCCGGTGCAAACACGTATGGAAAGTGCGGCGCCACAAAATGAGCATAAACGAATTTGGGACTTTCTGCCTGGGGAAGTTGTTCCAACTTGGCAAAATTATGATTGATCAGGTCATAATGGGATTTTTCGGTCGAAAGCATTGCCTTGGACGTCTTTAAATTGGAGAACTCATCCACAACTCTTAATGCGGTCGTGCGCAGGTAATATTTTTCAAAATTACCCAATATTTTGAAGTTTAACAACTTCTGCCAGGGGGATGAGTATTGAGAAATATACACGTCTGAATCGGTTGTATCGAGCCACCAGATGTCATTATCAAAAGTCACATAGCGATAACCAAGATCCGCGAAGAGTGAACGCACCTTGTTGTGTTTTATGGTTTCGCCCAGATCGTAGAAGCTGCGGTTTTCAGAGATGATCTCTCCTGCAAAACCTTCGAGATAATCCATATTCAAAGCCGTAGACATGGAGGAGGGTGTATAACTGTAATTGCTCTTACTGCATTCTGCCACGTAAAAACCCATCTCGCGTAATTGTTGCAAAAAGGCGCTGTTATCATAGCCGTATTCTTTTTTGAGCAAATCGCTGCGGGTATAAGCATCCAACAAAATGTAATAGACATCAGGTGAATCGGTTGGCGCTGGGTTTTTCGGCTGCCAAACGGAATCTACGGCCGGGTTGGCGACTGCTTTCGGGCTGGCATTGGCTTGCCGCATTTCGAAAGTCACAATCTGAAACAGCGGAATGGCAACTAAAACCACAGAAAAGAAATTTAAGAATGTTGAAAAGGTGCGGGGTTTCTTTTTTAAGTGAAAAATACCGTAGGCGCCCAGGGCAAATAACGCCAGCCAGATAACGATCATAAAGCGATGGTGCCCGAAATAGGATTTGTTCTCAAGCAGGTTGTAAACATGACCGTAAGTTAAAAAGAGCAGCAGTGCCAGGCTGGCCACCAACCCGCCTTTGTAGCGTTCTCGGGTGATCAACAAGGTCAGTCCATAGACCAATCCGCTGAGCAATAATGTAACCATGATTGCGCGCACCGTATAGATCGGATCAAGTTGAATGATGTTATAGGCCAATAACGCAAGCACCGGGTAAAGCCCGATCAACACGGGATGGAAAATCAGTGCTTTTTTCTTTTTAATTGGTTTGGATGGGTTTGCCATGAAAATACTTCCGTTCTCTTTACAATAATAGACCCCAATTTTACCAGACATGAAGCGCATTGATTTTGAAGTAGATTGCTAATCAGCGTTATAATCATGGAACAAATATACTATATCAAGAGGCTGTAATTCATGGATACGATAACTCTTCAAACTGCTCGCCAGCTCTCTCTTTTCGCTCAGGGTTTATATACGCCGCCGCAAAAAAGTGCTCATAAAAGTGATGTTAAAAAGACCATTACCAATCTGGGAGCATTGCAGATTGACACCATTAATGTTGTGGCGCGCGCCCCCTATTTTTCATTGTGGAGCCGTCTGGGTGAATATGATGCAGATTGGCTGAACCAGCTTCTTGCCGAACAGAGTCTTTTTGAGTTTTGGGCGCATGCCGCTTGTTTTATTCCCATCGAAGATTATGGGCTGCATCGGCGAATCCAGATCGAGCAGTGGCGACTTCCGTGGTATCAACATTGGTATAACGATCACAAAGTCGAGTTTGATGCAGTCTTGAATCATGTCAGAGAAAATGGAGCTGTAAAATCATCCGACTTCAAACGCACGGATGGCAAAAAAGGGGGCACCTGGTGGGATTGGAAGATCGAAAAACGGGCATTGGAATATTGGTTCACAGCCGGCGAATTATTGATCAGCAAACGCGTCAATTTTCAACGGGTTTACGACTTGCGCGAGCGTGTTTTGCCCAATTGGAAAGACAGCGACGCCCCTGATCTTGATTATGTTTTTCGCAGCCTGATCATGAAATCCATTGCCGCGATGGGCTTGGCTCTTCCAGGTTGGATTGCTGATTATTTCAGGCTGCCCAAAAAAGCGGTTCTATCAACCCTCAAGCAGTTAATTGCTGAAAAGGTTTTGCTTGAATTCAAAGTCGAAGGTTGGGATGAATCCGTCTGGGTGCTGCCTGAAGTTTGGGAAAATTTTCAAGCTGCTTTGAGGCAAAACTCTAACCCACGTCTTACCACCATTCTGTCTCCATTCGATTCACTGGTCTGGGATAGAGCCAGAACGAGCAAATTATTCAACTTTGACTTTTCGATTGAATGTTACCTGCCTGCCGCAAAACGAAAATATGGCTATTTTTTGCTTCCAGTATTGCACAATGGTGAATTGATTGCTCGCATGGATGCCAAATCGCACCGTGCAGAAAGAGTATTTGAAGTTAAATCTTTCCATTTTGAACCTGCGGTGTCTTTAGACCAGGACCTTGCACAAGGTTTGGTTACCACTCTTTCTGCTTGTGCTCACTGGCACAAATCGCCGGCGTTGGTTATCGAAAAATGCGATCCTTCTGAATTCCTAAAATTATTGCAGAAAGAAATTCCAGTAAAAGAATAATCATACTTCTGAGGTGATAAACTTATTATATTAATTGCATTCTTATATAGGTTGCATATTATTGGGGTACGTTTCACTAGCCGATATGGATTTGCCTAAATTGTTATGATTGATAAAACTGATAAAAAACCTGAAGTTTTAATTATCATCAACCCGGTTTCCGGCTTTATGAATCTCAAATTGATGAAGCGCATCATCAAAGAGCATTTTAAAAAAGCTGGGTGGATCTCTCATATCTATTTAACTGAAAAAGACACGGATTACAGTTCACTTATTAAATTTTTTATTGATAAAGATATTGATATGATTGTTGCTGCAGGTGGTGATGGCACTGTGGCTTCTGTGGCCGCCGGCATGGTTAATTCTACTGTCCCATTGGGTATCATTCCATCCGGAACCTGGAATGCCATCGCCCGGCATTTGATGCTGCCCTTCCTGCCTACCCGTGCTTTAGCCTTGATGACAGGCAAACACCAGGTGCGGTACCTTGATCTAATGTCTATCGGCGACAGCCTGCACGCCATGAATCTTGGTGTGGGGTTAAGTGCTCGAGTGATCAAAACCGCATCACGTGAAAAGAAACGGAAATTGGGAAACCTTGCTTACTATGGCAGCATGATCAAGCAGGTCCTAGGTATTAAATTAACTCGTTACCGCATTGAAGCGGATGATAAAAAATACCGCGGTAAAGCCCTTGAGATCATGGTTGCCAATTATGGCGTGGTGGGATTGAATTTAATCGAATCGCTTTTTGAGGTCCATCCAGATGACGGCAAGGCAGATGTGTTGATCTTTAAACCCAGAACAATCCTGGATCTTCCGGCGATGTTCTGGCAGGCGTTGATCCGCAGAAAAAAACGCGGTCCTAAATTTCAACAACTTAGAGCCAGCCGAACAATTCGAATTGAGACTGTTCCCCCCATGGATGTTCAGGCAGACGGCGAAATGATTGGACAAACCCCCGTAACTATTACAGTGCTGCCACGTTGCGTGGGTGTTATTGTTCCCCCAACAAACCTATTTAATTTCTAATTTATTCTGCAGCCATCGTGCTCGAATGAAGTTCTTTCGAGAGAATATCCGTCCATTTTATGGATTGGAGATAGATGTTTGTTAGCATTTCAGCAGGAATATTTAACATTTTGACAGTTGCCCAGTCACCAACTTCATACGCTTTGATGGCCTTTAAAATGAAGCCTGGCAATCCTTCGTGATTCAGCAGAGCTTCAGAAATGGTTGACGAAAGATTTAACGGGGGGATGATTTGTGCCAATGGTTGATCCATCAAGGCATCCAATACCGAGAATAAACCAACCAAAAAGAAAATCTCAGGTTGTGGTTGGCCGTAGATTTTTGCCAACGATTCAGACATGTGTGCACGTTGGAGTGCTATATTGGTTAATTCAGGGGGCTTATCAACCAGACTTGACATCATGATAAGCGACATCCAGCCTCGCATGGTGTCTAACCCAATTAACGAAATTGCCTGTCGTAGAGATTTAACTTCAGTTGTAAATGAATAATAACCTGAATTTGAGAGACGCAAAAGTTTATAACTTAATCCTACATCTTTAGAGATGATAGTTTCTAGATCTGAAAAACTGGTTTTTTGATTTTGCAGTATCGCCAGTGATTGCATAATGACCAGTCTTGAAGAATCCATTTTCTGGTTGCGCACCGTGTTTGGTTTGCATAAGAAATAACCCTGATAATAATCAACACCCAGCCTTCGGCAAAGGTTGTAATCAGCCTGGGTTTCTACTTTTTCAGCCAGCACTCTAAAGCCGCTCGCCTTGACACCGGCGACAATATCTGGCAAATCCAACCGGTCAATTTGCATCAGATCCAATTTGATGATGGTGACAATTCCTGCAAATGGAGATATCCGATTAAGTGATATTACATCATCCAGGGCAAGGGTAAACCCTTTGTTGCGCAGTTCACTAACTGCATTAATTAATTGGGGATCAGATTCAACGGTTTCCAATATTTCGATCACGACCCTATTGGAAGGCAAAAGAATTGGAAAATTGCCGACTAAAAAATTGCGGGTTAAGTTGATAAAGGCCATACTTTCGCCAACGATGTTTTCAATCCCCATTTCAATCAAGGCGTTTAAGACAACTTGCGTGGTTGCCTGATCGGCATCACTAAAAACCGCACGATTACCTTCGTCTGAACGATACAGCAATTCGTAGGCGTATACCTGCATATTGCGATTGAATATCGGTTGTCTGCCAACTAAAAGATCAGCCACGGTATCCTCATTGAAATAACGCCAATAGGTATTCCTAATTATCCATTAATTCTATTTTTTTAACCAATAAATATGTGTAATTTCTTTACACTTTGAAATATGTTCTCAAAAGATTATCCGTCGACTGCTAAATTTCCACTAATCTCTTGGAAGATAATGTTTGTCCATTTGATGGAATCAAAGTAGATGTTTGATATTGTCTCAACCAGCATGTTTGGATATTTTACGTTTGTCCATTCACCACGTTCGTAATTTATCACCATACTGAGAATATACCCCGGCAAGCCCTCGTTATATAGTAAAGCATCGGCAACAGATTGAGATAGATTTATTTCCTGTACAATTTTCTCCATAGGTTGGTCTAAAAGTGCATCAAGAACTGAAAAAAGACCGACTAAAAAACAAACTTCTGGTTGGGGGTGTTTAAGGACTCTTGCAAGAGATTCAGCCATATAGGCTCGCTGAAGGGCAATGTTGGTTAATTCAATGGGTTTATCGTTTAATTGTGTCATCATAAGCAAAGATAGCCATCCCCGGACTGTTTCTGTCCCAATGAGAGAAATTGCCTGACGGATGGATTTAACTTCAGAAATGAATGAATAATATCCAGAGTTGGTTAATCTCAATATCTTATAACACAGACCAACGTCTTGAGAGATCATTTGTTCAAGTTCAGAAAAACTTGTTTTGGGGTTTTGAATCATGGCTAATGCACGCATGATAACCAGGCGCGATGAATCCATTTTCTTGCTCTGAATGATGTTAGGTTTGCATAAGAAATAACCCTGAAAATAATCCACGCCAAGGTCATGGCAGAGCTTGAACTCTTCCATGGTTTCAACTTTTTCAGCCAAAACCAAAAATCCTTGGGCTTTAACAGAGCGAATCAAATCTGGCAAGGCTTGGGGGTCAATCAATTTCAGGTCAAGTTTGACTAATGTGGCAATGTCTTGATAAGGAGAAATCCGTTCCAATGCCATCACATCATCCAGTGCGATAGCGTAGCCGTCCTTATGAAGTGCACGCAATGCAGATATTAGTTCGTCATCCGTTTCGATGTTTTCAGGGATTTCAATCACAGTTCTGTTGGGTGGCAGTAAAATGGGATAGTTTCCGACGATAAAATTTCGTGTGAGGTTGATGAATGCTTTTGATTTATTGATGATTTTATTTAACCCCATCTCGATGATGGTGTTAAGTGTAACTTGTGTTGTTGCAAGATCTGGGTCGCTAAAATCGGCTGCGTTGGTTTCGCAAGACCGATAAAGTAATTCATATGCATAAACTTCCATCTTACGGTTGAAAATCGCCTGTCTGCCAATAAAGATTTCTGTCATTTTCCCCTCTTATAGTATGCTTCGGCTCTAATAAGAATTACTGCGTGACAGTTTATATTCCCATAAATCATTCAATTTTTCTTCTAATCGGTTCGCCAGACCTTCTCCTGGCTGAGAAGTTACATCATCATGATTGTCAAAAATGATGTAGGGCACCTGAAGCCCTTGAACGGGTAAATACTTCTTGTCAGTTTTACAGACTTCTTGCCAGTCTGTTTCTTTATAGAGTCGTTCAAGCTTTTCATCAGGTAGGCCGTGCTCAAGAATGCTATCAGGTTTTTCAGGGTTGAAGCGCCTGCGGTTTTTGCGAAGAGAGTCTTCCCATGAGACGTCGATGTATAAAACAGCCATCTGCTGGATAATCGTTTGGGATAGATGGGCAAATGCCGATCGATAGCCGCCGTGTTCGCTGCCGCGTGAAAACTCTATAACAGTCGTATACGCGTCTTCATAGTGTGGAACGTCTCGCATCCTTTTGTTGTATTCCAAACCGATGCGCTCGATTAATAAATCCCAGAAATAGGGCTTTTTGAAATAGCCATCCTCATCAGTGTGAATGGGTGGGTACCCCATTTTTTTTAGCAGGGCATCTTCTTCAAACCACGTCCAAAGCATGGGGAAATCGTCAATTTCATCCATCTGACCAATGTGAAATCGCCTTATCCGCTCCTCAAGTGGAACACTCTTTAAATAAGCAATAATTTCGCTTTTACCGGCAGCCGGTCTGGCGATTAAAAGGATACTTCTAAAGATATTTTTCATTTTTTTTAATCCCGCTGACTAATTTATTATAGCCTTTATTGTCTGTAAATGTAACTAACAAGTGTCATGTTTCGGATTTAGGTTGCTGGTGCTAATCTTGCAACGAATAACCCGGGAGCTTTGTCTATGAAACTGATTGGTTACATCATACGTCACTTTATTCCAATTAGTCTTTTGATTGTATTGGGTGTGGGAATCTACACAATTGCCACACCTCCTCCATCTTCACGCATTGACGGTTTGGGAATTGATTTATTGTCTTCTCCGCCTCTGACGACTGAGGCCGTCGAAGGACAATTAAACGCCATCCAGCAATCCGGCGTGGAGTATGTGCGTATTGAAATGAACTGGTCGCTGATCGAAGCCTCACAAGATGTCTATGACTGGTCCAGTGTTTTACCTTTGGACCTTTTCTTTAGTTCTGCCCAGGCGCGCGGATTAAAGTGTATAGCCGTGGTGACTGGTTTTCCGGTTTATCTGACCGCTTC
Organism: Chloroflexi bacterium HGW-Chloroflexi-4; assembly: GCA_002840715.1. Taxonomy (GTDB): domain Bacteria; phylum Chloroflexota; class Anaerolineae; order Anaerolineales; family Anaerolineaceae; genus UBA6107. Next base: position 80,624 of record PHBW01000009.1, read on the forward strand.
AGGGCTTCCACTCGATCAACAAACCATCGGACTGCGCTGGGAAAAATTCATCAGAGCCGCCGTGGAACATTTTGGTGAACAGGTCAATTATTGGGAAATCGGCGATCAAATCAATTCGACCAATAGTGCTCGTTCACTGGCGCAATCAAACCCCGCTTTTTATTCAAAAATGTTAAAGGCTGCCAGCAAGATAATTAAAAATGTTGATCCCAATGATCAGGTCTGGATGGGCAGCCTGGTAAGCGCAACTGCCAATAATTGTGCAGTAAATCCGTTGTCGTTTTTGCTTGAAGTTAACGCTGCCAAAGCCTGGAACCTGGCTGACGCAGTGACTTATCAGCCTCGTCGCGGTGCAACAGCCCCCGAAATGCCGTCAGATTCAGACATCAACCAGGGTTGTAATGCATCCATGCCTGCCAGTTCAGCTTCGCTTTCTGCTGAAGTGCTTTCCATTCAAGACTTGGCCCGCCAATTGGGCGGAAAGCCTGTCTATATTACCGGCCTGACATGGAGCCCTGACGAATTGGTCAGTCTTCAAGGCAGCCGGGCGATTGATGCCAATACGCTCCTCTCTGACCTGTTGGTACGCGCCAGCATCATTCTTACCGGCGCGGATGCCGTTCCCCTTGTGTTCTGGCAGGTGGATCCAATCAATCAGCCGCAGTCAATAACCAGTCTTTCCGACCTTTCGGCTTCTGTGGTGAACAGCAAATCCATGGGTCAAGTTCAAGGGCAGACAGGCAGTGTTCATGAGTATCGCTTTCAAAATGGCGCCAATCTTACTATTTTAGCCTGGCGCTCTCAAGACGGCGATGCACCGCAGCCAGTTGTGTTTTCCAATCTTCGCACTAAATATTTAACTGCTTTTTCCACCGACGTGTTGGGACTGGACAAGAACTATGGCACGATCATCCAGGTGGATGGCACAGGCAGCAGTATTGTGATGCTCAATGAGCGGCCGGTTATCTTCATCACCAAAACCGGCACATGGGATGAACAAATTAAAGCTGCCGTCACCAACCAGGTTGAATTATGGCGCCTTGATCTGCAAGCGCTCATTTCGCGCGGGCTTGGAAACTTGAAGGGCGTCTTTACCCAATGGTTGGATGGATTGTTTGACCAGGCGAAGGACAGTGTTGTCGATTGGGGTTCTGAAAAAATAAGGGACATGCTCAATTAAATCAAGGAGTATAATCACGATGAGGATTAATGGTATGAAAATCATCAAACATTTCAAAAAAGGGTTCATCCATTTAATCAGTCTTACTGTTATTGTACTTCTGGCTGCTTGCAGTTTGCCTGAAGTAACCCCGCCTGTTCAAACGACTGCGCCAACCGAACCTTCATTCATTCTCCCGAGCACAGAAAGCCCTTCATCAACGGTTCCTCCAATTCCATTGCCTGTTGAAATAACCAATAAAAATGCCTCTTTGTTGACCATGATCAATCGTGCGCCGGTAAATTCTGCCCAACAATTAAAGTGGGTTAATGACTCGCTTAGTCTGGCGGTTTCCACTCAAAGCACTGATGCTTCAGGCAATCAATTGTTTGGGGTGAGCATATTGGCGATACCGAATCTGACGCCTGTTAGCATTATGAGCACCAAAGATGCCAGAGTATCTGATATCTCATCTAATGGTAAACTGGCAGCTCTTGTCTCAATCGACATGAAATCAATTTCGCTGATTGATCTTGCTGCCGGCAATTCTGTCAAACTAACCATTTCACCAGATTTTTTGGTTGGCAACGCCACTTTTTCGCCTGATGGCGCAACATTGGCTGTGGCCATTGCGGACCAATGGGCAGTGGTTCTTTATTCCACTGCTGACGGTAGTGTCATTAATAATCTCTCCGGTTTTGAGACCGCAGCACCCATTTATAACGCTGGTTTCACCCAAAGTCCGCAGTGGATCGTCTGGCATGCACGCGCCACCCTGCAACTGCAAGAGATCGTGGATGGCAATTTTGCACCCACGCTTGACCACCAGGATTTCGTTACCGCTTACGCCATGACCCGCGATGGATCCATGCTTGCCAGCAACGTTTCAACGGCTGGTGTTGACCCTGCTCCTGCCGTCACTTTGTGGGATGCGGCCGGGGGCAACGTGCTTAGAACTTTCGGGCTGACTGAACCTGCTCTTTGTTTGGATTTTTCACCCAACGGCACTTTGTTGGCCATGGGAGTGGGCAGCGCGCTTCAGATTTGGGATGTCACCAGCGGGGCTTTGCTTGCTTCACTGGATGGACACTCAGGGCAAATCACAGCTCTGTCATTTTCTGCTGATGGCAAGTTTATAGCCACTGCGGGCAACGACAACCAAATTTTTCTCTGGCAAGCATCCGAGTAGGATAGTGATTTTTAATTAGATCACCCAAAAGGATTTCCTTTTGGGGTTTTTTCTTGAAATAATCCGCTATGGTATACTTTGCTAGCATTTTTCAGAAAGACATATCATGCCTTTACTTTCAGTAACTAACCTATCAAAATCATTCGGTGCTTTGGATATTTTTTCAGAGCTTTCGTTTAGCATTCCACACCGCAGCCGCATTGGTCTGGTTGGACCGAACGGCGTCGGAAAATCCACTTTACTGCGTATTTTGGTTGGCGAGGATGAAGCTTCAGGCGGTTTGGTCAACCGCGCGCGCGGCAGTGTACTTGGCTATTTACCCCAGGAAGCCGTGCTCAAATCTGACCGCACACTGTGGGACGAAATATTAACTGTCTTTCAGCCTTTGCTGGATATGCAGAAAGAAGTCCATCAGCTTGAAACCCGGCTTGCCGGAGATCAAGGGTCAGAAGAGCTGTTGGCTCAATACGGCAGTTTGCAGGCTCGTTTTGACCATCTTGGAGGTTATACCTACGAAACCCAGGTGCGTATGACCCTCACCGGGTTGGGCTTTTCTCGTGCAGATGAAAAGCGCCCGATAGCCCAACTTTCTGGCGGGCAGCGCACCCGCGCCATGCTGGCCAAGCTTCTGCTTTCAAAGCCCGACCTGCTCTTGCTGGATGAACCCACCAACCATTTGGATATTGCTGCAGTGGAGTGGCTTGAAAACTATCTCAAAGATTGGCCGGGCGGGGTTTTGATCGTATCGCACGACCGCTATTTCCTCGATCAGGTCGTTAATGTGATTTGGGAGATGACCCCCACACTTGAAGAATACCGCGGCAATTACAGCGCCTACATGCTTCAGCGCCAGGAGCGCTATGAAAGACGGCTGGCCGAATACCAGACTCAGCAGGAATTCATCGAAAAAGAAGAAGAATACATCCGTCGAAACATTGCCGGTCAAAATACACGTCAAGCCCAGGGCAGGCGCAAACGCCTTGAACGCATGCTGGATGAAGCCCGTCTCACGCCGCCTACCCAAAAGCGGTCGCTGCACCTCAACCTCAAAGCCGCGGATCGGTCTGGCGACCTCGTGCTGCGCACCCGTTCGCTGCAGGTGGGTTATGCCGATGAAGGCAGACCGTTGTTTGAAGTTCCTGACCTCACGCTGGTGCGCAACGAATGCGCCGCAATTATAGGACCCAACGGGGCAGGCAAAACCACCTTCTTGAAAACTTTGCTCGAGAAAATACCTCCCTTTGCCGGGGAAGCCGTTTTGGGTGCGAATTTGAAGATTGGCTACTTTGCCCAGGCTCATGAAGGGCTGCACGCCGAGTGGACTCTGGTTGAAGAAATTCAGGGAGTGGTTCCCAAGATGCTTCCCGCTGAAGTTCGTGATTACCTGGCGAAATTCCTCTTTACCGGGGATGACGTCTTCAAGACTGTCAACCTTCTTTCAGGCGGCGAGCGTGGAAGGCTGGCATTGGCCTGCTTGGCACTGCAGGGGTACAACCTGCTGCTGCTGGATGAGCCCACCAACCATCTTGATCTTCCTTCACAAGAGATTTTGCAATCTGTGATGGCGGATTTCAGAGGCACCATTTTACTCGTTTCGCATGACCGTTATTTGATTGACCGGCTGGCCACCCAAATTTGGGAAGTCAATCCCAAAGAACAATTATTGGATAGCTTCAAAGGAACCTACAGCGAGTTTAAGGCCTTCAAACAGCAGCTTAATCAGCCTGTTTTGATTGAAGAACAAAAACCAGTGTCTCAAACACAGACTGAAAAAATAAAATCTGCCATGAGCAAAGGCGAAAAGCAAAAGATCGAAAAAGGAATTCAATTATTGGAAGAAAAAATCGCCTGGTTGGAAAACGAGATTAAATGTCTCGAAAATGACCTGGCTGCCCCGCCATCTGACCCCGGGCAGGTGCAGACACTTGCGGTCAATTATGCCCGCCTGCAGGCAGAGCTTGAAGCCCATCTTGAAAAATGGTCCGGGCTTCACGAAGCACTGAATGAATAATAAAGTTGGGGAGGGTTTGAAACCCTCCCCAATTAGTTTGCAGCTCCCGCTTTTACTGGTTCATCCCCCTTGTAATTTCTTAACTGAGGAAACTTAATCGCTACAACGATCACAGAGATCAGGCAGCCGATGCCGCCGGTGATGATCGAGATGGGTGTGCCAAAGGCTTGAGCCACAAGTCCGGCTTCCATTTCACCCAGCCGCGGACCGCCCGCGAAGAAGATCTGGTTGATGCTGATCATGCGGCCGCGTAGCGCATCTGGGGTTTGCAGCTGCCTGATGGTATTGCGCAGTACGGTGCTGACCGCGTCGCCTGCACCAATCAAGACCAGTGCCATAAAGGTTAAGGCAAAGTTTTTAGATAAACCAAACAAAATGGTCGCGAAACCAAAAACCGTGATGCCCCACAGCAGCAGCTTGCCCTGGTGGCGAATGCGGTTGGTTTGTGCCAGAATGAAGGCCACGGCCACCGAACCCACCGATTGGGCCGCTGAAAGCCAGCCGTACCCGATCGCACCCACCTTGAGGATGTCTTGCGCCACAAATGGCAGCAGAGAGTTGGCCGATGAGAAAAATGTGGCTAAGAAATCAAGCACCATGCTTGAGAGGATGATTGGCTGATTGAGCATAAAGCGAATTCCCTCAGGGATGCCGGATATATCCAATTTGGGTTTGATCCGTTTTTCGTTAATATCAAGCAAAGGTGTTTCTTTTTCAACCTTGCCCATTACGATCAAGGCCGTGATGACAGCCAGAAACGAGATGGCGTTGAACCAGTAGGACCATTCAATGCCTAGTGTGGCAATCACCAGTCCACTTAAGGCTGGTCCGATGATGGCGCCGGTGTTTGAGGCGATGGATTGCAGCCCAAACGCGCTGCGTAAATCTTCTCTTGGTACAAGGTTGGTGATCAAGGATTGCCGGGAGGGTCCGTCAAAAGCCACTGCGATGCCTGAGATGCCAAAAATAATATAAATAGTCCAGATGGTCATTTGACCGAAATGCGTAATCCACCCTAATAGGAATGCACACAATAGCATAAATGTTTGGGTTACAAACATCACATTGCGGCGGTTGAAGGTATCAGCGTACAAACCACCTATTAAAGCAAACATTAAGATGGGGATTAATCTAGCAATCCCAACGCCGCTGACCGCAATCGGCTGATCAGTTAGCAGGCGCAGATGCCAAAAAATAGACCAGACTTGCATTTGCGTGCCGGCTATAGAGATTAATAACCCCGCCCATAATAATGCGAATTTGCGATGTTTAAGGGCGGGGGGGATTTTGAAGTAATCTTTCAGTCTCATTATTTAATGATTATGTCCCCCAATCTCTAAGATATAAAAAGTCATAACCCATGGTGCGGTTGCTCAATTTGGCAATCGGCGGCAGCACCCGTTTAAATTGGTTCTTGCGCACCCGTTGAATTACAGCCTTGACAAAATTCTCTGCAAATCCGGTTTCAATACATTCTTCAGGTTTGTAGCGTTGATCAATCAATAAATATAGCAATCGATCTGCTTCTTCATAAGTAAACCCGAGTTCCTGTTCGTCGGTTTGACCAATCCATAGATCGGCGGAAGGAGCCTTGTCAAGCAGCGGTTGAGGCACTCCGATGGCTTTTGATAGTTCTCTGACCTGGGTTTTGTACAGGTCGCCGATGGGGTTGATCGCACAGGCAGAGTCGCCGTAAAGGGTGCTGTATCCCAGCAAGATTTCAGTTTTGTTGCCGGTGCCGAGAACAAGCCCTTTGAAGGCTTCAGATTGGTCAAAGAGGATGATCATCCGTTGCCGGGCCATAATATTGCCTTTGCGCCTGTTTTCCATGTCCGCGAAGCGATCAATAAGCGGATCAACCATGTCAGTGATGGGCACGGTTAACGACTGCACACCCAGGTCGTCAATGATGAGTTGGGCGTGTTCGAGCGAATCTTTGGAGGAGGTTTTGTAAGGCATGCGGATAGCCAAAACATTTTCCGGGCCAAGTGCTTCAGCAGCCAGATAGCAAGCCAGGGCGGAATCAATGCCGCCGGACAAACCCAGCACGGCGCGCGAAAAACCGGACCGGCCGATTTCGGTTTTAATAAACCCGGTCAAAATTGTACGTGCCAACTCGGTATCAATAGACAGGTCAGGCATGCAACCTCCGGAATTTTGTGTCACTGGATAACTTCATTTTACCCCTGATTATCGGTCAGTGTGACGGTTTTGATTGATGCGCGTGATTTCTTTAAGCACCAGTGAAGGTTTTTCGTCACGCAGCAGGGGCAGTCTGGCACGTGTGCGGTGCAGTTGATTGAGGTCCAGTTCGGTCATTACCAGCGCTTCTTGATGTTGAGGTCCCTGGATGATGGGCTCACCATCTGGGTTGTAAGCTGAAGCGCCTCCCCAGAAATTCAGGCCGTCTTCGTAGCCGACCCGGTTGGTGTGCACAACAAAAGATGTAAACAAACCGGCATAAGCGCGGTTGATCTCATCCACCCAACGTGCGGAATCCAGTTTGCCGGGTTGGCAGCCGTTGTTAGTGTGCGGCAGTCCACGGCCGGGGGAGGCTGAGGCAAACAAAAAGAGATCAGCGCCGTCCAGCCACAGCACGTATGGCAGTGAGGCATGCCAGAAATCTTCACAGATCAGCATGCCCACCCGTCCAAAGCGGGTGTCAAAAGCGTTAACACCGTCGCCTTCGGCAAAGAAACGTCCTTCGTCGAACATCCCATACGTGGGCAGATATACTTTATGATGCACATGCAGCACTTTGCCGTCAGAGAGGTAGGCACTGGCAATAAAAAAGCGGTTTCGAGAATCTTCCTCGACAAACCCCACCATAATGTCAATCGCTCTTGAAGCTTCAAGCAGTTGGTTGAAAACGGGGTCAGAATCATCAGGGTGTAAGGCCACGGTTGGCACAAGATCTTGTAGTATATAGCCGGTCAACGAAAGCTCCGGAAAAATGATTAAATCAGCTCCCTTGTTGCGGGCTTCTTTGATCAGTTCCAGGTGTTTTTCTAGATTGCGATTGACGTCTCCGAGAACGGTGTTGATTTGAGCCAGTGCAAGGTTTAATTTCATAAGGTTACTCCGATCCGTTTTCGTTTGTGGCAATGCTTCTTTTCTTTTTGATTAAAACAATCATCAAAAACAGGCAGGTGGCTGCAGAAAAGATAATTGCCGCCCAGCTATCCAGGCGCAGCCCATACAGTCTTTGAACACTATCATACCGCATGAAAGAGAAAAGCAGGCTGTGCAAACTGAGTACCAAAAAACTGACGGCAGCCTTCAATCCGTCTTTTTTGATTAATCGTAATAACCATTCGATCAATCCCAACACCAAAAGCAGGCTGATCAACGCTACTGGCTGAACCGGCACTCGCAAGGCGGTCAATCCTGATTCGTCACGCAGCATCATGCCCCACCAGGTGCCGGCAGGCAGCAGTTGGCCAAAGGCGATACCGGTTTTCCAGGCGCCCAGCCAGATGGTCACGCCGAGCGGCAGCAGCATCCGGCTTAATCGGTCCAGTCCTTCAAGCAAAGGAAGCCTAAAAATGAGGAGTGATAGAAATGCAAAGAGGATGGCGCCTGCCAAAGCTCCAGGCCAGGAAAGGCCACCTAAGGTTATTAGGCTGATTTCTTGAGTGTGAGTTGAGAAATAACTTTGATATGCTGCCACAAACACAAGCCGTGCACCAAGTATCGCACCGGCCAGGGTGAAAACACCTGCCAGCAGCCAGCGAAAGCGGCGTTCTGCAGTGGTATGCTGCACAACTCTTAGTAATGCGATTGAGCCGCCGGCCCCGAGTATTAAGGAAAAAAGACTCATAAGGTTCCTTCCACCGGATTTATCTTACCACAAGCTCCCGTTTGAAGTTTTTTAAAAAGGGCTGCAACTTTTCCAAATTGGTCATAAGCCGGGTAAAATAGGGTAGGCAATAAAGATAGGATATTAACCCAGTGGCGACTGAGACTGAAAAAATAAAAATACTTCAAATGATTCAAAGCGGCAAAATCACTGCTGATCAGGGGATTGAATTGTTGAATGCCTGCGCGGTGGCTGAAGCTAAATCTTCAACCCTCAACGCAGCTTCTACAGGCAGCCGCACGCCATCTGCACAATGGGTGAGGGTCATTGTCACGGATATGGCGACTGGCAAGCGGCGGGTGAATGTGCGCATGCCTGCCGGTCTGGTCAATACCGGCACCAAATTCGGAGCGCGGCTTTCCATTGACCGTCAGAACCTTGACCCAGCCATCCTTCGCGAATCCATCCGCAGCGGCAAGGTCGGCAAGATTCTGGATGTGGCTGATGATGACGAACAGGAACGCGTCGAAATCTATCTTGAGTAAACCCAAACGGCAGGCGAATAGCCTGCCGTTTGATTTTCATACCAACCTTGACAAGGTTGGGGTTTTCCCTGGCACTTGCAGCCGGGGCAAGAGCGCGCCCCCGAGCTGCGTTAGCGGCGGGAGGGGTGCTTTGTCAAGGTTTATGTAAATTACCCTTAATTGATCGACTCCACTTTTTCAATCTCGGGGAAGAATTGCCTGACCGTGCCTTCCACCCAGCCTTTAACGGTCACCGGTGAAAGCGGACAGCCCAAACAAGCACCGCCCAACTTGACCTTGACCACCTTGCCGTCGAAAGATACGAATTCCACTTCTCCTCCGTGATAAGATGAGATGTATGAATTGAGTTGTTCAATCAATCCGCGCAGCTGCTCGATTTGAGAAAAATTTGGGGTTTGGTCAGTCATTTGAATTACCTCATGGAAATGATCGATATAAATTGCTTTTGTTTAGTAAAATCATACCATAACTCAAAAGAATGTCACTTTTAACTTATTTAGTCATCCAAAATATACAAAAATCTTAGGAGATAACTCATGGAAATGATAATTGACTTCCCCGGCGGCGCCAGAGTGGACGCTCACTTCGGACCGTACACCGTTATGACCGATCAACCTCCTATGGGTGGTGGTGCAGCTTCTGCCCCCACCCCCTTTGCCCTCTTTTTGGCCTCATTGGGTACCTGCGCCGGCATCTATGTTTTGGGCTTTTGCAACCAGCGCGGACTTCCCACCGAGGGTATCCGCATTATTCAACGTGTGCAGACCGATCGTTCCACCGGTAAGACTGAAAATATTGAGCTTGAAATTCAGGTGCCGCCCACTTTCCCTGATAAGTACTATTCCGCCCTCATCCGATCTGCAGAACAATGCAAGGTCAAGCAGTTGATAGAAAATCCCCCAACTTTTAACGTGTTTACCAACGTGGTTGCATAATTTCAAGCGACCCCGATTTCCGTTTTAAAATCCGTAGGGTGCATCCCGTTTAGTGGGATTCACCTTCAATAAAAATGTGAATATGGTTGCAAAAAAAAGGGTCTGATTTCTACAAATCAGACCCTTGTCCAATGCATTTTTGGTTCTACCCACTACCCACTACCCACTACCCGCTACCCACCCGAAAGCGGCGGTATAAACTCCAAACTGTCACCATCCACCAGACAGGTGTTCAACCCCTCTGCCAGGGTGGATACATCATCGCCGTTCAAAAAAGGATGCAAATGTTGTGAGGGTGAACCGTCTTTTTCGAGCAAATGAGATTTCAACGCCGGAACAGCTTTTACAACGCCCGTAATCACATCATGAACCGAACATTTTTCGGGCAGGTTCAGGGTTAATCGGCCTTTTTGAGCAATTAACCTATACGCCGCAACCAGGTTGACCTCTATTTTCATGAATCCTCGCTTTCAGATCTTAAAAGCATTATAAAGGATTATCGAGGCAAAACGGCGAAATGTCCGGTGATGGGGTCTTGCAGTGTAGTCAGCGGCAGATGATAAACCCCGCTCAAGATTTCAGGCTGCAGCACTTCAGCAGGGGTTCCCAATTTCACCAGCCGGCCGTCAACCATCAACGCCACCTGGTCCGCGAAGTTTGTTAACAGGTTGAGATCGTGGATGGCCACCAACGCCGATCTCGGTTCAAACCCGTTTTGGATCTCTGCCTGCGAAGGGTGGGCCAGCCGATGAACGCTTTTAAGGAAGCTGACCTGGTATTGCAGATCAAGGTGCGAGGTTGGTTCATCCATGATCAGCACAGGCGTTTGTTGAGCCAGTGCCCTGGCAAGCATTACACGCTGCTGCTCTCCGCCTGATAATTCAGCAATATTGCGGTCAGCCATTTCCAATAAATCGACCTGCGCCATGGATTGTTTGACAATCTCGTGGTCCTGCCCTGAAGTGATGCCAAACCAGTTCAAATAGGGTGTTCTCCCCAGCGCCACCACCTCATAAACTGAGAAGGCTGGCGGCAGATTGCGGATTTGCGGTACAACGGCAACTAACTTTGAACGATCCTGGATGCTTTTTTGGGTGAGGTCTTGATCGTTGTATCGCACCTTGCCAGACGCAGGGGTCAGAATGCCGCTGATCGCGCGGATGAGAGTGGTCTTGCCGGAACCGTTGGGTCCGATCAAAGCGATCACAGACCCTTGCGGAACTTTCAGGTTGATGTCATGAAGCACTTTTTCGCCTTTATAACCGGCATTCAGGTTTTCAATTGATAACATGGCTTCACCAATAATTCTGCGATTTTGAACGGTTAAGCACCCACAAGAAGAATGGGGCGCCCAACAAGGCGGTAATGATCCCCACGGGGATTTCTTGAGGCGAAATGATGGTGCGAGCAACCACATCCGTGACGAGTAACAAACTGGCGCCGCAGATCATTGAGAGCGGAAGCAGCCGGCGGTAGTCGCCTCCCCACAACATGCGCACCACATGTGGAATCACCAGCCCCACAAAACCAATCACACCGGCAAAAGAAACAGCAGCAGCAGTGCACAGCGTGGCGGCAATAATGATGATCAAGCGTGTTTTTTGCACCGGAATGCCTAATTGTTGGGCTTGTTCGTCTCCGAACTGCAGCACGTTCAGTGGATGTGCCGTCAGCAGCAGCACGGTCAGTCCAATCACTGCATAAGGCAGCACTCCGAGCACTGGGCTCCAGCCGGTGAGCGTGGACCCGCCCATTAGCCAAACAATGGCGCGGCGCAGTTCACCGGTGGAATTGATCATCAGCAGTGAGGTGATTGCAGACGCAAAAGCACTTACCGACACCCCTGCCAGAATCAAATTGGTGGTGGGGATGGTTTTGCCCACCCTGGCCAACTGGGTTACCAACAAAACAGAGACGACAGCACCAACGAAGGCTGCCATCGGCACGGCGATCAATCCCAGTGTTGAATAAGGCCACTGGATGCTCATGGCGATCACGGCGCCTGCGCCTGCGCCGGAAGACACTCCTATCATAAAGGGGTCGGCCAGCGGGTTGCGGAACAAGCCTTGATAGGCCGATCCGCTACCGGCAAGCGCAGCGCCCACCAGAATTAACAATATGGTGCGCGGCGCTCTTAATTGAAATAGGATGGCGGTGAATGATCCATTCGGGTCGAGTGCGGAGGTTGTTCCCTGGAGCGAAGATTTGACCAAATCCCACAATGTGGCAGGGGGAATGAAAACACTGCCCACCAGCACGCTGACCAATATGGCAGCGAAAAGAATGATCAAACTGATCAGAAACGGGCGGGCAGTTTTCTTCATGTGATTAATACAACTCGGGGTGGATTAACTTTGCCAATGCTTCAAGCCCGTCCACCATGCGCGGACCAGGCCGGCTGGCCATGTCGTCATTAAAGGGGTAAATGGCGTTATTCTTGACTGCGGTGAGGGTTTCCCATCCGGCTCGCGTGGCAACCTGTTCGGCTGTCATGCCGTAGGCAGCGTCGCCCAGCAGAATCAGGTCGGGGTCTTGCACCAGCAGTTCTTCGAGGCTGATCTGAGCCCAGGCGTCTGTCATGGCTGAACCAACGTTCACTCCGCCTGCCATCTGGATCAATTGCTCCATAAAGGTGTTGGGGCCGGAAGTCCAGGGTTTGGCGGCATCAGAGCCATCCAATTCGTAAAACACAAGCGGTTTGGCTTGCGATTTGGCGATGGTCTCAGTCACAGCAGCAACACGCGCAGTCAGTGAATCCACCAGATCAGCAGCTTCTTTGTCATGACCGGTGAGTTGTCCTACCGTCTCAAGAATGGGATAGAGGCCGTCCAACTGTACGGGGTTCTTAATGTAGTAAACTGTCAGCCCCAGATCTTCAAGCGCCTTGACCTGCTCGGGAGTATTAATTTCGGTTAACACCACAAGATCAGGGTTCAAGCTGGCGATGGTTTCAAAAGAGTAATCGCCCATCGAGCCGCCCACATCCTGAAGCTCCAAAACGGATTCTGGATAGTTGCTGAAGCTGTCACGTCCGACCACTTGGTCACCGGCGCCAACTGCAAATAGAATTTCAGTGGCAGAGGGTGCGAGCGAGACGATGCGTTCGGCGGGTTGATCCAAAGCGACGGTGCGGCCAAGCCCATCAGTGAGGGTGATTGCCTGTGGTACTGCTGCTGCAGGGGCACATCCGGCCAACATCAAGGCCAAAATGGTGATAACTAAAAAGAACTGTGTGATCTTCTTCATGGTAATCCTTATCATTAAATATTGTTTTTTACGATTCGCAACAGGGGATAAAAATACCCTGCCGCATATCTGGACAGGGTGATCGTCTTGTTTAAGGCGAGTGCCCACCTCCTTAATGCGAGAGTGTGTGACACGCTTTTTTGGCGGGCGACCTGGCTTATCAGATTACTCTGAATTACAGTTGCGCTACAGCACCGGACTATACACCGGTTTCGCCTTTAAGCCCTCCCATCCGGGGGAGTGGCACTCAAGCTTTTTGGAGAGAATACCGGGAATCTTGTTTTGTAGATTCCCGGGGTTTAGGGGTAAATATGATTGCTAATCTCTCGCTATTAATATCTGCGTGGATATGGCACGCATATGGTTTATAAGTTGTTTAAACTCAGAAAATTATCAGATCCTTTCAATACCCCATAAATTATGATTTTTATTAATCCCTCCTTCACGGCATTATAATTAGGCAACAAAAAAACTAAGGAAATTACTTTGTCATCTCTATTATTGGAACAACAAATCGGGGAACTGCTGCGGCAGCGCGGCATGAAATTGACCATGGCTGAATCCTGCACTGGTGGCCTTGTCGGACACCGCATCACCAACATCCCCGGCTCCTCTGATTACTATCTGGGCAGCGTTACCGCTTATGCCTATGAAGTCAAAGAAGCACTGCTCGGCGTTAAACATGAAACCCTTCAACAGCACGGCGCCGTCAGCAAGGAATGCGTCATTGAAATGGCCAGGGGGGTGCGCAGCGCTCTTTCAGGCGGATTCCCTCTTGATTCGATTCTCGGCATTTCCATCAGCGGCATCGCCGGCCCCGGCGGCGGCTTGCCTGAGAAACCTGTCGGCACAGTCTGGATTGGTTTGAGTGCAGCCGACGGCGATTGGGCCTGGAAGTGCTGCTGGAAAGGCGACCGCATCAAAAACAAGGAAGATTCTGCCCAGGCCGCCCTGGAGCTGGCTTTGATGTATCTACAGAATAATTTACCTGCTGAAACATGGCCGGGCTGTCAATCATAATGAGGACTTCATGGATTCAAAGAAACGCGCTTTAATCCTGACCGCGGATGCCGGTTTCGGCCATCGCAGCGCCGCCAATGCGGTGCGAGACGCTATCCTCGATAAATACGCAGACCAAATGTCAGTCGAATTGCTCAATCCTCTTGCTGAGCCCACCACGCCATCCTTTTTACGCGACACCCAATCGGATTACGACAAATACGTAAAGCACGTCCCTGAGCTATATCAGCTCGGGTATGAGGCCAGCGACAACCTCATCCCAACCGCTTTTCTCGAACGCTCCATTGGCGTACTGCTCGTGGATACCATGCGTGAAATGTTCACCAAATACAAACCGGATGTGGTGCTTTCCACCTATCCCTGGTACCAGGCGGCGATATCCACCCTCTTTACCGGCCGCAAAAACAAGGTCCCCCAATATACCGTGGTGACTGATCTCTCCACTGTGCACCGCATGTGGTTTCATAAAAAGGTGACCGGCTGCATGGTGCCAAACACCCTGGTGGCCGAGTTGGGCATGAGCTACGGAATGCCGCTCGAAAAGATCATCATTACCGGCATTCCGGTGTCTCCTGCCATATCAAAAGAAAAACGCGCCAAGAATGACATCCGTCAAGAGCTCGGATGGCAGCCCGACCTGCCCACCATTTTGGCGGTCGGCAGCAAACGCGTTGAACGCCTGATTGACTCTTTGAATGTCATCAACCATTTCGGCGCCCCCATCCAGGTGGCTGTGGTTTGCGGTAAAGACGAGAACCTCTTTCGCGAGCTGACCCATTTTGAGTGGCACATCCCGGCATACATCTATGAGTATTCAGATCAGGTGCCGACCCTGATGAAGGCTTCTGATTTGATGTTGTGCAAGGCCGGCGGATTGATCGTCACCGAGTCTCTGGCCGCGGGGCTGCCCATGATGCTGACCGAGATCATCCCCGGGCAGGAAACCGGCAACGCCGAATATGTCACTGCCTACGGCGCAGCCGATATGGCTGAATCGCCTATTGCCATTTTGGAATGCCTCAATCACCTGATGAAAGACGACCAGGCTTTGTTGAAAAAACGCGCAGCCAATGCCAAGTTCCTTGGTCAGCCCGATTCTGCCTATGCTGCGGCAGACATATTATGGAAGGCTCCAAAAATGGAAGTTCGAAAAACTGTGCGTCATACTTAAAATGTTGAATAACGTATGGCTATCAACACAGGGTAACGTATATGGACGTCTAGAGGAGGATGGATGCCAAAAATCAGTGACGAGGGCGGCGAAGTTGTCATACTTATTTCGGCCAACGCCGAGTGGACGGCTGTCATGCAGTATTTTCACCAGCCTGACGTGGAAAAATCTCCTTTTGGTTCATATTTTCATCTTCAGCTAGGCGGCCGTGAGGCTGTGCTCTTTTTCGGGGGGTGGGGCAAGATTGCCGCTGCCGCCAGTGCACAATACGTGATTGACCGCTGGCAGCCGGGCTTGGTGATCAATCTGGGCACCTGTGGCGGTCTCGAAGACAAAACCCGCGTGGGTGAAATTCTGCTGGTTGAAAAAACCCTAGTTTACGACATCTATGAACGCATGGGCGACCCCGTCCAGGCGGTTGAGCACTACACCACTTCTATTGATCTGTCTTTTCTCAGTGAGCCTTTTCCGCAAGTGGTAAGGCGCTCGCAGCTTGTCTCTGCTGATCAGGATATTGACCCCGACCTGGTACACAAGCTGGTGGACGATTTTGACGCAATCGCCGCGGATTGGGAATCCGGCGCCATTGCGTGGACGGCGCACAAGAACAATGTGCCCTGCCTGATCTTGCGCTCGGTCAGCGACCTCGTCGATCCGCTGGGCGGAGAGATTTACGAGAGTGAAGAATTCAAAGACCGCGCCGAGAATGTCATGCTCCCCCTCCTGCGAACCCTCCCCAACTGGATCCGCTGCGCGTTCTGGGGTTTAAAATCGTAGGGGCGGTTCCACGCGAACTCTGCGTCCCCGAGCGAAGCGAGTGGGACGAACCGCCCCGAATCACACATAACATTTGGTTTTCTGAAAAACCTTATTTCCCCAACCTTGCCCGTTCTTCTTCAACAATTGATATATCCAGCTTCTTGAACAGCGCAACCGGCTGCCTGAGTGGATCGCCCGCTTTGAGCTTGCTCGGTTCCCACTTGCCCGTGGCGCCGGTGGGATCGTAGCGCAGCACTTTGTGTTCGCCGAGTGTATCTTTGAGGGTTTCGGTGGTTTGTGTGCCAAAGAGGCTGCCGTCATACCCCATGAAACCGTGCAGTTTGTCTGATGTGAAGGGCAAAAATGGCGCAAAAAGGATCTTGAGCGAGTCAATCGCCTTGAGCGCAGTAAAGATCGCCCGGGCGGCGGTGGCTTTATCTGTCTTCACCTGCTGCCAGGGGGCGGTCACATCCAGATACTTGTTCACCTCTGAGGCTAATCGCATGGCTTCAGCCGCCGCGGCGCGCAGTTTAACTGTGTCAATCAAATCGCCGACGGTTTCAAATCCGCCTTCAATGGTCTTGAGCAGGTCGTTATCCAGCTCGGTCAGTTCGCCGGGGTCGGGCACCTGGCCCTCCCAATATTTGTTGCAGAAAGACAAAACGCGGTTGGCTAGGTTGCCCCAGGTGGCTACTAGCTCGTCGTTGTTGCGGTGATAGAACTCGTCCCAATCCCAATCGGTATCTTTGGATTCAGGCATATTAACAGTCAAATAATAGCGCAGCGCATCAGGGTCGTAGCGGGTCAAAAAGTCGCGGCCCCAAACGCCCCAGTTGCGGCTGCCCGAAATTTTCTGTCCTTCAAGGTTCATGAACTCGTTGGCAGGAACATCATAAGGCAGCACCAGCGGCTGCGGATTCGCAGCGCCCATTACCTCGTCAAAGGCTTTGCCTGCGCCGATCAACTCGGCCGGCCAAATCACCGCGTGAAAAGGGATGTTATCCTTGCCGATGAAATAGTAGGTGCGGGATTCAGAGTTCTGCCACCAGTTGCGCCAGGCATCCGGGTTGCCGGCGAGCTGCCCCCACTCGATTGAGGCGGAAAGATAGCCGATCACGGCCTCAAACCACACATACAGACGTTTGCTTTCCCATTCCTTGCCCACTTCCATCACTTCTTCCGGCAGGGGGATGCCCCAATCAAGGTCGCGCGTGATGGCGCGTCCGTGCAGGCTGTCGGCCAGGATCTGTCCCAGCGATTGGCGCATCACGTTCGGACGCCAGTAGCTGTCGCGGATCTTGAGAAAATCGACCACGTGGTTCTGCAGTTTGGCCAGGTCAATGTAGAAATGTTCCGTCGAACGCAGCTCGGGGGTCGAGTTGTCAATTTTGGATTTTGGGTTGATCAATTTTTCAGCTTCAAGCAGGTTGCCGCATTTGTCGCATTGATCGCTGCGCGCCCCTTCGTATCCGCAGATGTAGCAGGTGCCTTCCACGTACCGGTCCGGCAGAAAGCGGCTTTGACTGGGGGCGTACCACTGCATCTGGCTTTCGGTGTAGAGATAGCCGTTCTTCTTCAGCGCCAGAAACACGGATTGTGAGATCTTCTGATGGTTCTGGGTGTGAGTGCTGGTGAAGAGGTCATAGTTCAACCCAAGCTGTTGAAAGAGATCAATGAAGCCTTCGTGAAAGCGTTCATAGACCGCCAGCGGGGTCGTGCCTTCCGCATCGGCGCGCACGGTGATGGGTGTGCCGTGTGAGTCCGAGCCTGAGACCATCAACACCTGGTTGCCCTTCAAGCGCTGATAGCGCGCGAAAATATCGGCGGGCAGATAAGAGCCTGTCAGATTGCCGACGTGGATCTCGGCATTTGCATATGGCCAGGCAGCGGATACCAGGATGGGAACGGACATACAGCACCTCTTTGTGATTTAGTGCTTGTATTTTAACACGAATAAATATGATGATGCTGACTTGACATTCAAGGCAGCATCATCATTTTCTTTTCAACGATTACTTTTGATATTGATTCATTTAACTAACCCTAATGAAATAGGATAGAGAATATTTTCTTCGTTAGGGAGTATTCCTGTAACGGCAAAATTATCCACATTATCTTGGTTTACCCAATAATCCCCGGCATATTTACCAAAGTTCTGAGTATCAAAAACTCGTTTGTTAACCGAATTTGGGATATTAATTGACATGGAGAGTTCTTTGCCTATAACATTTTTTGAATCCAAATATGTTTTACCTAATCCAAAAATTGAAACAAAATATTCAAATGCCCGTTCTCCCAGATGGTCCAAAATTGTTGGATCTTGCACTGGATTCAATCCCCAATAGAACAGTTTATTTTCATTTTTATCGTAGATTCCAACAGGTATTTGATAATCTCCGCATAAAAGAAAACCTTGCGCCTCAATACCGGGAAGTATTTCTATTATTGCAAATGAAAAATCTGTGATTGTGCAACGATAGATATAATCTCCTATACTGTCACGCTCGAGTTGAGTCCAAGGTGTCACGGTTTTGGTTATGGTTGAGGTTGGTGTTGAAGTGACAGTAGGTACTGTCTTTTGAGTAGGTGTATGGGATGGATGTGGGGTGTTTGATAATGTTGTTTCTGGTGGAATGGGCGAGTAGCAGGATGTAAGTAATAATGAAGTTACGACAATAAATAATATTGCTTTTTTCATGAATGCTCGCAATTGATAAAGAAGATGAGTTGCAATTATTTGATTAATTATAAATGACATTACTTTTCAGAATTCCAAAGCATCCGGCCACGGAAAGCCGCCCGGGTCAGTTTCAAAAAGCTCAATTAACTTCTCATTATTGTGCCCATGAATTTGATCGAGAAAAGGAAAATCTTGCGGTGACACCATTATTTTTGCAACTGGCTCTATCGATTGGTCGCATATCCAATGCGGAAACATTATCTCTGTCCCTTGAATCTGCTGAACCGGTTCCTGTTTGAATAATTGCCTCGGCAAAATATACACGACGCCGTTGCACCAGGGCTGTTTGATGAGTACGGATTGCGTGATCGAAAAGAAATACAGGGGATCACTCCATTGAGGCGTGTTGATTCGAGCTTGCAGGCAGGAATTAAATAAAGTGACTTCCGGATACTTTTTCCGGTCAATTATGGCAAAATAGAGCACCCAGATCCCATCCGTGGTGGCATAGATGGCATGTTGATTGCTATAAGCTTTTTTGTCTATGGCTTTCCTTGGCTCTACATGATTGATATCCTGGGTTTGTGAGCCGTGAAGCACAAGATCATTGGTTTCGCACAGGTAAGACAGAAATTGCCATTTTGGGTAAGGGAGGGAATAGTGGATAAACTCCCCGTTGGGAGTTGAAGAAAACAACTGATTAAAGGCATTTGCCATTTCAGATGTTATTTCAAATTGCGGTCGGGGAAGAAGATAATTTGGTGCGTCCATCATAATGTCTAATATGGTTTATTGTTTTAGGTGTGAAATAACAAAACATTTAATGAAATTATACACAGATTACAATTTACAGCGTCATTGGATCATTCTTGTAAGAAATTTAACCCTTCATGCGCACGTTCAACGTCGCGACCTTGCGCTCGCCCCCATCTCCTGATGCAAAATCCTTCAACGCATACCCGTAATACATAAAGCCTTCCGGGCCGTACTTCTTCTCTGACCCATTAATATAATCTTCCTCCACTGCCGCGGAGAGCACCTCACCGATCACCAGCGACTGGATTCCCAACCCGGAGAGATCATTCACACTTTTGTGACGGCACTCCAACGACATGAAGGCTTCCTTGATGCGCGGCACCGCGATCTGGCTGGCCGGCTCCTGTGTAAAACCGCCCACCTCGAACTCATCCGCTTCATAGTTGTTCTTGAAAATCGTCTCGTAACAAGGACCGTAATAACTGGCATTGATGAAGTTGATGCAGAACACCTTGTCGCGCAATATATTTTGATAGGTGTGCGACTTTACCAGCAGCGGGGTCATCACGTAATACCCGCCGCAGTCACCGTAAAAAGAACTCCACCCTTGAAAACACACATTCGGTTTGCCGTTCTCTTTGAGCGTGGTGATCAAAAACAATGCATGCGGAATGCCCAGTGCCATTTCAAAGTGCGAAAAGATCTTAAACTCCCCCGGCCAGCGGTCAACAAAATTCTCCGGCTTTTCCCCGCCAATTTCAATTTTCATCCTGACCCCTTTTCTGGTTAAGAACCGGCATTCCAATTTATCATCTGTAAAGTCAGTTGCATCAAATCCATTGATACACTCTGAAATGATCAATTTATTTTAGCAAAAACCCCAAAAAATGACGACATCATTAAAAGATTCCTATCCATCCCACTTTTTTCAGGTGTCATGCGTTTTGCTGTGATCACTTAAATACTGAATTTGATGTGAGTTATTGTTCAAATTCCGCAAATAATTATTCAGAGCTTGGAATTATTTTTCACCCTTGATTTCTGCAATGAGTTGTTCAATAAACAGGTTAAGAAATTCTCTTCGGTTTTTGGCAATTTCTCTGGCAGTTTGCGTAAAAAGTTTTTGTTCAACTTTTTGAATTTTAAATAAATACTCATGATACGCACTGTATAGCTCATCAGGCTTTTTTGTCCAGTTTTCTAAAAACTGTTGTGATGGGCGAACATCAATATGGCTTCCATCAATTGCAGCACAAAGCATTGTTCGAATTGCACCAATAGCACCAAGTACATCCAGGTTTTCGCTGTCACTAATACACTTGGCCTCAATGGTTGCAGGTATTTCACTGTCACATCTATAACGATGTGTTCTTATACAATGCTGAACAGCCTTGATGCGATCTTCTGACCAACCTTCGTTCTGCAAGATTCTGCCTGCAAAATTTGCTGAAAGCAAGTGGTGCTGTTCACGAGCTTCGCTGCCAGGAACTGTGCCTTCAACGTCATGCAGCAGAGCAGCAGCATGGACGATATCAAGGTCTGCGTTTTCAGCCAGTGCCAACCGTTCTGAAATCTTATAAACTCTTTCAATATGAGAAAAACCATTTACTACATTGATATGTTCGTACCAAATGAGGGCATTTTCCAAGGTTAACATATTGCTCCAGAATTAGTTATCAGTGAACGTGGTTTTTTCCTTAACTTGATGGTACTGTTCTAAGTCAGGTTTCCTAATAGCCATAAAGTTGCGTAATGTAAAAATGATCCATTTACGATGAAATGTGAGGTGTACAATGGCTAGCGTAAGCCAGGCTAATCCAAAACCGACATGAAGGCGGTTAAGGGTGGGCATAAAACCAATCCATCCGCAAAGACGCATCGCCCAGGAGAACATGCCAAAAATGACGGATGCAATATAGGTAAACCACATCACTCTGTTTACAATGCGGTTGGCGCGCAGTTTCTTTGGCATTTCTGAAATTCGCCGACCTCGCAACGCTTTAAGCCATTTCCAGTGCGCGACAACATGCAAAACAATTCCTGTAAATCCGATCATCGCGGTGTAGAGATGCATGGTCCGCCACACACTGAATGTAGATCCCAAAGAACTAAGCCCTTTCTCAGAATTGCCCAACCACAATAAAAAACCCGAGAGAGTGGTAATCAGCAGCGCAGCAAAAATGACTGCGTCGATCCAAAAATTCTTTTTAGTTTGATTCATCATTTCTATGACCTTTGATTTAACTTTTACTGTCTGGCTTTAGATTGCTGCGCTGATGAGCTGTATTCCATAAGGGATGAATGCCGCAGCCATGAGTATTGAAGCGCTAAGATTAACGATTTCAAGTCCATCCGGAACACCAACCAGCAGCACACCTACTAAAAATAGAATACTTTGCCAATTAGGAAGGGTATGGGTGGTGAGCAATGCAACCGTTTGAATAGCAAAGCCGATGGGCAGCAACAGGAGCCCCCACATTAATACCAGCCATCCCTTTTTAGAGAATATGGCCAACAGCCCGGGTTGCATCTGCTCAAACTGTTTATCGGGGATCGTTTCAAGGGCGCTCATGGTCAGGCAGAAAGCCCCTTTATCTGCTGCCAGGATAATTGCACCTATGACTGCCATGGCGCCTCCTATCAATCCAGCCCAGGCCGATGGGCCATGCGAGAGCAGATTCATAAAATGGATTGCCACCACAATGAGAAGGCTTGTGTTTAATAAGACCAATACATGTCCGAAGTGCAAAAGGTTTTCACCGCGGGCTCTTTTTATCAGCTCGCTTGCGCCAAGTAGACGGGGTTTGAATAATCCCTTGTGTCCTGCAAAT
Organism: Chloroflexi bacterium HGW-Chloroflexi-4; assembly: GCA_002840715.1. Classification (GTDB taxonomy): domain Bacteria; phylum Chloroflexota; class Anaerolineae; order Anaerolineales; family Anaerolineaceae; genus UBA6107. The sequence goes on from PHBW01000009.1 coordinate 102,725, forward strand.
GCAAAAACAAAAACAAGCGGGAAAATGATAAACGCAAGTCCGACACCTATTTGCTTGATCTGTTCCACCAACAATATTTCATTCATCTTATTCACTCCTTTTGGTAATAAAAAATGTTCACGGGTATATAATTTTCTGAACAACATTATCTTTTCTTATCTGCATTTTGCATATCAACAACCAGACCAAAAAGTCCCATATGGAACAAAAAAGGCTTTTTGTTCAGGAACGAGGTGATCGCATGACACACCAGCCGCCAGATCGTCGCTCGCAACGCACTCAGCAGGCATTAATCGACGCGCTGATTGCACTTTTATCCATAAAACACTACGACTCGATCTCCATCCAGGAAATTGTGGATAAGGCGAATGTTGGTCGCTCAACCTTTTACGCCCATTTTCAAACCAAGGATGACTTGTTAGTCATGGGTTTTACACGTGTTTTGGATATGCTTCTGGGATGTGTGGTTTTCAGTGAAAGAGATGATCATTTGGAATTGGATACCACGGCTTTATTCCAGCATGCCAGTGGACATTATGAACTCTACAAAACGTTAACCTGGGGTTCGGGTATGGAAATACTTACAAGAGATGGACACAACATGCTTGGCTTGAAAATCCAGGAGCGTTTAACTCAGCTCATGGCAGATGACAAAAAACCTTCAATTTCTCTTTCGATATTGTCTTATCATTTGGCAGGTTCATTGCTTCTTTTGCTCAAGTGGTGGCTTGATAACAAAATGCCAAACACTCCACAGCAAATGAATGATATCGTCCAGCAGTTGGTGATGCCAGGCATCAGATCAACTCTCAGCTTTGTTGAAAATGGGGTTCTTAATCACAATAACGTAAAAGCACCTTGTTGATAGTCTAGGCGATCAGGTTTGTCATTTTCGAATCACGAATCCGCGTTTTTTGCGCACCACCTGTCCCCAGTATTATAGGGGCGAGCTGCGAAGCGGCAAGAGGTGACGTATCTACCTTACAAACAAATCCACTCTTCAGCCTGATCCAAATCGTAAAAAATCTTTACCCTTGAATTGCGGTTCACTGAAATCGTTTCGAAAAACCTGAATTTTTCCATGTTTTTTTGATCAGGATTCATATAGATTGCCCGCTTGGCTTCATGAGGATTAACTTTATTGGTTTTCAATGTTTTAATCCAGAACTCATAGAGTGAAAGAATATCCAGTGTGCCCAAAAGCAAGGTGGTTTCACGAAAATCACCAATGATTCTGTTACATTGATGTTCATTGATGACCTTGCCGGCTTCCATTATTGCTGTCCGAATGGTTTGAATATCAATTTCACCCGCCAGTGTAATCATAATGTAGCGTTTTTCTTCTATAAATTTGATCGAATAGTTCATCAATGGCTCGATAGAGGTTTATTTGGGATCCATATAGTTATATAAGTTTACATTAAAATCTTCTAATGTAAACTTATAACTATCAAAGTTGTGAGTTGTCTGGGCGGTGGCTATTAAAAACGTATTATTGGGGTGCTAATTTTTCAGTTTGGTTCATGACACATTTTATGAATTCCAAAATCTCATCCAGCACGGATTGCTCTGTTGCGGCTTATTTTTGGATAGAAGCCAAACCCATCATCGCCAATTCAATATCTTCTTCGGTTACCAATCCGCTCACGCCTATACCACCTGCTACTTTTCCATCAAACTTGACGGGTATGCCGCCGCCAAAACCGGTAAACCGGCTGTCACCCATATAGGCCACGTCAAAACCATTATTTGGATCTCGGGCAGCCTGTCCATATTCCAGGGTCGGTTTTTGTTCTCGTGCCGCAGTGAAGGCTTTGTTGGTGGCTATGGTGATCGAAGGCAGTGGAGCACCATCCATGCGTAAAAAGGCAATCAGCTCACCATGATGATCGACCACAGAAATGACGGCCGATTTTTGCCTGCGCTTTAGTTCATTTTTTATGGTCTCAATTATTTTTTCCGCTTCCTGGTGTCCAAGGCAGGTGATATTGTTCATGCTTCTCCTAAGGTTTCAAAAATAAAAAATTATTTCATTGCCACATGTAAAGTATAGCAGGGTGGGTTTGGCGCAGTTTTTGCGCCCCTGAGGCCGTGGTTTTTCGGCTGAATGGGGTCGTTGAACCCACCAAAAATCATTTACTCAAATCTACCATCGACACAACATCACGCATGAATGCCAAACTCTCATCCAACACGGATTGCTCTGCCCGCTGTTTGATTTTGACCATAAAGCGCACCCCTTCGCGTTCGATCAGGGCATCGTCAATCACCTTGTGCCACCGTGCATCCACCACCCCTTTTGCCCATCCCGCCGCGGCCTTTTTGGAAGCCACGCTTCCTGTTTGCAGGGTTTGAAGCATGCGGCAGAAGGTCAGCACGGCATGCGGTTGCCCAAAGCGCGAATTGGAGTAGCAGCGCGGCTGATCAAGGCTCTCTTCAAATTCTTTCATTCTTTCAAGCATTGCGTTTTTCATTTCAGAGCGCAATGCTTCATCCGGCACAAGATTCACAAATTCAACAGGTTTGGGTCCGATCAACGTCACACCGCGTTCCCGCAGGATCCAGCGCACGTGCCACTGGTTGTCATGCACAGATTTTTCAATGTCCGTCCATCCGTTGTCAAAATAATACAATTCCTTTTTGCCCACAACTGACGCATCATTCAGATCGTCGAGGGTGATAAACGAACCCTCAAGATGGTGCGCAGGGTAGCAATCCATTGCATAGATTTTTTCCTGGATCGCTTGCAGCCGTTTGGATACCGATTCGGTGATTTCAGTTCTGGTCACCACCAAAAAATCCACATCGCTGTCAGCATCGAAATCACCGACGGCCAGAGAACCAAGCATGTAAATGCCAATCAGGTTGTCAGCCAGTTCTGCTGAAAGCTCGGTGGTAAAGACATCCAGCACGCCGTGAAGTTCGGGGTAGGGCTGGTATGGGATTCGTGAATCGTCAATGAATTTCATAGTCATCCGCTTTCAGTATAGTAGGGTGGGTTCGCCCATAGTTATATTGGAGACGCACCACTACTAAATTATTCCCTGTTATTTAAACCACTTTTCCTTGATCTCATCCGGAGTCATCAACATATCGACAACATGATCACCTTTTTCAAATTGAATTTTCTCCAATTCCTCAAGAATATTGTCATTAGTAATGACTGGAAAATCCACTAGAAATGCATTGCCAAACTCGCCACCAAGCGAGGAGCCATCAATCGTTTCGCCGTTGATCATAAAAAAAGCGGTGTAAACAGCGTCGTATGCAATTCCTGGTGGATTGCTTATGCTAATACATTCGAAATCGGGATAATCTACAAGCCTATCCTTCCATATATAGAATCCGTCCTTAAATGCTCCACATTTGAGCATCGGATACTTATTAGGATCGCTAATGTTGTTCACGATGCCAAAGATTGCGTTAGTGTAACCATCATTGGTCCAAACGGCATTGAGAGCAGGATAATCCATTATCAGGTCATTAAAAATATTTTCGTCTTCTTTGAAATTATATTGTTCAGTATCTGTTGTGACCACTTTTATCTTGGGGTATTCTTTTTCTAGAATAGCCTTGATGTTTTTGGCGTCCATCTGGCTTGGGCTGAAATCAAAATATGCAAATTCACCTGCACCACCGCTCTCTCTAAATAGCTCATCAAGAGTTACCCTTAACATGTCGCCTTGATCTGCCATGATTGTATATGCACCGTCTATATCAATTTCGGTATCCAACACAAAAACGGGAATGCCTATTGCCGTGGCTTCGCTTATGACTGAACCATCGTTTTTGATATCTTCTGGGCTGGAGTTCAACACAACTGCGCTGACCTTTTTGGTGACTAATTCAGATATCCCGCCATACTCGCATTGAATGCCTAATTCTTCACAGGCTTTCTGAAAATTAGCCTTGCGCTGCCATTGGTCTGGATCGTTCCCGGCATAACCAATACTGAGAATAGGTGTCTCGGTAAGTTGAGCAGATGGCTCAGTCTGGTGAACATTCCCTCCCAAAGCTTCTGTATCGACAACCCAACCTCCGCCACAATTGACCGGTGCATCAGGGCTGCGATCGTTGGCTGGATGGTTGCTGACATTAATTGACCCGATCCCCATATCCAAGGTGTCGGGCAAGTCACCGCCAATTACAAAAATGTCATCATTGCCCGAGAGGAGATTGGTTTCCATAAGTTCAATCCTCTTTCCCGTGGTGGTCCAAATTGCAAAGTAATTGACTATCTCGCCCTTTCCGCCGGCATTGATGATATTGGTGCCGTCAATGTTGACGATGCAATTCTGGCAGATTTCTTCTTGTCCATCCCAACTCCACGAAGTAAAGAGACGTCCGTCCGGGGTCCACTCCACATGAAAAGAGCGGTTATTGTTACCAACTTGGATAATATTGCTGCCATCCGCATCCATTACATAAGCATTTTGTCCCCATTGGTTGCCAAATAGCCAGGCGATTTTTGTACCGTCTGGTGACCAGCTTGGTGTTGTATCGTCGTTGTCGCTTTCGGTTAATCTGATTGAGTCTTCACTTCCATCGGCTTTGATGACATAAATATCGCCTTTGTCTGAGTAAGTGATCATTTTCCCGTCATGCGACCAATCGGGGCTTTCGCAGTCATCTTCATGCGTCAATTGGCGCACATTGCTGCCGTCTGAGTTCATCACATAAATGAACTTGCCTGGCTCATCACCATTTTCTCGGGTTGAAACAAATGCGATCTGATTTCCATCCGGCGAAAAAGTAGGGTTGAAATCCATACCTGGGTTGTTGGTGAGATTAACGGCACCACTGCCATCATACTTGGTCCTATAGACTTCCCAATTTCCATCCCTGTCTGTTTCAAATGCAATCATGCAGGGGATTGGCTCCGGCGTCGGAGTAATCGTGGGTGTTAATGTTGCCGTTTCTTCGGTCTCTGTGACCACTGTTTCAATTTCAGGCATAACCGGTGACTCTGTTGCCACCGTTGTCGAACAGCTTGTGAGGATTAATGAACAAATCACCAGGGCACAATTAACAAACAATCCATTTTTTTTCACGAATACCCTCCCGGAAAATAAATTGAAGCTGGATGGAATTAATGTGAAGAAAACTTATCTTTAATGGACCTTAATACCTTTTCCACCTGTTTTGATTAGCTAATTATAGAGCAATTTTCGAAATACCCCTTGACAAATTAGAATATTAGTTCTAATAATTAAGGGCTTATTGGTCTTGTCCTTTTACAACTGAATACGCCTCAGCACAGTGCAAAGCCACTCAAATAACTGCGATTCGTTTCGACAAAACGAATATTTCTTTACATGAAAAGTCTCCTTTTTGATCTCAAAAAATTCGTTTTCTTTGCGCGAAATTCCCTGGCACTTGCAGCCTGGGCAAGTGTGCGCACCTCAAGACCCTTGTTCTTTGAGGGCAAGCGAAGCGAGTGGGGTTTCTGAAACAAAAACGAATAATCGCTTGTTTTTTTGATCTGCTATATGTCTTTATCAGCCCATTTTCGGATTCGTGCATTAAAACAAAAAACAAATACTCCCAATCTTGCTAGGCTGAGCGCCTAATTACTAATCACTGGTTTTTCACCTAAGCGCCGAATTACTAATTACTGCTTTTCCCTGCTCTCCTACTTGACACCCGTCCGTCCCTTTGATACACTCAACTTATCTTACTAAACGGAAGGAGGCACAACAATATGGAAAAAGTCATCTCAACCTCAAAAAGTGTATTGTTGCGCGCCT
>PHBW01000009.1:108488-173328 GCA_002840715.1 Chloroflexi bacterium HGW-Chloroflexi-4
CTAAACGGAAGGAGGCACAACAATATGGAAAAAGTCATCTCAACCTCAAAAAGTGTATTGTTGCGCGCCTCGTGAAGCCGGATTAGACTATTCTCAATCCCCGAACTCATGCCACAGGTGCTCAACACCTGTGGTTTTTTTTATCCCGCAGTATCATGAACAGTTTTAACCTAACAAAGAGTGGATCAAATGACATTACGCAATACAACTGATAATTACGACCTCATCGACCTGGATGAGATGGAAGCAGTACCTGCAATCAAGAATTTAAAAGCAGTTAAGAAACCCAACAAGCCCAAATCCAACGTGGTCAGAAAGACCGAGAAACCGCTGGAATTGAAAATGATTGAGGCTGCCATCGAGCAAGACAGCTTCAAGTTCTCTTACCACGCCTCGCGTCACGAATACGGCTGGATCGTGGATTCCCTCAAGGAGTTTTACGAGCAGCACTGGTTTGAAGACATCCTCGGCAAAGCCAAGGGCGGCAAGGAAGCCAACGTTTACATCTGTCGCGCCCCTGAAAAGATCGGCAAACCCCTGCTGGCGGCCAAGGTTTACCGTCCGCGCATGTTTAGAAACTTGCGCAAAGATCATCTCTACCGCGAAGGCCGCGAAAACCTGGATGTTAACGGCAAGGTTGTGTTGGACGAGCGCGCCTATCATGCGATGCAGAAGCGCTCGGCCTACGGGCTGGAGCTGCTGCACACCTCCTGGGTCGGGCATGAATTCCTCACCATGCAGGTGCTTTACGAAGGCGGTGTGGATCTTCCCCGGCCGTATGCCAGCAGCAACAATGCCATCATGATGGATTACATCGGGGACGAGATCAACGCCGCGCCTGCCTTGAATGAGATCAACCTGACTCCATCTGAAGCAAAGCCACTCTTTCAGCGTGTGCTGCATAACATCGAACTCATGCTGGCCTGCAATCGCGTCCACGCGGATCTTTCCGCCTACAACATTCTCTACTGGGAAGGTGAGATCACTCTGATTGACTTTCCGCAGGCCGTCAACCCCGAAGAAAACCACAACGCCTGGCGCATCTTTGCCCGCGATGTGCAGCGTGTTTGCGAATACTTCAAGGCTCAGGGGGTGCCGTCTGATCCGCAGGCATTGGCAGTCAAAATGTGGAAGTCCAAAGGCCGCGCCACCCAGCCCGAAATCGACCCGCACTTCCTTGACCCCGACAAAGACGAAGACCGGCGCGTGTGGCAAGGCTAAAAAAAATAAACAAAAAACATCCGGGTCACAACCCGGATGTTTTCGCTAACAACTGCAATGTTCATGAACCCCGCGGGCTTTTTCAAAAGCTTCTTTGCCTTCAGAAAAGGCAAACCAGGCGATGCCCAGCGCGCCAAGCACATCCAGCAGACCAAAGCCTGTCAGGGCAAAGGTCAGGCTTGAGATCAGCAGCACACCAGACATATAGATGCAGGTTTTGGTACAGTTTGCGTCCGAGATGATCGCGGCGGAATTAAGTTCGCGGCCGGTTTTCAATTTGGCGCGGTAAAGAAAGATCATCACTGAAAGCGAGATCAGCGAAATGATGATGCCGCCGAGTGTGGTCTCGGGCCGCTGCCGGTTGATCAGGCTGAGGATGGATGTCACCACCAGTCCAGCGGTCAACAAATAGAAACCAACACCGGTCATCTTTAATGCCAGACCTTCAAAAGAAGAGCGTGGTGAGTCAGGATTCTTGAATGTGCGCAGCAGCATTACAGTGATGCCGATGGCAGAGATTACTTCAACAAAACTATCTATGCCGAAACCGAAGAGCGCCAGTGTTTCATCCTGGGCGCCGAAAAATGTCGAAAAACCGCCCTCCACCAGGTTGGCGAGGATGGTAAAAGCACTTAGCCACAGCGCGATTTTCATGTACTTTTGATCGTTACGAAAGAGTTGAGAGTCCATTTTATTACTCCAATTAAGATATTATAACTCTAATATTTTTGTAAAAAGATTTATGAACAATTTTATAACCCGGTATAATGGGGATGTTGCGGAGGGATATGTCTGACTTGAAGCGAAAAATCCTTTACAGCAAGATGGTCAGTGGGCTGATTAGCTTTCTCTTTGCCCACGCGGATAAACTGGTTCCGGTCAACCGTTTGAGAGAAACCCAATCCTGGCTGGCTTTCACGCATCCAAACCCGGCTTACCCGGTTCACATTCTGATAGTGCCGAAACGCAAAATCACCAATTGGATGGAACTTCCTCAAAACGATCCCGTATTATACGCTGAGTTTGTGGCTTTGACGCAGGGCATGATCAAAGATTTTTGCCTTGAAGCTGCGGGCTATCGTCTGATCGTTAACGGCGGTATTCATCAAGATTTTCCTCACTTGCATATCCACCTTGTGGCAGGCGATGCCATTTAAATATCAGGAGGACACATGAACGATTTTCTGGATGTTTTCTTCAAACGGCGCAGTGTTCGCAAGTTCACCAAGGAACCTGTCTCTCGCGAAGACTTGATCACCCTGCTTAAAGCGGGTATGTCCGGTCCGTCGGGAATGAATGCCCAACCCTGGGAGTTTGTGGTTATCACTGATGAAGAGACCTTGGCAAAAATCCGAAAGAATCTGATGTTTGCCAAAATGAAGGGCACGGCTGCCATCTGTGTTTTGGGCAGCAAACGCATGCAAACCAACAAGGCAGGTGATAAGTTTTGGGAGCAAGATTGTGCCGCCGCCACCGAAAACATTCTGCTGGCAGCTACTGCCATGGGGCTAGGTGCGGTGTGGATCGGTATCCACCCCGTTCATGTCTTTGAGCGCCAGGTAAAAAGTATCTTGAATCTACCCACAGGTGTTACACCATTCAACCTGATCATCATTGGCCACCCTGCCGAAGAAAAAGAAGCACGCACCCAATATGATGAGAAACGGGTGCATTGGGGAGTGTTTCCGCGAACCGGTAAAGAAAAATGGAAAGAAAAAGATGCAGAATTATCGGATGTAGAAAAGAGGGAGCATGACATACACGATCTCTGAAATGACTAAAGAGGATTACGCCGAGGCCTACGCGCTCTGGCAGCGCCTTCCAGGCATTGGCTTGAGCGATGCAGATTCCTCCTGCGCCATCGGTAGTTTTTTAGACCGCAACCCCGGGTTGTGCTTTGTAGCCCGTGTGGGTGATGTTATGGTCGGCACCTGTCTGGCTGGCTCAGACGGACGTCGCGGTTATCTCTATCATTTGGCGGTGGATCCTGGTGTTAGGCGTCAGGGCATCGGTCAGGCATTGGTGGAAAAAACGTTTGAGGCGCTCAAAGCCGCAAATATTCACAAATGTCATATCATGGTGTTCAAAGACAATGAACTGGGGTTGTCTTTTTGGCAGGCATCTGGTTGGAAACTGCGCGAAGATATCGCCATCCTGTCTTATGATCTGGTTGAGCCGCAAAAGGCTTCACCTTGTTGATTTCTTATAAAATCCATGGTGGATTACAATATAGGCCATGAAAAGACTGCTCATTTCAATTTTTGTGATGCTGATTCTATCGGCTTGTGAAAGACCAGCAACCATTTCAAATTGGTCTCCGATTAACGACCGCAGCACACCTGTGCCGACCTCCTCACCTACAATAAACTCAGATCCAGTGCAGACATCAGCTGCAACCTCTGTTGTGACTCCCCAGGTTGCGACACCACTGCCGACTCTTGATCTTGAGAAATTTCCCAATCCACTCCCTGGTTCCATGAAAGGTTATGAGTTGGTTTCATGGCAAACTGGAGATGACTGGAACTTCACCCTAATCACCGGCACCAACCGCTCAAAAACCTTTGAAGAATTGATGACCGCAGATAGTCAGGTAAGTGAAAACGGATTTATGAAGATCACTGTAACGGGCATCGATCCGATCAAGCAGGTTTTGGCCATGCTGCCTGAAAAATCAGAGGTATTATGGAGCGGTATGGATCTTTCAGGACTGGTACCTGAGGGGACAGTTTATTTTGCTTATCCAGAAAAACAAATCAGGGACGATTTGATCAGTTTTTGTTCTAATAATAATGTGGCACTTGAAATTCTTGCGGAGCCAGGAAAATGACCCTCTCAACGATTAATCCCTCCTTGCCCCTGATAGATTTGCACCACCATCTTGATGGAAGTGTCAGACTTGAAACCATCCTTGACCTTGGTCTCAAACACAACCTGCCTCTTCCTGCTAAAACACTTAAAGGATTGCAGCCGTTTGTTCAGGTGACTGATCAACAACCGGGAGTAATGGCATTCATTGAAAAGTTCAAGTGGATGGTCGGTGTTTTGGTGGATTACGATGCCTGCCGGCGCATTGCATATGAAAATGTCGAAGACGCAGCCAGTCAGGGTATTGATTACATTGAATTGCGTTACAGCCCATGGTTCATGGCCGAAGCCCATGCACTCAATCCTCAAGGGGTCGTGGAGGCAGTTACTGATGGCATCCGCGCAGGTGAACGCGAATTCGGCGTTCGCGCTAATCAAATCGGCATTCTTTCTCGCCACTACGGACCGGAAATCGCGCACAAAGAGTTATCTGCTTTATTGAGCTGTAAAAATGAGATCACAGCGCTTGATCTGGCCGGCGACGAAGGGAATTTTCCGGGGGAGTTGTTTGTCGATCATTTCAATAAAGCCCGTGAAGCTGGCTGGCATATTACCGTTCATGCCGGTGAGATTAAAGGCCCTCAATCCATCTGGCAGGCCATCCGTGAATTGAAAGCTGAGCGCATCGGCCACGCCGTGCATGCCATGGAGGATCCTGCTCTGATAGCCTACATGGCTGAGCACTGTATAGGTGTGGAGTGCTGTCTTACCAGCAATGTGCAGACTTCTACAGTGAGTGATTATCAGTCCCATCCTATGAGCGGCTTTCTCCAAAATGGATTATTAGCCACATTGAATACAGACGATCCAGGCATCAGCGCCATTGACTTGCATTTTGAATATCAGGTCGCCGCGCCTGCTGCTGGCTTAACATATGACCAGATCAAACAGGCGCAAAAGAATGCAATCGACATCGCATTCCTCGGCAGGGTTGAAAAACAACAATTGATTGATAAGAAAAAGGTGAATTAAATAAAAAAGGAGGGCAAGCTCCTTTATGGGTGTGTTTTTACAATCCCACCAAAAAATCCATGGCTTCATCGCGGGTTTTGAAGGTGGTGAAGTCTCGGCCTGAGAATTTTGATACCGCAGAAAGCGCTACCTGCAGCAAGCCGTTCATACCGACTACAGTCGCTTTTTTGATAAATGGCGTGTTGGCAGTAGTAAATTCCTTCATCTGGGTTAACATATCAGAATTAAAAGAACATCCGGTTGCGTCAAAGACCGCTAATACCGAGCCTTTAGGTTCTGAAGCGATCATCCCCTGCGCTTTTTTTATGGTGGTTGTAAACTCCGACCCCGGGTTTAGGTATGAAAAATCCTCCACCAGAATTTTCTTTCCTTTGTAAGTGATAAATTGTACCCGTTCCATATAAAAATCCTTTCACAAATCTTCTTCATCACTAATCTAGGGTAAAACAAATAAGGAAACAGTAAATCTGGCGTAAAATAATGGATTTTAACCAATTTCTGTATAGATGATGCTTGTTTTGTGACTATGCTATAATGTTGGTCACACTAAAAAAGAGAGAATTGAGCATTGAGATATCTAATTACCGGTGTTGCAGGTTTTCTTGGTTCCGCCCTGGCAAATGCGTTGGTCGCGGACGGCCACTCAGTAATTGGAATTGATGACCTTTCAACCGGTGACCCCAACAAATTGGTCAGTGGTGTGCAATTCAACCGGGCAGACGTTAATGACCGACCCAAGCTGTGGTCACTCTTACAAGAGGTCGATTGTGTCTATCATCTGGCAGCCCGTGTGATCGTTCCTGAATCTATTCTATATCCCCGTGAATATAATCAGGTTAATGTTGGCGGCACCGTCACCCTCATGGAGGCTATGCGAGATGTGGGTGTCAGACGCGTCGTATTTATCTCATCCGGCACAGTCTATGGCAACCAACCTGTTCAGCCGGTTACTGAAGACGCCATCCCCAATCCGCGTTCCCCTTATGCAGTCTCTAAATTAGCTGCCGAGTTTTACGTAAAATCCATCGGTTCGTTATGGGGCATCGAAACCGTCAATTTGCGGGTTTTTAATGCCTACGGACCTGGCCAGCGCCGTCCGCCAGTCCACACACCAGTCATCCCAGGTTTTCTACGCCAGGCTTTTGAAAATGGCACCATTGTCATCCATGGAGATGGCAATCAAACCCGTGACTATGTCTACCGAGATGATGTGGTTGCAGCCATGAAATCCGCTTCGACCGCACCTGAGATTAATAAATTGACCATCAATGTCGGCAGTGGCACAGAAATAAATCTTCGTGATCTTTCAAAATTGGCGATTGACGTCACAGGTGGAACTCCAGAAATCGTATATAACCCGCGTAATGAAGGCGGCTTGAGCCGCTTGTGTGCTGATCTCACATTGGCACGTGATAAACTGGGTTATGAACCCAAAGTATCTCTGGAAGAAGGCTTGAAATTGACCTTTGACCAGGATATTCGCATTAAATCCTGATCCATCCCAAATGAAAAACTAAAACCTCCTGATGGGATTATGAAGATTCCTTTTAGGTATAATTACTAAATGACCTGTCTGCCAAAAAGTTTTTATCATGATGAGGTCACGCTTGTTGCACGCCGATTATTGGGAATGCGCTTGATTCGCAAACTGGAGGGCGTTCGCACTGGCGGCATTATTGTTGAAACTGAAGCCTATCGCGGCGAAGAGGATTTGGCTTGTCATGCGCGGGTTGGTAAAACAAAGCGCAACGCCATGCTCTATGAGGATGGCGGCAAGGCTTATGTCTATTTCACTTACGGCATGCATTGGTTGGTAAATGCAGTCACAGGTGAAGTGGGTTTCCCTGCCGCGGTGTTGATCAGGGCTATTCTGCCGCTTGAAGGTTTGGATGGCATTCAAGCCAGACGAAATAACCGTCCGCAATCAGAATGGTGTGATGGACCAGCGAAAATCTGCCAGGCGCTCGCGATTGACGGAAAACTCAGCGGGAGCTTGCTTTATCAAGAGAACGGAGAATTGTGGATTGAAGAAGGAGAGCCGGTGGCGGATAATTTAGTGAAAACCAGTCCACGGATTGGATTGGGCGCCACCCCGGACCCCTGGAAGAGCCTTCCCTGGCGATTTTTTGTTGATTCGCAATACATTGTAAACACATGACACTTGAAGAAGATTATTACCGAGATATGCTGCGCATCAGGCGGTTTGAAGAAACCGTTCTGGATGAATTTAAACGTGGCGTTTTTTCGGGCACAACCCACACCTCGATCGGACAGGAAGCCAATGCCGTCGGGGTGATCCGTCAGCTGCTGCCTGATGACATCATTCTCACCAACCACCGCTGCCATGGACACTTCCTTGCCTATGGCGGTGATATGCGCGCCTTGTTTGCAGAATTAATGGGCAGGCAGACCGGCATTTGCGGAGGACGCGGTGGTTCTCAGCACATTCATTATAAGAACTTGTATTCAAATGGTGTGCAGGGCGGTATTGTGCCCATCGCTGTCGGCATGGCCCTGGCCGAAAAACAAAAGAAATCTGAAGCGGCTGTGGTGGTTTTCATCGGTGATGGCACCCTCGGTGAGGGTGTGATCTATGAAGCTTTTAATATGGCAAGTTTATGGTCCGCACCATTATTGATTGTGGTCGAGAACAACCATATTGCCCAGACCACCCCCACCGAATATGCTCTGGCCGGGGATATTCGCATGCGTTTTCAAGCCTTTGGCATACCGGCGCTTGAACTAGATACCAGCAGCGTGATGGAAATTGCCGGCAACACCTTTCAATTGATGCGTGAAGTGCACGAAGATTATTCACCCCGTGCCCTTATTTTGAATACCCAACGCTTTGGTCCCCATTCCAAGGGGGATGATACCCGTTCAGAAGAAGTTGTTGCTTTGCTCAAAGAACAGCACGATCCCCTCGCGATTATGGAAAGACAGCTTTCTTCTGCTTCAGTCAGCAGCATCCGTTCCGAAGTGGAACAGGAAGTCAAAGCAGCCTTTGAGACTGCCCTGGCAGACCCCGTAGCGCGCATGGAGGGCAGGGCATGAAAACGACTGTGCTCGATTCACTCAACCAAGGTTTGATATCTGCTTTGAAAGCCGATTCAAGCGTCCATCTTTTGGGTGAGGATATTCTTGATCCATACGGCGGCGCATTCAAAGTCACGCGCGGATGCTCCACGGCTTTCTCCATGCAGGTGATTCCCACACCCATCTCTGAAGCTGGCCTGGCAGGCGTCACTGCCGGTATGGCGCTGCGCGGGCTGCGTCCGGTGCTTGAAATCATGTTCGGTGATTTCACCACCTTGATTGCAGACCAGCTCATTAACCACATTTCCAAATTTCGCTGGATGTATAACGACAGCGTAACGCTTCCATTGGTGATTCGCACCCCCATGGGTGGCCGCCGCGGATACGGCCCCACCCATTCTCAATCTCTTGAAAAATTGTTTATGGGTGTTCCAGGCTTGACCGTTCTGGTGCCTGCCAATTTCTCTGTGGGCATTCACTCACCCGGTAGTATTTTAGAAAACACCATCCTGAACACGGATTCACCTGTTCTTTTTATTGAAAACAAGATGCAATATTTGCAGCCTTTGCTCACCGCTGAAACCCTGGCTGATTTTGAGGTCGACCTACGTTATGATCCAACCGACATCAATCAGCAATACCCAATCTATTGCCTGAGTATAAAGGGCGCACCGTCAGCTGCGGTGACAATCTCTGCTTATGGTTTTTGTGCCGAGTTGGCCAGACAGGCACAGTTGAAACTGGCATTTGAAGAAGAAATTTTTACAGAATTGATCATTCCCACCCGCTTATCTCCTTTTGCGCTTCAACCGCTGATGGATGTTGTTGCCCGGACCGGTAAAATATTATTAATTGAAGAAGGCACCCGCTCTCTGGGCTGGGGCGCTGAAGTAGGAACCCTTCTCGCGGAAACCTTGGGTGATAAGCTTAAACAGGTCAAACGTTTGGCTGCCCTTGAAACACCTGTCCCCGCAGCCGTGAGTCTCGAAACCGGAATGCTGCCGCAGCAAGAGGATATTGAAGCCCTCTTGAGAAAGATGAGTGCATAAATGCCTGATCTGATCCAGATTCTTGTTCCGCTGGTCAACCCCAATGAGAATGAAAGCCTGCTGGCATCATTGGCTGTCAAGGAAGGGCAGCAGGTCAGAAAAGGCGACCTATTGGCTGTTTTTGAGACCACCAAGTCCACTTTTGATTTGCTCTCAGAATCTGCAGGATTTATCCTGGGTATTCGTGCTGCCGAAGGGGATCTACTCAAAACGGGTGAGTTATTGTGTTATCTGGCACAAAGTGCTGACCAAACCCTGCCAAAAGATGCTCACCCTGAAGTATCAAAACCTGCGGCTCAAAACACGGGTGATCTACGCATCACACAACCGGCTCTTGCCTATGCCCAGTCCAATGGAATAGATTTGAGCGTCCTTCCGGTTGGTCAACTGATTACTGAAAAAATGGTGAGGGAATTATCCGCTGCCGTTTTGCCTGAGATTGACCCAGGTACCTTGATCATCTACGGTGGAGGAGGGCACGCCAAATCGTTGATTGATTTGATTCGCGCCGAGGGCAATTATCGCATCCACGGCATTTTGGATGACGGAATTGCCGCCGGTAGCCAGATCATGGGTGTGCCGGTATTGGGTGACGGCTCCAAGTTACCTGAATTGCGCCGCCAGGGTATCGGGTTGGCCGTCAATGCGGTGGGCGGCATCGGCAACATTGCCCCGCGTCTGAAGGTCTATGAAAAACTGCGTCAGGCAGGTTTTGGGTTTCCCACGGTGATACATCCGCGTGCCTTCGTGGAACCAACCGCTGTTTTGGGTGAAGGCGGCCAACTTTTCTTCAATGCTTATGTGGGCAGTGAAGTGACGGTAGGTTTTGGTTGTATCATCAATACTGGCGCGATTATCTCGCATGACTGCCAGTTGGGTGATTTTGTGAATATTTCACCTGGTGCCATTCTTGCCGGTTCAGTGACGGTGAACGAACGCTCACTGGTTGGCATGGGTGTGACCGTTAATTTAAATGTCACCATCGGATCTGGCAGCCGTGTGGGCAACAGCGCCACCGTTAAGGCTGACGTCCCCGAGAACGGTGTGGTTCGTGCTGGTGGCGTCTGGCCAACAGACACAAGTGCCGGTTGATTTGTTGAAAATAAGTAATATTCTATAGTCGAAGTAAATCGCGGCAATAGACCTTGGGAAGTGGTAAAATCGGCTAACCATTCCATTGCTGATAAGATCATTCTAAGTGAGAAAACATTTTCCAGCTTGAACGCTTTTTGGTCTGGAAATTTCGTCAAAAATTCATGCAGGAACAAGATACCTGCGCTGCATCATCTGGTTCGGAGGAACTCATGTTCAAAAAAACAACCGCCCCTACACCATCCCCTGCTGCCCCCGTTGAAAGGGTCACTTCTGTTTTAGGCCCCGGCATCAACTGGACGGGGAATCTTGGTGGCAAAGGCGGCATTCGCATTGAAGGTACTTTTGAAGGCGAAATCGCCATCCGCGGACTGGTGGTGATTGGCGAAACCGGCCGTCTGACCTGCAAAATGCTCAAGGCGAACAACGTGATTGTAGCCGGAGCAGTCAAAGGCAGTATTACAGCAGAAAAACTTGAAATCCGATCCACAGGCCGTGTCTGGGGAGATGTGGTGACCACGGCTTTTTCGACCGAAGAAGGCGCTTTCCTGCGCGGACAGGTGCGCATGGAAGAACATGTCGAAATTAAATTGGAAGAAGATAGATCAGAAGTTGATAGTTCAGAAAATAAAGCTGATGGAGACGAAAACGCATCAGACAATCTCATCCCCACCCGGCCGGTAAAAGGCCAAAAAGTCGCATAAAAAGAGAAGGTAAATTTGGATAAATTAGCCTGGTTGGGTTTTGTTATCGAGTGGATGGGCGCCATAGCTGTGGTCATGATTGCAGGCACCAGTCCCTTATTAAAGGCAATTCGCCGCATTGATTTTCGTTTTCCACGTAGAGAAGCCACTTTTGCTTTGTCTATTTTTGCATTATGTTATTTCTTTGCTTTCCAATATTTTTCCAATGCTATTTTCCAATTTCTAATCGATTTCAGCAAAATATTGCCGGGCGGCGAGTTGGCTCAGCGTACATTATTGGCTGTTATTTGCCTGATTCCCTTCCTTTTTGCAACAATCCTGCGCGGCCAACCGCTCAAAAGCATTGGCTGGAGCAAAGCCAACCTCAAACCCGGGCTTACCCTTGGGCTGCTTTTGGTTATTATCACCATTGTACTGCGCGGCAAATTCAACACTTTGCTTCAGGGTGTTACATCCGAGCAGGGCGGATTATTGCTGGCTTGTTTGTTGTTGGCAATAGCAGAAGAGACCATCTTTAGAGGTTACATTCAACTTCGCTTAACCTCTTTTATCGGTGCAACCTGGGGTTGGTTGGCGACCGGTGTCCTTTTTCTGCTCTGGCAGTTTCCAGGCCGTTTATGGGTTTTGCCATTCTCAGAGGTTTGGCCGACCCTGGTCATTTCATTTGCACAGGCTTTATTGTTGGGCTGGATCATGCGCAAAAGCGGTCATGTGACTTCCACCATCCTCTTTCGTGCTGCCGCAGCCTGGTTAATCTTGATCTAGGTCTTTCCACTTCCATTTTAGGAGTTATCCATGCGCATGTCGCGCCTTTTTTCTCAAACGCTGCGTGAAGCCCCTGCCGATAGTGAAATTGTCAGCCACCAACTGCTCGTCAGGGCAGGGTTCATCCGCCAACTCGGCGCAGGCATATTTTCATACCTGCCGCTGGCGCACCGCAGCCTCGATAAAATTATGGCAATTATGCGGGATGAAATAGATGCCATTGGCGGACAGGAAATCAGCATGCCGGTGGTGCAGCCTGCTGATATTTGGAAAGAATCCGGGCGATGGTATCAAATTGGCAGTGAGATGGGCCGACTGAAAGACAAGTCTGATCACGATATGATCCTTGCCATGACCCATGAAGAAGTGGTTTCTGATCTGGCCCGCGGATTGATCCGTTCTTACCGTCAATTACCGGCATTGGTCTATCAACTTCAAACCAAATGGCGCGATGATCCACGTCCGCGTGCGGGGTTGATCCGCGTGCGTGAATTCACCATGCTTGATTCTTACAGCCTAGATGCTGATTGGGCAGGTCTCGATAAGCAATATCAGGTGCATTATGAGGCTTATTTCCGCATTTATGATCGCTGTGGTTTGCCTACTGTCGCCGTGCTGGCGGATACTGGTATGATGGGTGGTAAGATGGCTCACGAATACATGTATCTCACCCCCATCGGTGAAGACAGTCTGCTGTTTTGTGACGCCTGCGGGCATTCTGCCAACCGGCAAGTTGCCAAAACTCAAAAACCAAAGCCGATCGCAGAATCTCTGCTGCCGGTTGAAAAAGTAGCCACCCCTGAATGTTCTTCAATAGCTGATTTGGCTGCGTTCCTTAAAGTGCCTGCCTCAAAGACCGCCAAAGCCGTCTTCTTTACTGCAGATGTTCAGGATGAATTTGGCGCGATTAAACAGGAGTTCATCTTCTGTGTCGTCCGCGGTGATATGGAAGTGAACGAAACCAAGATTACCAATCTTTTGAAGGCTAAAGAATTACACCCCGCCACAGATGAAGAAATCATCCGCACAGGTGCAGTTCCCGGGTATGCCTCACCGGTGGGTTTGAAAAAGGTGCGTGTGATTGTGGATGAACTGATTCCGCTTTCACCCAATCTAGTTTCAGGCGCCAACGAAAAAGGTTATCATCTTCTCAATGTTAATTACAGCCGTGATTTTGAAGCAGCTGAAATTGCTGATATTACATCCGCCGCCGAAGGGGATGCCTGTGAAAAATGCGGCAAGCCTTATCGGCTGTCTCGCGGGGTTGAGGTGGGCAACATTTTTAAACTAGGCACCCGTTATACAGACGCCCTGGGCTGTACCTTTACTGATGAAAACGGAGAAAGCCACCCAATCATCATGGGGTCATACGGCATTGGCGTTGGGCGTTTGCTGGCATGTGTGGCAGAAGAACATCATGACGACAAAGGCTTGATCTGGCCTCTGTCAATCGCACCCTTCCCGGTGCATATTGTGGTATTGCCCGGTAAAAGCATGGATATCACTCCTGTGGTTGATGAACTCGAAAATTCGCTGCGTCAGGTAGGTATCGAAGCCCTCGTGGATGATCGCGGTGATTCGGCGGGTGTAAAATTCAATGATGCTGATTTGATCGGTTTGCCCCTGAGGGTAACCGTTAGTGAACGTGCCTATAAAAATGGCGGATTCGAGTTGAAATTGCGCAACGGCGGCGAAAGTTGGATAGTGCCGATAGCAAAAGCCGTGCTTGAAATTGAAAAAACGCTTGCAGATCTGAATTGACCTGTAAAAGAGGATAAAATTTATCATTATGACTGAAAATTTGCCGTTCCTGGTTCCCATGTCTAGCCCTGACCTCACCGATGCTGAACGTGCACGGGTGATGGAAGTTGTGAATTCACCTGTCTTGAGCATGGGCAAACAAACCCAAAATTTCGAAAATGCCATTGCCGATTTTGTTGGTGCCAAACACGCTGTTGCGGTGAACTCAGGCACTGCCGGGCTGCACCTGTGTGTTCGGGCTGCAGGCATTGAAGCCGGCGATCTGGTAATTACCACACCGTTTTCTTTTGTCGCCTCCACCAATGTACTGTTGTTTGAAAAAGCAGTGCCTGTGTTTGTCGATGTAGATCCGCTCACCGGCAATTTGGATGTGGATTTACTCGAAAAAGCGGTGGCTGACCTGGTCGAAGGTGGTGAAGCGGCCAGAAAATGGCTGCCCCGCGACGGTGCACAAAACCACGGTAAATTGAAGGCCATCCTGGCGGTGGATGTATTTGGCCAGCCTGCCGACTATGACAGAATCATCAAACTGGTCAAAAAATTTGATCTGAAGTTGATTGAAGATTCTTGTGAATCTCTGGGTGCTGAATACAAGTCAGTCAAGACCGGGTTGTTTGGTGATTACGGGGTGTTTGCTTTCTATCCCAACAAGCAGATCACCACCGGTGAAGGCGGTATGATCGTTACCAACGATGACAATGCTGTCTGCCTGATGCGTGCTTTGCGCAACCAGGGACGTGCCCCCGGAGATAACTGGCTGCAACATACCGAAATGGGTTACAACTACCGCATTGATGAACTCAGCGCTGCACTCGGTGCAGTGCAGATGACCCGCATTGAAGAACTGCTGGATAAACGCCAACAGGTTGCAAATTGGTACTCCGAACGTCTGGCTGAAATTCAGTCTGTTGAAGCACCCGGTATTGCAAAAGAAACGACCCGCAATAGCTGGTTTGTCTATGTGATCAAGGTTAAACCTGGCATGGACCGCGATCAGTTGGCTGCGAAGTTAACCGAAGCGCGGATTCCGGTAAGACCCTATTTTCTACCCATTCACTTGCAGCCTTACATGATCAAGCAGTTTGGTTATCGTGAAGGAGACTACCCTGTGACTGAAGATCTTGGAAGGCGCGGTCTGGCCTTGCCTTTTTCTGGTGTCATGACCGAAGACCAGGTCGAAACCGTTTGCCAAACTTTGCGCCGTTGTTTGCTTGCTTAACCTGACAGGCTTTCATGGCTGACATCTTTACCTTCTTACCAAATCGGTCGCGCGGCGTTGTTATCCACGTGATTATCATCCTGCTTCTTATGGGGGGATGCAGTGTTTTGGTATGGCAGGCGTTTCAGCAATCCGGCGGCATAATATTGGTGTTGGATTTGCTGGGGGCGGTGGTCTTGTTTGGTTTTCTGCCAATTGTGGGTTATCGTGGATATGCGTTGATCAATGGTATTTATTCACTCAAACGAGACGGATTGCGCATTCGCTGGGGATTGCGCGCCGAGGACATCCCGCTTTCTGAAGTGACCTGGGTGCGTCCGGCCACTGACCTTGAAACTCCGCTCAGACTACCGGCTTTTTCGATCACTGGAGCGCTGCTGGGTTATGTGGACCATCCAGATCTTGGACAATTGGAGTTTATCGCCTCGGATGCCCAGGATCTGGTGATTGTGGCAACATTGGATCGCTATTTTGTTTTATCACCCGAAAATAAAGAAGAATTTGTGCAGCGTTTTCAGCGTGCGCTTGAAATGGGAACCCTTACCCCGATGGAAGCCTATTCAGCCATTCCGGCGGCATTTTTACGTCAGATCGTGCTTGATAAATACGGACGGGCTCTTATTCCCGCAGGTTTTGGACTGACCCTCTCACTTTTGGTGATTGTGGGTTTATCCATCTCGTCAAGAGTTACAGTCTCTTTGGGCTACGATCCAAATGGGCTGCCACTTCCACCTGTGGATGCCAATCAGTTGTTGCTGCTGCCTGTGCTTGGTGTTTTACTCTATATTGCCGGAACGGTTGCCGGGGTCTATTTTTACCGCCGTCCTGAATCACGGCCAGTCGCCTGGCTGGTCTGGACGGGCAGTCTGCTCACCCCCATGATTTTGATTGTGGCTGCCGGCATGCTGGTGGGAGCCGGCTGATCCATGGCGATAATCCTTTCACCAGAAGCCCAGTTGAGTGTTGGTATTATTCTGGCTTTACTGGTGTCTGGGAGTGCATATATGTTCAGGTTGTTGACCGTTTCAGGAGCCATTGCGGCTTTTATTCTGGGAGCAGTCACTTTTGGTCTCGGGGGACTAAGTTGGGCGGTGGTGCTCATTGCCTTTTTTGGTTCTTCAAATGCATTATCCTTTGCCTATAAAAAACGCAACAAATCCGCTGAAAGCATGTATTCCAAAGGCGGAAGAAGAGACTCTGCCCAGGTGCTCGCCAATGGCGGCGTTGCAGGTCTTTTTGTGCTATTGCATCTTTTCTACCCAGTTTCATGGATCCCCTGGCTTGGTTTTTGTGCTGCATTGGCCGCCGCCAATGCAGATACATGGGCAACCGAATTGGGCGTGCTCAACCCAGGCAATCCAATCTTGATCCTCACCGGTAAACCGGCAGAACCCGGCACATCCGGTGCAATCAGCCTGGTAGGCACTTTAGCTTCTCTTGCAGGGGCGGCTTTGATCGGTCTTTTTGGCTGGTTATTGGTGCCTCCTAATTTGAATGACCACATAGGTCTTGTGATTTTTTCTTTGGCGACATTTGGCGGTCTGGTTGGCAGTCTTGTGGATTCCATTTTGGGGGCAAGTTTTCAGGCTATTTATTACTGCCCAACGTGTCAAAAAGAGACTGAAAAACATCCTCTGCACAGCTGCGGCGCTGAGACAAAGTTGATACGCGGTAATAAATGGATTGATAATGACTGGGTTAATCTAGGCTGTACAATTTCTGCACCGTTGTTGGTCATTTTGCTTGGTTTGCTTTTGTTGAACCCCTGATTCAAACATCAACTTACTTTCATGCGATTTGTGTTTCTCGATAGGTTTACAGATTTGCAATGACCGTATTGGGAGTTGTAAAAGTCGTATAATTTATTCAAGTGGTATTTTTAAGAGTTTCCTATTTAGTGGTTAGTAGTATTTATTGTTAGGGATTATGAAAACCCAATTTGGCAAAATATCTAAAGCTAAATTTTCCGGCCAAGCAACGCTTGAATTAGCCTTAACGCTTCCGATTTTTTTAATGTTGATTATTGGCATATTTGAAGTCGGACGGCTGATTTTCATTTATGGGTCAGTCCTTAGCGCCAGCCGTGAAGCTGCTCGTTATGGATCAGGAACTGGTGAGAATTTAGCGGGGACAGTATATTACCGGGATTGCACTGGTATCACAAATAGAGCAATTTCACAGGGTCTGATTGCAAACCTTGAACCTTCTGATATTACTATCCAATACGATCATGGCCCAGATAGCAATGGTGAAAATACGATATTTGCATCTTGTCCCATTGCCACAAATTTGGATTTGGGAGACCGGGTCATTGTAACTGTTAGAACAACCTATAGTCCAATCATCAATTTTAATAATATAGTTTCATTTCCCATTACTTCGGTTACAACACGAACCATCATTAAAGACCTAGATGTCATGGGTACACCCCCATGGACAAATACCCCCAAGCCAACCAATACCCCAACAGTAACTATGACACCCACGATTGTTCCGTCCGAAACAGCAACAAAAACAAATACTGTTCCACCAACGTTAACCTACACACCAACTCTGACACCTACAAAAACGTCCACGCCAACAATTACTTTGACGCCAACGATAACCCTGACACCGACCATTACTTTGACACCAACAATAACATTAACGCCAACTATTACCTATACACCCACAATAACTCTGACTCCGTCCATCACACCAACACCGACTGTCACACGCACCGCCACAGCAACTCGAACAGTGACGCCTACCAGAACTCCTACTGCAACCAGGACATCGACTCCAACACGTACATTAACGCCCACACTACAATTAATTTGTGATACTTGGACAGTTCAAAATCCTTCAGTCTCATCAAATTCCTGGGCTATTGATATATACTCAAGTTCCTCAATAACCGAAACCTATATTTTCCGTGTTCAGGTTGAATACACTGGAACTGCATTACTGGATACGGTTGCTTTACGTACTAAGCCAATTTGGGCTGATACGGCAACCTCCATTGCAGATTTAACCTTCCCGTATACATACCACGAAGATTTATTAATACCCGCAATCATAAACACTCCAAACCAATTACGACTGACATTTAGCTCGATCGATTTTACGATCAAGCATGTTAAGGTGTATTTTGATAACGGTTGTTATGTTCAACATTATTCAACCCCATATCCATAAAGTGAATGATGCAAAATGAGAAACCGATTTAGCAAACATGAAAAAGGTCAAAGCTTGGTTGAATTATCTCTAAGCTTAATTTTGCTATTAATTATTCTATCTGGGATAGTGGACCTCGGACGGGCTATTTTCACAAAGTTTGCGATGAAGGATGCGGCTGAGGAAGGTGTAATTTTCGGAACAAGCTTTCCAACAGACTGCGATCAAATAAACCAGCGTGTTGAATTTAATCTTTCAAACAGGGCACTAAATGGTGGCATGACGATCATAACAACAATTGAAGGAAATGATGGCAGTTATATAGATTGTAGTTTGATTCCGTTCAATCAGGTCTATGCTGGTAAGAAACTGAGAATAACTGTCACAAAATCATTTACTGTCACCATGCCATTTTTGGGAGCATTTATTGGTCAAACAATTCCATTATCAGTTACAGCGAATGGAATTGTTTTAAGACCTCAACCTCCCAATGATTAGAGAATTAGAGGTAAGAATGAAAAACCAAAGAACAGGTGAAGGCGGACAAATAATTGTAATTTTGGCAATTGCTTTGGTCGCGATATTAGGTATTACTGCTTTGGCTCTGGATGGAAGTTTGGTGCTGAACGATCGTCGTGATGATCAAAGTATTGCTGATTCAACAGCACTGGCAAGCGCAAGTGCTGCTGTACAAATATTGAAGGATTATCCTCCAAATCAATTTTATTGTGGATCAATATTGGCAAATAACGCTACAACTGCAGCTATTTTGGCGGGCAAGCAATTTGCCTTATCTGAGGGAATCACGCTTATTGATAATGATTCCACAAACGGAATCTCAGTGACATGTAGTGTAAAAAGTTACCGAACTTTTTTGGATATAAAAATTACGGTTTCATCTACCAGAGAGACAACTTTTGCAAAAATTGTTGGTAGAGATGAGCTGACTACAAAAATTGAAGCCACATCAAGGGTATTTCCAAAAGAGACTCTGGCTTTTGGGAATGGGATAGCTTCACTATCCAACTCATGTGGAAACATTGGGGGAATAACGGTTAATGGTACAGGTTCAATTGACGTGATCGGTGCTGGCATTTTTGCAAATTCATGCTTAACCGGTTCGGGAACCATTGATATAGTTGTTGAGGGTGGTCAGATATCATATTACACGGCATATAGCCCGCCATCCGCAGGATCGATCAGCCCTGCACCAACCCAAGTAACAGAGAGGCTTCCACTATTTACGGTACCTATTCCAGATTGTACAAAAGTTCCATATTATGATTCTCCGGTTTCAGTGACAAGTGGAAGAACAATTGATCCTGGAAATTACTCTAATATTAAATTATCCAGTTCAGATACCCTTATCATGAATCCAGGTCTTTATTGCATGACTGGTGATTTTACTACGACAGGTCAGGCTCACGTAATTGGACAAGGTGTGACAATATACTTTAAGAGTGGCACTTTTGATACAGCGGGTACTTCAATTATCAATATTCAGGCTCCAAATTGTGAAAATTCTTTATGTGGTGTTCCACCGGCGATTCGGGGAATATTGATTTACATGAGCCCAAGCAATAACTCCAAAATAAAATTTACCGGCACATCTGATTCGGAGTTCATGGGTACAATTTTTGCGCCTGGAGGATCAATTAGTGTAACGGGGTCCGGAGGCTTGGTTACCCTTAATACGCAACTCATTGCAAATAAAGTGGATGTTTCAGGTACAGCCGACATCTCTCTCAATTTGAACGGTGCAGAAATCTACCAAACACCATCCTCAATTCAACTTCTCAAATAAGTAATAACTAAAAACGTTCTAACCGCCAATCACATTGGCGGTTTTTTTATATCCAACAGGAAAAGTAAACAAATGGATATTGATTCAATTTCAATGTTCACAAAAATGGAATCATATATCTTTTATTAGTTAACAAATTTGAAATGATAGGGTGGAGAAGATTAAAAGACGTATAATTTCACATTATACATAGAAATTTTTAGTGTTAATTTCCTGAGACGACTCAAAATTTATTGGTGGAAACTCAAGTATAAAGCGGAAGATTGGCTTAATATACATGAATGTTTTATTTTATTCCACTAATTTGAGACACAAAGGTCAAGCAACGCTTGAACTGGCGCTTGTGTTGCCGATATTTCTTTTTCTATTACTAGGCGTCTTTGAAGTAGCACTCCTGTTTTATTACAATGTATCTGTGTCAAACGCCAGCCGGGAGGCAGCTCGTTATGCGGCTTCCTCAGGCTGCCCTTCTTCAACAGCCTGTCTGGACGCAGATGTTCAATACTATCAGGATTGCACCGGCATCAAGAATCGGGCGATTTCCAAGGCTCCCGGCATAGGATTGACCGCCGCAAATATATCCATTACCTATGATCACGGGCCCAATAACAGCGGTGTAATTTCACCCATTGCAGATGTCTGTTCTCCGACTACACCTAATCTTGTTACAGGTGATAGGGTGGTGGTAACGGTTACCAAGCAATTTACTTTTATTGTACCTATCCCCGGGTTCAAGAACTTCCCGATCGTCAGCACCACCTATCGTACATTTCTAGGGAAAGTGCAATAATGTTGAACATTAAAAATTTTGTCCGACGCATTAAAGGGTTGGTCACCACTTTCCCTGCTCAGTACGAAAGATCAGAATCTGGTCAGGGCATGGTGGAATTTGCCATCAGCCTTATTGTGATCTTGATCGTGTTGGCAGGCATTGTTGATATGAGCCGCACCATTATTACTAAAATGCAATTGCAAGACGCGGCTGAAGAAGGTGTGGTTTACGCCATGGCTTTTCCACATAATTGCACACAAATTCAATATCGTGTGTTTCAAAACCTTTCCAAGGTAAAAAATGCCACACTCGGTTCAATTGTAATTACGTATAACAATGTTACCTGCACAACAGCAACTGGGGATGTAAAAGGCCAATTGATTAAAGTGGCTGTTTCAAATAATTTTCCGGTGAGTATGCCATTTTTAGGCACTGCCATAGGTAGTGCCAGAACAATTCAGGTTGATGCAAAAGGTGTAGTCATCAGGAATTAATGGGAACTGCAACAAAGGATAGGTCGATATGGAAAAAAACGAAAAAGGTCAAATAATTGTTGTGTTGGTGGTCGCGCTTGTGGCGATTTTAGGCATCACCGCCCTGGCAGTGGATGGCAGCCTGATCTACGCAGAACGACGTGAAGATCAATCCACAGCAGATTCAGTAGCCCTCTCGGCTGCCCAAACCGCATCTGCTAGCCCCACCTGTGTAACGGCACGCACTGTTGCTATCAGTCAGGCTATCACCTATGCATCTGCACAAGAAGGCGTGGCATTGGCAAACGATACCACAAGTCCGAACCGGGTTGAAGCCACGTGCAACGCAGATAATACCAAGTTAACAATTAAAGTAGTGGTCACATCCAATACCCCCACCACCTTTGCCAAGATGGTTTCTAGAAATCAATTGCAGACCACCGTTGAATCTACTTCACAAGTAACTTATGGTTCGAGCGTATTTGCAGGAGGAAACGGTCTTGTTACTCTAGGAGAAAATTGTGATACTAGTAAAAATGTTAATAATGGTGGAATACATCTTTTTGCCCAAGCAAACTTAACGATCAAAGGCGGGGGAGCTTATTCAAGGTCATGTGTATTTGTTGACAACGCTCCCGCTGCGTTAATGACAGATGGTGCCCCTATATTGTATGCAGGAAAGGGAGCAAACACCTTTTATTCGGGAAGTCAGATTCAATACACAGGTACCAATGGTATCATTTTCCGTACCAACACAACTTCATTTATGGTGTCGGATCCTACGCTGACAATGCCGGCAACTAATTACCAATTATGGGGAAACAAGGCACCTTATACTGCCAATTCAGTAATTGCTCAAGCCAAATGGCCTGTACCCACGGATCCAGTTGTTTTTGATCTGAATATTCCAGATATGATGGCACAAGTATGTAATGGCCCTGACTTTGGAGTTAAAGATATTCCTTATTCTGCAATCGAAATTACCGTTGAACCGGGAACATACACCAGTATTAACCAGGGATGGGTTGATGTAAAGTTTAACCCTGGTGTATATTGTATAAAAGATGGTGGGTTTGTTAACCTAGGGGGGCCAAACGTAAAAGCCAATAACACTTATTGGTATTTTATGGGAAGCGGCTCTTTTTCAAAAACAGGTTCCTTAAAAACCCTTGAGTTAAATAATAGTTCTGTATATCTCAAGAATGGGAATTTTACAGTATCAAATAGTGCAATTATGGTGGCTCGAAATACGACAATTTTTATTGAGCAAGGGAATTTTTCTGCAACTGGAGATGTACCGGTTGTATTAACAGCTCCAAATTGCATCAGTACAGATTGCACGGTGAGTCATGCCATTGCAGGCGTGGCTCTATATTTGAAAGATAAAAATAATTTAAACAACACAGAAATCTCCATTGAGGGTTCCAGTTCCTTAGAGATTTCAGGAACAATATTTGCCCCAAAAAGTAAGGTGGCAATAACGGGTTATTCAGGATTAAAAACCCTTCAATCTCAAATTATTTGTAGAAGATTTGAAACAACTGGATCCTCTCCTGTAACGTTAGATATTGAAGGAGCTAATCTTTATGAGGGGGGAAATGCTCCATCTTCAGTCGAACTCTTAAAATAGTCCAAACATCATTAACAAATAACCCCGCCGTATGGCGGGGTTATTGTTATTTAAGAATTGTGCTTTCTGCGATTTTGGGGTTGAGTGTCTGAGTTGTCAATATCCAGTCGATAACCCACGCCGCGGATGGTTTTGATAAACTCAGGGTGGCGTGGATTTTCTTCGATGGCTTGCCTTAGCCAGCTCATGTGAACATCAAGTGAGCGGGTGTCGCCAGTGTAATCGGTTTCCCATGCTTTTCTAAACATTTCTTCGCGGTTGATTACTTCACCGGCGTGTTCCATCAAGATCTTCAACAACACGACCAATCGGGGAGTGAGCTGAATCTGTTTGTCTTTTAATATAACGCGATGTTGTTCAATATCCAATATAATCGGGCCAGCTTGCAGTCCGCCGTTATTCTGAATGGGAAGTAAATGTTTTACCCTGTTGACTAATTTCTGCATGGTAAAGGGCAGGAACAATACTGCATTAGCGTCGTAATTATCTTTGGGGTCAGCGTCTTTATCCAGCACCAAGATCACTGGCATATCTTTGTTTTGTTGGTGAAGTGATTGGCAGATGCGTTTGCCGTTGGTGCGCATTGATGAAGCATCAATTACAACCAAGTCAGGTTTGTTGTTTTCAAGGTGAATTAAGGCCGCCGCTCCACTGGGCACACTTTCAACCAGATAACCTTTTTTGGTTAATCCGGCTGCAAATGATGCGTGGTCGGTTCTTTTGCCTTCAACAAGTAAGATTCTAGGCTTAGTCAACGATTCTGTATTCCAGTCCTATTTGTGATAATAGCAGCAAACACTTTGTAATATTTTGGTCTCAGTAGCAAACATTATCTTTTGTAAGTAAATCTCATGGTAACCATGAGATGCATTAGAAGAGTTGGCTGTCTGTCAATTGAATACAATTCCCGCCTTAATGGATCATTTCAATAAACCTAACAAACAGCAAAAAATTGTATCTCAATTGCTAAAATCTATTATACTCCAATCTTAAAAAAAGCAAGTTAAAAGAATTGTAAGTCTTAAAAATTATTACTGTGGTATTTATCACTAAGTATGTCAAGTTGCGCTGCTTTTTGCCGCGTGTTAGAATACTATTAAGCTTTTTATGAATAATTTATTTGATGAGGTTGAGGATTATTAATGTCTGAGATGGTTGAAGTAGTCATCGACAGTGTGAGAGTGAGTCTCACCAATCAACAGCGTATTGTCTTGCTGCGTGAGCTAGAAGTTGAACGCTACCTGCCGATTTGGATTGGTCCTTATGAAGCTGAATCCATAACAATCTCATTGCAAGAAATTGAAATCGCTCGTCCTCAAACGCACGATCTTCTTATTGAAACACTCGAAAAAACTCACGCCAGGTTAACAAGGGTGGAAGTTATCGCTTTGCGGGGTGATATTTTCTATGGAAATTTGGTGCTAGAGGCTGGTGGTGAAATTATTTTGATTGATGCACGGCCTTCAGATTCAATTGCACTGGCTGTCAGGGCACATGTGCCCATTCTTGTAGCACGTGATATTCTTGAGACTGCTGGAATTACACCTGAGGCTGATATCCAGCAGGAAATTGAAGAGGAAGAATCCAAACAAGCCGTCGTCGAAGCTGGTGATTCAAAAGAACGTTTGTCCGTTTTCGAAAATTTTCTCTCCAATGTAAAACTGGATGAAGATCAAGATAGTGATAATTTCACTGATACAGATGACGACCCTGATCAACAAACCAAAAATGAATAATTTTGCACCACGAATCTGATTACTGGAGAATCCGGGTAGCTCATGGGCAATTTTCAAACTTCTGACGATAACTCTGTTACCGAAATTCAGTCGCAGCCGAACAGCCGTGAGGCTGAAGAAGCCGTTCTGGGTTCCATTTTAATCAACCCTGAATCTTATTATGATGTGGCTGAAATTCTGCACGAGGATGACTTTTACATCATCCGCAACCAATGGGTCTGGAGTTCATTTGTCAGGTTAAATGAAAAACGTGCTCCCATTGATATTCTCACCGTCAGTGAAGATTTGCAGAATCACAATCAACTCAGTGACATCGGCGGACAATCTTATCTGATCTCACTGGTGAACCAAACGCCAACCTCATTACACGCCCAATCTTACTCTCATATAGTGGAGCAAAACGCCATCCGCAGGCGTATGCTTTCGGCAGCCAATGAAATGGCCAAGCTGGCTTATGACCAGGAAAAAGATGTTGATACCATTATTGACAAAGCCGAAATGTCGGTCTTCGGGTTGAGCGAAAGGCGGGTTCGGCACGATCTGGAACCAATCGAGCGTGTCTTAAGTAATTATTACGACCATGTCGATGAACTGTCTCAACGTGATGAAGAGATTTTCGGCGTTCCCACCGGATTGACCGACCTGGACAGGCTGTTGGGAGGGCTGCAAAAATCAGATCTTCTGATTATTGCCGGACGTCCTGGTTCTGGTAAAACCGGTTTTATGCTTTCGATCGCCAAAAATGCGGCGCAGAAACACAAAAAACATGTGGCTTTTTTCTCACTTGAAATGTCTAATGAGCAACTCGTGCAGCGTTTGATTGCACAAGAAACCAAAATCGACACTCAACGCCTGCGCACAGGCAAACTTGAAGATGAAGAATGGCCGCTCTTTACCCATGCCGTCGAAGTTTTGGGTGATACCCACATGTGGCTGGATGATACCCCGGCCATCACGCCGTTACAATTGCGCACCAAATGCCGCCGTCTGCATATGGAACACAGCCTAGATTTGATCATCATCGACTACCTGCAGTTGATGGGCAGCGATTCGCGCAATGAAAACCGCGTGCAAGAAGTTTCGCACATCTCGCGTAGCTTGAAGGTTTTAGCGCGTGAATTGAACATCCCCGTGCTGGCAGGTGCTCAGCTCTCTCGTGCGGTCGAGCAGCGTGAAGGCAAAAAGCCGGTGCTTTCAGATCTGCGTGAATCTGGCTCACTTGAGCAGGATGCCGATATTGTCATGTTCATCCATCGGCCTGACATGCTCGAGAAAGACAATCCTCGTCAGAATATTGCCGAGTTGATCGTGGCAAAGCATCGTAATGGTCCCACCCATCCAGGCATTGAACTGGTCTTCTTGAATAACCTGGCCAAGTTTGAAAACGCAGCCACTTACTCAGGTGATTTCAAGGATAAAAAGAGAAATTAGGGCGGACGATGTCTCCATTTAGCGGATTCAATTCCTCCACGGGTAAGAACACACCCATCCCGGCGGCTTTTTTCACCGACTTGCTGCCTCAGGTTACCAACCTGGATGATCTGCGTGTGATCCTGTGGTCATTTAGGAGTCTCGACCAACAGCAAGGTGATTTGCGCTATCTGACACTTGAAGATTTCTTTGAAGCTGAAGATTTTATTCCCTCCCTCGGGAAGACTGAAAAAGAACAAAAAGAAAGACTCATAAAAGCATTGGAAGCCGCCGTGCGGCTGGGGGTGCTTCTAAAAGCTGAGAATGGCGAACAGGAACTTTTTTTCCTCAACTCGCCGCGCGGAAGGGCCGCCATTGAAGCATTATCAAAAGGAGCCTGGCAGCCTGGCGTCAATCATTCGGCGGCATATAATGTCGAAAGACCTAATATTTTTGCCTTATACGAACAAAACGTCGGCTTGTTGACTCCTTTAATTGCTGATGCATTACGTGACGCAGAAAACCAATATCCGGCAGACTGGATCAATGATGCCTTCAGAATTGCCGTGACGAGAAATGCCCGCAGTTGGAAATATATAGAAGCCATTTTACGCAAGTGGAAAGAGAAAGGCCGCGATGAAGGAGATCAACGATCCGCTCAGGAAGATCGCAAACTCGACAGTGAGGGCCAATATGGCGACTACATCCTCCACTAAAACGGATAAACCCAAAGAAGAAGTCTGCCCTATCTGCGGCGGTGTTGGGTTTGTGCGCAAAGATGTGCCGATCAGCGACCCTGATTTTGGCAAACTCACCATGTGTGTCTGCAAACAAAACGATCAGAATCGCAGCGCTCAAGAACGCTTACTACGCATGAGTAATCTTGAAGCTTTCAGTCAGATGACCTTTCATTCTTTTTCAGTACAGGGCCGGCTTGGGTTGGGTGACGAGCAGATTCAATCACTGCAATATGGTTTGAGTCAGGCGCAGCAATACGCCGCCGCACCGCGCGGCTGGATGGTGCTGATGGGTACATACGGCTGCGGCAAGACGCATCTGGCAGCCGCCATTGCCAACACCTGTGTCGAATACGGCATGAATACCCTTTTCTTGACCGTCCCCGATTTGTTGGATTGGCTTCGTTATTCTTACGATTCTTCTGATACCACCTTTGAACAGCGCTTCGAAGAAATCCGCAACGTGGGTCTGCTGGTGCTGGATGATCTTGGCTCTCAGAATTCCACAAAGTGGGCTGCTGAGAAATTATTTCAGATCATTGATTACCGCTATTCACGTAAACTACCTCTGGTGGTGACCACCAACCTGACCTTTGAAGATCTCGATGACCGCATCCGTTCACGTTTGCAAGACCCCGATCTTTCTACCCGTGTGCGCATTTCCGCGCCGGATTACCGCACACCGATCAAAGACAGCAAAGACCCCCTGGTTTACCAGCTTCAATTATTGGGTGACCGCTCGTTTGGCAACTGGAGCGGCAGGGAACCTGAAAGACTTCCCCTTGATGTTCAAAATAACCTTGAGAATGTCTTCAGGGCTGCCCAGGATTTCGCCGAATCTCCTCGCGGCTGGCTGGTGATGATGGGCACCTACGGCTGCGGCAAGACCCACTTAGCGGCTGCCATCGGCAATTACCGCAAAGGAATGGGTGATGACCCTATTTTTGTGGTTGTGCCTGATCTGTTGGATCATTTGCGTGCCACGTTCAGTCCATCCAGTAATGTTTCTTATGATGAGATGTTTAACCGCGTCAAAAGCGCTTCAGTGTTGATCCTTGATGACCTCGGCACGCAGAGCGCCACCCCCTGGGCGCGTGAAAAGCTCTATCAGATCTTCAACGAACGCTACAATGCCAAGCTGCCCACAGTGATAACCATGTCTGGCAACCTTGATGATCTGGATGCCCGCATCCGCAGCCGCATGCTGGACGGCCGCTTATGCGCCATTTATGAGATCATGGCGCCTTCTTATCGCGGTGGTTTGCCGCGTGCAGAACGTCCGCGTAAGAGCAAATAATCTTTCCAGGGAAACTAAACCGGTTTTACCTCAGAGGTGCAGTGCGGACAGCGGCTGGCCTTCTTTGAAATTTCGGTTACACAGTAGGGACATTTACGTGTGGTCACTTCAACTACTTTTTCCTCTTTTTTGATTAAGCGATCCATGGCATGGATGATGATAAAGATTATCAGTGCCACGATCAAAAAATTCACCACATTGTTCAAAAAAAGCCCGTAATTCAAAGTAGCAGCACCTGCAGCCTGGGCTTCTGCCAGGCTGGCATACTTGATTTTGCTCATGTTGATGTAAAGGTTTGAAAAATCCACCTTGCCGAGAAGCAGCCCTATGGGCGGCATAATGATGTCATTGACCAGCGATGTAATAATCTTGCCAAAAGCACCACCGATGATCACTGCCACAGCCAGATCCACCACATTTCCGCGCATCACAAACTTCTTGAATTCATTTAGCATGATTCCTCCTTTGAAACTGATAATATTCATAAACTTTACCTCGAATAAAGAGAGATTGTCAAATGTTATTTTCAAACCCAGGGAATCTTGAATTTGTGGTGCACCTGTGCTTGGGGTTGGTGTTCTAGTGTAAATCAAACTTCTCGCCCCCCTTGACACAGGGATTATAATTAAATAATAGAATAAATATTCTATTATTTAATGGTGGTGCCCTTTAACAACCTTATAAATTGCCAACCTATCCCCGATTGTTGCATAAACCAATTCCAATTCACCCGGCAAAATCGGCGATTCTAAGATCAAATTTTAATTGTTTTGAATTGTTTTTGATTTCACATAAATAAAACAATTAATTTTACGGCGCCCTCATGAGAGAATCTAATTTGTGCTCCAACTTTTTGAGCAATTCACTCGAAGCCTCCCCTAGCTGGTTGAATTGCCCTTACCTGTGAACTTCATTTCACCGTGTTAGAATATTCTTCACCATGATCGCCAAATTAAAAATCGCTCAAAAAGAATACCCGGGCCAGTTCTGGATTCTGTTCATCGGCATGCTGATCAGCACCATCGGACAATCCATGATTTGGCCGTTCTTGATGATCTATGTCTCGAAGAAACTGGAACTGCCATTAGCGCAAACGGCCAGCTTGATCAGCATGAACGCTGCTATGGGCTTAATCTTTTCGTTTGTAGCCGGCCCCATCATCGACCGCCTTGGACGCAAGTGGGTCATGGTGGTCAGTTTGGTGGGTATGGGAATCATGTATTTCTTTTTAAGTAGAGCTGCCACTTTCGTTGAGTTCGCAGCGGCACAGTGTCTGATGGGTGCATTGACCCCGCTTTACCGTGTGGGTGCAGACGCCATGTTGGCTGACCTGATTCCGGCTGAGAAACGCACAGATGCCTATTCACTGCTGCGCATGAGCAACAATGCTGGCGTGGCGATTGGCCCTGCCATAGGCGGCCTGGTGGCCTCTACATCCTATACCTTGGCCTTTTATGTTGCTGCAGCCGGATTAGCCTTTTACGGGCTGCTGATTGCCTTAAGAGCCAAAGAAACACTACCCAGCGGTGTCTCAAACACACTCAAAGGAAAATTCATATTTTCAGGCTATGGGCACATCTTCAGACACCGCGAGTTCATGGGGTTTATTGGCGCTTTTACTCTGACGACCATGTTGGCTTCCATGGTTTGGGTGCTGCTGCCAGTTTATTCAAACACCAATTTTGATTTACCTGAAAAATTGTATGGTTTTATCCCCACGACCAATGCCGTTATGGTGGTTGCTTTGCAATACCTGGTTACTCTTGTTACCCGGCGTCACAAGCAAATGGCCGTGCTAACCGTTGGCACAGTATTCTATGCAGTTTCAACAGCCATGATCGCTCTTTTTACCGGTTTTTGGGGATTCTGGTTATGTATGGTGATTATGACGATCGGCGAATTGATTATTAGTCCAACCGCCACAACTTACACTGCCAATGCTGCTCCAATTGAAATGCGTGGAAGATACATGAGCATGTTTGGATTAACCTCCAGTGTGGCATCTTTGATCGCACCTGTTTTAGGCGGTGCGTTGAGCGACCAGTTTGGAGGGCGAACCATCTGGCTGGGCGGGGGAGTGATCGGCCTGTTGGCGATAGGCGCCTTCTTCTGGTTAACCGTTCTGGAAGACAAACGCAATAATTCAAAAATCCTTTCGACGAATTCAGCAGGATCTTGAAGGGCAATTAATAAATCAGCAGCTATTGCGAATAGCCATCGAAATTTGTATAATAAGAGAGTGATGAAGAATTTTCGCTGGTCTTCTGTTTTTTTGATACTGGCTTTACTGGTTGCGCTTGTACCGCAGACAGTTAATGCACAGTCCTCAGATTCCGTTTTTGTGTCTGAAACCGGGCACTGGATCTGGGGTGATTTCTTGCGAACCTATAACAGTGTCAGCGATCCCCTGCTTTATTTTGGTTATCCCATTACTGATGATTTTATCGATCCCCTGACCAACCAACGTGTTCAATACTTTCAACGTGCGCGTTTAGATCTGGTGGATACACCTGAAGGACCAATGGTACAGATTGCTCCTCTTGGCAAATTATTGCATGAAGAAGGTGCAGAACTTGCCGATATTCCACGCGAGGGACCGACCTGTCGTAATTTTAATTCAGGATTTTCCGTTTGTTATGCATTTTTGCAGTTTTATGATGCATATGACGGTGCAACATGGTTTGGACAACCCATCTCTGAGGTCGAAGTTGTTGATGGTCATTACATGCAATACTTTGACAATATTCGCATGGAATGGTGGCCCGATAAACCCAGCGGTGAGCGCGTGGTCATCTCGGATCTTGGCCGTATCTATTTCGACAAAGAAGTTCGCAACCCTGAGTTGTTAAAATCCAATCAAGCCTCAAGTATCGCCGGCACGCTCATTAATCCTGTGGTCAATGTGTTTGCCCTAAATTCTCTGATAGGGGCTGGTGAGCCGCAAACTATTTTTGTGATTGTGCAAAGTCAAAACCTGATGCCGGTTGCGAATGCCCAGGTGGGAGTGACCCTTTATTATCCCGATGGTAGCAAACAGTTCTATCGTCTTGCCGAGACCAACGAATTCGGTATCAGTCAATTCAGCTTCCAGGTCGACCAACTGGAAATCAAAACTACCGTAAACGCTATCGCTGAGATCAACGTCCGCGGGGAATCCGCAACCGGAAGAACCTGGTTCCGCATCTGGTGGTAATTTCAATATCCAAATAATTCGGATTAATAAGAGGTTTACAATGACACGCGAAATTGTTTGGAATGAAGAATATTCGGTTGGGGTTAATATACTTGATCGGCAGCATCAAACGATCATAAATGTGCTTAACAAATTATTTATCATATACGATACTACAACAGAAGCTAAAGATTTAGTAACCATTTTGAACGAATTGATCGATTATGCAAATCTTCATTTTACAACTGAAGAAACTTTATTGGAAAAATATCATTATCGTGATTTGATCGTTCAACGAAATGAGCACTCAATATATCAGCAAAAAATTAATAAATTTATTGATCGAATAGCAAACGAAGAACATCAAGTAATGTCGGAAGCGACCGGATTTCTTGTTGATTGGTGGATGGGTCATATTCAAGGCAGTGACAAGGATTACACTCGCTTTCTGAACAATAATGGTGTTTTCTAAAAAATAATAACGCCCGGAAGACTCCGGGCGTTATTTTATTTTTTCTGATTTCTCAATTCTTCATACAACCTGCGGTAATCGTTGCTGTTTGGCGGGTTTAACTCAATCAGGTTCTGCAGGGTTGCAAGTGCACCATCACGATTTTCCTGTCGTAAACATTTTTCTGCCAGGGCATCCAATTTTTCAATAATCTCTTGCTGTCTATTTTGTGTTTGATAAAAACGAATCAAGCGTTTTTGAATATCGATGTTATCAGGGCGGTCTTCCAATAAGGCGTCAAGAAAACGTTCTGAGCGTTCTTTATGGCCGGCTGTTTCAAGCAGCCTGAGGAAAGCATCCAGTTCATTCATCGCGCCTGATGGCAGACCAATGCGCAGATAAAGATCAATCAAAGTTGCACGTGTGGTGGATTCTAGTGGCTCCAAACTGCGAAGTTGTTCAAGAATTTTGATGGCCTGTTTCAGATCAAGGCTTTGAAGTTCAATATCTGCCAGTTTATTCAGGATCTGCACTGCCCAGGTGCGTGAGGTGACAGTCTTTTGCGATAGCGATAAGGCTTTTTGATAATCTGATCTTGCCAGATCCAATTCGGCCAGCAGATAATGCACATTGGCAATATCCATGTATTGCTGAACGGCTTCATCCATGCGGTTTGAAGAAATCAACAGATCTATCAACATATCCCTGACTGAAAGATCCATGGGGGCAAGTTTGGACACACGGGTTAATAGTCTTACCGCCTGGTTAGTTTCGCCTCTGACATTATAAAGATAGGCAACGAGGTTGAATTTTTCGACAGCCTCAAGAATGCGTCCTTCCATGATCAGCAGTTCACCGATTTGCACATGCAGTGGTAGATAGGTAGGGGCGTGGGTAAGAGCATAAAACGCTTCCTCCATTGCTGTGCGGATCTTGCCTTCGGCTGCCAATTGTTTGATGAGTGCAAGAGCTTCGATCACCTGGCTGTTAGTGGTTTCAAGAAGCATTTCCGCAAGAGGAATCGGAGGATTGCCTTCAGGCTGCTTAGGTAGTTGGCTGCGGGCTTCTTTCAAATAATCACGCCAATCATTGCGCATGATTTGAGCTTGAATGATTTTTGTGATATTCGCCAAATCTTTTTCTTCGTTTACCCGTTCATGTGCTTCAAGGATTGGCTCGTATAATTGGGTAAGTTCATTTTCCATATCGCGCGGCACTGATAACACATCGGCAAGCTTAAGTGCTTGGAGTGCGTAAGTGCTTGAGTCTTTATATTGACCGGCTTTTTCTTGAATTTGGGCTATTAATAAGTTTGAAGCTAAGGCGTAGGCAGGGTTTCTGACTGCTTTTTGCAGATGTTTCAATGCTTTTTGAGGGTTGGCTGAATAAGTCAACAACGCCAATACGTATTCTGCAGCAGACAGGTTAAGGCCCAGGTCTATCGCTCTTTCTAGCTCAACGGCCGCTTCGTCATCCTTGCCCGCTGTTTGCAAGTCAATAGTTCGGCTGAGGTGTGTACGAGCGCGAGACCGTTCGGCATCTTTTGAAGATAAATCGCCAGTTCCACGCAAAAGGTGAATCTGCCGCCGCATTGGAACATGTCCATCAGCGTCTGTGGGTTCAGGTTGGTCAAACAACATGCCAGCCATTTCTTTTAGTGCAATCAATCGCGCTTCGGTGAGAGGATCATATTTTGGTAAGCTTTCTGCTGCCGGAGCAAGATTTTCAGTTTGTTTTCCTGAGGTTTTATATACTTGTCCGGGTCCAACATTGCTGGATTGTGGCAAGGTCATTTGTTGGCCAGTTTTTAACTGCATCATGGCATTTTGAGCTGCCTGGTTTTGAGGTTCAAGACCCAAGGTATATTGCACAACCTGGCTGGCTTTTGAGATATCTCCGCTGAATTGCATTAATGCTGCTACAAATAAGTATTCGGTTACACATTCGGCTATCAATCCCATTTTGTCGTAGATCATTGCAAGGCGCATGCGCACCGTTTGATTGTTTGGATCCAAACGGATGGCTTCTTTGAAAGCTGCTATGGCATGCTCTGCGTCTCGTGCTTTGAGTTGTTTTTCTCCACATTGCATAAACGATTTAACCGCGTCGATGATCTCACCAGTGTGTTCATAAATCCGCCCCATCTTTTCGAAGGGCATTGGGTCGTCAGGAGTGATGCTTGAACAACGAAGATAAAACTTCAAAGCTTCGTCATACTGTTCAAGTTGATAGCTGGCTAAGCCGGCGCTGGCAAGTGCCATTGCATCTGTTTGGTTTTCAAGCAGTGCCTGTCGGTAGAATTCCAATGCTTTGGCCCAGTCTTGTTCCCAGGCGGCTGTGTGCCCCTGACTCATAAGGGTTTGAAATTGGGCAGATTCTTGGCTCATGAATATTCTTTCATTTTAATTTCAATTTATTAACACTTGCATGCTTCCCCAATTAATGCCGCTTCTGGCTTCGGTCAGAAGGGGAATAGACAATTGATAGGCTTCAGACATGACACTTTGAACTACTATAGCAGTATCGGCCAATTCGCCTTCGGGTACATCCAGAACCAGCTCATCGTGAACTTGAAGCAAAATTTTTGCCTGCAAATTTTTGGCTTTGAGCGCCGGCGGTAGCTGGATCAATGCTAGTTTCATAATATCTGCAGCCGTGCCCTGGATGGGTGCGTTAATGGCTTCTCTTTCTTCACGGTTCTTCATGTTGACGTTAATTGGATTGGCCAGGTTGGGGAAGTAACGCCTTCTCCCAAGCATGGTTTCAACATAACCCTGACGGGTCGCTAAGATGCGGATGTTATCGAGATAACTCTTTACACCTGGAAAGTTTTCAAAATAACCTTTCACAAAATTCTCTGCTTCACCGAGTGTCAGGTCTGTCGAACGGCTCAAGCCAAACGCGCTCATGCCATAAATCAAACCAAAATTAATGGCTTTGGCATGCCTTCGTTGATCTTTAGTAACTTCTTCAAGTGAAATGCCATTAATGGCAGCGGCTGTCGCCGCATGAATATCCTGACCGGCACGGAAGGCATTTAACATGGCTTCGTCACCAGACATGTGGGCAACAATACGCAATTCAATCTGTGAATAATCCACTGACAATAGCTTGCAGCCGGGTGAAGCTTTGAACCCCAGGCGCACCTGACGGCCAATCTCGGTGCGGGTGGGGATGTTCTGCAAATTGGGGTCAATTGAAGCCAACCGCCCGGTGACTGAACCAGTTTGATTGAAATTGGTATGCACCCTGCTTGTGCGCGGGTTCACCTGAAGAGGCAGTGAATCGAGGTAGGTTGATTTTAATTTTGCCAACTCGCGGTATTCGAGCAGCAGGTCTACAACCGGGTGCTTGCCGCTCAGTTCATCCAAAACTGCTGCTGAGGTCGAAAAATGACCGCTTGCGGTTTTCTTGTTGCGGTCTGGTGGAATCAACCGCAGCGTTTCAAACAGTACTTTTGAGAGCTGCTGGGTCGAATTGAGGTTGAAGGGATAACCAACTGCCTGATAAACCTGGTCTTCAATTTCTCTTAGCCTGATATTCATTTCACCGCTGAATTTCTTGAAGAATTCAATATCCAGCGATATGCCGTTACGTTCCATTTGCATCAAAACAGGTACCAGCGGCATCTCGATTTCTTTGAAAATTTTGGTGCACTTGCGGTCTTCCATTTTCTTTTCAACCAGAGGAGCCAGTCTGAAGGTAACTTCGGCATCCGCGGCAGCATAGGGCGCGGCAGATTCAACCAGCACCTGGTCCATTGTGATTTGGGTTTTGCCTTTGCCAATCAATTCTTCAATGTGGGTCATACTGGCATTGAGATAATCGGCGGCCATATCTTTTAGCCCCAGATTGTGTGAAGAGGGGTCAATCAACCATTCAGCCAGCATGGTGTCAAATGAAAGCGGATAAACCTCAAGGCCGTAATTGCCCAAGACAAGGGCATCATATTTAATATTGTGACCGATCTTTTCGATTTTTGCATCTGTAAAAGCCGGTTTGATCGCTTGAATAACATCTGTTACAGGCAATTGGGCAGTCAAGCCAGTATGACCTACAGGGATATAATACCCAGTGCCTTCCTTGACCGATACAGATATCCCCACCAAATCTGCTTTAAGCGGATCGGTTGATGTCGTCTCGGTATCAAAAGCTATTTTAGTTGAATTTGACAATACAACGGCCAATTCATTAAGTTTTTCGGGTGAGTTGACGATCACGGTTTCCAACGAATATTGTGAAGGCACGCTGATCTCTTGAACATTGCTTGCAAAGAGGTTCATTTGACCCTTTAGTGCGGCCTTAACAAAGGGAGCCGCGACTGTATGTAAACGCGTGACCAGCGTGCGGAATTCCAGTTCTCTAAAGAGGGCTTCAACCGCAGCAATATTGATGTGGTCGGTTCTCGCATCCTCAAGTTTTAAAGTGATGCCGACATCCGTTTTAATTCTTGCAAGCGTCTGACTCATATAGGCTGACTCTTTACCTTCGGCAATCTTGACGCCCATTTTGCCCGGAATCTCAGCCACGTGCGCATAGATTTCATCCAACGTTTTATACTGTTCCAAAAGGTTGACGGCTGTTTTTTGACCAACACCCGGCACACCGGGGATATTATCTGAAGTGTCGCCAACCAAGGCCTTATAATCCACGACTTGGTCGGGACTCACTCCCAGATAGGCTTTCACATCTTCGGCCGTGTAGTTCTTGGCTTCTGAAATTTTTGTTCCAGACAGGGCAACTACAATGCGGTCATTCACCAGTTGCAGCAGATCGCGGTCTCCGGTGATGATCTTGACGCCGAATCCTTGTTCCACAGCTTGATATGCGATCGTCCCGAGGATGTCATCTGCTTCAACGCCTTCCTGTTCAAGACGGGGCAGGTGAAATGCATCCACCAGTTGACGAATGCGGTCAATTTGCGGACGCAAGTCATCCGGCATTTTGGCGCGCGTGGCTTTGTATCCCGGGAACAAATCATTGCGGAATGTTTTTCCGGTGTCGAAGGCAACCGCCAGATATTCCGGTCTTTCCTGTTCCAGCAGGCGCATCATCACATTGGCGAATCCCAAAATCCCGGCCGTGGGTTCGCCAGATTTTGTTTGTAAACGTTCACTGCCTGCTCCAGCGGTCAGGGCAAAGTACGCACGATAGGCCAGGGCATGTCCGTCGATTAAATAGAGAACTGGGGGCATAGTAGCTTATCCTTTAATAGCGGATTCAGAGAGCGGCTGCTTCGGGGGTCTTCCAGGCATCATTTACAAAATCAAAGATCAAATTCGCTTGAGCTGGTTCTGACCCGCTAACCGCCAGATAATTAGATGACCAGAAATCGTTGGAGGTTTTGACCTTGGCGATTTCGGGGAAATTTGCAAAAATTGAATTTGATGTTAAATTACGTACTTCTTGCATGATCTGGTTTGGACATACACCAAAACGAACAGCAACAGTCCAAAGCAGGTATTGCGGTCGGATCGTGATGCTGGTCATCTTCCAACCCTGGTCTTCATGGATGTCTGGCATGATCGTACTGAGTTTGTCAGAAAGGTTTTTAGTCAAAAAATGGTTGTGATCTCCGGGCATTAAAACCAGTGTGTAGTTGAAGCGAAAATCTTTCAAACTCGGAGGGGTAGATGACGTTTCTGTTTCTTGGGTTGCCATTGATTCAGATACAGTTAACGCAGCCGATTCAACCATTGCAGGCATCGTTTCAGTGCT
Organism: Chloroflexi bacterium HGW-Chloroflexi-4; assembly: GCA_002840715.1. Lineage (GTDB taxonomy): Bacteria > Chloroflexota > Anaerolineae > Anaerolineales > Anaerolineaceae > UBA6107. The sequence goes on from PHBW01000009.1 coordinate 145,529, forward strand.
TTTTTCCACTTGCGGGCTAACGGTCTCCAGAACTTCGGCGAATGTAGCTGCGGCAGGCTTTAATGCTTCAATTTCAGTTTGAAGCACCGGTTCAGCAACTTGCACTGGCTGATTATTTACATTTTCTAGAATTTCATCAGACTTGGGTTCAACAGTTTGAGTGCTAAGATTTTCTGTGGCAACTTTAACGGTATTTTCTTCATCTTCCCAAGGCAGTTTGAAGTCAATCTCGGGCAGAGGTTCACCTTTTTCAATGGCAGATTTCAGACTCTCATCAATTACTAAAAAAGGAGGAATTCCAGCAGGAACACTGTCTTCGGCTGGACGCGGCTGTGTATTATCCGACGGTTGAGCCATTGTTGCATTATCTGCGGTTTCGAGTTCAGTTAACCATTCGGGAAGTTTCTTTTCTTCAACCGCAATTTCTGCTCCGGGTTGTGGGTCTGGGTCAGGCATTTGGTCAAGCATTTTGGTTAACTCCGCTAATTCCTGTTCACTGATATTGGAGGGGTTTTCTGCTTCAGCTTTTAAGGATTCTTGCTCGGTCAGACCAAGTGCATCTAGATCAATTTGAGAAACATCATTGGCAGCAATAGTTGCTTTGTTTAAGGATTCCTGCTCAAATAATTTTCGGGCAGCTATTTCTGTTTCAGAGAGATCATTTGTTTGAGGCCGCGAATTTGTTTCCTGCATGGCTTTTAATAAATCAATCTCTTCCTGTGAGATACCATTGATCGCCGGTTTTGGTTTGATTGATTCCTGTTCAAATAACTTGCGTGCTTCAATTTCTGCTTGAGAAACAGCATCCACGGATGGTGGCGCTGGTTCATTTTGCATGGCTTTCAACAAATCAATTTCTTCTTGTGAAATGGCAGCGATTGTTGGTTTGGGTTTTATTGATTCCTGTTCAAACAGCTTGCGTGCTTCCTTCCAACTCTGCCTGAGATACAGCATCCACGGCAGGGGCTGGTTCATTCTGCATGGTTTTCAACAAATCAATTTCTTCTTGAGAAATGGCGGTGATTGTGGGTTTTGGTTTGACCGATTCCTGTTCAAACAGCTTACGAGCTTCCAACTCTGCCTGAGCCACGGCATCAACGGCGGTTGGTTGAGGAGAATCTTGCAAAGCTTTCAACAAGTCAATTTCTTCTTGAGAAATGGCAGCGATTGTAGGTTTTGGTTTGACTGATTCCTGTTCAAACAGCTTGCGTGCTTCCAACTCAGCCTGCGATACAGCATCCCCTGCAGGTAGTTGAGGAGAGTCTTGCAAGGCTTTTAATAAGTCAATTTCTTCTTGAGAAATCGTATTAATTTCAGGTTTTGGTTTTGACTTAAGAGATTCCTGTTCAAACAACTTGCGCGCTTCAATTTCGGCTTGAGTACCCTCTACAGAGAGCGTATTTTGAGTGGATGCTTCCATTTGATCCAATACATCAATATCGCTTTGTGAAAAAGTATTGGCACTTATTTGCAGTGACTCGAGCTGTTTGTTTCTTGTGTTGATTTCAACCAGCGTATGTTTGGCAATATCCTGCCTTAATTCTCCGGTTGTTGGATAGTTCTGCTGGAAATTGTTTTTAACTTTATTTAATTCACGCCGAACCATTTGTAAGGTGGCATTCATTGGGTACACCATCACCAAAACAACATTGTTCACTAGCTTGGTGGTATACAAAAATCGATTTGAACCGTCGCCATCAAGTTTTATATAACGGGCCAACTCGCTGTTCTCTTCATCTTTCCAATAGCGTGACAAAAAGCCTGTAACGTTTTGAACCAGACCATTATCCAATGAACCGGCACTGGCAATTAATTGATCTTTAATGATGATTAATACGGTTTGCGAAGTGGTGGCTTTGAGGATTTGTTCCGCTTTTCTTCCGCCGGTTTCAGGGATTTGAAGCCACTGCTTGACCAGGTCATCAATCACCTTGACTTGAACATTATTTGGCAAAGGTTGATCAGAAAACAAGCTTGATAATGCTTTCCCAATTTCCTGGCCTGAAAAAGGTTTGCTTAAATAACCATTGACAGACAGCCCATCCAACACCGGGTGTTGGGGGTTGTTGTCAGGCGGAAAAACCAAAATTTTTAAATCGGATTGTAAAGCGGTAAGATCACGGGTGAATGCAGCAACTGGAATGTCATCCAGTTCTCCATCCACAATGGCGACTTCAAAAAAATTGCTATTGGCCAAATTTAATGCTTCATGAGCACTTAATGCGACTGAAACTTGATAACGCCCACCCTCTTCAAGGTGAGAACGTAATTGTTGCAAAAATTCAGTATCAGGTGAAACGAGTAAGATTACACGTTGCATGTAAAAAGTGTATCACGGCGTTATTATCGATGCAAGCAATATTCCATGCGTGCGGCTAAGGATTTTGATAACCTCCCCAAGCCTGTCATCCTGTGGCATAATCACTAAATCTTTACTTCAGAGGAAATATTATGCAAATTAAATCAATTTGCGTTATCGGGCTTGGATATATTGGATTGCCCACCGCAAGCACATTTGCCACTCATGGGCTGAAGGTTACAGGAGTTGACAATAACCTTGATGTGGTAAACAGTCTTCAATCAGGAAAAGTACACATATTCGAACCTGGTTTGAACGATGTTGTTCAAGAAGCCATCCAAAGTGGAAATTTTCTGGTTTCACAAAAAACAGTTGCTGCAGATGCCTTCATTATTGCCGTGCCTACTCCTTTTTATGATGGGAAAAAGGCAGACATGCGTTTCGTGGCTGCCGCCGCAGAATCCATTGTGCCAGTCTTGCGCAAAGGCAATTTGGTGGTGCTGGAATCTACTTCGCCCCCGCTAACCACCCGAGAACTTGTTCTGCCTATACTCGAAAAATCCGGGCTCAAGGCTGGTCAAGACTTCTTATTGGCGTATTCACCCGAACGGGTGCTGCCCGGCAAGATCATGGATGAATTGATCCATAATTCACGCGTGATCGGCGGCATTGACCAGGCTTCGGCTGAAGCTGGCCGTGATCTCTATCGTGCTTTTGTTGAAGGTGAAATTTTCATTACCGATTCGACCACTTCTGAAATGGTCAAATTGATGGAAAACACCTACCGTGATATCAACATCGCCATTGCCAATGAGTTTTCACGCCTGGCTGATCGTTTTGGTGTGGATGTTTGGGAGGCGATATCCATTGCCAACAAACATCCCCGGGTAAAGATTCTCAACCCCGGTCCTGGCGTAGGCGGCCACTGCATCAGTGTGGATCCGTGGTTTTTGGTCGAAAAAGCGCCTGATATCACCCCTTTGATCAACACAGCCAGAAATGTCAATGACAGCCAGCCAGATTTTGCTGTTTCTTTGGTCGAAAGAGCTTTGGGCGAATTGAAAAACAAAAAAATTGCCGTGTTGGGTCTGGCATTCAAACCCGACGTGGATGACTTGCGTGAAAGTCCGGCTGTTGAGGTGGCTGAAAAATTACACAAGGCGGGTGTAAAAGTGATTGCCTGTGAACCCTACAAACCGGATTTCAAACTTGAAGGCGTCTCAATCAGCGCATCATTGGCAGAAGTTGTAAAATCTGTTGATGCAGTAATCTTTTTGGTAGGGCACAGCCAATTTAAAGCCATTACACCCACCGAGCTTCAAAAACTTACTCCTTCAAAGATTATTATTGACTGCGTTGATGCACTGGATTGGCAAAAACCGGAAAAACGCCAAACCTGGTTGGATTCTGAGTTCACTGTTTATCGCCTTGGGGATCATAAGAATCAATAATTGATGGCTGACTTGCGCGTACTTTCGATTTTTGGCACCCGGCCTGAAGCCATTAAAATGGCTCCGGTGGTCAAAGCGTTGGAAAACGCAGATGGTATCGTGTCACGCGTGTGTGTGACGGCTCAACATCGCGAGATGCTGGATCAGGTGCTTGAACTCTTCAAGATCAAACCTGATATCGACCTGAACTTGATGAAGCCAAACCAATCTCTTTCACAACTCACCGCCCAAATCCTTGAAAATATTGATCCCGTCCTTTCCGAAGAAAAGCCCGATTGGGTCTTGATCCAGGGAGATACAACCACCGTGATGGCAGCCAGCCTGGCTGCTTTTTATCGCGGCATAAAAGTGGGGCATGTCGAAGCCGGCTTGCGCACCAACGACAAACTGCAACCCTTCCCTGAAGAAATCAACCGGCGCATTGCCAGCGTAACCGCTGACCTGCATTTTGCGCCCACTCAGCTCAGCCGTGAAAATCTGCTCAATGAGGGTATTTCTGATGATCACATCCTGGTCACGGGTAACCCAGCCATTGATGCCCTGCAACAGATCGTAACAATGCCTGCTCCAGCCCAGGTGGAGGCTTGGTTGAAAGAGTGGGGTATTTCAAATGGCAAGCGTCGTTTGGTATTGATCACTGCCCACCGTAGAGAAAACTTTGGCCAGCCGATTGAAGACATCTGCAGTGCGATAAGTTCATTGGCAAGCCATTATGGCGACGCCGTAAAATGGGTTTACCCTGTTCATTTAAACCCCAATATCCAAGAAACCGTCAAGCAGCGTTTAGGCAGCCTCTCTGAAGTGACTTTACTTGCGCCGTTGGAATATATTTCATTGGTGCACTTGATGAAGGCAGCCGCGATTATCCTGACGGATTCAGGCGGGATTCAGGAAGAAGCCACCGGTTTAGGCAAACCCGCTCTTGTGCTGCGCGAAAAAACTGAACGCCCTGAAGGGGTAGCGGCTGGAGTGTTGAAACTGGTAGGCACTGATCCAAAAAAAATCATATCCGAAACACGACACTTGCTGGATGATCCTAAAGCCTATGATGCTATGGCCCATGCTGAAAACCCGTTTGGAGATGGTCATGCAGCCGGGCGTATTGTCAAAGGATTATTGGATTATTCCGGTTAACCGGTTTATCTTCACATGAGAAAAACGATTTGCATTCTTCCTCAAAAAATCGGACGCGGCGGACCGGGGTCTTTTCATACCAGGTTTGCAGAGGTCTTGTCTTCACGCGGTTATAACTTAAATCACGACGCCCTTGACCCGGCCAACACCGCCATTTTGGTGATAGGCGGTACACGCCATATTGGTTTGCTCAGAGAAGCCAATCGCAACGGTGTGCGCATTGTACAACGCTTGAATGGCATGAACTGGGTGCACCGCCAGACCCGCACCGGGATTAAGCATTTCTTGCGCGCCGAAGTAAATAACTGGATACTCAAAACCATCCGCGGCATGGCGGATCAAATCGTTTATCAAAGTAATTTCACACAGGGATGGTGGACGCGTAAATACGGAGAAACAAAAAATCCCGGCCGCGTTATCTATAACGGCGTCAATCTTGATTTATTCAACCCGGTTGGTGCGGGTTCTCCGCCTGCTGATCGCATCCGCATCTTGCTCGTTGAAGGCAACCTCGGTAGCGGATATGAAGGCGGTTTGGATTCTGCAGTGCAGATGGCCAAGCTGCTCTCCAAGCGGCTGACGCGCCCTGTGGAACTGATGGTGGTGGGCAGTGTGCCTGCCAATCTTCAAATCAGTTATCTTGGCTGCGGAGTGGATATTATTTGGAAAGGTTTGGTAAAGCGTGAAGCCATCCCGGCGATTGACCGTTCCGCTCATTTATTCTTTTCTTCAGATATTAACGCGGCTTGTCCAAATTCTGTGATTGAAGCCCTGGCTTGCGGTTTGCCGGTGATTGGTTATGATACCGGTTCACTCTCAGAACTTGTCAATGCGGATTGCGGAGCAATCGCTCGTTATGGATCAGACCCCTGGAAGCTGCAAAAACCCGATATTCACGCTCTGGCGGATGCTGCCCAGCAAGCGCTTATCAACCATGATCAAAAGCGGGTTGCAGCCAGAGCACGCTCTGAAGAAAGATTTAATATCGATCGGATAGTGGATCAGTATTTAAGAGTTCTTTTGGATCTTTAAGATTCTCGTTATTTAGAATTTCTTCGCATTTCGATCATCGTCCCCACAAAAATGATCACTAATACAGCAGTTGTTCCAACAATTACTCCCGAAGTAACCGGAGGTTCTGTGATTAAGTCTGCCAGATTGGCTGTTATTTCTCCATTATCGACGAGTGCAACCTGAGTGACTGCCGCTGATTCCTCAGTGTAATCAAGAGGTTTGGGTCCGCTTAAGAGAATCGCAATGACCAGCACGCTGAAAACCGCCAGAATGGTCAATATCCTGCTGGTGATTTCAGAATGAAAAAAGGATGAAAGAATATTTTTCTTGGACATGCGTCAAATCCTTTTTAGTGGCCTTAAAATATCAGCCTTCTCCAAATTTCATTTTGGTTAATTATACCGCCGCAACAATTACATTTACTTTATTCTAAACTGACCGGAGAATTCAACAAGGCGGTTAGAAGTGTTACCGTCGCTTGAACATCATCCATATCCAATACTTCCGAAGGAGAATGCACATAACGGCAGGGGATGGAGAGTGCTCCGGTGGGCATTCCAGCTTTGCTGATCTGCATTACCTTTGCATCCGTGGTGCCAATATCCAAAACTTCGAGTTGGTAGGCAATGTTGTTCTTTTTGGCCGTTTCTTCCATCCACCTTACCATACGTGGATCACTCAACATGCCCACATCACGTACTTTGATGGCCGGTCCTTTACCAAGGTCAACCTGCATTTTGACACCCACAATATCAAGCGAAGGGGTCACATCCAACGCTATGGCGAGGTCAGGTTCAATCTCGTAGGCTGCGGTTGTGGCGCCTTTTGATTGCACTTCTTCCTGTGTGCTGAAAACGAAGGCCAGTTCATGCGGGCTGTTTTTGATTGTTTTCATAACTTCGATCATCACAGCGCAAGAAACACGGTCATCCAGTGATTTGGCAGAAACTCGTTTGCCAAGTTCGACAAAACCTCGGTCAAATACACCGACATCCCCGATTTTCAATGGGCAGTCCTTGTCGCTTGCAGCACCCACATCAATGAAATGTTTATCTTGAGTCATAATTTTATGCAGATCATCGGGGCGGTCCTGATTGATCACACCTCTCACACCGTTTAGAAATACCACCCGGCTGCCAACCAGATATTGGGGTAATATCGTGCCCAGATTTGAAAAGCGTACCAATCCATTTTTTTCAACATGACTGACGATCACGCCGATCTCATCCATATGCGCGGCAATCATAATGCGCAAGCCTTTATCAGTCTTCTTTCCCATGGTCACGATCAGGTTGCCGAGCGCATCAACCTTGATATTGGTCGAGAGTGACGAAATCTCAGCCCGAATCACTTCGCGAATCGCGGATTCATACCCTGATGGTGACGAGGTTTCGGTTAGTTTTTTAATTAGGTTTTTCATTTTGCTCCAATTCCTGGCGGGGATTAAGCTCGATCACCAGAGAGGATTTCAGGGGTCACCGCTGCAAGTGCATTTTGCAGCAGGGTCAAAGTGTCTTGCCAGTCGCTGATACGGGCAACCATCACTGCGGTGTGAGCATAACGCCCTGGAACAGAGACAGAGACAGATGGGATACCTCCGCGGGTCACATGAAGTGCTCCGGAATCCGTACCACCGCCGCCAGGTTGGCGGTATTGGAAGTTGATCTTGTTTTCTTCAGCAATGCGGGTCAAAAACCGAATCAAACGGGGATCAGAAAGAGTGCCTCTATCGGCAATATAGATCGCCGGTCCGCCGCCGAGTTTGCAATTATATTGAGTGTTTTCATTGCCATCAGGGCGTTCAAAATCAAATGCGGGTGTTGAATCCACGGCAATCGCCAATTGCGGGTAGAAATCGTAAGCCGCCACCATTGCACCGCGTAGGCCGATTTCTTCCTGCACAGTAAATGCCGTCAGTAATTCAATATGGTCTGGAGCAGTTCTCAGCAATTCGATCAAGGTTGCGCAGCCCAGGCGGTTATCGAGGGCTTTGGCAAAGATGGCATCCCCTGAACGGATAAATTTGGTGGCGTAAGCAGCGTAATCGCCGCGTTTGGCTTTGCCTTTGCCTGCCGGACCGAGATCAATGCGCATGCTTTGCTGTGAAATGACAGAATGCATTTCGTCATCCGTTGCCAGGTGAATGGGCTTGCTGCCGATCACGCCGGGCAGTTTTTGGCTGCCGACACAAACAGGTTTTGAAACGAACTGGCGTTCATCGCCGCCGCCCACCTGCTCAAATTCATACAAACCATCGCCGTCTTCTTCAACGATCATGAAACCGACTTCGTCCATGTGGGCATCGAGCATGACCTTAATAGCATTGGGTTTTTTGGCGTGTTTGACCACCAGTAAATTGCCCATGCCATCCACCTTGATCTCATCTGCATATGGAGCAACCTTTTTGCGGATGATCTCGCGGATATCTATTTCATTGCCAGAGACACCGTTGGCGTTGGTTAACTCTTCCAACAGATCCAATTGGGCTTTGCCAACCTTGAATGTTGATTTGGTCTGAGGGCTCATGATGATTTCTCCTCAAACATTGATTTATATGAATCAGGATTCAGGTCGGTGATGAATTGCGCCAGCAGTCGGCCGGTGCGCGCAATATCTTTGAGAGAGGTCATTTCAACTGATGTGTGCATATAACGCAGGCTCATACCAATAACCTGGGTGGGGATGCCGTTTGCGGAAATTTGCATGGCCATTCCATCTGTGCCAGAACTGGTTGGCATAGCTTCAATAAAATAGGGGATATCCAGCGCCTCAGCCAGCGAAGTCATTTTTTTGGTCAGCGCCGGGTGATTGTTGGCGCCCAAACCGATGGCAGGACCTTCTCCCAGAGGGAAGGTGCGGTAATCGTTGGATCCAGGACCTTTTGCAAAGGTCACGTCCACGGCAAAGGCCAGGTCAGGTCGCACGCTAAAAGTGGATGTCGCAGCTCCAACCGCAAAGACCTCTTCTTGAACGGTGGCGGCTGCCACCACATTACAATCAAGATTGTAGTTCTTGATCTCTTCCAGGCAAAGCGTCAGCGCGGCCACGGAGGCGCGGTTATCCAGGCTGTGACCAGCGATATAACCACCGGTTAATTCAAACGGCGGCTGAGCGAATGAGATCACGTCGCCGGGTTTAACCAACCCATCAAGCTCTTTTTCGGTAAAACCGGTATCGACAAACAATTGGCTCTTTTCGGGAGCCTTGCTTGAGGTCTGGTTATTGATTAGCCTGTCTGGTATCAACTGAACCAAACCCGGCAAATCTATTTTGCCATGCACGGTGACCAACTGGCCTGGGAGCACGCGTGGATCAATTCCGCCAATGGTAGTGATAGATAATAATCCGTGTTCAACACTCTTTACCATCAATCCAATGGCATCCATGTGGGCAGCGATCATGACTGTGGGTCTTTTCTTTTTTGATGCAGCTTTGCGAAGGCCGTGCAAACTGCGCAGTGGACTGATGGTTAATTCATCCACCAATGGGTGCCATTCTTCAGCAATGATTTCGCTGACGGATTGTTCGTAACCCGAAAGACCTGGTTTTGACAGTAATGTAAGCAGGAACGGCGTGATATCCTTCATTATTTCCTATGGTGTTGTGGTGGTTTCCACCACTACTATGGTTTCAGTTGCCGTTGGAGTTAAAGTGGCAGTAGCCGTGGCGGACGGTGTGGGTGAATTAGTGGGTGTGTTGCTCGGGATCACATAAGTGATTGTTGGTGAGGGAGTCAAGGTGATGGTGGCGGTTTCTGTGATGATTGCAGGGCTGGTCGGGATGGGGGGAAGGGTTGAGGTGGGAATTCCTCCCCAGGGATCAAGTGTGGCGGTCAGCGTGATGGTTGGCGTAATGTTCTGTTGATCGATGACACTGTTGCCGATCCATAAAACGATCATACCCAGCAGATAGCAGGGCAATGTCGCAAATATGATTACGATAAGTGTTGAACGAAGCTTGTTCTTGCGAGCCGGATTTCGAACCATGGCCTAATTCTAACTCACCTTTTCATCATCGGCAGGGTTTATTTGAAATCCAGGGCTGCATTGGTGTTCACCTGTCGAATTTCTTGTTGAACAGTTACAAACAGGCTTTCGGCTTTAAGATCGGTAATGGTATAACAGGGGCATTTGAGGTGGTCTGCCAGCGCCTGGGCAAGACCCTGATCAAAGGCTGCGTGTTCCATATTGATCACCACGGAATGGACGTTGTCTTTGGCGATCATTTCAGCGAATTTATAGGCTTCATCCTGAGGCGGTTGGTGGCCGATAGACACGTTGCCAGCTCCGTCAGTAAGGATGATCAATAATGGCATGATCTCGGGGTGTAGATTCTTTTCTCTTTTCAACACTTCGTATGACATCAACAATCCCGCGCTGAGCGGCGTTTTACCGCCCACTGGCACATCAGAAAGAGCTTCCTGAGCCAGCAGCACTGAATTTGTAGGCGGCAGCACCAGCGTTGCTTTACTTTTCTGAAATACGATCAATCCCACCCGATCGCGCCGTTGATAGGCATCGGTCAGAAGCGAGAGGATTGCACCTTTGGTGGCGGCCATGCGTTCAGCCACTGCCATTGACCAGGAGGCATCCACCAAAAACAGAATTAGATTGGCTGCTTTGCGCACCCTGATTTTTTTCATGTAATCACCGGGGCGGATGGCGAAAGCTACTTTGTTGCGTTCGCGGATCTCGCTGCGGTCGCGCTGAAAAGGCGCAGCCGCACGGATGGTGGCGTCAAAGGCCAAATCATTTGTGCGACCATTGGCCGGTGTGGATTGAATATAACGTCCGCGTTTGCGTTCGGTGCGGGTCACAGAACGTCGGCCAGCATACGAGCGCATCATTTTATCCAGCGGCGTATCCAGTTTGCGGGGGTTGAACTCTTCGCCCACAGGCGTCTTTTGACCGCCCGTCCACCAGAAGGCGTCGTTTTTATCAAATACATTTTGCGGGGAGGGTTGCGGCTCCCCTTGTTCAGGGGTTTGTTCGCCGGCTTGTTCCGGCGTTACGCTTTTTTTGGGGATGAAGAGTCTTCGTCGCCCAATTCAGAGGTGGAGGGTTGATTGGTGCCGCTTGGGGTTCCGCCGGAGAGTTGTTCAATACGCTCTTGCAGTTCTTCCATGCCCATTTCTTCACGTTGGAAGGGACCGCTCTTGAGGCGGTGAGGCAGGGCTAGTTCAGCGGCCAAGGCGATATCCCGGTCGGTGATGGAGGTGCGTCCGTCAAAGGCAGCTTGCGCACGTGCAGTCTTGAGAATCACCAGGTCAGAGCGGTGCCCGTCCACATTCAATGAAGAGGTCAGCGCAGCAATTGAAAGCAGATTTTGTTTGGTGTGGGTTACCTGGTCAACCAGATGGCGGCCTTTTTCGATCTGTTCTGAAAGTTCTTCTTCTTTGCCTTCAAAATCTTTTCTAAATGCCACAGCATCAGATTCATAAGCCAGGTTGCGTTCCATGATGGTGACGCGTTCGCGTGCATCACGAATACCGCGAATTTCAACGGAGAGGGCAAAGCGGTCGAGCAGTTGCGGCCGCAGATCGCCTTCTTCGGGATTCATGGTGCCTACTAATATGAAGCGTGCAGGGTGAGTGAAAGAAATTCCCTCGCGTTCCACATTGTTGACACCCATGGCGGCGGCGTCCAGCAGCACATCCACTACATGATCGTCCAGCAGGTTGACTTCATCGATATAAAGCAAGCCGCGGTTGGCGGCGGCCAAAACACCGGGCTCAAAAGCTCTGACGCCCTTTTGAATGGCTTTTTCAATATCCAGGGTGCCCACCACACGGTCTTCGGTGGCAGATACCGGCAGGTTGATAAATGGCGTGTGGCGTGAAACGGATTTTAATTGTTCACCGGCGGCGGTACGGTCGCGGCATTCGGTGCACCAGGTGGTGGGTTTATCGGGATCGCAGCCAAAACGGCAGTTCTCAACCGTTTTTACTGATGGCAGCAGGGCAGCCAATGCGCGTGCGGCGGTGGATTTGGCGGTTCCGCGTTCACCGCGGATGAGGACGCCGCCAATGCGGGGGTCTACGGCGTTTAAGACCAATGCTCGCCGCATACGTTCCTGACCAACAACTGCAGTAAATGGATAGATTGCAGGCATAAGGTTACTTCCTTGAAGATAAATTAGTTACTTAATTGAAGTTTACCATAATCAAATAATCATTTCCTGTGCTTATTTAAAAGGTTAGACAAAAGAAAAACCGCCCTCAAAATGAAGGCGGTTATTTCGACGCGGTCGACTGTTACATCAGACTTGGAATCAAGTAAGTGAAGCTGTCGAAACCATTTTCAAGGTTAAGATTGGCTCCAAATACGATGATCGCCACGGTCAAGAGAATGATTCCAAGGAGGGCTAAACCAAGCTGTACATAGCCCAGAATCAGTCCTGCCAAAGCCATACCGTTGCCGTTCAGTGTGTTGCCGCTGTCTCTGATTTCTTTTTTGGCCAGGTGGCCGGTAATGACTGCTGCGATGGCACCAATAAAGGGCAGAAAAGTCCATGCGACCAATCCAGAGACCAGGCTGACGATGGCCAACGCACTGTCCTTTTTGCCGTAGGGCATGGGGGGCAGAGTTACTTGTGTTTGATTTTCAGGTATTGTCATTTACTTTTTCTCCTATCAATTTCCTGTATTTGATCTTAAATAGATATACGCGGCGTTTGATAGAAGGTAGCAAAAAAATCCATTAGATAAATAATCTTTCCTTATTAATAAAGGCTGGTATTTATATTGTTGAACACATCAGACACTGATCCGGCTGTCAAAGAAAGGATGGTAATAACACAAACACTCAAGATAAAAAGGCCAATTTGAACATAACCAAGGATTAATCCTGCAGTAGCCATGCCGTTGCCTTTGAGCATGCCGGCGCTCTTTTTGATCTCGTTTTTTGCAAGATGGCCAAGGATAACGGCCACGATAGCGCCAATCCCCCATAGAATCACATACGCTGAAATACCAAAGATCATGCTGAGTAGCGCCATGGTGCTGTCTTTTGGCTGGGTTGGGGTGGTGGGATACGGCTGTTGCGGAATCTGGTCTGTCATCTTTTCTCCTTATGAATATGAAGACTAATATATTGATTATATATCGGGTTCAAAATATCAATCATCAATAATTACAACAAATGGCAGTGATTATTTATTCAGGCGGTATAATTGTTAACATCAATTCGTGAGGAGAAATCTATGACGGATCGTAAAATTCGTGTCTTGATCGCAAAACCTGGTTTGGATGGTCATGATCGTGGAGCGAAGGTCATCGCGCGTGCTTTGCGCGACGCCGGCATGGAAGTGATCTATACCGGTTTGCGCCAAACCCCTGAAATGATTGCTGAAGCAGCCGTGCAAGAGAATGTGGATGTCATTGGTATGTCCATTCTTTCTGGTGCTCATTTGGTGTTGGTGCCAAAAGTGATCGATACGGTCAGAAAAACAGGTCTTACTGAGGTAGGTTTCTTCGTGGGCGGCATAATCCCTGAAGAAGATGTAGCTGTGCTCAAGGTAGCCGGTGTCAATGCAGTCTACGGTCCTGGCACTTCAACGGTCACCGTGATTGAAGACGTTAAGTCTTTTGCCCACGCCGCCTGAGATTGTGAGCGCATGAATTAATGAAATCATTAGAAGTCCTCTCCGCTGCAGGAAAATTGGCGTTATCGCGCCTGATCAGCGAAGTGGAAAATGAAACCAGCGCAGGCAGAACAGCGCTGGATGAATGTTTTTCCCGCTCCGGTAAAGCCCATCTGATTGGTGTCACCGGAGCCCCTGGTACCGGCAAGTCTTCGCTGGTCAATCGGCTGGCTCAGTTGATCAGGCGGGAGGGCAATCAAACGGTTGCCATAGTCGCCATCGACCCCTCCAGCCCATTCACCGGAGGTGCTATTTTAGGCGACCGAGTCAGAATGCGCGACCTGTCTGGAGATCCCGGCGTGTTCATCCGTTCGATGGCCTCACGCGGAGAACTAGGCGGCCTCGCACGCACAACCGCCGGTGTCGTGCAGCTTCTGGATGCAGCAGGGTATGACCTGATTCTGATTGAAACGGTCGGTGCCGGCCAATCTGAAGTGGATATAGCAAGACTCGCTCATACTACGATTGTGGTCGAAAGTCCCGGTATGGGTGACGACATTCAGGCCATTAAAGCCGGCATCCTTGAAATTGCCGATATTCTGGTGGTCAACAAGGCAGATCGCCCCGGCATTGAAAATACAGAACGCGCCTTACGGGCCAACCTTGAATTGGGTTATTCTCATCGTGTTACCGGCAAAGCCGGACATGGTGGTTTTACAGAAGAAAACAAAGTAGTCGATGCTGAAGAGTGGGTTCCGCCGGTCATTAAGACCATAGCCACTGAAGAAAGCGGCTTTCCAGAGTTGATCAAAGCCATTGTTGAGCACCGCAGCTACTTGCAAAAAACCGGTTTATTGGCACAACGTGAGCACGAACGTTTAACAGATGAATTTGATCACATCTTGCGCCACACACTGGTGCAAAATTGGAAAGCACAAACTTCCGATGAGCATGTTCAACAAATAATGGACGCAGTTTATAAGCGCAAACGATCTCCAGCCAACGCCGTGGAAGAATTAACCAGAACTTCAAATTGAAAATAATGTCATTATTGATCTGTGAGGAGAGAAAATGGAACGCACCCTGATTAAAGATTTACGCAGCAAAATTGACCAAACCGTTGAGCTTAAAGGTTGGCTTCAGGTTTTACGTGATCAGAAGAAGATTCAATTCATCATTCTTCGCGATCCCACCGGCGCTGCCCAGATTGCCCACTGGAAGCCCAATAACGAAGCCCTGGCCGAAGAAATTGCCAAGTTGGGCACCGAATCAGCCCTGACAGTTACCGGCAAGGTCATTGACAACCCGGTGGTCAAATTGAACGGCCTTGAAATTCAACTTGAGACACTAACAGTTAATAACAATGCCGAAAGTCCGCTGCCTTTTGACCCCTTTGCTGAAACACTGCCCACCATTGATTACCGCCAGGATTGGCGCTATATGGACCTGCGCCGTCCTGTAAACAATCTCTTCTTCCAGGTGGAGACCCTTGTTGAATTGGCCATGCGCGAATATTGGACCAAGAACAATTTCATCGAAATCCACACCCCCAAACTCGTTGGCGCTCCCAGTGAAAGCGGTGCAGAACTCTTTTCATTGGATTATTTTGAACGTAAAGCCTACCTGGCTCAATCGCCCCAATTCTACAAACAGATGGCCATGGCCTCAGGCTTTGAACGTATCTTCGAAATCGGACCTGTTTTTAGAGCTGACCCCTCTTTCACTTCACGCCACATGACCGAGTTCACCGGCGTGGATATGGAAATGTCATGGATTGACAGCCATGAAGACGTGATGGCTTCTGAAGAGCAGTGGTTGAACTATGTTTATACTCGTGTCAAAGAACAGTATGGTGATGCCATCAAAGAACAATTTGGCATTGACTTGGTAGTGCCGACCCTGCCTTTCCCCCGCATCCCGATGAAAGAAGCAGTTGAAATTCTGAAGGGCCGCGGTTGGGTTCCAGCTGACAAAAAAGGTGACATTGACCCGGCTGGCGAACGTGAAATTGCTGCCTACGTCAAAGAAAAATACAATCATGACTTTGTCTTTCTCACCGACTGGCCCATTGGCGTGCGTCCGTTCTATCATATGCGCAAACCTGAAGATCAAACCCTCACTCGAAGCTTTGACCTGATCGCTTGCGGTCTTGAGATCACCACTGGTGCCCAGCGTGAACACCGCGTTGAAGTTTTGCAAAAACAGGCGACCGAAAAGGGTCTTCACTTTGAGCCGATTCAGTTCTACCTCGATTTCTTCCGCTACGGCTGCCCGCCGCATGGGGGCTTCGGTCTCGGACTGGCACGTTTGATGATGGTCATGTTGGGTGTTGGCAATATCCGCGAATCGGTATATCTCTTCCGCGGTCCCACCCGCTTGATCCCATAAATCGTTATCGGAGTTGTTATGCTGATCGGAAAGAAAGTTCGTTTACGAGCATTGGAGAGGGAAGACCTCGCTAATTGTGTTCGTTGGTTGAATGACCGCGAAGTCACGGAATTTTTGCTTCAAAATTCTCCCATGTCTCAAGCCATGGAAGAAAAATGGTTTGACTCACAGCTTTCCTGCCCGCCCACCAGCGGGCAGGTGTTGGCAATTGACGCCAAAGTGGGCAATGATTGGGTGCATGTTGGCACCACTGGTCTGCACAATATTGAGATGGTCACCCGCGAAGCCGAGTTTGGTATTTTCATCGGTGAAAAAAGCTATTGGAATCAGGGATTGGGTCGTGAGGCCACGCTCCTGACTTTGAAGCACGGTTTTGAAGACCTGAATTTAAATCGCATCTTTTTGTTCGTGTTTGAACATAACCTGCGCGGTATTGCAGCGTATAAAGCGGCAGGTTATGTTCACGAGGGAACCTTAAGAGAAGCCATTTATAAGAACGGCAGATATTATAATGTTTTGGTAATGAGCGTGCTCCACTCTGAGTGGAAAGGCTGCTGAAACACTAAGGAGAAATGAAATGCCAATAACTCATTCGACACGGTATGATCGCATGAAGTATGGGGATATAAAGTTGTATGCCGGCACCTCATGTCCGGAATTAGCGACGCGTATTGCCACCCATATGGATCTGCCGTTGTGTGAACGGGATATCATTCAGTTCCCCAATGACAATCTCTTTGTCCAGTTGCATTCCAGCGTACGCGGGCAGGATTGTTATGTCATCCAAACCACTTCTGTGCCGGTGCACCGCAACCTGATGGAATTGTTGATCATGCTGCAAACCCTGCGTCTGGATTCAGCCGCCCGTGTTACGGCAGTGGTTCCATATCTTTGTTATGCCCGTTCCGACAAGAAAGACCAGCCGCGTATCCCCATCACTGCCCGCCTTGTGGCAGACATGATCGAAGTCGCCGGTGCAGACCGCTACATGTTCATGGACCTTCATGCCGGCCAGATCCAGGGTTTCTTCTCCATCCCTGGCGACGTGTTGACTGCTTTCTACACTTTGATTGAATATCTCAAGGCTAAGCGTGATCGCATGAACAAGCCCGTTGTGCTGACCGCCGATTTGGGTTTTGCGAAAAAAGCCCGGAACTTTGCGGTTTCATTGGATGTTCCCCTTGCTTTTATCGAAAAACGCCGCAGCGGCAATGATTCCAAAGCCCAGGCGCTCACCATCATCGGCGACGTCAAAGACCGCGATGTGATCATCGTGGATGATGAAGTCGATACTGGCGGCTCCATTTCTCAAGCTGTAAATCTTGCCAGAGAATACGGCGCGGCCAACATCTACGTCGTTTTTGTGCATCCGGTGCTTTCTTCTGATTCTGCCAATCGTTTATCGACCCTTCCGGTAACTGAATTTATCACCACGGATACCATTCCTGTACCGCCAGCCAAATTGTCATTATTTAACGGACGAATGACCATACTTTCCATTGCACCTCTGCTTGGAGAAGTGATCCAGCGCGCCAATGAAGGGCGCAGCGTTGGCGAACTCTTCAACGAATAGTCGGTCAGGAGCGGTGTGCCTGAACTCCCTGAAGTAGAAACCATTGTCCGCGGCTTGAGGGCTGCTGACAACATTATCGGAAAGACCATTATAAACAGCCGGGTGTTGTGGCAACGCAGCCTGGCTGTTCCTTTATTTGATGATTTCCAGCAATTTATCAATGGCCAGCAAGTGCTAGACGTGATTCGGCGTGGCAAGTTTATTGTCATTAAACTAACCCGCCAATCACTTCTGATTCACTTGCGTATGAGTGGGGACATTTTTGTAGAATCCGGAGAAACAAGCCGTAATAACAAGCATGATCGTGTCATACTGGAGTTTTCTGATGGCAGCCGAATGGCCTTTAATGACACACGCAAATTTGGCCGCGTCTGGCTGGTGGATGATCCCCAGATGGTTTTCGGCAAGTTGGGTCAAGAACCTCTTGAAGACTCTCTGACTTCTGAGCTTTTTTTTGAAAAGCTCAGCCGCAGCAAACGCCAGATTAAACCCCTGTTACTTGATCAAACTTTTCTCTCAGGCTTGGGCAATATCTATACAGATGAATCTCTGTTTTTGGCAGGCATCCATCCGTCCACGCCTGCCAATGCGATTGTTTTTGAAAAGGCAGAGTTGCTCTTGAAAGCCATCCGCGAGGTGCTTCTTGAGGGCATTAAGCGCAATGGCGCCAGTATTGACTGGGTCTATCGCGGAGGAGACTTTCAAAATTATTTCAAGGTTTATCAGCGTGATGGCAAACCCTGCCAGAGATGTGGAACGAGCGTTCAGCGCATTACGATTGGCCAGCGCGGAACACACTTTTGTCCGCATTGTCAGCCTGAAATTGCTTAACAAATTTATTTGTAGAAAACCGGGGGGAATCATGTATCATTTATGGGTATCCATTAGATATTATTTTTTTGAGTACCACTCTTGAGGCAAACATGCAGGTTGAAATTACCCCCCTTTTCTTGATTCTGGCAGCGGTGATTGGTCTTCTGGTTGGTTTGTTGGTCTCCAGTCTTTTTTCGACGCGTGAATCTAAAACAGCAGAACCTGATCAGCCGCCTCAAGATTTGATCAAAGACGGTTTTGCCGAGGCTGCGGGCCTTTGGTACAGCCCCAGCGGAAAGAAAATTGTGACACAACTGGATGGTGGTTATTATCGAGATTTTTCTCTGTTAACCGCTGATCAAAAAACCAGAGTAAATAAATTACTGACCTTGTGGTCCGCTTGGACAGGTAAAAACACTGAATCCCAAACGGATTCAACTTCAGTTGTATCCAGTGAGACTGATAAATTGCCGCCCCTAAAACCTGTATTGGATTGGTCTGTGCAGGAAGCATTAAAGGCTGAAGAGGAAGCGAACTCTGCTGTTTTACCGGTGGAGGATAAGGCCGACACTATAGCAGGTCAGATAAGTATCATTATAGAGAGAATGTTGGTTGACAGCCCGATCAAAGAAAAGGGAATCAAATTAATTGAAAACAGCCATCACGGTGTGGATGTTTGGATTGGTCTTGAGAAATTTGACGGCATTGATGCCATCCCTTACCCTGATGTGCAGCAGCTTATCCGTGAGGCGGTTGCCCAATGGGAGCGCGAAATGGAAGCTAATAAATTATAAAAACAAAAACCACCGCCAATAAATTTTCAAAAGCGGTGGTTTTTTATAAATACTCTTTCAATTGTCTTGACCTGCGCGGATGGCGCAGGCGTCTCAACGCTTTGCTTTCGATCTGCCTGATGCGTTCGCGGGTCAGGCCGAATTTTTCACCAACTTCTTCAAGCGTGTAATTGTGTCCATTTTCAAGCCCAAAGCGCAGGCGCAAGATACGTGATTCGCGCGGAGGCAAAGTGTCGAGCACTTCTTCAATCTTTTCACGCAGCAGCTTGGCGTAGGTGCTGTCCATGGGGGAGGGTGTGAATTGGTCCTCAACGAATTGACCCAGCTCTGAATCTTCTTCATCGTCGTTGATCGGGCTTTCGAGTGAAAGCGGCAGCCACGATACTTGAAGCATCCATTCAATTTTGTCAATTGGCAGATCCAATTTATCAGACAGTTCAGAAGTGTTGGGAACACGCCCAAGCGTTTGTTCCATCTCGTGGGTGATCTTGTAAAGCTGACGGATGCGGTCCACCATGTGCACCGGCACGCGGATGGTGCGGCCCTGGTCTGCAATCGAGCGAGTGATGGTCTGCCTGATCCACCAGGTGGCGTAGGTGGAGAACCTGAATCCGCGGTGATAATCGAATTTCTCTACCGCCTTCATTAAGCCCAGGTTGCCTTCCTGGATCAGATCAAGAAAAGGCACTCCCCGTCCAACATAACGTTTGGCCACACTGACCACCAACCTGGTATTGGCCTTGATCAAGTGTTCGCGCGCTAAAATACCATCTTCGACCAGGCTCTGCAGCAGCAGCTTGCGGTCTGCGGGACAGCCGCCGTTGCAGCGGTCCAGTTCTTTCTTACTGGCGCGTCCATCTTCAACCCTGCGAGCGATCTCTGTCTCTTCATTGAGATTCAATAACGGAACACGCGACATTTCCTTCAGGTAGAGACCTATGGTGTCGTCTGAAGAGATGTTATCCAGATTGTTAAAAGTGTCCATGTCCGAGGTGGGCAGTGAGGGGTCAAGTTCGCCCAAATCCATTTCAAGATCGGTGTCTAAAATCTCAACCCCGTGCCGGCGCAAGGCCACCATGACCGATTCGATTCTCTCCGCGTCTTTGGTGACGTCTGGATAAAACTCCATCAGATCCTCGGTCGTCAGGTAACCCTGAATGTCTGCTTTTTCTAGCAGCATATTCAGGATCTCGGTGCTGCGCACGCGCCTTCCAGGATTAGCCAAAACAACTCCTTGATCTTTTATTTTATTTTGTTGGCGGATGGACCGCTTTTCTACTCTAACAATATCCCGCTAAGTATTATCCAGCGTGATGCGTGCCTGATGTTCACAGGTTGATAAATTGAGATTTTCGCCGCATTCGATACATAACCCCTGGCAATCTGGTTTGCAAATCGGCTTGATCGGACTTTCGACCAGCAAATATTCGCGCACCACCGGACTCAAATCAATGTTGCCATCTTCAGGAACATACAATCCGGATTCAGTGAACGATCCTGAATTGTAAGCATAAACTTCATCAAACTCAGTTGTAAGTGGTAAATCAAATGGTTCAAGACAACGTACGCATTCAGACGGCGCTATGGTTTCAAATTTGCCTTCGAATAGCAACCCTTGTGGCGTCCGTGAAATGTGAACAAGACCTGAAAACTGTTTTAAATCTAAATCGGGTGGTAAATGGATTTCGGGGAACTCAAAATGGATGTCTCGATAACTTCCAACCGGTAAGTTGTGAAAGTAACCAACATTAAAGCGTAGTGGAAAACGTTGAATAGTCAAGGTGTCGGCCGTTTGCAGGGATGGATTTTCAACGATTCAAATTATAGCATACCGCATTATCGAAGTCAATTTTTTATGATATTATTCATAAAAATTAAAGGCGAAATATGAAAATACTAATTGCTACGAATAACAAAGGTAAAAAAGCAGAAATTTCTGCTTTGTTTGAAGGACACCCTGTTGAATTGTGTTTTCCTGCGGATCTCGGCATAGATAAGGATGTTGACGAAACTGGCAGCACCTACACTGAAAACGCCGCCTTAAAAGCCGAAACCTTCTGTCAGCTTTCTGGTCTCGTCACACTCGCAGATGATACCGGTCTTGAGGTTGCCGCACTGGATGGCCGCCCAGGATTGCATTCCAAGCGTTATGTGCCCACGGCCGGCGCCACCGACGCGGAGCGTCGCGCCAAACTGCTGGCAGAACTTGCTGACAAGCCATCCCCCTGGTTGGCACGATTTGTATGTTCAGTGGTCGTAGCAGCCCCCAATATGCCCACACATTTTTTCGAGGGTGAGGTAAAGGGTGAGATCATCACTCGTGAAAGCGGTGGGTTCGGTTTTGGCTATGACCGCATTTTTTGGATTCCGCAGGCAGGCAAGACCCTGGCGGATCTGCCCATGCCTGAAAAGAACCTGATCAGCCACCGCGCGATGGCAGTGAAAAAAGCTATTGACTATTTACTAAATCAATAAATTTAGATAGGTCGATAATTCAATAGCCACAATTTTTTACGTTCCGGGGTAATTTCTATTTTTGATATACTGGCTGGGTCAATCGTGAGCCGGTGGAAGTTGTCGAGGGGTAAATCGAGCAACCAGCATACTGCCAGGCGCAAAACTTCACTATGAGCCACGCATACCAGTTGGTCCTCTTTGCCAAACTCATGAGACAGTATTTCCAACCCTTTTGCTACGCGGTTGCGAACCTCCACGACGCTTTCGCCATTTGGAAAGCACACATCCGCTGGAAGGGTGTTGAACTTTTTCCACAATGGATGGTCAAGAAGGTCTTTTTCACCCTTCCCTTGCAGGTCGCCGAAGTGAATTTCTCTCAGATAATCAGCCGGATAAACTTGAAGAGAGCTTTGGTAGCCAATAATCTCTGCAGTCTCAAAAGCCCGCTCAATCGGGCTTGAATAAATTGCCTTGATGGGGAAGTTGCTCAAATAATCAGCTGCTTTTTGAGCCTGTTCCCGCCCCTCTTCATTCAAATGAATTCCGGGCAGGTTGCCGCATAATTTCTTGCCAATGAAATCGGTTTTACCGTGCCTCACCAGATAGATAATAGCCATTACCCCTCCTTGTTTTGCTGTTCCTTCTTTCCCAATGCCTGTTCCTGGGCTGCGCGCCAGCGCGTCAGCCATTCTGACATCTGTCCCTCATAACCCTGGTCGGAGGGTTGATAAAAGTGGGTGCCCAATAACTTGCTGGGAAGGTATTGCTGGGGGATGAAGTGCCCCTCAAACATGTGTGGATATTGGTAGCCCTTGCCGTGGCCGAACCCCTTGGCATCTCGGTTTCCGTCCATTAAATGGATGGGCACATCGCCGCTGCCCTGGGTTTCGATGCTCTCTCTGGCTTTAAAGAAAGCGCCCGCCGAGTTGGATTTTGGCGCTGTGGCCAGAAATAATGTTGCTTCCACGATCGGATAAATACCTTCGGGCATGCCGATATATTCATAAGCATAAGCCGCCGCAGAAGCCACCTGAATGCCGCGCGGATCGGCCAGACCGATATCCTCTCCGGCCAGCACGATCAGCCGGCGCAGAATAAAGCGAGGATCTTCACCCGCCAGGATCATCTTGGCCAGCCAGTAAAGCGCTGCATCGGGGTCCGAGCCGCGTACCGATTTGATAAAAGCTGAAATCGTGTCGTAATGTGCATCGCCCATACGGTCATAAAGCAGCGCCCGTCGTTGGATGGATTCCTGCGCCACATCCAGTGTGATGTGGGTGCTGCCGTCTTCCTCCGGGAGGGTGCTTTCCACGGCCAATTCAATTGCATTCAGCAGGTTGCGTGCATCCCCGCCCGCCATGTGGATCAGGTGTTCGCGGGCGTCGTCGTCAAACTGGATTTTGCGCTTGCCATAGCCGGCAGTTTCATCGGTCAATGCACGCGATAGAATGGTGTTCATGTGTTCTGGGGTGAGTGCTTCAAGTTGAAAAATGCGCGAGCGTGAGACCAGTGCAGGGATGACGTCAAAATAGGGGTTTTCAGTGGTGGCACTGATCAAAGTGATCATGCCGGTTTCAACATGCGGCAGCAGTGCGTCTTGCTGGGCTTTGTTCCAGCGGTGAACCTCATCCACAAACAGGATGGTGCGCCTGCGGTAGAGTTTGCGCCTATCGGTGGCTTCAGTAATTACCCGTCGAAGCTCCGCCACGCCGGCCAGAACAGCCGAAATACTCTCAAAATGCGCCTGGGTGTGAGCAGCAATCAAACGTGCCAGGGTGGTCTTGCCGGTTCCTGGCGGACCTGTGAAGATGATTGAAGAAAACAATCTGTCGGCCGTGATCGCCCGGCGCAGCAGCTTGCCCTCGCCGATGATATGCTCCTGACCGACGAACTCATCCAGTGTGCGTGGACGCAGCCGTGCCGCCAGCGGCCCTTCTGAAGCCAAGTTTTCATTCATCGCATGTTCAAATAAATCCATTTGAATATTGTAGCATAAATGATATAATTAGGACATATTTCCTATAATGTTTTTCTGCAATATTAATCGTTTAATTTCTTTAAAAGAGGGCCAAATGTTGTCAAAAGATTTTGTCAAATTTTTAATCCGTGCCAAGCAAAACACCTACGCTTCAGGCAAACCGGCAGACCAGACTTCACGTCCGCTTTCGCACGACATGCAATATGAAGAAGCGCCTTTCCTTTATATCGACACATGGTTGGGCGGTTTTCACTTCATTGGTGAAGAAGCGGTTTGGCACAAAGGCGCCGCAGTTTGGGGAATGAATTATTACGGCAAAATGTTGACAGAACAAGTGCCGGATGGGTTCAGCCACTTTCTTAAAGCTTCCCTATCCAATGCGCCAACAGAAGCGCCCTACCGGGGACCTTCGATCTACATCGAAGACGATTTCGAGTATCATTGTTCGTGGAGGGGCGCGCTCACCTCATTTGAGGGTGAAGAGGCTATCTCTTACAAAAAACAGGTCATTTACCGTTTAAGTTTTCACGGCGGTGAAATTCGCGAATAATCTTTGCGGAGGACTGCATGTCAATACCCATTTATCAGGTGGATGCTTTTACAGACAGGTTGTTTGCTGGCAATCCTGCAGCTGTGGTGGTGTTGGAACAGCAGGCTGAGACAGAATGGATGCAATCCGTTGCACGTGAAATGAACCTGTCTGAGACTGCTTTTGTCCATCCACAGCAGGGAGGCTATCATCTTCAGTGGTTCACTCCGCAGGTCGAAGTGGATTTATGCGGGCATGCCACTCTGGCGACTGCTCATATTCTCTGGCAGACGAGCTTGGTGAACACTATCGACTCCATCCGCTTTTTCACCCGCTCGGGCTGGCTCACGGCCTCCCAACGCAGTGACTTGATCGAAATGGATTTCCCCTCTGCACCGGTCGTACCGATGGATGTTTCGGAAGAAATCATCACTGCTGTTGGCGGTCGACCTGATAATTCATATATGAGTCGCGATAAATGGTTGTTTGAATATGCAAATGAAAGCATTATTCGCAATCTCAAACCCGATTTTGCTGCTTTAAAGCAGCGCACTGGAAGGGCTTTGGCCGTGACTGCGCCGTCATCTACACCGGCATTCGATTTTGTCTCCCGCTATTTCGCCCCCTGGATTGGTATTGACGAAGATCCGGTCACTGGGTCCGCACACTGCATTTTGGGACCGTATTGGGCGCAAAAGCTCGGCAAAAACCATATGACCGCATTTCAAGCTTCTGAACGCGGTGGTATTGTGTATGTGAGAATCAGCGGCGACCGCACTTATGTGGGCGGCAAAGCGGTGACCGTATTTTCAGGTAAGCTGGGTTCATAGGGTATTTCATGTCTACTAACATTTTTGATGTTGTAGTGGTAGGAAACGTAGGCATTGACACCAATGTATTTTTTCAATCAAGTGAAATTGATTTTTCTGTTGAAGCCAATTTCACTGAAAATATTGATGTGTTAGGTCAGGCTGGTGGATATGCGAGCCGCGGATATGCCCGGCTTGGGGCGTCAACTGCATTTTTAGGCTGTGTCGGTGCAGATTTTTCAGGTGACTACATTAAAAAGGTATTTACTCAGGAAAGGATCAACATCGAAGGTGTATTTGTTGATCCAGCAGGCACCAGCCGCAGTATCAATTTCATGTACCGCAGCGGCCAACGAAAAAACTTTTACGACGGCAAGAGCCACATGAAAATAGACCCGCCATTGGATGTTGCTTCCAGGATAATTTCAGGCGCAAGATTGGCCCATTTCAACATCCCCAATTGGGCGCGTGACCTGCTTCCTCTCGCAAAGCAATTGGGCGTGATCATTGCCTGCGATGTTCAAGATGTCGTGGAAGTTGAAGACCCTTACCGGACTGATTTTGTAAAAATGGCTGATATATTGTTTTTTTCGGCGGCCAACCATCCTGATCCTGCCCCTTTAATGTATGCTTATTTGCAAAAGAATCCGTCTCTCGTGATTGTTTCAGGCATGGGCGAAAAGGGGTGTGCACTCGGAACCAGCGGCGGTGTCCAATATTTTCCACCAGTGTCAATCGACCTGCCTGTGGTCGACACCAACGGCGCCGGAGATGCCCTAGCTGTTGGATTTTTGACCAGTCACGTTTTGGATGGGCGTTCACTTGAAGAATCTATCCACCGAGGACAAATCTCAGCCCGTTACAAATGTGCTCAACGGGCGACTTCAAATTGCATGATCACCAGGGATCTACTGGATCATTATCAAGGGAGGTAACGATGACTTCATTTGCTTTTCTTGACCTGGTTGGAAATATTGAGCGTCTGGATCCGTTTGTCTCAAGTTTTGTCATCCCGCGCATTGTAGATGTCTGGACTCCTCCCCAATACGAAAAAGACAAAGATCAGAAATTCGCCGTACTTTACATGCATGACGGTCAAAATCTCTTTGATCCTTCCACATCAAAAATGAGTCACGTCGATTGGGGAATAGATGAAACGATTACCCAGTTGATGTGTGAGTCAAAAATCCGACCAACCATCGTTGTGGGCGTCTGGTCTACTGAAAAACGGATGTTGGAATACATGCCACAAAAACTCCCTCACACCTTGGCTTTTCATCAAATGGTGTTTCAAATGAAACGTCAAGAAAAAGGTGAATTAAATTCAGATAATTATTTGAAATTTATGGTTGAAGAATTAAAACCATACATCGATGCCCATTTTCGCACTTTGCCAGACGTGTCAAACACCTTCATCATGGGTTCCAGCATGGGGGGATTGATCTCCTTGTATGCCTTATGCGAATACCCTCAGGTTTTCTTCGGCGCGGGCTGTGTTTCTACACATTTCCCAATTGGACGAGGTATCACGCTCAAATATCTGCAAGATCACCTTCCAGACCCGGAAACGCATAAGTTTTATTTTGATTACGGCACTAAAACACTTGATCGAACCTATGAGACTTATCAAAACAAAGCTGACAAAATACTAAAAGACAATGGCTTTATCATTAATGAGAATTGGATCACCCGAAAATTTGAAGGTCACATTCACAGCGAAACGGATTGGCGAAAACGAGTGCATATTCCGCTGGAATTCCTGTTGAAAGAATAGGAGGTAATCATGTTGAATATCTTACCTTTTGTTGAAACATCAACAGAACCTTCTGTTCGGTACAGTTACAACAAGAATTATCTTCAACTAAACGAAAAATCGCCAGAAATGCTTCAGCTCAGTCAGGAGATTAAAAATTCTCCCCGAGTGCAGACCATGCTTAACTCAAGAAATTCGCAAGGCAAATTCCCCTGGCATGCCTATCAGAAATGGAGCGGCTCCTTTTGGACATTTCTTGTCCTGGCAGACCTGGGTTATCCACTTGGTGATGAAGCATTGATACCGTTAAGAGAACAAATACTGGAATGGCTTTTAGATCCACACCGGTTGAAGGCCATCCCTTTCATCAATGGACGTTGGCGGCGCTGTGCCTGTCAGGAGGGCGGCGCGGTTTATTCTATATTAAAACTGGGTTTGGCAGATTCGCGAATAGAGCAGTTGGTGCACATGCTTCTCAAGTGGCAGTGGCCCGATGGTGGTTGGAACTGCGACAAACATTCTGAGGCCTCACATTCCTCTTTCCATGAGACCTGCATTCCTTTACGAGCATTAAACGCTTATTGGTTGGCGTCAGGTGATCAAAAGGTTAAACCTGCGCGCGATCGTGCGGCTGAGCGATTGTTGTCTCGTTCGCTATTTAAAAATCCAGCCACCGGTGTGGCAATTGCACCGGTTTTTACCAAACTGGCTTATCCATCCTATTGGCATTATGATATTCTCTACGGTCTGCGTGTGATGGCGGAATGTGGTTTGATAAATGATCCGCGCTGCAAAGATGCGCTCCACCTGCTTGAGACTAAACAACTTCCTGATGGCGGGTTCCGAGCTGAAGCCAAATACTACCAATACTCTCAAAAGATTCAAACAGGACATTCTTTGGTGGATTGGGGCAGCACTGGCAAGCAGAAATTCAATCCATTTATTACAGTAGAAGGTTTGGGTGTTTTAAGAGCTGCCTCTCGCATCTGATTTCATTAAATAGAACACATTATCCTTGACGGTTCCCCCATGCTTTGATATAAGTAAGCCCATTCACCTGCGGGTGAATTTTATTTCTACGAATAACCTTGCCGAAGACAATTTGCTTTGGTATAATCTAGCACGCTGTGCACGCAACTTAATAAATAAATAAGTACATGCATTGCCGGTGTAGCTCAGTTGGTAGAGCATCCGCCTTGTAAGCGGGAGGTCATGAGTTCGAACCTC
>PHBW01000041.1 GCA_002840715.1 Chloroflexi bacterium HGW-Chloroflexi-4
TTGACATGTTCAAATGTTACACTTGCCATTGTGTTGCCTCCTTCCGGAACGAATATAGTGACTCAATTATATGACGCTCCCCCAAAAAAGCAAGAAAATTAGGGTCATATCTTTGAAATCCATCCCATTTAATGATAGAATATTTGTACCAAATAAGGATGGGAATATGCCTGAAACACCAGAAATCACCTCACGCGCCAACGAAATGAACGCTGAATTGACCGGAAAAACCATCCAGTCTTTTGAAATCTTGCAGCCTAAATGCCTGAATGTCAGCCCTGATGAACTCAATCAGTTCCTCAATCATTCTGTAATTGAATCCGTCAGCCATCACGGCAAATGGATCATGGTTCGCACCACACTAGGATGGCTATTGATAAACCTGGGTATGGGCGGCGAGATTTTACTCGTCAACAGAAATAAAATGCCGGCCAAATATAGACTGGTGATTGATTTCACTGACAAAACCTGTTTGGCAATCAATTTCTGGTGGTTCGGATACGTCCATTTCTGCGCACTTGATGAATTGGTCAGCCACCCCATGATCGCCAAACTAGGTCCAAACGTACTTGACCTCTCTGAGGATGATTTCACCAATTTGATCAAGAACCAAAAAGGCAAACTCAAAACCTTCCTACTTGATCAAAGCAAGGTAGCCGGTATCGGCAATGCCTATATTCACGACATCCTGTTCTTTGCCAGACTGCACCCCAACCGAGTGATAGCCGGGTTGTCGCCAGCCGAAATCAGTGCTCTTTTCAAGGGCATTCAAGACGGATTACGCCCGTCTTTGACCAAAGGTGGCGCTTTTTATGAGATGAACCTGTATGGTGAGAAAGGTGGTTTCCAGATGGAAGATATCATCATCGGTTATCGTGAAAACGCTCCCTGCCCGCAATGTGGAACCCCGATCCAAAAAATTAAAACCGGATCCACAAGTTCCTTTATCTGTTCGACTTGCCAGCCTGAAAGCTGACCCTTTTTAATGTGTTCCACACTATATTTTTGGTTGAGATTCGGTTTTATAATCGAAATCGCCAGTATGTGTCCCATTTACCAAGGATATTCCATTGAAAACACAATTTGAAATTGACCTGCAAAAAACCATCTCAAAAAACAGATTACTGGGAATCTGGCGTTTGATGCAAGGCTATCGCTTGAAATACTCAGCTGCCGTTATTAGTCTGGGAATATCAGCACTTGCCAAAACGCTAACCTTTCTGTTATTGCGCTATTTTATAGACAGCTATTTCGTTGCCGAAGAACGCATCTATACTTTACCGATACTTGCGCTTGGTTTTTTGGTATTGGCAATTGCTGAAGGCGGCTTTACCTTCCTAAGTGGTGCACTTTCATCTCATAGTGCAGAAAGTATTACCAGGCGACTCAGAAATTTCCTCTATGATCATATTCAGCACCTCACCTTCACTTATCATTCCAAGATGAAAACTGGTGAGCTGATTGAACGCTCCACGTCTGATGTAGATGCACTGAAAAGATTTTTTGCTGATCAAGCCATCAGCGTCGGCCGTATTTTCTTGTTGTTCCTCATCAATTTCATTGCCTTGCTTAATTTGAATGTAAAACTTGCTTTGATCTCTGTGATCGTAGTGCCATTAGTTTTGTTTGTTTCCATCGTCTTGTTTAAGAAAGTTTCGACAGCTTACGAGTCTTACCAAGAGCAAGAAGCCGTCCTTTCCACTACTCTGCAAGAAAACCTGGCCGGTGTGCGTGTGGTCAAAGCCTTTTCCCGCCAGGAATACGAAATGACCAAGTTTGAAAAGGATAATTGGGAAAAATTTATCCGCGGCAAGAAACTGCTTATCATGCACTCCCTATTCTGGCCGCTTTCAGATATTTTATGCGGCGGTCAACTTTTGGTTGGTTATCTGGTTGGCGCGATCATGGCTATTAATGGCGACATCTCGGTCGGCACCTACCTGGCTTATTCGGGTATGGTAATCTACATCATCTACCCTCTGCGCAACCTCGGCAGGGTGATTGTTCAAACCTCAACCGGGCTGGTTTCTTACAGCCGCGTCATGGATATCATCAAAGAAAACCGTGAGCCGCTGGATGAAGGTGATCATTTGCCTACCACCAGCGCTAAGGGTAGCATAGAATTTGAGAATGTGAAATTTGAGTATGAGCCAGATGATCACACGCTCGAAGAAATTAATTTCGCGGTCAAACCTGGACAGGCCATCGCCCTGCTTGGATCAACCGGTTCAGGAAAATCCACATTGGTTAATCTGCTGCCCCGCTTCTTTGAATACACCGGTGGACGTATCATGCTTGACGGTGTGGAACTTAACCGCTATCCGCGCAAGTATCTACGCCAGCAAATTGGTATCGTTGAACAGGAGCCTTTCCTCTTTTCTCGCTCCATTCGTGAAAATATCACCTATGGTGTCGGACGTGAAGTGACCGATGCTGAAGTCGAATCTGCCGCCCGCGCTGCCGCCATCCATGATGTTATCCTCTCTTTCAAAGACGGATACAAGACACTCGTGGGTGAAAGAGGGGTTACCCTCTCAGGCGGTCAAAAACAGCGCGTGACCATTGCACGCACCATTCTCAAAAATCCACGTATCTTGATCCTGGATGATTCGACCTCCTCGGTGGATACCGAAACCGAAGCTGAAATTAGAGAAGCTTTGAATAATTTGATGCAAGACCGCACCACTTTTATCATTGCCCACCGCATCCAGAGCATCACCGAAGCAGATCTTATTCTTGTCATGGATAAAGGTCGAATCATCCAACGCGGCAAGCATGCTGACCTCGTTAATCAAGAAGGTATTTACCAACAGATTTTTAATATTCAAACTCGCATAGAGGTCGAATTGGAAAAGGAGCTTTCCAATGTCGGATAGCTATTATGAAGAAGAAGAATTTCAGACAAAATTCAATCAAAAGACATTCAGCCGCATTTTAGGGCTTACCCGTCCGCATCTCAAATGGGTCATCGGCTTTTTGGTAACCATTGCCCTCGTTGCCGGCATGGACGCTGTTTCAACCTGGATTGGCAAGAGCATCATTGATGACGGCATTGTAAAGAAGAATATTGCGGCACTGACCAATCTGATCATCGGTTATGGCGCACTCGTTTTAGTGCAGGCGGGCAGTGTGTTCCTATTCATCTACCTCGCAGGCATTCTGGGTGAACGTATCCGGTACGACCTGCGCAAAAAGATGTTCAACCACCTGCAGGCACTCTCACTCAATTATTACAGCAAAACACCTGTGGGATGGATCATGGCTCGCGTCACCTCAGACACTGAACGCGTCGCGGATCTTGTCACCTGGGGCTTCGTGGATTCCACCTGGGGTGTAATGAGCATTCTCACCTCGATGATATTTATGTTTGTGATCAATTGGAAGCTGGCTTTGATCGTGCTCGCCATCCTGCCAATATTACTCTATATCGCCATCCAGTTCCGCAAACGCATTCTGGGAGAATATCGCAGCGTGCGTAAATTGAACTCAAAAATAGTCGGCTCCTACAATGAAAACATCACTGGTGTGCGGGTCATCAAAGCGCTTGGACGTGAGAAAGAAAATCTTGATGAATTTAAAGTGCTCACCGGCAGCATGTACAGATCATCTTTTAGAGCGGCCTGGTTAAGTGCTCTCTTTTTGCCAACCGTACAGATCATATCTGCACTGGCCGTTGGCGCAGTAGTTTGGTATGGTGGATATCAGGCTGAAACTGGCAGCATGACCATTGGCGGCATTCAGGCTTTTGTATCATATATTACCTTTATGATGTGGCCTATACAGGATATCGCCCGCGTTTTTGCCGATATGCAGCAAGCCATTGCCTCTGCAGAACGCATGTTTTCGCTCATAGATTCCAAACCACAGATTGAGAATCGACCTAAATCCATCGATCCCGGTACCATCAGCGGAGACATCATCTTCGATCATGTCACTTTCCGCTATGAAGAGGGCGAGGAACCCGTTTTGACAGACCTCAATCTGCATGTTAAACGCGGAGAAACCATCGCGCTGGTCGGCCCAACCGGTGGTGGAAAATCAACGATCGTCAATCTGTTATGCCGTTTCTACGAGCCCAACGAAGGTCGCATCTACATCGGCGGACGTGACTACACCAGTCTTTCGCTTCAAGCCATCCAATCGCGCATCGGCGTTGTGCTGCAAACACCTCATCTCTTCTCAGGCAGCATCCGTGAAAACTTGCGCTACGGACGTCTTGATGCCACCGATGCCGATGTGGAGGAGTCCACAAAGGTTGTGGGTGCTTATGACTTTATCATGCGCTTTGAAAAGGGGTTTGAGACTGAAGTGGGTGAAGGCGGCAATCTGCTCTCCGTAGGTCAAAAACAGTTGATCAGCTTGGCCCGCGCCGTATTAGCCAAACCTGAAGTGTTCGTCATGGATGAAGCCACCAGTTCGGTAGATACCATGACCGAAGTCCTCATTCAAAAAGGCATGGAAACCCTGCTCAATAACTGCACCAGTTTTGTGATTGCCCATCGTCTCTCGACAATCAAGAAAGCCAATCGCATTCTGGTTATCGAAAGCGGACGGATCGCCGAGATCGGCACCCACGCTGACCTATTGAAACTGCGGGGTAAATATTACCAGCTTTATACCAACCAGTTCCGACACCAAATGGAAACGGAATTGAACATCTTTAAGGAACCGGAAATAGAAACCCCGAGTGTGATTGCATAAAATTAAAAATGGCGTCCTTATGGGCGCCGTTCCATTTTCTGAATGATTATTGTTCTGTAGACCTGATTTCTCTGAGAACACCTGTAGCTGTGAACATAGTCCGTTCGCAGATATTGGTTACCCGGTCGGCCATGCGTTCAAGGTTATGGGCCGTCCATATCAACCAGTTGGTTTTCTGCATGGTGGTTGGGTCTTGAATGATGAGCTGCATCAATTCGGTGTAAATCTCTTCATAATATTTATCGACCACATCATCTTCATCAGGGATTGTTCTAGCCTCTTCAACATCTTCTTTCACAAAAGCCGTCAACGAACGATGCAGCATCTCGACAGCTTTTTCTGCCATCGGCGGAATCTTGGCATAGGGTTTTAACAAGGTCTCATCGCCCATGCGAATATTGATGGTGGCAATGCCCTTGGCATAATCGCCAATGCGTTCGAGCTCGCCGGCAATCTCGAGGATGGATGCCAGCAAACGCAAGTCATGCGCGAGCGGCTGCTGTGTCGCGATCATAACCAACACTCGTTCTTCAATCGCAAACCTTATCTTGTTAACCTTGGTGTCTATATTCTTTATAGATTTGGAACCTTCAATATCGCGTTTCATCAGTGCCGAGACCGCACTCAAAATTTGTTGTTCTACAACACTGCTAAGGGAAAGCAATTCATCTTTTAGTTCCTGAATTTCGGTCTCGAAATTTGATCTGACACTCATGCTATTGATCTCCTTTTACTCGATGAAACCATGTTTTTTATACTTTAGAAATGTAAGAATGCCAAAGAAAATTGTAACCCACTTACCTGATTGTATTGGAAATTATCCCGATGCCTGACCTAATAATTATAATCCGAACGGTATTACTTCGGTTAATCACAATTTTAACCTTGAAGTCCCGAAAACTGGCAACTTTGACTCTGATATAATCAAAAAAGTTCCATTATTTTAAAAAAATCACTTCTACCAAATTTTATTGATGAATATATTTCTAAAAAAACTAGACTTACTTTGGGTATTTCTCGCTTTCTGCGCAGGCTCGGTTGTTATGACCTGGCCGCTCAGCCTTCACATAAAGACCTCGGTGATCGGCGGCATGGGTGATAATATTTACTTTGTCTGGCTGATCCGTTGGTATCAGAGAGTTTTTCTCGAAGGTCAGGGCCACCCCTTTTTCAACCCGATGATGAATTATCCGCAGGGATGGAACCTCTCGACCACTGAAACCGCCCTTGCATCAGCGCTTCCCGGCGTGCCCTTCAGTTGGTTGTGGGGACCCATCGCCGGCTACAACATCGCTATGTTGATCACCTTTGTGGTGGCAGGCTTTTTCATGTACTTATGGATACGCGACCTGACCAAATCCAAACCCGCCGCCCTATTGGCCGGCATTATTTATGCTTTCTCACCATATCACATCGCTCATTTCGTCACCGGCCATCTCAACCTGTCAGGCATCCAATGGTTTCCGCTTTTCTTTTGGGGTTTGACCAAACTGCTCAACCCAGACCGCAAACTGGATTGGAAATTCATTTTACTGACCGGCCTTTCACTTGGAGCGATCGCCTTCACTTCGATGTATTACCTTTACATGACCGTAATCTTCACTCTGCTGTTTGTCATCTTTTATCTTTGTTTTTCTAAGTTCAAATCGCTGCACAGCAAAGTTTTTTGGTTTAACTTTGGGCTTGCCGCTGTCATCAGCATGCCATTTTTGTATTTTTCACTAAGACCATTTGTCAACCTCTCCACGGCGGGTATCCTTTCAAGTCGCTCAATGGAATATGCCTCAATGTATTCTGCCAGTCCAACGGATTTCTTTCTGCCTGCTACCGATCATTTTTTATTCGGACGCTTTTTCAGCCAGGGATTTGACCGTTCATTGTGGGGTGAGGGATCCCTCTATATCGGGTTTACCGCTTTGGTGCTCGCTGTTATTGCTTTTTTCAATCGCAAAGTATCAGATCATAAAACCCTGATTTGGACCGCGACCATCATCATTCTAGTCTCATTCATTCTAGGGCTCGGCATCAATCTGCACTGGAATAATCAAAGCGTTGTCTGGCAGATACCTGATTTCTTGCAACCTGTCTTTAACAAGACAGAAACTCTGCTCTACCTGCCCGCAGCCTGGATGTTTAACCACCTGCCTTTCTTTGACAAGATGCGAACCATCATGCGATTTGGTTTTTTTGTCCTGCTCTTCATCCCGATTCTCGCGGGCATCGGCTTTTCGCAAATTACCGCCAAGCTTACCCCCTTGCGTAGGGGTATTCTGACAGGCGTCTTATTATTGCTAGTACTTTTCGAAATCTACCCTGGCAGCTACAGCCATTCTACGTATGAACCTCAACCCCGACAGGTGGATGTTTGGCTTGCCGACCAACCGGAAGTAGGCGCTGTGGTTCAAATGCCTTTTGGAGAGAATTCTAGTCAAGCGCAGGTTTATTACACACTTTTCCACCAAAAACCTTTCTTAGGTGGGGACTTTAACGCCAACCAGCCCATTCAGTATCTTGAGATACACCCCATCCTTGAACAGTTCCCGGAAGAACACTCGGTAACACTGTTGAAAGAACTGGGCGTGTATTATATTGTCGTGGATGCAGCCGCCTACCCTGACGTTGAGCTGTTCAACCAACAAGCTTCCTCGCTAGGATTGGTGCAGTTGACCGATCAAGAAGGTCAAGTTGTGTATACTTTTGCAGAACCCTGATTTTTACAGGTGGATCAATGACCGGTTTTGTACACAAACATCAAAAGTCCATTTTATTCACCCTGCTCATTCTGATTTCAGCAGGCGCTGGGTGGTATATTGCAGTCTGCACTCAATATGCACCCTGGGGGTTCAGCGACTCAGCCGTCTATCTTTCTGCGGCACGCAATTTTGCGGCCGGCCGCGGATTGGGCATCATTAACCCAGAAGGCAGTTTTGCTCCCCTGCTGATCTTCGCGCCCTTCTATTCTCTCTTTCTCAGCCTTTTTGCATTTTTCAAGGCAGACCTAATCGTTACGGTACGCATCCTGGATATCGCCTTTTTCGCTGCCCTGATCGCATCAAGCGGATGGCTGTTCTACCTGATCACGCGCTCCGTTTGGGGGTCATTGTGCCTGGCCGTCATGATCACCACCACGCCTGTTTTAGACACACTCTTTACCAGCATCATGTCTGAACCCCTGGCCATCGTATTGGACATCCCCGGGTTTTTCCTGCTTATCTACGCGCTGCGCCAAAACTCAACCTGTTGGCTGGTTGTGTCAGCCATTCTGGCAGCCCTTGCTCTGCTGACGCGATACGCATTTGCTGCCTTCCCGGCGGCAGGCATACTATGTGTGCTGCTGCTCTCAAACAAGACCTTTTCTAGGCGATTCAGCGATACGCTGAAATATGGCATCATCAGTTTTGCCCCGATGCTGATCTGGATCGCCTCACAATTGCTGTCTAACAACAGCGTCGGTTCTCGAACCTATTCACTAGAGTTCTCGCTGATCGACAAAATCACACAATTCGGCGGGCAGGTGTTTTCAACGCTCAAGTATTGGCTGCCCTACCGCACAGATATGATCCCCGGCGTTACGGCGGATGTATTTCGCCCCATCCTGCTGCTGCTGTTCGCAGCGATCATATTGCTGGGTCTCTACTTCGGCATCAAGAAGTATTATTCGCCAGAGCACCAGATCAGCGGATTGCTTAACCTCGGTTTCGTATTCTTGATCATCGTCTATCTGTTTTACCTGCTGGTCACTTATCTGATCTCGGCCGAAACCATCTCTATCGATGACCGAATGTTATCGCCGATCATCCCCATTTTTTACGCTTTGATTTTGTCATGCGCATTGTCCATCGGCCAGGCGTTCCACCCCAAGCTCTCCTTTCCGTTTTTGGCTGTGATAGTTGCAATTTTCTTCGTAGTTTATAACTTTCAACCTTTCAAGGCCTACCCGATTGTGGTCGGCAGCATCCCCAACGGATACACATCACCGGTCTGGATGGAGAACCCGATCCTCAGCGGTGAGATTGATCTGCCACAGGACCGCCCGCTAATAACCAACGCGCCAGCCATCCTACTGTTTCATACCAACCGCAGCGCCTACACCCTTACGGTGGATGCCGATACCAGCCTTTCTGTAGGCAGTGAAATCAAACTGGAGGATTTACTCCAACGCAAGTGCGCCGTACTGGTACTTTTTGACACCGGCGACGCCCAACGCTTTGAAGCCCTACCCAACTCCGTCACCGCCAAAGATGTGGAATTGCTGCAAAGCCAGTTGGTTACGCTTTATGCCAGTTCACATGGCATGATTCTCGCCGATAATAATTGCAATTGATACATCCACATGACACTCTCTGCGACTTGACAGGCAATCTCAAATTACTAAAATGAAGAGAGTTCATGGGAGGAATATGAAACGTATTGCGATCATGTTTGTCATTTTGCTGTTCACACTTGCCTGCGCTCCGCTTAAGTTCGCGAAATCCACGATGAATGCGCTCGATTCGGCAACCGAGGCGCCTGCTTCATCACCGCAGCCGACTACCACCGTTACACGAGCACCTACCGCCACATCAGACCCGGGCAAGCAGGCTATTCTCTACGCGGATGATTTCGAGGAAGACACTGGCCGTTGGACACCGCCTGATGACGGCGAGAGCCGCTTCTACATCACATACGGCGAATATCACGTGCAGATCGTCAAAAGTGATTACAGCTTTTACAATCTCTCCTCCGCGCAGTACGGCAATTTTGTGCTTTCAGTGGACTTACGCCATATCATTGGTGAGGATGAAACCACAGGCAGCATGGTCATCTGGCGCTACAAGGATAACGACAATTTCTACGCCCTCACCGTCATGGATGACGGCACATATTACATCCACCGCTTCGTGAATGGCGCCTACGGCATGCTCAAACTGCCTACTGCTTCGACCTGGCTCAACACCACCGGCAAGCTCAACAACGTCACCCTGGCGGCTCACGGAGACACCAACGAAGTCTATTTCAACGGCCATTACGAGTATAGCTTCCAGGATAGCTCCATTTCCAAGGGGTTCTTCGGAATGGGAGCCCAACCTGCCCTCGACAGCGAAGTGGAAGTAGCCTTCGACAATCTGACCGTTTATCAATATGACCCCGGCAATGGATTCACACCTGCCAACCCCGAGATTACCGCCGCACCTGAATATCACGCCATTTCGTGGCAGCAGCTAACCCAATTTCTCTCTGAAGATCACACCAATTGGCACGAATACGACCTCGAAGATTACAACTGCATGGATTTCGCCATTGACCTTGTGGCCAACGCTCGCTATAGCAACATCGACGCCAAGATCGTCACCGTCCAATTTGTGGGGCAGCCACTCGGACACGCCTTTGTAGCCTTTGAAACCTCTGATCGAGGCACGATTTTTGTAGAACCCCAAGGTGACAACACATACTCAAATGTGGATATTGGAAACAATTTGTGTGATGATTGGGGTGAATTTGAGTGCATGGGCACCATTGAAAGCGTCGAATATTTTGGCGAATGCGATCATGAACAAAATTGTACGGTGTTGCCGTAATCTGTGATTAGGGATTAATACATTGGGAATAGGGATTCGTTTTTGTTTTGAGAAAAATTCAGAAACAAAAAAACGAATCGCTTTTAGTATTTATTTGCCCCCTGGGTAAAAAATATCAGTTTTGCCATAATTTTGCGATCAGGTATTGATAATATTTTGGTTGGAAACGAATGGTTCGTTTTTATGTACGAATCATTGTTTTTATTAATTAATAAAACTTCGTTTTACACCCTCACGCAAAAACAGGCTCGCCCCTAAAAAGCTTGGGACATGTGGGGCACACAATTCGCGAGGCAAACTACACAAAAAAGTAAATCGGTAATAGCTGCTATCCTGAAATCAATCGTTAATGGATAAATACCATTTATTCATAATTCGAATATTAGAACTTTTTTTCTATTTTGTCAAGTAATTATTGCCATTTGTTATTGGATATGAATTAAGCACCAAAATGTGAGGTTGAGAAATTGTGGTCTATACCCGTAAATTTTACATAAACTTTTGTTTGTTTCATAAAAATCTAAGTGCTATACTAATTACATCCAATTAATTATTGGTGACTTTATTCGTTTTTTTTATAAATAGGAGGAGTAATATGAAAAAAATTGGTCGTGCAATTCCCCTTGTTTTAGTAGCACTAGCACTGATTGTCATGCCAGCTCTTGCCATCACAGGCAATTGGGTCAATGACGATGTGCATCCATTTGTTGGCATGATTGCTTTCTACGATGAAAGCGGTGAATTTATTTGGCGCTGCACAGGTTCCCTGATCAGCCCAACCAAAATGCTGACTGCCGGTCACTGCGCGGATGTTGGTGAAGGAGCCGCATCGGCACGTGTTTGGTTCCAAGAGAACGCAGGCGGCAATTATGACCCTGCACTCGGTTATGATCCCATTACAGGTTATGCAGATAGCTGTGCATCAGGTACATTGGGCACCCTTTGCGCAACCTCGGATGAGATCTACAACTATGGATTTGCTAATTTTGCCGGCTTCCCTAATACGAAGGATGTTGGCTTAATCATTTTGGACCAACCCATATCTCTTTCAGAATATGGTGAACTTCCTACAGCAGGCATGCTTGACGGTCTGGATAAAGCTCGTGGATTAAAGGACACCATTTTTACCATCAGCGGGTACGGTCTCACTTACAGCACGAACGTTAAAGATGCCCTTCCCAATATTTCATACAGGATCAGGTTGATGGCAACTTCAACCCTCGTCAACCTTGGCAGTAAATATACTGATGGCTACAATCTTCAAACGCAAGGAAATGGCTCTGGACGCGGCGGTACTTGCTCCGGTGATTCAGGCGGACCAGTCTTTTTAGGCGGAACAGACTCCAATTTGATCGTCGCCGTAACATCTTTTGGTCTGAATAGCATGTGTCGCGGTACCGACTTTGGTTATCGCATTGATCGCCAGGAAGTGCTGGATTGGATTAACAGTCATTAGGAATAAAATGAGTGCAAAGAGACCGGCTGAGTGCCGGTCTCTTTTATATTCTGCTACTTGCGTATTAGTTAGACTAGATCCACGAGTCACGGTTGTGATCCAAAATTTCTTGAGTGATAATTGAAGCGGTGAATCACTTTTTGAATCATTTTCAAAATACAGATTTTTACACTTAAGGTTTTTTTAAATTTCTTAATAGCCAAATTTATCACTTTGTATTGCAAATTCATTACCTTGATTAGTTAGAAAGATTTGGAAGTACCGTAATTTTTTTTGTATTAAATTTAAATACCATTGTTTCAGGCGAATTGGCATAGAGGTCTCCACGACCGTCCTCCTTGATCCCACTCAGTGTTATAGTTCGACCTGTGGTTGGTTGTCCGATCACTCGATATAATACTCTACCCCCTCCCGGACAAGCATGGAATCTAATGGTTCCCATAAATTGATCCGTTTCTGGGTCCTGAAATAGTTCAAGTGACCAGCGATAACGGTAATCATCTTCAGTTTCTTCGCAATCGGAACCGTGCCAATTTCCAGAAAAAGTTGTTAATGTCTCCGTCAGTGGTGGGGTAGAAACTACTTGATTCGGGATCAAGGTTGCCTTTGATGATTGTGTTTTCCTGACGAACAAGCGTCTTTCTATAGTCCATGCGGTTTGATCGATTTTAAGAAGATCATATGCCCTTTGTCCAAAAAAAGGTCCTAATCGAGAAGTAAGCTGATTCTTAACTATTTCCAATTGTCGTTGCAGCGTCAAGTCAAATGTATAGCGAATGGGATTTGCCAAAAAAGACCTGATTTCGTTGATATAGAATTCTATGCGATTTCTGATATTTGAAATGAGTGCATTGGCTGCAAAATCCAAAATATTCCCGATGGCATGTCCAAAAGCTCTAGCACCTCTTTTCACAACATAAAAAAAACGGTGGTTGCGACGCCAATCTGCACGCCTTTTCTCCAATTGATTGGCCATAATTTGATGTTCATCGGCTTTGGCTGTATAAAAATCCACCATAAATTGGTTCCCTTTTTCTTCGGCCGCAGCTGCCAACCGTTGAAATTCAGATGTCAAAGCCAATTGTTCATTCAATTTTTCCTTGCTTCCCCCCATGAGATTGTTAGTTGTGTCTATCATCATTATCTCACCAGCAACGGATGACGTCACGCCACCTTCCGGATTTTGATATAAATCCAAATTTGATCGAGATGAGATCATCAATAATATTGCTTCGTCAAAGCTGGAGTTCCTGGGAGTAAAATATACAGGAAAATTGCAGCTCGTTGCAATTGATAAAATGATAAAAGCAAAAAATATTGTAAAATGTACCGATTGTTTTCTCAATTTACTCTCCTCCCTCTACCATCAAAACCGTTTCAACATAAACCAGGCGATCCCTAACGGTTCCGAAAGTTAACCCAGGAGCGTAAAACAATTTTCCATTTTTCACAAGCTCGTCTTCAAGCGGAAGTTCAAAAATATCATTTATTTCTGCCGAAGCGAGAATTGTATCCAGGCTTGCATACGCAGTGAATTGTTCAGGCATGTAAGGCAGTGGAATCCATTGTGCCGGTGGATCATCTATCGGCACTGTATACATCAGAACACCGTTGTAAAAATCATACTCAAGCAGTTCATCATAATAACGCCATGTTTCATCACGAACTTCACCTGAAAAATATGGATCAAATTCATCAATATAGAAGGTGATTGTGAAAGAATCGGGATATCCGTATTGGTTTATTAACTTGGCTTGATCTGTTGAAAGGTCATAATAATCTGCAGCAGCAGGATTTGTCACTATTCCTTCTGCGAGCTTGGCACTATTTTGATAAGCTGAATTGATTGAGATTAAGAGAAAAATCAAAAAAGATAATACAACAGCAGCAGCGAGTAGAATGAAAAATAATACGATACTTATTTTTCTTTTAGAATGGCGCGAAGTTTGGGAAAGAATGTAGGACTGGGAATCCATAATCAACTCTCTCTTCCACTATTTCAATAGTTTGTGTTTGACAATAATAGATATATTTTTATTATAGCAATTGAAAAATTCAGAACATTAAAATATGGTCCAATGAGCTTAGCCTTAAGAGGGGAAAAATAATTCTTCAATTTTTGGATATAGTCGCCGTGAGAAAAAATGTCATGACTGAAAAAAGCATTCCTCGGTTTTTACTTGTACAGATTGGGATTTTTCGAAGACGTGTATCTAAAAAGATATCCGAAAGGATTAATTTTTAGGATGGCGAAGGCGGGATTTATACCCCGTAGTAGCATTTGAAGACACATTATAAAAAAACACCCAAAAGGATGTTTTTAGGGGCGAGGGTGGGGTTTGCAAAGTGCCAGCTTGATCGACAGACCCAAAAATAACTTGCCCCATTTAAATAAAAAGAGTGGCGAGGGTGGGACGTGTACCCCCTGGGGGTATTTGAACTTAGATTAAAAAAACACCCGAAAGGATGTTTTTAGGTGGCGAGGGTGGGATTTGAACCCACATCCAATGGCTTATGAGTCCACTGCTCCACCGTTGAGCTACCTCGCCAACGGCTCAAATCTTACTATAAGGCACCTGTTTT
>PHBW01000042.1 GCA_002840715.1 Chloroflexi bacterium HGW-Chloroflexi-4
CAAATTGGACAACGGGCATAACTTCGCAGGCCTTCTCAACAATCGGAGTTAAGGCTTCGCTGGTATTGGATGCAACAATCAGGATATCGCATTTTCCTGGGGTGTTGATGAGATCCTGGATGTCAGCGATTTGTTTGGCATCGTTACCCTGGGCATCAAGATGATAGAAGTTCTTGACTAAACCTTCAGCACGAAGGGCTTCAACCTGCTCGCGCATTGAAACATAACCAACCACACGCCAGGGATTGTTTACGCCGGCATTGGAGAAGCAGATGTTATAGGGTGCTTCTTTGGCTGCGAAATCAGCATATTGAGGATATTTGCTGATGTCAGTACTGGTGTCTACCAGATATTGGAGGTAGATGGGGGCTTCAGGATTCAATGGGGAGAGGCTCATCTGTTCCAATGAAGTTGCATAATCGGCATCATTGAAGAACTGAGGGGCAACCACTGCGGTATCCATCTGTAAACCAGGATTGGCGGCGGCAACGGGCTCTTCAACTGCTGCTTCAGTTGCAGCGGGGGCTTCAGTGGCTGCAACGGGGGCTTCAGTTGCAACAGCGGCGGGCTTGCAGGCAGCAAGGGCCATTGTCATAACGACAAGTAACGTAACGACCAATAACAAACTCTTTTTCATGTGCGAAACTCCTCCTGTACTAGAAACGTATGAATATAATGTTCTACGATCACGTACTTGACACTCAATTGTTCTACACACCACCTCCTTCAGTTTATTTCTCGCTAGTTGAATCAGAAAAGAATCATTGAATTTAGCGAGTCATTTTATTTTTTCTTCCGTGTGCTCAATGCAACATACGCCACGGCTGCAATGATGATGAGTCCTTGAACAGCATCTTTATAGGGCTTGGGAAGCCCCAAAAGATTGAGTAAGTTGAATATCGCTTCCATCGTGAAAGCACCAAAGATTACATTCATTACTGATCCCTTGCCGCCACCTAAAAGCACACCACCTACTACACAAGCCGCAATGGTCTGCATTTCAAGGCCTTCACCAATGGTCACATTCACGCCGCCAAAACCACCGATCATGATGCCGCCGATGACCGCAAACAGTGACGAGATGACGAAGGCTATCATACGCACCAGACGGACGCGTACACCTGAAAGTTGACTAG
Source organism: Chloroflexi bacterium HGW-Chloroflexi-4 (assembly GCA_002840715.1). Taxonomy (GTDB): domain Bacteria; phylum Chloroflexota; class Anaerolineae; order Anaerolineales; family Anaerolineaceae; genus UBA6107. The sequence continues at coordinate 1,137 of PHBW01000042.1, forward strand.
CTCTGACATTGTCACCAATGGCTAAAATCTGCTTGCCAAAATTAGAGCGGTGGTAAATGAAATAGGTAACCAGAGCCAAGACTAACAGGATCGCCAATGCATAAGGAAATCTTTCAATCAGGGGAATATTTTCAAAGTAACCACGTCCAAAATCACGCCAGTTCTCGGTCAAATAACCGCGGGGAGCACCGCCAACCCAATATAATGCTCCGCCTTTGACTAAAAGCATCATGCCAAGCGTTGCAATAAAAGATGGAATCTTGAGGTAGCTAACCACAAATCCATTGACCAGACCAATCAACAAACCCAGGGCCAGCATCGTCCAAATTGCAGTGGGCATCATGGTGGGATCATTATTGAGCAATAATGAGCTGCCGAGCACAACCAGAGTAACGATTGAACCAATGGAAAGGTCGTAACCACCTGTGGAAAGGACGATCATTTCTCCAATGGCTAATATTGCCAGGGGGGATGTCCTTCGCAAGAAGGCCATAATGCCATTAGCGGATTGATATGTGGGGCTAAGCAAACCCAACACAATGAAAATGCCGAAGAAAATATAATATACTGCAGGAACCCGCTTGATACCATTCCAAATCGTTTTTAAGATTTGTAAGAACTTTGAAGGTTGTTTCAAAGTGGTAGTCGTCATTCGATGCTCTCCTTATGCCGCTTCTTTTTTGGAGCGGTATGTGTAACTTGCAACTGCCAAAACAATAATGGCACCACGAAGAACAGTCTTTAAGTAGGGATTCATGCCCAATTGGTTGAAGACTGTATCGAGAACTCCGAAGATTAAGACACCGGCGAGAGTACCCCACACACCGCCTTTGCCGCCTGCAAGAGCAGTTCCGCCAACCACTGTAGTCGCGATGGATTCAAGGTCATAAAGTCCGTCTGGTCCAACCCAGGGAGCGCCGGATTGCAAACGACTGACCAGGAACAACCCTGTTAATACTGCTGACATGCTGCATAGAATATGTGCACCGATCAGCACCCGATCTGTCCGTAGACCTGATAAACGACCAACTTCAACATTTCCACCGACCCCATAGAGGTGCGCGCCAAATTTCGTGCGATTTAACAAGAACCATCCTGCGAAAACGACGAGTATCAATACGATGATCGCCACCGGGATTGGTCCTAGTGTTGAATATCCAAAGAATTGGAAACTTTTTGGAACACTACCGGTATAGTTTGAGAATGTAGCATTAATAATGCCCTTAATGATCAGACTTGTGCCAAGTGTGGCAATAAATGAATTGATCTTCAATTTAGTGATGATCAAGCCGTTGATTAAGCCGATTAATATACCGATGCCAAAGACCACTAGAATAGCAAGAGGTACATTTTTAGTTTCACCCTGCATTATGTAGGATGACATCACTGCGGTAATACTGATGGTGTAAGCAACCGAAAGATCAATGGATGCACCAACGATTACAAGGGTCTGTCCCACGGCCACAATACCAAGTGCCACTGAACGGACGATGATGTTTAATAAGATGGCTTGATTGGTGAAGATCTGACCATCTGAAAAAATTTGATCCAGAATACCGCCGCCTAAAAAGATCACAACCAGGAAGTAATAAACTGGCGGAATGTTAATATTTCGCATAAATCGTTTGAAACGGTTATCAGAAATGGAGGTTGTGGTCATCTTATTCCTTTCCTGCAGCAAGAACATCTTGTGTTTCTTTGATATGTTTGCCGCCTGTTGCCATTAACATAATTTCAGGTTCACTTGATTTTGCGGGAAGTTCTCCCTCAATATGACCATCCCACATGACCAATACTCGGTCGCTCATGCCAATAATCTCTGGCAACTCAGATGAGATCATCAAAACGGCAATTCCTTTTTTGGTCAGATCGCGAATCATGTCATGGATGCTGGCCTTCGCTTCCACATCGATGCCGCGAGTTGGTTCATCAAAGATAAAGATGTCGGCATCTGATGCCAGCCATTTTGCGAGAACCACTTTTTGTTGATTACCACCGCTCAGGTATTGAACCTCACGATCATAAGAGTCAGTTCTAACATCCACCTGTTTGCCAAGCTCAGGCACCAGTTTTTTTGCTTTGCGAATACCATTTTTAAAAATAGGTCCAAACACAGATTGGATCGACCGTACCGTGAGCAGCATGTTGTCACGAATCGGCTGCTTGGGCAGAATGCCCTCTGACTTTCGATCTTCGGTCACAAATCCAATGCGATTTTTGATGGCTGTTGCGGGGTTCTTGATGATCATGGTTTTGCCGCGAAGTTCCAACGAACCCGAAGTAAAGGGGACAACACCAAAAACAGCTTGTGCCATTTCAGTTCGGCCGGAGCCTTGGAGACCTGCGATACCCAGCACCTCTCCTTTGCGAAGTTCAAAGCTGATGTCTTTCAGGAATTTATTGGATGCGTTGGTGACTTTCAACACTACATCACCAAAATCTTCAGGTTTGCCGAGAGGCGGGAAGTAGTGATCGAGAGTGCGACCCACCATCATGTAAACCACATCAGCAGGTTTGACATCCTTTACGCACACGGTGCCAACAAGCTGACCATCTTTTAGCACGGTAATTTTTTCGGCAAAGTCAAATACTTCAACCAACCGATGCGAAATAAAGATCACTGACATGCCTTTTTCTTTCAATTTTTGCACCAGGTCTAGTAGCAGCTTCACTTCTGTGTAAGTCAAAGCTGCGGTGGGTTCATCCATAATCAGAACTTTTGCGTTAAATGAGATCGCCTTGGCGATCTCTACCAATTGCTGTTCTGCCACAGACAAACTGCTGACCATTGCAGTAGGTGCGATCATTTTTTCGACGCCAATTTCTTTCAATAGTTCTGCGGCGTTTTTGTTCAACTTTCGAATATCAATAATGCCTAATTTAGATGGCTCACGACCAAGGAAGATATTCTGCGCAACTGTGCGATCTGGAAGAAGGTTAAACTCTTGATAAATAATGGTGATGCCCTCGTCTTGCGCCTGCTGCGGATGGGAAAATGAGACTTTTTCGCCCTTCAGCAGAATGTTACCGGAATCAGGGATGTAGGCACCCGCCAGGATTTTCATCAAAGTGGATTTTCCGGCACCATTTTCACCAACCACTGCGTGAATTTCGCCTGGCATGAACTTCAGTGAAACGTTATCCAATGCAACGACGCCCGGAAAACGTTTACTGATCCCTTGAACTTCCAACAAAGGTTGAACCAGGTTGGCAGTCTTCTCGTCTTTTTGTTTCTGTTCTTCTGTCATAATAACCTCATTATATTAAGGTGTCGCTCACGCAAAAATTGTCTTCAGAAATGCCAAACCTTGTATTGCGATCGCATCCTGACTGGGGGCAATTTCCCTCCAGATACAAACGGCTCTTGCAATCTCTTTTACTTGAGAAGTGAAAGACTCAATCACCACTGGTCCGGTATATTTCGCGGCTTTCAAAGCCTTGCCAACTTCATTCCAACGAACCTGGCCGGTGCCTGGAACCCCGCGATCATTTTCGCAGGCATGAAAATGGAAAATGCGGTCACCAGCCATCAAAATGGCTTTGGCGCTGTCTTTTTCTTCCAAATGCATATGGAAGGTGTCAAGATGGAATCCAACATTTTTCCGGCCAACATCTTCAATAAATTGCATACCTTGAGATACTACATTGATCATGTCCGTTTCAAACCGGTTTAATGGTTCAAACGCCAATTTGATATTTTTAGCGGCTGCATAATCAGCCATTTCGGCGATTCCAGCCACTGCCAATGCCCATTCTGCTTTGCGATCTTCGGCAGATTCGTAATGGTCCTTGCCCACTGATGAGTACATCGGGCCGCTGACGACAGAAGCGCCGACACCTTCGGCTGCATCAATCAGCCATTTGATGTAAGTCTTGGCTTTTTCACGAATTGTCGGGTCGCTGCTGCAAATATTTCTTTCGGGTCCAAAAGCGCCACAAATCACACTCTGCAGACCATTCTGATCAAGAATTTGTTTGGCGGTTTGAACATCAATTAAAGAAGGGTTTTCAACTGAAATCTCAAAAACGTCGTAACCCATTGCTTTCACTTTGGGCGCCAATTCTTTGATCGCCTCGGTTGTGCAGGGTGAAACCCAGACAAAACTATTAATTCCAAAATTCATTCAAAAACTCCTGACTAATCTTTGTCGCCATTACTTGAGATTTGGGTGAACATATAATCCATGGCCAAATTGATTGCGCCAATCACACCCGCATCTGGACCTATGTTTGAAAAAACGATATGCAGATCTTTTGTTGCAAGAGGTAATGACCGATTGAGAACAGCCTGACGGATGGAAGATAGGAACAAATTGCCAAGGTTTGCCACGCCGCCGCCAATCACTACCATAGCCGGGTTAAAGAAGTTCACCAATCCAGCCAAGACATCTCCAATCGCCTGTCCGCTTTCGCGAATGGATTCAATGGCGTAGGCGTCACCTTCACGGGCGGCTGCGCCAACATCTTCAGAGCGCAGAACCTGTCCGTTTTCTTCATAGAGTTTTAACAAGATGGGGCTTTTGCCTGCTTGCGCTGCAGTCAAACACCGCTCAGCAATTGCCGGACCGGCAGCTACAGCTTCGAGGCACCCCTTGTTGCCACAATGGCACATCGGACCGAATTTGTTGACCCCAATATGTCCAATATCGCCTGCACAACCGTTGGTTCCGCGATAAATATTACCTTCGCACAAAATACCTGCACCAATACCAGTGCCTATTTTAATAAAAATCAGGTTGTCGACACCTTTGCCGGCACCCTGATACGTTTCACCTAAAGCCATCACATTGACATCATTGTCAACAACCACATTGGCGGTGGGGAACCACTGCTGAACAGTTTGAATAATCGGATACCGGTCCCAGCCTGGCATGATGGGCGGTGAAACAAGGGTGCCAGCCGAAAAATCGACTGGACCAGGAACGCCGATGCCAATGCCGTGCAAATCTGCCGCATCCAAATGATGGTCTTGCAACATTTTTTCAATCAATGAACATACCCGACCAAGAACCTTAATCGGGCCGTTTTTTACCAAAGCGGTTTCACCGTAGCGATGCAGTAATTTACCAGAGTAATCAGAGATTCCAATATCGATACTTGTGGCACCAATATCCACCCCTACAACCAGACCGAGTTTGCCATTCAGGCTGTATGTTTTTGAATGTCTGCCGCCAGTATATTCCTTGCTCTGGTTGGAAACGATAATTTTTTTTGCCAAGAGTGAATCAATGCAGCCGGTGATTTTTGACCTTGAAAAGGTGGTGGAATTTGAAAGATCTGCCTTTGAGAATTCGCGGTATTTTCGGATCAGATCAATGATCTCTTTTTCGGAATCGGTAATGAACTTCCGGTTCGGCAAAGACTCGGCCAGATATAACCATTCTGGCATATCGAGGGACGTAAAAGTCCGGATCTTCTTCGGCATTTTAGCTTGACCGTTACCCATTAATGATCTGTCTCTCTTTTATGGCAAATTTTTGTCAAAAAGCAAAAAACAAAACTTAAGGACACCAAAAAACCAAAAGGTTTTTTGGCTGGTTCACTATTTCAAATTATTTAGTTGTTTAACCGGACATTTGGTCCGAAGAAGTGACAGGTAATTACATCATTACATAGCATTATAACGAGCCTGAATTTAAAGTCAATATGTTTTGCATACAAGACTTAATCTTTTGTCTTTTTTAGTCAAAACTTTTACTTTTTTTGTGTTAAATAATCACCTTGTTAGGTTCATTCCAAAACTTATAATCTTACGGGTTCCAGTTCAAAAACTTTTGAAACCATTTCAAGATCATTTAAATTATGACCTGTGGTGATGATGTAATGATGTGAAACAAGATCATCCACCAGTTTCTTGCCATCAGGCACACGGATCACAGCACCATTCAAACAATGGGAGTCTTTGAATTGTGCATACTTGGGCAGTTCACCTTCAACAATTGACCAGCGTGTGAAAGGCGGCATCAATTTGACCAAAGTAATTTTCCCGGTAGGGAAGCGAGCATCAATGGCCGTGGCATTATCATCCACAATCGCGAGCACTTTTTCTTCCAACTTCCACTTGGTTGAAAACGATTGAGGCACCACACCAAAATATCCGCAATGAGCTGCCAGAATAAAGTTCTCCGGCGGGCCATCCACTTCCGGGAAATTGGGGATATGTTCATGTTTCAAGGCTGCATCCCCCATTTGGAAGGGATACAAATTGGTCATCATAAAGGAGACGTCCAGGGTTTTGCTGATCAACACTTTGGTCAGCATGGAAACTAGATCACCTTCACAACCCCAAATGATACGTTGATCTTCATACAAAAAATTCCAGGCTAGACAGGGGGTCGTATCAGAAAACATGGATTCATTAAGGCAGTTCATACCTACCGCCAAAACGGATGGATCCTGATCAAGCACCTCTTTAACCGCCATGTATAACTTGACCGCACTTAACACCGCGCGGGATTGCAATTTGCCAATGGGAGTACTGCGCTTCTTTTCTTCCCAAACTTTGATCGCGGCTTCATCTGAAATAGCCTTTGCGTCTTCGCCCAGTTTCTTGAGGCTTCGTTTTTCGACCTTAACGCCGTACTTACTTTCAATGGCTTCTACGCACTCAGGTTCCCACCAATAAAAACGTTTGAATATATCATCCTGGAGCCCCGTGCCGCTGGCCGGGTTGTCTTGAAACACCAACAACTTTGAAGATTTTAGTTGACGCCGCAACGCCATTGCCTTGCAGGCAGCTTTTGTCTTTTCGAGATTAGTAGGGCCAATCACTCTAATGCCTTTCGCAGACAAAAAACTGTTGATCTCCCAATCCCACATCGAGACGGTGCCAAACTCAGAGGTCACAACCAAAAGTGGCTGCGGTAGTTTAGCAATTTTATCGGCTTCTCTGAAAGCTTCACCCAACATTTGTGGGAAGATCACCCCATCAGTATCGGGGACTTTGGAGCCCAGTTTAACCGGGGCAGAGATTTCTGCAACATCGACCAGCAATTCACGCAGTTTGGTGAGCTGCGCCAGAAAATCAGGGTCATCGGCGGTCTTAAAATAGATAGGGACGAGTTGTGCTTTCAAGGGATCATCTCCTGATTTTCAAATTTAACGCAAAAAAATATGAATAATTCCTGGAGGGACGGGAATCCTCCCATCCCTCCAAACAACGAGTCGGCGTTGATGTTTCTATTTTATATCTGCAACATTTACCCTGCGGCCGGTATCGGATGAAACGATTGCGGCTTCGAGCACTTGCATATCAAGCATACCGTCATAAAGACTTGGCGTGATCTTGGTTCCTTTTTCAAGGGCGGTAAGAAAATCGACCACCGCATGAGTGAACTCATGTTCATAACCAATGATGTGTCCGGGCGGCCACCAGGCACCCACATAGGGATGAGTCGAATTGGTAACCAAAATTGTTCTAAAACCCTGTTCATCCGCGGGATCGTCAAGGTTAAGGTATTGCAGCTCATTCATTCGTTCGAGGTCAAAAGCGAGGCTGCCTTTGCTGCCATAAATCTCAAAATAATTGAAGTTTTTGCGGCCGCTGGCAAACCGGCTGGATTCAAAAGCACCCAGGGCACCGTTTTCGAATTCAGCTACCATGAAGGCAGCATCATCAACCGTTACTTTGCCTTTTTCAGCCGCACCTGTGCCAGATTTGAAGGTTCCTGCATCTTTACCGGGCAGCGGTCTTTCAGTAGTAAAGGTTTTCAGCATGGCAGAGACGGATTTCACTTCTCCAACCAAATAGCGGGCCAGATCGACACTGTGTGAATTTAAATCATAATGCGGTCCTGCCCCAGCGAATTGTTTTTGCAGATGCCAAGTCAACGGGAAATTCGGATCTGTGATCCAGTCTTGCAAGTAGGTTCCGCGCCAATGGAAGATCTGACCGATCTTGCCTTCGTCGATCAATTTCTTGGCAAAAGCGATGGCAGGGGTGCGGCGGTAATTGTGATTGACATAATGAAGCACGCCGGCTTTTTCAGCGGCTTCGTACATTTCTTTGGCTTCGGTGAAATTTAACGCAAGCGGTTTTTCGCAGAAAATGTGTTTACCGTTTTTGGCGGCTGCCAGCACAATATCTTTATGTAAGTAAGTTGGGGTGCAGACATCGATAATATCAATATCCTTGCGCTCAACCACTTTTTTCCAATCGCCGACTGATTCTTCCCAGCCCCAATTTTGCGCAAAATCTGAAGTAGCTTCCACATCTTGTCCGCAGGCAACTTTCAAGACCGGCGTCAATCCAAGAGAAAAGAACTTTGAAGCCTGTGACCACGCATTGCTATGAGCCTTGCCCATAAACTTCGTGCCTATGATTGCGACATTAACCTTTTTCAAGGAATCCTCTCCTTATAAATCCAGAATACTTTGGTTCAAAACCTCACGAGATCAGTCTATTTAAAGGCTGAGGTAATCTTTTTCAATTCCTTGATGCTGAGGGCGACAGCTTCATCCTCTTTTTCGGTCCAATCGGTGTGAGGATGGTCAATTTCCACGGCCAGGAATCCCTGGAAGTTGGCTTTGTAGAGCAATTCGGCCAGTGCCTGATTGTTGATTAAGCCCTTGCCCACGGGAACGCCTGCAAAGAAATGCCAATCTGTGGGGCGGGCATTCTTGTCTGGCATCAAATCTTTAACATGGGTGGCCAAAACATAAGGAGCAAGTTTTTCCATCCCGGCAATGGGATCATCCAGCAAGCGCAGGAAATTGCCGGTATCAAAATTCAATCCAAAGTGATCAGAATTGACTTCGTTCAAAAGCTGCAAAATTTCATCAGCCGTGAAATCGATGTGGTTTTCGACCGCCAATTTGACGCCGTTGTCTTTGGCAACTTTGACTGCCTTCTTGAACATTTTGACCAAAGCTTTGATCTGAGGTTGGTGAGGTTCGTGCCGGAACATAAGGCTGCTGCCCACCACGCGCATGACATCTGCACCAATCGCTTTGGCATAGGGGATCATGGTGACCATTTCTTCGTAGGCAGTCCAGTTTTGACCGCGTTCCAAACCATCGGGGTGACCCCAGGCATAAACCCGATCAAATTTGTAATCATCCAATTGTGCTTTCAGTTCTTTGAACCAACCCAAATCAGTGGAAGGGAAGAAACAGGATTCCAGAGAAACACCATCCACTTTGAGTTCTTTTGCCCGAACAAGAAAATCTTGCATGGTCATGTTTTTGGCCGGCGCTTTTTGATCTGGATAGACTTCGCCGAAAAAACGGTGGTAGCAATAACTGTCAATTCCAACTTTCATTTGATTCCTCCTGGATATTTGGATTTTTTATGAATCAGGTTTTTTGAAAAATTTGAAATTACACCACAAATTCTACAGAACCCTTTTTATCACAAAATTGCTCACCTGTCATTACAGGATAACATTATTATAACTACGGTTTTTTGAGAATTCAAGATATTTAACTTTAAAAAGTACAAAAGGGCGAAAATTTTAATCTTGATGTCACCTTTTTTCTAATCAACCAATAATTTAAGTTTTTTCTATTGACATGTTTGCACTAAATTCCTATAATGGGTTGTAATAACAGGATTACAACAATCAAAAGAAATGGGGATGGGAAAATGGGCGATACGATAAATTTTGAGAGTCACATTCCATACTATATCCAATTGATGGAAATTCTCAAAGATAAAATCAAACATAAAGCATGGCTGCCCGGTGATCAGATACCGGGCGAGCAGGATTTATGCGAACTCTACAAAATCAGCCGCACTGTTGTGCGCCAATCGCTTAAAGAGTTGGAGCTTGAAGGCGTAATCACCAGACGTAAAGGCAAAGGCACCTTTATTGCCCTGCCAAAGATCAACGAAAGCCTGATTGCAAAATTAACCGGTTTTTATCAAGACATGATTGAGCGAGGGCTTAAACCCGTCACCAAGGTTTTACATCAAAGAACCGTGCCTTGCTCAGAAAAAATCGCTCAATTTTTGAACATCGCTCCTGGCACACAAATCATCGATATCCGTCGGCTGCGTTTTATCAACGATCAACCCATTCAACTCGTAACCTCATACATTCCTTTCGACCTTTGCCCTCCACTTGCCACTCTCGATCTCACCAATCGTTCCTTGTATGAATTTCTCGAAAAGGAATGCAACGTTTTTATTGCCAAAGGTAAAAGATACATCGAAGCCGTGGCTGCCAATGAAGAAGAGGCCGATTTACTGGATATTGAAAAAGGTGCACCGTTAATGATGCTCGACAGTATCAGTTTCTCTGAAAACGGCCAGCCTGTGGAGTATTATCATGCCGTTCACCGCGGTGACCGCTCAAGATTTGAAGTTGAGCTCCTTCGCTTGCACGACACTGATTTCAAAAATGTTGAAGTTGTTCCAAGTTTCTCTGGCTTGCCAAAATCATAACAACCCACCAACAATAGAGAGACTTGCGGAGAAATAAATGGCGAAAAAATACCTGATCGGCGTGGACCTCGGAACCAGTAGTACGAAAGCAGCCCTCTATCAAACAGACGGAAAGCTGGTCTCTGATGCCATTCTGGAAGTGCCTTTGTATCATCCCAAACCCGGTATCGTTGAACAGGAAAATGAAGATTTCTATCTGACTGCTGCCAAAACAGTCAAACAGTGCATCAGCAACAGCGGCGTTGATAACCATGAAATTGCCGCCATTGCGTTTGATTCACAGATGGCCGGGGTTGGATTAATTGATGAAGACTTCAAACCCACAGCCCGTTTTGACTCATGGCTGGATATGCGCTGCCAGCCTTATATTGAGCTGATGGATCTAAAAGCTGGTGATCTGGTTTCGTCGCTAACCGGCTGCCCACCCACCTGCGACCACGGTCCAAAAATGTTGTGGTGGAAAAACGAACAGCCAGATATCTATCAAAGAACCGCCAAATTCGTGATGCCTGGTACTTACGTCGCCGGCCGGTTGGCTGGCTTGTCTACCGACCAGGCTTTTATTGACCACACATATCTCCATTTTTCTGGATTTTCTGACGCTCAAAAAGGTGTTTGGTCTCAGGAACTCTGCGACCTCTTCGGTTTGGATTCAACCAAGCTGCCGCGTATTGTAGACCCCTGTGACGTGGTTGGGGAAGTTAATGAAAAAAACGCGGCTGATTTTGGGCTCGCTACCGGAACCATTATTGCAGCCGGTGCAGGTGACACGGCTGCCAACGCCCTCGGCGCAGGAATCGTTCGGTCGGGCATGCTTTTTGACGTGGCAGGGACAGCCGCCGTTTTGGCAGGCTGCACCGACAAATTTGTTGCCGACACAAAAAACAGGGCGCTGCTGACCATGCGCTCGGTCATTCCCGGGTTATGGAACCCCCTAGCCTACATCGGCGGAGGCGGCATTGCGCTGAGATGGTTCAGAGACAATTTCTTTAACACCATTAAAGGCAAGACACAAAAACTTGAAGACGATGATCTTTATGCCGAAATCATCAAAATGGCTGAAACCATTCAACCGGGAGCGGATGGCTTGTTCTTCTCACCTCATCTGGGCGGACGTATTTGTCCATCCAATTCAGACATGCGCGGCGCATGGATCGGGGTATCGTGGTCACACACCCAGGCCCATTTCGCCAAAGCCATCCTCGAAAGCATTGCTTTTGAATACGCCTGGTATCTGAGTATTCTCAGAGAAAACCTCCCGGGTTTGAAACTGTCTGAGGCCAGGGCCGTCGGCGGCGGCGCTCGCAGTCAGGTTTGGAATCAGATCAAAGCCGACGTTTTGAATGTGCCCTATCAAAGATTGATGGGCAACGAATTCGGAGCCTGGGGCGCAGCCATGATTGCCGGCAAGGCAGTTGGCTTGATCGATAACCTGGCCAATCATGCTGAAAAAACCGCCATCGTTAATGGAAGTGCCTTAATGCCGTCTACATCCAATCATCTTCAGTATCAACCGTTGATCAAGAGATATATAGAAATGGAAAGCACTCTTTCTCATTTCTTTTCTAATTATTAATACATTTAGGAGCACATCATGAAACAACAAGTTCGGATTTGTATGATAGGAGCAGGCCGGGTAGGTAAAAACCATTCCCGCGCACTCTCTCGTCACATCGCTGCCGCAAAAATTGTTGCCCTCGTCGATCCGATGGCAAAAGTCAGAAACGAGACCGCCAAAGATTTTGGCATTGAAAAGCAATTCGATACACTCGAAATGGCTCTTGAAAATGCAGATTTTGATGCAGTCATCATCACCACCCCCACCCCCACCCATTTGCCATTGACCCAGCTCGCAGCAGATCACAAAAAACATGTTTTTCTTG
>PHBW01000043.1 GCA_002840715.1 Chloroflexi bacterium HGW-Chloroflexi-4
GGCGTTACTGGGCATCACAGCCCCACAAGCGATGTGAAAAAAGGCTCGTAAACCAAATTATTTTTAAGGAGATGATCTAAAATGGCAAGAATTCGTACTTTGATCATGGGAGCAGCCGGCCGCGATTTTCACAATTTCAATGTGTTTTATCGCGACAATCAGGATTATGAGGTCGTTGCTTTTACAGCCACTCAAATCCCGAATATTGATGGCAGAAAATATCCCGCAGAACTGGCCGGTTCATTATATCCGGCGGGAATTCCGATCTACCCTGAAAGCGACTTGATCAAACTTATCAAAGAACAAAAAATTGAGCAGGTAGTGTTTGCATACAGTGATGTGCCGCACACATTCGTGATGCATCAAGCTTCAAAGGTTTTGGCTGCGGGTGCTGATTTCAAATTAATGGGCACTGATTCCACCCAGGTGAAATCAACCAAACCTGTGGTCTCCATCTGTGCCGTCCGCACCGGATCTGGCAAAAGCCAGACCACCCGCCGCGTTTCTTTGATCCTGCGCGAAATGGGATTCAAAGTAGCAGCCATTCGACACCCCATGCCTTACGGCGACTTGGTTAAACAAAAAGTTCAGCGCTTTGCCACCTATGCTGATCTTGACAAACACGAATGCACTATTGAAGAACGTGAAGAATACGAACCTCATCTTGATAACGGCGTGATTGTCTATGCCGGTGTCGATTACGAAGCCATTTTGCGTCAGGCTGAACAGGAAGTGGATATTGTATTATGGGATGGCGGCAACAATGACTTCCCATTCTATAAATCAGATCTCAATATTGTAGTGGCCGATCCCCACCGTGCCGGACACGAGCAGGCTTATCACCCCGGTGAAGCCAACTGCCGCATGGCTGATGTGTTCGTGATCAATAAAGTGGATACCGCAGACTCAGACAAGGTGATTGAGGTTAGAAATTCACTTCACGAGATGAACCCCGATGCATTGGTTATCGAAGGTGCATCCCCCTTGTTTGTGGACGATCCCGAAGCCATCCGCGGAAAACGCGTGTTGGTGGTCGAGGACGGCCCAACCCTGACCCACGGCGAAATGAAATACGGCGCCGGCTGGATTGCCGCCCGACGTTTTGGCGCAGGCGAGATTGTTGATCCCCGTCCGTTCGCTGTCGGTTCCATCCATGACACCTTTGTGAAATATCCAAATACCGGCATGATCTTGCCGGCCATGGGCTACGGCGATGAAATGGTCAAGGATCTTGAAAAAACCATTAATAATGCCGATGTTGACCTGGTTATCTCTGCAACACCCATTGACCTGAACCGCATCATCAAGGTCAACAAACCCATGCAGCGTGTTCGTTATGAATTACAGGAAATCGGCCAACCTACCCTGGTTGAAATTCTGAAAGCTAAATTCGGCAAATAAAGGGTATTTATTCACTCAGGAATCTGGTGTAAACTGGTCGTATGAACGGTTGCGCCGGGTTCCTGAGTCTTTTTTGGAAGAATGGTCTATGTTTATTGATGAAGCACGTATCTATGTTCGATCTGGCCGCGGCGGCGCGGGGATGATGCATTTCCATCGCGAAAAGTATGTTCCACGCGGCGGACCGGATGGCGGGGATGGGGGAAGGGGAGGCGATGTTGTCTTCAAAGTGCTGCCTACCCTGAACACATTGCAAAGTTTTCGATTTAAACGCAAATACATCGCCCCGGATGGTGACAACGGCGGTTCCAGCAACATGACGGGAAGATCAGCCAAGAATTTGGTCATCCCGGTTCCACCTGGCACAATTATTTATGACGATGCCACAGGTGAATTGCTCGGCGATTTGGTACACCCGGGTGATGAGTTGCGCGTTTGCAAAGGCGGTCGGGGCGGATTGGGCAACCAGCATTTCGCTACTTCACGCAACCAGGCTCCGCGAACCGCTGAAAAAGGGGAACCCCCTGAAGAAAAGAATATTCGGCTGGAATTAAAACTGCTGGCGGATATCGGTATCGTCGGCGTTCCCAATGCGGGTAAATCCAGCTTTTTGGCTGCGGTGACCAATGCCAACCCCAAAATTGCAGATTATCCCTTCACCACCATTGAACCCAATCTCGGTGTCGCCAATCTTGATGAAGACACATCCTTGATCCTGGCAGATATTCCAGGGTTGATTGAAGGCGCACACGAAGGGGTTGGGTTGGGTGACGGGTTCTTGAAACATATTCAACGCACCAGAGTGCTGATCCACGTCTTGAACGGCATGTCAGAAGATATCATGGCTGATTTTACTCAAACCAATGGAGAGCTGGCGTTATTTGATCAAGCTTTGATAAAAAAACCACAATTGGTTGTCTTGAACAAGATAGATCTGCCCGATGTTCAAGAAAAATGGGCAGCCTTGAAGAAAGCCTTGACCAAAAAGGGTTATACGGTCATGTCAATGTCGGCCGTCACGCATGAAAACCTTCCTGCAATTTTGTGGAAGGCGCACGAACTCCTCCAGACTGCCCCTGAATTGGAAGTCGTTGAAGCCCTGATTCCGCTCTACAAACCCGAAAAAGATGCCCGCGATTTTGTGATCACGCGCGAGGGTGAAGGCTTTAGAGTCAGAGGCGCAGCTATCGAAAGAGCAGCCGAAATGACTTATTGGGAGCACGACGGTTCAGTCCGCCGCTTCCACCGCCTGATGGTCACCCTTGGCGTGGATGAAGCCTTGCGCAAGGAAGGCATTGAAGAGGGCGAAACGGTCTATATCAAAGATTATGAATTGGAATGGCAGGATTAGCCGCGAGGGTATGATCTGATGCGTATCGGACTCTTTGGCGGAACCTTTGATCCGCCGCACGTTGGACATTTGATCCTGGCTGAAGAGTGCCGGACGCAGTTAAATTTGGATTTGCTGCTCTGGGCGGTAACGGATAACCCCCCACACAAGCGGTATGCCAACGTCAGCCCGGTTGAAGAACGTGTAAAGTTGGTTGAAAAAGCCATCTGCGGCAACCCGGCTTTTCTGCTTTCCAGAATTGACATTGATCGTCCTGGTCCGCATTATGCTATAGACACTATGAACCTGCTGCGGAAGGAATATCCCGATTCTAAATTGTTTTACTTGATGGGCGGTGATTCATTACACGACCTGCCTTCATGGGTCAGACCGCAGGATTTTCTGCGAATCTGCGACGGTATTGGTGTCATGCGGCGCCATGAAGATAAAGTTGATCTTGAGTCGCTCGAAAAGGTTCTCCCCGGAATCAGCAACAAAGTAAGCATAGTAGATGCGCCAATTCTTGAAATTTCATCAAAGCAAATCAGACAGAGAATTGCTGATAACGAGGGGTATCGTTATTATTTGAGAGATGCAGTTTATAAAGCAATACTTGATAATCAACTTTATAAATAACTACTGAAAACATCATCTTTTTAAGCTAATTAAATTGCCACTTCATAATCTTGATATTGATTCAAACATGGATTTCCCCAGGCTAATTTCATTTTCCTTGAAGTAAGGTCAATAATTAGGCTGGTAATTGTTTTCTCTCTATCCATTGGTTTTTTGTCAATAAATGAATGGTTGCAAATAGAATCCGGGAAATTCACATGATCTTTGAGAATTTCTTCTAATGTCTCAATTGAATGTTGTTTTGTTTTTCCTAACAAATGAAGGGCGCGAAAATATCGGATCCGTGTATGGATCAGTTCGTCAGAATGATCTTCAAGAGCTTTCATTTTTTGTGACAAGTAATTATTTGTGTGAGCCAGATATCCTTCTGTGGAATACAGGATGTCAAAATTATGAGCAGAGACTTCAACGTTATACATTTCACCGCTCTCGTGTGCGATGAGGTGGTTATATCCGGCTGCCCTTAATGGGATGATCGTTCGCCGAATAGCTTCGCTGATTGTTTTAGCTCCCAAAACTGCCCTTGACACAATGACACGTGGTATTCCAATGCGGGTATCTTGAGGGTATACCGTATCACAGCATTGAGCAATTCCACACTCATTAAATCCAATGTTGGGCAACAAACCTCCATAAGTCATCGCTATAAATTCAGGTTCATCTTCTACTTTAACATGAACAACGTAAAGGTCTGGTTCGTCGTCTGGAAGCCAGTCTTCATTATGGGCGATAAGTACATGATTATTCGCTGTGTTTTGTTCATTAACAGAAAGACTTGTGCACTTGGTTAAATGTAGTGCATCAACAGTTACACCTTCAAGGAAATTAACGACAGCCAATTCATTAATATTTACATCAGCCCCATTTGCCATGCCATATAATTCATCAAGATATTGCGGATAACGTTCTTGAACAAATGGCATATACTTGCTTGCCTGAGTTTGGGCTCCCTCCCAGGAAAGATGTAAATCATCTTGGATGGCCTCTATCAATACTCTGGCATTTTCAATACTATTTCTTATGGCTTGCTTTTGTGCTTCGCCAATTTGTTGGCCTATTGAAGTATGTGTACCTTTAACTGAAAGCAATGGCACTGATTTCGTGTGTGTAATCGGATTAATGTCACTCATATAACAATAATATTACATGATTCAGTGAATGGCAAGTTTAAGAAAATCCTTTCGTATAGCAAACGATGGACTGAAATCAAATAAAAACCCTCACTGAATGAGGGTTTTTATTATGATTAATATTATTATTGAATTTGTATATTATTGTTGTTTTAGCTGCACATTGCCAACCGCCATATCCAGATTGATGGTGATCAAAGGACCGGACGTTCCGCATTCGTAAGATGAGCCTGAGATCGTCCAGGTGCCGGTGGCTTCAATATTGCTCAAACCATTGTTGAAATCCACTTTAGCACGTGCATTGTCAGGGATGATGATGGTCATATCACTCATGCCGGATTGAACACGTACATAAATGTCGTCTTGAACATCGCCGGTGAAATCCAAAGTATAGCTGCCCACACCGCTGTCGAAATAAATGGTTTTTGTGTTTGCATTGCCCAGTCCCAGAAGTTCGACATCTGATGCACCGGTTTTGTAGCTTAATTCATCCATTTCAACTGGATTCAATGAGTCAAAGCGAATGGTCGATTTACTTGCGCCGTCTGAGATGTTCAAATTGGTGATGGATAATCCACTTAAATCGATATTACCTTCATACGCACCCGCGCTGATGGTGAGGTCAATCGGGTTTTCCCCGAACTTTAAATTCCAATCATTTTGAATATTGCCATCAGGAATACCAACATTTGAAGAGTTGTTTTGTGAGAGAGTTATGGTGTTGGATGAATGGGTAATCTCGGGTTTCCAATCCTCAACATTGAATTCTACGGTTCCATCAATGAGATTTGTTGCGCCGTTAGTAATATTTAATCGACCGGCACCCATCTCAATGATGACTTGATTATTATCAGCATCATCAAGGGCAGTTTCACTGATATCCATTGTGTTGGAACGGCCAGTATCCACTGATGGAACATTAACCGTAATCGAACAAGCTATTAAAGTGAGTGCGATTATTCCGAGTATGAAGAGTTTTAGAATTTTCATGATTTTATCCTTTGAGAAATCTGGCGGTTTTTTCTCAAAACCGCCAGAAGGTGTTGACTAAAGTTGAGGTGAGTCAGTTGTCGAAGGCGGGGTGGGGGGCAGCGGTGTAGAAGGCACCATAGCTTGAGCAACTTTGTTGGCGTATTTTGATGAACCGAATCTAGAGATGATGACTGCACCTAAACCCAGAATGGCAACAATCACCCCCACCAACCATCCAATGCAGGGGATCAAGGTGGCAAATCCGGTCACCAGACCAAGAAGTAAAACACCAATACCAGCAGAGATGGAAGGATGCCAGGTCATTTTGAATAATTGTGCGAGGCGTTGGCCAATTTCATAGCCGATTGCCACCCAACCAAATAACACAGCCAAACCAACCAGCAGTGTTCCTAGAATCGTGATAGGAATCAAGATGATCGTGATGGTCAACAAAACCAGCAGGATGGGGGCTACGACGACACTCAACAAACCTACACCGCCGGTGACCAGAGGTTCTTTACTGATGGTATCAGCAACGCGTTTGATTTGCTGCGGCAAAAGCAAGCCTAGAATAACAGCCAGTGATGCCATCGCTAAAGCCTGTAAAGATGCTTGAAGCATGCGGGTAAGGAGTGAAGTTCTGGCGGTAGAAAATGGGAAATCAAAACCCTTTGGATCACTCCAGTTGAAATCAAGAAACTCTGGCGATTGTTCTGTGATCTCGCCATTGATCTCAGCCAATGGTGATTTTTTTAACGTGGCGCCAATCAAAGAAATGTTTCCATTGATGTCTGCAGTATCTTCAATGTTGACTGCTCCGCCAATGGCAATAAAATCACCATTCACGGTTCCACTCACGGTTAGGGTTCCGCCAGTAAGAAAAACGTCACCGGTCATCGTTGAACCTTCATCAAGGGTGGCTGTGCCGCCGATAACGGCCAAGTTGCCAATCAATTCATCCCCTGATTCGAGGCGATAGGTATTCGCAATCACAACCTGATCGCCGCTAATGGTTTTAGCCGGGATTGGTGTTGGCGTTTGTGCCATTACTGAAATTGGGGTTACCAATAAGATAACCAGGATCGCTGCAACAACGAGTGTACGATTAATTTTGTTCATTTGTTTTTTACCCCTTTGGTCGTGATGCGGTAGATTGAGAGGCCCCAGGCAAAAACAGCTAGGCAAATCCATCCTGCAACAAAAAGACCGCTGACGACCAGTGTGATGGTTGGAGCAGAATCGATCAGATTTCGTGAAATGGATACGATACTATCAATGCCGCTAAAGAGTTTTACGACGGTGGTTAAGAATCTTACCAAAAGCGAGATAAAAGAAAAGTCAGGCAAGAGGATGATAGCCAGGGCAATCAATACAGCACCTGCGCCGCTAGCCAGGCTGATGAATAATGTTCTGGCCTGACGGCGTTCCTGTTCTCTTTGACGAGAGGCAAATTCATATTTCCAGCGGCGCATAAAACCAGCCGGGGCTGGCTCAACGGGAGTCGATTTTAATTCAGTTTGCACCTTGTTCCATGAGTGATAAAGTTTAAAACACTCCGGACATTCTTTCAGGTGCTGCTTTAATGAATCTTGCTCCTGCGAATTGATGTGTTCTTCGTCCAGTATCCAATTCTCATAAGGCTGGTGATTCATTTTGCCTCCTCTTATTCAGGTTGGTGGATTGACCTGCTGTCATCATTTCTGCCAGTTGCTTTCTCGCTCGATGTAATCTGCTTTTTACTGCACTTACCGTTAAGGATAACATTTGACTTATTTCTTCCTCTGAACAATCATTCCAATATTTCAAAATTACTGCTGCACGATCTTGCGGGCCAAGTTGATTGATCAAGTTGTGTAAAACAGAGTCTTCTTCATGGAGTGTTACTACTTTTTCTGGTGTGGGTTCATGCGGATTGCTGATATCGAAATCCGGGAATTCATCCAACTCGAAGATTGAAAGCTTTCGTTTACGTTGTTGATCGATACAAAAATGTGCAGCAATGGAAAGAAGCCAGGTAATGAATGAACGTTGAGGGTCGTAGCGGTTTAGATTTTGCCAGGCTCTCCAAAAAGTCTCTTGTGCTGCGTCTTCTGC
The DNA here is from genome assembly GCA_002840715.1 of Chloroflexi bacterium HGW-Chloroflexi-4. Lineage (GTDB taxonomy): Bacteria > Chloroflexota > Anaerolineae > Anaerolineales > Anaerolineaceae > UBA6107. The sequence goes on from PHBW01000043.1 coordinate 7,564, forward strand.
AGCTCCGCCTTCTCCGAGCATCCGGTAGCATAAATTGTACACCGGCGTCTGGTAGGTCTCTACCAATATGGTGAATGCGTCTTCGTCTCCTTGGCGGGCTTTTTCAACTTTTTCAAGCCATTCTACTTCCAGATTGATCACAAGAGCCCCGTTATAATTTTGTATCTATGCAAATATACGCAAGTAATTTATTAAAGTTGCATTTTTACCGGGTTTGGATGCTTACATAAATGTTAACCAGGCGGCTAAGAGAATTCCTTCCTAAAATATCATTTCCTCTTTGCCTGTCAATTTTTCATTAATGCGTTCAACCACAGTATCGAGGTGTTTACTTTGGTGAACAAAATCAAGATCATCTGTTTTGAGCGTCAAGACCGGACATAAATCAAAATTGTTGATCCAGTCCGAATAAAAAGAATCCAAAAGGGTAAGATACTCGCTTGATATTGTGGATTCCATTTCGCGGCCGCGTTTGTGAATGCGTTTCATCAAGACATCCACTGGGGCTTTTAGGTAGATCAATAATGAAGGGGCAGGCAGTGACCGAATCACGAGGTCAAAAACCTGTTTGTATGTGATGTAATCGCGTTCGTTGATATTGCCCATTGAATTGAGTGCGCGGGCAAAGATGTAAGCATCTTCATAGATGGATCGGTCAATGATCGATGACCGGGGATCGTTAAACATTTCGAGGTGTTGTTGTGCACGGTGGCCGAGAAAAAAAACTTGAAGGTGAAAAGACCATTCCTTCATGTTGGCATAAAAATCAGGCAGATATGGATTGTCATTGACGGATTCGAAGGCGGTTCTCCATCCAAGTCGTTCACCGATGCGCTCGGTAAGTGAAGATTTTCCAGAACCGATGTTGCCAGCGACCAGAATCAAACGTTTGGGCATGAAATTCTCCTGAAGGAACAAAAATGGCACCCCAATTATACGGCATCCAGGCTTGAATGAGATTGATTAAACCTTAAAATGTGAAGGCGAATGCAGTTAATAATTCACTTAGTTTCAATCCGAATCGGATAGAAAGGGTGTTATAATTGAAAAGCGGAATTTTTGCCGCAGGTTGTTAATCGTGCTTGGTCTAATACCCTGCCGGTTCCGGAAGGGTATTTTTTTGTGTGTTTACAGGAGTATTTACATGGTTTCACCTTTTTTTACAGGAGTATTTACATGGTTTCACCTTTTGAGTCATTAGGCCTGCAGCCCGAGTTTGTGCAGGCGGTCGAGAAGATGGGTTTTATTGATCCTACACCCATCCAAAGTTCAGCAATTCCGTTATTGTTAGAAGGGCGGGATGTAATTGGTCAAGCACAGACCGGCACCGGCAAGACCGCTGCTTTCATGCTGCCGTTGTTACAGAAATTGGAACCCTCTACAGGAAAAGTTCAAGCATTGGTGCTCGCTCCCACCCGCGAGTTGGCCAAACAGGTTGCAGATGCTGCCCTGTTGTTGGCACAAAAAACCCGTGTCAAAGTGCTGGCGGTTTATGGTGGTCAATCTTATACCATCCAAACGCGTGCCCTTGATCGCGGTGTGGATGTGGTTGTTGGAACCCCCGGTCGTTTATTAGACTTGATCAAGCAAAAAGTGCTTGGCTTGCATAATGTAAAAATGCTGATCCTTGATGAAGCTGATGAAATGTTGGCCATGGGCTTTATTGATGATGTAGAACTCATTCTCAAAGAATTAAACGAAGAAAAACAAATTGCGCTCTTCAGTGCTACTTTGCCCCAGGCTATTCAGAAACTGGCCAACCGTTACCTAAAGGAACCCGCCAGAATATCCGTCAGCCCTGAGCGTATGACTGTTGCAGATACCGAGCAGCGCTACTGCCGCATCCACGAAGAAAACAAACTTTCAGCGCTCACCAGATTGCTGGAGACCGAAGATGTCAGCAGCGGATTGATCTTTGCCCGCACAAAAGCCCGCGCGCAGGAACTTGCCGATCAATTAATTCAAATGGGTTTCCCCTCTGACTCATTGCACGGAGATCTTAACCAGGCTCGCCGCGAACAGGTGCTCAATAAATTCCGACAGGGTCAGATCTCTTTGATGGTTGCCACAGATGTAGCCGCCCGCGGTCTGGATATTGCCGGTGTTTCACATGTCTTCAATTATGATGTGCCAGCGGATGCTGAAGATTACGTCCACCGTATTGGCCGAACAGGCCGAGCTGGTAAGAAAGGTATTGCCGTTACCTTCTTAACCCCCAAAGAACGCGGCAGATTGAATCAGATTCAGGCTTATACCAAACAGCCCATGATCGAATTTTCACTGCCTTCAGTGGACGCTGTCAAAGCCAGACGTGAAGATCGCCTGATCACCCGCATTTCAGAACAATTATTGGCCGGGGTTACCCCAGCCGAACGTGAACTTGTCGGTCGCATGAATGAACTTGGCCTATCACCGGTGGAGATTGCAGTAGCCGCCATTCGTCTGGTTCGTGCAGGTGAGGGCACCATTTCTACCAAAGAGATTCAGGAACCTGCCCAGGAAAGCAAGTACAAGCGCCTGGATGAAAGACGTGCAGGCAATGATCGTCAGCGTGAAAAGTGGAACTCAAAAACGAGTACTGGCACAAGTGGTGCGGGCTCTTATCAAAAGAAACCTGCCAGCAGCGGATCGAAAGAATCCGGCATGGTTCGTTTATGGATGAATCTTGGTAATGCAAATGGCATCAGACCCGGTGATGTGGTTGGTGCGATTGCCAGTGAATCAGGCATTCCTGGTAGAGCCATTGGCGAAATTGACATCCGCAGCGATCACACATTTGTAGATGTTGCCGAGCAGCACGTCAAAATGGTATTAAAAGCCAGCGAAGGTAAATATCGTTTGCGCGGTAAACCCGTGTTGTTGCGGCTGGCTGATTAATGATCACAGATGCCACTCCGAAACGGAGCGAAATCCAGATCGGCACACGAGTGGCTGTGATCGAAAAGCAGAACCAACCCTCAGGGGTGCTAACGGAAGGCGTGGTCGTGAAACTGCTAACTAAAAGTCCGACCCACCCATATGGGATAAAAGTCGTCTTGACAGGTGGCAAGGTCGGCAGGGTTCAAAAAATCATCCAATAATATTTTTTCTAATAAAAAGACTCCGCTTTTCAAAAGTGGAGTCTTTATTTTTTAAAGAATGTGATTTTTATTCACCAGTGAGAATGACCGCACCGACCAAACCCACTCCGGCATGCACTGACAAACCGGGTCCAAAATCGATAAATTCAACTTCTGCCGGCAGTTTTAGTTTTTCGGCTAATTTTACTTTAAGGAATTCGCCGTCCTCTTTGTTGAGTACGTGGATGATGCAGATCCGTTCTACGGATTTACTGCCCACTGCGTCGACTAGCAGTTCAACCAGACGATCCATCGCTACTTTGCGTGTTCGAACTTTCTCAAGCAGATCAAGTTTTCCTTCACGCATACAAAGGATTGGGCGAATATTCAGCATATTGGCCATGCTTGCAGCCAGGTTGCTGACACGTCCGCCGAGAGCAAGATACTTCAATGTTGAAAGTGATCCATATAAAACACACCTTGGAATCAAACTGCGCACCTGTGCCACTGCTTCATCATGGCTGGCGCCGGCTTTAATCATTTCAACGGCTGTGATGGCCATATAACCCTGGCCCATGCTCAAAAATTCGGAATCAATGACCGTTATATTTTTGCCTGGGAATTCTTCTAATGCGATTACCGCAGATTCATAAGTTCGGCTGATCTTGCTGCCGACTGTAATGCAAATAATGGAATCTGAACCATTATCAAAGGCTTCATGAAAAGCTTTTGAAAAAGAAGCAGGTGAAGGGGCAGCAGTGGTGGGCAGCTTGCCGAGTTTATCTATTTTCTCAAATAATGCCGGGTTTTGGATCTCGATTGTATCGGCAAATGATTCCTCACCAAACTGGATGGTGATGGGAACTAAAAGAATGCCATATTTTTTTGCCAATTCAATGGAGAGATTTGAATCGGTATCTGTAATAACTTGTATTTTTGACATGGATGATTCCTCTGAATAATAAAAGATGTGTTCAATGATCAGCCGTATTATACACGTTGAGTCAAAATCTAAAATGTGACTTGAGACCTACTTATATGTATAGATTAACCCACAAAAGATTCAAAAGCATCGATTTTCAAAATTTTGATTTCATCGCAATATTCCAAAATTAATGTCAGCAACCAATAATTTACTTATTGTTTACATAAATTTTTATAACTCTGGACTATTATCTATATTGTAATTCGTCAACTGTAAGGGTAGATGTGACAATTACAAACTTATTGGATTCCTTTTTTTATTAATGGTTTTAGGATCAAAAACCAATTTTCTCCGTTTCTTGCACAAAAAGACATGGAGTATATGGAGGCGTGAATGCGGTTTCTTGACCATTTGAAAATTCGAACAAAAATGATGCTGGCTGCCTTGGTGATGGTTTTACTAGCTTTGAGCGTGGGCCTCTTCGGGTATTTCAATGCCAAAAACTCAACGAAGATGGTGGACCAACTTTATTCAAATCAACTTTTGCCAAACGTATACCTTGTCAAGATTATTCAAGCGCATGCTGATCTTCAACGTGATATAACAGAGGCAGCTATGAGCCCTGCAGTTGCAGAATCAGACAAAATTCTGTCTCAGCTAGTGGCATTAAAAACCACAATTGCAGATATTAAAGGAAATGTATCAATAAAGCTCTCATCTGAGTCCGTAGAGATTTTGGATACCTCTTGGGATTCATATAACAAGGCTGTTGAAAAATTTATCACTTTGGTAGAAAAGAACGACGTTACCCAAATTAAAATAATCGCTTCTGATAATGGTGATGTACAAAAAACTTCAAAAGCGTTTTTGAGTGCCCTTAATAATTTAGTTGAAGCCAATTCAATCGAGGCAAAACAAATTAATTTGGAAGCTTCTGAGTTAGCACGAAAAATGATTTTATTGTTAATAATTATTGGTTTAGTCTCATTGTTCTTGGGATTAACTTTGGCGTTGCTAATTGCAAACAGTATTGTTAATCCTGTTATGGTGTTTGTAGGTTCATTAAACCGTTTGAAAAATGGAGATCTCTCACGCGAGCTTTCAGCGGAAGTGAAGCAGCGTAATAATTCACGCAAAGATGAGTTTGGCGCGATTGGACGGGCTTTGGGTGGCGCTCAAGGGTATCTTGCAAATATGGCTGATCAGATGGCATTGATTGCCAGCGGTGACCTAACAGTAAAAATTAATACCTATGGTGAGAAAGATGAACTAGGCCATAGTATGGTCAAGATGACAACTGATTTACACCAAATCATCCAGCAACTCGAAGAGAATGCTGCTGAACTAAATACATCTTCAATGATGCTGGCAAACGCAGCAAGTGAGTCATCTGAAGCGACTATGCAAATAGCTCGAACAATTCAACAAGTAGCCACAGGCATCACTCAGCAGACTGAATCGGTGAACAAAACTGCCTTGTCAGTTGAACAGATGACCAGAGCCATCGATGGTGTTGCCCATGGTGCTCAGGAACAAGCCAGTGCTACAAATAAAGCCTCCGAAATCACCAATCAATTGTCTACAGTGATTAAACAAGTGGCAGGCAACGCTGCAGCAGTGGTCAGAGAATCTGAACAAGCCGCAGCCGCCGCAAGTGAAGGCTCTAAAACAGTTACTGACACATTAAATGGTATGGTTCGAATAAAGGAAAAAGTTGGACAGTCTGCGGTCAAAGTGCAAGAAATGGGCAACCGTTCAAGCGAGATCGGTGCGATAACCTCCATGATTGAAGATATTGCGTCGCAGACGAACCTACTGGCTTTAAATGCGGCCATCGAAGCAGCACGCGCTGGTGAAGCAGGCAAAGGCTTTGCAGTGGTTGCCGATGAGGTACGCAAACTGGCAGAACGGTCATCCATTTCTGCCCGGGAAATTAATGAATTGGTAAAAGGTATTCAGGAAACGGTCAATGAAGCTGTGCGTGCCATGGAGGAAGGTGCCAATGAAGTTGAAATTGGTCTTGGCACCGCCGAAAAAGCCGGATTGGCATTGTCTGCAATTGACCAGGTATCAGAGCGATTGAAGAGAGAAGCTGATTCCGCTGCGTCAGCAGCTGAAGAGATGGCTGCTTCTGCAAATGAACTTGTGGCCGCAGTTGATTCTGTTTCAGCGGTGGTTGAACAGAATACCGCCTCAACTGAAGAGATGGCAGCTTCTTCTGGAGAAGTAACCATGGCGGTGGAAAATATTGCTTCAGTGTCTGAGCAAAATTCTGCGGCAGTTGAAGAGGTCTCTGCCTCTACTGAGGAAATGTCTGCCCAGATGGCCGAAGTGACTCAATCCGCGACGGCTTTGGCCAATTTAGCCCAGCTATTGAATGAAGTTGTTGGCAGGTTTAAGCTTTAATAAAATCGGTTTGTTGAAAAGATATTTTAGAACCGTTTTTGGGTATTTGACCTTGAAAGGGTTCTATTGCTTCATTAAACAATAAAGACCTTGGAAGTTGCCAAACTGAAATTCCTCCCTGTTAACAGTTTGACATAATGCCAGGTCTTTTATTGTTTCTCAATAACATTAATCGAAGTACCAATAAACTCTATTTTCACAATTTGTGCCCCGTTTTGAGGGGATAGGTTCATATTACATTAGCTGTCACCATATTACATCACCATATTAGAGGTGATTTTGACAATTTATTAGATTATTTCGTTCTACTTAATAGGGTAATAGGACCTTTTTGTGCTGAATTAACTTTCTCTTTATATGGGAATCATTTTTATGATAATTAACTGAAATTTGGCAGCAACGCCATTGTTGTAAGTGATCTTATTGGCAAGGGAAAAGTAAAATCTGCTTTTATTTCTAGGGTTACAACTTCAAAAGGGTAGGTAATATTTATAAGTGGAGTGGTCCCCAGTTAGTAAAGCAGGTGACCACCATCACCAATGATCCGGCTGCCACGCCTCTGGCATGTGCCTCAGGTCTTGGCAACGGCACTTACGCCCTCATCCTCTACTATTGGGGTCCGCAAGAAATGAGTGCTCCATCACAGCCTGAACCTGCCAAGATCTACAATGGTCAAAAATGGAACATGTATTTTTAATATTGCCACTATGGTTTTTTCGAAATAGTAACTCCATTAGCAAGATCCATTTTAATCTTCTCTTTGATTGATACTCCCTGGAACCAACTATCCAGGGAGTTTTATTTCACACAGGTATTGGGTTTAACCTTATATGGCGAAAAATAATAATTTTAAGTTTATCAAATTGATGGATTGACTTTTTAAATTTCTGTATATAATTAAGGTAAATTGTGTCCGAATTAGAAAAGGATAAAAAAATGAAAAAAACGGGTAGGTTATTAGGGGCAACACTTTTAGTGGTGGGGTTGTTGGCAATGAGTTTTACCCTTGCTTTTGCCGTGGGCATTTCGAGTGAATTGTCTGACCCGAAAGTAACACCGGCTTTTGAAGGTGAGGACTACAAGGCTCAGGTCTTATCTCCAATGTATCTGCCAGGCACTTTTGAAGATGGTGGACTTATTTATCCCACTGGCTTTGGACCCAGCGAAGGACAGTTTAGCGGCAGCGGCATCAAAATCAGCGGATTGAAGGCTGGTGAGACCGTCAGTCTCACCTTTGATTTCAAATTTTATAATTACATGTGGAATGGCAGTGTGTATAAGTGGAGCGGAACCCAATGGGTAAAATTGGCCACAAAGACGGTTCTTCCGACTGGTGATGAAACCATGACTTGGGCAACGGTTAGTAGCGTCGGCAATGGAACTTATGCGCTGATCATCGGAAATTATGGTGTGCCTGAAACCGAAGAAGTTCTGTTTCAAGAACCAGGTTAAACTTTGCTTTTTCCTCCTATAGTTGTGTCACTCCCCAAGTTGAAAGATTTGGGGAGTTTTTTTGTGGAAAGCAGAACTTAGAGATCATGGATGAGTCCTAAGGGTTATGGCCACCATATTGCTTATGCAAGTAAAATGACAAAAGCCCGTTAGGGGCTTTTGTCATCCATCGTGCTGCTATCTAACTGTAAAACTGTGGCGAACTGCTAATTGTTTTTTGGCTTTTACTCAACTAAATCAAGAAGGAGAAGTAACCTTATATTACTGTATCTGGTGGTTTTGTACATCGCTACAAATAAGGTAAATTGGGTCAACTTAATAGGGATAGGAAGTGAGTTATTAGGGATTAGAAAATAGGTAATAGGAAAAAATGCCCAATTATCATGGATTGAGGAATCCCCCATATCTCATTACTTATTATTGATTACTCATTATTTAGCAAGATATTTCGCATATTTCTGCCTGAATTTTGTCACCTTCGGCGCCACAACGAACTGGCAATACCCCTGGTCTGGATTGAGCGCGAAGTACTCCTGATGGTAATCTTCTGCCGCATAAAAGGTTTCGAGCGGTGCAAGTTGGGTGACAATGGGATTGAAAAAAAGCTTGTCGGCGGTCAACTCGGCAATCACGGCTTCAGCCTCGACCTTTTGCTCAGCGGATGTGTAGAAAATAGCCGAGCGGTACTGGGTGCCCACATCTGCGCCCTGGCGATTGAGGGTGGTCGGGTCGTGGATGGTGAAGAAGATGTGCAGCAGGTCAGTGAAGGGGATCACGGCCGGGTCAAAGGTGATCTGCACCACCTCTGCGTGGCCTGTGACGCCGCTGCAAACCTGTTCATAGCTCGGATTCGGACGTTTGCCGCCGGCATAGCCCGACACTACGTCTGTCACGCCTTTGACCTGGTCATAGACTGCTTCTAGACACCAGAAACATCCCCCTGCAAGTACGGTTTGTTGAAGTTGTTTAATCATAAAGACAATTATAGTCAAAATAGTCTCAAAAATCAAAAAATGAAATTTTTATCGTATTCGAAAATTGCGAGTTATATTCATCAAGAAAAAAGTCTACATTTCACCACGATAAATAACTTTTTAAGGCAAGTTCGTAAACTGCCCTTGAGGTAATATAAAAATATCCACTTCAAGCACAATTTCATTTATTTTTCATTGGCACTTTTGTCAACACCTTGGAGTGGCCAGAAGCGGTCTTAAATCTACTTGGATTTTTCAATGTAAGTATTTACTCGAACAATACAGGGATATGAAATATTGTAATAGGTGATTTGGAGTAGCATCTTATTCTGGTTTTATTGAAAACCGCGATGTTTTAATCGATAACAAAAGGAAAACACTCTTGAAAAACAATTAACTCACAAGGCAAAGTATTAGGCGCTTTTTATGCAAGATTAATCCTATCTTTCTTTTCTTTTAGATGGCATTTGGTATGCTAAATTTGAAAAAGTGGCGATTATTATTAATAAGGAGAAAATATGTTTAAAGGTAAATCCCCCGATCGATCCATTCGATTGACTTTAGCGTTACTTACTGGATTCTTTCTCGCCTTATTGGCAGCGGCATTGATTCTATATTCTTCTCTTAATCTGGCGACAAAAGAGAAAAAACTCGTTGAAACTGGCGCTTTACAAATTGCCCAGTCGCAGGCGAAAGTGATTGAGGGTAGTTTAAAAAACGTGGATTCAACAGTCCATGCCATTGCGTTATCTTTGGCTTCAGCAAAAGAAGCGGGGATCCAGCCTACGAGGGCAGAGGTTTCAGCCATTCTTAAAAAGGCTCTGGAAGATAATCCGGTTATTAAAAATACCTATACTTCATGGCAACCTGGTGCGTTTGATGATGAGGTGGATGGGAAGTATGGCAATTGGTTTTGGTATTGGTGGACTCGGCAGGGAGACAAGTCAGTTAGAGTGACTGAAAATTCAGATTTTGCCACTGACTCATCCTATGATTATTATGCCTGTCCGCAAAAGACCATGCAAGATTGTATTGTGGAACCATATCTCTATAACGATCCAACAACAAAAACGGATATGTGGTTGGCTACAGTGTCGGCGCCAGTCATTGTGAACGGAAAAATGATTGGCATCATTGCCTTCGATCTGCAGGTTGATTATTTCCAAGGATTGATGGATTCGACAACTGCGTTTAATGGCACGGGAAAAATGGCTGTGATCAGTTATATGGGTAACATCCTCGGAGCCACTGGTAAACCGGATTTGTTTGGTCAGCCTCTTGAAACCTGGCATGCTGATTCATGGCAGACAGATCTAAAGACGATCCAAAGCGGCATTGATCTGATCACCAGTAATGGAAAATATGTATCAGTCTTTTCCCCAATTTCTCTGGGCAGCACCCCATGGTCGCTAAACCTTGATATTCCAGTGAATGAGATTAATCGGTCAGTCACAAGAACCACAATCCAGATGGTCTTGGTTGGGTTGGCCTTCACTATCATTGCGTTGATCTTGATCATCATCATTACTGGCAAAGTCGTTGCAAGCCCGATCGTACGTCTCAGCAAAGCCGCTGAAGTTATTTCAACAGGTAATTTGGATGTTTCGATCCAGATCAATTCGCAGGATGAATTGGGCAAGATGGGGGCCGCTTTCAATAAGATTGTGAACTACTTGAAAAACATAGCGCAAATTGCATCAAAAATCGCAGATGGAGATCTGCGTGATGATGTTCAACTGGCTTCCGATAAAGATGTAATGGGCTTGGCATTTGAAAAAATGGTAACCAATCTCAGGCATTCCGTTGGTCAGGTCTCGATAAACGCCACAGAGTTAAGTAAGGCTTCTGATGAACTGGCTATTACTGCTCAACAAGCCGGAAGGGCTTCAAACCAGATTGCTCAAACCATGCAGGAAGTGGCTCACGGCACAACAGATCAAGCGGCTTCAGTGACCAGAACGGCAAATGCCGTTGAACAAATGGCGCAAGCGATTGAAGGTGTGGCTAAAGGGGCTCAAGAACAGAGCAAGTCAATCTCAAAAGCGTCTGATGTGACCAATCAAATCAATACGGCCATCCAGCAGGTGGATGAAAATGTATTGGCTGTAATGAATGATTCAACCAATGCAAAAGAAGCTGCGCATGCAGGTTCGCTAACGGTGGAACAAACCTTGGTCGGAATGAAAAGCATCAATCAGAAGGTTAGTGTTTCGGCAGAAAAAGTTCAAGAGATGGGCAAGCGATCTGAAGAAATTGGCAAAATTGTTGCCACTATTGAAGATATTGCCTCACAGACCAACCTGCTCGCATTAAATGCCGCAATTGAGGCAGCCAGGGCGGGTGAGCACGGAAAGGGTTTTGCCGTGGTAGCGGATGAGGTAAGAAAATTGGCTGAGCGCTCCTCACTGGCGACCAAAGAGATCGGTGGTTTAGTGAACGGCATTCTTGCCACTGTCGCTGAAGCAGTAACTGCGATGGCAGAAAGTTCTAGAGAGGTTGAAGTTGGTGTCGAAAGTGCCAACCAGGCAGGTTCTGCCTTAACTGCGATCCTTGCGGCAGCAGATGCAGTTAGTAAACAGGCAGCTCTCGCGTCAGAGGCGAGCAAGCTGATGAAATCTGCTTCTGAAGAATTAGTCAGTTCAGTAGACTCTGTGTCGGCAGTGGTGGAAGAAAACACCGCTTCGACCGAGCAGATGGCAGCTAATTCCGGCGAAGTAAGTCAGGCGATCGAAAGCATCGCCAGCGTTAGCGAAGAAAACAGCGCTGCGATCGAAGAAGTAAGTGCGAGTGCCGAAGAAATGAGTGCACAGGTGCAAGAAGTGACTGCATCTGCCGAATTATTGTCTGAAATGGCGCAGAAGCTGCAAGCAGTTGTTTCACAGTTCAAGGTGAATGAAGAATAAGAAAAAAGATTGACATTTTGATCTTGATAGACCCTCACAACTTGAGGGTCTATTTTATTGTGTTCCGTGAGCTGCCCCATACTACTATAAACCACCATGCCATTTCCTTCTTGGACTTAAATTTGCTAATAATTGAAAGGTTAATATAATTGAGCTAAATAATAGACAAGGAAAATCACATGGACCCACATACTTTAAACAGATTAATGATCATGGGGCGTGAATACATTTGGCCGTTGATCATCATTATTGTCCTCGGCGTTGTAGTTGGACTGTTTGCCATATTTTTAGACCCCACAAACAGTCAGAAAACTATAAAGGTTGCTGGCAAGCAGCAGTTTGCCCTCTTGATCGTTCTGGTTGGCATGTGTGTACCGGGTTTTATCATTGGCCGCAAAATAGGAGAGAACCTCTTTAGAAATTTGTTTGACACTAATCGAATCTCGACGGCCACCGGACAAATTGTCAACGAAGGCGTGTTCTGGTCAATCATTACCGGGTTGGCGCTCGGCATCGGCGGAATGTTTTTGTCAGTCTTCATCGGCCGGGGAGTGAAGGCCTTGTATTTCAGGCTGAAGAAAAAGTAATTGTTCGGGTTTTCTGTCGATGGTGAGTGCGATAAGGGGATCATAAATGTGACGCCACACAACCAATCTGCGAAAAACCCTATCCCTCCTTAAATTAGCATTTAAATTTCTTGTAGGGGCGCATGGCAAGAATTGAGCGCTCCTCAGTTTTTTTTACGAGTGGAGTCGACAATTATAACAAATAATTTTTACGACATCGCATTTGAGGGAAAGGGTGATCCAAACAAAAGAGGGCACAGCGCGCTGTGCCCCTACACGGAAATTACAAGGTGGTTTTTAGAGAAAAAGGGTGTTCCAAACGAGAGAGGGCTTGGCACCTCCCGCCGCTCTGCGGCTCGGGTGTGCAAAGATCGCTACACGCCAAGCCCCTACAAGGAAATTACAAGGTGGTTTTTAGAGAACTAGGGTGTTCCAAAAAAGAGTGGGCGAATGCCATTCGCCCCTACACGGAATTTACGAGGTGGTTTTAGAGGAATAGGTTATCCTAATAACTAATCCCTAATTACTAATCACGATTTTCGATTCTCTGCCCTTAACCTTCGAGTAAATGATCAATCTCGGTGCGGATGGACTGCAGGTCAGACAATTGCAGATAAACGATGGCGTAGCGAATGTAGGCGATCTGGTCGAGGTCCTTGAGTCCGTTGATGACCATGTCGCCGACCACACGCGAGGAGACTTCTTCGCGACCCATTTTCTGCAGGTTGGTTTCGATCTCGCTCACCAGGTGGTTGATATCCGCGGCAGAGACGGGGCGCTTGGTGCACGACATGCGAATGCCTTCCAGCAGTTTGTCGCGGTTGAACTCTTCGCGGGTGCCGGCGCGTTTGATGATCAGCGGCGTGGCGAGAATGGGCCGTTCGTAGGTGGAGAAGCGCTGTCCGCAGTGTTCACATTCACGGCGGCGGCGCACGCCTCCGCGCGAGTCGTGGGTGGTATCAAGTACCTTCGAGTTATCGTCCTGGCAGTATGGGCAGCGCATAATTCCTCCTGGTGGGCTGAGGTTTTGAGTGTGTAATCCCCCAGATATGGGGGAGGGGTTGGGCTTTGGTGTTATAGGTAGCGCTTATGATAGCACAGGTGGGGGGGTAGAGCAAGAGCAAAAACAGAGAATCGAGAATAGAGAACAGAGAATCGTCAAATCCAATTCTTGATCATTAGACTCGGAAATGGACGATACTGTAGGGGCAATTCATCCAGCAAGTGGACGCAAACATCGCGCGAATTGCCCCGAACGCACACATCGCGCGAACAGCTCAAAACGAACCGCGCCGAACGGCAGTGGCATAAACACTTTTTGGAGGTAACGGGTAAACCTTGGTGGGGATTGCTTCCGGCTCAAAGTACGAGCCGTCGCAATGACGGACGAAGTCAGAATAACTTCTGATTAACGATAATCGGAAGTTATGTATATTAACCACAAAGCTGGCGGAGACCAACCGCCAGCTTTGGATCACGATGGAGCAAGCATTACGCAGCCAGCGTATGCCTGTCTTTCACAAAAAGACACAACAGTTTGTTGCGGTAAAGAGCCAAGAAACCTCTTATTTGCTGTCGTTCAAGCGGTTGCGCAAGAAGGCAGGCACGTTCAGATCACGGGTGTCGATGACACGTGGTTCAAAGACGGTGTCATTCACTTTTTGGCTGCCGGAGGCTTCGATGCTTTCACCGAAGGTGGGCGCCTGCACGACACGAGTAGGATCGTAACGCTGTTGGCTCTGAGAGCTGGCCGACCGCATGCCGGCCTGGTCAAAACCCGTGGCAATGACCGTAATGCGCAGATCGTCGCCCATGTTCGGATCGATAACAGCACCGAAAATGAGGTTGACATCGGGATGCGCGGTTTCTTTAATGATGGCAGCGGCTTGATTGACTTCCATGAGGGTCAGGCTCGGCCCGCCGGTGATGTTGAAGAGGATGCCGCGTGCGCCGTCAATGGTGATGTCGAGCAGTTGGCTCGAGATGGCCTGTTCGGCGGCTTTCTGGGCGCGGTCTTCACCGG
>PHBW01000010.1 GCA_002840715.1 Chloroflexi bacterium HGW-Chloroflexi-4
GCTTGTAGAAGTTCGAGGGTCTATTCGTTCGGACGCGGGTTCAATTCCCGCCATCTCCACCTTTCCCCGTGCCCCAGCCCTTGGCTGGGGTTTTTGTTATTGTTTATTACAAAAAACAATTTCCAAGTTAATTTACCCCAAGTTCCCGGGAAGCTAAATCAGATTTCCGGTATTCTCTTTATTTTTGGCAGATCAATCCTTTGAGATAAAAACTTTCAGGAAAGCTCGATAAAACAGGATGGTCGGGAGACTGCGAGAGCTGGTCAATGATACGCATGTCCACATTGGCATCAAGGGCGGCCCCGGCAACGATCTTTTGAAACAGGTCGCGCGAAACCCCGCCAGAACACGAAAAAGTAACCAGTAAACCGCCTGGTTTGAGCAATTTGATCGCCAGCAGATTGATATCTTTATAAGCCCGCGAGGCTTTCTCAGCTTGTGAAATGGTGGGTGCAAACTTGGGCGGATCGAGCACGACCAAATCAAAAGAGCGAGCCTGATCTCGGAACTTGCGCAGCAAAGTGAAAACATCCCCTTCGATGATCTCTGATTTTGATTCATCTAGCCCATTTAGACTGACGTTCTGCTTGAGCTGTTCGAGTGCCGGTCCGGATGAATCCACAGAAGTAACGCTGGAAGCACCACCAGCCAGTGCATTTAAGGTAAAGCCGCCGGTATAGCAAAAACAATTCAAGACTTGCTTATCTTTTGCCAACTCGAACACTTTTTGGCGGTTGCGGCGTTGATCGATGTAAAAACCGGTTTTCTGTCCTTCGGTCACATCCACCAGGTATTTCAACCCGTTTTCGTGGATCTGGATAGCATTCATAATTTTCTTGCCCCAGGCAAGCCCTTCCCGCGGTTGAAGACCTTCAAGATGACGAATTTCAACATCCGAGCGTTCATAAATATGTTCTGGCTTAAGAATCTCTACCAAAATTTCAATGATCTCGCTGCGGAATTTCTCGGCTCCGGCGGAAAGAAGCTGCATGACCAAAGTAGTGCCGTATTGATCCACAACCAGACCAGGGAAGCCATCGGCTTCACCGTAGATCAAACGCATTGCATCTGTGTTTTCTGATTGCATTAATCCGGTACGGCGCCCGATGGACGTATTGATACGGTTTTTAAGAAAATCATGATCAATCGCTTCATTTTCAACCAGGGTCCAGATTCTGGCTCGAATCTGAGACGATGGACTGTAAGCCGCTTTTGCCAGGAATTTCTTTTTGTTGTCGAGAACCAATACAGTATCACCGATGGCCGGTTCGCCTTCAACTTGGTCAATACCTGACGCGAATATCCACGGGTGGCGGGTCAGCACGGATTTTTCTCGTCCCGCTCTTAAAATAATTGCGACTTCAGCCATTGCTTTTCTCCAACTCTGCGATCAGTTCTCTCAAAGCCTCTTCACTTAATTGCGACACACCCAGGCTGATGGCTTTATCCAGCTTGGAACCCGCGCTTTCTCCTACAACCAGATAATCAGTTTTTTTGCTGACACTGTCAGTGACTTTGCCACCATTTATTTCAATCAACTCTTTGGCCTGGTCTCTTGAAAGCGTCGGCAGTGTGCCAGTAATGACAAAGGTTTTACCATCCAGATACCAGCGTTTGGCTGGACCGGATGACTGACTGGCTAAAGGCCAAACTCCAACCTCTTTCAATTTAGCCACCAATGCCTGGTTGGCAGGTCTGGCAAACCAATCCACAATGGCGTCAGCAGTATTTGGGCCGAAGCCTTCCATTTGCTGCAATTGTAATGAAGAAGCCGAAGCAAGCTCTGAAAGATCATTGAATTTATTGGCCAGATCGGCGGCGGCCACTTCACCCACGCCGCGGATGCCGAGACCAATGATGAGCCGGGCTAAAGATTGATTTTTGGATGCTTGAATACCCTCGATCAGGTTATCTGCTTTTTTGTCCTTGTAGCCTTCCAATCCAAGCAAGTCTTCCTTTTTAAGTCGATATAGATCAGCAACGTCTTTAACGATCCCCGTTTCAGCCAGTTGCTCAACGATCTTGATTCCCATGCCAACGATATCCATGGCGCCGCGTGAGACAAAGTGTTCAAGATTGCGAACCAACTGCGCCGGGCAGGCGCCGTTGACGCAATACCATGCGACTTCACCAGCCAGATGTTCCACTTCCTGTCCGCAAGACGGACATGTTTTTGGCATCTGCCAGGGCATTTCTAAACCAGTTCTGGCTTCGGTGATTGGTCCGATGACATATGGGATCACATCTCCAGCGCGTTTGATCAGCACACGATCCAGTATGCGGATATCCTTATCCGCGATGAAATCAAAGTTATGCAGCGTGGCTTTGCTGACGGTTACCCCGCCGACTTCTACGGGTTCAAAGATGGCATAAGGTGTTAATACACCGGTGCGCCCCACATTTACGCCGATGTCTTTCAGAATAGTTGTTACTTCACGTGCAGGGTACTTCAAAGCGATCGCCCCGCGAGGGTCCTTGCCAACAAATCCAAGCTCCTCGGCTACACGAAGGTCGTTCAATTTAATTACCACCCCGTCCACTTCATAGGGGATGCTGTCTCGGCGCTCAATCCATCGAGGGGTGTTTTTGAGCACCTCATGAAATGAATCCGCTCTTTCGATCAAATCACTGACGGGGAAACCCAAATCGCGAAGGTAGCTAATTAAATCCCATTGAGTCTCCGGCAAGGGGTCCGAGCTTTGCACAATGGCATAAATTAAGATGGTGAGTGGTCTGGTTCTCGTCAATGAAGAATCAAGCTGCCTTAACGACCCCGCGGCAGTGTTACGAGGATTTTGATAAGTCTTTTCACCGTTTTCTTCCAATTTTTGATTGAGTTTAACAAAATCATCGCGCAAGATGAAGACTTCGCCCCGAACGATTAGAAGTTCAGGGGCTTGAATCGACCCTTCAATCACTGGAATTTTTAGTGGAATGCTCTTGATGGTGCGCACATTGGAAGTTACGTCTTCACCAATTTCACCATCGCCACGAGTGGCGCCCTGCACCAGAATGCCATTTTCATAACGTAGAACCACGGTTAGACCGTCTATCTTTGGCTCCAACACATAGCCTGACTTCGCCACTTTAGGATCCAGTTTGACGATTCGGTCATACCAGGCTGTTAAATCAGCATTGCTGAAAGCATTTGCCAAAGAGAGAATGGGGGCTGGATGAGTTACTTTTTGAAACCGATCCGCTGCCAGCGCGCCAATCCGTTGAGTTGGTGAATCTGCAGTAACCATTTCTGGATGCCGTGCTTCAAGCTCACGCAACCTTTTTATCAGGATATCGTATTCATAATCGCTGATCAACGGTTGATCAAGAACATGGTATCGATAAAAGTGAACATTGATGTCTTTTTGCAACTTTAATAATTCGTCAATTTCAGCGTTATCGGTCATATTTACCTTCCTTATGCTCAAATTATAGCAGTGAAAAACTAATGCCATTCTTATAAAAATTCAATGGCAAATGATTGTATAATCCTGTTTAATCTATTCGCGTGATTTAATTTTATAGTGGAGGACGCATGAAAATCGTTGCATTTATCGGAGCTGGTTTGCTCATTCTATTTGGCGCCTTAATGGCTATTGGAGCAACCGATCCATACAATGGACAAATTGGATGGCTTCCCATTGGATTGGTATTAATTGGAGTTGGATTAGTGATCATCTTCTTTGCAGCTCGCCGCAAAGCCGTTTCGCCAACTACCAATGTGACCTTGAATGTAGATTTACCCGGCAACGTCTCAATGGATTCGATCAAATGCAAATCATGCGGCGGTGTCTTGGCTGCTGAAAACATAACCATGGTTCAAGGCGCCCCAATGGTGACCTGCCCATACTGCCACACCGTTTATCAAATGACTGAAGAACCTAAATGGTAATTGCACTCGATAATTTGGGAGGGTTGATATGAGAGTTTTGAGATACTTTTGTCTCTTTCTGATCTTAATATTGTTGGCTGGGAGTGTTTCTCCAGTTTATGCACAAGATTATAGATTTCAGGTACCTGAACAAGCCGTTGTGGTATCAGTCAATAACGATGGATCTATAAACATTGATTACACCATGACCTTTTTGAACGACTCAGGTGCGCATGCCATCGATATCGTAGATATTGGCCTGCCAAATTACGATTATGAATTGCGCAACATCACGGCTGAAGTGGACGGTGTTCAAATAACCCGCATCACAAACTCGGATGTTGTTTCACCAGGTATTTCCCTTTATCTTCAATCGAATGAAATCCCGGCTGGTGGCCGTGGAACGGTGCATGCCTACATCACCAAGGTTAAAACGGTGATCTATCCGGGCACCGAGCCTGAATCTGAAGATTATGCCAGCTTAAAGTTCTCCCCCAACTGGTATGACCGTCAATATTGTTACGGCGAAACTAATTATCAGTTTACTTTCCTTCTGCCGCCCGGAATTAAAGACGGCGAATCCAGATATTACATCCCTGAAAATTTCCCGAACACCGACGCACCTGAATCCATGATCACAGCCGAAGACCGCATTTTCTATACCTGGGTTTCTGAAAATGCAAATACTTATACTCAGTATTATTTCGGAACCAGTTTTCCGGCCCGCTATCTGGCTGAAGGAGCAGTCGTCCAAGAGGCTTACGTTCCACCTTCATCCTCTGGCGGTAACAGCACCAGTTTCAACCTCGACAGTTTGTGTCCTTTCATTTTCTGCCTCGGGTTTATCGGTTTCTTTGCCTTGATCATCTACTCAGCCACCATAGGCGCCAAGAAGCGCAAGATGGCCTACCTACCTCCAAAGATATCAATGGAAGGTCACGGTGTGAAACGCGGTTTGACTTCGGTTGAAGCGGCAGTTTTGATGGAACAACCCATGGATAAAATCTTCACCATGGTGCTCTTTGGTCTGCTCAAAAAGAATGCAGCCGAAGTGGTCAACAAAGATCCGTTGGATATTAAAGCCTCAACCCCGGTTCCCCCTGAACTATACGGCTACGAAACTGATTTTCTGGCTGCTTTTACAGAAAAAGCATCTGCCCCACGCAAGAAATTGCTTCAAACCATGATGGTCAACCTGATCAAGAGTGTCGGCGAAAAAATGAAAGGTTTCAGCCGCAAAGAAACACTTGCGTTTTACGAAGACATCATGAGACGAGCCTGGACGCAAGTGGAGACTGCCGGAACACCCGAAGTTAAAGCCCAGGTTTACGAAGAAGTCATGGATTGGACCATGCTGGACAAGAAGTATGAAGACCGCACCAATAATGTCTTCAGTGGTCCAATGGTGATTCCGACACCCTCATGGTGGTGGCGTTATGACCCCACCTTCGTTCGGCCAGTTATGCATACAGGCTCTATTGGCGGGGCAACTCCCCCACCACTCTCCGGTTCCGGCGGACATTCCGTCTCGATGCCTACAATGCCTGGTTCCGCTTTTGCAGCATCCGTGGTTGGCAGCGTCTCAAACTTCTCATCCAAGGTGATGGGCGGTCTGTCTGGCTTCACCAGCGGTGTGACCAATGTGACCAATCCTCCTCCTCCGCCTTCCACCTACCGCAGTTCTGGCGGTGGCGGCGGTGGTGGACGTTCATGCGCCTGCGCATGTGCCTGTGCGGGATGTGCCTGTGCTTGTGCCGGCGGCGGACGTTAGTTTGCTGACCCGATGAACCTGCTAAACTATTTCTCCTCTGCGAAATCCAAAACACCAGCAGTTGAACTGCCTGCTGCTGGTGTCTATCATTTTCTGCGCCAAAATGAAGTAGAAAAATCCAGGCTGCATCTGCGATTGGATAATGATGGGACGGGGTTGTTGATCATCAACGCCAACCGCGTTTATCAACTCAACCCCACTGCAGCGGCAATGATGTTTTTCGCTCTACATAAAATCCCGGGTGATAAAGCAGCGGCAAAACTTCACAAGAAATTTAACGCCCCCAAGGATTTGCTCGTTTCTGATTATGGTGTCATTCAAGATCAACTTCAGGCTTTGATCTCAAATGAATCCTGCCCAATCTGCGAACTTGATCTTGAAACTACTGCACCTTTTTCAACACGGCCATCCGCGCCATACCGCATGGATCTGGCTGTCACATACCGATGCAATAATGCCTGTGCGCATTGCTACAACGGACGCCCGCGCAATTACCCTGAACTAAGCACACAAGAATGGTTCAAGATATTGGATGACCTTTGGAAAATCGGTATTCCACATATTGTTTTTACTGGCGGCGAGCCAACTTTGCGTGATGACCTGCCAGATTTGATCCGCCATGCAGAAGCGAATGGCCAAATCACAGGCATTAACACCAACGGCCGGAAACTCAAAGACAAGGTTTATCTGCAAAAGCTGATCGACGCCGGTCTGGATCATGTGCAGATCACATTTGAATCGCACATCGCCGAAATTCACGATCAGATGGTCTGTCACTCAGGCGCCTGGCAAGAGACTGTGGAAGGATTGAAAAACGCGGTGGAGTCAAATATGTACGTCATGACCAATACCACCATGCTGACACACAACAAAGCTGCCATCCCCGACACATTGGTATTTCTTGGTCAATTGGGGTTGAAAACCATCGGGCTGAATGCTCTGATCTATTCAGGTCACGGCGCTACGGTAGGAACAGGGTTGTCTGAAAGCGAACTGCAGCCCATTCTCGAAACCGCGCAAATCATTACCAATAAATATGAACAGCGCTTGATTTGGTACACCCCAACGCAATATTGCAATTTCGATCCGGTGCAAATGGGCTTGGGCGTCAAAGGCTGCACGGCTGCTTTATACAACATGTGCATTGAACCCAATGGCGATGTCATTCCCTGCCAATCGTATTATCAATCGCTTGGCAACATCCTGACTCAACCTTGGGAAAAAATTTGGAATCATGATCTGGCTGTATCGCTGCGTGAACGCCATAATCTGCCAGAAAAATGCAACGACTGTACGCTTTTAAGTGAATGCGGCGGCGGATGTCCGCTGGCTGCTAAGGTGAAATAAAACAGTTATTCCCGGAGGGAAAAATGAAAGCCAGAATTAATACCTTTATCAGCAACATCCTTTATTCACCAAAACCCATCCCGGCTGGAAATTATCAGTCCATGCTAAAATTGGATACTGGTCCGACTTATCGTTTGCATTTACGCATTGATGAAAAAGGCACCGGTATTTTGATCATAAACGCCAGCACCATTTTGCATTTAAATGCCACCGCGGTCGAGTATGCCTATCATTTGATTAAGGAAACACCCGTAGAAACGATTGCATCTGAAATGCTGAAACGATACCGGGTTACAACAGAAGAAGCTATTTCAGATTTTCAAGAATTTAAGGAACGGTTGGAGACCCTGGTCTCAACACCAGATCTTGACCCTGAAACATTTCTGGATATGGAGCGTGTTGATGCCAACGATGATAGTTTAACCGCCCCCATGCGCCTGGATTGTGCCCTCACCTATCAAGTTGTTGAAGGGTCAAACAGCGTTTATGCACCCAATGACCGCGTAAAACGCACGCTGGATAAAGAAGAGTGGAAACAGGTGCTCAAAAACGCTTGGGACGCTGGCATCCCCCATGTAATTTTCACCGGCGGCGAGCCAACCCTGCGCCCGGATGTTCCTGAATTAGTGCATTTTACTCAGGAGTTAGGCCAGGTAAGTGGATTGATCACTGATGGCAGCAGGTTAACTGAAAAGGATTACCTTCATCAACTGCTGCAGGCCGGGCTTGACCACCTGATGATCGTGCTTAATCCCTTTAACGATCAAGCTTGGGAAGCCATCAGAGATGCAATCGCTGAAGATATTTTCTTGACAGTTCATTTGACCTTGAACAACCGCAACAAACCGGATTTCGAGAAAACACTTGAAAAACTTGCCAAAATGCAGGTAAAATCTCTTTCAATCAGTGCCGATTCACAGGAATTATGGAAATCACTGCCTCAATACACTCAAAAAGCAATTGAAGCAGGATTTTCATTGGTTTGGGATCTTCCTGTGCCATATTCTTCATTCAATCCGATTGCACTTGAATTGGAAATGGGTGAAGTTCGCTCGGAAGGTGCAGGTTCAAGTTGGTTGTATGTTGAACCCGACGGTGATGTTTTGGCCGGCCAGTGCAAGGAAGCTGTGCTTGGCAACTTCCTGACCGACCCATGGAATAGAATCTGGGCACAAGCAAAAATTTCACGCCATGGATAAAGTCGATTGGCATGAGCGGTTTTCGGTGCAGGCTGGCTGGACCAAACAACTGCGCCAATTTCTTTATCAGCAAGTTGGAATTAATGAAAAGTCCCGCATCCTCGAAGTTGGATGCGGGACCGGTGTTATCACCTCTGAACTTAATGATTTCACCAAAATCCGGGCGGCAGGAATCGACATGCAGTTTGAGCGATTATTGACAGCCGAGGCTCAAGACAAAAAATCCGATTATGCCTGTGCAGATGTTTTTCACCTGCCTTATGCCGAAAACCAGTTTGATTTTGTTATTGCTCACTATTTATTCTTGTGGCTGCGTGAACCGATTCAGGCTTTATCTGAGATCCAACGCGTTTTAAAGCCAGGCGGCTGTATGGTTTCACTTGCCGAACCAGACTATCTTGCACGAATAGATAATCCGCAATATTTATGGACTTTAGGCGAAATGCAGACAAAAGCCCTTATCCTCCAGGGTGCCAATCCGATGGCCGGACGGCAACTTGCTTCACATTTTCACCAGTCAGGATATAAAGAAGTCCAATATGGAATATCAGGATTTCAGACAGAAGCAGGTCAAACTCCAGCCTGGTTTGAATCAGAGTGGAAAATTATTGAAAGTGATCTTCTTCGATACGCCTCACCAAAAGAATTGGAAGTTTTTCAAAAAATGGATCTTGCTGCCTACCAAAGTGGATGCAGAGTCAGGTGGGTGCCAACTTTTTATGCCTATGGCAAAAAACATTACGAATAAGTTGTTTTTTAGGCCAAATGTCACTTATACCCATTTGCGTTTAGTAATAAACTTTATGCCGTAGGTCAGAGAACACATTATTGCTCACATTGCGAATGTTCTCTGACCTCTTTTTATACCTTAAATCGGGAGGGTTGCATGAAAGGTGAACACAAGAAATCAGGCCGTACATTATTTGCTCTTGGACTTGGAAACCTTGTTGATTCAGGAGAAAGCCAATCCATGGGGGTTATGACCCCAATCATTGTTCAGATATTTGGTGTTAACCTGGCATTGATCGGCTTGATGGAAACCCTGCGCAGCATCACCCAAACGGTCAGTGCGCCATTTTGGGGCTATGTATCAGATAAATGGTCCCGTAAGAAGGTACTATTCTTCGGCACCGGTATCTGGGGTATCTGGACCATCCTGGTTGGCTTAATGCCGTCTTTCACCGGCTTGATGATCATCCGCATTATTTCAGGCCTCGGTTTGGGATGTTTGATGCCCGCAACTTTTTCTCTTTTAGGCGATCATTTTTCGCAAGACAAACGTGGTCGCGCCTTGGGAATGATCAGTTTGATTGGTCTTTTGGGCACAGTGATAGGCGTAATCGCGCTCGGCTTTGTCGCTACCGTTGATTTATGGAAATGGGGCTTTATCGGCCTCGGCATTGCCAGCATCCTGACCGGTTTCGTGATTTTATTGTTTGTTGAAGAACCCACACGCGGATCTTCAGAACCTGAATTGCAAGGCATCATCACCAAGGCCGATGAAAGCCGTTACAAGATCAATGTTAGAGACATGCTTGAAACGTTAAAAATCCCCACCATTTGGGCTGCCATCATTCAAGGTGTCACAGGGTCCATGCCGTGGGTGGTGATGGGTGTGTTTCTGATCAACTGGATGGTGAACGAATTAGGTTTTGCCAATACAATTTCGCTAACGGATCCAAAAGGCAGCGCTCCGATTGTGTTCGCGTTTGTGGTGATTGGCGCAGCAATCAGCAATTATGTTGGTGGTATCATCGGCGATTATGCTGAAAAGAAAAATGCCAAATACGGCCGTACCATCATCGGACAGTTCTCAGTTTTTGTGGGTGTGCCGCTGATGTTTGTGTTGATAAAATACGGTCCGCAAATGAGCTTTGGACTCTTTTTAACTTGGGCTTTTATGACGGCACTGTTGGTCGGCTGGCCAGGAACAGGAGCCAAACAACCCATGATGCAGGCCGTAGTTCCGCCTGAGAGACGCTCCAGTGCTTATTCAATGGTCAATCTCATCGAAGGCGGCTTGTCAGCCTTCTCAAGCATGATTGCAGGCGCCCTGGCCGTCAAGATCGGTCTTACCAATGCCCTGCTTTGGACCATTCCATTTCCGTGGATCATCTGCGGGATCGGTTTCAGCCTGTTTTATTTCACATATCCAAAAGATGCAGCCAAGATCCGTGCCCAAATGGCCGAGCGGCGCGAAGAGTTAATCAAGGCACACCAATCTTAGCTTAAAATAATCAGCCGATCTTCGTTTCAGGTATTGCCAAAAGGAGCGAAGACGGCTATAATTCTGCTCGTTGTTCGGGGCGTGGCGCAGCCCGGCTAGCGCGCTTGCATGGGGTGCAAGAGGATTAGGACATTATTGTTTTTATGGATATATCAATATTTATATGATGGATGAAACCAGAATTTATTAACAAAAGAGTAATTCTTCTTATTAATAATACAATCTTAGAAAGTTCTGGAATATTTCAAAGAATGAATCTTGATTTCTACTAAGGATTTCTGAACATGACTAATTTTCGTCCTCATAGACCTCAAAAACACTTCTTCAAGTCTTTTAAATTCTGTCATATTCACCCAATTATTTTTAGTTTATATCCTGCCTTGGGGTTATTGGCATCCAATTTTGGCCATACTGCAATTTTTGATGTAATACGGCCATTGGCATTCTCATTTCTTATTAGTATTTTTATATTCTTCATTGTTAGGTTGATTATTCCAAACTGGAACAAAGCTGCAATAATCACAACATTGTTACTTGTGATATTTTTCGGGTTTGGTCACTTATATGACACATTAAAAACAACAACTATTCTTAACATTAGCATTGGTCGTATAAGGTATTTGCTTCCTACTATTTTTGTTTTTACAGCAATTTTAATAATAGTCATATTAAAAAGTCGACGGTTAAATTATTCGAATTTGTTTATTACATTTTCCTCTATTGTGCTTGTGGTCTACAGCCTGAGTCACATCACAAAGCTAAAGCTTTCTGAAGACCATGTTAGAAAATTGGCCGATCAATCCCAATTTGATACTGAAAATACTAATGAGGTATTCAATGGTGTAAAGAGAGATATTTATTACATCATTCTGGATGCGTACACAAGAGATGATCATTTACTTAGTGAATTTCAGTTTGATAATTCTGAGTTTCTTTCTGAACTTGAGGACCTAGGGTTCTACATAGCCAGATGCAGTCAACCAAATTATCCATCAACAGCACTTGCCATGGCTTCAACGCTTAATTTTGAATACTTGGATTCTCTTGCTCCTGACATTATCAATAATAATTATAGTTGGGTAAATTTTAAACCTTATATCGACAACAATCGGACAACACAATTTTTCCAAAATTTGGGTTACACATATATCACTGCCCAAACATCTTTTGATTGGATAAACAATCCTAATTCTGATATCTATTTAAGACGTTACACAATTGGTGGAGCAATAATTGAGCTTACAGCATTTGAAACTATGTTTTTAAACAGCACTATTTTTCGTTCAGTGAAAGGAATTGATTTCCTGCCAAATATAAAAAATGTTGCTACGTATGAAGAATCACATTATGAAACTATCTTATCTACTTTGGATAAGATGGATAAAATCATTGCCATTTCTGGTCCCAAGTTTTCATATATCCATATCGCTGTTCCCCATCGTCCTTATATATTCACACCAGAAGGTGATTTTTTTATAACTGAGGACCCTTCAGTAGGATATATCAATAATATTCAATTTATCAATAATCAGATTATTCCTGTGTTGAAGGATCTTATCTCTAAGAGTGAACCAGCACCGATCATAATTGTGCAGGGAGATCATGGTCATGGCTCAAGTTCAAATTTTATTCTTAATGCATATTATTTGCCAAACGGAATGGATACTACCCTTTACTCAACCATATCACCAGTAAACACCTTTCGACTGTTAATGGATAATTATTTTGGAACCAGTCTAGGATTATTGGATGATATATCTTACACTTGGAAATACGGGGATGTTTACAAATTTGGAATTGCAGCGGATGATTGCCATAGATAAAATTCACCTCCTTCGCCTTCAAAAATTTTTTGGTGTAAATCATTAATTCTTTTGATAGGTTTTGGATGATCTCAAGTTATTTTTCCTATATAAAATGATTTCTCTTTTTTCTTCCTAATATCAACCTTGGAATCTCAATTCTTTTGCTAAATTTCTATAGAGTGGAAAATTTTCAATATTAATTAATTACTTAGGTCAAAATATTCTTGATAAAAAATTTTAAAAAAATTAGTTATTCTTATGAAACAACAGGCTGCTTATTAACTTTTAATACCATTTCTTGCACTCTTAGAGCACAGCATTGTGGGTGGTTTAATGCCTTTCTCGCATCGTTCACTCAACAATCTAAAGCAAATTAATAATACAAAAACAGGTATGAGCGTATGTCTTTGTATTTTAAGGTGGATTTCGCGTTTCTCTTAAATCCTCTGCTCTGCTGACACACAAAAACCAAAGGACAAAATCCTTTGGTTTTTTATTATGAGTTACATTGTTCAAAGATTCACTTGAATCAGTTTTGCAATTTATCCTTAATCGCTTTTGCGATTATCCGACTGTTGAAGTTCCAACAAGTCGTTCAAACAATGAGCGGTAGGAGATCATAGCCTGTCGCATTTCTTCTGTAGTTGCTTTTTGATCTGTATTTTTGATTGCAATTTCTCTGGCTGCACGGTATTCTTTGACCAACTCAGGATAACGGATCGAAACATCCGCTGCACGTTGATTAAAATCCGATACCGGATAATTACGAAGCTGCATGACTTCCATGATCAGATGGTCTGCAGCACCTATGGCTTTCCCCGGCTCATTTACAAAATCAGATTGAACGGCTGCCCATTCAGTATGGTATTGCTCCTGTTCTGCATCAGTGAGCGAACGGATATCCATGGTTTGCATATGTTTTTCTCGACCACGCAGTTCGGCTTGAGCTTTCTTTTCACTGCCCATTTTTTTTACAGAAAGATTGTATTCTTCACCGTACTGTGCTTGAAAATTTTTGTTGTTTCTACGACGGACAAAAGAACCAATCCCCAGTACGATCCCAAAAAGAACAAGGATAGCTACAACTGTTATGATGGATGTAGTATTCATAATATCTCCATTTCCAATACATGTTTCAGACACGACCGAGGTCAATCAATAAGTTCACTCAACTTAACCTTACCTGAGATCCCCTTTTAATAGCCCGAATAGAAACTGAATAATTTCTACACATTGAATGGTTTTGGTTTATCGACTCTTTTACCCATATAAACGGTCGCATGATGTTCTTTTCCATCATCGGTCAAGGGAATCAAAAGTCCGGACAAAACATGTCCATCCAGTTCAATATTGTTAATTCCATTGGCTAAGTGCGCCGGATTATTGATTTGAATGAGATAAAGTGATTCACCAAATTTATACTTAATTTCAAATCCGTCCCACTCAGGCGGGATGACCGGATCCATCATCAGGGTATTGCCGACCTTGTGAAAACCAAGGATGGCTTCCAAGCCAAGGCGGTACATCCATCCGGATGAGCCGGTGTACCAAGTCCATCCTCCACGGCGAATAAAAGGTTCCTGACTATAAATATCCGCACAGATCACATAAGGTTCCACTCGATATACTAAAGATTTTTCAAAGGTGTCAGCCTGGTTAATTGGATTGAGTAAGTTGAACAATTCACCTGCACGCTTTCCATCTCCCATCTTTGCAAAAGCCCAGGCGGTCCATGTGGCGGCATGGGTATACTGTCCGCCGTTTTCTCGCGTGCCAGGAATGTAGCCTTTTATATAACCAGGATCAAGAAGGGTTTTATCGAAAGGTGGTGTGAAAAGCAATGACAATCGGTCTTGCGGTTTTACAAGGCGGTCATAGACCGCCTGCATGGCCTGCCGGCTGCGCTTGGCATTGCCGCCACCACTTAAAACCGACCAAGATTGAGCGATGGCATCAATTTGACATTCCGCATCCCTGTTTGAGCCCAAGGTTTCGCCGCTGTCGTAATATGCACGTTGATACCATTCTCCATCCCAGGCTGATAATTCAATTGCCTTAACATATCTTTTTGAACGCGCCTTGTATCTATGTGCATCATCCAAATCACCAATTTGTTCCATAAGCGAACCAAAACTATTCAAAACGTCACTGATAAACCAGGCTAGCCAAACACTTTCTCCTAGGCCATTCTCGCCCACTCTGTTCATGCCATCGTTCCAGTCGCCAGTGCCCATCAATGGCAAACCATGAAGCCCATAGGTTGAGCCTTTTTCAATAGCGCGCTGACAATGATCCAAAAGCGAGTAAGACAGGTCCGTTTGTGAGAACTCACCGTATCGTTCATCTTCGCCATCTGAAAGCTCGGTTGCTCTCCTAAAAGGGATTGTCTCCTCAAGAATATTAAAATCGCCAGTATTTTCAATATATAACGCGGTTACATAAGGCAACCACAATAAATCATCAGAAAAACGTGTGCGCACTCCCCTGCCTGAGGGCGGATGCCACCAATGCATAACGTCACCTGCTTCAAATTGTTGTTTTGCTGCATTTAGAATTTGACTGCGTGTGATTGCCGGATCGATCGATATCAATGCCAAAACATCCTGCAATTGATCACGAAAACCAAATGCACCGCTGGATTGATAAAAACCGGTTCGACCCCAGATTCGACAAGACAAGGTCTGGTATATCATCCAGCGATTTAATAATAAATCAGCAGTTTTATCAGGTGTTTTTACTTGGATTTGATTTAATAATTTATCCCAGAATACATGCGTGCGTTCAAAAGCTGCACCAACATAAGCCGGATCATGGTATTTTTTTACTAAATCCAAAGCATGTTGTTTATCATTTCCTTGACCAAGAACAAAATAAATTTCATCCGCTGCATCAGGCATTAAATCCACGTGGATTTGAAGTACCGCACATGGATCTTCTCCAGGAGTAATACGGGTTTCCAATCCCAACCGGAGGAGTGCCACCGGTAAAGCAAAGGTGCCGCCGCGGCCAAGAAACTCAGTCCGGTCAGCGGTCAAGCCGTGGACGGGACGGCTGGCGATCAGAAACGCGACTCGTTTTCCAAATTCTTCACTGTATGGATTTGAAGCCAATAAGCATTCAAGAGTAGAGTCATATTCAGGTATTATATAAGCCATGTTGGCGGCATGAGTCGTGCCAAGCACCCATTCGATATATTGAGTAACTGTGATTCTGCGCGTATGTGGTAAAGTGTTCCTCACCTTCAAATGTATGATTTTTACCGGGTCTTCGGGGCTTGAAAAGAGCGTCAAACATTGTTCCAAACCGTGAGAACTGTGTTCAAAACGTGTATAGCCTGCACCGTGAACGACTCGATATGGCTGATTTGATCCAGCCGGCATTGGTGTTGGCGTCCACACGTCACCGGTTTCTTCATCCCGCAAATATAATGCCTCACCGGTTGGGTCGCAAACAGGGTCATTCGCCCAAGGCGTCAAACGATTCTCACCACTGTTTTGCGCCCACGTGCACTGACTTCCCGATTCACTGACCATAAAACCGAAATTGGGATATCCGATAACATTGACCCACGGCGCGGGAGTTGTTTTTCGAACTTTACTCCCTTTTTCATTCATAAAGGCAGCATCCCAGTTGATGACGTACTCTTTGCCGTCAAGACTAAAGCCGCCAAAATCATTTGGATAAAGAAGTTCTTCTTTGTTTTTGGTCAAAGAATTACTTTCTGAAGTCGTTGTGATTGGGTCATTGTCTGATGGGAGTGTAGGAATAAAAGCAGGCAAATGATGCACAGGTAAGGAATATCCCGGTAATTGTCGATCTAAAGAGCCCATAGCCCCATCTAGCACTAATCGGGCTGCGGTTTGGAGCAAGGTATATTCTTCTGTTGAAATATGGTCGCCGTAGAGGATAAAAACACCTCCTCGCTGATTGAGCTGATCTTCACCATTCATTTTTGCCACAAGATGATAAAGAGAACCTTTTAATTCAGCCCCATAATCCGTTTTTTGGCAGTTTAGAATGACGAGATCCATTTTGATGCGACGGCTGCGTAAATATTTGTGTATTTGAAGGGTTTCTGCCACAAGATCAATTTGCTGGGGATCATCAAGCTGCACCATCATGATTGGAAAATCACCTGAGATGCCGAAACGCCACAATCCAAATTGCCCTAATAGATTTGAGGCAAGCATTTCTGAAGATGCCCGGATTGCTTTATACGGATAGAAAAGGGCTGATAGTACTTGCATGATATTTTTAAAGAATTGAGATGAGATTTCTTGCTTTCCAAGCCATGTTTGAGCAGCAATATTAGCTTGATGGTAAGACCTGTCAATAATTGCCCAATTATGATACTTCCGCGCAAGTTCCAACACATCCGCTCTACTATCTCCAGTAAAAGTCAAGAAAGCCAGGTCAGCACTTTTATGGGGTTCAACGATAAAAGATTGTCCAAGAGAAAATATCGGGTCCAGCGTTGGCCCAGTTGTTCCCGTGAGATACTCATTGGATGTCAAAGCAATCGGATTTCGCATTGTGCGATCACGTCCGATGAATTTATTTCGGTCTGCCTCGTGTCGGGTCGCAATTTGTGGATCTTTATTGACACACATATGAGCCATAAAAATGCTTGCATCTTGAGAAGACCTCGGCCGACGAGTAAATATTTGCAGTCCCAATTCAGGAATATATTCACTGTCGATAAATAATTTATTAAAGGCCGGGTGTCTTGAATCAGCGGCTTGAGAACCTAATATCACTTCACCATAAGAAGTCAATCTTAAGGATCGATATTGTTCTGAATGATTATGCAAATGGATTCGACGAATTTCCAACGGATCATCTGGAACAACAGTTAACTCTGTGTTTGAAGAGATTTCATCTTGCATCCGTCTGAAAACCGCCATATGTGCAAAATATGTCACCTGCATATCGTCTGCTTCGGCTGGTAGCGGTTGATGACAAGCCGACCAGATTTCATTGACTTCATCCTGATCACGTTGTATATCCTGGATATAGATCCAGGTTCCCCACGGATCAAGTACACCATCAGGCTGCCAACGAGTGAGGTCTATTCCCTTCCATGAACTGTATCCACCTCCCATATTTGATACCAAAAGGTTATAACTGCCATTTGACAAGAGGTGCATTTGCGGAATGGGGGTTTGAACTGGCACACTCCAGGGTGTAATTTCAACAGGTGCCACAGAAACCCTTTGGGTGCCGCTTACGTTTTCACCATAAGGGTCTTGCGTTTCGACCCGGTGTGGAATTTGCTCTTGAAGAATCAATTCCACGCTTTGGATGCGTGGATCGGAATGCATGCGATCAACCATGATATCGTCATGAAAAAAGTTCACCATGGCCATCATGATCATGCCTTGATGATGGGCCATATATTCACTGACAATGACCGATGTTTCATCCAGGTGCAACCTCTCTGGCGTAAAGTCAATCGATTCATAAACACCGTAAAGTCCAAGCATTTTGTGATTGATCAATTGGTCAATATTATGAATCACTTCATGCGGGGCATAACTTACGGCCATCAATGACGCATAAGGCGATATGACGAGGTCATCAGCCAATCCTCGTTTAAATCCCAACCCCGGTACACCAAAGGCTCGATACTGATAATTTTGATTGTTGTCAAACCGATAAAACCCAGATTCAGATATACCCCAAGGGATAGCTTTTGATTTTCCATAGGCGATCTGATGCTGAACTGAGCCGATCGTGCTATCTGACAACAGTGTACCAGGATAAGACCGCAAGAAAAGAGGAGGCATAAGATATTCAAACATGGTTCCACTCCATGAGAGCAGCACGTACATTCCCCCAATTTGTGTAACGGGTCTCCCTAGATGCATCCAATGCTTTTGAGGGATATCCCCTTTTGCGATGGCCACCACAGATGCAATTCTCGATTCAGAAGCTAGTAAATCATAAAAATTTTGATCCATCGAACCAGCATCAAGGTTATACCCAATATGAAAAACAGCCCTTTGGGAATGATAAAGGAACCGAAAGTCCATTTCATTGGTATATTGTTCACAACGTTCTGTAATAAATAGAAATCGATTACTTAATATCTCGGCGTTTGAATCCACTTTAGCAAGCGAATTCATCAGGTCAACCAGCCAATTGCTGGCATTATTCATTGAATCTTTATGCAGCAATCGATCAGGTGAATCTTCAACTTTTTTAAGTAGAGCGTTAATCAACGGAAGAGCCGTTTTTACATGAACCCTGATTTGATTCAATGGTAAATTAACCGGTAGTTTCTTTGTGATTTCTACTATTTGGTTTACGAATTCTGAATTCTGAAAATATTCAGGTAAATTATCAAAAAATGGAACCCATGGCACTAATTCAGTTATTGTTCTGCGCACAGCGATGTGATGACGTTCAACTTGTGCAGCAACTTCTTGAAGTTTTTCCAATGTGCTTAATGAAAATGCAGTTCGCCCCACTTTAACAAGGTCCATCAGTTTATACGAAATATCATTCCAAAACGGACCACTGGCAAATTCGAATAATCGATACCACTGATCAGAATGCGTCCGCACTGACATGATTTCATTATGCAGTTTGGTAATACTTAAATTGATTTCTTCAACTTGTTGATCAAATTCAACTTTTCTCATCTCTTTTAGCATTGCGGTGAGGTTCGCCAGTGTATCCAGATAACCTTGCCAAAGATCCCATCTGAAAATAGGCTTCCAGAGCATATTTTTACAAGCCTGTGAAGTTACGATAAAACTGGCTGCCAAATTTCCACTATCGACTGTTGAAACATATTTTGGGTGGAGCGGTTGGAGGGTTTGAGTATCATACCAATTTAAGAAATGACCACGAAACCTTTCCAACTGATCAAGGGATTCAATAGTTGTTGAAAGTCGGGTTGCCAATGCGAGTTGATCAAGGTAACCTAGATCATAGGCAGCCAGGGTTGAAGTTAAGAGTAAACCGATGTTTGTTGGAGAAGTGCGGTGAGCGATAATTCCTACTGGAGACTCTTGATAATGGTCGGGAGGCAACCAATGATCTCCAGGTCCAACGAAACGCTCAAAGAACCCCCAGGTTCGTCTTGTGATTTGACGTAAATGGTTGACTTGTTCCTCATTCAACGTGATCTTTTTTTCAGTAATTGGATGGTTTATTCCCCATACGATACCAGGTGAGGTAAACCACAGCAGCAATAAAGGCAACACATATAGAGTCGTTATTAATTCATTTTTTGAAATAAACAACATCCAGATGGTCAGAAAAACAACCAGCAGGCTTGAAGCAGACATTTTTTGCCATGCAAAATTTCGACGAGCCTGGGAACCAAAAATTTTGGCGCTTTGTGCTGCAGTGGTCCATTGTAGTAGATTTTTTTTACTGATCATCATTCGATATAAAGTTGTAAAAATGGCATCGCTTGAAATATAAGCCTCATAGGGCAAGAAAGCGATCGCCAAGAACCACCGCAAAATATTCCATCCCATAGGCCTAAAGGCAATCCGAATATCTTCGCCCTTCAGGACAGACCCCGTGCTGTGCACAACTCCTGTGAGAATAGGAAGCCCGAGAGTCAATAAACCAATTGAAATCCAAAGGAAGTTAAATTCCGGCAGAACCATCAATCCCAAGATAAAAAGAATTAGTAACGATGGGGCTAGCAACGATCGACGCAAATTATCAAACATCTTCCAACGGTCAACAATTGAAAATGTAAGGTTCGGCCTGTTCTTTTCGAGTAGCCAGGGCAACAATTGCCAATCACCACGAATCCAACGTCTTTGGCGCATTATCTGGGTAAAGTAATTTTGCGGATAATCTTCGATCATGGTGATATCTGTCACCAATCCAGCCCGCCCCATAATGCCTTCCAATAAATCATGACTCAAGACTGCATTTTCTGGGATATGTGCATCAATGCTGCGCATAAAGGCGTCTACATCATAAATTCCCTTTCCCACAAAACTGCCTTCACCAAAATAATCTTGATATGCATCAGAAACCGCAAGAGAATACAAATCCAACCCAGCATCTCCGCTGAAGAGGCGAGTGAACCACGAATGATTCGCGCTTCTCGGATGAATTTCCATTCGTGGTTGAAGAACTGTATAGCCTGAAATAACCTGCCCTGTTTTCTCGTCAAAAACAGCCTGGTTAAGAGGATGAGCTAGTGTACCAGCCAGGCGGCAGGCAGCTCCCCTTGGCATAATGGTGTCTGAATCCAGTGTGATTACAAAAAGAGTACGCGCCAAAGCTGACAAATCATCAGGAGCTGTTATAAATGTGAGATTTTTCTTTGAACGCAACAGTTGATTTAGCTCGAAAAGCTTTCCCCTTTTACGTTCCCATCCCATCCATTTTCCTTCTGAAGCATTCCACAACCGTTTGCGATGGAGAAAATAGAAGAGCGGATCATTTTGCCGTGGGACATAATGGATTTGATCAATCAACGTGCCATTTGATGACAGACGGTCAGGAGCATGGTCTTCATATTTGCGGTTAAGGAATTCAGTCGAGGCTTTTGCATACTGTATAAGCATTGTATCTTCAGGCAAAGTCTCAGTATCGGCATCGCGAAAGTCAGTTAATAGCGCAAAACTCAGCCCACGCTCTGGATTGCGCAGGTAATGCAATTCTATTTGTTGGATAAGTGAATCTACATCGCCACGATTGGTTATCATAGCTGGGATGACAATCAGGGTTTTAAAGGGATCAGGAATTTCTTCTTTAAAATCAAGTTTTGGCAAATATTTTGGTGGAATACGAAGCGTAATCAGCCAATTAACCAAACTTGTTGCAATGGTCAAAACTGGATTTGTAATTAATAAACAAATTATAGTTATTACAATCCACTTAAAAGGAGTCGAAAGGATTAAGCTAATCGGAATATCTGAAACTAAAATGATGCTAAAACCGATTATGGCAAATAAAGTCAATGTAAGAAGAGAAATTATTCCAATACTGGAAAAATACATGCCTGAATTGTGTTTATTAATCCATTTTCTCAGCCTTTGCAAACGATTTGGTTTTACACCGAGTTTGTTTTCAAACTCGTACCGACCTTCTCCAAATAAATAGAATCCAATGTGGTTTTGTTCATGACTCTTTTTCAACGAAACATCAGCACCGGATGGACCGGTTGAAAGAGCCATTTCAATTAAAACCTGGGCAATTTCATTTTCATCACGATTTAGACTATACGAAAGTGACTCAATTTCTTTTCGGTATTGATCACGAGTTTTGAAATCCATTTGAGTATATTTTTTTGCAGGATCATGGCTAAGTGTTTTCTCAAGGCAACTCACTGTTTCAAAAAAATCATTCCATCTTAATTCATCAATAGCACGAAGGCTTAGAATAATGTTTGCTATTTTATTGTTGACTTCCTCATCAGACCCGCCATCCAATGTTGGAGCATCTTGATCAACGATAAGGAAATCTGCAAAATAAAATGGCAACTTGGGTTGAACCGGAGGATTTATAGTTGTGTTTAATTCATGAGATAAAAATTCAATTAGACAATATCTTAAGAAGATGGGCAAAGCCCACAGCTCACCCATCGATAATGAAATACTGAGTTGAAACTCTTTCAAAATATTGATGGTATCGATTGAATCAAAAAGCATATATTGAGATGAAAGAATTGCACGCGCCAGAGCATAAATACGAGGAAACCCACTCATAGGTCCACTCGCCAGTTTGGGGAGCTGCAAATAGAAACTGAATGGAAGATCTTCTTTTATTTGTTGAAGAGATTGGCGAATAATATAATAATTATCCAGCATCCATTCAGAGGTATAAGACAGCGCCATCTGCTTTTGCGAGATCTCTCGAAAATACTGATGAGCATCTGCAAGCCAGGCGACATGCAGTGCCAGATCATGCCCTGGAATATCCCGCCTGGTCAAAGATTTTCTTGAAGTTCCTTTGAAGGAGCTTGAAACCACATCTTGAAAATTTTTTATTAAGACTTTTACAAGATTGTGAGTTTTTTGATTTTTTGAGGAAGTCGAATTTTCTTCATTGTATCCTTCTTGATTCGTTTGATTAACACAATCATCTATCATGCTTATAGCCCTCCTGATTTTTCACAGGCGAGTTCAGCAGCTGAAGGCATCACCTTTGATCTCGGCAAATCTTGAATGACTAAAACAGTTTTTGTGCCATGTTCCAAATAATTACGAGTAACGGTTCCATAAGGCCAGGTAGCCCTTCCGGTATAGCCGTGGGCGCATAACACAACCAGGTCGATCCCCTCATCTTTATCGGCAAGTTCCTGTATGGCAGATGACACGCTTGTATTCTCAATCACCAAGCTTTCACAATCAACTTGCATTCGTTCTTTCATTTCTTTTAAATAATTATTTACAGAAAGTCGACTGACTTGCATCAATTGCTCAGACAGTTTTTCAATTTTTGCCGGGTAAGGCTCTGGTATCGGTACTTCGGGTGGTTTTATAACGGCAGCTAAAATTAGCTTTGTATTAGTTGAATTCTCCCGCATAATTGATCTTATTCTTGTTTCTCCACGAGCTAATGCAAGTCCTGCTGATAGCGAACATTCTGCTCTACGAGAACTATCAATTGGCAGCAAGATGCGCTGATAACGGACGGACCTTTTTTCATCTGCATTTTGGTTGTAGGACCGAACCAATAGTATCGGCAAATAGACTAAATTAATCACCTTCTGAGTAACGCTGCTGATGTTCCAACGGCTTAAGCCACTTGAACCATGTGTACTAATGACAACCAGATCAATATTTTCTGAATGTGCATAATTGATAATGTTTTCAGCAGTCTTGCCTTCAAGAATGCAATATTCAACTCGAGGTTTACATTCGTCAATATCAGCATTTTTTAGATTATTTGTAACTTGTTCATCAGACACCAAATCTTTGCATAACCGATCCTTAATTCCTTTCATGTATATGTCAGCTTCTGCTTTTCTAATCTGCCACTTTAGTGGGTCAACCGCATCAGGGTTTTCATGAAAGGAAATTGGATTGAGAACTCTCAACAGAATAATATTGGATCCAAATATTTTGGCAAATTGCATGGCATGTGGAATTGCACGTTCAGCAAGTAATGAACCATCCAATGGAATCAAGATACGGGTAAACATTTTTATGCTCCATATTAATGAAAATGAACATATGATTTTCTATGTTGGCTTTAGTTTTTATTAGAATTGCAAGGATTTCATTTAGACTACAAAATGGGGTATTGGTTATCACGCCAATATTCCTCAGATTAACCCAAACCTCAACCCAATCAAAATCACTTGTGCGATTATTGATTAATGAAGATTGGCAAATTTATCTTATAAAATTTGGACTGAATATGTCCCTGATGAAACCTCAAAAAAATCTGTCAAAAACCTGACACGATATAAAAAGTCACTATTTACATGTATATATTTTGATAATGCGTGATATAAACAATATAGGGGCGTTTTACTTCGTAAATATATTGCTGCTTTCTTTATGGGTTCTTGTCTTGTTTTGTAATTACTGCCTTCAAAGGCGTGAATTATTAGGAATTTTTTCCAGACTCACCCTCTCATTGTAAAAATAAACATCATAGTCCTGGTTGTGCCTGGTTTTGAAGAAAGGATTCTATGAATCATGGAAATACATTTTTCGAGCACCAGTTCGTGGATTTAAAAACCCTTTATGGCAAAGCTGGGATAAAAGAAAAAAAACTGCTGGCGCTTCAACTTTCCAAGTGGGCTGACGAGCAATTGGAAGAATTAGGCGTTCAATCTTCCGAAATTAAATCGAATGAAAACTTTCGTAATAATTCCAAACCTAATAAAACATCAATTCATCCTCAATTGAGCAACCACCAATTATTTGACCTATTAGATATTCGGACTTTAGTTAACAATAACGATTTTCTACGGCAGGTTACTCAAAATATTGAGCAAGTCATTTGGCTGCAAGATATTAATACCCACCAAATCTTATACTTAAGTCCTAATTTTGAAGCTGTTTGGGGGCGTTCTGGTCAAGGGATGATAGACAACCCGTCCTCTTTATTAGAAAGTGTTCACCCAGAAGATCGTGTTCAGGTGCTAGTTTCAAAACCGCGCATCAACCATAAGCCTATCAACCAGATATATAGGATAATACGGCCTGATGCCAGGATTCGTTGGATTTTTTGCAGATCTTTTTTGATTGACGATTCCAATGGACGACCTTACTGCCACTTCCATATTGCAGAAGATGTGACTGATCAAAAAAAAATCGAAATTGCACTGAGAAAAACATTGGACCGTTCACGTGAGCAATTTGATTTAAGCCACAGGATGAGCCTGGTTAGGAAACCGGAAGCTGTTTTGAAAACACTTATGTCTGCTCATGAATTTCAAAGTGCTTTCCGAGCCGCCCTGCTTTTTTTTGATGACGTTTCAAAAGATAAGAATCATGGAGTGGAATTATCCGCAACATGGCAATCCAGTCAAAGTCTATCTCCTTGGACAAACGAAGTAGTTTTATATGAGGAACACTTATTTTTACAACTTCTGCAGCCTAATCAAATTATCGTCATTTCTAATATCAATGAAGATCCACGATTGTCGCCGGTCATTCGTAAAATTTTACAAGAGGCTCAAATCAATATGTTTATTGCTTTTCCTATGATTGCATTAGGAACATGGCTTGGGTGTTTGATTGTTTATTTTCCAGAAGCCAGACAATTTGATCATATTGAATTGCGTCATATAAAGATATTAATTGATCAGACCACTATTACCCTTTTTAATCTCCAGCTACTTGAAGTGGAAGAAGAATCTCGGCACGAGGCTGAAAAAGCTAATAACATAAAAACCGAGTTTCTGGCAATGATCTCTCATGAGCTGCGAACGCCATTAACATCCATAAAAGGTTTTGCCACAACCTTATTGGCAGATGATGTTACCTGGAACTCTGAAGAGCAACATGAATTTATTCAGACAATTCTTCAAGAAACCTTGAGGCTTCAGGAACTGATTGACCATTTATTGGACCTCTCCCGACTTGAAGCGGGGATGTTGCCAATAACAGTAGAATCTCATTCAATATGGGAGATTATTAAAGATGCAGAACCCCAGATTAAATCGATGACAACTGGTCATATATTAAAATTGGATATACCCGAAAATTTACCCATGCTATCAGTGGATGCAAAACGTATCTCCCAAGTCATCGTAAATCTGGTAAAAAACTCTTCTATTTATGCTCCCAAAGGGACTATGATCAGTATCTCCGCGGTTGTACATGGTGATTTCTTGCAGATAAATGTTAGTGACCAAGGACCAGGAATTTCTCCAGGAGATTTTAAAAAGGTATTTAAAGCATTTAAACGAGGAACAGATGCAGAAAAAAAATATTTACAGGGAGCGGGATTGGGATTAGCCATTTGTAAAGGCTTAGTGGAAACCCACGGCGGCCGAATATGGATTAAGAAGAAAACTGTCATTGGTACTTCAATATCGTTTACAGTCCCAATCATTTCAACAAAAAGTTCAGTCATAAACTTAGAATCGGGGTATTAACCATGGGAAATATACTAATTGTCGAAGATGATCCAAACATTCGCAAACTCGTCAGAGTCAATCTGGTCAAACGCGGTTATACTGTCAGCGAAGCAGAAGACAGCCATAAAGCAATCGCGTTATTTCAAGAAATTCCTGTTGATCTTGTACTGCTTGACCTGGTCATACCGGGATTATCTGGTGTTGATGTGTGTACATGGATAAGAGCAAGGTCAGATGTACCAATTATTATTTTAAGCGCCCGGCTTGAAGAAGACCTCAAAGTTGCTGCCCTTGACGCTGGTGCAGATGATTATGTGACCAAACCCTTTGGACAGGAAGAATTGCTGGCCAGGGTAAGAGCTTTTCTAAGACGCACTTATATTGCAGCAAAAACCAGTGAAAACCGAATTCAAATTGGTGATCTGATTATCAATCTTGAAGCCCGAAGAGTTTTTATTGGTGAAGAAGACCTTCACCTCACTAAAACTGAATACATGATCCTGTCAGAATTAGCCAATCGATTGGATGGCATAGTGACTCATGACGAGCTATTGGTCCGTGTATGGGGGCCAGAGTATCGCGGCTCTAACCATTATCTTCACACATACCTGGGACGATTGCGCAAAAAATTGGGGGACTACAACGAATTACTCGAAACTGTATCCGGCATGGGGTATAACCTGCATTCAAAAAAGATTTTTTAAATTAACCGTAATGTTTATTTTCTAAAAATTAAAGCAAAAGTTTTGAGAAAAAAATAGTTTTTTACTGATTATTTAGCCAAAAGCATAAACACAAAACGAACTATTAATAATAAAAAAGCTACCCTCATCAACCTCTCGAGGATAGCTTTTTGTTTATAACGTTTTGATTATTGGGAAGTTATTTTGATACATACCCAAAGAGTGTATAGATTCCAGCTTCAGGTGCGATAGCACAAGCTGAGTAAACTCCATCAACTTCAGGAATAACTCTGAAAGTTGTTGGAAGTCTTACCCAAAGGCCATCTTTCAATTGGCGAATTTCAGAAACCATCTTTGCTTCACCTGCAGGGAACGGATGGCAGATTTCGCCATAAGTGGTGACTTGAATGCCATTTGAATAACTATCAAGCCATGAAGGTCTGGGATACGTGACGAAATCCAATGAAACCTCGTTCCCCCTGCTCCACAAGCCAGGTTTTTCGACCATTGCCACATCCACTGCTATATCTTCTTCTGTGGGGACATGATAATACGCAAAAAGCGCGTAGGTTCCTGCATAATATGTTTGTGCACAAGCGTGATAGATTCCCTCACTGGGTGCTGGTGCCAATGCGGTTGAAGTTTTTACTTTTACCCAAGTTTTATCAACCAATTGTCTGATCTCGCCAATCCAGTTATAACCTGCACCTTTAAATTGATGGCAGATTAATGCAGGCGCCGTTGTCTTGATTCCATTGGTGATCAATTGCAAATAGGAGGGAGCCCCAACTGCAGTGACGTCAACTGCAGTACCAATTACGGGTGCTGGGACAATCCATTCGCCTGGTGCAAGTGATGAACCAGGTGCAGCTTCAACATTTCGGGGTACGTTTACCATTACCATACCCAAAACAAAAACAGTTACAAATAAAACGGTAAATACTTTTTTCATTTTTCCTTTTTTCAATCTAGATAGGTTGATTTCAATATATTACTCATGCCCTCCGATATATGTCCTCAAAGAAAACAATAATTATCCTAAAATTTTTTATGGGGTTGAAACAAAAATTTTTCAATTTCACATGATTTTTAGTTATTATTTATACCTAAAAAATATCAATAATTTCAGTAATTATTGAGTTTGTGTATGGGACATTAACAGCCAAGATTGATTAAGATGGTAATGAACCTATTCCCACCGATGAAAGGAGAGAATTTTTGATCTTGATTTTGAAATAACCCTTCCCAAGATAACTTACACTGCAATGAAAGGATAGGATTGACTATTGTTGTTCAAATAATCTAGATCACAAATCGGTTTGCACAATGACTTTACTTAAATCAGAATCAAAGCGAAACAACCGAAAAAACAATGCCTGGTGGATTAACGATTGGACTTCGAACTTAATGAATAAGAACAGTATGAAGCAAAGTTTTTTGTCTCATGAAAAATCATCGAATATTATATTAAATTCCAATTCTGATTCGATAGCCATGATTAAAACAAAAAACTTTCTAAGTGAATCACTAAATCCATCTAAGGATTTAGAAGGAACAATAATATTTGGAACAACATCTTCAGAAATTGACCCAAACTTGCAAGAAATTTTACTTAATATCCACACACTCGGTTGGGTATACATAAAAGAAGGATGGAAAGATGAAAACAAATAAGGTTTTAACCATATCAATCATACTGATTTTGCTGGTAGCGGCTGCTGGTATTTCTTACACCGGTGTAATTGCCCGACCATACAGCGGCGCCACTGCTCCCGGCTTAGGCGCTGCAGATGGCTTTTCGGCTTTGGCTGCATTATCTGCTACTAGTGCAAACACTACAACTTTGGCGGGGAATTTAGGCCTTTCACCTGGTGTCGAATCCAGCCGAACTGGTCCGTGGAATGTTGGCGGAACTGAATATTTTGGCCCGTCTACTCTTGCTGGTAATGCGCAAACAGATGCATTGGGAGCCTATACCAACCTCGCCAACCAGGGATCTGATGGTGCTTGGAGTGGTACGACCAACCCCAACCCAGGTGTTTGGTCATCTGGGTCTAGTGAGACATTTACTGGAACACTGACCCTCACCGGCGGTTATGATGATGTTTGGGTTTTTCAAATTCCTGCCTCATTAACTTTTTCTGGATCTGTCGTGATGGAGGGAGACGCTCAAGCATGTCACGTGTTCTGGCAAGTGGGAGAAGACACTACCATAGCCTCAGGCTCAACATTTGTTGGAACCCTGATCTCAGAAAATAATATTGTCCTCGTATCTGGTGCTAATGTTAGCGGTCGAGTAATCTCACTCGTTGGAGCATTAACCACGGATAACAACACCATCAGCATGCCGCCATGTAATTCCGCGCAAGCTGGACCTCCTGACAATCCACAACCCGAAAGCGGATCAACCGAAGCATTTGTTGGCACACAAACAGCCCTCACAGCAACTGCACAGTCAAGCAGAGCTGGTGTGCCAAGTACAGGTGGCGCTCCCCTTCAAGGTGATGGAACTATATGGTTTGTTCTTGGATTTAGTATCTTAATAGTGGCGATTCTCTTTTACCTCACCAGAAAAAACCTACGCAACAATGGTTCAAAATGATAGAAGTATCTCGAGGTTGAAAAGTAGACTCTACTATTTTAGAAGACAATTTTTACTTGCGATTTTGCTGCTTTCAATAACGATGGTCGTAAGCTGCGCTCAAAATGAGACGTGGAAGGAGGAAATATTACTTTCTGCGTCTCATGTGAATCAAAAATCCGTTGTTGAAAACTCCAACATTCCAATCAGTCATCCGGTGCGAGAGTTAAGAACATCAAAAAGTAATAGTCCTAGTGAAATAGAATCTCTGAGGACAACCAAAACACCAATACCCTCGATCCTTGGAACGGCGTATGATGCCTCGCTGGATCTTCATGCAGGTCCAATACCATTACCAATAAAAATCATAATTCCCATACTTGATGTAGACGCCCCAATTCTTGGAGTTGGCCTCACTGAAGACAATAATATGGATGCTCCAAAAGGTCTTTATGGAGATCCGAATTGGTCATCCACTTTTTGGTACCGAGGAAGCGCAGTCCCTGGAGACATTGGCACTGTAACCATGGCTGGACATGTCAATGGTCCCGGGGGCGAACCCGAAACATTTGCACGCATCAGAAAACTTAAACCAGGCGACTTAATAATTATTAAAGTAGAGAATACGGAAACCGCTTTTTATTATGTAGTAGATGAAGTAAAAAAATACTCATTACTTGAATTAATAGAACCAGAAATTTCGACACGAATCTTTGGGGGCAGTATTGGAACCGAAGGAAACAGATTAACAGATGGGTTATCTCACCTTACGCTAATCACTTGTACAGGAAATTATGCAGATGGTGAATTTGATCACCGTATTGTAGTCTTCTCCACTTTACGTGACTAAACCTGCTAATCATCAACATCCTGGATAACAAAAGCGTTTTGTATTCGATAAAAGATCAATAAAAATCGAAATGGTTTTTATAGAGATTTAATAGATTGTATTAGGGACCAAGGTATGTTCTACCCTGTAGGATTGTATTGTAGCAATAAACTTTTAACATTCAGGAGGCTACATGGGACTAATCCAAAACAATGGCCACGATCCAAAGTTACCAAT
The DNA here is from genome assembly GCA_002840715.1 of Chloroflexi bacterium HGW-Chloroflexi-4. Taxonomy (GTDB): domain Bacteria; phylum Chloroflexota; class Anaerolineae; order Anaerolineales; family Anaerolineaceae; genus UBA6107. The sequence continues at coordinate 30,067 of PHBW01000010.1, forward strand.
TGTCATCCAGCCCAATATCGGCTTGGAAAATGATGTAAGGCTGCCGATCATCAAGATACTCAATAGCATCCTTTCAAACGAGGCTGTTCTGTCATTGAAGACTCGAAATGCCCACTGGAACGTAAAAGGAACAAATTTCTTTGAACTGCATTTTCTTTTCGATACTCAATATAAACAATTGAATGATATCTCTGATGAAATTGCAGAAAGAGTGCGAATGGTGGGTGGCAGTGCAATGGGAAGTTTTGCTGAGTTTTTAACTCACTCCCGCCTTGAAGAACACCCACCTGAAATTCCCAATACGCTTCAGTTATTGGCAGACCACGAAACCATTATCCGTTATCTCCATGAAGACATCCGCAAATGCAACGATGAATATGAAGATGAAGGCTCCTCAGACCTGATGGTAAGTGTTATGCGTATGCATGAAAAAATGGCCTGGATGCTTCGGTCGTATATTGAAACGGAACCAGTTGTTGGCTAATGCCAGAAAAGGAAAAAATAAGATGAACGAACATCAATTTGAAACAAAAATGGAAAAAGAAGGCGTCAAAGTCAAAAACAGTGTTGACACAATGGTTGGCGATGGCCTCTCTCAACTCAAAGCTGAGTATGATGAGTTTAGAGGTGTTGTCAAAGACAATGTAAGTGAAGCAGCCTCGACCGTCAGAAAAGAAGTAAATCATGGAATGAAACAATACAACAGCAAGGCTCAAGAATTTGCCGATAATCTCCCATTCGATCTCAACCATAGTGTTAGAAAATATCCCTGGGTTGTTGTTACTTTTGGTCTTGTATTTGGCTTGATCCTTGGGTTTTTACTTAAACCATCCCATCAATCTCGTTAATCGTAGTAACCATTCTTATAAGGCAATAAATTTAGAAAAATAACATCGTAAAACTGAAAAGAGGATTTACATGACTGATTTTAGAGAAACAAGAACTTCACAACACGAAGAAGGGCGTACCCAAAGAATTGCCACATTTAAAGCAACTCAATTGATCTGGCTCTTTTTGGGAATTATTGAAGCAATCATCGCATTACGCTTCATATTTAGGTTGGTTGGAGTGTACGCCGATAATAATTTTGCCAGCTTTATATATGGTCTTTCCAATTTCTTCGTTGCCCCATTTTTATCTTTAACTGGAGCGCCAGCTTCAGGCAATATGGTGTTTGAATTTTCATCCTTGCTGGCAATGGCCATCTATTTATTGATCGCCTGGGGCATAGAACGTATCGTCTATGTGATATTCTATCGTCCAAAAGGACCCGTCAGCGTTAGACAAACGATCGTTGATAATCATTCTAACCAACCTGCCGCACCCAGTTTACAGCAAACGACCAGAACCCAAACACCAAACGGTACACAACAGACTTCTGTAACTGAAAATACGCACATATCGCCTCCCGGTTCAGTTTAATGGTAGTGTGGCTAAACCACCGGCTGTATCGGTAGCGAAATAAAAACCGGTGGTTTTGTCTCTTATTTCAAAATTAAATTAGTAATTTTTTCTTACATAAGGGGCTCAAAGGAGTAACAATGAAGCTACTAAATTTCTTGGTTTGGCTAACCACAGGCGCGTTTATCGGTTGGTTTGCCAGCAAAATGGTAAGCGCTGAAAATTTGAGAAAACAGAAAGCAGCGCTCAAAGTGGACGACTCTGATTAACTGGCTTGTTCATTCAAGCCATAATGATTTAAAAAAATGTTGAATGGAGTTTTAAATGGGACAAAAAGGTAACAGTAAAAGAAAACCAAGTCAAAATAAAACAAAGATAAAGGGTCACAATGAACCTTCCGGGGCTGTTTCAACAGTAATGCGTGATGCAAAAAATCAACCGACCCTGATCCGTGATACAGACAAAGTACCAACGACCAATAATTCAGAACCCAAAAAAGGGTCCAGAAAATAAAGGTTGATAAATCCCAGACAGTAAAATGCCTGGGGTTTTAAATTCAGAAGAGTAAAGGAGATTACCATGGGATTACTATCCTGGATCGTTGTTGGGTTGATCGCTGGTTGGTTGGCTGGACTGCTCATGCGTGGTAGCGGCTTTGGTTTACTTGGCAACATCATTGTTGGAGTGGTCGGGGGCTTGCTCGGTGGTTGGATCGCCTCTTCATTGTTCAATATTGGACCAGGTATGAATGGGATAAATTTTGGATCAATATTGATCGCCTTCCTGGGCGCAATCGTCCTCATACTCATCTTTAGATTGTTGGGATTTGGGCGAAGACGAGGACAAATTCATTAATTGCTATTACCCGCTTAGGATAGATGTTGAAATGAATTCAACCAACATTGTTCTTAGCGTAAGAAGGAAATCCACGGAAACATATAAAAAAATTCCGAGGATTTCCGTTTAAATCAGTCTTGAAAATCAAACAGAAAAACAATTCGTCTAATCGACAAGTGGAATAAATATTAAGAAAACACAAAAGTTAGTTAGAACTTAATTTATGAAGGAATGGAGGAAAATTTTGGATAGACCACTTAAAAACAAACGTTATATACATGCAAAGCTATTATTCAATCCAAGTGCGGGAGCCGCAAGAACTCACCCAATCGAAATTGTGGATATTATCCATGAGCTTCAAGCGCAACGAATCATTCCTGAACCCTTTCTCGTGGAAAAGGGCTGTGACCTTGAAGGGACAGTAAAGCAAGCCTTCGAAAAAGGGTTTCGACTGTTTATTGTCTGCGGAGGCGACGGTACCATTTCAGCTGTGGCGAGAATCCTTGCTGGCACCAATGCCACTTTGGGGGTTATTCCAATTGGCACACAAAATAATGTGCCATTAAGTTTTGGCATACCAGATGATATCCCTTCAGCCATTGCCCTCTTACGGACGGGTAAGCGCGTTAAGATTGATCTTGGACAAGCAACATGTGAGAATACTGTATTAACATTCTTAGAGGGCATCTCGATCGGCTTAGTAGCAGATTTATTTCCAACAGTGGATGATATCCAACATGGTGACTTATCCAAGATCGGTGAAGCATTTAAAACATTAACATCCTCACCACCTGCGGAGATAAGTCTATTATTGGATCAAAAGAAAAGAATGCAAGATTTGGGGCATGTTGTGCTGATCACAAATATGCCATTTATTGGGTTTCACTATCAAGTTTGCCCCGCGAAATCTTTTCGGGATGGATTTTTGAATGTAATCCATATGGCTGACTTGACCAAGATGGAACTTCTAAAATATATTTTTCTTGGAATTGGAATGGATAGACCGGAAGATCCGCGTATTCAACATATTAGAGTACGCAAGGTCATAATTGATACCCATCCAACCATGACAGTAATGGCAGACGGAATTGTTCTTGGTACCGGCAAGGTAACCATAGAAGTTCTACACCATGCACTGTCAGTGATTGTAAATCCCACCGTGTTGCTTCCTGTTAAACCAATGAATCAATAAACCTATTGCTATGCGCAACATTAATAATCAAAGTTATATCAAGATTAAAAGCAAATTAGGCGTTTGGATAAAAAACCATAAGGCTATTATTCGCCTCGGGTTGATAACGCTAAGCCTGATGCTCATTCTACTTTTGATACCAGATCGCATTCGAGTATATTTTTGGCAAGGCTTGATAAAGCAGAAAATTCTGGCCATCATGCTCATATGTTTTTCTGCTTTATCAATCTCATTAATCGTATCAGCCGGCCAACGCCTGGATTCTTGGTTCTTTCTCCTACTGAATATTCGCGGACATAGACCCCCATGGTTGGATAAATTGATGGTGGGTTTTACCAATTTGGGGCATGCATTTGCCACTCTTGGTTTTGCACTCCTTTTGTTGTTAACAGGAAAACAGATTTTTGCTTACAAACTTATATTGGGGAGCTTAACCTTATGGCTTTTAGTTGAATTGCTGAAATTGATCGTATATCGCTCACGTCCGTTTGTTCGTCTTACTCAAACACGGATAGTCGGTGGCAAAGCAATCGGCAGATCTTTCCCCAGTGGACATACAAGCCAGGTGTTTTTTACGGCTGTAATATTTATACAAGGTTTCCACATGCCGTTATTTGCCGCACTTGGACTATATGCGATTGCTTTTCTCGTCGGAATAACACGCATTTATGTTGGAGCTCACTATCCACGAGATATCATGGCTGGTGCAATTCTTGGTAGTGCATGGGGGATATTTTGGGGACTGGTAGACCATTTCTTTTCCATCAGCCTTATATGAGCGATTAATTTTGTAAAGAATTTTCATCCGAAACCTGTTTAGTATTTATTCAGATTGTTTTTGGGACATAAATAGCCTTCTTCTCTTATGATTTTAATGGTTCATAAGAGTTTTATCTGTTTTTCAAGAGGTGTTAATTGGTAAAAAAAACTGAATTGAAATTGCTCGTGTCCATGATGGATAAACCAATATCTATCAGTACTATTGAGCATCAGGATAAATTAAAAATCGCTGTGGCATTGCAAAATGCAATTTTTAATAGTGCCAACTTCTCAAGTATCGCAACTGATGCAAAAGGAATTATCCAAATCTTCAACGTTGGTGCGGAACGCATGCTTGGATATGATGCCCTTGACGTAGTAAACAGGAAAACACCCGCAGATATTTCAGATCCACAAGAATTGATAACGCGGGCTAAAACCTTAAGCTTTGAATTATCTACAACCATTAAACCAGGTTTTGAAGCTTTGGTTTTTAAAGCCTCGCGTGGGATAGAAGATATTTATGAATTAACATATATTCGAAAAGACGGTAGCCGGTTCCCAGCTTTAGTATCAGTAACAGCATTACGAGATGGTTCGGGATCAATTATTGGTTACCTATTAATCGGTACAGATAACACAGCTCGAAAACATGCAGAAGAAGCCTTACTAAAAGCCGGTGCTTTACAAGATGCGATTTTTAAAAGTGCCAATTTTTCAAGTATTGCCACGGATGAAAAAGGGGTTATCCAAATTTTCAACGTAGGCGCGGAACGAATGTTGGGATATTCTGCTGCCGATGTGATGAACAAGATCACTCCAGCAGACATTTCTGACCCTCAAGAAGTAATTGCCCGCGCCAAGTCATTAAGTTTTGAACTTTCAACTCCAATTACTCCTGGCTTTGAAGCATTGGTTTTTAAAGCATCCCGGGGAATCGAAGATATTTACGAGTTAACCTATATTCGAAAAGATGGCAGCCGGTTTCCAGCTATTGTTTCAGTAACAGCACTACGCGATTCTCAAGGGGAGATAATTGGATACTTATTAATTGGCACTGATAACACCGCCCGAAAACAAATTGAAGAAGAACAAAAGATTCTCAGTCAACGATTACGGGATCAACAGTTTTATACAAGATCATTATTTGAATCCAACAGTGATGCACTCATGACAACAGATCCATTTGGCATCATCACCGATGTCAATAAACAAATGGAATCTCTCACTGGAAGCACAAGGGATGAATTAATAGGCGCTCCATTTAAAAATTATTTTACTGATCCAGATCGAGCGGAAATGAGCGTCAAACAAGTTTTGAGTGAAAAGAAAATCACAAATTATGAACTGACGGCAAAAGCCCGAGATGGAAAAGAAACTATCGTTTCATATAACGCAACTACTTTTTATGATCGTGACCGAAAATTACAGGGTATGTTTGCTGCTGCCCGAGAGGTTACAGAACGCCACCGCCTGGATCAAGTTCTGCAAGAAAAGAACACTGAACTTGAATCAGCTCGATCATTCGCCGAAAAAGCCAGCCTAGCTAAATCTGATTTTCTATCCAGCATGAGTCACGAATTACGCAGCCCATTAAATGCCATTCTGGGGTTTGCCCAATTATTGGAAACCGATAGTACACGGCTTTTGCCTATCCAAAAACAAAATATTGCGCAAATTCTTCAAGCGGGATGGCATCTATTGAACCTGATCGATGAAATTCTTGACCTTTCCAAAGTCGAATCCGGCCAAGTGCCCCTTTCTCCAGAACCAGTATCACTAGTCGAAGTTTTTCTCGAATGTCAAAGTATGGTTGAGGCACAAGCTCTCCAATACGGCGTAAATATGATTTTTCCACAACTTGAAAGTCCTATTTATATACGGGCTGATCGGGTTCGTGTTATCCAAATTATTACTAATCTGCTTTCGAATGGAATTAAATATAACAAAAGAAAGGGGACAGTAGAAGTCAGTTGCACAAAACAAAAAACTGGCCGAATTCGCATTAATGTTCGTGATACTGGGCCTGGTATGAAACCTGAACAAACCACACAACTATTTCAAGCCTTCAATCGGTTGGGGCAAGAAGGCGGTGGTGTGGAAGGAACAGGAATTGGACTGGTAGTCGCAAAACGACTGGTTGAGCTAATGGGTGGTGAAATAGGTGTCGAAAGCGTCGAGGGAGTGGGAAGTGTATTTTGGTTTGAATTGAATGTAATTAATGAACCTCATATAACAGTTGAAAAACTTGAAATTGAAAAAAGAATTCAGACCAGTCAAGAAAGAAAAACGAAGATGCACACACTATTGTATGTTGAAGACAATCCAGCAAATTTAAACCTGGTTGAACAAATTATTGCAAGATATCCAGATCTGAAGCTTCTAACAGCCATCACAGGTACAACAGGCGTCGAATTGGCGAAAGAATCACTTCCTGACACCATCCTTATGGATATTAATTTGCCCGACTTTAATGGATTTGAAGCTTTGAAAAGGCTTCAACTTGATCCGACTACTTCACATATTCCGGTTATGGCTCTCAGTGCCAGTGCTATGCCAAGAGATATCAAAAATGGTAATGAAGCCGGTTTCTTCAGGTATATCACTAAACCAATTAAAGTAAGCGAATTTATTGCATCTCTTGACCTTGCGTTGGAATTTGCTGATCGCAGTAGTACTAATAAAAAGAATAATTGAAAGAAATCAAATGATAAATTCTGCGGATATTTTGGCTGGAAAAATATTAATTGTTGATGATCAACCTATCAATATACTGCTGCTTGAGCAAATGTTAAATAATGCAGGATATAGCTCTATTAGTTCCACAACGGATCCAAGAGAAGTCGGCATTTTACACAGCCTTAACCGCTATGATTTGATCCTGCTTGATTTACAAATGCCAGGTATGGATGGCTTTGAAGTCATGAAAAAACTAAATGATATTGAATCAGATGGATATCAACCAGTTTTAGTGATCACAGCCCAGCCTAACCACAAACTTCATGCGCTGCAAGTTGGGGCTAAAGATTTTATTAGCAAACCGTTTGAATTGAGTGAAGTTTTGGCACGAGTTCATAATTTGATGGAAGTTCGCTTATTACATAAGAAATTAAAAGAATACAACTCTACTTTAGAAATCAAGGTTCAAGAACGGACTGCTGAGTTACAGGAAAGTAATCTGGAATCTCTTTTCACTTTAACAAGGGCAGTTGAGTATAAAGACAAAGACATCGGCACACACATTCAACGAATTAGTAAATGCACAAGTGAATTTGGAAAACTACTTAATCAGAGTGATGATTTTAACGAGATGATCTACGTTGCAAGCCCCCTGCATGATGTTGGAAAAATCGGAATTCCTGATCACATCCTATTGAAATCAGGACCTCTTTCTCCTGATGAATGGAAAATCATGAAGGAACATACCACAATTGGAGCAAGTATTCTTGGAAACAGCAATTCACCAATGTTAAAAATGGGTGCAGAAATCGCATTAAATCATCACGAATGTTGGGATGGGAGTGGCTATCCAAATGGTTTACAAAGTAACAATATTCCACTATCCGCACGAATTATGAACATATGCGATATTTATGATGCTCTGCGAAGTAAACGCCCTTATAAGCCCGCATGTAGTCATCTACATGTCTTCGATATTATAACCAATGGGGATGGACGAACGCTGCCGGAGCATTTTGATCCAGCAATTTTGCAAATATTCAAACAACACCACAAAGCCTTCAGAGAAATCTATGATGACTATGGTGTTTTAGCATGAAGCCAAAATCGATGAAAACACAGACGACGATGCTTTATATGCTTGGAAAAATATTTTTAACATCTAAAGAAAGATGGGGCAAGAAGATGAAAAATATAAATGAAAAATCTGTAGAAGATTCAGAATTACGTTATCGCCGATTATTCGAAGCCGCACAGGATGGTATTTTAATTTTGGATGCAAAAACTGGTGCCATTACAGATGTAAACCCTTTCTTAGAAAAATTATTAGGTTATACACAAGACGAATTTATTTCAAAAAAACTTTGGGAGGTAGGTGCATTTAAGGATATAAAGGCCAGCAAAAATGCATTTCTTGCTCTACAGAAGAATGAATATATTCGTTATAAAGATTTACCCTTGCGAGCCAAGAACGGTCAGCTTATTCAAGTAGAATTTGTCAGTAATGTTTACAAAGAAGGGGATGAAAAAGTTATCCAATGCAATATCCGTGACATCACTGATCGGAAACATGTACAAGAGGCATTAGTAAAAAGTGAAGCAGTTTTCCGCGAACAGTCAGTGAGAGATTCTTTGACCGGTTTATTCAATCGTCGATATTTAGAAGAAACATTACGACGAGAAATTAAACGCGCCGTGCGAAAAAAATATCCATTGAGTGTGATGATGCTCGACTTGGATAATTTTAAGTCTATTAATGACACCTTTGGACACCTTGCCGGCGATTTGGTTTTACGAGAGTTTTCAAAAATGATCAACCGTAATATCAGAGAAGATGATATAGCCTGCCGTTACGGTGGGGACGAGTTTGTCATTGTTTTACCCGACACTTCGCTTGAGATCACATATGAAAGGTCTGAACATCTCATCACTTCTACGAAAAATCTTCAACTCCAATTTGATGGACAATCCATGGGGGTAATTAGTATTTCCATTGGAGTTTCTTCCTGTCCGGAGAATGGATCAACTAAAGCTGATATTATGCAAACTGCCGATATGGCATTATTTTCAGCAAAAAATGGGGGCCGTGGGTGCGTGGTAATTTCTAACCATCAACCGTAATGATTACCTTACCCGCTAATTTGAATAATATTAATCAATAATTGAACAAATTATTACGAAGCAGGTCGAGTTTGAATGGTGACCTACTTTGATTTTTCAGGTTTAAAGCTCTAGAAGCTTTTGATAGGAATTATTCAGGTCGCGTTAGGGACTTAAATAGCCATTTTATTCTATGCTTTTCGAAGATGTAAATTACAAGTCATTACGAATAAACTGTAATACAAAAGGAGTCTCTCAATGAATAAAGATATTTTTGAAGGTAAGTGGAAACAAATCAGCGGTGAAGCAAAATCGTGGTGGGGAAAACTCACCGATGATGATGTCAAACTCGCTGCAGGCAAGTTCGAAGTTTTTGCTGGAATATTGCAGGAAAAATACGGCTATACACATGAACGTGCAGTTGAAGAAATTGATAAAAAGGTTTCCGAGTTTGAAAATAACCTGAAAGAGAAAACTGTTCCTGCCTCTTCAAAACTTTAACATTTAGATTCCAAACTTATCAAAAAAAGGAGTAATACATGAATATTTTAATTTATTTGCTTGCTGCAGCTGTCATAGGTTGGGTCGCTACCGAAATCATGCGTGACCGTCAAAGTTTACTGATCAATATTGTTTTAGCCGTACTTGGTGCATTTTTGGCCGGGTATTTCATTAGTCCCCTTCTCAATATCGGAACAATTAATGATGCCATTACCCTCCCAACAATGTTAGTCACTTTGCTTGGAGCAGTACTCGTAATAATCATTGTGAGAGCAATCCGACGAAGACGATAATCAAAAACAAGTCTTAGAGTTTTCTGGAATTCATTACCCCTCCAGAAAATTCTAAGAGTCTGAGTTTATTCTCTAAAACGGGGAAGCAGGAAAATATGGAAGTAACCTTGGAAAAGGAAAAACAATCGTCTTTGAGGAAAAATCGTTTCGTAGTTATCTCTCAAGCCATTTTCTCGGCAATAAATAAGTTAACTTCTTGTATCACGATGACTAAAGTTGATCGGTTTAAAGCTGGCATTAATACAAGTGGAGAAGGTCGAGAAGACCAGTCAATTTTTGATTAATCAAAAACATAATTACTTTGCAATTTCAAAAGGAGAAATAATATGTGGACAATTATTGTTGTATTAGTGGTTCTTTGGCTTTTAGGTGCTTTTGGTGGCAGAGTAATTCCAAACTTCCCGAAAACTGGCGGATGGGTTCACACATTGATCGTGATAGCACTCATCCTCATCGTATTGAAACTTTTGGGGATTCTTTAATACCATTTCCATTAAACAGGAAATCGGAGTAATCACTATGGTCGACTCAAAAAAATCTAAAATAAGTCCTTTTAACAAGTTGAAGTTGAATAAATAATCTCGAAGCGAGAGCAAACATATTCGCCGCCTTAAAGAAATTGCTCGAAAAGATTCAACTCCCGAGCCGTTGAAAAAGTAAAAACTCGGCAAACAAGAGGACTAAAATGAAAAAAGAAGTAGGTCTTTGGGTCGACCATAGGAAAGCTGTTATAGTCACAATTGAAAATGATAATGAGATTGTAAATATCATCTTGTCGACACTGGAAAAACATACCCGCTTTTCCAGCGGCTCACATTCAGATTCTCCAAATGATGTAAATGGATCAACGGCTGAAGATATTCGCGATCGTCAATTCAATCTTCACCTCAAAAAATATTATTCTGAAATTGCTTTTAACATTCGCGAAGCAGACTCCATTTTCATTTTTGGACCTGGTGAGGCGAAAGTCGAATTTGCATCGTTTCTAAAAAATGAAAAGTTAGGCAACAAAATCACAACAATTGAGTCAGTGGATAAAATGACCGACGGGCAAATCTCTGCAAAGGTTCACGATTATTATTTTCGCAAAAAATAAGCAAAAGGTTGACGGGATGATATCTATTCTATTTATTTCCGATTTTTGATGAAGGTAAAAAAAACCTCCCAATGATACTTTCATCAATTTATTATTTACTTTATCAATATCAATTGTTAACGCTCATCATCACTTCTTAATTATTTATCTTTATTTTAAAGGCACAGAAGTATGACAGACCTTTCACTTTCTTCAGATGAGAATTGGACTTTTAGGCGAATCGTGTGGGCAACACTGGTCACGATTTTTGTTATTTTTTGTTTTTGGCTTTTTTATCGATTCTACAAAATTGGCTTCACAATATTTATCTCTATTGTTATTGGCACCGTCATCAGACCCATTGTTTTATGGATGAATCGTTATAGGCTTCCACAAATTAGTGGTGTCTTGCTTATTTTCGTAATCTTTATTGGATTCCTTGTCGGATTTTTCTTTCTCCTCTTTCCCCTTATCGTTGATCAAAGTTCAACAATAATATTATCAGTACAAGGATATTATCAGGGTTTACGCGAGTGGATGCTTCAAAATTCCAATAGCTTAATCCAATTGTCGGGTAGCTTTCTTCCTGAAAAAATCCCCTCTCTCTCTCCCCTTCAAGCCACGGGGCAACAAATATTGGCTTCTGCAGAACAAGTAGTTGCCTACCTCTCAAGTACTTTTAAGATAATTTTTACAGGACTATCTTTTTCATTATTTGTCGTATATTGGACGATTTTAGGTCCTAAAACAATCCAATCAATTATTTCTCTTATGCCAAAGCAAAATAGAGAGAGTATTCTTGAAATTATTACGGCGATTGAAACCAAATTGGGGTACTTTATTGCTGGACAAGGTGTTTTATGTCTGGTGATCGGTGTTATGGCAATGATAGCTTATTTGATTATTGGGCTGCCAAACGCCCTCGTTTTAGCACTTTTCGCCGGAGTTATGGAAGCCGTTCCCATGATTGGGCCATTATTGGGTGCCATCCCTGCCGCTGTTATTGCATTATCGATTGCACCATCCAAAATTATTTGGGTTGTAGTAGCAACATTAATTATTCAACAATTGGAAAATCAATTACTGGTACCAAGAATCATGAAAAAAGCAGTGGGGGTTAATCCATTCGTATCGTTGTTATCAATTTTTGCATTCAGTTCACTATTTGGCATTACAGGCGCCCTCATGGCCATCCCCAATGCCGCAATGGCTCAATTAATTCTTGATCGTTTCGTTTTCAACCAAGATCCGCTCAAGCCTGAATTTGCAACTGGTCGTGATGTCGTCAGCCGACTACGTTTTGACGCACAAAATCTGGCGAAAGGATTAAGAAAGCAAGCCAGAATAAAAAAAGAAGGCGGTCCAAAAGAAGTAAAACAAATTGATAGAGTCATGGATGAAATTGAGGATATTACACTTGATCTTGATTACCTTTTAGCCCAAATACATCCTGCGAGTGACTTATGAGTCGAAAAATCGTTCGCTTTGTTCTGGCAATCATGACTACATTACTCGCTCTGGTCATTTTTTGGCAATTTAGAATTGCAATAATTTATGTTTTCATTTCATTGACTCTTGCAGCAGTCGTTCGCCCACTTTCAACCAGGTTGATTGGTAAAGGCCTGTTTACACGCATATTATGGACGATGGTTTATATCATCGTAATCCTTGGTTTTGTGTCACTTCTCATCTTTTCATTGCGCCTTGCTTTTTTTGAGCTGCAGAATCTCACAGCCGAGCTTTCAGTGAGAGATGCTTGGGTTTTTCCAGATTGGCTAAAGGGCACTTCCATTCAAAACACCATGGAAAATTGGCTGCCGCCGCCGAGCGATCTTTTTCATGCTTTTACGGGTGACAAAGGCCAGTTTATCCTCCCAACATTGTTAGGTATTGTAAAGAATGTCGGGGGCATGGTTGCAGGAGCCATCGTCATCCTTATCTTGAGTATTTATTGGAGTATTAACCAGATCCATTTTGAAAGATTATGGCTTTCGCTTTTCGCTGCTGAACAGCGGAAAAAAGCCCGCAGCATCTGGCGTAACGTGGAACCAGAAGTTGGGGCGTACGTTCGTAATCAGGTGTTGCTCAGCATGGTGGCCGGGCTGCTGCTGGGAGTCGGTTACTGGCTGCTTGGGTCGTCTTACCCAGTGTTCATGGCCCTGGCAGGTGCACTGGCTTGTTTGATCCCGGTTGTTGGGCTGCCCCTGGCACTACTGCCGCCGCTGCTGGTGGGATTGATAACCAGCACCCAGCTCAGCTTGTTTACAACTCTATACGCATTGACCGTGATGGTCTTGTTGGTGGTCTTTGTAAAACCGCGTATTTTTAAACTCCGGTGGAACAATCCACTACCAACTTTAGTTTTATTACTAGTTCTGGCTGATGCATTTGGTGTAATCGGCATCATAATCGCCCCGCCCATTTCTGCGGTATGCCAGATCTTGTGGAGTCGCCTTGTTAGTCATCGCCTTCCTTCAGGTGCATCAGCTAATATCTCTGATCTAAAACAGCGGAAAGAAAATATACTTCTAAGAATTGATGAGATGGGAGAAAGTTCCCGTCCTTTAATTGAAAGCAGTATGGAAAAGCTGTCTGAGCTCATTATAAAAGCTGAACCATTACTAAAACAGCAAAATACCCAAGAAACCGCAAATAAATTATCACAAATTTAAAATTAGCATCCATCATTATTTCTTAATCGTTTAGAGGAATAAGTTATATAGATACTTAAAATATGTTGGATGGATAATAGCCGCTCAATCAGTGTAATTAAGGAAAAACCATTACATTTTTCCAACCTACAACTTGTAAGGCGCAAGGGGAAATAAAGTACCTCCTCATAGGTTGCAAAAAGTTAATAAGTTCAAAGCCAATCGCTCAGACCACAATTAAAGAAATCACTTGAATTGCTTTATGTTCAAGGGGAAACATGCCTTTCCCCAAAAATACTTACTCCCCAAATGTATAGAAATCAAATTACGTGATTTCTTCGAGACATGGAATTAATTTCATTAAACGGCACCAAATCAGTATAATCAAATTACGTGATGCCTTCATTGCCGAAAATATTACAATTTGTAATGGAGGTGTTGAATGCATAAGTATCTATTATTTGGTACCTATACGGCAGAGGGGTTCAAAGGTCTTTTGGCAGAGGGTGGTCCAAGGCGCGTTGAAGCGGTCAGAATTGCTGTCGAAAGTGTCGGAGGCTCGCTTGAATCCTTCTATTTTTCTCTGGGTGAAAATGATTTTTATGTAATCGTTAATTTGCCGGATAATGTATCCGCAACGGCTTTTTCATTGGCTGGCAATGCAAGCGCGTATTTTAATATAAAAACAATCTCACTGCTTACCCCCGAAGAATTGGACAACGCTTTAAGAATTAAAGTAAATTATCGTTATCCCGGTAGATAGCTTTCCATCAAAGGAACACATTCGAACAAATTAAGAAGCTATATCCCTCATTTTGTTGCGCAGGATAAACATTACCAATATTGCCCATATGATGAGTAAAACATGGAGGGCATCATTCTCATTAAACCAAACTCCAGTAGACTTGTATATTTTTTGTCCGATATGCCCAAGTAAAAAAACAAAATATCCAAGATTTACAACTAAAAAACTAATCCAAACCGTTATCAAGCCCCTATTTAATGAATCTCTAAACAATCTATAATGTCGAATATTTAGGACAAACATAATAATAAAATTTACTCCAATAAAGGTCATGAAACCTTCATACGAAACAAGAAATCTTATTGGGATTAATGCTCCGAGAAATAAGTAGATGGAATACAAAATGCTGTCCACCACAGCAAATCGAATCAATCTTTTCCTACCCATCTGACCCAGACTGGTGTATCCAGTAGCAGCAACTAGAAAATTGATTGAATAGGCTGTAAGCAACATATATACCAATTCAAAATTATTTGTAAAAAGACAAAATTCCCGTTCTGCGCACTTCAATTCATATCCAAAAGCTTGATAACTAGTTCCTGCCGCAATCGCGCTAATTCCCCAAAGAATTAATCCCACACCCCAATACTGGCGCGATTTATAAACTCTTTTGCTCACATAAAAATATATACCAATCATTATCATTAATACACCCAGTCCATATACCAGAATGGACGAACTTGGCTGAATAAAAACCAATTGTTGTTCAAATAATTTTAATAAAATGTGGGGCATATCTGACAGAAATTTTTCTGGAGTAGTCAAAGGAAAAAGGAGAAGTTGACTTGTATTACTAAACAAACATACCGCAAAAATCACCAAGATAATGCCAATAAAAACAATAAGCATAATTTACCTTCCCACGCGTAAAAATACTAAGAAACTTCCAATCAAATTGTCTGAATACTATTTCTCTTATTCACATACAATGGAAAACTTTTTTTATTATTGCTTACAGGTTAACGTTGAAAATAACTTTTCAAAATAATTAAGTATGGTCTGATTTTTTTGGAAACCTCGACTTCATAACATATCTATGAAAATGTGTCATCACAGTTGTAAATCTTGTTGGATAATTACTAATTTATCCTGGGGAAATTACTTCCAAGGATTTGCCCGTTGTATCCATTTTTAGTGTAGATATTACGATAATTGCCAGAAATGGTGCAATAGCCAACAAGGTAAAAACAAGAGAAAGACTTCCACCATCTTGCATGATCAAACCAACAACGATCGGCGCTGGCACTCCACCCAATCGCCCAACACCAGCAGCCCAGCCTGTGGCTGCTCCACGCATTCGTGTTGGATATAATTCCGACGAAACAGAATATGCCATTCCCCAGGTCATTCCGTTAAAAATCATTAACAAGAATCCTATGGCAAGTATCCATATATCATTTTGAGAGATACCCATAAGTAATGTCGCAAAAGTCAACAATACCAGCGAGATTATTAACAATTTAGCTCGTCGCGTTCGATCAACCAGAAAAGCAACAATAAGTGTTCCGGGAATCTGCCCAAGACTAATTAGCAAAGTTAAGAGAAAAGAACGGCCTTCAGTAATTTGAGTGGATGCCAACAAAGTAGGCATCCAAACGAGTACTCCCTGGTAAAGAAAGTTCAAAGCAATCCACATGAACCACAAAGACGCTGTTATTCGTGCAAAATTTGCTGACCACATGCCACCAGAAGAAATCTTGTGTTCAACAGTTGCTACTTCTGGTCTCTTTATACTCTCCAGGTTATCTGAATAAGTAAGATTTATTCTAGTTAATTGCTTTTCCGCTTCATCAAGCTTTCCTTTGGATATCAGATATCGCATGGATTCAGGAAGAAGAATCCGTACCATCACGCTTAGCAAAAAAGCCACGCAACCAAATAACATTGACAAACGCCAGCCATAAATTAGTACAATCTTATATCCCACAAAAGCAGCAATGGTTCCACCCAATCCCCAACAGCCATTTATTAAAACTGAAAGAGTGCCACGCACTTTTGATGGAGAAAATTCTGTTATCATGGTTGAAATTATTGGAATTACAGCTCCCAGTCCCATGCCCGTAAACAGTCTGAGGGCTAATAATGAATAGAAATTCCACGCCATGGATGAAATTAAAAAGAAAATACCGGAAATGAACAATGCCCAGACAAGCGTTTTTCGTCTGCCAATCTTGTCTGCCAGGGTTCCACCAATGATTGATCCAATGAACATACCCAATAACCCAGCACCAGCCATCACGCCAAGCAAACTGGAAGAAACCTGCCATTCCTGCCGTAAAGAGGGTAAAAGGAAACCAATAATTGTGACGCCATAGGCTACCAGCGCCCAACAAGCTCCAGATAACAATATAAGTGCCAAGTGGAATTTTCCCAACTTGGCATGGTCGAACCGATACAATATTTCATTTTCATTCATAGTCGACAATTATAACTGACGAACTAATGATAATAACAATCCGTCTATAAAGACCTTCAGTCAATATTAAGCATAAAAATTTCCAAGTATTTTAGGATCAGGCTATCTCGACTTCTACTAATTACCTACCCATTTTTATCAATAGATTTTTTGATACACTAATTTTCTTTTCGGTATAAAACAATCACTGGTATAACACGTGACGTTTTTTGTTGGTAATCAGCAAATCCTGGCATGACTTCTACCATTTTGCCATATAAACGTGTGCGTTCAGGCTCAGTTGCTATCTCAGCAATAACCTGGAATATTTCAGTTTTATATTCAACTGTGATATTTGGATTTGCTATGATGTTGTGATACCAATCAGGGTGGGTCGGAGAGCCGGCCTTTGAAGCAACAATGACAAGACGTTCACCATCCTCCACGCATGCCACGGGATTAATCCGTTCCTGTCCGGTTTTTGCCCCAATAGTATGTAAAAGCAAAAGAGATTTCCCTTCAAACGGACCGCCCACTTTACCGGCGTTAGCCCGAAATTCATTTATGACATTCTGATTCCAATCGTTTGTACTGCTCATTCTATTTCTTTCTGGAACATTCAACTGATTTGTAAATGGAATTACTTTTTCAATGAATACTATAAACAGTATATCCAATTTGGATTATGTTTTCCTTATTTGTCATAATTATTAATATATTTCTATTATTTCCATTACTAATTCTCAAATGAGTAAAAATTGTACATAGAAAAATATCCCGAGTTCAAAAATGAACACGGGATACAAATTGACTTCGACATATTACCTTGATTAGCCTTTGATTAGTTTCAGCAAGTCTTTGGCAGCATTGAGCGGCCCTTCACGTTCGCATCCATCCACGCCTAATTGGGTCAACATTTCACCAACGAAAATATCATTTTTGTATAATTTTTCAAAATACTGTTTGGCCAAGATTTCGTGTAATTCCTGGTATTGGTGTGGACCAAAAACGTTGGCAAAATAAGTCTGCACGATGCCGGTGGTGGTTGTCGTACCCTTACTCATGACGCGTCCTGAACGGAAAATATCTAGTGCATTGACAATATCCTTTACCCGACGGATGGCAATTTCACCCTCTGGGATGGGATCATAGTTGTTGGCGTACAAGACATAATCCACTTTATGGCCCAGCATGATAGTTTCATATGTTGTAACAGGGATAACCACTCTGGCGTTGATCTGATTGGCATTCATCAGCACTGCTCGATCCATCTGACCGAAGGCATAACCAGGTTGAAGGTCATCAAGACGCACAAAAGCGCCAATTTCAGATCCAAAGGCGATAACATCGCCATTATTGTTGATTGAGAGTGATCCCATGTCATCAGCGATAATTGTTATATCTTCAATTTCTTTTGATGCTATAGATCTGAAAGCTTCGAGGGTTTCCGATTTGCCTGCGCCAGTATCACCCATCACCAGAACAGTTTTGGGAGGTGTATTGGCAAGTTTAAGCTGGAAACAAGCGCCATGATAAGGCAACCGGCCAATCTTCATCATTCGGATATTGTGTAAGGTTAGAACAAGCTTCTTGACATATCCAAAATATCCAAATTTGTCATCATCTGGAACGATGCCAATCAATAAATCATTATTCTTGTCATCATAAAAATATGATTTCAACCTGAGTTCTTCTGGAATCTCGCTTGAATTCACCCCAAAGAACATCATTGCATCAGGTTTGCGTTTTAAGTCAGGTCCAGTAGCCATTTCAAAGAGGTTGCACATGGCAAAGTTTAGTTCAAATTCGTCGGTGGAGAAATAAACGAGAATCAATAAAGACCCTACCATTGCAGGATAACACAACCATTTTTCAGGATCAAGGTTGATTCTATTCAGTGGGTTATCATTTACTTCTTCGTAAAAACCAGTACGCTTATTGGTTTTTGAATTAAAAATCATTGGTGGATATAATAGCACCTGCCTAATGATTCCAATATCTTGAAGTTTTTGTTTGTAAAATTCAGGCATAACCAGGTTTTTTATCTTGGTAATAGCGGCAATTTCCGCACCAGCGCTCACCTGCCTGTAAATACGGGGATATTTGCCTGTAATGTTAACTTGAATGTCGCGATAAGTATTACGAATAAGTGTTGTGAGGTGTTCAATAGTTCGGTTAAAAGTGGTGTTTGGTTTCAAATCGACATTATCAGAATCAGTTTGACTGACAATAAGGCGTTGAAAATGCCGCCAGTAATTATAAATATGCTCAACCAATGCATTAAAAAGGCTTCTATCTTTGAAAAAGACTTCAGATCCCTCAACCAATCTAACAACATGTTCGGCTGGTAAATTAGTTAAGAATTTTAAAGTGATAATCAACTTTTCTTCATCTTTATCTGTGATGGCAGATTTGCCAAAAACACCCATCAGCTTTGAGTTTTTTGCCTGGATTTCACTCAAACAGCGATGCAAAAATTTTCGAAATTGGTCGCTTGAGAGCAGTTGGTCTGCATCTTCACAAACCCTGTCCCGCAACCACAACACAATTTTGCCTTCTAGCATTAGAAATGATGTCTTTTTCATGTCTCACCTTTTAAATTCTGCTAATTATATACATAAATTGCAAATAATATCTCAATAAAAAATAAAAAAAGCTCCGGTAAAGCCGGAGCAATTTTTCGTCTAAACAAAAATTAATCCAGCAGCTTTATGGCTTGTTGAATTCGATTAAGGACAATATCCTTACCAATTACTTCCATACTCTCAAAGAGCGGAGGGCTAACTTTTTGACCTGTTACAGCTACACGCATAATACCAAAAACCTGGCCAGCACTAAATCCGCTTTTTTCAACCAGTTCACGCATTGGTTCTTCCGCTATGTCTTTCTTGATATCGCCTATTCCGTTCAAGATTTCGAGTATTTGGGTCAATATCTGACGGCACTGAGTTTTTTCAAGTCCTTTGGCGATCAAATCTTCAGCAGGATAAGAAATGTCATTTTTGAAGAAGAAACCCGCCATATCAACCACATCATCAAGTGTTGGCAGTCTTTCTTTCAGAATGGGAGCTAATATAATCAGTTTATCAATTGAAGTCTTGTATCCAGCAGCCTCAAGGAATGGTTTAACCCTGTTTGCCAAATCTTCATCAGAAAAATTCCGAATATGGAGCGCGTTGAAATAATCCAGCTTGGTGAAGTTAATGGCAGCCGGCGACGGATTCAAATGATCAATGCTGAATTTTTCAACCAGGTCTTGAAGCGAGAAGAATTCAGTGTGATCGTCATAACTCCACCCCATCAGTGCAGTCCAATTTACCACGCCCTCTGGGACGTACCCCAACTCTTCCAAGTCTTTGACAAAGATGGAATGTCCGTCTTTCATGGCATCAGCGGTCTCACGTTTGCTCATTTTGCCCTTGCCGCTGGGTTTAAGAAAGACTGAAAGATGAATAAAGGTAGGTTCAGGCCAACCGAAAGCACGAATAATATGCATGTGCAATGGAAGACTTGGCAGCCATTCCGAGCCTCGAATGACATGTGTGATCTTCATCAAGTAATCATCCACCATGGCCGCCAGGTGATACAGAGCCCAGCCATCAGACTTGACAAGTACGCTATCATCGAGCACTTTATTCTCCACGGTGATGTCACCGCGTAAATGGTCATGTACGGTAATCGAGCCGGTCTTGGGCATCTTAAAGCGGATGACATATCTTTCACCTGCAGCAATGCGTTTGCGCGCATCTTCTACAGGAATCTCACGGCAGGTGCCGTCATAATGTAACGATTCTTTGTTGGCTTGTTGTACCTCGCGAACTTTGGCCAAGTGCTCAGGACTGCAAAAACAATAATAAGCATGCCCTGATTCAACAAGTTGTTCTGCAAATTTCGTATAAATATCTTTACGTTCAGACTGGCGGTACGGTCCATATTGGCCGCCTTTGCCAGGACCTTCGTCGTAATCCAATCCAAGCCACTTTATTCCCTTGATCAGTTCATCTTCTGCTTCAGGAATATAACGTTTAGTATCAGTATCTTCAATACGCAAGATAAATGTGCCACCGGTTTGTCTGGCGATCAGGTAATTGTATAATGCCGTTCGGGCACTGCCGAGGTGCATGTGTCCGGTTGGAGATGGTGCAAATCTAACTCTTGCAGGCTGCTTCAATTCAGTCATGGTTCTCTCTCAACTCATTTTTTTTGATGGATTAAAACACTTTCAATCAAACCGATGCCCAGCATTAGCGAAAGCAGCGAACTGCCGCCATAACTGATGAAAGGCAGGGTCTGACCTGTCACCGGAATCAACTTCAAGTTTACCCCAATATTTACGATGGTTTGGAAGAAAATTAGAGTTGAAAATCCATAGGCGATCATGGCGCCATAATAATCAGTGGAATTTCTCGCTGCTCTAATGCAACGGATGATCACAAACGCAAGCACGCCAATTAAGACTACCGTACCGATAAACCCAAATTCTTCAGCAATGGCAGAAAAAATGTAGTCAGTTGTACGGACTTTTAAGAAACGTAGTTGGACTTGCGTGCCATGGCCGTAACCCTGCCCCCACAATCCACCGCTTCCTATGGTGATTAGGGCTTGTTCAATGTTATAGGTATTGCCATAGCGTGCGTTAGGATCAGGAAACAGAAAGGTGGTGATCCTTTCTTGTTGATAAGGTTCAAGAAAAGGAAAAGCCGCCGCCCCCAAAACAACACCCGCCGCCCCCATGTAAAGTATATATTTGGGTGGAAGACCGCTGATCCATAACATTGAAAACCAGATGACCGCCAACAAAATAGTGGTGCTAAGGTTTGGTTGCAAGACAATGGGCACAACAATGCCCACCAGAAGAATTAAACCGCCGGCAATCCATTTAATGTTTTTCTCTTTGTTAAAGTTCTTGGCAAAATAATCTGACAAGACAAGAATCAAAACAATTTTTGCCAATTCGGCTGGCTGAATATTTACCAAACCCACTTCCAACCATCGTTGCGCGCCAAAACTGGTTGTGCCTGCCACCAAAATAACCAACAGGAACAAAAACACGATGGTGTAAAATATTTTTGAAAAGCTGCGCCAGTAGCGGTAATCAATCAAGGTGGCAAAAACCATGACGCCCAGACCAATACCCGCAAAAGTTGCCTGGCGATTTACATATCCGGCTAATTCAATATTTCCTGCAATGGTTGAGCGGATCATGATCAGACCAAAGATGATCAGAAAAATCACTGCGCCAAAAAGCCAGAAATCAAAATTACGCCAGATTTCGCGTTTAAACATAACTTATCCGATTTTCCGCCGATGTGAAGTTTTTAAAGGAATATCTGCGGTCAATTTTTGCTCACGACCGTCATGGCTCATGCTGATTTTAACCAATTCAGGATCAATTTCAACATGGCGTGAAATCACAGCCAGCAATTCATTCTTCATGGTCGACAATTCATCCTGTGACAAATCAGTTCGATCATGGATCAATACCAACTTCAGACGTTCCTTGGCTTCATCAGCACTTTGACGATTTGATTTACCCCATGCTGCCATATCAGTCGCCTCCCTGTTTGAATAATCCTGCCATTCTTGAGAGAAAATCTCCCTTGTCATCCAACTGTAAGAAGGGTACAGTTTGACCCTGGATGCGTTTGGCAATATTTTTGAATGCCTGACCGGTCTTGCTTTTTGGGTCTAGCGCAACGGGCTGTCCGCGGTTGGTACTGATAACCACATTCTCATCGTCGGGGATAACGCCAATCAATTCGATGGCCAACAATTCAACCACATCTTCAGGGGTGAGCATGTCTCCGCGTTTGGTAAGACCTGGGTTAACACGGTTGATGATCAGTTTGGCAGGGCCTTTTTCTTCGGCTTCAACCAAGCCAATGATGCGGTCGGCATCGCGCACAGCTGAAACCTCTGGGTTGGTCACCACTAGGATCACATCCGCGGGGGCAATCGTGTTTCTGAAACCGCGTTCGATGCCAGCCGGCGAATCAATGATGATGTAATCAACTTCGTTGCGTAATTCGTCACAAACACGGATCATATCACTTGGCGATACCGCTGATTTATCACGGGTTTGGGCGGCAGGAATGAGATAAAGTTCTTCAAGCCGCTTGTCACGGATCATAGCCTGCCTGATGCGACAGCGATTCTCAACAATATCAACCAGGTCGTAGACAATTCTATTTTCAAGTCCCAATACTACATCTAAATTACGTAAACCAATATCGCCGTCAATACATACAACTTTAAAGCCGTCTTCAGCCAATGCAACTGCCAAATTGGCCGTGGTGGTGGTTTTTCCAACCCCACCCTTACCCGAGGTGATCGTCACAACAGTAGCTGCCATTTTTATCTTCCCTTTTCTTTGTTCCAGAGTTCGATTTTACAGTCGTCATTTTCGATGTAAGCCACTTCAGGAAAGGTCTTGCCTTTTTTTTGTTGTGGCGGAAAAACCCTATCACCAATTCTAAGCTGTGTTGGTCTCAATTCCATGGCGCAAATCACGGCTTTCTTGTTGCCCTCAGCGCCCGCAATGGCTGAGCCTTTTAATTTTCCCCATACAATGATATTGCCAGCCGAAACAATTTCAGCCCCAGGATTCACATCACCGAAGATAATCACATGATCCAATGATTCTACTTTATACCCGGCGCGCAAGGTCTTATTGACCAAAACTGCTTTTTCAGCCGCATTTTCTACACGATCATTACTATCTTTATTTTCTTTACCCTCTTTAGAATCTTTTTTGACCGGAAGACTTGTCTCAAGCCCCAAAGCGCGTGCATTATTGAGGGTTGTTTCTGCAGTGCTAAGGATGGCCCATAAAGTGACATCTAAATCTAAGAGTTGATCTCTTAGCTGCGTAATCTGTTTGACGCGGAGTGGAGTCTCATATACATCTAGGCAGACTCTTGCGCCTTTAAAGAAAGACTCTTTCTCTTTCACCATAATCAAAAGTTCCGCTTTGCGATCATCCCATGTGCCATTTTCTGCACTGATCAGCAAGCCCTCGCGAATTCCTTTGATTTGAACTAGAGATGAATTTTCCATTATATCAATCTCACGGGGTATCAATGGTTTCAATATCAGCGGTTGAACCAATGCTCTTAAGGTCAAAATATGCGTTTAAGGTTTTGATAACCATTGGACCGGCAACACTTGCGCCTTCACCGCCATTGTAAACAAATGCAAGCACCACAATTTCAGGGTCATCATATGGGGCATAACCTACATACCATGAATGGGTTGGCCAACTTTCTTGCTGGCAAAGATTTTTTGCCTGGGCAACATTATCACAATATTCTGCCGTCCCAGTCTTACCTGCGGAGGGAATATTTTCGCCAATATAAACAACTTCTTTAGTAATGGTTCCATTGACGACCACCTGTCGCATGGCTTCTTTAACTTTTGCAACCACCCAGGGCTCTACCACAATTTTTTCGCCAGTTGGCTTGTTATTTCCATCCAACACATTGATCAATGGATCTTTAGTAATATCCCAGACAAGCTGAGGTTCGAATGGCTTAATGATATTCCCTTGGTTGTCAGTGATATCTTTTATAATGGTTGGTTGCATAAACTTGCCGTCATTGGCCAAAATCGCAAAAGAAGTTAATACCTGCAAGGGTGTTGCGAGAACATAACCTTGCCCGATGGCAGTACTATAAGTGTCTCCGGTTGCCCAGTTTTCTGCACGGTAAATACGCTTCCAGGTAGGGTCAGGAACCAATCCATCCACTTCGCCAGGAAGCTCTATACCTGTATAACGACCATACCCCAACGCTTTGGCGTATTCAGCCAAATAATAAGCGCCCAATCCGTTGCCTGGAACTTCTTCATTAAAACCACCACCGATTTTGTAAAAATAGACGTTGTCAGAAAGCCTAAAGCCTTTGATGAAGTCACAAATGCCGTGACCAGCCCGGTCGTAACCATAAAACAATCGGATCGTTCCAGGGTCGTTAGGTGAATACTTTTGAACCACTGAAATCGTGCCGGGACACTCTAATTGTTTTTCAGGTGTAACCACACCTTCATTCAACGCACCTATAGAGGCGACAATTTTATACACTGATCCCGGGGGCTGTTCAGCCGCAATGGCATAATTCAACATCGGCTTAAGCGGATCAGTCGCCAATTGGTTGTAATAATATGCAGGAATAATTCTCTCAAGCCGATTGTTCTCATAATTTGGATATGAAACCATCGATAAAATTTCACCTGTCTTTGGATTCATGGCAATGATGACGCCATTCAATGACAAGATTCGGTTGAGATAGGTATTCCAGAAATCCAGTTCAGCAATCAAAATTGATCTCGCAGCGGATTGCAGCCTTGAATCGATTGTCAGGGTAACATTTTGTCCCGGCACTGCTTCAACAGGAGGCTGGACATCACGAATTTCTTTGCCCGCATTATCCACTTCAATGAGTCGAGACCCGTTCTTGCCCATCAGGATATCGTTTAGTTCTCGCTCAACACCGGCAAATCCGATTTTATCGACATTGGAAACAAACCCTCGGTCAACGTAATAAGCCTCATCTTCGGCGGTGATAGGACCGAGAAAACCGATAACTTCTGAAGTCATGTTGCCTGTGGGATACTGGCGAACTTGTTGAACTGCTACACCCACCCCTTGCCATTCATTCTCTTTTTGACGGATGGTCATGGCAATTTCTTGTGTAACATTACACTTAATTTTTACCGGTGAGAAGGGTTCATTGGTGTCGCCAATCAATACAATTTCTTTAATTCCAAAGTCAGTCTGACAGGGTGTGAAAAATTTTACGGTGGTATCGTTAATCACGCCATTGGTAACGGGAATATCAATTAACGCAGATAATTCTCTATAAATATTTTCAGTCGTACCTGGATCAGTAGGAAGATAAGCAGGTGTGATCACTACATCATAAGAAGCAACATTCTGGGCAAGCACAATACCATTACGATCGTAAATGTTGCCGCGCTGGGTCGAAACACTGATACTTGATAATCGATTTTCTTCAGCTTGTGCAAGGTAATCATCACCGTTGATGATTTGCAGACCAAACAATCGGATCACATAGATCACCAAAATCACACCCAACAATATGTAAATGGCTTTAAACCGCCAGGGCTCTAGACCCTGATTAATTTTCTGTTCATTTTTCATTCAACCACCTCCAATGGATAGACCCATTGGGCTGTATCTCTCACAATAGCAAATACTGGCAAAGCCAGGAGTAAATTGATTAAAACTGATGGAATCATAACTTGTACCAAACCTGTATTTATAGGAATGGATACCCCCGAGATTGCCAGAGCAATATATGATAATCCATTGCTGACAATGCTAATGACCAAGGTCACCAAAAACATCATTAATAATGGAGATTGCCAAACGCGCTTATTTACCCATTTTGCGAATAATGTGGCAAGCGGGTAACAGACAACCGGGACAAACCAGGGCATGGCGGAAATATAGGCAACGGCGATCGCAGCCAGAAAAGCCCAAAACCAGGTGGACCGGACTTGTTTCTGCAAACTCCACGCTGCTATCCACAGGAGAACAAGATCGACGCTGCCGTGTAAAAGCGTCACCTGGCTGAACAAGGTTGTTTGCAGCAGTATTAATATGAAAATAATTGGAAACGCAAGCAGTGTGCCCATGTGTCTTTTTTACTCGATTAAGGTACCAAGGGTGAATAATCTACCGGCCTGAAATTGGTGATAATCAAGACTGCCCTGAGATTGACAAAATCTACAACTGGCTGAACTGAAGCTTTTTGAAAAAGTGCATTTTCTGGGTTCTCAGGAGATAATACCTGCCCGATTAAAATATCCGAGGGATAAACACCACCCAAACCGGAGGTCAATATCAGATCGCCCTGAATGAGCTCAACACTCGGGTTGACCATGTCAAGTGAAATATCACCGGTGACCGATCCCAAAACCTGCCCATCAGTACTGGCTTCTTCAAGTCGAACATTAATTACAGAACCGGGATCGGTGATCAACTGCACTCTGGCGGCTGTAGCGGTCACTGCAACCACTTTTCCGACCAACCCCTGCTGTGTAACCACGGGCATACCTTTAAAAATGCCGTCATCAGAGCCATGATTAATGATGATGTATTTTACAAACGGGCTTGGGTCACGGCCAATAACAGAAGCAGCCACGTACTTATTTTCAGGCTTGGCGCGTGCATAATCCAGCAGTGCGTAGAGGATATCCGTTTCAGTCAATTGCTGCCGGGCAGCCAGCAACTCGGATTGAAGTTGTGAGACCTGGTTTTGCAAAGATAGATTTTCTTGTCGCAGAGTGGCAACGTCCCGCGGGACGGTGAAAAATTCAACCATGGCCTGCGTGCGGCTGGCAAACCATCCCTGGACGGCAACAAGAGGATCAATCACCTTACCGACGATCTGACCAAGTAGACCACTGAGCGCTAAAGCCAGCACGCCCAATATGATCAACCCTATTGTGATCGATTGAAGAGTACGTTGTGAAAGTCTTTTCATTCCATCTGGCGTGGATTGTTACTATCCACGACCCTTGTTGCGATCCAAATTTACCAGGTAGCGATCATATTCACCGAGGTTTTCAAGCACCAGACCGGCGCCGCGCGCAACACATGTCATGGGGTCATCCGCGATAAACACGCGTAAATTTAATTCGTCTTTGAGACGCGGAACGATGCCTAGAAGCTGTGAACCACCGCCGGCCAGGCAGATGCCGGTGTCGAGTAGATCAGAAACCAACTCGGGAGGCACTTCATCCAGCGCGTCGCGCAGCGTATCGATGATGACTTGAACCGAACCTGACAGCGCTTCGCGGATTTCAACGGAAGACACTTCCATTGAGGCGGGTAGACCGGTGACCAGGTTGCGTCCGCGGACGACATGAGTCAATTCAGTCTGAAGCGGATACGCCGAACCGATGGAAATCTTAACCTGCTCAGCCATACGCTCGCCGATCAAAAGATTGTATTTTTTGCGAATGTACTGCAGAATATCGTCATCCAGTTCGTCGCCTGCTACGCGAAGAGAACGTGAAACCACCAACTCACCCGAGGAGAATACAGCCACCTCGGTGGTGCCGCCACCTATATCCACGACCATGGTGCCTGGAACATCCCCAATAGGAAGTCCGGCACCCAGTGCAGCTGCAACAGGTTCTTCAATGAGATGGGCTTCACGTGCACCAGCTGCCATGGCAGCGTCATACACGGCATGTTTTTCAACCTGAGTCGCACCAGAGGGGATGCCTATACAAACCCGTGGACGCGGCATGGGCACAATCGTCTGCTGATGTGCTTTGTATATAAAATATTCGAGCATTTTTTTTGTGATTTCGAATTCAGAAATAACACCATCGCGCAACGGGCGAATGGCAGAAAAATTCGGCGGTGTGCGACCCGTCATTTCTTTTGCAGATGCCCCCACAGCGATCGTCTCATGAGTACGTTTGTTAACCACCACCCACGAAGGTTCATTAATAACGATGCCCTTGCCACGCACGTTTACCAGTGTGTTTGCGGTCCCCAGGTCTATTCCAATATCAAGTGAGAAAAAACCCATCAACCAACTCAAGGGATTGGCTGCCAATATTTACTCCTATAAACGTTATACGAAAATCAAAAAAAATTATACCATAGCGCTGTTTAGTCAAGACCCGCTAGGGGCTGGCGTAGGGGAATCAGTGGTTTTATGGATTAGGGATAGTTGAGCCGTGAATCGTAAACATTGGTTTATTGTCTAGCAGGCAAGATTTTAATAATATTAACAATTTTGGTATAATACTTTTTTGTACAAATCTACTGTTAATGCGGGTGTCGCCAAGTGGTAAGGCACCACCTTCCCAAGGTGGTATTCGTGGCGTTTTATCCAAATAAATCCACCTCTCCAATACTACCATGCTCAAAATGACTAGGGTGCTACTGCTGAGTATCCAAGTTAAGAGCAAAACCTTAAGCACCACCTTCTCCAAAACAGGTGGGTGGTGCGCTATCGTTAGGAGGAGGAAAGGTGAAGTTCTCGAAGGCACTGGAAGGGTATCTATTATTTGCTCCAACGAAATATGCAGCAGCAACATTGTCTCATTACAGTGACACACTCCGCATGGTAGAAAAACATTTTGGTTCCCGTGAGCTGAACAGCATTACCAGCGAAGATATGCAAAAGTATTTCAACTATCTCAAGAACGAATACAAACCCAATCGAATTACAAGGCTCGGCGTTGAACCCACCCTGATGACCGCTGCAGGTGTAGAGGGTTATTGGAAGGCAATCCGCTCGTTCTATAATTGGGCTGAGACCGCCGTGAAGTGCAAAAGACCTGACAAAAATATCGCACGACCAAAATACATGCTTGCTCCTGTCAAGGCGTTTACGCGAGAAGAATTGAAATGCATTATGTACGCCGCTGAATGGAGTACGGTAGCAAAAACAGAAGTCAAGCAAGCTTACAGAGCGCACCGATCATCGTACAAGAAAGACCTGGCGTTACTGAGATTTATGCTGGATACAGGTTTAAGAGTTGGAGAGATTTGCAGGGTAAGGATCGAGGACGTCGATTTGGAAAATGGAACTGTAGTCGTTAGACCCTTTGGATCAGGTCAGAAAACCAAACCAAGGATTGTCTACCTCGGTAAGTCTTCAAGACATTCTTTGTGGGTTTACTTGGCGGATAAAGAATATGACAAAAGCGATAGCTTGTTTGGAGTAAGAGAGAAGGGAATTCTAACCCTCATTAAATCGATTGGAGCAAAGGCGGGCGTCGAAGACTGTCATCCTTACCGGTTTCGCCATACATTCGCAATTGAGTATCTGAGGAGTAATCGCGATCCTTTCAGTCTCAAGAGACTGCTCGGACATTCAACCCTCGATATGTCCAATCACTACCTGGATATTCTCGAAGCAGATCTGGCTCACTTTCACAGCGGAGCAAGCCCGGTAGACATTATCTTTAAGTAGTTAGAAGGCTCATTTAAGGTGTCTATAAGGGCTTTTAAAGCCTCTTGCATCGAAATTCTTACCAATTGGACGCATATTCATTTTCTTTTAGGGAGTAGGGGGTATTGATTTTGCGTGAAATAGCGTCAGGCCTCATAGGCACTGTATTGGTGTTAAGTGTTTCAGGAGCCTGAAACCAATTCGCCGTTTCAACCATTGTAAGAGATATTGCAAATGATTACGCCGTGAATATTGTTCTCACGGCATTTCTTTTTGATTATGGCTTACGATAGTATGCTCTAAAAACCATAAACGCTAGTACCTCTTCTAAATCTAAAAGTGATACCTCGTGGTGTTCCATTTTGGCGTAGTACTCATTGAACAACTCACGCAATCCAGGGTTTTTCTGTAAGATACAAGCGAACTTATCAACCAAGGATTTTTCGTCTTTGTCTGGTGAATTTAGAATTGTAGCGACATCAACGTTCAGCCAGGAACATACTTTCCGAAGTGTTTCAAGATCAACTGGCCTACCATCCAAAAGCCTAATGATAGTTGTATGTGCCACTCCTATTTCTAATGCCGCACCTCGAGCGCTAAGACCCTTCTTTTTTAGCTCTTCTTTTAAAAGCATGATGATCATTTCGTACCTCCGTGAGTAATAAGATAATCTCACGGTGCCGAAAGGCAATTACTAATTAGGTTTTCGTGCAATCCTTGTTTCGACGAATACCAACGGAGACAACTGGATTTGAACTTTGATCTTGGTTTTGATCTTGGGGGTCGGGGGGCATAGCCCCTCCTCCTCAGCGAGCCTCAGCGAGCGCCCCACAACCCTTCTAGGGGGTGGGGGGTTCACTTTGCACTATGCACTATTACTCATAATAGGATCGTACAGACAATGGTGAAATCGCTTTAGAGATACTGTTGATCTCGATTTTGTTGGTGTACACTTCCCGCCTATTCAAGCAAAACCTAAGAAGTCTATCAATTTTTATGAAGAGTATTACCTTAATCCTTTGGTCGTTTGAAATAAACCATATGATGATTTGGACCTGTATTCCCCATTCCAACCATTTCCCAGCCTTGTTCTCCAAGCTCAAAAATTGTTTTTGCCACTAATTCCTCTTCAGAAATCAAAAGTCCACGGCGTTTCGTTTCTTTAGCTTTGTGTATACTCCTGATCTCTTCTATATGGCTTCCTTGTTTAATAAATTGAATTAGGCTTGGAAAATAAGTATTTAATTTGTTGTCATTTGCAGATATTTCAGTAACAGCACAGTATTCCCATTTTTGCATATTTCGCTCCTTTTTTCTCGTTCTATAAGACCCTTACATGACAATACACCAATCTTGATACTTCCTAAAGAAGTATTTTTTTCAGAAGACTACATACCTTAACTTTTACCTAACAAAGCAATAGCAATAGTAAGGCTTCTTTAGGGGTATCTCACAACTAGTCAAAATCAACTTTCACTAAAATAATCCTTTTTTTAAGGCATGTAAAAATACTTAATCTGTTTTTAAGCTCTTCCCACCTAAGTTAATAACCTACTTTCCACCTAAATCTCAATTATTTAGTGGTTTCTATTGTCACCGAAACCCCGATTTAGCGGACAAAATTTACTAACTATGTACCATAATGAGAATACGCTTATATCAAATTGAGCCCACCTTGTGGTATGGGAATTTGTTTGCCTGTCATTTTAAATATACAAATAACAGAAAATGTAGTTGAAACATGAAGTAAACCCGTGATCTTCAGTAATAATTTTGTGATTGAAAATGTTTTCTCGAGTAGGTGAAATTTCGAAATGACCCAGGGGGTATAAGATATTCATTTCCCTTCACTTCTTTTGAGTTTGTTTATACCTTATGCTATAGGAGGAACTACATACTCGCTTGTATTGATACCAAGTGAACAAAGTGATGCTTTATTAATACCTTTAATTACTTCTTACTACATTTCGAACTACATTAAAGTGGCATTATCTTTAGTCAGTTGATTAATTGGCTGACTTTTAATTTGGTGCATTTAAGTCACTGTCGTCATTTTTTATCCACGCAAAAATATTAACATTTTGAAAGAAACCCTTTGTAACTACTGTGCTCCACTTGACACCTTTCTCAAACTCTATTATGATGTCGGGAGCCAATGAAAAGGAGGTTCGTAAAATAGTAACGCCTAATCTGCAACCAAGGAGAAACCGAAGGATGGACAAAAAATGGCACGAATTAATAAAGCAAGTAAGAGCAAAGCAATCTCCCGCCGCAAGTTGGAAATCTGACCAGAAAAGCTTAGAAGCGATATTTCGGTTCGCAGGAAAAAATGAAATTGACCCAGTTGAAGCTTCTGGGACCGACATATCAAAATTACGCACAATTATCAAGGAGGCCAAAGATGCAATAAAGAATAATGACCTAACACGACTAGATGAACTCTTTCATTTAGCTGCCAACTCAACGATAGTTGAACTTAGACTAAGAATTGGCACCACTACCCCCGAAGTAATTATGGTTGAGAAAGTGTTGGATCATAACGCTACCAAATTCAATCTCTCACTATTTTCTGAGGAATTTGAACGTTTCCAACAATCAACGAGATTGTTCTTTCAATTCTCAGTAACTGAGACCATTGAAGCCCAAGCTTAAAACGAAGGAGTTGTTGCTACTAACAACAACTCCGGGTAGTTCATTGCAGTCAGGAATATTATATGCGCAAACAAGTTGATCAGCAAGGTAAAGGTACTATTGGCAGAATACTCAATGATGGTACTCTCATCGAGATGATCTATGATCCGATGTTCGAGAAAGGAAATTTCGCAATCAAAATTGAAGACCAACCCGTTCAAGTTATAAACAAAATTCAGGATCCGATGACTAAGGTTCTTTATACTCCTCTCATAGACAATAGTGTTTCTACTGGACACTTTTTGTTTCCCTCAGAGGTACACATTTGGCCTGAGACAATATCAACAATTTTCAATCGTATATGTTCCTATATCCGCAAATATATAGATATTGACGAGGACTGTATATCGATAGCTGCTTCTTTTGCAATGATGACGCATGTTTATGACAGGTTTGAAAAAGTACCTTACTTGCGGTTCTTTGGACCACATGGCTCAGGTAAATCCAGGGCATTAGCAATTATGCGTTCGATATGCTACCACTCAATTAATTTAGGCGCTTCCCAAACTGCGCCAAATGTGTTTCGTGCTTTGGATAGTCTTGGAACAGGCACATTATTTCTAGATGAGGCTAATTTTCTTGACACGTCTAGAACAAGTGACATGACCAAAATATTGAATGACGGTTATTCTAGGGACGGCGTTGTCTATCGCTGTGATCCAAGGACTAATGAAACCAAACCATATCGAGTTTTTTCACCCAAGGTACTTGCCAATCATACTTCATATGATGACCCTGCCCTTGAAAGCCGCATGCTCACAATCCATATGAAACCCAGTCCTCGCAAAGATATTCCGCTATATTTACCTAATTTAGAGTATCTACCTGATGCTGTAGAAATACGGAATACGCTATTACACTACCGATTAGCTCACTTTTATTCAATAAATCTGGAACAAAAATTCGAGAAATTAACAGTGTTTGATGCCAGGGCTCAAGAGATTACTTTACCTTTACTTTGGGCTCAAGAGTTAGACGAGGTACCTGATTATCTAATGAGATACTTACGAAATCTTCAAAGCTCACGGAAAGAAAGGCAGATGCTAGACGAAGATGCCATTGTTGCCGATATCGTCTCAAGCCTCATGGCGAACTCTAGGTTTTCAGTCACCCTTACAGATGTTCGTAGCCTTGTATTTAATAAAGGTCAAATTGACCTCCCGTTTAAGCGGTTGGGACATTACTTGCGCCAATTTGGTGCGACATCAATCAAGTCAAATCAAGGTTATAAGTTCAACCTTCATTCTATAAATACCGAGTTTCTCAAGAGCAGGTATGGATTGTAAATTGCACTTGCTTTAGCGATTACACCGGGTGGCCTGAGAAACCACCCGGTAAAATTAGTAATCCAATTTCCTAGTAAGTTAAGTGGCAACGCTGTTCGAATGCTCATTTATTCAAACAATTTAAAGTACGCTCCGGTGTTTCTAATCCCCACTTGTTCACTAACAGCAAGATATGGTGAAAAATAGAGAAATGGCTTGGTACCAGATTTATACTTAAAAATTACCCAATTTTCGCCTTCAATAGGTGGGTAACCTTCAGCAAAAATCTTCGTGAAGTCCGCCGACCAAATATCGACCCCATTATTTTCATAACGCAAAGTTGTACTCCAGTATGGATAAAGGGTTTCAACTACATTTTCATTTTTCGCTATTTGCAACTTTAGCCTCAATCGTAAAGCTAGGTATTCCTGCCCTTCTACCAATGGATCGTATGGTGACCACACACGCTCTTGTTTTGCAATTTTAAGAGCGTCATCTCCAGTGACAATTTCTAAAAGCGTGCAATCCATTACATATTTCTCTTCAAAAATGGTATCAACTTCATACCGAAAGGGCTTAACCGTTATGCTTTCGCCAATTCCCAATGGATTAACAAAACTACCTTTATCGGGAGTAGGTGTTACTGTAGGAGTATTGGTTGGCCGAGGGGTTGAAGTTGGTGTGTGAGTTGGAAGAGGTGTTACGGTGGGAGTAGTAGTGGCCGTCGATAAGAAGGAAAGGATGGTGGAATTGCATCCAGTAAGTATTATGAGAAAACTAAAAACGAGGATACTTATTAATAGGCGTCGGAAAAGATTATAGCGATTTTGCTTCAATGAATTTCTCCCATAGCGGATGACCGCACTTTCTATTTTAAATATTTAATCAAGAAACTAATTACATTTTCCTCCTTTACAAATCGAGTTTCACTTAAGGCTAACATTTTAATAACATCTACTTCAGGCGCCTGAAGTAGATGTTATTACTAGAGGATAGGATCAATATAAACCTGTTTTAGTTATTCTTCATCTACCATGCCATTGTTATTAACCCAGAAATAAGTAAAGCCTGAAGCTTTCTTGAACCAAGAAATACCTTTACTTATATTTCGGTACCGCTCAAAATCCGGTAAAGCAAAAGCAAGTTGAACAGAATTATCTTTCTCGCGGTACTTAATGATGTCATATAGTGCTGATGCAAACCAATGCGCGGCTTGCAAGCGTGGATTTGTTCTTCGTTTTGGCCGTGGATATCCTTTCACGGTAATCCACATTTCTTGGCCACCTTTTTCTGTAATTACATCAACACCTCGTTGATGTGTTCTAGTGTCTACTTCCTGAACAATGTTGTAATTCAATGACTTAAGGTATTTAACCAAAGTAGCTTGCACATTGCCTTCCCAATACCACTGAAGTTGATACTCCTCAACAGACATTTCATCTATGTTCTCATTTTCGGTAATATTATGTTGTTGGTGGATTTCTACAGGAATGTCCATTAGAAAATTGTTAATAATTCCATCTACTATATCACGACGGATATGGCCTTCGACTTCAAGTCGCCGGCAATAACTATTTGCAGTCTGCCTGCGTGATAGATTAAGCAATTCTGTCAGCTGGTCATCATTCAATCCTTCAGGATGACTTTGCAAACAATCAATAATTCTTTCTCGAATAGTCATATAAACATAGCTCCAATTTGATAAAAAAAAATAACAAGCATCATCACTTAGAACTTTCTTCGACCGTCGTCGTAACAATCACTAAATAAGCCCAATCCATTTTCATCAAAGTATTTCTGCCAATTGGGAACTAAATCCCAAACAAAAAATTCACTCTTGCAACCAGGACATGTATAAATATAATTCTTCCGATAATTTTTCCCCACTATCAACTTGCATTTACATTTCTTACAAATCAAATCCGGAAGTTCATTTTCTGAAATAAAACTGGGTTTTCCACATTTCTCACAGTCTTGAGAAATAAATCCACCTTGTCGGCTTTGAACTATCATCTGCGGAGCGTGACAACAAGAAGACAAACTTTTGCTAAGCAATTTCATATTTACCTCCTCTAGATCTACTACAAGAAAACGTTTGGAAATGAAATAAATTGATCGCCTTCTTTTATTCTTTTGGACGCTTGAATGTAAATATGGCTTTCGTCGTTCCGCCATGAACACCATCGCATATAGGAGTTACACTAACCAACTCCCAGCCTTTATTGCCAAAATCGTTTATCATTTGCCAAGTTTCTTTTTCAAGTATCTGTTTTCCTACCCAGTCGTAAAGGCCTTCTTTTTCAATATAGAAACACGTATATTCCCACTTCTGCAAAATTCGCTCCAGTATTGTTGAGATAATAAATATTAAATAGCAATCTGCTAATAATATATCTACGGTCGTTCTCAATCCCTTTAGAAAAAGCGTGAATTTCCTTTACAACTGTCAATCTTTTTAGTGGCGATCTCGTTTTTGTAATTCGTTGTTTATCAATCAGCCGCCGCTATTTTTCGGTATAACAAAAACTATTGTTCATTTCAAACACAATCAGTCAATACCCACTATGTAGGAAAAACTTAATGGACTACTCGTAATATGGGTTTCGAGGCGGGCCGTCGCCACCAGCGTAGGGAAAACTTGGAAGTTGGTTGCTTCTGGTTTACATCTTGCGGTCCTTCCCTATCCTTGTGGGGAAAACACCCATCGGCGACTAACAGTCACTCCAATTAACGGTCCTTCTCAAAACTGTGGACAAAACTACTTCTTCCTCACTTTCACATCAAAAATATATAGAAAGAGAAAAAAAACACAAAAAAATATAATAATCATTAAATCCTTTCTATTTCAAACAAACGCTTCACCCCCGCTCGAGTGCGGAATACTTTTCCATAGACATCTCGCGCACACTCACACACTATCCCTCCCTGCTCGCTAGGGGAAACTCATTTCTCTCCTATTCCGCTACTATTACTTCCTCATACAAATGCTTTTGGAAGCCAAAAAACAACTCTCTGATCTCAGGTACCTCGCCCAGAACCATCTTTGCGTCTTGTATGGCTTGATACTTCAAGACAAGAAGGTCAGCCAGTTTCTCCTGGGCAAGCTCTTCAACGCCGGTTTCGATGTACTTCGACAAAACAAAATCAAGGAACTCCTTTTGTTGCGGTTCCAGGCTATCAAAGATGCTGCGCTGTGCATGAGCCACTCTCAATTCACGGGTAATCGGCTGTGTGTTGTAGGCGACGTATTCAAGTACATCAAAGATGTCACTCTTTTCAGCATCGATCAGTTTTTGAAGTTGATGCAGCTCGTCGTGTCCGTATCCAGCATCGGACAACTTATCCAACAGTTCCTTGCGAGTGATCGGGTTGGACCAGATCCCACGAAGTTGGTTTTCATCTGTAAACAACTCTGGAAGTTTTCCGTACAGGCTTTGCAAAAACTCCTGGGCGGTCATGGGTTTTCCACCTGGTCCAATAAAAGCTGTGAAAACCATGTGTTGAAGTTCTCGCTCTTTACCGTCATGGAGCTTCACTTTTACTTTTGTTCGCCTCGTGGCTTCTACATCATCTTCAGGATTGTAACCATCCCCGGGTTCTCGTTTTCCTCGCTCCTTACGTCCAGGTTCAGGTCCATAAACATCGACGGGTTCTGGATCGCCTTCCCATATTGTATCTGCATAAGAAGCATAAGCACCAACATAATCGTAAATGGTGAAGTATTGTTTGCCATCAAATAAACGGGTGCCACGACCTATGATCTGCTTGAATTCAATCATGGAGTTGATCATGCGCATCAAAACGATATTACGGATATTTCGTGCATCCACACCAGTGGATAACTTCTGCGAAGTGGTCAGAATGGTTGGAATGGTCTTCTCATTATCCTGGAACTCGCGGAGGTATTGTTCACCTAGCAGTCCATCATTCGCCGTCACACGGACGCAGTAGAAAGGATCTTTGCTGATGGCTTTCTGATTGATCAAATCCCTGACCGCCGCCGCATGATCCTGAGTGGCGCAGAAAACAATGGATTTCTCTTTTTGATCTACCTCGTCAAGATAGATCCTCACCCGCTCGGCTTCACGCTCCTTGATCTCGATAATTCGGTTGAAATCAGGTTCAGTGTAAAGCTTGCCTTCTTCGATCTCTCCCTCGATCACAGTGTCATCTGAGGTGTACATGTAGTCATCAATGGTCGTTTGGATGCGTTTGACCCTGAAGGGGGTTAGAAAGCCGTCCTCGATGCCTTCACGAAGCGAGTAGATGTATACCGGATCCCCAAAATACTTGTAGGTATCTGCGTTCTCTTCACGCTTGGGCGTGGCTGTGAGGCCTAATTGAACTGCGGATGAAAAGTACTCCATGACCTTGCGCCAGTTACCTTCGTCGTTTGCGCCGCCACGATGGCATTCATCAATGATCACGAAGTCAAAGAAATCAGGGGAGTAACCCGTGAAGAATTCCTCATCAGTCTCGCCGCTCATGAAGGTCTGGAAGATGGTAAAGAAGATACTGCCGTTGGTTGGGACTTTTTTGTGCTTGCGGATCTCATCAGGGCGAATACGAACCAACGCATCCTCCGGGAAGGATTGGAAAGCGTTGTACGCCTGGTCAGCCAGAATATTGCGGTCAGCAAGAAAGAGGATGCGCGGACGGTGTGAACCGTCTCTCTGCAAGTTCCAGCGAGTTTGAAAAAGCTTCCAGGCGATTTGAAAAGCGATAAAGGTCTTGCCAGTGCCGGTGGCCAAGGTAAGCAGAATGCGGGCCTTTTTGTCGGCAATAGCTTTCATGGCGTTATTGACGGCGATCTCCTGGTAATAGCGAGCCTGATTGGAAAGACCAGTAAATTCAAAGGGAACCTTATCAAATTTATCCTGCCAGGCGTCCCTTTCCTGAAAGGTTATCTTCCAAAGAGTTTCCGGCGTCGGAAACTCAGCCACGAGCTTTTCTTCACCCTTGGACATGCAGATCTGGTAAATCTCTTTGCCATTGGTGGAATAGGCATAATCAATGTGCAGTTTGTCGGCGTAATCCTTGGCCTGCATGACACCATCGCCGACTTCTTTTTCATCACTCTTGGCTTCAATGACAGCCAACTTGCGGTTATTGTATTGGAGAATGTAATCCGCAGTTAGCGATTTGGACTTTCCGACAGCCTGGATCTTACCGGGAGAGATTATGTATTCCCTCTGGACTTTGGATCCCTCAACAATGCCCCAGCCGCTTTGCTGAAGCTTGGGATCAATAAGTTCCGCCCTGGTCTCTGCTTCGTTCATGTTTCCCTCTTAGAGTTCGCCGTTGAATGCTTTTTGTAGGATCGATCTTTTGAGGTCTTCTAGACCAAAAAGCTTTTGTCTATATATATCATCGAGTTGTTTTGTTTCCTTTTCAAGAGTATCAAGTTTGGCAACGATATCCTCCTGATGTTCTAAGGATGGTAATGGAATTTGCATATCTTGGATCATACCCAGCTTCAAGAATTTCGTTCCAGCTCCGACTGCTTTTTCTTTGAATTCCTTTAGTTTATCAAGCAATTGGAAGTAAAGATATCTATACAGTACTTTGCTATCTTGGTTCACTGTAATAACATATGTTCTTTGATAGGCGTTGAATTTACCATTGTAGTGTTTCACATTAAAGTCACCAACAGCATTATTTCCGGCTAAGAGAATAGCTTCACAATCAAATGCATACTCATCAATTGCATAGACTTCTCTTGCGCAAGTAAAAAAGGGGTATTGCCCATCAGGTTTTGCTGCATTCGCATCTAACTTGCCAGTTTTTATGCTAACTAGATCGCGTAAGCGAGTTTTGTCTGCTTTTATGCCGTGCAAATAACCCTCAAACAGCTCACGGACGTTCTGCAGGTTCTTCTCGGTGTTTGCTTTAGCTGTTTCAATTGCAGCGAACGCCTCGTCAAGAATGTTCACGATCCTCAATTGCTCTTGATAAGAGGGCAAAACGATTTCAATATCCCGAAATTTGTTGAGCGACACTCCACCAATTAAGCCAGAAAGGTGGGCAATAAATTGTTTTCGAAAATCAGGACTTTGAGCCCAATAATAAATAAATTTCCCTTCGATTTTATTATTAGGAATAATCGCAAACAATTTATTTACAAAACATACTTCGTTAGTGTTAAAACCAATTTTTTTTCCCGCACTACCTCCTTCAGCACAAATCAAGGTTGCATTTGCAGGAGCAACTTTAAAATTTTTAATATAATCAATAGGAATTCTTACTCCATTATCATAGTTTATTACACCATCGAAGCTTATATCCTTTGTTGCAATATACGGTAAACCGCCATTAATTTTTAAATACTTTTCCTTCTTTTCTTCTTCGTTAATACTATTACCACTGTAAATTGAGGCAATATCATTAATTTTCTTTTTCTCCCAACCCTGCTTCATACCAACTCCTGTATGGATCTTAGAATTTGGGAGGTTTCTTGGTCAAGCCGTTTTATCTCATCCAATATTTCCTTCGGGTCACGGTTTTCAGTTACATCTTTTTTATTTGGGTTCTTTACAGAAAGATCAAAGTTGGTTTGGTTTATTTCAACCATGTTGATTAACCAAGAATTGACAGAGCTAGCCTTGTTTTTCTGGAATTCCACAAACTCAGCAAGGTCGGCTTCATTCAATGGGTACGTTTTTCCTAGGTTTCGATCAAGATTGAGCTGGTAATACCATATTTCTCTTGTAGGAGCACCTTTCTCAAAGAACAATACCACCGTCTTCACTCCTGCGCCGGCAAACACACCTCCTGGCAAATCAAGAACTGTATGTAGATTACAACTCTCAAGCAGCAGTTTTCGCAAGCTCACGGAAGCATTATCTGTGTTGGAAAGGAAGGTATTCTTGATGACGATACCGGCCTTGCCACCTGCTTTCAAACTCTTGATGAAGTGTTGCAAAAAGAGAAAAGCAGTCTCGCCTGTTTTGATCGGAAAGTTCTGCTGGACTTCTGCCCGTTCCTTGCCGCCAAAGGGAGGGTTCGCCACCACAATATCATAGCGGTCCTTCTCCTGAATATCCGCGAGGTTCTCAGCCAGTGTATTGGTGTGCATGATGTTGGGTGCTTCAATACCATGCAGGATCATGTTCATGATCCCAATGATGTATGCCAGTGCCTTCTTCTCTTTGCCAAAGAAGGTGTACTTTTGAAGGGTCTCAAGATCTGAGGTGGAAAGGTTCCTGGTGGTTTTCAAATACTCAAAACTTTCGCAGAGAAAGCCTGCAGAACCCACCGCTCCGTCATAAATCTTGTCACCGATCTTTGGCGCTACTACTTTCACGATCGTTTTGATCAATGGACGAGGTGTATAGTATTCCCCGCCATTGCGGCCTGCATTGCCCATGTTCTGGATCTTGCTTTCGTAGAGATGCGACATCTCATGTTTTTCAGCTTGAGACTGGAAGCGCAGCTCATTGATGAGATTGATCACCTCACGGAGATTGTATCCGCTCTGGATGCGGTTCTTGAGTTCGCTGAAGATCTCACCGATCTTGTACTCAATCGTATTGGGGCTCGCAGCGCTTTCTTTGAACTTCTTGAGATACGGGAATAACTTGCCATTGACAAAGTCCAGCAGGTCATCACCCGTGAGGGCTTTGTTGAAGTCAATCTTGCCGTTGCCGTTCTTGGGCGCCGCCCATACTTCCCAACGGTATTCAGGAGCGATTATCTGCTTATATGACTTACCCGTGAGTTCCGCTTCAGTTTGTTTGGTCTTCTCGAGGTCGTCCAGATACTTGAGAAATAGGATCCATGAGGTTTGCTCCACGTAGTCCAGCTCACTGCTGCAGCCGGCGTCTTTATGGAGGATGTCGTCGATGTTCTTGAAGGTTTGTTCAAACAAGGTAAGGCTCCTTATTAGTTTGTGGTTATGTAAATTACAAGGCAACTAAAAACTATTATCACAATAAGAACTGCCAATATAACTACACACCCAGGACTGAGTTTTTCTTCTTCTGGTTGCGACAGGTCACCTTCGTCTTTTCTAAGTGAACTATTTTTTGCACTGTTATGAATGGATTTTACAATAACCTTACCAAGCTTGACTGAAAAACTTCTCATCGAAACGCCTCTTGGCATAAACCCCTCCATTGAGTTTTGCATTTGATTTCAAAGACTACCCGATTATATTCCAAAGGGTTTAGGCATCAGCTTATAACCTATATACTATTGTAGTTTTTCTTCGATCAAACTCCAACGATTTAAATACCAAGAAATGTCCCATCCATAAGGTGATTTATTTGGGGGAATCATAACCATCCGAACATCTGTATCTTTGTGCGGTTGACCTTTTTGACCAGGAGTATCCAGCCAAAGCTGATGAGAACTTTTTGTGTTTAGAGACATAATATCCGAAGGAATTATGTAGTATTCAAAACACCTTTCACTTCCAGGTGTGGGTATTCCGCCTAACACCCAGAAAAAGTTGTCTCCAGGATGCTTTTCTGCCTTCTTTCCAATACTGCAAGTTTTGTTGCCAGGAATATAAGTCTTGACTTGGATATGCACAAACTTTGTCCCCGCAAGATCGCTACAGAGGATATCGGTATTTGGAGTATTTCCTAATGTAACAACTGCTGAGTATCCGCGCCGGCACAATTCGCCTGCTACAAAAAACTGACTAGCATTACCACGAGTGATCTTTTGTTCTGCCATCTATCCCTCCACAATAAGTTAATTATAAGTGCATGCTGGTTCTTACTGCAATTATTTTTATGAATATTTCACCGCAAGGGTCAAGAATTTATCAAAACCATGACAATTACCTTGTATTCTCAATGACTTCCCAAAACGCGGATTA
Source organism: Chloroflexi bacterium HGW-Chloroflexi-4 (assembly GCA_002840715.1). Taxonomy (GTDB): domain Bacteria; phylum Chloroflexota; class Anaerolineae; order Anaerolineales; family Anaerolineaceae; genus UBA6107. The sequence continues at coordinate 72,473 of PHBW01000010.1, forward strand.
CAGATAAGAAAATCATATACAAATCTAATAAATAATCCTTTATATCAAAGTCCTTAAGATTAAGCAGATAGCTATGAAAAATCATCTCGGTTAGAAAATGCCTGAAGAAATCATCTCAATTAAATAAATGGTTGTAATGTTAGAAGCAGAGTGGTACTATAAAGTTACATCCGGGTTACCGAACAACCAACCTGCATATGAACAGAAAATCGATTTGGAGTATAGAAAATGATCGTTGAATTGATCAAAGAAAAAATGCAAAAAGAAGGTCTAAGCGCCCGCGCCGCCGCTTTAGAGGCTCATGTCGCTCATACTACGGTTTTGCGAGCAATTGAGGGGCGAAATTTAGATTTACCTTCTTTGAATAAAATATGTACATGGCTTGGCGTCTCAGTCGCCGATGCATTATCCGAAGGTGGGGCTAAAGACGAAGTATTAGCCAGTAAAATGTCGTTACTTATATCCAGAGAGCCTAAGCTAAAAGCGCTTTTTGAGGAGTTAGTATCTGAAGTCGAAGCCGGCACGCTTAATTCTAGTGACGTAGAAGACATTGTTGCATATGCTGGCTATCGGATAAAACAAAAAAAAGGTTAATAACGTGGTTTCTCATAAATGCTATAACAAAAACTGCATCGCAAATCAAATTTTAGGAATGAGTAACTGTCTGAATTAAAATTGTAGAAGTAATCTTGTAAACATTTTTCTTATAGTATCAGAGGATGATAATTGACAAAGAATAAATACGAAGAAGACTTTTCCCTAGAAGGTCTTTTTTTGTTGTATAATCGCGGTGTGTAGGAGAAGGTGGTATTCGTTTGTTGAATACAAGTGGTCAACAGACAGGCACCACCATAATGATTTGGAAAAACCAACAAACCAATACCACCCCCACCCGAATTAGCCAGGGTGGTATGCGGGTGTCGCCAAGTGGTAAGGCACCACCTTCCCAAGGTGGTATTCGTGGGTTCGAATCCCATCACCCGCTCTGAGAGACTCGAAAGAGTCTTTTTTTGTTTGTTACAATTTACCTTTGCGTAGAATATGAGGATACTATGGAATTTAACTTTATCGCTGCGTTGATGGCATTTTTTAGCACTGGTTTGGTATATTTGGTGATCGTGCTGCGCATGAAAAAGAAGAACCAACCAATAATTATAAACACTCATAATTTAATTATTGCTGGTGTTGCTGTGTTTGGTACCTATTACATTTTTGCCGGGGTGCTGGGCTTGATCGGGTAAGAATTCTTATTAATTAAAAGGGTCCGAATTTCTAGGCAATTCGGACCTTTTGCTTACTTCTACTTCTATTAATGTTATGGCTGGTAGGTTTGGGCTAATACTGTGTTGACCAACACATCAGTAAATTTATCGGGTTCTTCCCAGATCATACCATGGCCGGATTTTTCAAAGACAATCAATTCTTTATGGGGGGCTTGCAGCAGATTGAAGTATTCTTCAGGGATCTGAATTGGATTGTTCAAGTCGTGACGCCCGAGGATCAGGTAGACAGGCAGATCAAGTTGATTGGCATCCAGACGAAAATCCATCTCTTGAAGCTGCGGATAAACAACATTGAAGGTATTCATTAGGCCGAGAAGATAGTGAATCCGGTCCAACCAGCCGTATTCTGACTGCTTCAACATCAACTCGAGAATGTCGCCGTCTTTGCGGTATTCTTCACTGACGATGTTGGGATATTCAAACAATGCATATTCGCGTCCGAAAAGAGTTGAATAGGGTTTGATGGGGCTTTTGCCGAAATAAGGCGGCACACCTTGGGCTTCAAGTGTTTTAACAAATGAGGTGTCACCGCTTTTGATGGAATGATCCATGACCATTTGAAAAATCAATTGATCGGTTTCAAGCACATCCACCATTTGAGCAGAACCAACATAGGCGTGGAAGAGTTCGGGGGCTTGCTGCACTGCATGTACCCCGATTATGGATCCCCAAGAGTGCCCCACCAGGTAGATCTTTTTCTCGTCAAACCGATCTCTAAGTAAGTTGGTCAACTCAATAATATCTGATGCATAACCATTCAGGGTTAAGGCAGATTTCGGATTCAAGGAGGGATAGGATTTACCGCAACCGCGCTGTTCCCAAATCACAACCACAAAATGTTTCTCCAACTCAGAATTGAAGCGAATGACACGTGCGGCTTCACTTGCGCCGGGGCCGCCGGAAAGGAACAAGAGAACCGGCTTATTGACATCTTCACCACGGATAATCAACCATTGATTCGTTCCGCCCAGTTTGATCTTTTCAACTGACGCGATACTACCATCCAATGGTTTGCCATTTTCGCCCAAAATGGGATCGGTATGCGCCGTCCATTGTGAGACACCAACGATTAAAGCAATTAATAAGACAATAACACTCAAAACAATCATTTGACCCCTTCCACCAGCCAATTTTTTGCCCTGTTTTCTTGAAAACAATAGAACCAGCAAAGAAATCAGTAAAATTACAATTTGTACAGCCAAAATCACGACCAACCCAAGTAAAGAAATCATTTCAATTTTCATGGCAGTTGCACTGACCAATAATTTTTTCAAGCCAACATAATAAATCAGCAAGACAACCGCGGTGACAACATACAACCAGAGAATTCGATTAGTTTTGTTTTGTGTTTTCATTTTTTTCCTTAATATTTTCAGAGTCAATTCTTTGAATTGAGATCAATTCAATTCCAAGGTCGCGCAGACGATTAAGAACTCCGTGTAAGGCTGCCTGGTCAAAAACACCAACAATTTGGGTTTGTCCATTTTCTGCATGAAAAACATCCAGTCCTTCAAGCTTCACCAGCCAGCGTTTGTCAAGCTCGCCTTCAATCATTATTTGGTACGCTGCCATTCGATCTGTTGGATTCATATCTAAACCTATTCTATTGATTCAATCAAAGTGTTTAGTGTGTCCAAGTTCCAAACATCGGTTGGCGTGGAAAAGATTAACATCGCAGGACCACCAAGACCCTCAAAAGCCACCATCGCCTGGCGATAGGTTTTGCCATTGCCATTCAACCCTTGACTCAAAACAAGTGTGGTTTCTTTGCCGCGGACTACCACAGGCCTTGATTCAAGTACTTTTGTTCGATTTTCAGGGCTGACCGTGTTTGTAACAAACACTTCCACTTGTTGAGAGAGAATTTCTGATTCAATTGGATTGTTAACCTGTATAAAATATAAATGAGTGCCGCCATTCCCGGATTTATAAGAAACCATCGTATATTCTTTGAAATTTACAGAAAGCTCGGGTAGAAATCCTTCTGGAAGGTCAAATTTGACAATTTCGGCTGCTGCATTATTTATTTTTTCAACATCCGTAACAAAAGATGGATTTATACCGCAAGCGGTCAAAAGTGAAGCAAGGAACAAAAAAGTAATTATTAGTTTTTTCATGTAAATAACCTTTCGATTGAATAATTGATGTCGAAAGTTTATCGTTAGCATCAGAATCTGTCCCCTATCTAGAGATAGGTTTGATTGTAGCTTCGTGGGTAGGTTGCTTATCTGTTTAAAAAATAAAAGCCGTTTCACCGGCTTTTATTTTGAAGTGATATGTTTAGAGTTTTAATTCTCTCGCCAGAACAATGGCTTGGTAACGATTGGATGCGCCAATTTTTTGCAAGATGTTATGTACATGCCACTTGGCAGTACCGTTACTGATATAGAGTTCTGAAGCTATCTCCTGGTTTGATTTTCCGGCGATGATCAGATTCAGTACCTTTGTTTCCTGTTCACTCAAGGGGTCAATCAATTTTTTGAATGCTTCAGGAGTGAGAAATTCCTCGCTATGAACTTTCGCGATGATTGCATCCACCAAGTTCGGCGCTGCTGCACGTAACCTGGGCAATAAATTCAACAATGATTTGGCTTCGATTAAAAAGAGACTTTTCTGACCTTGATTTTCAGCAGATTCTAAGGCTTTTTCAAGCCAAAACATTACCTGCGGCATGTCTTTTTTGGTTTGATAATAAATGGCAAGCAGCAGCATTGCTTCCAGATGAAAACGTTCTCTACCTTCAAGACGAGTTCTTTTCTCTAGAGGTTCCAATATTGTGGGAACATTTTCGATTGTGCCACACTCCAACAGAATTCGACAAAGTAGTAAATCTTCAAATTCACTAAGATATTTTGCATGCATTAGATTTCGGTCTGAAATGAATTTCTCAGCCCAAAATAAGGCTGAATTTTTATTGCCCTTTTCCAACTGAAATCGAGCGGAACATGCAGCACCAAGATTTGTAAACCGCCGAATTCCATATGCATTAAGAATGGCTATGGCTTGCTCCAAAAAAACCTGAGCTTGATTATTCTCTCCTCTGGCAGTAAAAACTCTTTCCAGAAAGATCAATCCCATGGCAAGATCATCTTTCAACCCACCTAAATTGGATAGTTCCAGCCCACTTTTGATCAAGTGTAAAGCCAAGTCAAGATCAAATTTTTCATAGGCGATGGCACCCAAAATCGAAAGGGCAAGACCGTGCGGTGGAATATGTTCATTACCAGTCAGGTCTAGGGCTTGTTGGCAGGTCTTTTCAGCAAGGGATAAATTTCCTTGAGAAATTTGCGCCAATGCAGCAGTACATAATGCATTTACTGCCAAATAAATAACTCCTGCTTTTAGCGCCAGCCGACTTGAATCTAGATAATTTCGCACAGCATCATCTGTTTTGCCCATTAACTCGTTAGCTTGCCCAAAGCTAAAACTTGAGCGCGCCTGGGTGAGAAAATCGTCTTTATCAATATATGGCAGAGCCATATCAAGGTGTGCCAACGCTTTGTTTGTCTCGCCGCGCATTGCAGCAATCGCACCTCTGAAAGTGGAAGTCATGCCTAAAAGCTTTTTGTTTTCAAAGGAGTGATTTTGATTGTCCTCAAGGAATTTTTCGGTCTGGTCAAGAAGACTTTCTGCTTTTTCAAAATTAACAGACAGATAAAACAACCTGGATGCTTGCAGACTCAAAAACGGTCGCGTGGCAAAGGCCTCATCCGGTAAGGAGCTAATCCATTTTGTGATGAGATGTAGGTCACCGCCTGACCAGGTTTTTCCTTTTTGCATGACGCGTTCAATAATATCCGCGGCAAAATGATCGTTTTTTGATGCAAGTGCATATCGCACTGATTCACGCTCGAACCCGTTGGCCTCAAACCACAAAGAAGCTTTCTGATAAAGCTCTTTTTGCATTTGATCATCCAATTCAGTCAGCAAGAAATTAGCAAAAAGGTGATGATATCGGTACCATCCCTGTTCATTATCAAGGGGAATAATGAACATATTTGTCTGGATCAATTTTTCAAGAATTGCCTCACTGTCATCCCGTCCTGTTATTGCTTCACAAACATAATAATTGAAGCGGTCAAGAATGGATGTTTGAACCAGAAATTCTCTCGTGTATGCCGGAAGACTGCTCAATACTTCTTCAGCGAGGTAATCCAACACGTAACGGTGACTGCCTCCAAACGTCTCGATGAATTTTTTCGGGTCAGGATTATTTTTTATTGCAAGGGCGGCAAGCTGCAGCCCTGCAGCCCAACCCTCAGTTCTAGATTCCAAAACAGCAATGATTTCTTGATTTAATTGCAGATTCATTGTTTGACTGAAAAAATCATTCGCTTCTTGTGAAGTGAAACGCAAATCTCTGGCACGAATTTCGACCATCTGACTTCTGACACGCAGTCGACTTAACGGCAATATAGGATCTTCACGTGTAATAACGATGACATGAAAATTGCCCGGCATATACTCTACAATTTTTTCAACTAGACCATGAATTTCAGGATTCGAAATAACATGGAAATCATCCAGCACAAAAACGATTTGTGCATTTTGCGAAATTATTGGATCTACCAGTGAAGAAACAAAAGCCGAAGGTTTAAGGTAAGAAAATTGGGGGGTCAAATTGTTAATGAAATCTGCATCAATTACATTAATGCGTTGCAATGCAGACAACCAATAACTTATAAATTGTTCTAGGCTGTTATCGAACTGATCAAGAGAATACCACGCTACCCGGCAGGGTTTTGATTGTATATGACAGTTGTCAGTTATCCAATCGGTGACTAATGTTGTTTTTCCATATCCGGCTGGTGCTGAAATTAGTGTTAGCTTACACTGATTCGACACGCCATTTTGGATTAAATCCAATAATCGTTGCCTTCTAACACCATCTTTGCGGTTTATTGGAACATTTATTTTTGTACCAATTATTGGAGATTCCATAATACCTTATTATAAGTGAACTCACTATCGAACACGCAGGTAATTCATCTTTCTTTGCGGCATTCAACCATAACTCAATAACCAATATATGCTACAATTTTAACGAACGAGGAATTGAGCCAATGCCGGAAGCCAAAACGATTCTTCACATTGAAGATAACCTGGAAAACCGGGTGCTCGTCCGAAGACTGCTTCAATCAGAGCACTACCGTGTTATTGAAGCGGCAAATGCCTTTGAAGCCGTGGAATGTCTCCGACGCTGCACCCCAGAATTGATTTTGATGGATATCAATATCCCGGATGTGGACGGCTATACTCTGACAGCTAAACTTAAAACAATTCCCCGGGTCAAAAACGTGCCCATTGTGGCAATTACAGCCAACGTGCTGCGCGGCGATCGAGAGAAGACACTTCGCGCAGGCTGCGACGGATACATTGAGAAACCCATTGACGTCGAAAAGTTTTTGGTTCAGGTAGCCTATTTCTTAGGTTTGAAAGTCTGATTATTAGGAATTTGATACATTTTTACTTTCTATGAAAGTTCACCTCTTTTGAATATAAGATCATTTGTTTTGCCAAATCATTCAATGAGGAATCAATATGCCGGATCATGAAGAAAAACATAACATTCTACCCTCCCGCCATGGTGGTCTTAAGACGCAAGGCATATATGCTGCGCTTGAAGCCATTAAAGAGTCAAGTTCCTCAGATCTTCCCTTTGACAAAATCGCCAATCAAATCGCCTTCAATACCAGAGCAGCATTAAAGGTGCAGTGTGCTGCGATTTGGATCGCTGATGCCCAACACAAACATATTTTCTTGCAGGCTTTTTCAAACTTTGATTCAAATGATACCAATCCAAAAAGTTACAATATCAATTATGAAGATGAAGATTCACCTGTTGTAAATTGTATTAATAATCTCAAACCCATTCTTCATAAAAAACATACCCTTGATGAGATGGATCCGCGTTCTGCAACTTTGAACAATATTTATGCCAGCGCCCAGCTTCCGCTGCTCACACCAACCGGTTCGGTTGGCGTACTTGAATTAATAACTGCAGCAAATGATGCCATTAACCAAACAGAGCTCGAAAGCCTTGAAGTATTGGCAAACCAGATCGCTTTGGTGCTGTCGAACCATCGGCAATTGCAAAATGTAGCCAGACAAACAGAATTACAAAACAAGCTATACGAAATAGCTTCAAAAATAAACCAAGCGAAAGATTATGACTCCATTTTAAAAATCACAGTAGAGGAACTCAGCAAAACACTTAACCTTCCGGGTGCTTCCATGCATGTCAGAATAGCAGTAATTTCAAACAATTCTGCCTCCGTTAAGGGACAAAGCTTATGAGCGGATTGAACTCTTTATTCAATTTTTTCAAAAAAAGAAATATCCAGACCGGTGCTCTTAAAGCACAGCCTGGCAAGTTCAATATTGATCATGAAAACCTGCAGAGCCAATTTAAAATAACTCAAGACCTTACCCGCCTTGCCGCTGATTCTTCAGACGACCAGTTTTTAATAAAAAATATCTCGGATCTGCTTTACCAAAGCTGCCTTTTACATTATGTAGGTGTATTATTAATTGATTCGACTCGTGATTACGCTGTACTCCAATACGGTACGGGTGAACAGGGTCGGCAGATGCTTTCTTCCAGCTACCGCCTCGCCACGGGCGGATATTCACTTGTTGGCAAATGTATTCAGTCCAAAGAACAAATATCACTCATTATTGATGAATCCAACCCGTCCCGATTTGAAAACCCATTTCTTCCTCAATCACGGTGTGAATTTGCGTTGCCGCTGATAAAAAACGACCAACTGTTAGGCGTGTTGGATGTCCATTCTGCTTCTGCCAAACCACTCGAAGCCGGTACAATCACAATTTTGCAGCAGGCTGCCCATCTTCTCGCCATCTCACTTCAAAAACCAGGTCCTGTCTATGCCCCAAAGACCAGCGTTTTTTTGAATCTGGATGAATATGAAAAAGCAGTAATAAATGAAAATAATGAGATTTCTTATAGTTATACAAATCCTGATTATCTCAAACCGCGGTTAAAAGATGCCAAACATTCCATTCCTCTTGTACTTCACCATGAAACCATTGGCAGTCTCGATATCGATATTGACGAACACGAATGGACCACTGAACATGAACAATTATCACAAGCGGTAGCGTCTCAAGCCATATTGGCACTGGAAAATGTCAGACGACTGGATCAGATCATACATCATGCTGAACTGGAACGCAGAATTCTTGAGATCACGTCTCGGATTCGATCTACAAACGATTCACAGAAGATGCTGCAAATAGCGTTGGAAGAAATCAGCAGCCATTTAGGTGTGTCTCAAGCCCAGATTGTACTTAATGTGCCTGAGGTTCCACGATATACAGATACATACATCAACAAAAACACAAAATCTCTTCAAAAAAAAATGACCACCGGCCAACTGCCAGAGCTTTGAGGATAAGATGACCAGTGTGATCGCAATAGCCAACGAAAAAGGTGGTGTCGCCAAAACAACAACAGCCCTCTCGATGGGAGGGGCGCTAGTTGCTTTGGGATACCGGGTTTTAATGGTGGATCTTGATCCACAAGCTAATTTGTCACTTGCATTGGGTTGTGAAACGCAGCCAACCACAAAATCGTTTATCAACCTGGTCATGGAAAACCTTGCCCTTGATAATGCACTCATGAAAACTGAAATTGAAGGCCTAGAATTGTTGCCTGCCAACAAGGAAATCGGTTTTGCAGAACGTGTGTTACCTTCCCGTCAGGATTATCGGAATCTACTGCGAAATATTATCAATGCTGAAATATCCTACGATTTTGTGGTGATTGATTGCCCACCATTTTTGGGTACACTCACCACCAATGCACTGACTGCTGCCAATCTGTTAATCATTCCCACCCAGGCTGAATTTTTTTCAGTTTATGCCTTACGCAATATGATGAGCCTGATCAGAGACGTGAGGAAAAAAGGGAATTCAACCTTACGCTATCGCTTATTGATCACACTCTTTGATAAACGCAACAAAATACATCGCACACTTTGTGCTCATCTACGTCAAACCTTCGTGGGCGGTGTGCTTGATTCAATCATCGAGGTGGATACAAAATTAAGGGAAAGTGTGATTGCCGGCGTACCCATTAACTTCCACGCTGAAAAAAGCCGCGCAGTCATGCAATACGCCTTTCTGGCCCAGGAGATCATTCAATATGTCAAAGAATAAGATTGATACCCGCCTGGAGAAATTTTTTTCAGATTTCAACCCAAATGTCGGTGAATTGGACAAACCAAACATAGATGCTGGTGAAAACCCCATCTATGCCTGGGAAACTGATCCCAATGGGTTAATAACTGTATGCGATGGTGGAATTGTCAAGGTCCTAGGACTTTTACCCGATCAAGCAATTGGCAATCCGCTCATGTCTTTTCAACTTTCTCCCAAAGAACAGAATAAATTAAGACAGGCCATTCAAAATGAGCAATTACCAATCGAAATTGAACTTTTTGCGAAAAGTGAAACTAAATCCAAACGCATGGTGCGCTATACCATTTATCATAAACTAGATGAAGAAGGTAAAGTTGAGGGATTTCGCGGTTATTGTGAACTCCTAGAGCCTGTCAAAAAGCCCAAATTACGCTTCAGTAATAGTCCAAAGAAATCAATCCAAACATCACCTTTGTCCGAACCGGAAGAAGCTGGACTCAAGAAAAACACTCAAGAACTATCGCCTGAATTTGGTCAGACTTCTCCATTGATGGCTGAAGCATCCACAGATGAGCCGTTGAAGAAGAAAAAACCAATTAAGAAACGTAAAACTGCTTTTGAAAGTGATGTTATTGAACAAGTTAGAGAGCTTGCCTCCGTTGATGAAGGCATGACTAAAACTCTGACCTTGCTGCAAGAAACCAGCGAAATGGATAAAACGAAATCAACCCTGTCTGTCAGCAGCAAAGATATAGCCGGCCTTTCACTGGTTAAAAACCATTTCAACATTTCAGGTTCGGTTTGGACGGCTCAAGCACAGGCAAGTTTTGAAGATGACAAAACAATTGCCATTCCCTCAATCAACGGAAAACCTGCCATTCTGGCATCCCCTCTGAAACTTCGCGATGAAAAGAAAGGCGTCATTGAGATCATTGACGATAAGCCCAATCGAGTATGGAAAGATGAAGACCGCCTCTTCTTGCAGGAAATCTCACACCAACTCGGTCTGGCGTTGGAAAATTCTCAATTGTATTCAACCATTCAAAAAGAACTTTCAGAACGTGTAAAAGCTGAACGTGAAACCTTACGCCGCAACAAAGATTTATCAAACTTAAACCAATTTGGCCAGCAATTAAGTCAGTTGGTCAATCAAAATCAAATCTTTGAAACCATTGCACCTTTGGTGCAAAAAATGATGAATGTTGAGAATCTGCTCTTAACTATTGTGAATAAAGAAAAGACACAGTTTGGCTTTCCTGTCTGCTTGGTGAATGGCATCAACACCAGCCTTGCTCCCCGCCCATTAATGCAGGGATATCAGGAAAAAATTCTTGATGATAGAAAACCTTTAATAATAAACAGAAATTTATCCACAGTATTAACGGAAACAAAATTTGACCACTCAAATTATCTGCCGTATTCACTACTGGCAGTTCCCCTTCTAACCGGAGATCGTGCAACAGGTGTTCTCTCTGTTTTTGACTATCAAAACGAAAACGCTTTTGATCAGGTTCAAATCGAATTACTTTCAAGTGTTGCCGCCCAAATTGCTACAGCACTTGAAAATGCCAACCTTTTTAATGAAATTACCCATGCATTGGAAATCATTGAAGATCGACAGCGCGTACAAAGTAATGTTACGAATGCAGTCGCTGAATTAAGCCTAAAGGGTTCTGGTGAAATTACTTCGTTTCTTAAATCTTTAGCCCAAGCCAGCATGTGCGAACGAGTCGTTTATGCAGAAATCAACAACCTTGCCTGGAAAATTTCAGCAAGCTATACCTCTCCTGAATCCAATTTCAAAGAGAATGAAAATGCATATCCGAATTTGGCTGAAGAAAAATTGGAAGAGGTTTTGGATGACCTTAATAAGAAAGGCTGGCATTCACGAACGCTTGACAATGCGTCAGAATCTGAGAAAAAATGGTTGGTTGCGAATCAAATCCAATCCATTCTTATTCTGTCGGTTAAAAGAGATAATAAACTGGATGGATTTATTGCACTTGAAAAACATGCTTCTTCAGAAGAATGGAAGAGCGATGAAATTGATATTCTACGCACAGCATCAGAAGCGTTTTCAAATACTCTGATCCGTGAAGATTTATTAAAACAATTGCGCGGCTCACTGAGTGAAACTGAAAATCTATACAGCGCTTCTCACCAACTAGCTTTGGCCAGCACCATGCGGGATATGATCCAGGCGGTCATTACAAGCTTTAGCGACTCGGAAGTAAACCGAGGCGAGATCGTCCTGTTTGACTACAACATGGAAGGTCGTATTTCACGCATGACCATCGTCGCAAATACTTCGGATGACTCAACCGTTGTTCACAATCCAATAGGTTTTGAATATGCTGTTGATGCGTATGAGAGTCTATTTTCTTCTGCCTCGCCAGTTTATTATGACTATTTGGCAGACGCTGCGATCGATGAAATGCAAAAAGAAAGCTTTCAAACGCAAGGCATCATTTCATTGGCAGTTCTACCGCTTTGGAGTGTTAATGTCCAAACAGGTGTTTTACTTTTGGAAACGAACAAACCGCATCGGTTCTCCACGTTAGAAAAACGTACTTATCCGCCATTGGTGGATCAAATGTCCACAGCGATACAGAATTTACGCTTATTTGAGAGCACTCAAATTGCTCTCGCTGAAACCGAACTGCTCTTTAGAATCTCAAGCGGGATTGCCAATTCATCCAGTATGGAAGAATTGGTGGCGCTCGTCGGTGAGAACGCCATGCCCAAAAACTGTGATTCATTGCAGCTTTATATTGTTTCAGATGCACGCTCTTCTCAATCACCAGATTTTTCATTGGTGGGAACTTATTCAACCGGAGTTGAACCCCGGATAGCTGGACACAAATTACCCGCAAGCGCTTTGCCATTTCTGGAGTTCCCAACAAATGATCCGATTATGCTTGGCAACACCACGGATGCATCACTACCTGTTGTCTCTCAAACTTTCTTCAGAAATGCCGGAATTGCTGCGGCGGTGTTCATTCCGCTACAAACCGCCACAAACCCCGTTGGATTTATGCTGGCGAGTACCTCCAAAATCGGCGCACTTGACCCTAAAGACGCGCATACCTTGCAGATCATAGGCAACAGTATTGCTGTGGCCATTGAACGACAGCGGCTTTTGTTTGAAGCTCAACGCCGAGCACTTGAACTGCAAACTGCCGCCGAAATCGCCAGAGACACCACCAGCACGCTGTCACAAGATATTTTATTGAACAGAATCGTAAATCTGTTGAAAGACAGGTTCGGATATTATCATTGTTCAATTTTCCTGCTCAATGAATCCAATGAATACGCGATCATCGAAGAATCAACCGGTGAAGCTGGCAAGTTGATGAAGCAGAACAAACACAGACTGGCTGTGGGTTCCAAATCTGTGATCGGATCGTGCCTTGCAAGCGGACAACCCATCATAGTTAATGATTCCAATTTAAGCCCCATTTACTTTCCAAATCCGCTATTGCCCGAGACCCGTTCAGAAATGGGCATTCCGTTGAAAATTGGCGGCCACATCATCGGCGCTCTGGATCTTCACTCCACCTCAACCAATGCTTTTTCAGAGAACGAATTAACAGTCTTGCAAATCCTCACCGACCAAATATCTGTTGCTATTGAGAATGCTAGAGCATTTTCAATATCTCAAAAAGCCGTACAAGAAATGCGCGAATTGGACCGGGTCAAGAGCCAGTTCCTGGCAAACATGAGCCATGAACTGCGTACACCGCTAAACTCAGTCATTGGCTTTTCACGGGTTATCCTCAAGGGGATTGACGGTCCGATCAACAAGGTTCAGGAACAGGATATCACCTCCATCTACAATTCTGGCATGAACCTGTTAAATATGATCAATGAGATTCTTGATTTATCCAAAATTGAAGCCGGTAAAATGGAACTTCAACTTGAGGACGTCAGCATTTCTGAAGTGATTACCAAAGCCATTTCAACAGCTACAGGTTTAATGAAAGACAAACCCATTGAACTCATCCAAAAAATCCCAAATGAACTTCCCAAAGTCAAAGCGGATGAGATAAAACTTGGACAGGTGGTTCTAAATCTTCTCTCGAATGCCATCAAATTTACTGAAAAAGGCACCATCACCATTGAAGTTGAAATTGTAAAAGATGAAGACCTGAACTCAGAATTGAAGGTTTTGGTGAGTGATTCTGGTGTAGGCATTGCCCCTGCTGACCAATCGAAACTCTTCCAACGCTTTTCTCAGGTAGACGATTCACCCACACGAAAAACTGGTGGCACTGGCCTGGGACTTTCAATCTGCCGATCACTCATTGAATTGCACGGCGGCAAGATCGGGTTGTTAACAAGTCAACCAGGAAAAGGCAGTACGTTTTATTTCACGCTTCCGGTGGTTGGCTATCGTAAAGGATTGGATCTTAACGCTTTAGGCCATGGCGAAAATGTAATTCTATCGATAGATGATGATCCCCAGGTAATAGGGCTATACGAAAGATATTTAAAGAATTATGGATTTGAAGTGATTGCCCTCACCAATCCCGCAAAAGCGGTCGAAAAAGCGATTGAATTGAAACCCTTTGCCATCACCCTAGACATCATGATGCCGCAGGTTGACGGTTGGCAGGTGCTGCATGAGCTAAAACAGGATGAACGCACTCGCGATATTCCAATTCTGGTGTGTTCCATTCTTGAAGAAGAGGATAAAGGTTTTAATCTTGGCGCATCAGAATATCTCGTTAAACCTTTCCTGCAAGACGATCTGATCAATGCCATTCACCGTATCAATCGTGAGGGGCGTGCCATGGAAGTTTTGATCATAGACGATGACGTGAATGATCTGAAATTTGTTAAGAAGATGGTTGAAACCGAGCCGCGCATTCATCCCACCCTGGCACAAGGCGGCAAAGTTGCACTTGATATTCTCAGAAACATGACCCCAGATTTGATAGTTCTGGATCTATTCATGCCGGACATGAATGGGTTTGAAATATTGGATAAATTCAAATCAGATGAACGACTTGCCAAAATACCTGTAATTGTGCTTACAGGTGCTGATTTGACGCCCGATCAAAAAGCTCAATTAGCCGAATCAAGTCAATCGTTAGCTACTCATGGATTAATTAAAGAGAGTGACATTTTAAAGAATATGGAAGAAGCTCTTGAAAAAATAAAACCTCTTGCAAAAAAACAATAAATCCTTTTGTTTATTTATTGATATCCTCTTTATTACAGGTATTTGTTTAAAAAGTTAACTAAACCACAAAACAGTAAACAATGCCATTGTAAAACTTCAATACAGACTGTCAAATAACAGCTTACTGTATTGGAGTTTTATTAATTTTCAGGGAGGTTAGAATGAGGAAATATAAAAAATTATATACGTTATTTGTTTTGTTCGGAATACTGTTTGCAGTCATAGCTTGCAATTTGCCATTCAAAATCGTGCCCAACTTTACACCAACCCCTGCGATAGAAGTAAGTGATACATTACTGCCGTCTACAATAACACAAAATCCGATAGAGACTATTCTGGTTACAAAAACTCCCCACGATCAAGCGTTGGTTCTTGATACATCACCCACTATAGGATCAGTCTTAATGTGGATGGATTTCAGCAACTTTGTTTTTATCCCCCCGGGTGAGTTTAACATCGGAAAAGGGACTGGTGATCAAACAGACTATTCACCACTTCATCAGGTAAAACTGGATGCTTTTTGGATACAGCAATCGGAAGTCACCAATCTACAATACGCACAATGTGTCGCAGATGGCAGATGCAGTGCTCCCATTCAGGATCCTGAAGTACCTTTTTGGTTTGCGAATCCTTTCGACGGCAATCATCCTGTGGTGGAGCTTTCATGGTTTCAAGCCAGGGACTATTGCAGCTATATTCATGCCCGCCTACCCACTGAAGCCGAGTGGGAAGCAGCGGCACGTGGCTCCGAGGGCAAATTAAATCCGTGGGGAGGAGATAAGCCGAATTGTAGCTATATGAACTTCAATGGATGCCTTGAACCTCCAAAACCCCAAGCCATCCTTTCTTATACTTATGGTAGAAGTGATTTCTTTGTCTACGATTTGGCCGGAAACGTCGCTGAATGGGTGGAAGATTAGTATGCAAAAGATTTTTATACTTCGTCACCAACCGAGAACCCGACAGGACCAATGGATGGAAGGAAAAAAGTTTATCGAGGCGGCAGTTACAATTCACCGATTGATGAAATTGGGTCTTTCATTAGGTTTGCGGCAGAACCTGAAAACCATGCAGCTTATATCGGGTTCCGCTGTGTTTTGAGTTCAGATCAAATTGAAAACCCAACTTATTCGATAGGTCAACCCTGTCAGGTAATTAGCATGAATGAACTAACCGAATTGTTGCCTACATCCACACCGTTCCCTTGTTCTTCTGCAACAGTAAATGGATATTGTCAACTTTTAGGCGGCAAACCATCTTACGGAATCGAACTGCTGCAATCTAATTGTCTCAACAACAGTTTACATTCGATGATGGCAAATCTACAGCCTTTGACATGTTCAACTATTTCCTTATCAGATGGCAGCAACAAATATGAATGCACCTTTCCAGACATGGCTCAAGGCATAAACGTTAATATGAACTATTGTCATGAAATCGACATTCCGGTTGTCCAAAAAGCCTGTCCAATAGGTTATCAATATGACAAGAATAAGAATTTGTGTGCAATTACTGAAACAACAATCCCCAATCCACCCTGCCCGAAAGGTTTTCTAGAGGTTGGCTCGTTTGGTTGCCTCCAATACTTAATAGTGAAAATCTTACATGTCCGGTAGGGTATTATTCTCTTAAAACTGATACAACCACCGTTTGTTTACCTCATAACAAATGCCTGCTATCAGATGATTTGAGTACTTGCAATAACACGCTCTGCGCGGCTGGTCAAAAATTTGATTCTCAAATGAATTGCTGCAATACTTCAGACTCACCCAAGATTGTTTGCCCGACAAACCTGATTTTTGACCAAAACCAAAATATATGCGTCAACCCAGACCTATTTCCAGAAAAATGTCTGTCCACCTCAGTGAAAATTCCTTTTTGCCCCACGCTGACCCCATCACCCGTACCAACCAAAGTCCCTGATGGTAAAAGCTGTTCTGATTATACTGATGGATATGATTGCATTAATAATGGTTGTAATTGGGCAGAAGGACAATTCTATTGCCTTAATCCTTGAAAAATATAAAACTAAAATACTTCCAAACTATCCATTGTTTTAATATTTTTACACTCTATAATAATTAATAAGCTCATTAATTACATAAGAATTAAACACAGCTTCAATGCTGACTGTCTCGAACAGCCTTACGCATTGAAGCATTTTGTTAATGGGAGGGTATGATGAAAAGAAACCTGAAACTCAAAATGATTTTTGTATTAATGGTGTCGGTACTCGCATTATCCTCATGCAATTTACCTTTTAAGATAGTTCCCAATGTTTCCACAACGCCTCCGCCAGCGGTTGTATCAACCCCTTCGCCACAAGTTTCATCACAACCCACTTTAGATTCTGGTAGTGAAACACCGACACCAGAAACACCGCTCAATTTGGCAGACATTGTGCCAGTATCAGGGTCAGTTCTCACCTGGATAGATTTCAGTAACTTTGTCTATGTGCCGGCCGGTGAGTTTAACATGGGTAAAGAATCATTAACGCCGGTAGATTATGCCCCTGTTCACAAAGTCGATCTGGCAGGTTTTTGGATCCATCAGGCAGAGGTAACCAACCAACAATATGCAAGTTGTGTTCAAGCGGGTGAGTGTAGCGCTCCAAATAAAGAGTCTGGTTATCCTTATTGGTATTCTCTGTCTTCTGAAGCAAATTCCGCTGTCGTTGGCGTAACCTGGGATCAAGCTCAGAAATATTGTGAATACATCGAGGCTCGTTTGCCAACTGAAGCTGAATGGGAAAAAACTGCCAGAGGCACACAAGAAAAAACTTATCCCTGGGGAACAGATCTACCAACCTGTACCCTTTTGAATTTTAATAATTGTCTGCCCACGCCTAAACCAGGAGAGGTCAGATCTTACATGGCCGGTGCAAGTGAATATGAGGCACTGGATCTGGCAGGGAATGTTTTTGAATGGGTCAGCGATTGGTATGCTGCAGACTATTATTCAAAAACATCTATCTCAAACCCGCTTGGCCCCGAATCAGGAATATATAAGGTATATCGCGGCGGCGGTTTCCTCTCTGACGAGCAGGATGTTTCAGCAACCATGCGGTTCTTTACGGAACCTGTGCAGCATTCTGCTGATCTTGGTTTTCGCTGCGTTTTAATAGGCAACTATTCCAATCATCCAACTAAAATCCAGATTCCTCGACCATGCGAAGTATTGCCAATTGCCCAGCATCAGCCCGAAATGCAACCCACGTGGACTCCAATGCCCTGCGATTCCCCTTATATTTCTGGAAATTGCTATCTTACAAGCTCTGGAGGGCCAATCACCTCAATTTACATCCAACAATCCAACTGCCAAAGTAATAAACTCAAGGATTTTGTATCTTCAACAATTATTGATTTGAACTGCACTGGTCCAAACATCATTGGAGATTCCAAATCTTATACCTGCAATGGTAAAAACATGATTCAAGGCTCAACCGTGGATCTTTCTTATTGTCACAAGTTTTCCTTCCAATTGATGGCACCCACCTGCCCGGTTGGCTATACCTTCGATAGTCTCTCGAAATTCTGTCTTCCATCTGCCAGCCCCTGGCTGCCTGAACCACCCTGCCCGGTTGGCTATAAAGAAACTGCCGGACAATGTTTGCCTGATGCAGCTGTTCATCAAGGCTGCCCTGCTGGTTTTTACTATTTCTTGAATATGACCGGACCAAATACCTTTGAAGAACTCTGTATGCCTTTAGATGACTGCCTGCTGCCCAATTCTAAAGAACCTTGTGAACCACCTGTTTGCCCAGCCGGACAAACCTACGATACAGCCAACAATTGCTGTTCACTCCCCAAAAAATTACGGGCAGTCTGCCCGGTTGGTTTTGGTATTCAAGAAGATCCAGTAACAAATCAATTATTCTGCGATTTACCCGATTTGTTCCCACCTGAATGTGAGACCAGTCAGGTCAAGATAGCTTTTTGCCCCACAATAACACCAACTCCAACGCTAATTCCTCAGCAAAATTGTTATTGTGATCCAAAGATTATTGCTTTTTGTAGTTTAATTTGTGACTAGGGTTTAGTCTCCATAATCCTGGAGGTAAGTTAACAAAAAACAGACTTCATTGAGAAGTCTGTTTTTCTGTCAGGGGTGGCTAATGGGGGTCGAACCCACAACCCTCGCATCCACAGTGCGATGCTCTGCCATTGAGCTATAGCCACCGGCTGAAGGGTTAGACAAGCATTTGCTTGATCTTTGCTAATGCATCTTCGCGCATGAGGGTTTCTTGTGAACCGCTTTTCAGGTCTTTTATAGTCACTTTGCCTTCAGATTCTTCATCCGGACCGATCACGACCGCAAGTTCAATGCCGAGTCGGTCCGCATATTTAAATTGTTTCTGCAATTTTGATACTTCAGGATAGCAAATCGTCTTAATCCCGTTTGAGCGTAACTCTGATGCAAACCCAACAGAACTCAACATCAACGATTCATCAAACACAGTGACCAACGTTGTTTTTTCAAAAGCGCCAAACTGCGGCAGTAACCCGTATTTTTCAAGAATCACGGTCATCATCATATCGCCCATGGCAAAACCAACGCCGCCAAGCGGAGAACCGCCTACATCACCAATCAGATTGGAATAGTGGCCGCCACCTAAAACAGATCGTCCATCGCCACCCACATCCCAGGCTTCAAACACAAGCCCGGTGTAATAATCCAATCCTCGGATAATCTTGGGATCGTAGACCACATATTCTTCAAAACCCATTTTTTTAAGGATTGAGAAAACCTTGCTCATGTACTCAGACTGCCGCCAAAGTTCTTTGTTTTCAAGCAGCTTGACCACACCTTCAAGTTGGGTTTGCGTTAATCCAGCCTCCAGTGCTGTGGCTTCCCATTTGTTGTAAGGTAATTTATCTTTTCGGTCAATTAATCTAAAGACAGCTTTTTTTAAATCACTGACAACGCCTAATTTTCCCAATTCGGCATCAATCAGCTCACGGTGATTGACCAAAATCTTCACCTGGTCTGGGGTCACATTTACAGATTTCAGAAAATTTACACAAATACCGACCAACTCAGCATCTGCCTCTGCAGATTCAATGCCGATCATATCGATATTCCATTGGAAGAATTCGCGCGAACGTCCCTTCTGCGGACGCTCATAGCGCCAGAAAGGACCAAATGACCACCAGCGCAGCGGATAAGTCAGTTCATTTTGTTTTTGAGCCACCATACGGGCAAGTGAAGGTGTTAATTCAGGACGAAGTGTAATAAGATCGCCGCCGCGGTCTGGAAAGACAAAAGACTGCTCTTTTACCAGTTCTTCACCAGATTTTGCGGCATACAAATCAATTTTTTCAAGAAAGGGACCGTCCCATTCTTCATATCCAAATTGAGCCGCTGTAGCTTCAATCTTCGCATACAACCAGCGTCTTAATTCCATCTGCCTGGGATAAAACTCCCTGGTTCCTTTAACAGGCTGAATCAACGTTTTCATCTTAAATCCTTCAATACTTTCATTTGATAATTGATTTTAGCATAATTGATACCTGCCTTGCATTTTCGTTCATAGTTATCTCTTGTCAATTATGATGTGTATAAAGTATCATATCGAAAGAGAATTATAGTTTTGTAACCATAGGCAGGATGTTTTATGAATGTTAAGGAATTAATAACATTAATTGACGGTCATCTTTGTAATCCCTCTGCGAATCTCGATCGTGAGGTCAAAGGCGGCTGCGGTGCCGATTTAATGAGCGATGTGCTGGCTTCCATTCAACCTGAAGCTGTTTTGCTGACCGGATTATGCAACCCTCAGGTCATTCGAACATCTATGATGGCGGATGTGGCGGCAGTGATTATTGTAAGAGGCAAAACACCTCCAAAAGAAACGATTGATCTTGCCAGCCAGGAAGAATTGGCATTAATCTCATCACCTTTTGGAATGTTTGAGCTTTGCGGCAGATTACATCGCGCCGGATTGCCCAGCCTTGAAAGAGCCGTAGGAGATGAACCCTGCTCTTGTGATGAATAAGTCGTAATCAGGAGGAAAATGGGCGACATCTCTCGAATTCAAAAACGTCCTGTTACGGATCAAGATGCAGAGAATATAACCCGCGTTGAAGAACTTGCGTATGAATTAAAAGTTGAAGCAGTCATGACTAAAGAGCCATTGACTGTTACACCTGACACTTCTATGCGAGAAACGCTTGATCTTTTTCGACAAATCAGAATTTCAGGCGCACCTGTAGTTAAAGACAATCAACTAATTGGGATCATAAGTATCGAAGACCTGATCCGCAGTTTTCAAGAGAACGACCTTTCCGCACCCGTATCAAAATACATGAGTTCTTCAATCCTAACGGTTCACGGAAGTGATCCGGTTATTGAAGCATTAAAATTATTTGTCAATACACATAAAGGACGACTGCCTGTTCTTGATGTAAACAATAAATTGATTGGCATCATCACAAAAGGTGATATCACCAGCGGCATTTTAACCGCTCTGCAAAAAGACTACCACGCCGAAGAAATTAGACGGTACCGCGCAAGCCATTTGTTTGAAGACATCAATTCAGACCGCTCAAGTTTGATCTTACGTTACAACATCAAACAAGGAGATTTTATTCACGGAGGGTCAGCATCTTCAGCCATCAAATTAGCTTTGTTAAGACTCGGTGCCACACCTCAAATTGCAAGACGTACCGGCATCGCGGTTTATGAAGCTGAAATGAATTTGATCATCCATACCTCCAACGGCGGTGTCATTCGTGTGGAAATTGAACCTCACCAGATATCAATTAATATTTCTGACGACGGACCAGGCATCCCAGATATTGAACTTGCAATGCGACCAGGGTATTCAACAGCGACTGAAACTGTACGCGAACTTGGCTTTGGAGCAGGCATGGGATTGGTAAACATTCAGCGCTGTGTGGATTCAATGCGTCTGGAGTCAGTGCATGGCAAAGGCACAAACTTAAGATTAAAAATTCTGCTTCAAAGTGAAGAAACCGTAGGCGAAGCATCAGGAACAAACAAGGAGAATTAACATGAATTTACAAGAAATAATTAATAATCTGGATTTAAAAGTTTTAACCGAGCCCAAAGATTTCTCCGCGATTGAACCCACTTGCGGTTATTCTTCTGATTTACTTAGCTGCGTCATGGCCGGGGCACCTCATAAATCTATTTGGGTGACGCTCCAGGCGCATTCAAATATTATTGCCGTGGCGACATTACTTGAACTTTCTGCAATCGTCATCACTGAAGGTGCCATGCCCGAACTTGCAACGCTTGCAAGGGCTAATGAAGAAGGGGTTGTCATTCTAAGCACTGAAAAACCCACGTTTAACGTGATCGGAAAACTCTGGGAGATGGGTTTTCATTGTTAGTTCACTAATTTCTAGATGTATTTTTGGCTAATTTGATTAAACCTTTTAGAACTGATCTTCATGTACATACAGTGCTCTCTCCTTGTGCTGAAGTGGAGATGATTCCACCGTTAATCGTGGAATATGCACTCGACCTTGGAATAACCCTGATTGCAATTACGGACCACAATTCGTCAGCAAATATTGAAGCCGTGCAGAAAGCCGCCTTTAAAACGCCTCTGAATGTTTTGCCAGGCATGGAGCTTCAAACACGTGAAGAGGTTCATTCCTTATGCCTGTTTGACACCATTGAACAGATTTATCAACTTCAAAAACTGGTCACCGAAACCCTGCCCCCCATCAAAAATGAGGCTGAACATTTTGGCGAACAATTTGTCGTAGATGAAACAGGGGAGTTTATTCGACGGGAAGAGCAGCTACTGTTGGTCAGTTCAAGTTTGTCGCTCAATGATGCCTGGAAATTTGTCAACGATTTGGGCGGTTTATTCATCCCAGCGCATGTGAATCGCAAGGCGTTTGGTCTGCTTGGAAGTCTTGGATTAGTTCCAACAGACATCCAAATTGAAGCACTTGAGATTTCGAAACACCTGAACCCGGAGGATGCAGCCAAACAACTTCCACAGGTTAGGGGGTATCCGCTGATACAGGATGGAGATGTTCATCGATTGGATGAATTTAACGGCAAGATGACCCTTTATCTTGAAGCACCAACCATTGATGAAATCCGTATGGCAATTCATAACAATAACGGCAGATTGGTAGGTTTTTCCTAAAATTTAAGTCAAAAAATCGGGTAAAATACTCTTCTAGTGAAACAAAACAATTAAATAGATACCGTTAGGCAACAAAGTTGCGGCAAAGTGAAGTCTGGATATCCAACAGCAGATATGATGACATTCAGTCATTGTTGCACGTGCATCGAACTTGTAAACTATTATAGGCAATTAGTGTAATAACACATAATTTGTCTGATTATAAAAGATTGGAGTCTTTTTAATGTCGGCGACCACTGCAACAGTTCAGAAAAACAATCCATTAACGGATCCCGTAAGAAAACAATTGATTGATCAAATTGTCGATCAAAATAAAGAACGACCCGGCGCAACCATGGTAGTTTTAAATGAAATTCAATCTGCCATCGGCTTTATCACCCCTGATATGCAAAATTACATTGCAAACAGGCTTCAGGTTCCTGCGTCTCGCGTTCACGGCGTGGTTTCTTTTTATTCCTTTTTCACCACAAATGCACGCGGCACCCATACAGTTAAATTCTGCATGGGCACTGCATGTTATGTCGGTGGAACACCTGCTTTGATTGAAAAAACCAAACAGATTCTGGGTGTCGAACCCGGTAAAACCACACCTGATGGCAATATTACCGTTGAAATTTGTCGATGCGTAGGTGCATGCTCACAGGCACCTGTGATTTTGGTCGATGAAGATGTTGTCGGCAGAGTAAAACCCAATAAAATGCCGCAAATTCTTAAGCCCATCCAGGAAATTGCCGAGTAACGTGTGAGAGAACTATCACTTCACCTTTTGGATATTGCCGAGAACAGCATTTCGGCTAAAGCAAAAGACATTACGATAGAAGTTATCGAAGATTTAAGAATAGATCTTTTACAACTGAGTGTTCATGATAATGGATACGGCATGCCCCCTGAAATGGCCGCCAAAGTGGTTGATCCCTTTGTAACGACACGCACCACCAGAAAAGTCGGCCTGGGAATCCCATTGCTCAAAGAAGCTGCGGAAATGTGCAATGGAAGTCTCGAACTGACCTCTGAAGTCGGTATAGGTACAAATATAGTGGTGAAATTTCAATACAGCCACATTGATCGAATGCCATTGGGAGATATCACCACCACCCTTCTTCACCTGTTGGTTGCAAACCCATCTGTTCATTGGATTTATAAATACCGGTTCAATGAAAACGAATTTGTGTTCGACGATGAACCGGTAAAAGCCGAGATCGAAGGTTTACCGTTATCAGACCCCTCAATACTGAATTGTTTACGTGAAATGCTCCAATCAGGCATAGATGATGCCAGGGCATCAAACGTTTCATAAACCATCATAAAGTCTGCAGGAGAGGAAAAAAATGTCAACTATTAAAAGCCTTGAAGACTTAAAGAAAGCGCGTGAAGAAGCACTCAAAAAACGCGACCTGAAAGCATCATCAGGTACTGTGCAAGTCATCGTTGGAATGGGCACTTGTGGTATTGCCGCCGGAGCACGTGACACGATGAAATCAATTCTTGATACGATTGAAAAAGATTCAATCAACGGCATTATAGTGACCCAAACTGGCTGCATCGGATTATGCGAAAAAGAACCGATTGTTCAGGTAGTGATTGGTGAAGCCGCCAAAGTTACTTATGGAAAAGTGACTCCGGATGTAGCGAAAAAGATCTTATTAGAGCACGTCGGCAATGGAAAAGTTGTTACAGACCACGTCTTAAACATCTAACTCTGTAACCGGCACGTGCACTCCATATTTTTATAAGGTGTAACAATGACGTATTTTCGTTCGCATGTTTTAGTTTGTGTCGATCCAGCCTGCCTAAAAAAGGGTGCCCATGAGATCACGGATGCACTTCAGGATGAATTCGTTGCACAGGGTTTAATCGACGAAATCCAGGTCCTAGAAACCTCCAGAATTGGTGGTTGCGATAACGGACCCGAGATTATGGTTTATCCAGAAGGTGTTCATTATGTCGGTTTCACACCGGATGATGTTCCTTATCTGGTTGAAGAACATTTCCTAAAAGGGCGTGTTGCTACAAAATTTGTTCAACAAGAAAAAACTTTTGTTGATGAAGAATTAAGTGACCCTACATCCAAAGAAGTTCGCGTTGTTCTAAAGAATTGCGGCAAAATTGATCCCGAAAACATTGAAGATTATCTGGCAGAAGGCGGTTATGAAGGGTTAGGAAAAGTTCTAACCAGCTACACTCCTGAAGAAACCATTGATATCGTGCTTCGTTCAGGGCTGGGCGGCCGAGGTGGCGCGGGATTTCCTACCGGTAAAAAATGGCAGTTTTGCCGTGCGACCCAAGATTGGCCAAAATATATGATCTGCAACGCAGATGAAGGCGATCCTGGTGCGTTCATGAACCGCCGTGTTCTCGAAGGCGATCCGCATGCTGTAATTGAAGGCATGATCATCGGCGCTTATTCAACCGGTTCAAACCAGGGCTACATCTACTGCCGCGCGGAATACCCCCTTGCCATTAAGACTTTGAATATTGCCATAGACCAGGCGCGTGCGCTTGGATTGTTGGGCAAAGACATTCTTGGATCCGGCTTCGACTTTGATCTTGAAGTGCGTATGGGCGCCGGCGCTTTCGTCTGCGGTGAAGAAACAGCTTTGATGGCATCCATCGAAGGCAATCGCGGTGAACCCCGCCCCAGACCTCCCTTCCCGGCGGTCAAAGGTTTATTTGGCAAACCCTCAAACGTTAATAATGTTGAAACATATGCCAATGTTCCTCAAATCATCATCAATGGACCCGAATGGTATGCTGCCTTTGGCACCGAAAAATCGAAGGGTACAAAAACCTTTGCGTTGGCCGGTGATGTTCAACATACCGGTTTGATCGAAGTGCCCTTTGGCTTAACCTTGCGTGAAATCATATTTGACGTAGGTGGCGGCATCAAAGACGGCAAAGCATTCAAAGCCATTCAAACCGGCGGCCCGATGGGCGGTTGTTTGCCGGCTGATTACCTCGACCTGCCTGTTGATTACCAGGAACTGGCAAAAGCCGGCTCCATTATGGGATCTGGCGGTTTGGTCGTCATGGACGAAGACACCTGTATGGTGGATATCGCCCGCTTTTTCATGGACTTTGTTCAGGATGAATCCTGTGGCAAATGCAGAAATTCTTGAAGGCATTTGTGAAGGCCGTGGCAAAGAAAGTGATCTTGACACCCTCGAAATGCTCTGTGCACAAATTCAAGAAGACAGCCTGTGCGGTCTCGGACAAGGTGCTCCTAACCCGGTGGTCAGCACTCTGAAGCATTTCCGTTCAGAATATGAAGCTCATATCAAAGAAAAACGCTGCCCGTCAAAAGTATGCAAATCCCTTATACGCTACGAAATAGTTGACGGTCCTTGCACGGGTTGCACAGTTTGCGCTCGTAACTGTCCGGTTAATTGTATTTCAGGTGAACGCAGACAAACTCATGTGATTGATCCTGATGTTTGCGTACGCTGCGGCATTTGCCAGCAAGTTTGCAACTTTAATGCAATTGTCATTAATTAGTTTGGTTGAAGCGAAGCACTCAGTTCTTCCTTCAACTTGATTAAACCATCAGAGCCGAGGAGGAGAAACATGACGATTGAACCGAAAGACAGTAAGGTTGTGCTGGAAGCAGTACAATCCGCTGTCAAGCGTTATGGCGCGTCGCAAGATGAATTGATACCAATTTTGAACGATGTAAACCGGGAAATTGGTTATCTGCCCGGTGAAGCATTAGACGAGCTCAGCCGTTTGTTAAAAGTGCCAAAAAGCCAGCTTTTTTCTGTTGCCAGCTTTTATCGCATGCTTTCAACCAAGCCCCGCGGAAAACATGTACTTCAATTCTGCGAAAGCGCTCCTTGTCATGTAGCCGGCGGCCGTGAGGTTTGGCTGGCAGTCAAAGAAGCTCTGAAAATCGAAGAAAATGAAACAACACCTGATGGCAAATGGACATTAGTAACGACAAGCTGTCTTGGTGTTTGCGGCGTTGGCCCAGTCATGATGATTGATGACGACGTAATCGGAAACGTGGACCCCGCTCAGGTCCCGGCCATCCTCGCCAAGTATCATTAAAAGGAGACCAACATGAAAGCGATTCGTTCCATGGTTTTAGTCTCCAGCGATACTCAAAGTATTGCCAATGGCGCAAATGAAGTTTACCAGGCACTTCAGCATGAAATCGCAAGTTTTGGTCTTGAGAATGAAATTTCTTTGACCATGGTCGGCGATGTAGGTCGGCATGACGCCTCGCCACTCGTGATCATTTATCCTGAAGCAACCATTTACGGCCCAGTCAAAATAGAGGATGTTCATTTCCTTGTTGAAGAACATCTTTATAAAGGACGTGTGGCAGCCTCATTGCAAGCTCCGGTGCGCGAGCTTTCAGGCAAAATCGCCTGGTTATCAGCCCGTAAAGGTACATTGCCCGCCGAGCAGCGCATCGTGCTTGAAAGAGCTGGTGTGATTGATCCCGATTCCATCGATGATTACATCATCCATGATGGATATCAGGCGCTTGCCAGGGCATTAACAGAATTTACTCCCGATCAGATCTTTGACACTTTGGAAGCCTCCGGTTTACGCGGACGCGGCGGTGCGGGCTTTCCTACCGGAACCAAATGGCGTTTCGTCAACCGCACCAAGAATGCAAAAAAATATGTGGTCTGCAATGCTGATGAAAGTGAACCCGGCACATTTAAAGACCGCTTGATCCTAGAAGGAGACCCTCACTCCATTGTTGAAGCCATGGCAATTGCGGCTTATTCAGTGGGTGCTGACGAAGGTTATTTCTACATTCGCGGAGAGTATGTTCTTGCACAAGAACGTGTTCGTAAAGCAATTGAACAAGCCAAAGAAATGGGCTTTTTAGGCAAGAACATCTTCGGCACAGATTTTAAACTTGAGCTGCATGTTCATGCCGGCGCCGGTGCTTACATCTGCGGCGAAGAAACCGCATTAATTGAATCCATTGAAGGTAGACGCGGTGAACCGAGACCACGTCCGCCTTATCCGACAACAAATGGTCTGTGGGGCAAACCCACCCTCGTGAATAATGTTGAAACCATGGCCAATGTCGCACCCATCCTACGCAATGGTGCGGATTGGTACCGTAGCTTCGGTCCAAAATTCAGCCCTGGAACCAAGGTTTACACCATTCTTGGTAACGTCAATGTCACGGGTTTGATCGAAGTGCCCATGGGCATTACCCTTCGTGAAGTCATTGCCATTTATGGTAAGGGTATGAAGAAAGGCAAGACATTTAAACTAGCTCAAACCGGCGGTTCTTCCGGATCGATCGTGCCAGCAATTTTACAAGATACACCCATGGATTTTGACTCATTCAATAAAGCGGGTGTGGCTTTAGGTTCAGGCGCTTTATTGATCTGCGATGAAGACACCTGTGTGGTGGACCTGGCAAAAACATTGTTGAATTTCTTCCGTAAAGAATCTTGTGGAAAATGCAACCCCTGCCGCATCGGCAACCAAAGAGCCTTTGAAATTTTGACCAACATCTCTGAAGGAACAGGAACGCTAAACGACCTGACCGACTTGATGAATCTGAGTGACAACCTTTACCAGTTATCCAATTGCGGCCTTGGTCAAACCGCTGGTGCTCCAATCCGCGATATTTTGAATCATTACCGCGCTGAAGTGGAAGCCCATATTCGATTGAAAGTATGCCCAACGGGTATCTGCCCGATGAGCGGTAAGAAGATTTAGAAATTTTTGCATTTTTAACAGGAGCGTAATAATAATGGCGACGATTACAATTAACGGCAATAAACTGGAAGTCCCCGACGGGATGACTGTTTTACGAGCTGCTCAGGCCAACGGAATTGATATTCCCACCCTGTGTGATCACCCCCATCTGACCCCATACGGCGGCTGCCGCTTGTGCCTGGTCGAGGTGGAAGGTGCGCGCACCTTGCAGCCGTCTTGCACACTACCGGTAAGCAATAACATGGTTGTCAAGACAGATACCAAGAAGGTGTTGGATGCACGCAAATTCGTCCTCACTTTGATCTTTAGCGAACGCAACCATTTCTGCCCGTATTGCCAGGTCAGCGGCGGAGACTGCGAACTTCAAAATGCTGCATACCACGAGGGAATGACCCATTGGCCTCTCTCTCCAAATTACACCCCTTACCCCATGGATGCCTCCCATCCCTACATCATCATGGAGGCCAACCGCTGCATCCTTTGCCGCCGCTGTGTCCGTGCTTGTGGTGATTTGGTCGGCAATTACACCCTGGGCTTTGAAGAACGCGGCGCAAACAGCATTCTCGTTGCGGATACCGGCATTCCTTTGGGTGAAAGCACTTGTATTTCATGCGGTGCTTGTGTTCAAGTTTGTCCTACTGGCGCATTAATTGACCGCTGGAGTGCTTATCGCGGGCGTGAAACTCAGGTTGATGTGACCAATACCGTCTGTGTCGGCTGCTCAGTTGGCTGCAAAGTCAACGTGCTCACCCGCAACAACAGCCTTGTCCGTATCGAAGGTGATTGGGATGGCGCAGTGAATGAAGGTTTGCTCTGCGAACTCGGTCGCTTTGACCCAATGAAGGTTGAATGCGAACGCATCGCCACCCCAATGGTCCGTAAAAATGGCTCACTGAAAGCAGCAACCTGGGATGAAGCATTATCCACTATTGCCACACAGTTGAAACCCCTTGCTGGCAAATCTGCTGATGGTGTGGCTGCATTAATTTCAACCCGCCAACCGATTGAAGCCATTTCACAATTCAAACAACTCTTCGCCGGCCAATTGGGCAGTAACATGGTCACCACGACTGAAGAAGGCGAATTTACTGCTGACAGCGCGGTTTTTGCCGATACTGCAAACGAGGCTTTTGAAACTGATCTCAAGGCACTGCAGACTGCCAGTGCTGTCATGGTTGTGGATACTGACCTCGTGAAAGATCACCAGGTTGCAGGTTTCTTCATCAAGCGCAAACTTGCTTCCGGTACCAACCTGTTAGTTGTTGACAAAAAAGATAATGGCTTGAATCCTGTTGCCAATAAAGTTCTTAAGGCAGGAAAAGGTTCATATGTTGAACTCTTCAAAGGTTTGATTGCTGCAGTGGTGAAATTAGGTCTTGCCAAGGGTAAGACCGCCATTAAAGCCACCGATTTGGATGGTTTTGCAACCGCCACCGGTTTAAAAACGGATGATTTCCTGGATGCTGCTTTTGTTCTTACCACCGGCGAAAAACCTGTCTTCGTTTATGAGAACGGAACAGACCTGGCAGTGTTAAAAGAATTGGCTGATGTTGTCTCTGCAGAATTGATCAGCCTTAAAGGCGGATCAAACAGCCTGGCAGCTTCTCAACTGCACCTTGATAAAAGCTTGAAGATCAACGGACATAAAGCTGCCTTCTTTGCCATCGGTGATGACGAAGCATCGCAAAAATCCATCAAGGAATTCGAAAAAGCACCTTTTAAGGTTGTTTTGGCCACCTATGCTTCTGCCCTGACTGGCGCTGCTGATGTGGTACTGCCCTCCACCAATTGGTTGGAACAGGAAGGTCACTACATCAACTTGGAAGGTAAAGTTCAAGAAGCCAAAAAAGCCATAACCCCTGCTGAAGAAACCTGGACCACCGTCCAAACCTTGAACGCCCTGGCAGAAAAACTTAGCTTCAAATTATCCGCTGATTGGACGAAAGAGATGCATAGTCGTGTCTCCGTCGTTGAAATCTCAAAGTAAGCAAGAGAAGGAGAGATAATGGCTAAACCAAAAGTCTCATCAGATTGGCTGGCTGGCTGCGCCGGTTGTCATATGTCTTTATTGGATATGGACGAACGAATCGTGGATGTCATCAATTTGGTGGATCTGCGTTCCACCCCGATTACTGACCTCAAACACCCCGATGAAAGCGGCGTGGATGTGGGCATTCTTGAAGGCGGCATCAACAATTCTTATAACGAAGAAGTCGCAGTCAACATGCGCTCAAAATGCAAAATTTTGGTTGCATTGGGTGATTGCGCCGTGTTTGGCGGCGTACCTGCCATGCGCAACTTCTTCACCATCGAAGAGTCTCTTCGTCGAGCTTATGTTGAAACAGAAAGCACCGATGAAAGCGGACATATACCCAATGATCCTGAGTTGGCAGTGCCGATGAAGGTTCACGCCCTTCAAGATTTTGTCAAAGTGGATGTATTCGTGCCAGGGTGCCCCCCCAGTGCAGATGCAATTTTTACCGCCTTGAGTGAACTTGGACAGGGAAGAATCCCTGAACTCAAGGGCGATATTTTGCACTGGAATTAGGTTAGGAGTCATTAAATGGTAGCTCAAAAAATTACAATTGAACCCGTAACCCGCATTGAAGGTCATGCCAAGGTCACCATTCGCATGAATGCAGGCGGCAAAGTTGATCATGCCTATTTGCATGTCAATGAATTCCGCGGCTTTGAAAAATTCTGTGAAGGCCGCATGGTCTTTGAAATGCCCCTAATTACTCCGCGTATCTGCGGTATCTGCCCTGTCAGCCACCACTTAGCCTCAGCCAAAGCTGGAGATGAAGTATTAGGTGCTCCACCTCCCCGCCCGGCTGCCCTGCTGCGCGAATTGATGCACATGGGACAAGTTATTCAAAGCCACGGTATGCATTTCTTTGAATTAGCCGGCCCCGACCTGCTGCTTGGTTTCGATTCTGATCCCGCTACTCGTAATGTTGTCGGACTTTTACAGGCAAACCCTGATTTGACGGTGAAAGCTGTTCAACTTCGCAAATGGGGACAGGAAATCATCAGAATTTTAGGCGGACGTCGTGTTCACCCTAATTTCGCCATCCCCGGCGGTGTTAACAAAGCACTGACCAAAGATGAACGTGAAACCATTCTCGCCGGTTATGATCAAGCTTTAGCCACAACCCAGGCTGCCATCGGCATCATGAAGGGTTGGGCTGACGCCAACATGGAAGATATCAATAAATTTGGCGTCTTCCCCACTGGATATTTCGGTTTGGTAAAAGAAGGCAATACGCTTGAATTGTATGATGGCAATATCCGTTTGGTCAGTTCAACCGGACAGGAACTTGAGAAATTTGATCCCCGCAACTATCTGGATTATATTGCCGAGCATGTAGAGAACTGGTCGTACCTGAAATTCCCATACTATAAAAAACTTGGTTACCCTGGCGGTGTTTACCGCGTAGGTCCCCTGGGCCGTTTAAACAATTCTGACCGCATGTCCACCCCGCTTGCTGATGCCGAACTTAAGAAATTTAAACAGTTAAACGACGGTAAACCGGTTGAAAATACCCTGCATTATCACACTGCCCGCTTGATTGAAACCCTTTATTGTATTGAGCAAGTTAAAGTATTGCTGGATGATCCTGATATTCTGAGCAATGATGTGCTTAATACTTGCCGGGATATCAAACCTTATGGTGTTGGTGTCATCGAAGCGCCCCGTGGTACACTCATCCATCACTATTGGATGAATGAGAACCAGCAGATTGAAAGAGTCAACCTGATTGTCTCAACCGGCCACAACAACTGGGCCATGAGCGAATCAGTTGACAGTGTTGCCAAAACCTATATTCCTGATGCCGAACATGTGACTGAAGGCATGCTAAACCGGGTTGAGGCTGCCATCCGTGCCCACGATCCCTGCCTGTCATGCTCTACCCATGCGGTAGGTCAAATGCCCATCATCCTGGAAGTCAGAGATTCATCAGACCAATTGGTCAAAACAATCACCAGGAATTAGCAGAAGACGGAAGAATTATCAAAAACGCGATGCTGCAGAAAACCTGCACATCGCGTTTTTCCTAAAAGGTAAAATTTGAAAACACTCATCTATGGCTATGGAAATCCAGACAGACAAGACGACGGCGTCGCCTGGCACGTGCTTCGTGAAATCATGTTGCATTACGACCTGCCAGTTTCTGATGAGTTGGATGTTGATTTCCAAGACGAAGAACGCCAAATAGATTACGATTTTCAACTTCAACTAACACCTGAAATTGCTGACGACCTCGATCATTATGATCGAGTATGTTTTATCGATGCTCACACTGGGGCGGTTCCCGAAGAAATCCACTTGGAACATGTAACAGCCAACTTTCAAAAATCACCGCTCACACACCATCTTACTGCAGCTTCGCTGCTGGCAATAGCAGACACGCTTCACCAAAAAGTGCCAGAGACGATACTCGTATCGATCAGGGGTTATGAATTTGCCTTTGATCAATCATTATCGGCAATTACAGCCTCTTTAACCAGACAAGCCGCTGATATAATCATTAAATGGTTGGAAAACAAAGATAATTAATTTGCCTTTATTAACTGTAGATGCATTAGCAGAATGAATTCATAAGTACCATAATATCAATAAAAAGTATCATCATATTATTGATGACAGGCTACTCATTGCGGTATGACGGAAAACACTTTCGGGGAAACGAAGTTGATGTTATCTTTGATTGAGAAGTAATTTGTTTAGACAGGTAAACCATGTTTAATGATCCAGCCAACATTGAAGCACTTAAAATCATCCCGCTATTTCTGGATTTCAACTCTGATCAGTTGAAAAAAATCAGCGAAATATCGGATGTGATTGAGCTTGACCCGGGGGATACACCCATTCTTGAAGGCGCACAACTCGATTATTTGTATGTCTTAATGGATGGCGAAATCAAGGTTGAAGTATATATTCCCACCCGCGGACAGCTTGAAACCGCCCGCCTTGGTCCATTAGATATTCTGGGTTGGTCCTCCATGACACCGGTTGTCAGGCAACGAACCGGCACGACAACTGCATTAACCCACTGCAAACTGATCCGTATTCAAGGAAAACAACTTTACAAATTATGTGAAGAAGATCACGATATTGGCTATTTTATTTTTAGACGCATAGCTAATGTGGCGGCCCGCAGTTGGTTAACCACCCGCTTGCAATTCATGAACATAATCATTGAAGAGAACAAATCTGCCATACCATAACAAATTCTCAACAACTAAATATTCATAAATCCATAAAATGATATATTACTATAGGAGATTCGTTGACTCTAATAAGTCATTATTTAATCATATTCGATATTTATACCTACACTAGATCAAAACAGAATCTCAAAATAACAAACTTCAAATATAAATACTGATCTGGTTGAATACCAACGGTTTCAATGAATAGATTATCAATTAATGATTCTTCTATATTGGTCTATTCCCCATTAGAAATTTATGAAAAATATCATATTTACACTAATTTGCATTTTTTAAGCTACTAAATAACGTGGGTAATGTGTTTTAAAAACTCATATTTGCAGGAAAATAATCTTTCTAATCTGCTTTTACCGTCAAAAAAATCCGCTCTTGAAAAACAATTATTTTGATTTTACGCTCTTTTGATTCTTTTTAGAATTATTGTTAGATATTCCTTGTAATTGACAAAACAAGATTCCGAGTTTTATAATGAATTAATTCAAAGCAGGATTTGGTGGGAAATTATTTTTTGCTGTGATATTTTATAGTTTTTACTTTATGAGTAAAGGGGTAATAAAATGACTCAGTCATGTGTCTCAAAGCACACACAATTCATACTATTTGTCTTTATTTGCTTGCTTCTCATTATTTCCTTGTTACTCGGACAGGTCAATCTGGTCTCAGCTCAGGAGCCGAACGTTACAGCCACTGGCGATCCAATTGAGGATGTGATAGAGACGCCCGATCCCACTATTGAACCAACTCTTGATCCGACACTCGAACCGACAATTGAACCGACGCTTGAACCAACCTTAACCCCTACAGTGGAGCCTACTATAGAGCCCGCGGAAGATACAACTTCACAACCTGATTTATACCCCGAGATTCTTCCTGCTGATGAAAAGAGATTTCAATGGTCTCTTCAAATCAACGGTTTAACCTATTCACAATCAAGCACAACTTTAGAAACTATAAACTCACTAAGAACTCAAGGTGTTAGTAGCGAATTCACAGGCAATAAACTAAAATTATCAGGATCCAATAATATTGAACAAATGAAGCAAACTATTTTTGAAGGACTACCAGAAGGATTTGACTTTCTTGGTGGTCCCGTTTCTTTACTAATCACTTACCCGGCTGAAGCAGGCAAGGAAGTCGTCATCCATCTGGAAACCAGGACCACAACCGGATATAACTGGGTGCTTCTACCTTCCAACGAGTTCGAATTCTCTCAAATCGGCCAGGCTGAATATAAGCCAAGATCAAAAGGGTTTGGAACTCCTTCAATTCTAACTTTACGGTTTACACCTAACTTCTCAGGTACTGGCACTCTTCACATTGTTTATCAGAGAGAATTTGAATCAAACCTCCCAATAACCACTGAATTGCAAATAAGTCTTTTAGATGCCCCAGCCGAACTCGATCTTAGCGATCCAATGCCAAAAATAGTGGATGAAAAATCAACAAGTATTGTTGGTGATGAATCGACAGAGGCATTTGATGCAATCCAGTTAAAAGGAGCTATGCCAACATCCTTCGACTGGCGTGAATACGGAGTCGTACCTGCTGTACGTGACCAGGGTGCTTGCGGCAGTTGCTGGTCTTTCGGTACAGTGGGAGTGATGGAATCTGCAGTCAAGATCGGAGGCGGTTCATTAACTGACCTGTCGGAACAATTCCTGATCTCGTGTAACAAAGACGGTTGGGATTGTGATGGCGGCTTAACCGCTAACAAATACCACTACAACACACTTGGTAATAGCCAGACCACTATTGGCGCAGTACTGGAATCCGATAAACCTTATACCACCAGCAACGGGTCTTGCACTTTAATATCTAACCATCCATATAAACTGAGCAATTGGACATTTGTTACCACCAGCGAATGGACAGTCCCCACTGTAGATCAAATTAAATCTGCTATCTATACCTACGGTCCAGTCACTGCTGGGGTTTGTACCGGTAGTGGATGGAATTCTTACAGCGGTGGAGTTTATTCTACTAATGATGATTGTGGAGGTGGCACCGACCACCAGATTATTCTTGTCGGTTGGAATGATTCCAACCAAACATGGATCCTTCGCAACAGCTGGGGATCTTCTTGGGGTGACGGCGGTTATATGCATATAAAGTGGAACACTTCAAGAGTTGGCGAAGGAACTTCCTGGGTGAAATACGGCTCAGGTCTAAGTATTCCTGCTTCTCCAACATTGGTTTCACCAACAACAGCTACCATAACCAATGACCAAACTGTGACGCTCACCTGGTCACCAGTAAACAATGCCAAAAATTATGATGTGCGAGTGGATAACAATTCAGATTTTTCTTCACCTGAATCCCACGGTAATTTCGTAACTGCCACAAGTTTTACAACCTCTGATTTGAATGATGGTAAATATTATTGGCAGGTAAGATCTAATAATCTATTAAATAATGCAGGTGCTTGGAGCGCCTCAAAATACTTCACCATCGACACCACTCCTCCACCAGCGCCTGTGCTCTCCCAACCTCTTAACGCTTCACAATTCATTGGTACCCCCA
>PHBW01000011.1 GCA_002840715.1 Chloroflexi bacterium HGW-Chloroflexi-4
TGAGATTTGATCGTTTTACAGAGAGAGCACAAGAGGCAGCCCAACGCGCTGCTGAAATTATTCAGAGGTATGGGCATAATCAGATTGATACAGAACACATCCTGCTGGCGTTGATCGAACAACCCCAGGGTGTGGTACCGCAAATCCTTGAGATTCTCAAGGTGGATCCCCAAATCCTGATGGAAAGATTGGATTACATTCTCAAAACCAGCCCCAAAGCCAGCATTTTTGGCGGCGGTGCCGGTCAGATATTTATTACGCCGCGTGTCAAACGTATCATTGACCTGGCCAATGAAGAAGCCAGCAAGTTGAAAGATGAATATATTTCAACCGAACACCTCTTTTTAGCCATTTTGAGTGAAAAGAACACCCCTGCAGCCCGTCTGCTTGAGACCACTGGCCTCACCCGAGAACGTGTGTCAGAAGCCGTGGTTCAACTGCGC
This sequence comes from Chloroflexi bacterium HGW-Chloroflexi-4, assembly GCA_002840715.1. Classification (GTDB taxonomy): domain Bacteria; phylum Chloroflexota; class Anaerolineae; order Anaerolineales; family Anaerolineaceae; genus UBA6107. The sequence goes on from PHBW01000011.1 coordinate 444, forward strand.
GGCGGACAGCGTGTCACCGATCCGCAGGCTGAAACCCGTTATCGCACGCTTGAAAAATACTCGCGCGACCTCACCCAGCAAGCCCGCGAAGGCAAGCTTGACCCCGTGATTGGGCGTGACACTGAAATTTCACGTGTCATGCAAATTCTTTCACGACGCACCAAGAACAACCCTGTTCTGATTGGTGAAGCCGGTGTCGGCAAGACCGCCATTGTGGAAGGTCTCGCTGAAAAGATTGCCACCAACGATGTACCTGAAATTTTGATGGGCAAACGCGTCATATCTCTTGACCTGGGATCCATGATAGCAGGCTCACGCTTTAGAGGCGAGTTTGAAGAACGACTGAAAGCTTCGATTGAAGAAGTTCAGCGCTCCAATGGTGAGATCATTCTGTTCATTGATGAACTACATACAGTTGTAGGCGCCGGCGCAGCACAAGGCGCAATGGATGCTTCGAATATGTTGAAACCAGCCCTGGCACGTGGCGAATTGCAATGCATTGGCGCCACCACGCTGGATGAATATCAAAAACATATTGAAAAAGACGCCGCGCTTGAAAGGCGTTTTGCCCCGGTCTTTGTCGAAGAACCTTCACAAGACGATACATTAAAGATGCTCCTGGTGCTGCGTGACCGGTATGAAGCGCACCATAAAGTGCATTTCTCAGATGATGCACTTGAAGCAGCGGTGAAATTAAGTTCTCGCTACATCACCGACCGCCGCTTGCCTGACAAAGCCATTGATCTAATGGATGAAGCAGCTGCGAAATTGCGGGTTGCGCTATATTCACTGCCCCCTGATCTCAAAAAGATGAAAACAGAACTTGACCGCCTTAAAGCTGAAGAAGAACAGGCAGGCATTGAACGCGATTATGAACGTGCCGCAAAAATGAAAGCGGATCGTTTGCGCCTGGAAGAGGATTTCAATTCAAAACGTGACGTGTGGGAATCTGAACACAAACTGGATGAAGTTGTGGACATCAACGATATAGCCGAAGTACTTTCACAATGGCGCGGCATCCCGGTGAATCAAATGCTGGAAACCGAATCTGCCCGGCTGCTGCACATGGAAGAACGATTGCATGAACGCATCATTGGTCAGGAACCTGCGATCCATGCCATCGCGGATGCCATCCGCCGCGCTCGATCTGGATTGAAAGATCCCAAGCGCCCCAACGGTTCATTCATCTTCATCGGCCCCTCCGGTGTTGGCAAGACCGAACTGGCCAAGGCTTTGGCTGAATTCCTGTTTGATGATGAAGATGCGCTTGTGCGCATGGATATGAGTGAATATCATGAGCAGCACACTGTTTCCCGCCTCTTCGGTGCCCCTCCAGGTTATGTGGGTTATGAAGAAGGCGGTCAACTGACCGAAGCTGTTCGCAGACGCCCTTATCGCGTCATCCTCTTTGACGAGATCGAAAAAGCACATCCCGAAGTCTGGAATGCTTTGTTACAAATTCTTGACGACGGCCGATTAACGGATGGTCAAGGCCGAGTGGTGGACTTTAGAAACACAGTCTTAATCATGACCAGCAACCTGGGTACCGAATTCGTCAAACAAGGCGGCACTCTGGGATTCTTGAAAAAGGAAGCCACAGACGAAGACCGTCAGGCTCATGAAAAGATTGAAAAGGCACTCAAGAGCACCTTCAGACCTGAGTTCCTCAACCGTGTTGACGAAGTCATCATGTTCTCACCGCTCACTAAAGAACAAATGATGGAAATCGTTGATCTGCAGATGAAAGATGTAACTGTTCGCCTGGCAGAACATGGTTTGAAAGTGGAACTCACCCAAACCGCCCGTGAATGGCTGGCAATGGAAGGCTACGACGCCTCCTTTGGTGCAAGACCACTGAAGAGAGCGCTGCAGAAATATGTCGAGAGTCCACTCTCGGTCAGCCTGCTCTCCGGCGAATTTGTTTCAGGCGACACGGTTATCGTTGACCTGAATGAAGAAAAGAAAGAAATTCACTTCAAAAAGAAGTAAAAACAAAATCCAAATCCCCGTGGTTTTCAGACCACGGGGATTTTATATTTTGAAGGTTTGATTTTAAAAAAGCATCCATTTTTCTACTATAATAGGGCAGTGGACAAAATCCAGTTCCTGTATATTGAAGACTGCCCGAACACTGAACAAGTCTGGAATGACCTTCTGAATTGTTTGAACCAATTGGGTATTATCCTCCAACCGGAACGCATTATTATCCATGACGATCTTGAAGCTGAGTTTCATTCTTTTCAAGGATCGCCTTCAATAAAAGTGGATGGTGTGGATTTGTGGAAAAGAGAACAGACTGAATTCCACATGGGTTACCGGTCATACTCAACCCCACATGGGTTAAGTGACCGTCCAACTTTAGCAATGCTGACAGATCAACTTAAGCGTCACCTGTAGTTGATGGTTGGTCTGTAACAATATCAGGAGATAAAAATTTATGAAAAAAGCGTTAATCACAGGCATCACCGGTCAAGATGGTTCTTACCTCGCAGAGTTATTGCTCTCAAAGGGATACGAAGTTCACGGCATCATCCGCCGCGCGAGCACATTCAATACCCGCAGAATAGATCACCTCTATCACGATCCGCACAAAAATGGCGCACCAGTAAACCTCTTTTTGCATTATGGTGATATTTCAGCCATCGAAAGTCTGATGGATGTAATTTACAATGTCAAACCGGATGAGATCTACAACTTGGCTGCTCAAAGCCACGTGCGTGTCAGCTTTGACATGCCCGAATACACCGGCGACATCACCGGCCTTGGCACTATCCGCATTCTTGAAGCTATTCGGCGCAGCGGTCATCCTGAACGCTTCTATCAGGCTTCTTCAAGCGAAATGTTCGGCGGCGCAAAACCCCCGCAAATGGAAACCACTCCGTTTGAACCGCGCAGCCCATATGCTGCAGCAAAGGTGTATTCCTATTGGGTGACACGAAATTATCGCGAAGGCTATGACATTTTCGCCACCAACGGCATCCTGTTCAATCATGAATCTCCACGCCGTGGCGAAACCTTCGTCACTCGCAAGATCACCCGCGCTCTGGCATCCATCGTAGCTGGTAAACAAAACAAACTCTACATGGGCAACCTGGACTCCAAACGTGACTGGGGATATGCTCCCGAATATGTTGAAGCCATGTGGATGATGCTTCAGCAAGACAAAGCCGATGATTTTGTCGTGGCCACCGGTGAATCCTTCAGTCCGCGTGAATTTTTAGATGAAGCCTTCGGTTATGTCGGCCTGGATTGGAAGAAATACGTTGAAATTGATCCGCGCTACTTCCGCCCCACCGAAGTCGATTACTTGTTGGGTGACCCCAGCAAAGCAAAGAAAGCACTCGGCTGGGAACCCAAGGTGAAATTCCACGAACTTGTACGTATTATGGTTGACGCCGATCTTGAACTGATGGATCAGAAGTGTCCCGGCGAAGGCCGCAAGATTTTAGACGAGCGCTTCAACGGCTGGCACAAATGGGAGCATCAAGTCGTCAGCATGGAAAGATAATCATCATTGAAACATATTGTACGGGCGGTTCGTGAACCGCCCGTTTTTTATTCTTCCCCCTTCTTTTTTATTGCAATTATAGAACATAAGTGCTATTATAGTCTCAATGGAGATCGTTCAAAGGAGACTATCATGACGAGCACGCAAAAAGCCATTATTCCCGGCATCGCATTAGGAATTCTCATTCTGGTTCTGCTCAGTAGATTGGTCAACCCGACGCTCATTGCAGAAGCAGCAACAGAGGTCGCTGTAATAGAAAACAATTCCGGGGATTGTGAATTCAACGACCGCTACCCTGCCAAAGTGCAGCCCTGGTGCGGATTGATCGAAGGAGCAGCATCCAAACACGGTGTAGATGCGCTGCTGATCGCCTCTGTGATGCTGCAAGAGAGTGGCGGACAGCCCGAGATCATGTCCTCTTCGGGGGCGGTGGGTTTGATGCAGGTGATGCCAAGAGACGGCATTGCTGCCGGTTTTCATTGCATCAACGGTCCTTGTTTTGCCTCGCGCCCAAGCATTGAAGAACTAAAAGACCCTGCTTTCAATGTGGATTACGGCGTTCGCATGCTGGCTGGATTGATAGAAAGGTACGGCGATATCCGTGAAGCATTGAAGTCATATGGTCCATATGATGTGGGCTACCGTTATGCCGATCAGGTTCTTTCAATCCGAAATAGTTTTTAAATCGATTGTTGGAAAATCTATTTTTTAACAAAACAAAAAGCTGGAGATTTACGATCTCCAGCCTTTTGTTCATGATAAATACCTATGCCAATTTGAATTTAGCGACAATATCTTTAAGCGCCTGAGCCATTTCTGCTAACGAATTAGCTGCACCAGTAACTTCCTGAACCTGGGCTGTCATTTCTTCAGCACCTGCACTCACCTCTTCTACAGCCGCGCTATTTTCTTCACTGACACTGGCTATATTTTCAACCGCTTCAGATATCTCGGTCGAATTGGCTGACATTTCTTCAGTGGAGGCCGTATTTTCTTCTACCACAGCAGATACTGAATCCACGGCTTCAACCAATTGTTCTGAGGCTAATCTCATTTGTTCACTGGCGGTTGCTGCTAATGTGGCTTGGGCATTCACAGCTTCAGAAGCGGTGAGGATTTCATCCAATGCTTTGCCTGCTTCATTTGCATTTTCAACACCTGTTTCAACTTCCATAGTACCGCTTTGCATGGCAACAACAGCTTCCTCCACGGTGGCAACAATTCCATTCAACATTTGATCAATTTCTTTGGTGGATGACGTTGATCTCTCAGCCAGCTTTCTCACCTCATCAGCAACGACCGCAAAACCTTTACCATGCTCACCCGCACGTGCAGCTTCAATTGCAGCATTTAAGGCAAGTAAATTCGTTTGAGAGGCTATATCTTCGATTGTTGCTACAATCGTGCTGATCTGTTCAGAGCGTTTGCCCATCTCTTGAACTTTTTCTGCCGAAACACCTACCTTATTTTTAATACTTTCCATGCCAGCCAGGGTAATTTTGACTGTCTCTGATCCTTTTCGAGCCGCCTCGGCCGCTTTTAGAGAATCAGCAGTGACCGTGGATATATTGTCTGCGACTTGTTGGATGGCACGATTGATCTGTTCTGAAACAGCTGATGCCTTGGAAACTGAGTTGCTTTGCTCCTGTGCCCCTTTTGCCACACCTTCAATCGCGACTGCCATTTGATTAACTGAAGATGCAGTCTTTGTTATAGCCGCTGCCTGATTTTGTGTGCCCTTGGCAACCTGCTGAATCGTAACCGCAATCTGGTTCGTAGCATCCCCAGCTTGATTGGCAGCATTTGATAATTGAGCAGCCGATTCACTCAAATTATTGGCATTTTCAGTTACCTGCCCTACAATCTCACGCAAACTAAAAACCATTTGTTTAAAGGCAATGCCAAGCTCATCCTTCTCTGAATAAGGTTCAACTGATATGCTCAGATTGTTTTCTGCAATTGCATTGGCTGCCAGACCCATCATTTGCAAATAATGGATCAATCCGTCAAAAGATTTACCGATATCCCCAATTTCGTCTTTACGAAGGGATACGATTTCCATCTCTTTTTGTGACATATCTCTTAACAATATGCCTTTTGATAGATCATCACTTTCTTTTTTCACAATCAACAACGGCTTAATGATTGAACTGCTGAGCAAGTTCGCCAAAATGGTCACGACTACGATAGACATTACAATGATGGCGATAATCAAATTACGCAAGTTCGTAACTTGCTTAAGAACTTCAGAGGTTCGCTGTTCAACCACCAAACCCCAACTGGACCCCTCAATAAGAACGAACGCTCCAATGACCTCATTGCCTAAAACATCTTTATATTGCTGAACTCCTTCATTGCCTGCAAGGATGCCTTGAACAGCAGCCGTTTCTGGAAGCAATTCCAATTCAGATCTTTCAATGATAACTTCCCTCTTTATCAATTCTTCAGTATGGTTAGAGGGTGTAATTAAAAACCCATCTTTGTTAATTAGAAAACCATCACCACCACCCAGAGCTTTGGCACCAATAATTTCTGTAAAAACACCGGTTGGGATCGAACCCGCCACAACGCCAACAACTTTTCCATTCTCCAAGACTGGTGATGCCACAACGAAAACGATATTGCCGCTGGCTTTTGAAAGTACTGGATCAGCGATTACAGTTTCTTTTTCCAACGCAGCCAGGAAGTATCCACGTTCAGCCACATTGATCGAAGAATGGTCCGTACGATAAACAGTAGAACCATCCAATGCATATAAAGAAAGACTTTCATACACTTTCCATTGTTCATAATACTTATCCATAGTCTTAGCAGCGATCACTGGATCCATCGTTTTTACATCGGCTAAATCGGCTAAAACCATAAGGTTATCTTTACGCGCCGACAAATACTCTTGCAGCATAAGACTTTGCAGATCAGTTTGACTCCGCAAGTCCTGATTAATTCTCTCCATAATAGTGTTCTGGCTCCGAATGACACTCATCACACCCACAACAATTAGAGGTACAAGTGATAAGGCCAAAACCAGCAGGAACAAACGAGTACGTAATGACTCTTTGCGGACATGGTTACTACGATTGTTTTTTATAAGGGAATACATTAAATCCTCCACCAAACCAATAACTTGCAAAAAATTGAAACAATAATTGACAATATTGATTTGGTAGAGTGAGAGAGTAATGAATCAATATTTCTCTCTTAAAAATTAGCAAAACCAACTCCTAAAATCAATGAAACTGCCGTAAATCCATAATAAATTATTTATAAATGATAAAAATCAAATTTATAACTTCATAACCAATTGCTGATTTATGGATTACGTTATGTCCTAAATCGTACCCTTGAAGGGAAATTTGGCAGATGCTATAATGACAGCATTGCCTCGGTAGCTCAATAGGATAGAGCAAAGCACTCCTAACGCTTAGGTTGAGAGTTCGAGTCCCTCCCGGGGCACAATTACATTATGAATTTTTGTAGGTTGAGAGTCCCTCATTCGGGGGATTATTATTCGAGTCCCTCCCGCACCTCTCGCCGCTCCGCGGCTCTGGTGCACAAAAACCGTGGGGCACTATTTATTTAATGTCACAACTCTATGTTCAACTCCAGTTTTCCAATGTATCTTTAACCGCTTTTAAGAATCGATCTGCACCTTCGCCGTCCAATACCCGATGGTCAAAAACAAGTGACAGGTAGATCATGGGACGAATTGCCATGGCGTCATTACCTTCAGCATCAGTTACTACGATTGGCCGTTTTTGCATCATGCCTGTGCCTAAAATGGCGGCCTGAGGCTGAAAGATGATTGGAGAGGCAAAAAGCGATCCACCCAAGCCGTGATTGGTTAAGGTGAATGTCCCTCCCTTGACTTCGTCAGGCAGAAGTTTTTTTGATCGAGCTCGGGTTGACAGGTCATTGATTTGTTGAGCCAATCCCTGGAGCGAGAGCAAGCCGGCATTTTTTATCACAGGCACAATCAGTCCTTGCTCGCCAAGGGAAGTTGCGATCCCAAGATTGATGTCGCTATAACTCTGGATGCCGTCATCTTGCCAGGAGGAGTTCACCTCAGGACAGATTTTCAATCCGCTGACAATTGCGGTACAAAAATAAGCAGTTAATGTCAGGTTTATTCCCAGTGCTGAAAAGGCAGCTTTATTAAGAGCCCTGTGGTTTAATACTTTACTGAGATCGGCTTCCATCACCGTCAATACGTGCGGAGAAACTTGCATGGAATTTACCATCCGCTCCGCGATCTGCTTTCTGATGGAAGTATGCGGCACTAATTTTCCACCTGAAAATGTTTGATTACCAGCATTCGATATGGACAGTTGATCTGGAGTTTGAGACGTTTCTTGACTGGAGAGTGTATCGAGTTCTTTTCTCGACTCAAGATAAGTCAGCACGTCCTGCTTAGTGATTCGACCATCCAGACCGGTTCCTTGGATCTGGCTCAGATCAATTTTGTGTTCTTCTGCCATGCTCTTCACCAGCGGAGACACTCGCTTTGGTTCAGTTTGTTGTTCAGGAGCTACTTCAGAAGGTAGTGGATTTTCTACTGCTTTGGCTGTTGCTGCGGGAGGAGTTTTTACCTTTGCCTCAGTGTTTAATGCTTCTCCAGGTTGACCAATCCAGGCTATGGTCGTGCCAACCTTGACTACATCATTTTTCTTCACCAGAATCTTCAATAACACCCCTGCAACCGGGCTTGGAATTTCAGTGGTCACTTTTTCGGTTTCAAGTTCAACGATCATTTCCATTTCTTTAACCGAGTCACCTTCTTTCTTCAGCCAGTTAATCACGGTCAATTCTTCAATACCTTCACCCATGCTGGGTGCAATCAACTTAGTCGCCATAATTCCTCCTAGTAGATTTTCGGAAAACGCAAGGGGGCCTGTTCTCGCATCAGGTCGTAGACATTGTCAAAAATCGATTCCACATTAGGCTTGGAGTAATAATTCCCGTCAGCTCCATAAGCCGGACGGTGATTTGCCGCCGAGAGAGTACGAGGGGCTGAATCCAACCATTGATACCCCTTTTGAACCTCAATTACTTGCTGCATCATATAAGCCGTTGTACCCCCCGGCATATCTTCATCAAGGAACAAAATTCGTGATGTTTTTTTCAATGACTCCACGATCATGCCATTGATATCAAAAGGCAGCAAAGATTGGACGTCAATGACTTCGCTGTCAATTCCAGCAGCAGAAAGTTTTTCTGCAGCTTCAAACGCAATTCGAACCAATGCGCCATACGTGACAATGGTCACATCCTTACCTGGTCTGACAATTTCAGGGATACCCAGGGGGACTGTGAACTCTGCCAAATTATCCGGTTTTCGTTCTTTGTATCGATAACCACTTAATACTTCGACCACCAAACCCGGGTCATCCGACTTGAGCAAGGTATTGTAGAAACCTGCTGCCTGGGTCATGTTGCGTGGCACCAGGACATGCATGCCGTGAACCAGGTTGAGAATTCCTGCCATTTGTGAACCGGAGTGCCAAATACCCACCAACCGGTGTCCGCGCGTGCGTATGATCACCGGTGCTTTTTGTGCCCCGGCGGTTCGCCACCGTAAACTGGCCAAATCGTCTGACATTATTTGCAATGCATAGATGAGATAATCAAGGTATTGCATCTCACATATTGGTCGAAGTCCGCGCAAAGCCATGCCAATGGCCTGCCCCAGTATGGTTGCTTCACGAATACCAGTGTCACTGACGCGTAAAAGACCATACTTTTTTTGCATGTCATGAAAACCCTGGTTCACATCACCCAATAGCCCAACATCTTCACCAAAAGCAATCAAACGCGGTTCTCTTGCAAAAGCCGCATCAAATGCAGCATTGAGAATTTCAAACCCCATTACGGTTGGCGAGGATTCACTGAAAACCGGCGGAACGGGGGTGACGGCAAACGGAGATTCACTGGATGATGAAAAAAGGTGTGAATCGTAATATTGTAGATTCTGTGACTCCATTTTTTTAGCAAAATCTACAATTTCAAGTCGGGCAGCAGAAGGCTCCGCTCGAGTGGCGACAAGACCAGCATGAAGCGCAACTGCAATATCTTTATATAAAGGAGCTGGAAGTTCTTCAAGGGTTTCGCGGGCTTGCTCTACCGATTCTGAATTTTGCATAGAATCAGAAACATTATCCAACAAGACCAACGCTTCATCACGAAGCTGACGAATGGGTGTTTGGAAGGTTTCCCAGGCGGTTTTACGAGCCTTTTCAACGGTAACGTTATCTTCTTCCTGCCATTGGTCGATTTCACTATCGCGGGCGATACTCTCGGCAATGATCCATTTCCGGAACTGGATCAAACAATCATATTCCTTTTCCCATTTCAACCTTTCAGCGGTTTTATAACGTTCATGAGAACCGGAAGTGGAATGACCCAGAGGTTGGGTTGCTTCGGTCACGTGTACCAGAGCAGGTATATGGTATTGTCGTGCAATAGCGGATGCCTGTTGGTAGGCGTTCAATAATTCGGGATAATTCCAGGCAGAAATGGAATATAGATCAAATCCCTTGTCACATGCCTCAGCCGGGCATGGATCCCGCTGGAATCCCTTGAGAATGGAATAGATATTTTCTTTCACCATTTGAAATTGGTTCGGGACCGATATTCCGTAACCGTCATCATAAATGGTAATAATGGCAGGGGCATGCAAAACACCAATGGCATTTACAGCTTCCCAAAACAGCCCTTCTGAAGTGGAAGCATTGCCGATGGTCACCCAGGTTACTTCATCACCATTATGAGAAAAATTTTTAAACTGATGGAGGGATTCCATTTTGCGATATAACACTGAAGCATAAGATAATCCAACGGCACGGGGCATTTGCGCTGCCGTGGAGGCAATGTCTGCCGAAGTATTATATTTGTCCACCTGATTGAGCCAATTACCGTTGCTATCCAATAAATGCGAAGCAAAATGATTGCCCATATTTCTACCGCCGGAATGCGGTTCCAATTTCAGATCCGGATTTCCATAAATAGCGGCAAAGAATTGTTCGAGTGTCAGAGCTTCCAATGCCATCATCCAGGTTTGATCACGATAGTATCCTGAACGCCAATCGCCTTTTTGAAAAGCATGTGCAATGGCCAACTGAGCAAGCTCTTTTCCATCACCGAAAATGCCGAACTTGGCATTGCCAGTGAGCACTTCGCGTCTGCCGATTATCCCGGCCTGGCGAGAACGATAAGCGAGTCGATAATCCGCAATTATTTCAGCCGGACTAAACCTGATGTCATTTTTTTGTTTTAAACCCATAATTTTCCTCGATAAGATAAAAATACTCTTATTATTTGATTGTAGGTGTTATGTCCAATAAATTCAATATGGGAGAAGATAGAGTTGGTAATTATGGGTTAAAAAACTCTTAACTTAAAATCCTTGAAACCCATTTTGGGTTGATGTATACTAACAGCAGATAAACACTTGGGTGCCCCCCTCACCCAGGTGTTTATCTTTTAATGCAGATACTAACAGACGACTGGTTTCTTGATAGAAACCGGTCGTCTGTTAGTATAAAAAACCGGAGAAATCTCTCCGGTTCAATTCATGTGTTAATCCATCAAATCATCTGAATCGTCGTATTCCAAATCAACTTCTGCATCTTCCCGCCTGATCCAAAGGAACAATACCTGACCGTCATTCGTTTCGCTTGAACGGGCCGCCAGGATGGGTACTTTTTCTTCCAGACCCATTTCATTACGATAATGCAAGTAGATCGGTTGTTTCTGAGTCCACATACGATGGCATCTCTCAACCAGTGCCGGACCATTATAGGTGCGCAAACGGGTCAAGGCCGTGTAATAGACAGACGGGCTTTCGTTCAAACCCAACGCCCAGCCATCGTCTATGCTTTCAAAGACGGGGGGTGGACCTTCGATGATGGTAATTTTCTCGTCCATATTCATGCTCCGCAGACAGTTTACCATAAACGTGCCATATCGGTTGGATTGTCCAATGTTAATAATTCTCTTATTATTATCGTCAATATTCTGATATGAATTAGATGAATCGTTAATCCTCCTTATATACTGAAAATCTAAAATAATTACAAATAAACAATAAAGTAATGGAGGATCAATATGAATTTCTACTTAACCACCCCAACATCCGTTATGGAAGCGCGCCGCAGAATGATGAGACGCATGTTTGACGAAACTGCCGAAGAAGAACCCACTTTCAGCATTCCCATGAACTTGAGCTCCAACCAGGATGATTACACTATCAAAGCTTTCATCCCCGGGTTGCCTTCAGACGCCGTCAACATTCAATTCAATAATGGAATTTTGACCATCGACGGTGAATATCCTGAAGTTCAATTGGAAGACCAGGATGTACATCTTTCTGAACTGCCAGTTGGAAAATTCAGCCGCTCCATCGAGTTCACCAATCCGGTCGCTGCCGATAAGATTGAAGCCAATTTGAAAGACGGTGTGCTCACCTTGCGGATTCCAAAAGCTGAAGAAGCCAAGCCCAAGACGATCAAGATTTCTACCAAATAATCGTACAGTCATCACAAAACGGACAGGAGTTTCCTGTCCGTTTTTGATTAACCAGATAAAATTACTTTATGGATCAACAAGAACTTGCCCAAGCCTTAGCACTTACATCTGTAATCGATTATCGCGCTTTTGAAACAATTGGCTCCACCAACGATGAAGCCCTCGCCTGGGCGGATGATGGTGCCCAGGATTACTCTTTAGTCATATCTGATGAGCAAACCAAAGGTCGTGGTCGATTTAAACGTCAATGGATCACGCGCCCGGGTTCTTCTCTGGCTTTCAGCCTGATCTTGAAACCTTCTGATGCTGAAATCGAACGCCTCAGTCTATTCGCCCCTCTTTGCGGTATTGCCGTCCATGATGCGGTGAAATCATTAGTAAACCTTGAGCCCCAGATTAAGTGGCCGAACGATATCTTGATCAAACGCCAGAAATGCTGCGGCATACTTGTGGAAGCAAATTGGATCGATGGCCGCCCAAATGCAGTGATCTGCGGCATTGGCATCAATATCACAAGAGATTCAGTGCCCCCATCTGACGGACAGTTATTCTCTGCCGCCTGCCTTGAAGATTTTTCACATGCACCGATTGACCGATTTTTGGTGCTCCAACAAGTGTTGACCTACATCCAAAAATGGCGTGAAGCATTTGCCTCTCCCCTCTTTTTTGAGCATTGGACCAAACACCTCGCTTTTCTAGGTGAACAGGTGATGATTGTACAATCTGAAAAACAATCTATAATTGGGGTTGAAAAGGGAATTGACTCTAGCGGCAACCTGGTTTTGTTATTGGAAAACAACGAAGAAATTGCTTTGGAAGTTGGCGACGTTCATCTTCGCCCTATGAATGCTTCAACAAAAAGTGGAGGAAAAGATGCTTGATGATTTACGAAATTCAGCCAGCTCAGCCTTTGAAGAAGATCCTTTGAATGAAAGGGTTTATGAATCTACAGAAAAATCACGCAAGAGCAAATTTCTAGGCATGAACGCCGGACAGCGATTTGTGATTGCTTTATTTGTGTTCCTCATGATTGCGATCGTGGGTGTTTTTGTTTTGATCGTCTTTCAAAAAATTTACCCACCTATCTAGATGTGAACCCATTGTATTTTGATATATTTGGTTAAGAACAAAAAATCCGAATTCTGTCTGGAATTCGGATTTTCCTTTGCCTTGTTATTTCGTTTAATTATTCTTGGTCGGAATTGTCTTCTTCTGTTTCTATGTCTTCAGCCTCAACCTCATCAGTTTCAATCTCAAGGATCTCAGTCTCGTCAACCACAGAATCAATCTGGTCAATCTCATTGAGTTCTTCAGAAATTTCGGCAACAGACTCTTCAGAGGCGCGTTTTTCTTGCATGGCAGGATCGTTACGTTCGAGATCTTTCGCCGCCATTCTCGCCACCGAAGCCACAATACTGTCTTTCAGATCCATCACCTTGAATCCACGAGTTGAACGTCCGCTCATGGAAATGACCTTAACTTTCAACCGCAGCATGATGCCGCCCGATGAAATCATGGTGACATCGTCGTCATCCTGGACCACGCGGGCGTCGGCAATTTCGCCGATCTTGGGCAAACTCTTTTGGTCGATGGTTGCCACGCCGCCAGTTGCCCTGCCTTTAGTGGGATATTCTTCAAGCCTTGAACATTTGCCAAAGCCATTTTCAGTCACCACCAACAGCTTGCCCTGGGGTTCAATCACATCCATCGAAGCGAGTTTATCGCCCGGTTTTAGGTTAATACCGGTGACGCCTGCAGCCTGGCGGCCCATGGTGCGGATGGAAGATTCCTTGATGCGCAATGCCTGTCCGCGCCGGGTGACCATTATGATTTCGTCTTTACCAGTGGTCAGCTTAACCCAGCCGAGCTTGTCGTTTTCATCCAAATTCATGGCGATCAAACCTGAAGGTCTGACACTGGCAAACTCAGAAAGCTCCACGCGCTTCACACGGCCGTTGACGGTGGCCATGGTGAAACAGGAGCCGTTTTCAAAATTAGGCACGGATACGGCCGCTGTGATGCGTTCAGAGGGATCCATGGCCAGCACATTGACAATGGGGATGCCGCGATCGGTGCGGTTGGCATCAGGAATCTGGTAGACCTTTTCAGAATACACTTTACCTTTATCCGAGAAGAACAGGAGTGTATGCAGTGTACGCGCAGGTACAAGTAGCACCACCTCATCCTCATTGCGGACGGTTTGGCCAGAAACGCCGCGGCCGCCGCGACCCTGAGTGCGATAAAGATTGGCGGCGACTCGCTTTATATAACCGCGCTGAGTAAATGTGATTAGCACGGATTCGTCAGCGACCAGGTCCTCTTCCCTCAATTCTTCGTGAGCTTCAGCCACGATGCGAGTTCGGCGTTCGTCACCTGTTTTTTCAGCCACCAAGGCCAGGTCTTCTTTTATAACTGCCAAAATCTTTTTGGGATGTGCTAGTAAATCTTCGAGGTACTCAATCTTGGAGAGCACATCGCGGTGCTCATCTTCAATTTTCTGTCGTTCAAGCGCAGAAAGTCTGCGAAGTTGCATATCCAAAATGGCTTGCGCCTGAATTTCAGTCAGGCCAAAGCGGCTGACCAAGTTCGCCTTCGCAACATCAGGATCTTTCGATTCACGGATGGTTTTAATGACATCATCCAGGTTGGCCAAAGCAATCAGCAAGCCATCCAAAATATGGGCACGAGCGCGTGCTTTATCCAGTTCAAATTGCGACCGGCGGGTAATGATCACCTGGCGATGTTCAATAAAGAGCTGCAGAGCGCGTTTGAGTGATAACAATCTGGGCTGGGCATCCACCAGCGCCAACAGGTGCACGCTGAAAGTGGATTGAAGCGCAGTGTATTTATAAAGCTGGTTAAGCACCTGGTTGGGTTGAGCTCCACGGCGAAGCTCAATGACGATGCTCATGCCCCGGCGGTCTGATTCATCACGCAAATCAGAAATGGCATCCAGTTTGCCACTGCGAGCCAGTTCGGCAATGCGTTCAATCAGGCTGGTTTTATTGACCTGATAGGGAATTTCAGTAATCACGATTTGATAGCGGTTGCCCTTCATCTCTTCGATGTGAGCCATGCCGCGCACTACCAATCTTCCTCGCCCGGTGCTGTAAGCTTGCTGAATGCTGTCGCGGCCAACAATCATGCCGCCGGTTGGGAAGTCAGGTCCGTGCACGAATTGCATTAAATCTTCGACTGAAATATCTTCAACTTCATCGAAGTGATCAATCATATAACCGGTGGCGGCAGATAATTCACGCAAATTGTGGGGCGGAATACTGGTCGCCATACCGACTGCGATACCTGAAGAACCGTTCAACAAAAGGTTTGGCAGTTTTGAGGGTAAGACGGTGGGTTCCTTAAGGGAGCCGTCAAAGTTGTCAATAAAATCTACCGTGTTTTTATCAATATCCAGCAGCATTTCTTCGGCTGTGCCGTGCAAACGCGCTTCGGTATACCTCATCGCAGCGGGAGAATCGCCATCAATCGAGCCAAAGTTACCCTGTCCATCCACGAGCAAGTAGCGCATTGAAAAATCCTGCGCCATTCTGGCCATGGAGTCATAGATGGAGACATCGCCATGGGGATGATATTTGCCAAGCACTTCGCCCACAATACGCGCGGATTTCTTAAATGCGGTATTGGAACGGATGCCCATATCATACATGGCATAAAGGATACGCCGGTGAACTGGTTTGAGTCCATCGCGTGCATCTGGCAGGGCTCTGGCGACGATTACGCTCATGGCATAATCAAGGTAAGCCGAGCGCATTTGTTCATCAATATCGACTTGTTGAATGTTTCCGAAATCCATTTGTGTCTTCCTTCGAGATGAGAATAACCGGCTAATTATACCTCAAGCTAACTGCCACTACATTTTTCTTAATATTGATATTACCTTCGGCTTAATTTTTTTTCATTTTATCGAGTTAATGATTTTTTCCGATATAATCAGTAATATGAGGCGAAAGTTTGTTTTTATCTTATTATTACTAATCCTCTGTCTGACTGCCTGCGGAACAAAGGCAGGGTCAAATGCACCAAACCCCGATAACACAGAACAATCACAATATATTGATAATAAAGGTTCTGATACCATCGTCAACCTGGCTTTAGCGTGGGCCGAGAGATACCAAACCATAAAGCCAAATGTACAAATATCGGTAACAGGCGGCGGCTCAGGCACAGGATTGACTGCCTTGGTAAATAAATCTGTCGATATTGCCAATGCGTCCCGCCAAATCAAACAGGAAGAGTTGGACGCAGCAAAAGCAGCCGGATTGAATCCGCAGGAATTTGTAATCGCCAGAGATGCGATAGCCGTGATCATCAACCCGGAAAATCCTGTGGATCATCTCACATTGACTCAACTTTCTGCAATTTATCGCGGCGAAATCACCAATTGGAAGGAAGTTGGTGGAGAAGATCGCCCGATTGTAAAGCTTTCACGCGAAACCAATTCTGGAACCCACGTTTTCTTCCTTGAGACAGTGATCCGCTTTAGCAACAAAGATGATAAAACCATTTTTTCAGCCAATACACTACTGCTGCCTTCTTCAGAGGGGATTATCGCAGAAGTACGAGAAAACCCAAATGCCATCGGCTATGATGGTCTTGGCTATGTCACTTCGGAAGTAAAAATGGTGGCCATATCATCCCTTGAGACACCGGAAGTTTACGTCATCCCATCCGCGGCAACCGTTGCCGATAGCTCTTATTTGATTTCACGTAATCTATATATGTATACCCCTGACGTTCCAACCGGTGAAATCAAAGCCTATATTGAATGGATTATGTCCGCAGAGGCGCAGCAAATCGTTAAAGATTTAGGATTCGTTCCTATTGTTGAAAATGAGAGAGAATAGAATGGCTCCAAAAAAACAAATTGGCAATGTATTAATCACTAGCATCATTAAAGTGTGTGGATACTCCAGCATTTTATTTGTGGGATTGATCCTTGTGTTTTTGTTGAAAGAAGGTTTGCCAGCACTAAAGGATGTTCCATTAATTACATTGTTCAATATTCGATGGTATCCGATTGAGGGATTATTCGGGATTCTGCCCCTCATTTTCGGCACGTTATTGGTCACCATCAGCGCCACATTGATCGCTCTGCCCTTCGGCATTGGCACTGCCATTTTTATTTCTGAAGTTGCTCCGAGATGGATTAAAGAAATTTTAAAACCCATCGTTGAGATCTTGGCCGGCATCCCCTCCGTGGTGTTGGGGTTTATCGGCATTCTCGTGATCGTGCCCTTCTTTCGGAAATTTCTCGATCTGCCAACCGGTTTGACTGCCTTTACTGGGGCAGTACTGCTTGGTTTGATCGCCATCCCCACCATCGTTTCGGTGGCTGAAGATGCACTTAATACGGTGCCCCCTGGCTATCGCCAGGCCGGTCTGGCTCTGGGCGCCACACGCTGGCAGACCATTTGGGGTGTAACCGTTCCGGCAGCCAAAACCGGCATCTTAACTGCTGTCATGCTCGGAATTGGACGCGCGCTCGGTGAAACCATGGCCGTGATGATGGTCACCGGCAATGCCCCGGTCATGCCCTCCGGATTGAATGCCATTTTCGAACCTGTTCGAACCATGACCGCCACCATCGCATCTGAAATGGGCGAGGTCGCCACCGGCAGTCAGCATTATCAAGTGCTTTTTCTGATTGGAATTTTGCTTTTTCTCTTATCTTTGGTCATCAATATTATTGCCAGCGCGGTCAGCACCAAACAACGTAAACGCGCAGAACGGATTCTTTCATGAGTTCGCTCAATGAACCCAGGCGTAAAACGAAATTTGTCGAAGGATTGGGCTTTACTCTCCTTCGCGCCATCGCATTTTTTACTGTTCTACCAATTTTGGGATTGGTTGCCTATATCATCATAAAAGGTGCACCGGCTTTTAGCTGGCAATTCCTCACGGCGGCACCTACAGACGGTATGCGTGAAGGCGGCGCTGTTTTCGGTGCCCCTTGGCGTGGCTGCCGGGATCTACATCGCCGAATATGCCAAAGATAACCAAGCCACACGATTGATCCGCATCGCAATCATTAATCTGGCCGGTATCCCCTCTGTGGTGTACGGCCTGTTTGGCCTCGGACTCTTTGTCCTCTTTTTGAAATTTGGGACAAGTATTCTGGCGGCATCCTTGACGCTCTCAATCATGACTCTACCAGTGATTATCAGCACCACCGAAGAAGCGCTGCGAAGCGTTCCCAATTCGTTTAGAGTGGTTTCGACCTCTCTCGGCGCCACCCGTTGGCAAACCATCTGGAAGGTCATTCTTCCGCAGGGGCTGCCAGGGATTATTACGGGTGTCATCCTCGGACTTGAACGTGCGGCTGGAGAGACTGCCCCAATCCTCTTTACCGGCGCCACTTTCTTCTTACCAGAACTGCCCAAATCCATCATGGACTCCACCATGGCTCTGCCATATCACATCTTCGTCATCTCAACCCAGGTTCCTGGCATGCCGATCAAGATCCAATACGGCACAGTGTTGGTGCTGCTGATCTTTGTACTCGGCATGAATATTGTTGCCACCATTATCCGCAGCCGGGCACGCTCGAAAAGGCAGTGGTAGCCATGAAAAAATTCAGCGTAAAAGACCTGAGTATCTGTTATTCGGATGATAACGAAAGCTTACGTAAGATTAATATTGAAATCGAAGCCAATGCCATAACCGTGTTATTTGGACCAGCCGGCGGAGGAAAATCGACTTTTTTGCGGGTACTGAACCGCCTCAATGATCTGGCAGATGTTAAAACCATGACAGGAAAGGTGTTGTTTAACGGCACCAATATTCTTGATCCCAAACTCGATGTGATCGAACTACGCCGCAAGATCGGCATGGTTTTCTCACGCCCCGTACCCCTTCCTCTAACAATCTATGAAAATGTGGCTTACGGATTAATCATGGCCGGCGAACGCAACAAGAAAAAGCTGGATCAGGCGGTTGAAAGTGCTTTGCGCCAAGCCGTTCTATGGGATGAAGTTTACGACCGTTTATCGGATTCGGGATTTGCCATCTCAGGCGGACAGCAGCAGCGGCTTTGTCTCGCGCGCGTGCTCGCACTGGAACCCGAAGTCATCATGTTGGATGAACCCACCTCTGCGTTGGACCCTGTTTCGACTTCCAAGATCGAATCACTCCTCACGGAGCTCAAAGAAAAGTACACTATCATCCTTGCCCCGCATAATGTGCAGCAGGCTGCGCGTATGGCAGATTATGCCGCTTTCTTTTTGATGGGCGAGCTGGTTGAATATTCAGGCGGCAAGGATATGTTCCTGACGCCTAAAGATAAACGCACGCAGGACTACATCACCGGCCGATTTGGATAGATAAACAATTCCTAAAAATAAACCACCTTGACAAGTTTTTTACTAACCTTGTCAAGGTGGTTTTCATTTTTTTTATATCCTTGAAATTTGAGTTTTTCAAAACCTACTATTTACCCGCTTCTTTCTCAAGAATAAATAATTCAAGGCCATCGTGATAATCAATGCCCCCAGGCTGACCGTATAGACCATCACCGGTTGGAAATCATAAAGCACCCCCGCCAACAGTGGGGCGGCGATCATGGCTAGCGCATTGCCGGTATCGACCAATCCATAAGCCAGACCGACATTATTCTGATCCACCAACGAACGCGAATAAGCCATCGCCATGACGCGATAAAGACGGTAACCGCCAATCAATGCGTAACCGGTGATAAATGCCGGCAGATTTTCTCCCCTCCACATCAAGAAAACAAAACCCGCAATCATAAACTGACCAATGAACATTCCTAGCGATGGATTGAGATTGCCCAAGACCAACATCATGAGCGCCGTCACGACTCCAGAGACGGTGCCCAACACGCCAATTTGCTGGGTTGAAAGATGCTGAATGTTATGCAAATACATTGAGGTTAACTGCTGTGGCACACTCAGGAACAAAATGGTCACTATCAAAATTGCAAGCAGTCCCATAAACCGCATATTCTTAAGCGGATTGAGCTTTTGCGTTTTTGGTTCTTCGGTCATCAATTCATCCACCTCAGCGGATTTGCGCGTAAATAGAAAAACCAGCATTGATGCCACATACAGCCCTGCGGAAAAACGAAAGATGACTTCGATACCGTAGGCGTCAGCAATCCTACCGCCGAGCATCGGCCCCAAAATGCCGCCAATGGTGGCTGCCGCACCGATGAAGGTCATGGCGCGTTGCACCGTCCATTTGCCGCGCAAGCTGGTGACAAAACTGTTCAGTGGCGGATTGATAAACGAGGTCAGACCGATCCCGAGTAAACCGCCTGCAAAAAGTGGGAGACCCTGAGCAAACGCCATCACCAGCGCGGATGCAATCCCCAGCAGCATGCCAACCAAAATCAACGGGCGCGTACCCAGGCGGTCAGAAAGGTAACCGGAGGGTATCTGCACCAGGGTCATCACCACGCCGATCATGCTCAAGATACCGCCAATCAGCACAGTAGAGGCATCAAAGCGCTGAAGCGTGAGCGGCAAAAAAAAGATGAACAAGCCCTCGCCCAGCCCCCACAGAAACATCGCAGCTGCAATCAAAAGCAGGTTACGGGGGATGTTGAAGGGCAACATGTTGCTTTTATTTTCCATATAGGTTTTACCGTTTTCAAAAAGAAAAAGTGATGGTTTGACAAACAAAAAAACCACCAAAACAGTGGTTTTTTAAGAAAGAGTGGGCGCGATAGGGCTCGAACCTACGGACCTCACGGATGTGAACCGTGCGCTCTAACCAACTGAGCTACGCGCCCATTCACCTAACCAACTTTCCCCAAGGGGATAATGAAGCTACGCGCCCATTATTCAACAGCCTAAGAATTTTAACATGACCTCTATGGTTATGCAAGGATTCAGCGAGAACCATAATAAAGAAATTTTAACCTTGATTCCAGATTGGCTTTGCCATCCTCCAGCAATACATGTCCACGGTCATTTTTTGCATAAAAAAACTCTAAACTTCAAATCTCAATTTTTATGAATGAAGAATCCGATATCAGAAAAAGAAAACGGAATCTGTCCCTAACCAAACTGGTTAATGCTAGAATAAAAATATGGATTTACAAACTCATACCATCACCATCCACCTGTATGCCAACTTGAAAGAGAAGGCTGGCACAGATTGCCTGGCGTTGGTCGTACCCATCACCTGCACGGTAGATGGTCTCAAAGCACTGCTCAAACACGATTACCCAGCGATCGCATTTCAACTCAACAAAGTGCTATATATGGTTAACGGCGGGCAGGTGTTCATCAGCGACGAAGTGCTTCCGATGAACGCAGAAGTATCCATTCTGCCGCCCTTTGGCGGGGGATAAAAACCAAGCAACTGCTATAGCAGACTCCCGCGGCTCGAATAAAACCGCGGGGGTCAATAACATACCCGGTTGCATCTCCTTTACAGACTTGCGAGCCAATCCATGGCTTGTTCACGAGTGTCAAATGTGCGAATATCACGTTTGGTTGCCACACGAATGGCAGCCACCAGGACCTTGCGCATGGCATCCGCGCCAACCACGGCCGAGCCTTTGACATAAGGTGTGTTTTTCGCCGAGAAATTCTTCATCGCTGAAGAAACTTCAGAATTATAGGTGGCGTTGGTTGAATCTGTTAAGATCAAAGCACTTTTTGGTGCACTTTTCGCGATCACATCCGCGGCTTCATCCAAAATGGTGAATGTGGATTGTGGTGAACAATTTGCAAGGTTTACCTGAATGATACTTTTGCCTTTATGTTGAACAATTTCTGTACAAGCCATTATTCCCTCTCTTTTAAATTATTGACCAATACCTCAATTATGGAGTGATTTTCAAAATCTACCATAAAAAAATAGTAAAGGTCGGATAAGATTATTTTTATCCGACCTTTACTATTTGAAATATATCAGCGAGATTATTTATTGACTGCCAAATGACCGCCATCTTTCATTTGCGTGATCAAGATGACACTCAATCCGATCATGCCGATGGAGAACAAAAGCGCGGGTGTGAAAGCGCCGTTCGACATTTTCAAGGCTTCCATGATGTAAACAAAAACAACAGAAGCTTGCCCAAATAGTTGTATAAGACCGTTGGAAGTACCTTCAGGGGTTGGATAAGTAATTTCAGCGGAATACTGCATTCCAATGGGGCTGGCGCTGACAATTGCAAAACCCAGTGCAAAGGCAGAGACATACAACAGCCATAGACTTGTACCAAACGTCAGCCCAACCAAACCGGGGACGGCAGCGGCAAAACCCAGCAGCAGGAAAATTTTACGTTTGTGTGATTTATCTGAAAACGGCGGTATGATGACAGCACCCAAAACACCGCCCACAAGCATCAATGCGCCCAGCGTGCCGGCTTCGGTGGTAGAAAATCCACGCGGACGGATGATGGGCTCAACCCAGGTTGTGATGCCGTTAAAAATGCCCATACCGATGAAGGAGACAAAAAGGTAAAGCCAAAAGGATTTGATCTTCAAGGCATGTTTTAGCCCATCCAGCATCAAAGCCCGTACTTCCTGGCCAGCTTCACATGGCGGCGTGGCTGGTTTCTCGCGGGCGAAGATCAAGAACAGCAGCGCAGAAAAAACAGCGATGGCGCCGTAAAGAAGCTGCACATTGGGGATGCTCATGGTTTCAGTCAAAATGGGTGTTAAAACCATGCCCAACGCCGTACCCACCAGGTTTGAAAGGGTCACCAACCCAACCGCGGTGGCGCGCTCTTCGATGCTGAACCACTGTGCCGGCACTTTCGTCCACGCATTGAGCAGGAATGGCTGTGCAATGGCAATACCGATGGTGCTGATGAGCACCATGGTGTAATTTGCACCGGTGATGCCCCTGACAACGCCAAAGACTCCCATTAATATTGCACCAATACTGACCGTAAGCCTGAATCCCCAGGTATCAATAGCCCATGACACGGGGATGGATAACGGGATAAAGGCAATCATGAATGCCATGGCCAAAAATCCAATTTGCCGGTCAGTCACGCCGTAAAAAGCTGCCGCATCACCGGTAATTGGCGCATAAGTAATCCACAACATTTGAATGGTAAGGTTGATGAACATAAAGACCGCCAACACCACCCAGCGGTAAGGATACAAGCGGAAATTCTTTTCAGCCATGGCGCACTCCTAAGGTTTTGAAGAATTAAGAATTCAGTTTTCGATAGATGCCATTCATTTGTTTGTAGATCATTTTGAAAGACTCAAAGCGTTCATCATATAAGGCTCGATGAACAGCATTTGGGCTGTAAGTTTTTTTGATTTGTGTAAGGGCTTGAAGGTCGCCAAACTTGAGCTCACCAAGCCCGACGGCGCCAATCCAGGCTGCGCCGCGGGCATTTGCCTGCACCGGATCGCTGACCTGTCTGATCTCAACCTTGAGCACATCCGCGAAAATTTGGCACCACACGTCCGATTGAGCCCCGCCTCCGATAATATTGATGCGCTGCAGTTTTCGGCCAATGAATTTCTCAAAGGGATCCATCAACCAGCGCGTGTTCATGGCGATCCCCTCCAAAAATGCGCGGATAATATCTTCACGGTGATTATTGAGTGACAGGTTATAGATGCCAGCCCGCAGCGTTCTGTCTTCAACAGGGGCGCGTTCCCCCCAAATCCAGGGGGTATATATGACTCCGTTGCTGCCCGCGGGAGTACGTTCGGTGATCTGATCCAGCACTTTGAAAATGTCGGGCACATCGGCTTCTTGCAGCAGTTCATCTTTGTGATAGATGATGTTGTCGCGTAAAAAGGTTAAATTGCCGCCCGCCGTCGCCTGCAACCCGGTGAGCAAATAACGACCGGGTACTGCACACGGCACGGATGCCATCGAAGAGGCGATATCTGTTTTCTTAAAGGGAACATGTGCAGCCATCCACGAGGAGGTGCCGATGTAAAGATGCGTATCAAAATCACCAGCATTGCCTGCCCCAATTGCGGCTGCGGTATTGTCAATTGCACCGGCAACTACCTTAACTCCCGGTTTCAGACCCAAGGCTTCTGCCACTTCGCATTTCAATTCACCGATCACATCGGTGCATTTGACAATCTGGGGCAGTTTATTGCCGTCAATGCCACTCCCCCTAACGAGGTCGGCATCGTAATGGATTCGATCGGGGTCGCGGTTGTCGGTCACCCAAGAGGTCAAAATGGAATCAAAAGTGGCTGTGAAACGGCCGGTTAATTTGAGGTTTAAGAAATCAAGCACGTTCAAGAATTTATAGGTTCTGGCATAGACTTCAGGGTAGGCTTCACGAATCAAAAGCATATGGGCAGCCGGATCTTTACCGGTCATGGAAGGCATGCCACCGGTAAGACGAATCCAGCGCAGGGTATTGGCTAATCCTGCGCCGGTGATATTAATCAATCCTTTGAAATGCTGCTTGAGATATTTTTCGCCGCGCATGTCCATCCACAAGACGCAGTTCATCAATGCGTTGCCGTTTTGATCGACCGGGATGGTGCCTTCTCCCTGAGTAGAACAACACACGGCTTTGATGTTATCAAGCGGGGTTAAGCCTCTGGCGACCAGTCTTCCGGCCGCCTTTAAAAAAGCCTGCCACCATTCCAGAGGGTCTTGTTCTGCGCCGCCATCCTGGGTGAGGATCAGCTTGACAGGTTCAGAATCCCAACCAAGAACCTTGCCACTAACCGTTATCAGGGCGACTTTCATGCCAGAAGTGCCAAGATCCATTGCAAGGATCACACTTTCATCACTCATTCTGTCTCCAGGTCTGATACAGATTATTGTAGCTTAAAGTCCTTCAACGCTTGAAAGAACGGCGTCGAAACGACGCAGTGCTTCATCAATAACTTCATCGGTATCAGCCATGCTGGTATACATGCGGGAGCCCGCAAGTGTAATCAAGCCGTTGGCCATATAAGCCGCTCCCATTTGTTCAATCATGTGCTTGCGGGGCTTGAGTTCTTTCAGCAGCTTTATCGGGTTGTGCAAATCAAGCAGCATAACGCCGGAAGTTTCAAGGTGAACAATGGAACCCTGATTGAAAGCCACAAAGGGCAATCCGTATTTTTCAATCAACACGTTTAGCCCTTTGGTTAAACGATCGCCGGCTTGTCCAGCGATCACGGCAGCATTGGTGCGTTCCATTTCAAGCAGGGCGTGATAACCCGCCACACATGACAACGGATTCGCAGACAGCGTTCCGCCAATATAGGCGCGTTCGCCGGTGCCGCCTATGCCGGCCGCAAAACGCGCAATAACATCCGCACGCCCGCCTACGCCGCCAGCCATCGGAAAGCCCCCCGTTACACATTTCCCGAAGATGGTCAGATCCGGTTTGACGCCGAAGTATCCCTGCGCACCACCCAACCCTAGACGGAAGCCGGTAACTACTTCATCAAAGATCAAAAGCGCACCAAATTCATCACAAAGTTCGCGAACTTTCTGGTTGAAATCAAAAGAGACCGGCCGTGTGCCAGATTCAGGCCCCACCGGTTCAAGGATCACGGCCGCTGTACCGCCCAACAAGCGATTGGCTATCAGATGCCGCTTCAATGAACCGAGGTCACTCGGGAAGAATTCCTGGGTATTGGCAGTAGCCCCAAACGGAATACCTTTGGCCTCCAATCTGCCTGTGCCAGGGATGTGTAATCCGTAGACCATGGAATCGCTCCAACCATGATAAGCGCCGCCGGATTTGATGATCTTTTTCTTGCCGGTATAGGCTCTGGCTGCTCGGATAGCCGCCATGACGCTTTCGGTGCCTGTGCCCAACATTCGGAACATTTCGACGGCGGGCATGAAACGGTTGATCAACTCTGCCAATTTGAGCTCGTATTCATGGAAAAGACCGGTTACAGGTCCGCATGATTGCAGCATTTCAATGATCTTCTCACGCACGGGTGCATAATTGCTGCCCAGAATGGTTGGTCCGCCAGCCTGCAAGAAATCAATGTATTGATTACCATCCACATCCCACATGTGCGCGCCATTAGCCTTTTCAATCGCAATCGGGAAAGGATAATTGAACGCCAGGTTATGTTGTACGCCGCCGGGGATGAATTTCTTCGCCTCATCGGTGATCTCTTTCGAGCGTTTGCATTTGGTATCGAAGTAATCCAATACCTCTTTCATCTTGTCTTCGCGGATGGGTTGGATGGGTTGATTGACAAGATTTTTTAGACCAGCATAAATTTTTTCGGTATTGGGGTATTCACTGATGGCATACTGCTGTTCGGTCATAGATCCTCCAATTAGTTAAGAAATAGAAGCTTTATTCTCCGCCAAGCGCATTCTCGCCCTTCTCGACACGTTTTTGATCATTGCGCAATTTGGCAAAAGCGATTTCACGTACCACCAAAGGCACTTTGGATGCTTTTTTTTCTGCGCACAAGGTGATCAAATAGGCCAGGGAGCATTTTTCAAGGATTTCTACGTTATGGCAGGCACGTTCAAGGTTGATGCCGAACAGTAAAGCGCCGTGATTTTTCATCAGATAGGCGTTGTTGTGATTTTTAACGTTTTTTGTTATCGTGTCTTTCAGCATGCCAGTGCCAGATGGCGCATAGGGGATGATATCCACACTTCGTCCCAGAAAACGGGTTTGCTCATCAAACAACCCGGGGATGGGTTTATTCATGAGGGTCAACGCACTTGCGTAAACCTGATGTGTGTGAACAACAGCAGTGACATCAGGACGTACCTGATAAATGGCGGAGTGCATGGCTGCTTCGACGGAGGGTTTTAGATCCCCTTCCAGCCGATTGAGCTCAAAATCTAATATACAGATGTCTTCCGCCGTCATTTTCATGTAGTCAAAATCAGAGGGCGTAACTGCAAAGACCTTCTCGCCGATGATACGCATGGAGAGATTGCCGCCAGTAGCCATCAAAAATCCTTTTTTTGTCAGGTCTTGGGCAGCCTCAACGATTGCTTGCTTTTGTATTTGATATTTGCTCATGGCTCCTCATCAATCTTTACGTTGTCTAGATTGTATAATTAATTTTTGACTTTGTCAACACTATGATTTAGAATCACTGCATGACAGAAAAATCATACCATCATGGCGACCTGAAAAATGCGCTTATCCAGGCCGGCATCAAAATTCTAGCAGACGAAGGTATTGAAGGGTTCAGCTTACGCAAGGTTGCTCGTGAAGCCGGCGTAACGCATTCTGCGCCTTATGCACATTTTGCCGACAAACAAGCCATGATCGCTGCCATCTCAACGGATGGTTACCGAAAAGTCTATGAACGTATCAATGCAGTGATTGAACAATTTCCCGATGATCCCCTCAGGCAATTCATTGAGACTGCATGGGTGTATGTCTCTTTTGGTTTTGAAGAGCCTGATCACTTTAAGATCACTTTTTCTGGTTCAGTTGAAAGAGAACGCGAATACCCCGCCCTGGTGGAGATGACCGGAAAAACATTTGATGCCTTGCGTCAACTAATTATTCGCTGCCAAAAAAGTGGATTGTTGGACAGCGGAGAACCTGACCTGGCGGCAGTGACCGTTTGGGGGTTTGTGCATGGATTCGTCCATTTGATCCAGGAAGGCATGGTCTCACACGTAGTGACCAACCGGTACACCAAACGTGAGATGCTGATTTTGTCTCTTAACCAATTTCTTAAATCGCCGCTAACTGAAGATCCTCGAGATGGATTTATTCTCGGCTCAGGTAAATAATAGAAAATAAGGTACACAGATGTAATTCAGGATATAATATTCTATATGCGATAATATTTATCCAATTTTTTTGATATTTCCCATCAATTGGAGATGTACCATGGATAGTGTGAATAAAGCTCGTGAAACTCAATTGGCTAACATTCAAAACAAAACTGGCAAGAATTTGGACCAGGTTCGTACCATTATTTCTGAAAGTGGATTAACGAAACACGGAGAAATCAGGCAAATGCTAATAGACAAATTGGGCCTTGGTTTTGGCGACGCCACCCAATTGGTGCACTTCGCCCAAAACTCTGACGGTCAATCAGCCGCAGAAGCCGCAGGTTTATCCATGCCAGAAATTCTGATCGAGATTTATTCAGACGCAAAAATTGGTTTAAAACCAATTCACGAAAAACTGATTGCTGAAATGGATAAATTTGGCACTTATACCGCCACACCCAAAAAAGGTTACATCAGTTACAGACAAAAACGTCAATTTGCCATGATCGGCCCTGGCACCAAAGGCAGATTGGAAATTGGGTTAAACATGAAAGGGTTGGAAGGAACAGATCGTTTGCTTCTACAGACCAACAATCTAATGTGCCAATATAAGGTTTTTATTAGCAACATGGATGAAATAGATGCTGAATTGATTAATTGGCTTCAAGTCGCTTAAAAAGCATCACCTTGATGTTTAATCTGAAAATAAAATTATTCTAGCAAAGGCTCATCGCTGACAAAAATGGCTGATTCAACAAAAAACAAGAACAACCCTCTATTTGAAAAATTGTTAGTCAAATTTTCAGAACGTATTTTAACCTCGGTCTTGAAATCTCAAACAAGACTGGTTTTGACTTCTAATCCCAATGAAGATTTGATTCTCCCCCCCCCCATTACCGGACACAGTTATACGCTTTATATGCATATCCCTTTTTGTGAGAGTCTTTGCCCATACTGCTCTTTCAACCGATTTCTATATGAAGGTAAAAAAGCAGTGGATTATTTTGTGGCTTTGCGTGAAGAAATGCAGATGGTCGCCAGGATGGGATATGATTTCAAAACCCTTTATATCGGCGGCGGTACGCCCACCATCAATATTGAAGAATTGGTTAAAACCATTGATCTCGCTAGGGAACTCTTTGATATACAAGAGGTCTCGTGTGAAACGAACCCCAACCACCTGACGCCTGAATATGTGGACCAACTCAAAGACCGGGTGCAGCGTCTATCAGTCGGGGTGCAAAGTTTCGACACAGAGCTACTGCAACAAATGAACCGTCTTGAAAAATTTGGTGATGGTCAACAAATCCTTGATCGCATCCGCTATGCAGCTCCATATTTCGAATCTCTTAATGTAGATATGATCTTTAATTTTCCGAACCAGACTCAGCAGGGTCTGGATGCCGACCTTGATGCAGTATTGTCTTCAGGCGCACAGCAGGTCACTTTTTATCCGCTCATGAGCGCTTCTTCTGTCGAAAAATCCATGGCAAATTCTGTGGGCAAACCCACCCACGAACGCGAATGGCAGTTTTTCAATTTGATCAATGAGCGCCTGGAAGGTGAGTTCAAACAACTTTCGGCATGGACCTTTGTACGTAAAGCCGCCGGAATGATTGACGAGTATATTGTTGACAGCGAGGAATATGTCGGCATTGGATCGGGTTCCTTTAGTTATCTAAACGGAACGCTATATGTCAATCATTTTTCGATAAACCAATATTCCATGGCAGTACATGCTGGTAAATTGGGCGTGAATGCTTGCAAAAAATATGACCGGTTGTCACAAATGCGTTACTGGTTCATGATGAATCTCTTCGGCATGGATTTTGACCGACAAGTCTTCAAGAAAAGGTTTGGCATTCCCATCTGGGCTGGTCTGCCACTGGAAATGCTTTTTATGACATTGACAGGTTCTTTCCAGAATCAAAACCCCAGCCATCTCACACGGCGCGGACAGTATATGTCAGTAGTGATGATGCGAGAGTTTTTCTCTGGCGTCAATAATCTTCGCGATCTGGCACGCAAAAGCCTGAGTCCGCTTGAATTGGCCAGTGCCACTCCCGTCAAATATGTCGGGGTTCACAGCTCCATCAAAAGTCCCTTTCGTAAGTAAAACCAACCCATATTAATTAAATCTTCATTTGTGACATTTGTCAGGGTATGCAATATGACAATTGATATAGTAATATATACGTATAAACGCATATATGAATATTTGAATTAAAATCCTTGGAGGACCACAAGATGGTCGATAATTTACGGGAAGAAGTCGTTAGGCTACACGCGCAAGTATGCAGCGGTCTTGCTGATCCCAACCGCATTTTGATCATTTATTCTCTTTCTGATGGTTCGCGGAATGTGAATGACATTGCAAACAAAATGGAATTACCCCAACCCACTGTATCTCGGCATTTGAAAATCTTACGCGAACGTGGCATTGTACGCGCCGACCGCGATGGACAGACAATTAATTACCGCTTGACCGATCATCGAATTGTTCAGGCACTTGATTTATTAAGGGCAACCCTGGCCGACCAACTGAATGACCAGGCATTATTGGCAAGACAAGCAAATCAAAATTTAATCGGGTAAAGGGAGAGAAAATTTATGAAGACTTTTCTAATTCTGGGAGCGGGGACTGGTGGAACCATGATGGCAAACAAACTCGCCAAACGACTTGATCCTCAAG
Organism: Chloroflexi bacterium HGW-Chloroflexi-4; assembly: GCA_002840715.1. Classification (GTDB taxonomy): domain Bacteria; phylum Chloroflexota; class Anaerolineae; order Anaerolineales; family Anaerolineaceae; genus UBA6107. The sequence goes on from PHBW01000011.1 coordinate 30,806, forward strand.
AATGGGAGATCATACTTGTAGATCGTGAAATGGAACATTACTATCAACCCGGGTTTCTCTTCGTCCCGTTTGGATATTACAAACCCGAAAGCATTGTCCAACCCAAACAAAAATTTGTGCCCTCCGGTGTGAAATTCATAAACTCTGATATCGAATTGATTGAACCCGATCAAAACCGCGTCACGCTTAAAGAAGGCAACAAAGTTCTCTCTTATGATCATTTATTGATCGCAACCGGCACTGACATTCACCCGGAAGAAATTGAAGGAATGCAGGGTGCGGGCTGGCAACAGAATATCTTTGATTTCTACACCTTTGATGGATCGGTTAAACTCCATAAATTCCTAAATAATTTCAACGGCGGACGGATCGTTGTCAATATCGCTGAAATGCCCATCAAATGTCCTGTTGCGCCGCTTGAATTCGCTTTCCTGGCGGATTATTACTTCCAACAGCGCGGTATTCGCAATAAAGTTGAAATAGTTTACTCCACACCATTATCTGGCGCATTCACAAAACCCGTAGCCTCCAAAATGCTTGGCGATATTCTGGTCAAGAAAAACATTCTGATTGAACCCGATTTCGCCATCAGCGGCGTGGATTCAGCGAAAAACATTGTCAGTTCTTATGATGGTCGTGAACTCAATTATGACTTGCTGGTTACAATCCCCACCAACATGGGTGCTAATGTGATCGGCCTTTCAGGCATGGGAGACGATCTTAATTTCGTACCTACCAACAAACAGACTCTGCAATCCAATAAATGGCAAAACGTATGGGTGATTGGCGACGCAGCCAATGTACCTGCATCCAAAGCTGGTTCAGTTGTTCATTATGAAGCAGAAACATTAATAGAAAACATCTTGCATGCAATTGCCGGCAAGGAATTGACTGCCGCATTTGATGGACACTCCACTTGCCACATTACGTCCGGCTTCAATAAAAGCCTTCTGATTGACTTCAGCTATGATGTGGAACCGCTGACAGGCGTTTACCCGATGCCCGTAGTTGGACCCTTCCCGCTCTTGAAAGAGAGTTTCTTTAATTACCTTGGCAAGCTGTCCTTCAGATGGATTTACTGGAACATCATGTTACGCGGGATTCCCTTCCCGCTGCCCCCTGCTTTTTCGATGGCAGGAAAAAAACAATAATCGCGACTTATTAATAAACAAAAGGAGATCAAAATGTCTGTATTAGATAGTGTCAAGTTCGATGCTGATGGTTATTTGGAAGATCCAAAAGTTTGGAACAAAGAAATTGCTGAAGCCATCGCCAAACGCGAAGGTGTAACCCTGACAGAGCGCTCATGGATCGTGATCAATTATGCTCGCAAAGAGTTCGAAACCAAAGGCGAAGCACCCACTTTGCGCGCCATCACCAAGAATACTGAAGTGGACACTAAAGAACTCTACAGCCTCTTCCCGGGCGGACCTGGCAAGTTGGCTGCAAAAGTATCAGGGTTGCACAAACCCACCGGCTGCATCTAATCCATTCATTAAGTAATAAGGAGAATTCAAATGGCAGAAACCAAACCACGTAAACTGGCAATTATCGCATCAAAAGGCTCACTGGATATGGCATATCCTCCATTGATTCTGGCCAATGCCGCCCGCATGGCAGGTGTTGAAGTGGATATTTTCTTCACCTTCTGGGGTCTGGATATCATCACATTGAAAAAAATGAATAAGTTGAATGTGGCCGTGGTCGGCAATCCCAGCATGCACCCCTGGTTCCACATCCCCACCCTGTTGGGCATCATCCCCGGCATGTCCGCCGCTGCATCTGCCATGATGCGTAGTGAAATCGCGAAACTGGATTTCCCCCCGGTTGGCGAGTTCGTGCAATTGGTTTGTGATGCCGGCGCACATCTTTATGGCTGCAAAATGTCAATGGATATGATGAAACTGACCGAGAAAGACCTGGTTTGTGATGCAAAAGTTTTGGGAGCCATGGAATTCATCGAAATGTCCGAAGGCGCCCAGCTTCTATTTGTGTAATTTATAAAACTGATGATAATGGAGGGGCAATTCTTTGCGAATTGCCCCTCTATATGTTAATTTCTTGTATTAGAATCAAACTATGAACGATAACCACATTGAAAACCAGGACCCCGACGGCAGCGAATCTCGCTTTAACACCATCATCAAACCGGATTCTGCTGCCCAGCCTCCACTCCCTGTCGAATTCGAATCATGGATGGACTCCCAGCCTGTACAAGTTACTCCTGCACAAACAACTCAGGAACCGCAGGTTGTGGCAACTAATACCCTGAATGTACCGACCGAATATCAGCCAGTCAACGTAGTACCTGTCAAGATTGAGCCGCCAGTACCTGTAAAAGTTGCGAACGATACAAACCACGCTTTCAGGCATACAAAAAACACCAAAAAAACGGGGTTTTGGTTGGTCATGGTGTGTTTATTATTGATATTTATTTTCTTTTTCACCCCGGTCAGAACTACCACACTTGTGCTTGGCATCGACTGGCGTCCGTCTGACAGCCCCTGGTTGGGACGTAGCGACACCATGATCCTCACCACCATTCCACCGGTATCACCTCAAGTATCGATGCTCTCGATCCCACGCGACCTGTGGTTGACCATCCCCAATCATTATGACAACCGTATCAACACTGCTCATTATTTTGCCGAACTTGAAACACCTGGCTCAGGCATGCAGGCAGCAAAAAAAGCTGTCGAAGCCAATTTTAGCATCAACGTAGATTATGCTATCCGCGTAAAATTTACCGGTTTTGTCGATATCGTGGATGCTTTTGGCGGCGTAACGGTAAATCTGCCCGAAGCCCTGTCAGGCCTGGAAGCCGGACCCAATCATCTGAACGGCAAGCAAGCGCTTGCTTTTGTGCGGGACCGAAAAGCCAGCGACGATTTCTTCAGGCAGGCGCGCGGACAACTATTTATTACCTCGGCCATCAAAGAAGTGCTCAATCCGCTCAAATGGCCGCGCATCCCTGCGGTGCTGGCGGTGGCTGCCGCCAATATTGAAACGGATCTGCCGATCTGGCTCTGGCCTCGTACGGCTTATGCCTTGATCTTTTCTGCGGTGAAAGGTTTTGATTCCCACACCCTTGATCGAACCATGGTCACACCCTGGGTAACAGACGAAGGAGCACAAGTACTGGCTCCGAATTGGGAAGTCATGAACCCACTTATTGATAGTTTATTCAAATAAGCATTATGAATACTGTGATCGTTTGAAACGTAAAACTAGAATCAGGGCAATCGCCAGAAGTACCAACCCCGCCCCATCAAAAATGATAAAACGCAGAACACTCGCCTTGATCAGCGGATGTTCTCCTTTTAAGACCATCAGAAGAACGGATTCTCCTATGACACCAACTGCCTGCATAATGACAGCCTCAATCAGTGAGAGGGTGTGCTTCAACGGATTGAGCAGCGCAAACACATAAGGCACATTCCACATCACAAACAGTAGCCCCATCCCCTGAATTACTGCCGCGCCGGGCACACCACTCAACTCAAACCCCGGGGCATAATCAGCAGGATGGAACAGGAAAAAATAGGCGCACTGAAGATTAAAAAAAACAACCAATCCAACAAACAGTCTGGTAATAATTAGAGATATTAAGCTCGGTTTTTTTTTCATGTGTTTATACATCCCATTTATATTGCATTTTCAAACAACACACTCTAAAACTTCGGCCTCTCCCTTGCCCTCTCCATCCAAAAGATGGAGAGGGCAAGGGAGGAGTAACAAATAAACAAATAATTTTCTGCAGAAACCTAAACCTTTATTGCTCTTCTGATTATAACCCGACGAAACAGTAGTGTTTAAGCACCATATATGGGGGATAGTTAAAAAATGAACACCACATCTTCGCCTTAATTGCGTGTATCAGTGTGGATAAAATTCAATCACCTGGCAAATAACAAAAATTGCATATTGAATAATCAGAAAATGTTGCTACAATATTCATAACTGGTATGACCTCTTACCAATTTATAAATATATGGAGCAACTCTTCTATGGCCACATGGGAAATCCCCCCCAAACCTGCTGAACTGGCTGAAAACCGCCTGGTCGAAGCCATTCTGGATGGCACCTTCCCCATCAATTCCAATCTGCCACCAGAACGTGAATTGTCTGAAAGTTTGGGGGTCACCCGCCCCACCCTGCGTGAAGCATTGCAGCGCCTCTCGCGCGACGGCTGGATCGAAATTCATCATGGACGCGCCACAAGAGTCAAGGATTACTGGCGGGAGGGCAATTTGCTCATTCTTACCGCCATTGCCCAGCACCAGGATAAGGTTTCACCTGACTTCGTAACTAATTTGCTCCAAATCCGCTTGTTATTAGCGCCGGCCTACACACGTCTGGCAATGCAAAATTCACTGAATGAAGTGATCCACCTTTTGGAATCTTTGCAAAATATTGGAGACACAGCTGAAGAGTTCACTCAGCGCGACCTTGATCTACACAAACAATTAACCATCCTATCGAAAAACCCCATCTTTACTTTAATACTCAACGGCTTTGGAGATCCCTACAACAAGATGGGAAATCTCTATTTCAGCAGAGCAGAATCCAGAGCGCATTCACGGTCCTTCTATAAAAAACTTCTATCTGCCGTGCTTTCAAACGATTTTTTTCAGGTTGAAGAAGTGACCCGGCAGGTGATGCAAGACAGCATTGAATTGATGCAGAAAGCTATTATTTCAGTCGGCGTATCCAAAGGAGAATAAACATGTGGGAAAAAGGTTGGAGGCATTCGGTTTGGAAGGACCTGGATGGTAATTGGGATGTGATCGTAATTGGCGGTGGTATTACCGGTGCAGGTGTTTTTCGCCGTTCAGTAGCAGAAGGATATAAAACCCTACTGGTAGATGCAAATGATTTCGCATTTGGCACATCCAGCCGTTCTTCAAAACTAGTGCACGGTGGGTTCCGTTATTTGCGCAACAAACAGTTTGATGTCACTCGCGAATCGGTGCGTGAACGCGAATGGATGCTCAAGGAAGCCAAAAACCTGGTCACGCCGCTAGGATTCATCATGCCTTGCCCGAACAAACTCAAGGTTTCAAGTCAATTTGCCATTGGAGTGGTGATCTACGATTTGCTCGCTCCCAAATGGCAACACTCTTTTTTTACAAAACGAAAAGTAGTGCGCATGTGTCCGCAAATCGATAAGCCGGGCTTGAAAGGCGCATTCCTCTATTATGATGCCGAAATGGATGATGCAAGACTGGTTCATCATATCATCCGTGAGGGCGTGGCAGACGGCGGCACTGCCATCAACTATTGCAGGGTTGAAAAACTGCTCCGCAGCCAAGACGGCAGTGTCTGCGGCGTTCAGGTTAAAGATGAAGGTTCATCCGAACTTGGCGAACTTGAAATCAAATCGGCCGTGGTGATCAACGCCACTGGCCCCTGGAGCGATGAGATTCGAGCTCAGGTGAATGCTCCAGCCCGTCTACGCCGCTTGCGCGGCTCACACTTGATCTTCCCGCGCGAGAAACTGCCTCTGCCCTATGCCATTACCCTGCTGCATCCGCGCGATGGTCGCGCCATGTTCGGCATCCCCTGGGAAGGAACGACCATGATCGGTACCACCGACCTGGATCATTCAGCGCCATTATCAAAAGGCGAACCCTTTGCCACCCAGCAAGAAATTGATTACATCCTGGAGGCCGGCAACGCGACTTTCCCTTCCGCTTCCCTAAAGCGGCAAGATATCGTTTCGAGTTTTGCCGGCCTTCGCCCCGTTATCAATACTGGTGCTTCAGACCCCTCCAAGGAATCACGAGCCCATGTTGTCTGGGAAGAAGACGGCTTAATTACCATCACCGGCGGCAAGCTGACCACCTTCCGCATTATGGCTGAAGAAGCTTTACAAATGGCTTCTGCCAGACTGCCCCACTCCATCGACTTAAGCATTCGAAAACGCTATTTCAATTCACTGCCGAACACTTTGGCACAAGGGCGAGTGCTTTCTTCTGAATTTTCCTATTTGGTCGGACGATATGGCAGCGAGACGGATGAACTGCTCAATTGCGCCAAAGACGGTGAAAACCAACCCATCGGCAGCCTGCCCAACCTGTGGTCTGAAATCCGTTGGACGGCGCGTACCAGTGCCGTGGAACACCTGGATGACTTATTGCTGCGGCGGGTGCGTTTGGGCATGCTGCTGCCAGACGGCGCCAGTACTGAAATGCAGCGCATCCGCGCCATTTCCCAACCCGAACTCGGTTGGGATGACGCCAAATGGCAGTATGAAGAAAAACGCTACCGTGAAATCTACGAACAATCCTACAGCCCTTCCCCCAAGGGATTCGCTGATTAAACAATCAGAAAAATCGGAGAGAGAAAATGGCCAAACAAAAGTGCGTCCCCGCCTGGTATGAAGACCCCACCCCTGCAGGTACTTATCGTTCGCTCTTCAAATGGGGAGATCCCGCCGGTTACAAGCACCCAAACAGTGGTTTGGTGAAACTGGTGCTGGATTCGTTCGACATGAAATGTGAAGATTTTCAAGAACCTCTTGATCTGGCGCTCGAGTCCATCCCCGACAACATCCCTTCCAAACTGCCAGAAAAACACCTGAAAGAATTTAAGCGCATCTGTGGCGCGGAAAACGTGCGCACCGACACCCTCGAACGTGCTGCAAAATCTTACGGCGGCGGTATGATCGATGCCCTGCGCCTTCGCCGCCACATCATTGAAAATATCTCCGAAGCAGTTGTGGCTCCCCGGTCACAGGCCGAAATTGAAGAGATCATCAAATATTGTGACGAAAAAAACATTCCTGTATATATTTACGGCGCCGGTTCCACCGTTACCCGCGGCATGGAAGCCGTCAAAGGTGGCATCGCTTTGGATATGAGCAAGCACATGAACAAGGTGGTCAAGTTCAACGAAATCGATCAAACCATCACCGTGCAGGCTGGCATGACCGGCCCCCAATTGGAAGATATTTTAAATCGCGCTCAGACCAAATTGAATGCCAAACGTGCCTACACCTGCGGCCACTTCCCTCAATCCTTCGAATATTCCAGCGTGGGCGGTTGGGTCGTCACCCGCGGCGCAGGTCAGAACTCAACCTATTACGGCAAGATTGAAGATATTGTCATCGCCCAGGAATACGTCACTCCGCGAGGCGTGTTCAAAACACTCGAACATCCCCGCAGTGCCAACGGCCCCGATTTCGACCAGATCATGATGGGGTCTGAAGGCGCTTTTGGTGTGCTCACCAATGTAACCCTAAAAGTCTTCCGCTGGCAGCCTGAAAATCGCAAACGCTACAGCTACATGTTCAAAAACTGGCAGGATGCCCGCGAAGCCTGCCGCGAGATCATGCAGGCAGAATTTGGCCTGCCGTCTGTCTTCAGGCTTTCAGACCCCGAAGAGACCGACGTGGCCATGAAGCTGTATCACATTGAAGGAACAGTTGCCGATTCCGTTCTTAAGGTGCTGGGTTATCAACCCATGCAGAAATGCCTGCTGCTCGGTCACACAGACGGTGAACGAGCATTTTCGGCCAATGTCGACCGAAACATCCGTCGTATTGCGTTGAAACACGGCGCTTTCGAGTTAAGCTTTGCCGGTGTCACAAAAAACTGGGAACATGGCCGTTTCAGAGATCCGTATATGCGCGAAGATTTACAGGATTTTGGCATTTTGATTGACACGTTGGAATGTGCGGTCACCTGGTCTCAAATGGAATCTGTGCATAAACAGGTTCGAGCATACATCAAGTCTCGACCGCAAACGGTCTGCATGACCCACCTTTCACACGCCTATCCGCAAGGCGGCAACCTGTATTTCATCTTTATAATTAAAAGTAATTCCATTAAGGAGTACCTTGACTTACAATATGGAGTGTTGGATGCGATTCAAAAAAGCGGCGCCGCCCTCAGCCACCATCACGGGGTTGGCAAACAATCTTCACCCTGGCTAGAAGACCAGATTGGCACCCCGCAAATGGATCTCATCCGCAGTTTGAAACAACATTTTGACCCGAACAATATCATGAACCCCGGCGGCACCCTTGGTTTGGATATGTCCGCTGATCAGCGTGCCCGACGCTGGAACAAAGACCTGGAGGATTAATAATGGCATCAGAACAATTGCTGGCAATCGATACCGGAACACAATCTGTACGTGCCTTGATATTCGATCTGCAAGGCAATTTGATCGCCAAAAGCAGGGTGGTGATTGAACCCTACTTCTCCACCGCGCCGGGTCTGGCCGAACAGCATCCACAGGTTTATTGGGATGCCATCGGTGAAGCGTGTCAGAAACTCTGGGGCATAACAGGGGTTGAAAAGAAAGCCATCGTCGGGGTTGCGCTCACCTCACAGCGATCCACCATGATCAACCTCGACAAGAACGGTCAGCCTCTGCGCCCCGCCATCCATTGGCTGGACCAACGCCGCACCCCCGGATTAAAACCGGTGGGAGGCTTGTGGGGCTTTTTATTTAGTCTTGCAGGTATGACTGAGACTGTTGCCTATTTGCAGGCTGAAGCGGACTCAAACTGGCTGCAAACATATGAACCCGAAACCTGGAAAAAAACGAATAAATATCTTTTTCTTTCGGGCTATTTAAATTACCGCATGACCGGCAATTACAGCGATTCCGTTGGGTCGCAGGTTGGTTACATTCCCTTTGATTACAAAGCCATGACCTGGTGCGGAAAAAATGATTGGAAATGGCAGGCTGTGCCTGTTGACCCCTCCATGCTGCCCGAACTGGTGCCCCCAACCGGTAAACTGGGAGTCGTGACCGCTGAAGCCGCCGCTCATACGGGAATCCCCGAAGGGCTGCCAGTGATCGCCGCAGCCGCTGACAAGGCTTGTGAAGTAATTGGAGCAGGATGTGTGGATCCTTCCATCGCATGCCTTTCATATGGCACCACCGCCACCATTAACACCACCCATACCAAGTATGTTGAAGTCATTCCACTGATTCCGCCCTACCCATCAGCCGTGCCCAATGCCTATTCGCTCGAAATTCAAATCTTCCGCGGATACTGGATGGTCTCCTGGTTCAAACGCGAGTTCGGACAAAACGAAGAGCGGCTGGCGACCCAGCGCGGTGTAGAGACCGAGGAATTGTTTGACGATCTGGTTAATTCCGTCCCTGCAGGCTCACAAGGGTTGATGCTGCAGCCCTACTGGTCACCCGGCCTTAAGGTACCCGGACCTGAAGCCAAGGGAGCCATCGTCGGTTTCGGGGATGTGCACACTCGCGCCCACATGTATCGTTCAATGCTTGAAGGCCTGGCTTATGCACTACGTGAAGGGGCCGAACGCACCACCAAACGCAGCCACATTCCCATCACAGAAATTCGTGTGGCAGGCGGCGGCAGCCAGAGCAAGGCTGCCATGCAGCTCACTGCCGATATCTTCGGCCTGCCCACCACCAATCCTCATGTCTATGAAGCGAGCGGCCTCGGCGCAGCCATGGATATTGCCGTTGGGTTAAAACTTCACCCTGATTTCAAGGTGGCGGTAAAAGAAATGACCCGCACCGGCGCCACATTTGAACCGATTCCCGAAAATCAAAAAATCTATGATGAACTCTATAACAGGGTTTATCTCAAGATGTACGACCGGCTCAAACCACTTTATGACGATATTCGCAGCATTACAGGATATCCGCCCAAGAATTAACTTTTTTAAAAAGAGGCGTAAAGTGCATCCCATGGGATGCACTTTTTTAAACCAAAATATGGTTCTCAACCAAATTTCGAGCTGTCGGTTCATCCACGATCAATTCGGTGATCAAACCACCCTTGAGCGCGGCTGCCAGCCCTTTAACCTTGGCATAACCAGACACCACACATACGCCGTACTTATTTTGAATCAATTCCAGATCAGGCCCGCTGGTGCGGTCGTTCATGGGAATATTTCGGTAACTGCCGTCTTCTCTGAAAAAGACCGTAGCGATATCTCCCGCCAGTTTCTGTTTCTTAAATTCAAGAAAATCACTTTTTTCAAGATAACCCGCATTGTAAACATGACTGGGCACACCGGCATCCACAGCCCCGATACTGAAAAGCAATAAATCTGCCCGGTTTTGCAGGTCAAGCAACCGCTGAATGCTGCGTTCTTTCCACAGCACCTGTTTGGTGGCCGCAAAATCAAAAAATGCTGGCACGGGAAACAAGTTGGCCACCGCCTGGTAATTTTGCGCGAAGCGTACGATGATCTCGCTGGCATATTCAATCCCCATGGATTGGGTGTTGCCCGCGCCGTTCAACTGGATGATCTGCGAGTTATGCGTGGTTTTGGGCAGCAGATATTTTGAGATGCCGCTGATGGTCGTGCCCCAGGCGATGCCCATGATCATATTGGAATCAAAGAGTGTATTCAAATATTTGGCGGCATACTGCACCACACGAGAAAGCCATTCCATCTCACCGGCCACACTTGGCACTGGCACGACATGTACTTTTTTGATTTTGTAATGCTCAACGATCTTTTTTTCAAGAAAATGTGGGTGCTCATTGGGATCCAGAATTGAAATACTGATCAACCCCTGTGCCTTGGCATAAGTGAGCAGTCGAGAGACCGTGGATCTGGAAACATTCAACTCATGCGCGATGGCGTCAGTGGTCAGGTTTTGGTAGTAATACATGCGGGCTACTTTTAGCGCTTCAATGCTTTTTTCCTGGTCTTCCATCCATCACCTCATCAACTTCATATTTACTTTGTCAATTATATCTGCTTTGCACAAACGTGCAGACAAACTGATTTTTTGTTCTTTTTTAATGCAAAGCATTTTGTTTTTGTTTTGCACATCCGTGCAAATCCCATAATTCCTATTTCAGACTCACTATAATAATTTTAGTCATATTGATCCTTAATTTTTTTCTTTGGAAAAAACATGAAAAATTACGACATAATCATCATTGGCGGAGGCGTGATCGGCTGCATGACAGCCCGTGCTCTTTCACGTTTTGATCTGAAAGTACTTTTAATTGAACAGGAATCAGATATCGGCATGGGCGCCAGTTCTGCCAACTCAGCCATCATCCATGCAGGCCACGACCCCATGCCTGGGTCACTAAAAGCCGAAATGAACCGCATTGCCAACCCCATGTGGGATCAGATCAGCACAGAATTGGGCATCTCTTTCAGACGCTGCGGAGCCTATATCGTCGCCATTGGAGAGGATGAATTTGGCTGCCTGACTGCTCTCAAAGAACGTTCTGACAGCAACGGCGTCACATCTGAGATCATTAGCGCGGAAGAGATGCGCAGGCGTGAACCGCTGGTCAACCCTGCTGTCAGCGGTGCGCTTTTCACTCCCACCGCGGGGATGGTCGATCCGTTTGCTGCATGTGTGGCGTCGATCGAGAATGCCATCCAAAACGGTGTAGAAGTACTCACCGAGACGGCCTTTACCGGTTTTATCATGGAAGGAAAAACGATTACAGGCATCCACACCAACCAGGGAGATTTTGCCTGTCGCTGGGTGGTGAATGCTGCCGGCACTTATTCTGACGAGGTCATGCACGCTGCAGAAACCTGCCAGGATTTCAAAATCACACCCCGACGCGGCGAGTATTATCTGCTCGACAAAGCCGAAATTGAAATGAACAATATTCTCTTTCCGGTGCCGAGTGCGGTCAGCAAAGGCATTCTGGTCTTGGGCAGTACGCATGGCAATGTGCTGGTCGGTCCGAACTCGCAATCCACAGAAGATAAAGAAAACAAATCTGTCACCTCAGAAGGGCTCGCCGAAATCTGGCAGGGCGCTCAAAAACTGGTGCCGTCGATTTCGCCGCGATCCGTGATTGCCATGTTTGCCGGGCTGCGCGCCACAGGCAACGCCGCATGTCTGACGCCAGGTGTGAATTACAATAACGATTTTGTGATCGAACGTTCAGTTGAAGTAAACGGCTTGATCAACCTGGCTGGCATTGAAAGCCCCGGGTTGACTGCCGCCCCTGCCATCGCCCAGCGCGTCATTGAACTGCTCCAGGACAGCGGTGAAACCCTGATTGACAAACAAAACTGGAATCCCATTCGCCCGGCAAGACCGCACTTCAATCACATGAACCGCGAAGAACAAGCCGATCTGGTCGCCAAAGATCCGCGCTACGGCCGCATCGTCTGCCGCTGCGAGATGATCACCGAGGGCGAGATCATCGCCGAAATTCATGCACCGCTGCCCGCCCGCACCTATGACGCCATCAAAAGACGCACCTGGTTGGGCACCGGTCGCTGTCTGGGTTCCTTTGACATGCCCCGGGTGGTGGATATCCTTGCCCACGAACTGAACTTGCCTGCGACTGCCATCAGCAAAAAAGGTGCCGGCTCTGAATTTTTACAGCGCCAAACCAAAGAAGTGGAGGCCTGAGATGACCATCAAAGTACGCTACGATGTGGTAGTCATCGGTTCTGGTCCCGGCGGATTGGCGGCAGCCATCGCTGCCAAAAAGAACGGCGCACAAGATGTACTGATCATTGAACGTGATATTGAACCTGGTGGCATCCTGCTGCAATGCATCCACAACGGATTTGGCGTGGAAGTCTTCAAACAGGATTTACCCGGCCCTTCTTATGCACAACGCTTTATCAACGAAGCCTTTCAAGTGGGTGTTGAATTCTTGCTTGACACCATGGTGCTCAATATCACTCGCGATCATCGCATCGCTGCCACGAGCAAGCGCCACGGATTTTTCACCATTCAGGCGAAAGCGGTGGTGCTGGCAATGGGCTGCCGTGAACGTACGCGCGCACAGGTTCGCCTGCCCGGCACCCGCCCTTCGGGGGTCTTCACTGCCGGCACCGCCCAACGCTGGGTCAATGTTGAAGGTTATATGCCCGGCAAGAATTTTGTGATTTTAGGTTCAGGTGATATTGGCATGATCATGGCCCGCCGCCTGACCTTTGAAGGCGCCAAGGTGGAGCGTGTGCTTGAAGTAATGCCCTATCTTTCAGGTCTCACCCGCAATTACGTGCAGTGTCTGATGGATTTTGATATTGAGCTGCAGCTCAAGCACACAGTCAAAAACATCATCGGCAAAAACCGGGTTGAAGCCATCGAAGCCGTTGCTGTGGATGACAGATGGAACTATATACCTGGCACGGAAGAGATCATTCCCTGCGACACGCTACTGCTCTCTGTCGGCTTGATCCCCGAGAATGAACTTTCAAGGCAGGCAGGGGTCTTGATTGACCCGGTCACAGCCGGCCCGTTTGTGGATGACGGCTTTCAAACCAATATCCCGGGCATCTACTCTGCGGGAAACGTAGTGCATGTCTATGACCTGGTGGATTGGGTCACCGAAGCCGGTCTGATCGCCGGTCGTTCAGCGGCCAGGCTGGTTCAAAAAGGTCCCCAACTCAATTCCAAAACCATCCCGGTCAAAGCCGGAGAAAATGTGCGCTACGTGGTGCCGCACAACCTCAACCCTGATCATCTTGCAGAGGACGATATTCGCATTCAAATGCGAGTGCGTCAGCCGATTGAAGCGCCGGTGTGGGTTGAAGTTCGTATCGGAGGCAATCTGCTGCACCGCAAAGCCGAACCCTACGCCCGTCCGGGTGAGATGGTCACCATCCCACTTAAACCAGCGCATCTGGATGAAGTCAAAGCTGCCAGTGAATTAACGGTAGCGATTGTGAAAAGGTAGGAATATTATGGCAAAACTCTCTGAAAATGTCATTTGCGTCACCTGCCCCAAGGGCTGCACCCTGATAGTCACCCGCGATGGCGAGACCGTGATTGATGTCGAAAACGGTTGCAAACGCGGAAAAGATTATGCCCAACAGGAACTCATAGATCCGCGGCGCATGGTAGCAAGTTCGGTGCGCCTCAAGGGCGGCCTGCATCCCTTGCTACCTGTCTACACCTCCGTGCCCTTTCCCAAACCTCGCATCCCCGAATTATTGGCGCTGCTGCGAAAGATCGAAATCTCCACACCCGTCACGCTCGATCAAATCGTTCTTGAAAATGTATTGGATACCGGCATCAATATCCACGCAAGCCGTGAGATGAAAGTTGTGACCGGATAATCTATTTTTTGATATACCCCCCAATATTGTCGCCTTCTTTCCCTCCCCTCTTCCTAAATACAGGAAGAGGGGAGCTCTATTTATGAAAAACATACATATTCAATGAATATTGTTATAAAATAAACTCACTGCGGGGATCAAGATATTCTGGCAATGTGCAACAAAAAACATGTACAACAAGGAGTGTCATGAAAAACGCATTGAAATGGATCGTCTCAATCTTACTCCTACTCGGCATGGCTGCCGGAGCCTATTTTTGGGCAACTGCTCAGATAGCCTCTAATTTTAATTATCGTTCTCAAATCAAAGACAATCCTCCGCAATCCGGAGCCGCACTTGGCACTCCCTCCACCAAGCGCGTGGTGCTTGTGCTGATTGATGCTCTTCGTTATGACACATCACTGAATGCGGAAGTAATGCCCACCCTCGCCCTATTGCGCTCTGAAGGTGCATCTGCTTTGATGCACAGTCAGCCGCCCTCTTTCTCAGAGCCAGGTTACTCCACCATCCTCACAGGAGCCTGGCCCGAGATCAATGACGGACCTACCTTTAATCTGGATTACGAAGATATCCCCACTTTTACCCAGGATAACCTTTTCAGCAGCGCCCACCGCAGTGGATGGACAACTGCTGTCAGCGGCTATTACTGGTTCGAGAAGTTGATTCCGCAATCTGACATTGATCTCAGTTTTTACACCCCTGGCGAAGACAGTGCCGCCGATATTGAAGTAATGAAAGCTGCCATGCCCTGGCTGCAAAACGACGAAGCTCAATTGGTTTTGATCCATATCGACCAGGTGGATTATGCCGGCCATCACGAAGGCGGACCGCAATCTTCCAATTGGGATGCCGCCGCAACACGCGCAGACACCATGCTGACTGAGGTCGTATCTGCAATGGATTTATCGAAAGACACACTTGTGGTTTTCAGTGACCATGGACAGATTGACGCTGGCGGGCACGGCGGCCAGGACTCCGATTGTCTGCTGGAGCCTTTCGTCATCGTGGGTGCTGGCGTCAACCCCGGTCAATACCCTGACATTCAGATGGTTGATCTTGCCCCAACCCTTTCTGCTTTGTTGGGCATCAATCTGCCTGCTTCAACCCAGGGTGAAGTAAAAACCGACATGCTTACTTTGCCTGAGGATGTTTTGATCGCTTTACCTGCCGCAACATCAGACCAGCAGTTGGGGCTGCTCAGCGCTTATGCTTCAGCAATTGGCAAAGAAACCACTTCATTGAAACTATTAAAATCCAATAGTGTGGCTGACACACAATCTGTCATCAATGAGTTAAGGTCACAGAAGCTGTTTGGTGAGCGAGTGATCCGCGCCATCCCCACCGGCATTTTGCTGGCAGTTGCAATAACTTTGTTGCTCCGTCAGCGAAAAAACAAATCATTTTCATGGGTGCTGGGCGGAATTCTGTTTGTTGCACTTTTCAATTTGAGATACCTTTTCCTTGACCGAAAAGTTTATTCCTTGAGTTCCATCATCAGTCAAACAGACCTGATCGTCTACATCGCAACAACCACTGCCGTGTCTTTGATTTTGGTATGGTTGGTGGTCAATTTCTTTAACAAAACTTTTGCCGCCTCTCCCAATGAAAATGGATTGAAAACACTCTGGCTTGGATTCACTGTCATCCTAATTAGCGGGCTACCAGTTCTAGCCAGCTTTTTCTTAAACGGTCCGGTCGTCACCTGGACCTTGCCCGATTACCTCACCAGTTTTCTGGCACTGATTGGGCTGATACAAATTCTGATCATTAGTGCATTAACACCAATTCTTGCCGGTTTTACGGCTGCCATCAATACCATCAACAAGAAAATCAAAAAGTAAACGAGGGAAAAAGGAATGATCAAGACTAAAGGACCCTGGCTGGTCGACGAAACTGGAAGAACGGTAATGCTCCGCGGCGTGAACCTTGGAGGCAGCACCAAAGTTCCCACCACCCCCAATGGCGCCACCTGGAACATTGAGGGCTTTTTTGATCATCGCAACGTTTCGTTCGTCGGCAGACCTTTTCCCTTGGCCGAAGCGGATGAACACTATTCCCGTCTGCGCTTATGGGGGTTTAATTGCCTGCGCTTCTTGATCACCTGGGAAGCGGTAGAACACGCCGGCCCTGGAATCTACGACGAAGACTATCTTGACTACCTCTATGCAGTGGTGAAAAAAGCCGGTGAATATGGTCTGTATGTATTTATTGATCCGCATCAAGATGTTTATTCACGCTTTTCTGGCGGCGACGGCGCTCCGGGCTGGACGCTGGAAGCAGCAGGACTTGATATGCGCCATTTCAAAGAGACCGGGGCTGCCATTGTGCACCAGACCCACGGAGACCCCTTTCCTCGGATGATCTGGCCAACCAATGCTTTTAAGCTGGCTGCCGCCACCATGTTTGCCCTTTTCTTCGCTGGCAACGATTTTGCGCCAAAAACCATGGTTGAGGGCAAAAACATACAAGATTATTTACAGGAACACTATTTCGCGGCCATGAAGAAAGTAGCCCAAAAGCTCAAAGATCTGGATTGTGTGATGGGGTTTGACACGCTCAACGAACCTCAACGAGGATATATCGGTGTGAAAGATCTGCAAGCCCTCTACGGCCAAATGGATATTGGCATCGTCCCCACACCCTGGCAATCCATTCTTTTGGGTGCCGGTTACACCCAAAAAGTAAAACACCTGGTTCGCAACGTGATCGGCACTTTCCAAAAGGGATGGGTCACATTAAATTCTGAAAAGAAATCAGCCTGGCTACCGGGTCGTGATTGTGTCTGGAAGCAAAATGGGGTCTGGGATGTTGATGAAGCGGGCAACCCTGTGCTGCTGAAAACGGACCACTTTCACAAGATCAATGGACGTGAAGTCAATTTCGTTCAGGATTACATGAAACCCTTTATGCAGAAAATGACGGCCAATATCCGCACTGTGAAAGCCGAATGGATCGGATTCATGGAAAGCGAAGTCAATAACTACCCGCCGTATTGGGAAGAAGCTGCGGATCTTAATCTCGTCAATGTGCCACATTGGTATGATGGACCACTATTATTTTTCAAAAAATATGTATCCTTTTTAGGATTCAATGAGATTACCCAACAAGTAATCTTTGGAAAGAAGAATGTCGATAAAGCCTATGTGGCTCAACTTGCTGAAGTAAAACAACTCAATAAAGAACGTTTGGGTAACATCCCTCTACTAATCGGTGAGTTTGGCATCCCGTTCGATCTGGACCAAAAGAAAGCCTTCCGCACCGGTGATTATCGAGACCACGTCAAAGCAATGAATCGAAGCATGAGCACACTTGAAGCCAACCTGCTCAATTACACAATTTGGAACTACACTTCCGACAATTCAAATGAACGCGGCGACTTTTGGAACGACGAGGACTTATCCATCTTCTGCCGTGATCAGCAAAAAAATAAATCAGACCTCAACTCAGGCGGCCGGGCACTTCAGGCAGTTATTCGTCCCTTCCCCATCGCGCTTGCAGGTGAACCATTGAAATCCTGTTTTGATCCATTCACTGGTACTTATCAGCTTGAGTTTGTTGGTGACAATACAATCACCACACCATCAGAAATTTTCTATCCGCTTTTCCATTATGCCAACGGCTCTGATATTACCCTTTCAGACGGCAGTGTGACCATAGATGAAAAGAACCAACAATTATTCTATACCGCAGGTGAGCAGCCGAATCACACAATCACCATCAAACCGAAATTAGCCAGTTGAAAAACTCATATTAGCTGATTAATCATCTCGAAAACGGAACCCCACATGCAGGTTCCTTTTTTTGTAGGTAAAATTCTTCTTTTTGTTCAACCAGATTTACCGAATTCTGCCATTTCATGGTCAAAAACCAGGTTGGTATAAAGTTTTACGAGGATTTATTGGAAATAATAAAGCGAAGTTATACAATTACATCAAGGAAACAATTCAACATTTAGTAAAGACTTATTGGGTCTACATTTTTTGATGTTTGAGGTTTATTGGATGTAATATGGTCAAAGGTATAAAGAAGATAATTGAACACAAATCAATAAAGTGGGTTGGAAAATTCCTTTTTACCATTGGACTATACATCCTGTTAAGCAAAATAGGATCACTCATTACAATCCAACCTGGCTATTTGTCAACATTATGGGTGCCTTCTGGTTTTGCTGTTGGAGCAGTTATTCTCTTCAAGAGACCAGCTACAGCAGCTGTGTTAATCGCCGCTTTTTTCATGAATCTATTTACCTTTTCAAATTCAGAATCACTTCCCCTCACTATCTCTTTAACTTTTGTCTTAACCGTCCAGGCGGTGGCAGGGGCTGAAATAATTAGAAAAAGGGTCAGGCTTATCCCACCAGACAATGTTAAAGACACAATTCAGGTTATCGCCATTCTCTCATTTACCTCCTTTGTTACTTCAATAATCGGAACCCTCCTGTTATATCTTTTTAATATCGAACTTCCAGTACCTCCCTGGTTGTTTGCTACAATCTGGATTACAGGCGCAATGATTAGCAGTTTTACCATCACACCCCTACTTCTTCCCCTTTACGATCGCTTAAGAATTCGCGAAAAAAGGACCCAATTCATTGGCGTTTTTTCATCATTAATCATTAGTTTTACCTTCCTCCTTGTCTACATTACCTGGATCACTGAGACCGATCGATTAAATTCACAATTTCAAGAAGACAGTAGAGAAATATTCTCAATTATCAATTCTGAATTCCAAAAAGAAATTGAAAGCATTCAAGGCATAAAAGCATTTTTTAATGCATCAGACTTTGTTGAAAGAGGTGAATTTTCTGATTTTACGAGGGTATATCTCGAAAACTCAGAATCAACCAATTCTTTGGTTTGGGCTCCAATCGTGAAATGGAATGAATTGTCCGATTTCGAAAAACAAGTTCAGAAAGAGGGTTTTCCAGATTTCAAAGTATTTGAACACAATTCTACTTTCCAAAAAACAAACCCAACTTACAGAAACGTTTACTATCCAATAACTTACTTCGCATCTGAATATGCGACAGAAGGTGAAATGGGGTTTGATCTAGGTTCATCCCCCAGTCTTCTAGAAGCAATCAATATGGCAAAGGACATTGGGGATCCAATTTCAACTGAGCCCATTAATTTGCATTTGTCGCAATCGATTGCAGAAGGTATTTATGTGATTGTCCCCATTTATGGAAAACAAGAGAACCAGAACAAAAATGGAGAAAATACGGAAAACCTTATGGGCTTTGGGGTTGGGAACTTTGATGTAGATAAAACAATTACCAATGCGTTATCGAGTATCAAGGAATACGATATAACAATATTCCTTTTTGACATGAGTGATTCAAGAAATCCAACATTTATTTCGCACTTCCCTCACACAGACTCGGATATTGAGACTGCAAAATCACAAGTTTTTTATAGTGAATTATCTCAAAATTTAAATGCATATCAGCAAGATTTCGAAATCTTCGGAAGATCTTGGAAACTCGTCGGTATTCCAGGACGTGATTATTCATTCAAATTCTTTCCAAATTATTCGCTCATGGTTTTATTAATTGGATTGACCTTATTGATCGCTTATCTGATAAATTCAAAAAATAATGAGACAAGTGCGCAAAGAATTCGAAAATCTGAATCCATGTTTCGCAGCTTATCAGATTCAGCACTCACCGGAATTATCCGATTTAGGCCGAATGGTGAAATCTTATATACAAATGATGCATTGGCTAAAATCTTTGGGTTTGAAGATACCATCGAATTCTATAAAACAAACTTCATTAATTTATTTGACGATCCTAGGGAAGTAAAAGCATTAATTGATACTTCAAAGGATGGCACCGCTTTAATAAATAAGCAATTTAAAATCAAGCATCTAAATGGAAACTCACGGGATATTCTTGTTTCTGCTGGAGTATTCGAAGGGATGATTAGTGCAAATGTTGTAGACATCACCAGCTTCAATAAGTTGAATAAAGAAGTTCAACAACTCAATCATGCTATTAGGCAAATGGCTGATACTGTTTTTATTACAGACAAAAATGGCACGATCGAGTATGTCAATCCAGCCTTCGAATTTCTTACAGGGTTTTCTTATAATGATTGTATTGGCAAGGACATAAAACAAATCAAGAAGAGCATTAACGATGAGGACAAGACAATTTCAATGTGGGAATCCCTTCTGGATGGAAAATCGCACGAATTTGAATTTCAAACCAGACTGAACAATTATGAGATTATCACTGAATTTATAACAATTTCACCCATCACAGATTCATCTGGGAATATCTTTCAATATATTGCATCTGGTAAAGATATCACTGATTTGAAAAGAGCAAGGGAAGAAATACTTGATTTGAACAGCAGTCTTGAAAAAAGAGTCGTGCAAAGGACTGCAGAACTCGAAAAAGCAAAAAAAGAAATGGAAGCCTTTTCGTACACTGTTTCTCATGATCTTCGCGCTCCCCTTCGTAATATGCATGGTTATTCAACCATCTTGCTGGAGGACTTCGCCAAAACCATCGACGCAACAGGTTTGACCTATTTGCAACATATTCAAGAAGCCAGTATAAAAATGGATTCTTTAATCCAGGATCTACTTAAGCTCAGCCACATTTCCAACTCAGCGTGTGTCCGAAAAAAGGTTGATTTGGCCATCCTTGCCCACGAAATTTTTAACTCCTTAATAGTGGAATTTCCTGAGCGAAATGTTTCCATCCTGATTCCTGAATCAATAATTGTTTATGCAGATGCCAATTTAATGAGTATTGCCTTGACTAACCTTATCAGAAATGCCTGGAAATTTACAAAAAATCAAGATAACGCCATAATCGAACTGGGAAGTCTTTATAAAGACAAGGAACAGGTGATTTTTGTAAGAGACAACGGCGCTGGCTTTGACATGGCATACCAGAACAAACTATTCGGGGTCTTTCAAAGACTTCACCGTGATTCAGAATTTGAAGGGACAGGTATTGGTTTGGCGACAGTGAAAAGAATCATTGATCACCACGAAGGAAGAGTTTGGGCTGAGGGAGAAATTGGTAAAGGTGCCACATTTTTCTTTACCATCGGAAATGCTGAAGAGTAATCACATTTACTTTCTTAAGATATCCGATAATTGTTCGAATAATGGCAAATTACATTCATTGGGTTAATCATGGCTACTGGAATCAAAACAGTTTTTTAAAAATTTTTTATTGTCTAGGAGGGAACAATCCTTTGACCGTCAATCTATCATCATCGCATGAATTCACAACCATCATTGAATCTCTTAAATTATTATCCAATCAGGATGTATTAAAGAGTCAAAAGCGCTTTGGCGTTACCGGGCGCGAGATGTTAGGTATCTCAATCTACGACTTGCGCAAAATGGCCAAAGGCAAAAAGAATCATACACTTGCTCTGGATTTGTGGGAAACCGGCATTCACGAAGCTCGCATGTTGGCAGCCATGATGGATGACCCCGCGCAGGTAACACTCGCTCAAATGGAAGCATGGGTGGTTGATTTTGATTCCTGGGATATCTGTGATGTCGTCACTGATGAACTATTCATTCATGCACCAAATATGCTTGCTGTAATTCCTCGATGGGTTGTCAGGGAGGAAGAATTTGTAAAAAGGGCAGCTTTTGCTATGATTGCAGCAATCGTGGTTCACCGCAAAGATGTGTCTGACGATATAATAAAAACTTATTTTTTATTAATCGAAGCCGCCGCGGATGATAATCGCAATTTCGTCAAGAAAGCAGTAAATTGGGCGCTGCGCAATATTGGTAAATGGAAACCCTCATTAAGATCAGATGCGATCGCTTGCGCAAAGCACTTGCTGATTCAGGAATCTTCCTCTGCACGCTGGATCGCAAAAGATGCTTTAAAAGAATTTATAAATAAATTTGGAGGTAATGATGAAATCTGATGTTAAATTCAAAGACCGACTCAAATATGCAGTAGACAATACCTTTTCAAAAGGTTCAGGTGCATTGATTCTTTGGCTGGGTATTCTATCAGTTGTCATTATCGGCTTTATGGCCGTAGTTGTGACCGTTTTTAAGATTTCGCCAGACGGTGAAGCCCCCTTAGGTTTTTGGGAAGCATTCTGGCGCAACCTCATGCGCACTCTTGACGCCGGAACTATGGGCGGCGATGCAGGTTGGGGATTCCGCATTGCGATGCTCATAGTGACCATCGGCGGTGTGTTTGTCATCAGTACCCTGATCGGTATCTTGTCTTCTGCCATCGAAGCCAAACTGGATGACCTGCGTAAAGGTCATTCACGACTCCTTGAAGCAAACCATACGGTCATTCTGGGTTGGACGGAACAAATATACACCATCATCCCTGAGATTGTCTCAGCCAATGAAAACCAAAAATCATCTTGCATCGCCATCATGAGCGAACATGATAAAGTAGAAATGGAAGAATCATTGCAAGGGCGAATCGGAAAAACAGGCTCAACACACATTGTCTGCCGCACAGGCAGCCCCATGGATATCAATGATCTCAGCATTGTTTCGATCAACTCATCAAGATCGATCATTGTTTTGTCCCCAGAAGAAAGTGAAGACCCCGATGCAGAGGTGATCAAGATTATTCTGGCAATCACCAACCACCCAGACCGCCGTCAGGAACCTTTTCACATCATTGCCGAAATCAGAAACCCGCGTAATTCTGAAATCGCCAAGATCGTTGGCAAAGACGAACTCGAAACCATTCAGACCGGTGAGATCGTTGCCCGCATCATCGCACAAACCTGCCGTCAATCCGGTTTATCTGTGGTTTACACCGAACTGATGGATTTTGGCGGCGATGAGATCTACATCAAATCCTTCCCTGAATTAGTTGGTAAAACCTATGGTGAGGTAATTCCCTTATTCAACAAAAACTGTATCATGGGCATTCGAAAAGAAGGTAATCCTGCTCAATTAAATCCACCCATGGATACTGTTTTGACGGCGGATGATCAGTTAGTCGTCATCGCTGAAGATGATGACAAAATCTTTATAGACGGAAAAACTGCCGTTCACCCTGAATTAATCAAATCATTGAAGAGTGACAATTCAAAACCCGAAAAAACCCTGCTTATGGGTTGGAATTGGAAAGCGCCATCCATCATCCGCGAACTTGATAATTACGTCTCCAAAGGTTCAACCATTACCATCGTGGCAGAAACAGAAGGTGTTCAAGAGATATTAAATGACCTGGCCAAGGAATTGAAAAACCAAAAATTAACCTTCCTTGAAGGCGATATCACTGATCGCAAAAACCTGGAATCACTCGATCTTGGCTCATTTGGCCATATCATCCTCTTATGCTATTCAGATGATCTGGCAGTGCAAAAGGCCGACGCCCGCACCATGATCACACTCCTGCATTTGCGTAACATTGCTGAAAAGACAAATCAAGACTTCTCGATTGTCAGTGAAATGCTCGACATCCGCAACCGCAACCTGGCCGAGGTTTCTCAAGCGGATGATTTCATAGTAAGCGACAAATTAATCAGTTTAATGATGGCTCAGGTTTCGGAGAATAAAGCCTTAAATTCAGTCTTTCAGGATATTTTTGATACAGATGGTTCAGAGATTTATCTCAAACCTATGTCTGAATATGTTGAACCAGGTAAACCGGTCAATTTCTATACCGTGCTTGAATCAGCCCGAAAAAAGAATGAAACTGCCATTGGATACCGCTTGCTGGCAGATGCCAGAAATTCAGCCCAGGCTTATGGCATCCATCTCAACCCAGACAAATCAGAGAAAACCATATTTGCAGCCAATGACAAGATTATAGTTCTGGCCAACGATTAGGATTTTTATGACACGTAAAGCGCCCATCCTTGAATTTGATGATGACAGGTCAGCCATCTTGATGCCTGATCCTTACCGTTTTGCCAAAAGCGGACCAATTCCGGCAAGAGCAGTCTTATGTTTTTTCAAAGATGTCTTTGACACCCTGATCGCAGAAGGCAAACTAACCAAATTAGGGAATTTAAATTCGGAAATTGGCGAAAACCCCCTATATTCCTATTTGATCGATGGAAAACCCATATCAGTGCTTCACCCGGGCGTAGGTGCCCCACTTGCAGCCGGTTTTCTCGAAGAATTGATCGCCGTTGGGGTCACAAAATATATCGTTTGCGGCGGATGTGGCGTGCTTAACCACGAGATTGCCGCTGGACATCCTGTAATTTTGACTGGGGCAATTCGCGATGAGGGCACCTCATACCATTATTTACCGCCTACCAGAGAGGTTAAAGCCAATCTCAAGGGTGTGGCCGCACTCGAAAAAGTTTTTTCAGACGCTGGTTTGGAATACCGCACCGGTAAAACCTGGACAACGGATGCCATATACCGTGAAACGAAGGGTAAACGCAATATCCGCATGGAGGATGGCTGTGACGTTGTCGAAATGGAAGCTGCAGCCTTTTTTGCCGTGGCGCAATTTCGCGAGGTCACGCTTGGTCAGGTGGTTTACGGCGGAGACCTTGTCATCCCCGAAGGCTGGGATGGACGCGCTTGGCACAAACGAGGTGATGACCGTCGACTGATGTTTGAAATGGCGGCAAAAGCCGTTATGAACCTCTAAAACAAAAACGGGAGTGTGTGAAAACTCCCGTTTTATATTGTTTCTCACCAATTATTTATTTCCGTACAATGATTTGTGAACTTTGCTTAACGCCATAACCTGATCAACAGCATGATACGATGAACGCACAAGCGGTGCACTTTCAACCCATTTGAAACCAATTTCCAAACCATATTTTTTTAGTTCGGCGAACTCTTCAAGTGTGTAAAATCGTTCAATCGCCATATGCTTGCGGCTTGGCTGTAAGTATTGGCCAATGGTTAATATATCCACATCCCACTCACGAAGATCACGCATGACTTCTTTAACTTCTGCTATCGTTTCTCCCAACCCCAACATGATACCGGATTTGGTTAATACTTCTGGGTCAAGCTTCTTGGCATTTTTCAAAACAGCCTCTGACCATTCATAATGATCTTGGGGTTGAACCTTTTTAAAAAGTGATGGCACTGTTTCAATATTGTGATTTAAGATCTCGGGTCTTTCATCCATCACAATTTTAAGTGCTGATAAACTTGCCATAAAATCGGGAATCAGAACCTCTATTGAGCAGCCTGGAGCCAGCTCACGAATGCGGCGAATAATAGCCGCAAAAATCGGTGCTCCACCGTCTTCACGTTCGTCACGGTTTACCGATGTGATCACTGCATGTTTCAGTTTCATGGTTTTAACGGCTTGGGCGACTCTTTCAGGTTCTTCCCAATCTATATCGGCAGGACGTCCGTGTTTAATATCGCAAAAACGGCAAGCCCTGGTGCATACGTTGCCGAGGATCAGGAATGTGGCGGTTCCGTTGCCCCAACATTCACCCATGTTTGGGCAGGCAGCTTCTTCACACACTGTATGAAGAGATTTGCTGCGCATCAGAGTTTGAAGTTTGGCGTAGGTTTCTCCGGTCGGAGCCTGCACCTTGATCCACTCAGGTCTGCGCTGCGGACGTGGAGTGGTTTGCTCTTTATTAAGTCGGTCTCGCGTTGGCAGTTGTGTCATAATAAAACTCCTGTCGGTATTATACCCGTCAGGAGTTCTGTTAGGAATGAAAAAAGGATCAATTTTCAGTCATCAATTTGTAACCCACGCGGTCAACATTCTTGATCACGGGGTTTGCGCCATCAATTCTAAGAAACTCCTGTCGCAGTAAATAGATCAAATATTTCAATCTGTTATGGGCAGAGACAGTCGTCTCACCCCAAATTTCATTGGTAATTTCATCATAGGGCAAAACCCGCGGCGCATTCTTTGCCAATACCAACAAGACTTCAAACATTCTGCCCGTGAGCTGCACCCTCTCGCCTTTGTAGATTATTTCTTGTGAATCAAGATCAAGGATCAGTTCAATCATTGAAAAGCCAATGCGGTTTAGTTTTTGTTTTTTTCCGCTTCTGCGCAGCACACCATTCACCCTTGCCACCACTTCAGCTTGGTCAAATGGTTTGGTGATGTAATCATCCATTCCCATTTGAAGCGCTTTAACCACATTTTCGGTTTGCCGGGCAGCAGAGACCACAATCACAGGTAATTCTGAAATTTTCCTAAGTTGTTGATAGGTCTGCCAGCCGTCCATTTCAGGCATCATAATATCCAAAATGACCAGATTTGGTTTGACTTCATGGATCTTTTTTAGTGCTTCCCTGCCGCTGCAAGCCCCACTGACATCAAACCCCTTGGATTGAAACATAATTTTTAGCAGGGTGATATTGTCAGGTTCGTCGTCAATCAACAGTATTCTCGGATGTTCACCTGGAATTCGTTGATCCAGATCAACACCTTCTTTAATGGTTAGTGTTTGAGTAGACATAAACAGGCCTTTTTTCTCCCTTTTCGGTACACCGTTTAATCCAACCTATTAAATAGGCATTTTACCCCATTTTTGATTGCCAGAACAAATCATTATTTAATAAAAGAGAATGATAAACTATCATCCTCATTGTAGCAACAAAATAATTGATAGCGACCAGACAGTTTTACTTGCCAGTAATTAGTTTATAGCCCAAGCGATCAATATTCTCAATCAGTTCAACCTTGTCATCTATCTTTAAAAATTCCTGCCGCAGCAAATAAACCAAATATTTCAATCGATTGCGCACAGAAGCTGAATTTTCACCCCATACTTTTTCAGTCAATTCTTGATAATTAACCACTTTAGGGGCAGATTTGGCAAGCAGCGCCAAGACTTCAAACATCTTGCCAGTTAGCTGGATGGTACTACCCTTGTAAGTAACTTCATAAGTTTCAAGATCAATAATCAGATCAACGCCCGGGAACGAGAGTACATTTAATACCATCGGTTTTTCAGCGCGCCTTAAAACAGCATGAACACGTGCGGTTACTTCTGCGCTATTAAACGGCTTGGTGATATAGTCATCCACACCGCGTTGGAGCAAATTCACAATCTCTTCTTTTTGGTTAACTGCTGATAACACAATAACAGGAATATCGTTAATTCTGCGAATGGCATCCAAAGTTTGATGTCCATCCATTTCAGGCATGAGCAAGTCTAGAATCACGATCGAGGGATTGATATCGTTTATCTTTTTAATAGCTTCTTTGCCGCTTAATGCACCAGCAACATTGAACCCGTCATTGATAAAAATGTGTTTTAAAAGAGTAATGGTATCAGGTTCATCATCCACAACCAGTATGCGTCGTCGGTTTACTGGTTCCAACTCATCAAGATCTACCCCGCTACCAAAAGACCCTGCGTTATTTTCGGTTGTTTTGAAAGAATTGGCTATCATGGCACTCCTAAGGATTGCGCAGGTGTCTGCTTTACCCACAAATTACTATGCCCGTTCAAGTTGATACAGGATAACATAAAAAAACATCACAAAAGTAACTTTCACAGTAATCTAATAGTATTATATCAGTATAATTTTGGAATTCAAGTAAAAACAATAATAATATGTCCATCTTTTTACGCCGTGTTATACTATTCTCCGAAAGGATTCCTCCTATGCTCGTTTTAGTAGCTACACCGATTGGAAACCTTGGGGATATATCACAACGCGCGCTTGCAGCGCTTGAAACTGCAGATGTTGTGGTCAGTGAAGACACTCGCAAAACAGGTTTCTTGCTGACTCATTTTAGTATTAAAAAGCCCCAGATATCTTTTCGCGAAGATAACGAACAACGCGTACTGCCTAAAATCATGGAGATTCTTTCATCTGGTAAAAATGTAGCCCTGGTCACCGATGCCGGAACCCCCTCAATATCCGATCCCGGTTTCATTTTGGTGCGAAGTGCGATTGCCACAGGCATTGAAGTCAGTGCGATTCCCGGCCCCACTGCATTGATCATGGCAGTGATCCTTTCAGGACTGCCAGTGCATAGCTTCACTTTCCGCGGATTTCCGCCACGCAAAAGCGGACCGCGTAAACGCTGGATGGAGATTGATCAAAAATCACCTCACACTTTGATATTCTATGAAAGCCCTCACCGGCTGGTTGCTTTTTTGCGCGATGCCTTGGAAGTTTACGGTGATCGTTCAGCAGTGATCGCCAATGACCTGACTAAAAAATTTGAGACCCACTTTCGAGGGTCCCTGAGTGAGTTGATCGCTGAAATGGAAAAAACCGATCTGAAAGGCGAATTCGCAGTGGTTATAGCCAGCGCAGATTATGCATTGGCTACCACGTCATTTTCCAATGAGTGAAAAACGCGTTTTTGTGTCAAAGTAATCTTCATTCTCTGCACGTTTCAATTTGCCGACCACCCAATAGGTGAAAGGGGTCATTAACACTTCAATAAAACTTTTAAAGATGTAATTGGTTACCACCAGAGTCAAGAACAGACTCCACGGAAACACCCCCACCAGACTAGCCACAGCCACAAAAATCATTGAATCCACGCCTTCACCCACCAGTGTACTGCCGATGGTACGCATCCACAGCCAGCGGCCTTTGGTGGCGACTTTAAGTCTGGCTAGAATTACCGAATTGGTAAATGCACCCATCAAATATGCTGCAAGACTCGCCAACACGATACCGCCGGTGCTGATGCCTCCCAAAACGCTGTTGAAAGCGGCTTGCCCAGTGCTTTGCATCCAGGTAGCTTCGCCAGGCATAATGCGCACCAACCAGAGCACCAACGCGGTAAGCGTCAAACAGGCAAAACCCGTCCAAATCACACGCCGCGACTTGCGAAAGCCGTAGACTTCGGTCAATACGTCGCCAAAAATGTAGCTGATCGGAAACAAGATCGTTCCTGCGTCAAAGGCGAGGGGTAGACCAAAAAGTGAGGTGCCCCAATCCACAATTTTGGCAGATGAGGCTATGTTGCTGATAATTAACACTGTCACAAAAAGAGCCATGACCAGGTCAAAATAACGATATACACGAGGTTGTTCAGTTTGTTCGTTCAATCGAAGAAATTCCTTCTACACTAAAAGATGCACCTAGTATAATCCAATTGGAGGAATACCATGCATCGATTCTTTATCCCCGCTGAACTCTTTCACCCTACTGACATCATTCTACCTAAAGATATTTCACAGCAAATTTGCCGTGTACTTCGCCTCAAACCCGGAACCGAAATTATGTTGTTGGATGACCAGGGATTTGAATATACCTCCAGGCTATCAGAAGTCAGTGAATCGCATTGCACGGCTTCGGTTATCACCAAACAGGCATCTTCGAATGAAGCTGACACGAAAATTACCCTGTTGATTGCGCTAACTCAACGTGAAAAATTTGAGCTGATCCTGCAAAAATGCACTGAACTTGGCGTGACAACATTTCTTCCCATAATCACAACACGCACTTTAATTCAGAAAACCAGTGATGCCGATGATAAAACCCCACGTTGGAAAAAGATCATCACCGAGGCGGCTGAACAATCTCACCGCGGGCGCATCCCCACATTGTCACCCGCACTCAAATATGCGGATGCCCTGAAAAAACCCAAAGCAGATGATTCGCTCAAGCTGATCCTCTGGGAGGAAGAAGCCAATCACTCGATCAAACAGCACCTGCGAGATTTTAAGGGCAAGCATATCAGTCTGATCATCGGCCCTGAAGGCGGACTGTCTGAAGAAGAAGTGGAACTCGCCAAAGCCAGCGGCTACATTCCAGTCAGCCTAGGCAAGCGCATTTTGCGCATGGAAACCGCCGCCATATATGCTGCGGGGGTTGTGTTATACGAATTGGGATGAATATGCCGAATGAAATCGTGGGGGTTCGTTGCAACGAACCCCTACCAAATCACCTCAATTGTCTCGAAGACAAATTCTTCAGCCGATCTGCCATCACTCGGCCACGTCCTGCCAATCTGCCGAACCGATCCATGACCACGCGAATTTCTGTCTTTACATTAACGCCATCCGCGTAACCCACCAGATCTTTACCATTGCAGAACATCTCAAATAGTTCTTCATCCAACTTAACCAGGCAATTCACACACTGCGCGCCAAAACGCAGCACCCACTCGTGCGAGGGGATGAAAGTATCGCCCTCCCACTCGCCCAGCAGCATGCCCGCGGACTGCACCGGTAGGCTGCGGAACTGCTCAAGCAGCAGCCGCGGAAAGAGAAAGACGCGCGCATCTCGTTTTACCAGCGTTCTATGATGATCTTGTAAATAAGCCGACAGATCAAAGCCGGTCCAATGGTTAAAGGACTGACTGAATTTTTCCGATTCTGAATATGAAAACTCGAAGAAACCCGCCCCTTCCATGGAATGGGTCGGTGTTTCACTGATTTTGAGATTAAGATCGGCAGTCTTTTGCAGCATACAAGCGAAGAAGCCCGCCGTCTGATAACGGTGGGGCCAAAGACGCACAACCTTGCTCATATCGGCCTGGTAGAGCTTCCCTTCCAGTGTTTGAATGCCGGGGGCAGCGTGCGGCAGCTTGG
Organism: Chloroflexi bacterium HGW-Chloroflexi-4; assembly: GCA_002840715.1. Taxonomy (GTDB): domain Bacteria; phylum Chloroflexota; class Anaerolineae; order Anaerolineales; family Anaerolineaceae; genus UBA6107. The sequence continues at coordinate 61,239 of PHBW01000011.1, forward strand.
GGCTTGCGTCCACCAGTTCCACCGCATGACTAAACTTGCTGAGCACAGCCTCCACCACGCCTTCATCCTCGCCAGGCAGCAAGGTGCAGGTGGAATAAACGACCTTTCCGCCAACCTTCACGGCCTGCAGAGCACTGACCAACAATGCGATCTGACGCTGCGCCAAGAGGCGGCTTTCTTTATCCGTGACTGGCCGTTCATCATGTGATTCGGCGGTGCGCAGCCCCTGCATGGAACAGGGCGCGTCAATCAAAGCACGGTCAAAGGTGTTAGGAAACCAGCCGCCAAACTTTTCTCCTGCGAAGCGGGTTACGGCAGTGTTGGTGGCTCCCCAATGCTGCAGAACCACTTTGAGCGCCTGAATGCGCCCCTGACTAGAGTCGTTGGCCAGTACCAGCCCGCAATCGTTTTGGCGCGCCACGATGTGAGTGGTCTTACCGCCGGGTGACGCTGCCAGATCGAGTGTCAGTCCATCATCATCGGTGTGAAAGTCAAAAAGGGCCACCGGCAGCATGGAAGCTGCTTCCTGAATGTAATACTGCCCGGTGCGGTGCTCCAACGCGGCGCTGACTGTCAGCCCATCGTTCACCTGCACACGATAACCCTCTTCACAGAATGGAATGGGCGTCAACGTCCAGCCGTAGCGGGACGACAGGGTTTGGCTAAGATCAATCGTTGCTTTGAGCGGATTGATGCGGATGGCAGGCGGCAGCGACTTTTCAACCTCAACCTGCAAGGCGGAGAATTCCTCCGCGCTGAGCAGAGGTTGAAAGGCGGCCAGTTGCTCCGTTTTGGATGGGATGATACCAAGAGGTTTCTGAGTGGACTTCTTTTTACGCTTCATCGGTGCTCACTTTTCGATCAAAAAAGCCAGTTCACCGGTGAATTCCATTTTGGTGATCTTCCAGCTTTCGCCTTCGGTTAATAGATTGAATCGGTTTTCATAATTTTGCAGCATGCCCTTGGATTTTCCACCCAAACTGTGCGCCGGAAAGGAAACCAGAATGTACTGCGCCTGCAATTCTGTAAGCAAGCGTTTGGCGGCGTTTTTATCCACCTGATCCAAACAGGGAATGGTCTTGAGCAGCAAGGCCACCTGCACGGACATCTGCGGCACGCTTTGGGTCAAGTCGCGGACAAAAGCATTGCCATTGATTTTGAAATGCTCAAAATAGTGATTAAGATAATCGGTCATATCGGCGTAGATATCGCAGGCTGCATATTCCACATCAGCGGCGGCAGGCATCCAAGGCAGGCAAAGCGGATTGAGCCCGCAGGCCAGATCGAGAATGGAGTGCAGCGGTGCAATAGTCTCTAGCGCATCGTTGAAGATATGCGGTAATATGGAGAGTCTTTCTGCTGTGGAGGCATGCATGCCCATTTGTCGTTTAAGTGCAGCATTTACAGTATCATCCTGCAAATCATGGGGCAAGTCCTGTAACTCATCCAGCCAAGCGGTATAAGGAATTGGCTTTTCCTGATAAGCAGAACCCACCTGATGCAGTTTATTGCGGGTCTCTTTGACCGCTTCCTTTTGGTTGCGGCGTTTGGCTAGTTCTTTGGCGCCGATCTCGCGGATCAGATCCGGCGAAATATTGGCGTACTTCTCGGAAGACGTCACCAGACTGAATAATTCTTCAAGCTGCTCGTTGGGCGTTGACATCAAGCATACTTCCCTTGAATGCGGTCGCACAACTGCACCATGAAACGCAGATTGTGCAGCGTTGCCAGACGGAAGAAGAGGGTATCGCCCATCTTGAACAGGTGATGCAGATACCCCATGGAATAATGCTTGCAGCACGGACAGTCGCAGTCCTCACTGATGGGGCGGTCTGCCTTGATGTGCTCTTCATCGTTGACATACTTGAAGCCAAACCAGTCGCCAGTCAGTCCGAAATCTGGACTCTCCGCGCGCTGACGGAAAGTGAACAAGCGTCCGTGGCGGGCGTCGCGAGTGGGCATGGCGCAGTCAAAAATGTCGTAACCCAGCTCAAAGCAGGCCAGCACGTTCTCGGGGTGGCCGATTCCCAGGGCATGCATGGGATATTCAGCCGGGATGATGCTGCGGGTGTAGCCTATAATGTCGGCCAGCAGGTGGTTGTTTTTATCCAGCGGCCAGCCGCCAAAACCGTACCCATCAAAACCAATTTCGAGCAGTGCTTCGGCACAGCGCAGACGTAAATCTGGATAACCACCGCCCTGCACCACCGCAAACAAGCGCGGACGAGTTTCTTCGGTCAGTTTTTTCTGCTCGATAATTCGATTGAATTCCTTCTTGCTCTTCTTAGCCCATGCGATCGTGCGTTCCACTGATTCCTTCTGAGCGGCGAGATCTTCATCCACATTGGTGCAGTCATCCAGGCAGATGACCACGTCAGAATCGTAACCGATCTGAAGCTGCACAGTTTTTTCGGGGGTCAGTTGAAACTTGCGCGAACTGCCCTCCGGCTGAAAAGTGATTCCTTTTTCATGAATGCTGCCGAACTTCGGATTCTGCCGGATGAGTGAGTAAGCCTGAAAGCCGCCGGAATCTGTGACGATGTTGCGCTTCCAGTTGGCCATTTTGTGCAGTCCGCCCAGCGACTGGATGGTCGAAGAGCCAGGCTTTTGCATCAAGTGAAAAGTGTTCATCACCAGAGCTTCAATGCCAATCGAGAGCAGATCATCTGAATCCACCGAGCGAACCACACCAAAAGTGGCATCCGGCAGATATATGGGCGACCGCACCTCACCCTGGGTGAGTTTCAACAAGCGAGATTTCATAAGCGTTTCATCCGAAAAGCGGACCAGGTTTCATCAACCGATATCATCGCTACGCCCGTCCAGCCTATGGTACCGGCGTATTTCCAAATTGTGTCACGGCTGACATCCGAGCGCAGAACAGAGGTAAGCTTGGGGTAGACTACCCACAAGATACCGCCGGGGGTCAAGGCGTCTGAAGCTGCCGAAAGCCCAGTCTTAAGCCATTCCATGTTTTTTACAAAAAACAGCACTATATCTGCCTTGTCAAATTTTGACGCCATTTTGGAGCGCTCAGGCAAGGGACCCAAAACCGAGGCAATTCCATCAGGTGGATTGATCAACCGCAGCGAGCGGCCGGGTTTCACTTGCAGCCGTTCAAGTATTGATTTTTCAGACATATTGACCTCTTTCAGACGCCAAGCCGGACTTTTGAAGCATCCAGTGCGGTGACGAGTAAATGAAAAAATCCAGCAGAATTGAGCTGTTCAACCGTGCGAAGCTTGATATGACGATGCACCTTGCCTGTTCCTTCCAATAAATGATGCGGATCGCTCAAACTTCCACCATTATAAAAACCAAATGTTACGTGACCCTTGGCAGGCATCAAAGTGAAAATGGTTCCTTTATATCCGTCCGCAAGGCAAAAACCCAACAAGCCTGCTTGAAAATCCCATTCTTCTTTGCAATCTGGCAGTATATCCAGAATTCTCTTTCGTGCGGCATCAAAAAGACTGCGGATTTCTTCAGAGTATCCACTAGTGATTGAATGTGTATTCATAACACGATTATAGTTGATGAAACAAGCTTTTCAGGATTCCGCGCCTTTGAACTCGGGAACCTTGCGCATGGCTAAAGCAGAACCCAGCATGAGCACGGCTGAGATCACGAAGAGAGCCGTCCAGCCCCACCATTGACCCGGTGCGGCGTTATTGAGCACATCCGTCATTGGCCCCTCAAGGCGGGCTACGGCGGCTGAACCGGCGGTGGCCAGGTTGGTGAGACCGATGTACTTGCCCACATCACCGGCAGGCGCCATTTGATTGGCCAGCGCCCAGTTGGTGGCAAGGAAGATGCCCAGCCCGGCACCCAGAATGCTGCCGAAGAGGATTAATTGGAAAGGCGTTGCTGCGAAGATCACCATTATGGAACCCAAAGCGCCAATAAAGGAGGAGACTATTTGCAGGCGTTTACGTCCGATTTTGTCGCTCCAGCGGCCTGAAAATAGCGAGAAGATGATCAACACAATCACGAAAGAACCCATCACGAATTGGGTAAACTGGATGGGGTCCTGGCTGCTGAATTTATCGCGGATAAAATACTGAGCAAAAGATTGAAAGCCGTAAATTCCCACCAGATAGAGAAAACGGCTGAAGATCAAACGCCAGTAATTCTTGTCGCCTTCCGCTTTGAAGTAGAAGACCGCTTTCCATAAAGCCTTCCAATCAACCCGGGTACGCTGCGGCAAATAGGTGGATTTTTCGCGCGACCCAAGCAGGGTGATGAGCGCGAAGACTACCAGCAGTGCAATGATGACGATTGTCGAGAGGGTCGGGTCTGGGTCTTTGGCAGAAATCAGAAAGCCCATCAAAAGTGATGAAAGGATGATACCGGCCATGTCGAGTGTGGTCTTGATGCCGCTGGCCATGCCCAACTGCGAGGCTGGCACTTCATCTGGCAGCAATCCCTGGGCGGGGCCGTGGGCAATATTGGAACTGGTTTGCAGACCAATGTAACCGATAAAGAGCGCAGGCAGCCCGCCGATAAAGCCCATGATCGCCAAAAAAACCAGATCCCCGCCGGTGCCGAACCACATGAAAGGTCGGCGCCTTCCTATTTTGGATTGCCAGCGGTCGCTGATGGCACCCGACAGCGGCTGAATGAGCATGGCCAGGATCAAGCCAAAAAAGGTCAGTAGTCCGAGCCAGGTATTCTTTTGCGTCTCAGGAATGTATTTCAGTAGCACAGCTGGCAGAATGGTGACATGCAGGCTGTTCCACATAAAGGAGAGGCCGATCCAGTAAGCGTTGAGCACAAAGATATACCAGCCGCTGACACGTTTCATGATGAGCTCCTGCGATGAATTATTAAGATTTGAGATGTTGATCGAAAAAGTTGATCACATTGTGCAGATAAAGCTCCGGGTCGACCAGATCTACTTCTCTGTGTTTGGCACCTGGAACCCGCCACAACTGCAGATTACCCTTGGATTTAGCCATCATTTTATTCAGTTCATGATTGCGGGTGTAGGGGTCTTTGTCGCCGAGGATGAGCAGCACAGGAGTCGGCGTGATCTTGCCGCCCACAACCAGCGGGTCATAAAAGAAGAGGTTGGTGAACAATCGCAGAGAGGCACCCAAAAGGACCATGAAAGACAGAATGGGAGAGAGATTATCCGGCACCTTGCGGCGGCGCAAATCCATGCTGACTGCGGTGGTCAGGCGCAGTGGGCCACCATCCGAGATGACGGCCTGAATGCCCGGATGTTGTGCAGCGGCCAACAGCGCGGCTCTGCCACCCATTGAGAAGCCCATCAGACCGATCGCCCAACTATTGCAGGATTTGGCGAAATGGATAGCGCCGATGACGTCATTGACTTCAAGCGCCCCCAGGCTGGTGCGGTTGCCGTGGCTGCGTCCGTGGGCGCGGAAGTCGAACATCAAGACGTTGTAGCCAGCCTGAAGAAAGGCAGGCACATATTTAAGATCAGGATCCATGGTGCCGGCAAAACCGTGTAGAAAAATGATGGTGTTGGTCGACCCCTCAGCCGGAATCCACCACCCAGAGAGGGTGATGTCATCGGCGGAGGGGAAATGCACTGGTTTGTAGTCGAGGCCGAGATCCGCGGGAGAGCGGAAGTCTTTAAGATGGTGCCTCCTGGTTAACGGCACAGATAAGACCAGGCAGGTCACCAAAAAAAGAAAAAATACAATCGCAATGGGTATGAGATAAGAGTTCATTCGGTCGGTTTTGTTTTGAAAACGTAATCCCAGATGGGAGAGCTGACGCCGTAACGCGCATTTGGGGTCTTGTAATGATGCTGCATGTGGTAGCGTTTGATGAATTTGGCGTATCCGCTGCGCATGGGGAAGTGATGGGTGGCATAGTGGGTCAGATCGTAAGTCAGATAACCCAAAATGAATGCGGAGAAGATGGGGTCAAACCAGAGGGGCGCCTTGAACAAGATCACCACTACCAGACGGAACAGGAAGTAAAAGATCGCAGCCAGCGGAATGGCGACGACTGGAGGCATAACCAGACGGGTTTTGCACTGCGGCTGGGCATGATGGATGCCGTGAAAAAGAAAGGTGATACGCTGTCCTTTATCGGATTTGGCGGCAAAATGGAACAAGAACCGGTGCAGCAAATACTCCGAAAGGGTCCAGACGAAAAAGCCGATCAACAGCCCGACGGGGATATAGAAAGGGAACCCGCCTAGTGGAGCAATGGCAATAGAACGAAACAGGAAAAAGAGCGCCACCGGCAACCAGATGACGGTAACCGTCACCGGGCTGATATGTGAGAAGAATTCCATGAAATTCGACTTGAACAGTCGGATGGGCACGTCGCTGTGATCGATGGGCAAATGGTTCATCACGATACCTCCATGAATTAGATAGTTAATTGTACAACAAGTGTAAAGACTGTCACACCTGCACAAACAGCAGGTGCAGGTGTTGCGAACCGCTGCTCCACCAGGTTTACCTGTTTGCTCCTTACGAAAACCAGTCCATAAAAAAAAATGTACTCCACAAAATATTTGTACTTCTTATTCCACAAATCTTCCCAGTTGGGATTCATTATATTGATCAAGTCAAGTTTCTTTTGACGAGAACCTGCTTTTATCAGTTTTTCTCGGGCAATGGCATCACTGATATCTTCAAATTCATCAAAATAGACCTACTTGTGCACATTGTATTTAGACTTAAAACCCGGATAGATTTTGTTTCGATGCTCTATGATGCAGTGATACAGATCACTGAACGGTGTTGTATTCATTGGTAAGGATATAAACATGACAGGCGAATTCCATAATTAATTTAATTTCCTAATGGGAATGCTTTTATACATTTCTTTTTAACAAATTCTTAGTTTTCGTTTATTGTTACTGGGTAAACCTTGGTGGGGATTTCTCCTTCGAGGACGATGTGCCGCGCCGCAAAAACCGCGGCTCGCAATGACGATTTTTATAAAACGTCGCCCCCCTTCTTGACTGGAGAAGAGGGGCTGTAAAAAGGAGGGAAATGATCAGTTCACTGGACCGATCATAAAAGCAAATTAAATACTGCGATATAAAAACATCACAATCGCAGCCAATAAGTTTTCGTTGTTGTCTAGGCAATCTACGGATACAAATTTTGCTGATTATACAACTTTTTTTCACGGTGGGATATATTTCTCACTGCGATTGGTTAACTTAAGCCTAAAAAATCATTTACTCCAATTTAAAATTATTTGCAGTCTGCCGAAGCTGCTGCATCATCTCAACCAGGTGGTCGATGGAACTCTTGAATTCAGCTACCTGGGCGGTAACTTCTTCAGTGGATGCGGAGGTTTCTTGGATAGCGGCGCTGCTCTCCTGACTGATGGAGGCAATGTTTTCAATGGCTTCATTGGCAATGATCGAGTTGGCGGCCATTTCTGCGGCTTCCAAACGATTTGTCTCGACGATCTCTGCCATTTTCTGCATGGCCATTTCAAGCACTGCGGCAGACAAGCCGATCTTGTTGGCCACTTCTGCCGCGCTGGCAGCCTGGGCCGTGACCATCTCTGCGCTTTCAAGAATCTTCTGCAGCGATTCGCCAGACTTTTCGGCCTTGCCCACTCCTGATTCCACTTCAATGGAGCTTTCTTCCATGGCCAGGACGGCTTCACGGACGGTTTGTTGAATGCGGTGAACAAGTTCGCTGATCTCTTTTGTCGAGGTGGTGGACCGTTCTGAAAGCTTTCTGACTTCATCCGCCACAACGGCAAAGCCCTTGCCGTGTTCGCCGGCTCTGGCGGCTTCAATAGCGGCGTTGAGCGCCAGCAAGTTGGTCTGCGAGGCAATGTCATCAATGGTTTCAACGATGCGCCCAATCTCTTCAGAGCGCTGCCCCATCTCGTGCACTTTTTCAACCGAGTTGTTGACTTTAACCTGGATCTTTTTCATCCCTTCAAGGGTGGCATCCACGGTCAGAACGCCTTGCGAAGCTGAATCCGCGGCAGACTGGGCCTGCTGCTGCACGGCCTGGGTGTGTTCCTCAACTTCTTGAATGGCGGTGGTAATTTGGTTGGATTTTTGAGATACCTCGGCCACCACCAGCGCCTGTTCTTGAGAGACCTTGTCCACCCGCGCGATTGAATTGCTCAATTGTTCGATAATGGCGGTGGTTTTGGTGACACTGGCGGCCTGTTGTGAGGAGCCGCTGGCGATTTCTTGAATAGTGGCGGCAATCTGGGTTGTCGCCTGGTTGACCTGCGAAGATCCGTCTGCCAATTGTTCAGATTCATCATCCAGAATGGCGACACCCTGTTTCAAGGTTGAGATGGTTCCTCTCAGGTTGACCAACATCTCCTCAAATTCTGTTCCGAGCACATCTTTTGAATTGATCGCCTTGACATCAATCGACAGGTCGCCTTTGGAGATGGAATCAGCAGCACCCGAAATGTTTTGAATATATTTGACAAGCTGTCTGAAGGCATCTGCCAGGTTGCCGATTTCATCTTTGGAGTTATGGGTAATCTCATGGTAAATGTCACCCTGCGCCAGTTGTTTGGCTGTAACAGTCAATGAAACCAGCGGATTAGCAATTTTGGAGGCCAGGAAGAAAACAATCAGAGAACATACAGCCGCCAACGCCAGTCCAAAGAGGATGAACATCCACATCATCCGTGTTTGGTTCTTTTGAAGGTCTTCATAGAAGGTTTGATAATCTGATTCATTGGCGTTGACCAGAATCACCCAATCCCAGGGGGCATAATAAGCCACTTCAACCAACTGCTGAGAATCATCGGCGGCTGAGGTGTATTGAAAACTGGTGGATTCACCGGCCGGCAAATCCACGGCAGCACGGATAAATTTCTGAATGATGAGGTTACCTTGGCTGTCTTGATCTTCCCATGCGGATTGCCCGTCAAGTGCATTACCCGGTGAAATGATGTACTTGCCCTGTTGATCATTCTTGCCGCCCAGGATGGAGATAAAGCCGGTGGAACCGACCTTGGTTTGCTGAATGGCGTTTCGTAAAGTGGCGACGCTTTCCTGCTTCACCCCTACTGAAAGAACCGCGATGATGTCTCCATCATCATTCGTGACAGGATGGAAGGCTGTAATATACCAGGCATCCACTTCATAAGAGATTCCGATATAGTCCTCGCCTGCCATCACTTTGGTGAAAACGAGATTGTCGCTGCCATCTGCATTTTTGGCGGGGATGTAGGTGCCAAGACCGCGGTTGCCGTTTGCGTTGATTACATTGGTGGCCACTCTTAATAAACCGGCATCTTCAGGCATGGGTTGATAGATGGTGGCTTTTGAATTTAGCAGCTGCTGCATTTCATCAATGGTCGGGATGATCACCTCGGCATTGGTTACCTTTCCAAGCCAGGTTTCTCCTAGAAGCAATTGAGGTAGCATGATCCCCTGGGATTTCTTGGTGAGTTGGTTAATGACCGCCCAAACGACTTTTTGATCGTTGACACTCAATCCACCTTCAGCTTCAACCAATTTCTTCAAGACATTTAATCCACCCTGAACCTGCAGCGAGATTGCTTCATCCTGTGAATGGATAAGGTTGTAGGTATCAGATGTGATTTGATAGATCTCTTTTTGGATAAACGCGTTTGCCTGTTGGGTTGATTTTTCTTCAGCAATTTTGGATTGCCAGATGCCGATAATAGCTAAAACCAGGGCGGTGACGATTACACTGCTGACACCCAGCAAAATAAGTTTGGTGCGTATATTAATTTTCATCAACACTCCAACGCAACAAGATATGCCATACCGTTGATCTGTCCAAACATCATGTGCCACTACAAAAGTAGACATTTATAGTACAAGAAACATATTCAGACACCTGTAAAATCTTGATTAAGGTTGAATAAATATTTTGTGCTTTTTTTATTTATGGGAGCGCGACCAATTCATTTTGTCAAAAAAATAGAGCCGTAAATTAAAAATTGCGGCTCTTAACTCTCGGTTCTATATTCACAGGTTATTCTTCTCGCTTGATGGTAAAAGTGTCAAAATCTCGCACGACCACCGCCCCGGAGAAGACACTTTGGGCTTCAGCCAAAACGTCTTTGTCGCGGTAACGGCGGCTGAGATGTGTGATCATCATTTTCCCGGCTTTTATCTTATTGGCAAAAGCGGCTGCCTGCTGGGCGGTGAGATGCGAAAATTGTTTGGCCATATCGGCCTCTTCCTCAAGGTAGGTGGATTCAATCACCAAACCATCCACATCTTGTAATAATTCAACAAGGCTTTCAGTTTCGCCCAGGTCGCCAAGTGCAGCCAGCCGAGTACCCCGTCGCAGTTCGCCCATCACCATTTCAGGGGTGATGATGCGTCCGTCTTCAAGAGTGACCGATTGGCCTGATACTAACTTGCCGTTTAGCGGTCCACTGGGCACACCTAATTCAGCCGCTTTCTCAGGTAGAAAAGGTCGGCGTGATTTTTCTTCAAACAAATATCCAAGGCAGTCCGGTCCGCGGTGCTGAACAGGAAAAGCACTGACCGTAAAGTCGTCACCTTCAAAGAAAACACCCTTTTTGATTGGGATAAGCGAAATGGGCATGGGGGCGCTGTTTCCGCGCAAAACCACGCGGTAAAGCAGATCATGAATACGTTCAAGCGCGCCGGCGCCGCCGTAAATCTCTAGGTTTTCGATGGATTCCCAGCGCATGAAAGTGGAAAGCAGCCCGGCCAGGCCAAGAATGTGGTCCAAATGTCCGTGGGTGATGAGGATGCGGTTGAGTCGTTTGAAGCCAATCCCTGATTGAAGGATCTGACGCTGCGTGCCCTCGCCGCAATCCACCAAAAAGCGGAATTCGTCATGTTGAACCAGATAAGATGGCAGGCTGCGTTTTGGAGAAGGAGCTGAAGCGGAAGTACCGAGGAATGTGATCTCAAACAAGGGGCAAAGTCCTTTCAGAATGTCCTTTCTATTTTACCCTAACTTGTTTGGAATCGAAATTTTGAAGTTGTGGCATGAACCTTGCAATCTAGACACTGTGCAGAAAAAAGCATGAAATTCGACATTTTTTCAGGAGCGATGCTATGAACCTGCTTTCCATTAAGATCGAGAAGCCAGATGATATTAACTTCATCCTGGGTCAATCACACTTCATCAAAACTGTGGAAGACATCCATGAAGCGCTGGTGACCACCGTGCCTGGCATTAAATTCGGCCTGGCTTTTTGTGAAGCATCAGGCCCTTGTTTGATTCGAAGTTCAGGCACAGACGAAGCCATGATCGATCTGGCCCGCAAAAATGCTTTTGCTATTGCAGCCGGGCACAGTTTCATTCTCTTTTTGGGAGAAGGTTTCTACCCCATCAATGTTTTGAATACCCTCAAACATATCCCTGAGGTATGCGAAATCTACTGCGCTACCGCCAACCCGGTGGATGTGGTGATTGCCGACAATGGCAAAGGCCGCGCTGTTTTAGGCGTTTTTGACGGTGAAAAACCCAAGGGCTATGAAACCGAAGAAGATGTGGTGTGGCGCAAAGATTTCTTACGCAAGATTGGTTACAAGGCCTGAGCGCCTTGATGGAGGAGTACTCATGAAATTAAAAATCATCCCGATTGTTGTCATCCTGTCTTTATTAATGACAAGCTGCAGCCTGTTCTCAAATCTGAAGGCCGAGCAGCCGTTGACCGATGCCGAAATGGCAACTCGTGTGGCGCAATTGCTTTCAACCATGACCACACCCACCTCTGAAATTGACTTTCCACCGACGCCCTCAATGGGGCTGCCAACCACCGCACCAACAGTGACCCCAAATATGGTCGTACTGGCAACCTCATCACCGGTGGTTGAAGTGGGAGGTGAACTTCCGACCTCCACTGCTATGATCGTGCTGCCCACGCTTGAAGCAACACCCACTTTGCAAGAATCACTTCAAGCCCAACCAACAGCCACACTTAACGTTCCTGCCACTGACCCGATCCTTTCACTCGGCACCCCCACCGGCTCCGATGTCATGGATGCAGGCAGTAAGTGGTCCTGGCCAACCGGTGCGGATGATTATATTGACGTCCAGTTTAAAGACGGGTTCATGCTGATGACCAATTTGAGCGATGTCGCCGCCGGATGGCGTCTGCCTTTGCTCGGCCAGCAAGTGGATACTTATATTGAATTGACCGCCAATTCTGGCACTTGCTCAGGCAAGGATTCTTACGGCATCATCTTTAGGGTGCCGGTCTTGAAATCCCCCGACCAGGGTTATCTCTTCCAGGTTACATGCGATGGCTACTACCGTCTGTGGAAATGGGACGGTAAAGTTGGAGACAAGGGACTGGCCGTCAGCCTGCTCAACTGGAAACAAAGCGACAAGATCAACCAGGGCGCGAATCAAACCAACCGCCTGGGGGTGAAGGTTGTGGAGAAGAAGATCACCATCTACATCAACGGTGTGGAGTTGGGTTCTGTCTCAGACGCATCCTATTCAGCCGGTTTCTTTGGTGCGTTCGTTCGTTCGGGCGGAGATTCAAACTACACCGCCAAGCTTGACGAGATGAAATATTGGGAAAATCCCAAATAAAGTTACTATCATTTACGGATAACAAAAGGCCTCAGCAATGGGGCTTTTTGTTTGATAATAGGCTAAAATGGTGAAAAGCGGAGGTTGTCTATGAAGAGTTTGCGCAAAGAACTTTGGTTTCTTATCCCCGCCAGGCGCGGATTTGTCAACATCACCGACCAGGTGAACGAATGTGTACGCGAAAGCGGCATCCGCGAAGGGTTGGTGCTGGTCAACTCCATGCACATTACAGCCAGCGTGTTCATCAATGATGATGAAGGAGGGCTGCATCATGATTATGAAGAATGGCTCGAAAAACTGGCACCACACGAACCCGTTTCTGGATACTGGCACAACCGCACGGGTGAAGACAACGCCGATGCCCACATGAAGCGCCAGATCATGGGTCGCGAAGTGGTAGTGGCCATCACCAACGGCCGGCTGGATTTCGGTCCTTGGGAGCAAATCTTTTACGGCGAATTTGATGGCGGCAGAAAGAAACGCGTTCTGGTAAAAGTAATTGGTGAGTAACCTATAAATTCTACAAATGTTTGTTTTCATACCAGGTTTCTAGTATCATTAATAATTATTGGTCTTAGAGTAAAAGGAACCTCATGCCGGAACATGCCTTAATCTGTCCTCAATGTAAAGCACCCCTCACCGCTCATCGGTTTGCAAAATCTACCGTATGCAGCTTTTGCGGCACAACCGTTTTCCTTGAAGACACATATATAACTTCCGGGCAGTTTCATGAAGCGTTTCGGTTTTGGAATGCTCCAGAGACTTATGCTCTTACCTCATGGATGACACTTGGCAACCGTAATTGGTTGATTGAAAAACAAATCGCTAGCGGCGAAAGCGCAGCGGTTTACACCGGCAGACTTGCCCGCTGGCCGACCGAGTTGGTAATCATCAAAATTCTCCAAAAAACTGAAAACGAACGCTATCTGGATAACGAATGGGAAACCCTGAATCAGCTTCTGCGCAGTCACGCCAAAGGGGCGGAAGTCTTCTCCAGAATGATTCCGCAGCCGGTGGTTTATGGCAAGATCGCGGGCGGCGAGTTCTCAGGCTCAAAAGCCTTGATTTTACGCTGGGAAAGCGGCTTTTATCACTCTTTTGATGATGTCTGCCGCCTTTACCCTGAGGGCATCCCTGCCAGAGCCTCCATCTGGGTGTGGCGCAGAATCCTTGAAATGCTTGGCTTTTTACACGACTCGGGTTATGTGCACGGCGCGGTCGTGCCAGCCCATCTTTTGGCGCAGCAAAACGAACACGGTGTGCGCCTGATTGGCTACGGACGCTCCGGCCGAATTAACGACCCGGTTTACGAAGATCAGTCATTGCTTCTTCCTTACTTCCCGACGCCAATCAAAGACTGGAAAGTGCTCTCTCCGCAGCTCGATATGGTGATGAGCGCCAAATGCGTCATCAAGATGCTTGGCGGCGACCCTGCGACCAATACCCTTCCCACCACCGTGCCAATCAAACTGGCAGAAGTGATCAAGAAATACGCTCAGCTTGATGATAAATATCCATCCAATTTCAATGCCTGGACGATCCATCAAGAATTAGGCCGCATCGCTGACGCGGTGTACGGCGCACCGGTATTTATACCAATCGATATGCCACGCAAACCCTGAAACACATTACTGATAATTAGAAAATAAGGAGAGACAATGGGATACGGCAATTACAGTCAAGCAGCACATGATGCCCTACTGAAAGGCAGAACCAACATCCCTGCCCAACAAGTTTTCAAGCAGTCTCAATGCCACCCACTCATGAACCCGCACGGCGTGAAACTCAGAGAAAGCCGGGACGGCACAGACCACCCTCAGTCGCTTAGCATTGTTTTCGCGCTGGATGTTACCGGATCAATGGGCGATATTCCTCGTTTGTTGGCCACAAAGCAGCTGCCGGTATTTATGAAGGTATTAATGGGCTGTGAAATTCCTGACCCCCAATTGATGTTCATGGCCGTCGGAGACGCGTACAGCGATAGTTCCCCCTTGCAAGTGGGGCAGTTTGAATCCACAGCCGAGTTGATGGATCAGTGGTTGACCTGGTCTTACCTTGAAGGTGGTGGCGGCGGCACAGGCGAAGAATCTTACGAGTTGGGCATGTACTTTTTGGCAGCCCACACCGAATTGGATTGCATGGTTAAACGCAAAAAACGCGGTTACCTCTTTATGACCGGAGATGAATATCCATATGCGATGCTGCCGAAAAATGTGATTGAAACTGTGATCGGAGACCGCCTGGATGAAGACCTCAAAATCGAAGAAATCGTGGCTGAATTGCAGAAAACTTACAATCCCTTTTTCATCATCCCTGACTACGCTAGAGCCAACCGCTGCGAACGCCGCTGGCGTGACCTCCTGGGCGACAATGTGCTGGTGATGGATGCCCCCGAAGATGTCTGCTATGTGGCAGCCGGTGTAATGCTGTTGAGTGAAGGCCGTGCCACCAACATGGATCAAGTGATTGAGTTTCTTGTGGATGCCGGTCTGACCAATGACAGAACACCAAAAGTGGTGGCCACTTTAAAGCCGTATGCTGAAGTTGTGCTCAACCTGAGATAATTCGCTCATTGCGTGCCTATATTGTTATTGACCTTGGATTTGGCGACGCTGGCAAAGGGCTGATCACGGACTTCCTCGTCCGTCAGACCCAGGCCGGCGTTGTGGTACGTTATAACGGCGGCGCCCAGGCCGGTCACAACGTGGTGACACCTGAGGGTGTGCATCACACATTTTCGCAATTCGGCTCTGGCAGTTTTGTGCCGGGCGTCAAAACCTACCTTTCAAAACATATGGTGATTCATCCAGGTGCTCTTCTGGTTGAAGGGGATGTGCTCACTCAAAAAGGGGTAAACGATATTTTTTCACGCATAAAAATTGACCCGCAAGCCCTTCTTATTACCCCCTACCATCAAGCTGCCAACCGTATCAAGGAACTCGCCCGAGAATCAAGGCGCCATGGCTCTTGCGGTGTTGGCGTGGGTGAAACGGTTGTGGATAGTTTGAAAGGTCATGAAGACTGCATTCGTGCAGGTGATCTGCTAACCCCTAATTTGTTGCTGCAGAAGATGGACTCGATCAGGGTCAGAAAACATAAGGAACTTTTAGATGCTTTGGGCCATGACCTATCTTCACTGCCTACCATTTCAGAATGGCAGGTGTTTCAACAGAATGACCTGGCCTTGCGCTGGATGAATTCCATCCACAGAATTATTGAAAATGATCTGGTAGATCTAACAGACAGTCTGTCAAAATGGTCAAAAGACACGGAATCAATAGTTTTTGAAGGCGCCCAGGGGGTGTTATTGGATGCACGGGCCGGCTTTTTTCCATATAACAGTTGGACGGACACCAAACCTGATAAAGCAATTGAACTGGTGCACGGCTGTCCCCCGGTCAGTGAGATCATTAAAGTCGGCGTTTCACGCTGCTACGCCGTTAGACACGGACCGGGCCCGCTGCCAACCGAGACGCACGAGCTGGATGGCGTTGTTAGCGATCACAACCAATACAATGACTGGCAGGGCGGAGTTCGCTACGGCTGGTCTGATCAGGTGCTTTTCAAGTATGCGTTAAACGCGGTCAATGGGGTTGATCTGCTTGCTCTCACCCACCTGGATGTTTTAAATCAATTACTGGAATGGAAAGTGTGCAAGCAATATCCGATAAATTTGGAGACCGGTCTGGAATCTTATCAGTCACTTCCACTGGATCAAAAAGAAGCTTTTACACATCAATTAATGACAGTTGACCCTTTTTTGGAATCGCATGAATCAAATGACACCAGGATCATTGAGGTTGTCGCCCAAACAGCCAAGATCCCTGTTTCACTTGCTGCTCACGGACCAAAAACTCAAGATGTTACAATAATAGAATCAAACGCTTTGTAATAAACTAACGGGGGGAGCAAAGCAATCCTTGAGGAGTTATAAATGTATATCGTTTTAATTAAGTCGTATTCCGACAAACCCTGGCGCAGCCCTGAAACCTATCAACAAATCGAAACAAGTCTGGCACAAAAATGGCAAGTCCAATCCATCGAAACACAAGAACCCACCGAATTAGCACAGTTTATACAAAGCCTCAGAAATCATGGAAATGAAAAAATCTTCGTTTTCAATATTGCAGAATATCTGGATGAATCCAGAAAGCAGGGTTTTATCCCTGGTCTGTTGGATGAATGGAAGATTCCGCATCTCGGTTCAACCGCTGAGACCGTTTTAACAGCGATGAATAAAGCGAAGACAAAAACCCTTTTAAAAAGTATGGGGATTCCAACTCCTCAATTTTTTATTGCCGAAACAGTTGGATGTGATTGTCATGCTCAAGCCGAAAAGATAGGCTATCCACTCTTTGTAAAGCCGCTTAATGAAGGTGGTCATATCGGCATCGGCGACCATTCCATCGTTCATAATAGCGACCAAATGCATACGGAAATTAACAATATTCTTCAGACCTATAAGGAACCTGCTCTGGTTGAAGAATATATTGATGATGCCGGGATGAGAGAATTTAGCGTCGGCATTCTTTATGGAGAACCAAACCTGTTCACGCCTGTAGAAATTGATTTTGATGCCATGCCGACCAAAACCAGAATTTTAAGTTTTGAAAGCGCAGAAGATGACATAGAACGAATTAAGCTCATCGATGATTTGGCAGTCAAAGAATCGCTGATCAAGTTGACCCAAGACACTTTTAACGCTGTTGGCGCAAAAGATTACAGCCGGGTGGATATCCGCATGAACACCAAAGGGTATTACGTATTGGAAATCAACGTCATGCCTGGGCTCGGTCCATACAGTTTTTTGCCCGATGCGGCTGAATCCATTCATGGAATGAGTTATGAGCCATTAATTCAACGATTGGCAGCATGTGCCATGCGGCGACACCACCTGATCGAATAGCTAATTAATGATGGAGTATTTCAATGAGAGATGACAGATACAATGTCAAATTTGAACAGTGTTCCTCGCTTGAAGACATAGCCGATCTGAGAAACCAATACCTAGACCGACTGATTGAACCGCAGGAATTATTTCTGGAACTGATTATTGTCAAAGCCAGTATTTATTTGATCTACAATAATGAAGAACAGATTGGCTATTTTTTGACAAATAATGAATCAGTCTTAATTGAATACTTCATCATACAGAAATATGTTTTTCTCGCAGAGTCCATATTTACAAGCATCATTAAAGATTTGCCGATAAACAAAGTCCTTTGTAAATCCTTCGACCATTTGCTACTTTCGAGTTGCGTGGGGCTCCAAAAGAAAACCCGAGTCGTTGGAATTTTGTTTAGAGAATATCATCCAAACAACAACAAAGACCACCATCCGGAGATAACAGTCAGGCAGGCAGTCATTGATGACGAAAAACACGTTATTGAAGTCAATGAAGAAGTCTTTGATCACGATTATGAAGTGTTGGAGTATATTAATAAGAAACAGCTTTTGATCTTTGAAAAAGAGGGCACCCCCATCGGTTTCGGTATATTTTCAAGGGTGATTGAAGGCAGACCGGATTTCGATATTGGCATGCTGGTCGAAAAAGAATATCGCGGTCAGGGTATCGGGCAATTCATTATCAGCACCCTGGCTGACCATTGCATCAAAAATGGATGGCGGCCAGTCGCAGGCTGTGCCGTGGAAAATACCGCATCCCGACGGACTTTGGAAAAGGCCGGATTTACCGCCGGTTATCGTATGCTGGAATTCTCATTTTAATTGTCTAATATTTCTGAGTGTAACAATGTTTTTAAAAGAGGTGCCAAATGGATGATTCAATTAAATCACTTTCTGACGTTTCAGGAACAATGTTGATCACTCTCTATTCCAGGGCCAGAGAAAGCCAGAGTAAAAATCCGATCATCAGCGACCCCAAGGCAGTGGAGATTATTAGTGTCTTCAAAAAGGAACTGGTCGGGTCATCAAATTCCATCCACCAGAAGATCGTCAACGATTCCTACAATCCAAAATTAGCCGTGACTATGGCGTTGCGCAGTCGCAGGTTTGATCATTATGTACTTGATTTTCTAGCAATTCATCCAGAAGGCACGGTTATCAATTTTGGCTGCGGTTTGGACACGCGTTTTGACCGCATCGACAACGGCAAAGTCAAATGGTTTGACATAGACTTTGAATCAGTAATTGAACTTCGTCGTCGTTTCATGACTGAAACCGAACGCCGACAATTCATCTCAGGATCAATTCTTGACGAAGCGTGGATTGCCAAAGTGAAAACTGGTGGTCCTTATCTAATCCTGGCTGAGGGAGTGTTCATGTATCTTACTGAAGAAAAGGTCAAGGCTTTGCTTTCGATGGTCAAATCCAAATTAGGGTCTTATGAATTGGTTTGTGAAGTCTCAAACCGTTTTTGGGTCGACAAGATGAACACCAGGTACATGCAGTTTAAATTCAAACACCAATTAGGAATGGAAAGAGGCGCTGTTTTTTCATTTGGCATCCCCGACAGCCGCAATTTCGAAGGCTGGGACTCAAGTTACAAGTTTATAGAGGAATGGACCTATTTTGATGATGGTGAGAAAAAATTAGGTTGGTTTAACCTGTTTTCAAAGATCAAGGTGCTTCGCAAGGTGCAGTGGACGGTTCATTATCAGATTGGTTAAGACACCAAAAAACATCGTCGTAAAAGGACCCTGATGGATACAATGAGTTTCGAAGATTTTAGCAGGCTCTTGCAAGGCGACCGCGGAGAATACTATGCCGGCCGCTGGGAGTATTACAAGGAAGTGATTGATATTGTCAATGAATTGAAACCGGCATCCGTGCTTGAGCTTGGCTCCGGATCGCACACCATTGTCAAAGGCTGCGATATCATGGTCAAACCAGAAGATGATAATTGGGGCAGACCGATCAACCCCATCGGCCGCATCCATTATCATGATGCCACCGAAAAGAACTGGCCGTTTGCCGATAAACAATATGACCTTTTCATCGCCTTGCAGGTATGGGAGCATCTCAGCAACAAACAGAGCCGTGCGTTTCGAGAAGCCATGCGCATCTCAAAAGCAGCCATTTTAAGCCTGCCCTTATGGTGGGATTGCCCCAAAGATAACGCCAATTACCCTGAACACCATCACATTGATGAAGAGCTGATCGCCGATTGGACCTTGAACATCAAACCCGAAAAAGTAATCAAGATCGCCAGAACCGGAGACCGTGTTAGCAAAGGTCCGCGTATCATTTATTATTGGAAATTCTATTAATTTCAACGCCAAGTGTTATTACGCATTGTGGATGTAAATTATGATTAAACCTTATGAATGCACACAATGTGGTGCAACGGATTTCGATGACATAAGTTTGAATAAAGTTCGCTGTGCCTTTTGTGGTAGCCAGTTTGCCGTGGCGAAAAAAGAACCCACTTTGTTTATCAATGATGGTGCAAAGGTCGTGTTTGGAAAAACAGCAAATGTCGAAGTGCGGGGAGATATCCAAATTGAAAAAGGTGCGAACGTTGACATTCAAGGCAAGGTAACCGTGCTTGAAGGTGGAAACCAGCAAGCTTTTCAATTAACCCGAATCAAAAAATAATTTTTCAAAAAACTCATAGAACCCACCATAAACTCTTTCAACCGCTACTCAATAAGTCAATCTTAAAGCATAATTCCGGCTGCCGCTCAACCGGAATTATGCATGTAAAAGGAGAGAAATGTCCCACACATGGGAGCAGATATTGGTAGAGTGAGGTTTTATCGGTTTCCGCGCATATGGTAATACGCTTCGTTCCAGTAAATTTCTTTCTTGAATTCGTTCAATTTGGTGTCCTCATCGATTACCAGCAATTCAATTCCGGCAATATCGGCAAAGTCTTGCATATGTTCAGATGTCAAATCAAAGCTAAAGCTGGTATGATGTGCCCCGCCGGCGTAGATCCAGGCTGCGGCGGCAACTTTGAGGTTCGGACGCGGAATCCATAAGGCTCGCGCGACTGGCAGTTTTGGCAGCGGATGGTCGGTTGGCACCACATCCACTACGCTGACCACCATTCTGAACCGATTGCCCATATCCATGATCGAGGCAGCCACCGCTGGGCCGGTCTTGGAGTCAAAGATCGCGCGTACGGGATCCGCTTTGCCGCCAATTGAAAGCGGTAAAACGTCAATTTTGGGTTTACCGTTGGCAATGGATTCATCCACTTCAAGCATGTGAGCGCCGAGAATCTTGTCGCCGGTCGGATGGAAATGGTAGGTGTAATCTTCCATAAAGCTCATGCCTTTGAGCAGACCTGCACCCATGACCTTCATGGCGCGTACCAGGGCTGAGGTCTTCCAATCGCCTTCAGCCCCAAAGCCATATCCATCACGCATCAACCGCTGCACAGCCAGACCAGGTAGTTGGGTCAACCCATACAAATCTTCAAAATTGGTGGTGAAAGCCTTAAAACCGCCAGCTTCGAGAAAACTGCGCATGCCGATCTCAATACGTGCAGATTCGACCAGTGATTGGTGAGCTTTTCCGCCGGGAAGTAAGGCTGGAGCTACTTCATATTCATCCTGATAGGTCTGCACTAATTTTTTGATATCAGCATGGCTGGCTTCATTAACACATTTAACCAAATCACCAACGCCGTAACCATGCACAGCGTAACCGAACTTGATTTGGGCTTCAACCTTGTCGCCTTCGGTGACGGCCACATTGCGCATGTTGTCGCCAAAACGGGCAAGCTTGGCGCCCTGCCAATCAGCCCACCCAGCGGCAACGCGTGCCCAAACACCCAGGCTGGCCTGCACCTCAGGGTCTTTCCAATGACCCACCACAACCTTGCGATCTATGCGCAGGCGGCTGCCTATGAAACCGTATTCGCGGTCGCCGTGAGCTGCCTGGTTGAGGTTCATGAAATCCATATCCATCTCAGCCCAGGGGATCTCGCTGTTATATTGGGTATGCAAATGGACCAGGGGTTTCTTTAATTGGGTCAATCCGGCAATCCACATTCTAGCCGGAGAGAAAGTATGCATCCAGGTGACCAATCCAATGCATTGATTTGAATTGTTGGCTTCCAAACACAATGCAAGAATCTCTTCCGAGGTTTTAACAACGGGTTTGAAAACAACTTTTACCGGAATAGCACCGCAGGCATCAAGGGAGGCGGCAATTTCTTTTGAATGTTCAGCCACCTGGAGTAAAGTATCCGGGCCGTATAAATGCTGACTGCCGGTGATAAACCAGATTTCGTATTGTTTTAGATCAATCACTTTGAACTCCTTAATCATTCAAAATAAAAAAAATCTTTGGCAGTTATTGTCCGTAAACCCCTGTATATCGCTGGTGAAGAGATTCAATCTGCTCAGCCGGGATTTCATCCGGCTTGCCGATTTGCATTGCCATCCAAACCGTTGCCGCCACATCTTCGGTCATGACGGCTGCTTTTACAGCAGACACGGCATCTTTGCCAATGGTAAAAACGCCATGATTCTTTAGCAGCACTGCGGGTGAATGTCCAATGCTTTCAAGTACCACCTTGCCGATGGCTTCATCGCCAATCAGCGCAAACCCTCCACAGGGAATGGGACCACCAAATTCATCTGCAATGGCAGTCAAGACACATGGAATGGGTTTTCCAACTGCTGCAAAGGCTGTGGCATAGCGTGAATGGGTATGTACGATGCCGTTTACATCATGGCGGTGCTGATAAATGTATAAATGACTCCAGGTATCAGAAGAGGGTTTGCAAGTCCCTTCAACTACCTTGCCTGCCATATCAAGAACCACCATATCCTCTGCGCGTAATTTCTCAAAAGGTATACCGCTGGGCTTGATTACCATCATGCCGGAATCAACATCTCTGGTACTGACATTTCCGCTCGTCCATGCTACCAGGTTGTTTTTTGGTAATTCGCGATTCATTTCAACTAATTCTTGTTTAAGTTTTTCAAGCATGTGTTGCTCCTTACATCGAATACCATTTTTTAAATTACTTCATCGAGTCTATAGCGGCTCGTTCAATTGCAAGTCCGTATTTATAACGTTCCATGAAGACAGCAAAACCTTCAACGTCTTTTGGATCTGGTGTAATGGTTTTGCCATTTTGATTAGTGAACACTTTCTTGTTGAGGAAGGCTTCCAATGGTTCCCCGCCGGCATTGTTCAACATGTAGGAAGCCAGCAAAGCGATCCCCCAGGCGCCCCCTTCACCTGCGGTCTCCATCACAGCCACAGGCACGTTCATTGCCGCAGCCATGATTCTTTGTCCCACGTCCCTCGTCTTGAAAAATCCCCCATGCCCCAGGACCTGGTCAACTTTTACTTTTTCCTGCTCAAACAAAATGTCCAACCCAACTTTCAACGCGCCCAAAGAAGAGAAGAGATGCACGCGCATGAAATTCGCCAGATTGAAACGGCTTTCGGGAGTTCGCACAAACAGCGGACGCCCCTCTTCGAAGTGAGTGATATGCTCACCGGAGAGGTAGTTATAAGCCAGCAAATTGCCGCCATCGGCATCGCCTTGAAGCGCTTTTTGGTAAAGCAGTTCAAACAATTTATTCTGGTCAATCTCAACACCCAGCAATGTGGTAAATTCTTGAAACAGCCCGATCCATGCATTGAGATCTGAAGTGCAGTTGTTGCAGTGCACCATGGCCACAGGTTTGCCGGTGGGTGTCGTGACCATATCGATTTCAGGAAACAACCTGGAAAGTGCTTTTTCGAGCACGATCATGGCAAAAACGGATGTTCCCGCAGAGACGTTGCCAGTGCGCTGGGCCACACTGTTGGTCGCCACCATACCCGTGCCGGCGTCTCCTTCCGGTGGACAGAAAGGAATCCCGGCTTTGAGATTTCCGGTTGGATCAAGCAATTTGGCGCCAGGTTCGGTCAACGTACCAGCTGCCTCACCTGCTGTCAACACCTTTGGCAGGATCGTTTCAAGTGTCCAATCAAAATCAAGTGTTTTAACCATTTCGTTAAACAACTTAATCCTGGTGACATCATAGTTGTTAATGGTGCTGTCAATTGGGAACATACCCGAGGCTTCACCCACACCCAACACCTTCTGCCCGGTGAGCTTCCAGTGCACATAACCTGCAAGTGTCGAGAGAAAGCGGATCTCTTTAACATGTGATTCTTGATTCAAGATCGCCTGATAAAGATGAGCAATGCTCCAACGCTGCGGTATATTGAAACCGAACAGTTGGGTTAATTGCCGTGACGCCTCTTCAGTCATGGTATTGCGCCAGGTGCGAAAAGGCTCGAGCAGGTTTTCGTCTTTATCAAAAGCCATATAACCGTGCATCATGGCACTGAAACCGATGGCGCCAATCGTGTTTAACTGCGTGCTGTAATTATTCAGTACTTCTTCAGAAAGTTTTCGATAGCAATCCTGCAAGCCATTCCAAATATCATCCAGACTGTAGGTCCAGACACCATTTTCATAACGGTTTTCCCAATCATGGCTGCCTGATGCAATGGGAGTGTGATCCTCGCCAATCAACACAGCCTTGATGCGGGTTGATCCGAATTCGATGCCTAATACAGTTTTTCCGTTAGCGATTGCGTTTTGGATGGCTTGTTGATTCATGCTGGTGTTCAACCTCAGAGTCTTTCTTATTGTGTGTAAAAAAGATATATAAATTTCTACACCGGTTACTTGTCGGTTATATCAATAACGGAACTCGAGAAGAGTCGTGTGCCAGTTTCAACGCTGACCATGATGTAAAAACCATTCACATCATTTGGTGTGTTGACGGTAGTGGTCCATTCCGTGGTCTTAAGAGGGCTGGTTAATGGTGCTGCAACACTGCCGGGATCCTTATAAAAGCCGTAGAGGATGCCGTCAGTTCCGACCACAGGCGGAGGACCAACATGCAAAGCAGAGGGATAATCGCTGGGATTATACGCCTGCCAGTTGAATTCCAACCCTGTGTCGGTACGTTTTGCATCTGCAAGAGTTAATGCAACTTCGTTTAATCCAACGATGGCGTTTGCAGGAGACAAAACCAAGCCTTCCACTTCAGTAACGATTGGATACTGCAAATCGGTTTCTACCGCATCAAGATCAACTTCCAATTCTACTGATACTTGAGTCGCAGTTTTATCATAGTAGTTATATTGACCTGTCACATAGTTGATATCAACCAGCAGTTTAGATTTTGGTTCAACCTGAGCACCCTTACACTCAACGTAAATCAGTTGGGTCTGAGGTTCAGCCTCGGAACCTGCGGTGTAACCTTTGATCTGAAAACCCGGCGCGATATAATGCCCGCCAGTGCTTACAAAAACAGTATCGCAATTAATAGATTCGCCGCTTCCTGTTTTGAGTACTGCGGGTTGTCCGGCGACCGCCTGCATGGCACTCCACTCGGCAGTTTCATTGAGAATACTGAGATCAATACGCAAATCTCCAGATTCTGAAAGGCTAACATTGGTAGGTCTTAGAATCCAACCCTGTGCAAAACTCTGTTCATTGCCGCAACCCCACCCACGATCCTGGGGATCACATTCTGGAATAACCACAAATCCGGCAGCGTAAAGAATGTAAACAAGCAAGCAGGCCACAATTGGGATTATTAAAGGTTTTATTATTCGCATTCGCTTAGTCCTTCTCTCATAACCTCGTACACGAAATTATTTGCTCTCAAAACGAGGAATGATCTCATCAATTAAGGCAATCACCTTCCAATAATCAGGAGGAGTATCCGTGCCGCCATTTACAGCCTTGACTGTCTTTACCTGGCCTTCGTCTGCAATCGTCAGGAAGAATGTATAACACTGCCCGCAAGGTTCATGCTCTGTTGAATACAGCGTATCACTAAACCATCCGAGTTCATTGATCCCTGCAAGCAGCTTGTTCACATCATCAGGAGTGACCTGTTTGTCAAGTTGGTCAGAACCTTCTGTGGCTGTAATCTTTCCATCTGGATAAATAGCATACAGTTCATCCACGCAACTGCCGCCGCCATTGTGTTCATAGACGATCAGAGCACCGTCTTCAACAAGGACGGCCGCCTCTTCCTGTCTGAAGGGTTTTAATTCACATTTGGTTGGGATATTCGGCATGAAGGCTTCAACACCCACGCTGAACAACAACATGCCAACGACAGCCACACCTGCATAGATCAAAGGTTTGCGGTTTCGCCGCAGCGTGTCGCCAATTCCTTCTTTTTGCTTGAGTACATTTCCGGCACGCATTTTTTGAGAAGCCAAAAAGCTTTGAATACCGATAAAAATCAGGGTAAGCGCGCCAACCACGATATTCGTCCACCAGGAACTGAGTGTGCCGTTGAACTGAATCAAGGTTTGAGTGACGCCCAAAACGAGAACACCAAACAATGTGCCGATCATATAACCTGAACCGCCGACCAGCATTGTGCCACCCATGACCACCGCAGCGATCACGGTTAACTCAAACCCGGAGGCATATAACCCATGGCCTGAACCCACATAGACATTCAAGGTCAAACCAGCCAAAGCAGAGCAAAAACCGGCAAGTGTATAAACCAGCACCTTGGTGCGATTGACAGGCAGGCCCATCAGCCGGGCAGATTGTTCATTACCGCCAATAGCATAAATGGTTCTGCCAAAACGGGTATAGTGTGCTATGTAGGTTGCGAGCACCAGAATTACAAAAGCGATAATCACAAGGATCGAGATGTAAGCACCTTCTTTGGTTTCAGGATTGCTCAATCCGGGTATCAATATTTTAGTCTGCGAAAGCAACTTATAAACACGGTTATCAACTGCGATGGCATCATCACTGATGAAAAAGCACAATCCGCGGGTAAACCACAAACCAGCCAGTGTGGCAATAAATGGCTGCACTTTCATATAGGTAATGAAGGTGCCGAGGATCGTGCCAAGGGTCATACCCATCAGGAGCATAAGGGCAAAGACCAATATGGGGTTCATCCCTTCGCGGATTAACGCAGAAGCCGCAACAGTGGTCAAAGCCACCACACCGCTGACCGAGAGATCTATCCCGCCGGTCAGAATGACAAAGGTTCCGCCGATGGCAGCGATCAGAATAAATGGAGAGGTTCGAAAGAGGTTGAGAAATACCTGAGGATCCCTCATGCCCTGATAGAAACCGGCTCCAACAGTATAAGCAAGGATAAATAAGACTGCCGTCGCAAAAACAGGGATGAATTTACGATTGGCAATGAAGAATCTGGTTAAGTTTGCTTTCATGTCGCCACATCCTTCTTGGGCGAAGTAATCCGCCTGAAAAAGTTGCGAACCTGTTCTGAGTAAAGCAGCAGTACCAAAATAACGACCACACCTTTGATGGTCAAAACTGCATTCGCCGGCACACCAATGGCATACATGGAGGTCGTGGTTGCCTGCATAACGAGTGCACCAATTACACTGGCAAATAACGAGAAACGACCGCCTACCATGAGCGTTCCACCAATGACCACAGCCAAGATGGCGTCCAACTCAAGTGCAGCCCCAATATTGTTGGCGTCTGAGGTTTTAATGTTGGCGCTAGCCAGAATGCCAGCCATGCCTGCGAAAAGTCCGCAGATGGTGTATGCCAGCAGTTTTATTTTCTTTTCATCAATGCCGCTGAAGAAACTTGACCTGGCATTCACGCCCACAGATTCAATAAAGAGACCAATTGAAGTTTTGCGGGTGAATATCCAGAGCAGCACAAACACCACAACCACTATATATAATGGAAACGGAAGCACCGCCCAGCCGTTACCGATAAACGCATAGGGCTCATAAAAAATCTGAATGCGAATGCCGTTCGTGATCAGTTGTGCAATGCCGCGGCCTGCGATCATCAAGATCAAGGTAGCCACCATGGGTTGGATTTTGGCATAGGCCACCAGCAATCCATTCCACAAGCCGCAAAGGGCAGAAATAAACAGGGTGACCAACAACACCGCCCATAATGGGGCATAGGTGAAGTTGGGATCGCTGACCAATTTCTGCAGGTTCTCTGGCAGTTCTTTGGCCATGACATAGGGGTTCATCATTAAAGCCGCCACGGAGGCAGAAATGGCCATTACGGCACCAACAGAAAGATCCACGCCACCGGTCGCAATCACCAGCGTCATACCCAGTGCCAAAAGGATGACAGTTGATCCGCTGCGAAGAATGTCAATCAAATTCCCATATATATTGCCATCTCTGATTTCGATATTGAAAAAGCCTCGCACGAATATCAGATCAAAAATTAAAACTAAAGCCAGGGCAATAATTGGAAAAACAAGCTTGCTGTCGGATATCTTCCTCAAACTGAGGGAAACTTTATTCTGTGTCATAGTTCTTCACTCCCGGCCATCGACTGCATAATCTTTCGTTCTGCAACCTCACCGCTGAATTCAGTGACCTTTTCTTTTTCTTTCAAGACAATGATGCGATGGCTTGTGCGTAAAACTTCTTCCAATTCTGAGGAAATGAAAATACATGATTTTCCTTCTTCAGCCAGATCAAGCACCAGCCTTTGAATTTCAGCTTTGGTGCCCACATCAATACCACGTGTGGGTTCATCGAGGATGAGAAGCTGCGGGTTTGTAGCCAGCCAACGGGCAAGGATCACTTTTTGTTGGTTGCCGCCGCTCAAGTTTTTAACCAATTGTTCAGCATTTGGGGTGGCGATGCTGAGTAATTTTATGTATTTATCAGCGATTTCATTTTGGGTTTTGGTATTGAGGTATTTGAACCAACCGCGATTGGCTTGCAACGCCAGAATGATATTTTCTCTGACGGTTAACTCGCCAACAATACCTTCAGCTTTGCGATCTTCAGGGCATAAAGCCAACCCTCGATCAATTGATTTAAGCGGAGAGTAATCTTCAATCGTTTTGCCGTCCATTTTGATGGAACCAATGTCAGGATTTTCAACGCCAAATAAAAGTTGGGCGATTTCAGTTCTGCCTGAACCTAGTAATCCGGCCAAGCCCACCACTTCACCCGCGTGTAATTCCAAATCAAATGGATTGATAAATCCTGATCGGCCAAGTCCTTTGGCTTCGAGCAGGATGTCACTTTTTATGTTTTGACTGCTTTCAAGTTTATGCTTTGACATATCGTCAAGTTCATTCAAAATGCGGCCAATCATTTTTGCGATCAATTCAAGCCGCGGCAATTCACTGGGAATATAAGAACCGACTAAAGCACCGTTGCGAAGGACGGTGATTTTGTCACAAATTTCATAAACCTGATCAAGGAAGTGGGTAATAAAAATAATAGCCACACCTTGTTCTTTCAATTTTCGCATAACGTTAAACAATTGCGCTGTTTCATGTGTGGTTAAACTGGAAGTAGGCTCATCCAGAATGAGTATCTTGGTATTCGATACATCCAGTGCTCTCGCAATGGCTGCCATTTGCTGGATGGCGACAGAATATGATCCAAGGGGTTGGGTAACATCAATGTCAACATCCAACTCTTTTAGAAGTTGTCTTGCCTTATTATTGGTTGCTTTCCAATCAAGACTGCCAAATTTTTGTGGTGCGCGACCAATCATAATGTTTTCTGCTACGGTTAAATTCAGACACAAATTGATTTCTTGATACACCGTGCTGATGCCCAGCTCTTCTGCGTTTTGAGTCGATCTAATAACGACTTCCTTACCCTCAACTTCAATCGTTCCAGTATCCGGGCGCTCAACACCAGTCAAGACCTTGATCAGGGTTGATTTGCCAGCACCGTTCTCCCCAAGCAATGCATGCACTTCCCCTTTTTTGAGTGTGAAATCTACATTCTCGAGGGCTTGAACACCCGGAAAATACTTGTAGATTCCTCTCATTTTGACAATTTCATTTTCCAATTCTGACATAATCTACCTCGGTCTTGAACTGATGACCATTTTTTCTTCATTCGGATTTTGCTGGGAAGCGGCGAAATCGCCGCTTCCCATTTTTATTCGCTTACAAAAATTTACTTCTTGTGATGAAAAAGGGTTGATTAGTATGTGCGGCTTGGGAAGATGGCTTCAGCATCTGCCTGATAGAAGATACCTTCTTGTGAGGGGATCCATGCGGGCAGTTTTTCGCCATTGAGGGCTTTCAAAGCAGCTTCGTAAACCTGGGGAGCCAGGAGGGGATTGCATTCGAGAACGGTATTGAGATCACCAGCGATCATACCCTTGAATGCACCAGCGGTGCCGTCAACAGTGATGATTTTGATGTCAACACCAGGGACGAGACCGGCTTCTTTGATGGCCAAAGCGGCACCAAGGCCCATTTCGTCATTCTGTGCAAAGACACCTTGAATATTGGGGTCGGCTTTTAAGAAGGCAGCCATAACATCTTTACCTTCGGTTGCAGACCAGTTGGCGGTTTGTGATTGGGTAACAGTGATGCCACATTGTCCCATGGTTTCGCGGAAGCCTGTGCCACGATCTTTGGCAGCAGAGGAACCAACGTTACCAACCAACTCGACAACATTCTTGGATTCACTGCCTTCGAGCAATTTGCACATTTCGATACCGGCATTCTGACCTTCGAGTGCGAAATCTGCACCAATGTAGGTAGCATACAGGTCGCTTGAAGCATCAATACGGCGGTCTTCGATCACGACAACTTTACCAGCAGCCTGGGCTTCTTTCAAAACATCATCCCAACCAGTGGTTTCAAGAGCTGCAAGAACGATAACATTAACTTCGGGATCAGCAATGAAATTACGGAAGGCTGAAACCTGGTTCTCGAGTTTGTTCTGGGCATCATAGAATTTCAGGGTGAGGCCAAGGGTTTCGGCGGTTTCTTTGAAGGATGCAGTGTTGGCTGCACGCCATCCACCTTCAGAACCAGTCTGAATAAAACCGACAGTCATATCAGCATAGGTATAAACCTTTGCGGCTTCGGTAGCGACAGGTGCTTCAGTCGCAACAGGTGCTTCAGTTGCAGCAGGGGCTTCAGTAGCTGCGGGTTTACAGGCAGCCAACATCATAACCAAGACGATCACTACCGCAAATACTTTGAAAAGCTTATTCAATTTCATTTTCCTTCTCCTTGTTTTCCGTCAAAAAATTGAGTTAGAATTGAATTGCGCGAAAGACCCTTTACGCAAATAAAGGTTATTTCGCCGTACCGGGAAATGCTCTGGCTGGTCCTCAATCAATTAGAGCATTTCCTTTTAAATTGCATTTTGATAAAAACCACCTCCTTTTCAAATTATGAACTTTGACGAATGATCAGTTCTGGCTGTATCGTTATATATTTTGGCTCAACGATGATATTGTCATTGATCTTGTGTTCAATTTGTGAAGCCAACTCAGCCACAGCAACCCTACCCAATTCGTCCTGATTTTGATAAACAGTGGTTAATGGCGGACAGTAAAACTCTGAATCAGCGATACCATCAAATCCAACCACAGAAAGATCTTGCGGAATAGCCTTGCCAATTCCAAGCGATGCTTGAAGTACACTTAACGCCATTTGATCGTTGCCTACAAACACGGCATCCATCTCTGGAAATTTGGTCAATAATTCCAAAAATGCTGTCTTTCCGCCTTTGGGTGACCAATTGCCAGGTGCCCACATTTGCTCTGAGCCAGTCATTCCGGCCTCTTTCAAAGCGGTTTCCCAACCCAGTTTACGTTGTCTTGCTTCCCACCAATCCAAAGGGCCTGAGATGTGGCCGATGTGTTTGCGTCCTTTTTTGATGAGGTGCTCGGTCGCCACCTTTGCCCCGGTGAAATTATCAGTTGTTACGATGGTGACCTGGCTTTGCTCTTCCATGGTCAGAAAGATCACAGGGATGTCGAGGTCAGGCATCAGGTCTTTTACCCAGTATCGGTTGTCTTCAATTTCAGGGGCTGCCCAAATTATGCCATCCACCTGGTGTGACTTAAACCACTGCAGCAGTGGTTTTACGTTGTTCGAGTTGAAACTTGCCAATTCCTTGAGCAAGAGCCCGTAACCCAATTCTTCGGCTTTGCTGGTGATTCCGCTCAATGTTCGCGATGGACCGATAAAACGAAGACCCGCGGTGACCACCCCAAAGAGGTAACTTTTTTGGCGGCTCAAGCTTTGAGCAATGGCGCTTGGATGATAGCTTAATTCATCCATGATCTGCTTAACTCGCATGCGAGTTTCATCAGAGACATCCTGACGGTTGTTGAGCACCCGTGAAACCGTCTGCCTTGAAACCCCGGCTTTTTCGGCGACATCATAAATGGTAGTTTTATTTCTATCAGCCAAGGTTTTCCTCGAAATTGAAGTATTTTTTGGGTATCGTGAGCGGTCACGTGACCGCTCACGAACATAATAGCAAAATCAGAATCTGATGTCAATAGGTTTTAAGCAATCTGACATTAATTATCTAATTATATTAATATTTTTTAATCTCATATTGACCCCTGCTCGCTGCTCACTCTTTATCTCGATCGTTTCTCTGATACAAAAAAGAGCCGGATTATTGATCCGACTCTTTCGTCTTGATATTTGAATTATTTAGGGGTTACCCACCACAATTTTCATGCTCATGTTTTCACCAAATAATTGACCATCTCCATTTACCAACCGCCAATAACTGTAATAGGTTCCGGGTTCAGAGGGGGCAGTAAATACAACCGTTACATTCACAGTCAAGGCAGGCTTAACTTCGTTTGGCAGGTGTACATAAAGCGCCTCTTTGGCATCTTTTAACCCATCGAGATACGAAAGCCGATAGGCGGTCTTCCAGGTGGTTTCACCAATATTTTTGATTGCCCAGGTTTTTACTACCGTTGAGCCTGGTTTGACAATCGTTCCGTCAGGTATGGTGACATCAGCGGAATACACTGCTTTATCTGCGACGGATCCCTGCGGATCCACGCGAACGGTGGCCGTGGGTGTTGTTTCAGTGACCTCAACGGTGGGGGTTGGAGGTGCCAATGTAGGTGTGGCAGTAGGTTCTGAGGTCGCCGTGGCGGAGGGTGTGAGTGCTGCATTTTGAGTAAACTCCGCCTGGATGGTGGCAGCAATTTGGGTGATCTTGATGGCCGGATCTTCGGTGGGAGTGGCGGCTGCACAGGCAGAAAGCACAAACGTTGTGATGACGAGGGCCGCAATAACACCCCTTCTAATTTTTAAATTCATGATCGTTATCCTTCTTTTTGTCATTTTTAATAAGTCGTAATTGTCAGGCGAAATGAAGCACTTGTCAAGGCAACCACAACATACACAAATCACATTTTCTAATGTTGTTTTTATATTATTCGTAAATCTCATATAATATTCATAAGAATCAAGCTTGATTTTTTACTATCAAAAGGCACTTGGCATGGACAATAATATTGAAAATGACTGTGTAATCTGCCACAAACACCGTGGTGAATTAAAACTCTTTGGTGGTTTCATCCATGAAGATGATCTGATCGCGGTCTCTCATTCCCTTCTCTGGGGAGAGGAGACAACGCATTACCTCGGTCATATCTTTATCGAGTCCAAAAGACATGTGCCCGAGTATGCAGAATTGACGGATGAAGAAGCCCAGCGCATCGGACTCTACATTAAGAGGGTCTCAAACGCTTTGCTCAACACTCTGGATGTGGATCATGTCTATTCTTTCATGTTCGTGGATGGCGTTCCTCACATCCATGTGCATGTCATCGGACGCTACCGCGGTGCACCTCGTGAATATTGGGGCTCCAAAGTGGATGAATGGCCGGACGCTCCTAAAGGCAGCGAAGAAGAATTAACAAAATTAACCTCACTTCTGCGTCAATACATGATTGAGCACATCTAGTTGCATTGAGATTCAACGGAGGGCTATTAATGGTTTCCAAAGTGAGTTTGATATTCACCTTTATTATTCTTGGTGCATTAGCCGGTTGTCAGAAAGCAGAAAACATGAAGAATATTTCACAGATTTCCATCATTTCTGAATCGGGCACCATTCTGCCTGAATTGCAGTGGCACGAAGAATTCATTCTGCAGCCGGATTCAATTATCTTCAAGCGTTCGGGCAATACAGACGCAAGCAACATCAATAATGGCAGTTGGCAGGTGCCTTTCGAACCAGCGGCATTATCAGCTCTTTTTCAAACTCTTGAGCAAATTGATTTGAGCAAGATTAATCGCATCGAACCCCTTGACCAACCTGACGGTGGTGGAAGCCAGTATTTTACCTTCACTTTTTCAGCAGATAGATCCTGGTCGCTTGATTTCAACCCAGGTGTCACATATACACACGGCGAATGGATCACTCAACCGTTGCAAGATTTCATTAATAAACTTCAACTTCCGGCTGAAGCGGCCAACAGGTATAAATAATGGATGACCGTATCGAAATTTACAACAAAAAGCAGCCTGTGCTGATAATCTCACTCTTTCTATTAGCAGTGGGCGGCGGTGCTGTTTACTTGCTTATGAATAATCTCTTTCCAAGGCTGCCCGGGTTCTTCAATTTGAAGCTTGCAGCAGTAGTCACAATTGCTGCCGTGATCATTTGGGCGATGATCGTCGTCATCAGGCACTCTTCCAGAAAGAACCCTGGACTGATCATTGATGCAAAAGGCATCACCAACCGCACCAACATTACCAGTACAGAATTCATCCTGTGGAGCGACATCTCCAGTTTCAGAGAAATTGATGGCAGCTTCAAGCACAAGTTAATCGTCGTTGATTTGAAAAACCCCGATGAATATATCTACAAATCGCCAAAGATGAGCGCCAGCAGGCAGGTTCAATTTCGCCAGACCGGCTCTCCCATACTGATCACCTCCACCACTCTTGATTATGATCCTCAACTACTAATGCAATTACTCACTAAACACTGGCAGGATTAAACAGAATTCTCAAACCTTGCTCTTCACCTGTCAAACACTTTGCTATAATCAAATTATTATCTTATCCAAGTCAGGAACTGAATAATGGGTCACAAAATTTACTTCGCCGACAACCTCGGTATTCTAAAATCATTGCCGTCTGATTCGGTTAGTCTCATTTATATTGACCCACCTTTTAATACCGGCAAAACCCAGGCACGCACCCAGATCAAGACTGAAAAATCAGATGATGGTGATCGTAAAGGGTTCGCCGGTCAGCGATACAACACGGTAAAGATCGGTTTGCAGGCATATGAAGATATCTTTGACGACCTCCCAACCTTTCTTGAACCGCGCTTGATCGAAGCCAAACGTATCCTCAAACCCAATGGCAGCCTATATTTCCACATCGATTATCGTGAAGTACATTATTGCAAGATTCTACTTGATCAGATCTTTGGCCGTGACAGTTTTTTGAACGAGATCATCTGGGCATACGATTACGGTGCACGTACTAAAAAGAAATGGCCAGCCAAGCACGATAACATCCTCTGGTATGCCAAGGATCCTGAGAACTACATCTTTAACGTGGAGGAAATTGAGCGCATCCCCTATATGGCACCCGGCCTGGTCGGACCTGAAAAAGCCGCCCTCGGCAAACTGCCCACCGACACCTGGTGGCATACCATAGTACCGACCAACGGAAAAGAGAAGACCGGTTACCCCACCCAAAAACCATTGGGCATCATTCGCCGTATCGTGTCAGCCTCCTCCAACCCTGGTGACACCGTGCTGGATTTCTTCGCCGGCAGCGGCACCACCGGCGCGGTGTGTGCAGAACTGGGGCGTGAGTTCATTCTTGTTGATCAGAATCCTCAAGCCATCGAGGTTATGAGAAATCGATTTAAAGACATCTCAAATATTGAATGGATCACTTCAAAGTAACCAAAACCTGGATAAATATCGGATAATAAAAATCAACCCAAATGCATTCTCTGCTAATAACTGATAACAGATAGAGGTGAAAGAATGACATCCAATAAATTAAAAAACCGTTTATTTATCTCCGTTGCGCTTATTTGCATAATGGTATTAAGTAGTTGTCAAAAACAGCAAACAATTGCCAATAATGATAAGCCTCAAGATTATCCTCCAGTGCCATATGATTTAATTTCAACCGACTCCATTTTTTCATACCTTGAAGACTTGACTTCAATTCAACCTTATTCTGGCTGGCGCAACTCGGCTAGCAGTGGTGAAGCAGAAGGTCTGGATTACGTCCAAAGTCAGCTTGACCAGTTTTCAATCTTAAAAGACAAGGGCCTTGAAGTAGAAAGGCAATCTTTCGAAGTTTACTCAGGAGTGGAATTTTGGACAACGGAAGTTCATCTCACTGTTAATGGTGAGGAAATTGAAGTCCCCGCAGATGGAATACGTGGCTCACGTTATGATCCGAAAATTGCACTTTCGCTTGATTCTGATGGCAGTGCAAATGATTCTGAACTAAACCCGGTTGAAGCTTTTGGTTCGATCCTATTAATTGATAATAAAGAAAAATTGAAATCTTTGAAGTCTTCTGATGTGAAGGGGCAGATCCTTTTTCTTGATTATTCACTTATCGATTCAGTTACAAACCAAGATTTCGTATCCAATGGTCAACGCGTAATAAAACTTATAGATAATGGACTAGCCGGACTTGTTCTTATAACGTCATACTCTAATGTTGATGGTGAAAGCAGGGGAACAATGATCGGCGATGGAGGGATATTCCAATGGTTCAATCACACCAAGCGAATTCCTATACTATATGTCAGGATTGAAGATCTCTCTAACGCCGGAATATCAAACTGGCAGGATTTCGAGAAAGTGGAATCCGCTCGCCTGGTATGGGATGAGGATGTTTTCATGCCGGCCGCTTCCGGTAACTTGAGCGCTCATATTGAAGGAATCGACAATTCCAAAGCAGTTTTACTCTCAGCCCACATTGATTCGCCCAACGGACCAGGTGCATTTGATGATGGCAGTGGATCTGCCATTCTGCTCGAGATAGCTCGTGTATTGAATGAATCAAAAGCTCAACCAGCAGTTGATCTTTATATCGTTTGGTATGGCGGGCATGAACTGGGCACATACGGTTCATCCTATTTTGTCTCAACCCATCAAGACCTGATGGATAAATTATTGGCAATGCTGGTGATTGATCCTGTAGGTATGCCGATGGATGGTAAAGTGATAAATATTTCGACAAGCTATTCAAGTTATCGATATTTTGGAGATGACCGTTCTTTGTGGGCTGACTATTTATCAAGTGACTTGCCTACACATGACATCGAGTTTGAACAAGAGAAATTTGATGGTTTGATTGCAGACAACAGTAATTATGACGCCTTTAATGTACCAGAATTCAATCTTTCTGTTTTGGATAACGACGAATGGATGGCTAAAGGTAGCGGATATGGCCATTATGCAAGTCATTGGCATGATCCTTACGAAACTGCTGAACTTGCGAAAAGCGTAAAAGACATCTTTGAATCTATCACTAAAATTGCGCTGTCGGCTGCTTTAGAAACTGGTCAAAACGAAACCAGCTTAAAAGTCACACCAAAGGTGGAACACCATGCCCTGGTTATTGCCAGTCACACCGAAAATCCAACCATTGGTCCAGCATTGATGCAAGATTTAGGGATGGCTTTGGCATGGAATGGATTTGATGTTGACCTAATTCCTTATGGACAATACGTCACAGCCAAGGATCTTGAGAATACAGAATTTGTGATCCTTCTGCCGGCACTTGATTATCCTGGCGAAAATGAGGAAATTTGGAGTATCGATGAGATAACCCTGCTAACAAATTATATAAATGAGGGTGGTTTATTATTGGTGACTAATAGTGCACATAGTATTGCGTCAGGCAGAAAAGTTGAAGAGCTCAATGAAGATGCCACCTCAATAAATGACTTGTTGAAACCCATGGGGATCGAATTCAGAAACGGCAATCTTGGAGGGGAATCTTATCAACCGCAAGAAAATCATGCGTTAACTGCCAATATTCAACAATTGGCTTCAATGTTTGAAAATAATCGGGTTCCAATAAAATTTACCGATGGCCACGAACTGGTTAAGGGCGTTCTTGGTCTGGTGGATTATGGACAAAAAGGTGGTCAAGTTATTGTAATTACTGATATCGGATTTTTAAAAAACATAGCAGCATCTGTTCAAAATCTGGAATTGGTAAAAAACATTGCCGATTATGCAGCGGCACGGTGACGATCAATAGCGAGCAAGTGAGACCATAATTGCCTGCTTCGGATATGACTGATATTCAGTCGGTTAATACCACTCATGTCACGAAGTTTATTATTTTCAAAACATGTAAATCAAACAAACAACAAAATAGTTTTTGAAGTATTGAGTTTATTATTTGGATAATGCATGTTTTATATGACCAGTCACATTTTTTAAATATGACCTTCGTAATTTGACACGCCTATTCAAACATGATAAACTCTGTCTACAATTAAATAGCCCCAAACGGCACTTCTATCCAGAGAGGCGGAGGGATCGGCCCGACGAAGCCTCGGCAACCAGAATCATGAAAGTGGTTCATGGTGCTAATTCCGACAGAAAAATCTGGAAGATAGGAGGGCAGCCGCAAGAACGTTGCCCCTCGTGTTTTCTCCGATA
>PHBW01000044.1 GCA_002840715.1 Chloroflexi bacterium HGW-Chloroflexi-4
TCCGTCTTTCGAGACAATTGTAAAAAGTAACCACATCAGAAAGGTCAGCGAAATGAGAAAAGGGATTCACCCGACTTATTACCCAGATGCCAAAGTGACTTGCTCATGCGGCAACACCTGGGTTACTGGTTCAACCAAAAAAGAAATTCGTACTGAGGTTTGCTCAAAGTGCCATCCGTTCTTCACCGGTCAACAGCAACGTATGATCGATATTGAAGGCCAGGTTGATCGCTTCTACAAGAAACTTCAGGCTCGTCAAGAATACGTTGAAGAGAAAAAAGCACGTGAAACCTCAAAGGTTTCTCCCGATCGTTCAGTTAAAGAAATTGGTCTGCCTTCCCGTGCTACCGAAGCACTCGAAAAAGCCGGTCTTGACACCATTGGCAAGTTGATTGTCAAAATGGGCGAAGGCGAAGCAGTTATGCTTGCCATCGAAGGTTTTGGCCGAAAATCCTTGATTGACATGAAGAAAACCCTGCGCCAGATGGGTTATGAATTACCCTCTGCTGCAGAAGAAATTGTTGTCTAATCAAAAATGAATTAATGACACCTCCGGTATTTTACCGGGGGTGTTTTTATTATCTATTCAAAATCTTAACTCTCTCAGTTTAAGGTAGAATGTTAGTTATCATCTCATTGGAGGATTTGCATGCCCCATCATATTGGCAGTGTTGAAGTGATCTGCGGTTCGATGTTTTGCGGAAAAACAGATGAGTTGATTCGAAGGCTGCGCAGGGCTACCATAGCAAAACAAAAGGTCCAGGTTTTCAAACCTGTTATTGATCTGCGTTACGGGGTTGAAAAAGTCACTTCTCATGCAGGGTCTGATTTTGCAGCCACCCCTGTTCAACGAGCTGACCAAATCATGCCCCTTTTGGATCCGGAGACAACAGTGGTTGGCGTTGATGAGGCACAATTTTTTGATGAAAAGATAGCCGATGTTGTTGAGACTATGGCTGAAAAGGGTATTCGCGTTATTGTGGCTGGCCTTGATTTGAATTTTAAGGCTGAACCCTTTGGCAGCATGCCGGTGATAATGTCTCGTGCCGAACAAGTACTGAAACTTCAAGCCATATGTATGGTTTGCGGTGAACCTGCCAGCAGGTCGCAAAGATTGGTGAATGGTAAACCAGCCCGCTATAATGATCCTATTATTATTGTTGGGGCATCTGAAATGTATGAAGCTCGCTGTCGATTGCACCATGAAGTTCCGCGCGATTAATTGGATTTTGGAGACCTAATGAGAGATTATCGAGAATTCCTTGGTGAAGTATTAATTCCTGAAGACAAATTACAGGCTCGTATTGCTGCAATTGGCGCTGAAATTAGCGAAGATTTCAAAGAGCAAGATAATTTATTGCTGGTTTGCATTTTACGCGGGGGAGTGCTTTTTCTGACGGATCTAATGCGGCAGATCTCAATCCCTCACGCCATAGAGTTTATGGCGGTTTCATCTTACGGGGTTGGCAATCGCGAGAGCAGCGGACACGTTCGAATCACACTCGATTTGAATATCGATATCCGTGATCGAAATGTAATTTTAGTTGAAGATATTATTGACAGTGGATATACCATAGCTGCGGTTCTTGAACTGCTTTCAACTCGCAAACCTGCCAGCTTGTGTGTCTGTACACTTTTGGATAAAGCAGAACGCCGGGAAATTGAAGTACCAGTAAAATACTCCGGCTTCTCTATCCCCAATAAATTCGTTTTTGGTTATGGGCTTGATATCGACGATTATTACAGAAATCTACCATTCATTGGGGTTGTTGATCTTGATAAGTATCAAGCCATTGAATAAGGTCGGTCTTTGATCACACTTCCGCAAGAAATCGATGCCATACAATCTTTGATGCAGCCAGGCGAACAGATCTACCTGGTGGGTGGTGCCGTCAGAGATGCTTTACTCACCAAACCCAACCAGGACCTGGATTTCGTTTGCGCTGATGATCCCCGACTAATGGGGCGAAAACTGGCTGAAAAGCTCTCAGGAGCTTTTTATGTGTTGGATGATGAGCGTAATGCCTGCCGTGTGATTTCTAAAAACGCGCAAGGCAGGCGTTTGGTTTTTGATTTTACGCAACTGCGGGGTCAGACCCTTCAGGATGACCTGCTTGAACGTGATTTTACGATCAATGCGATTGCGGTTGATCTTAGAAAACCTGATGAAATAATTGATCCATTGAATGGGACGAAAGATTTATTAGGCAAGTGTTTACGCCCTTGCAAATCCACCGCCTTCAGAGATGATCCGCTGCGGATTATTAGAGCCATACGTTATTCCATTAAATATGGCTTTGAAATTGAGCAGACGACCATTTATTTGATGAACCATGTTAATGATGCACTGGCATTAGTCTCAAAAGAACGTAAAAGAGATGAGCTTTTTAAAATATTCGAAATTGAAAATCCTCGTGATGTCTTTGAACTTTTTGTGAAATATGATCTTCTAAAACATGTTTGCTTGAATAGCATTCCCGATATTTATCGAGCAATTTCACGACTATCATTTTTTACTAAAATGAGCACATATTTGAAAAATGAAGATTCAAGCGAGAGTATTATAGATTTAAAAATAAATCTATTTGCTTCGATTTTTTCAGATCAACGCATTTTCCTTCAAGCGAGATTTGATCAGGTAAATCAATCTGAACGTTCCATCCACGCTTTGGATAATCTGATCACCCTTTTATGGGATCTTGACGAAGTTGAGGGAGTGAAAATATCAGAAGGTTTGGCGCTTTCAAAAGAAGAACAGGAACAAATTTCACTCTCTCTCAGATATAAATGCTGCATCCTTGATCATTTTGCCTCTCATAAAACACCTGACCGAAAATTTATATATCGCTATTTTCAATCATTGGGCATTGCAGGTGTGGATTTGGCTATTTTATCTTTGATTGAAGCCGCAATCACTTCGTCTTCAGAATGGATTGAAGACCAATGGAAGGATTTGTTGTTATTCTGCCAACGTTTGATTGTGACCTGGTTTGAACAT
Organism: Chloroflexi bacterium HGW-Chloroflexi-4; assembly: GCA_002840715.1. Lineage (GTDB taxonomy): Bacteria > Chloroflexota > Anaerolineae > Anaerolineales > Anaerolineaceae > UBA6107. The sequence goes on from PHBW01000044.1 coordinate 2,999, forward strand.
CCAGACCATGTGAATCCGAAGCTTTTCTTGACAGGAAGAGATTTGATGTTTGAATTTGACATTCCGCAAGGTCCGCGTATTGGGCAGCTTATCGATGGTTTGAGAGAAGAACAGGCCGTTGGGTTGATACAAAATCGCACCCAGGCACTAGCCTGGGTGGATGAACAAATACAAAAAGGGTTTATCAAGGGGTGAGCTAAACCGCGCCTATCAAATGAAGGGTAGAAGCGTTGGTATCAACCATGTTGCGGCGCCGGGTGAGATTGTTAATGTGAGCAACCAATACATTTCTTGGGGCAGGTTTGATCAAATAGTCGTCTGCACCGGCATCCAATGCCCGGGCAACCAAACCAGGGTTGTCAATAACCGATAAAATCATAACTGGTACTGAACTAAAGGTTCTTATTTCAGTCGTAATCTGCCACCCATCCATGTCTGGCATCATTAGGTCCAGAATGACCACTGAAGGAGAAAGATCCCTGATCTTTTTCAATCCTTCAACACCGGAATTGGCAGTGTAAACTTCTGCGTCAGTCGATACCAGTATTAGTTTGAGAAGATCGGTCATTGCAGGATCATCATCAATGACAAGAATTTTCATAAAATCTCCATAAAGTATTTCTGACTCTATTATCAGACAAATAGAGATGAAATTACCTTTCAACTTATTAACAAAAAGATGAGGAAACAATAAACAGGGCTTAGAAATCAAGTTGTATGAACAGGGTATAATCATGGTAGAATTCAACATTTGTTGTAAATTTTCCGCTACGGCGGTGGATGAGATTTCATTTTATCTGGAGGATAAAAATGGCTGGTAAGAAATGGGTATATTTATTCAACGAAATCAAACAAGCTGAAACATACGTTGGAAATGACTGGGACAAAGTCCGCGGTCTCCTCGGTGGTAAAGGCGCCAATCTGGCTGAGATGGTCCGTATTGGTCTTCCCGTGCCTCCTGGATTCATCGTCACCACAGAAGCCTGCAATGCTTATCAGGTCGAGAAAAAATTCCCTGAAGGTCAGTGGGATCAGATGCTTGAAGCGTTGAAAGCCACTGAAAAAGAATCTGGCAAAAAATTTGGCAGCGTTGAAAATCCTTTGCTTGTCTCATGTCGATCGGGTGCAAAGTTCTCTATGCCTGGCATGATGGATACCGTGCTCAATATTGGTCTGAACGATGAGACCGCCAAGGGTATGGTCAAATTGACCAGCAATGAACGCTTTGTTTATGATTCCTATCGCCGTTTGATCCAAATGTTTGGTTCAGTGGTTTTGGGCATCACCGATGAAGCTTATGAAGAACCCCTTGATGAGCTTAAAAAAGCAAAAGGCGCCAAAGTCGACACTGATTTAACCGCTGATGATTTGAAAGGTCTTGTTGAAACGTTCAAAGCCGTCACCAAGAAAGAAATTGGTTTTGATTTCCCGCAGGAACCTCTCGAACAATTAAAATTAGCCACCGAAGCCGTATTCAAATCTTGGAACGGCAAGCGTGCCATTGACTACCGCCGCGCCACCAACATCCCTGATGATCTGGGTACCGCTGTTTGTATCGTGACCATGGTGTTTGGCAACATGGGCAATGATTCAGGTACTGGTGTAGCTTTCACCCGTAACCCCTCAACTGGAGAACGAGTCTTATTCGGCGATTATCTGCTGAACGCTCAAGGTGAGGATGTGGTTGCAGGTATTCGCAATACCGAAAAAATCGAAACCCTTGGCCGCGATCTTCCTGAAGCCAACAAACAATTCCTTGAAATTGCTGAAAAACTTGAGCTTCACTACAAAGACCTGCAAGATGTTGAATTCACCATCGAACGTGGTCGTTTGTGGATGCTTCAATGCCGCAATGGCAAACGAACCGCCGCAGCCGCAATCAAAGTTGCTGTGGATATGGTAGCCGAAGGATTGATCACCAAAGAAGACGCCGTTGGCCGTGTTTCACCTGCTGACGTCGATACCTTGCTTCACCCACAGTTCACCCTGGAAAGCAAGCCTGCCGCCAAAAAAGAAGGTCGCTTCTTTACCACCGGAGTCAATGCTTCACCTGGTGCCGCAGTCGGTCAGGTTTACTTCGATGCTGACTTAACTGAAAAGATGTCTAAAGAACAAAAACAAGACACCATCATGGTTCGTCCTTTCACCAAGCCTGATGATGTGCACGGTATGTTAGCCTCAAAGGGTATCTTAACCAGCGAAGGTGGAGCTGCCTCCCACGCTGCAGTCGTCGCCCGTCAATTTGGTGTTCCTTGTGTTGTGGCCGCTGCCAACCTGGTAATTGACCTCGACAAACGCAAGATGACCGTCAACGACACCGTTGTCAATGAAGGCGATTGGATTTCACTTGATGGAACTACCGGTGAAGTTTATGTTGGAAAATTAGGTCTCACTGATCCGAAAATCGAAGAACAAAAAGACCTCCTCACCATCCTCACCTGGGCAGATGAAATTTCAGCCACTGAGGGTATCCGCCAGGCTCCCAAGGGTTGGCCGACCAGAGGTTTGCAGGTTTGGGCTAATGCAGATTATCCCAAAGATGCACAACGCGCCCGTTCATACGGTGCTGTGGGTATTGGCCTTTGCCGTACCGAGCATATGTTCTTTGAACCGACCCGCTTACCGATCGTCCAACGCATGATCCTTGCCAAGTCAGAAGACGTTCGCAAGGCTGCCCTGGATGAATTGCTGCCTTATCAGCGCGCTGACTTTGATGGTCTGTTCACTGCCATGGATGGTTATCCTGTCATCATCCGTTTGATTGATCCCCCTCTGCATGAGTTCATGCCCGATGAAGAAAAACTTCTTGAAGAAGTGATTACCATGCGTGTCAAGGGTGAAACCAAAGGATTGGCTGAAAAAGAAGCACTTCTTGAGAACATCCGCTTATTACATGAAAGCAACCCAATGATGGGCTTGCGCGGTGTTCGTCTTTCTGTCGAAATGCCTTTGATTGTCGAAATGCAAGTTCGCGCGATCTTTGAAGCCGCTGCTGACTGCACCCTGCGTGGTGTTCATGCCAAACCTGAAGTTATGATTCCTTTGACCGGTCATGTCAATGAACTCAAATGGATTCAGCCACGGTTGGAACGCATTGCCAAAGCCGTCATGGAAGAAAAGAAAGTCCAATTCCCTTACAAATTTGGCACCATGATCGAAATCCCGCGTGCTGCTGTGACTGCCGCCGAGATCGCTGGTGTGGCTGAATTCTTCTCCTTCGGTACCAACGATTTGACCCAAATGACCTTTGGCTACAGCCGTGATGATGCCGAACGTAACTTCCTGGTGAAGTATGTTGAAGAAGGCATTCTCCCCAAGAACCCATTCCAGACACTTGATCAAGAAGGTGTTGGTAAATTGATGAAGATGGCTGTTGAAGATGGCCGTTCACAACGTGTTGAGCTTGAAGTCGGTATCTGCGGCGAACATGGTGGTGATCCTGCTTCCATCGAATTCTGCCATAGAGTCGGCAACAACTATGTTTCCTGCTCCCCCTTCCGTGTGCCGGTTGCCCGCTTGGCCGCTGCACAAGCTGCCTTGAAAAACCGCAAGTAATTTAGAATTGGCAAAGTTTATCCCCCGTAGACCATGGTCTGTGGGGGATTATTTTTATTTTATGAGATCTTAGCGTTTGTAAATTTGTTCGTAGATGGCGTGGTTCTCAACAATTGATTTGATGTAATCTCTAGTTTCGCTGTAACTGATGATTTCCATAAAGAGATCCTGATCACCGCCTGATAATTCTTTCCATCTGGTGGTTGCAGTATCGCCGGCATTGTAAGATGCTAAAGCTGCATAAGTATCTCCATTATAAAGATCGAGTCCACGTTTGAAATAATGTGTTCCAAGGCGGATGTTAATATAAGCGCGGTTGAGATCCTCCAATCTGAAGTTTGGCGGCCAACCGTAGTTCTCAACAATTCCAACCGCGGTGTCTGGCGTGATTTGCATCAAACCCTTTGCAGATGCAACGGAGGTAATGCTGCTGTCAAAAAGACTTTCCTGGCGGATGAGACTGAAGATCAGCATCGGGTCAACCTGGTGTTCAAGAGCCGTTGGTATGACATTGTCGCGAAAATAAGACCCAAAACGGATATGGTTGAAATAAATGGGAGGATCAGTAATCGTAGCCGCCTGGCTCAATCCCGCAAGGTCAAGCACGTGTCGGCTGCAAAGAATTGCAGTACGGTAAAATCCTAATTCAAGTGTGCGATTCATCAATCGATAAGTGTTAAGTGCGTCGCCGATTAAACTGTTTCGAAGTGATTCAAATTCACTGCTTGCCTTTTCGCGCATGCCCAGTTTTGTATAGACTTCCGCTTTCATCCAGGATTGATTATTGACTAGCTCCGATGGAGAATTTACATCAATAGACCCCTCCAGTTTAAAAGTATCTACCAACCAGCGATTGGCTTTGATTTTCTCTTTTTCATAATCCACGGCCAAGTCGATATTTTGAAGCTGTGCCAAAGGTGACTGGCCGGCGAGTATTTCAGCAGCACGGATGCCGTAATACCCTGACGGATTGGCACTGGCAGCCTTTTGATAATAGTCTTGCGAGGTGGTTGTATCATTCAGTTTTATAAGGCTTTTTGCAAGCCAAAGATAATTGGCTGCCTGTTCTTCAGGTTTGTCAGTTAAAACAACCAATCGAAGAAATGTGGTTTGTGCTTTTGAATACTCACCCATGCGGTAATAGAGGATGCCTGCTTTGAATAGGCCGTTATATGCCAGTTCAGATCCTGGATACTCATTAAGGATTCTTTCATAGACTTCAGCAGCCATTGAAAGGTAACCCCCATCAACATAAATACGGGCGGCCTTATCCAGCATTTTTGGGGCATATTCAGATGTTGGAATCGTGGCGACATAGGTTAGGCAGGTTTGAGCGGCTTCAATAAACAGATTGAGCGACAACCACTGCGTATAGGATTTCTCATCAAATGCGCGAAAATAATTTTCCACTTCTGAACTGTGGTCAAGTATTACTTTATCCCACTCGGCAATCTCATTTTCATACTGCTTAATCTCATAAAAACTTAATGCTCTATAAATATGGGCAGTCGCATCATGATATGGATTTGCATCCATATAATTTGTGAGGGCTTCAATAGCTACCCCATATTGTTCAACTTTGTAATCAATGATCCCCCGGTTTAATTGATTGACCGGTTGGCCGTCCTCAACCAGTTGAACCAGAGCCGAGTAAGAATCGTAGGCTTCGGGATAATTGTCAACCGAATCTTGAAAACGTGCGTATGCTTGATCAACAAGTCCCATTTGCAAGTACAGTCGCCCCAATAACAAATCTGCTTGAGCTTTCGTATATCCGCTTTGACTGGTTTCTAACAGACCAAGATAAGTATTAATTGCCTTATCTGTATCTCCGGCTGAAGTCGCCGCCTGCGCCAATTTAAGTTGAAGTTGATCATATCTACTGATGGTGGCTGTGCTCAGTGCAGTTTCATATGCACTAATGGCACCTGCGAAATCGCCAAAATTTACAAGAGAATCGCCTCGCATTTCATGAATTTCACTATCAAGGGGACCCGGAAGTGCACTGATATAGCTCGCGTAGGCATCAGCTGCCAGGCGATATTGTTCAATGGCATCATAGGCTTGTGCGAGGAAGAAATAGGCAGTATTGCGTGTTTCACCAGATGGGTAATTAATCAAAAATGTAGAGTAATGATTAATAACCCCGTAATAATCTTCTTTCAACAGCAATGCTTTACCTATTCCTAATAATGCTGAAGCAACCAGGTCAGGGTCTGTGCTTTGAGTACTGCTAGTCAGAAACTCGTTATAGGCTTGATCGTAATCGCCGGTGATGAGCAATGACTCACCATTTAAAACACGTACCTCGGGGGTTGGTGTAGGTGTGATGGTTGGGGTGGCAGTCAATGCGGTGGTTGAATCCACTGGTTCGATTAATGGAGAAGTTGTGATATTGCGTGTACAAGATACCAGCAGAAATATAACCACTACGAAATAAGCAATGGATTTTTTTATCATAGAGAATTTATAACGGAGGGGAGAAGAAGTGTCAATAGCAATATGGGTAAGTATAATTGTGTTCTGGTTGACAAAGAAGTTGTGAACTCTGAAATTTGGGAAAATTTTGCGTGGCTGCTTTTTTCATGATAAACTTAACCGGAAGGAACGCTCTCCCACGGGAGCGTTTTTTGGTGGTGAATTGCGTACGATTGAATGGCTCCCGGAAAAAAATCAGGTAAGTATGATAGACCAGCGGCGTTTGCCGCGTCGGTTTGAATATTTGCATTGCCGCAGTCTGGATGAGATGATTGATGCCATTCGCAGTATGGCCATCCGCGGGGCACCGGCCCTGGCAGTTGCCGCGGCTTACGGTATGGTACTTGCCGCACTCAAAGCTACAACCGGCAATGTCAGAAATCAATCTAATAATGCTGCTGAACAATTGATAGCATCTCGACCTACGGCTGTGAACCTGGCTTGGGGTGTTAAACGAATGTTGAAAATTGTAAAAGATGAAACAATTTCTGATGGCGAGATTGCCTCGAGGCTGTTGACAGAAGCACATGCCATGGCTGAAGAAGATATTGTGATCAACCGTAAACTTGCTGAAAACGGTGCCAGTCTGATTAATGACGGTGATACGATCATTCATCACTGCAACACGGGGTCATTAGCCGTTGTGGATTGGGGGACCGCATTAGGTGCAGTTCGATTTGCGCATGAACAGGGGAAACGCATCCACTTGCTTGTGGATGAAACCCGGCCAAGATTGCAAGGCGCTCGTCTGACTGCCTGGGAATGCCAGCAATATGGAATCCCATACGAGATTATTACTGATAACGCTGCCGGCTATTTTTTGCGCAGCGGCAAGGTCAATAAAGTTTTCTTTGGTGCAGATCGTGTGGCTGCCAATGGCGACGTTGTCAATAAAGTCGGTACTTACATGCTCAGCCTGGCAGCACATACAAACTATGTGCCGGTTTACAGTGTTTTTCCACTCTCCACTTTGGATTTGTCCATTCCGAATGGCGATCAAATTCCCATAGAAGAACGTGACAGTGATGAAGTGCTGGGGTTGGAATTCCATGGAGAACCAGTGGCCCCATTGGGCGCCAAGGCAAGAAACCCTGCTTTTGATATTACCCCGCACGAATTAATTACTTCACTTGTGACTGAAGCTGGTATAATCACTCCTCCGTACAAGCTAAATTTAGCTGGATGCGTTTATAATTCAAGTTTGGAAGGTAAATGATGGCAATTGTAATTACTGGCTCTATTGCATATGACTATTTGATGACATTTCCTGGCTATTTTAAGCAGAATATTCTTCCTGATAAACTCGACAAGATTAGTTTGTCCTTTCTTGTGGATTCAATGACCAGGCAGCGTGGTGGTGTGGCTCCTAATATAGCTTACACATTGGCATTATTGGGTGAGAAACCCATGGTTTTTGCTACAGCTGGCGAGGATTTTGAAGATTATCGCGCATGGCTTGAAACTCACAAAATTGATACCAAATATGCCAAAGTAGTGCCAGGTAAATACACAGCATCATTCTTTGTAAATACCGACCTTGAAAATAATCAGATTGCAAGCTTTTACACTGGCGCTATGGCTGATGCATCATTGCTCTCCTTAAAAGAAATGAAACGCGGCGAGGCAGATTACGTTGTTATCTCGCCAAATGACCCGCTTGCCATGAAGAAATATGTTGAAGAATGTATTGAATTGGGAATCCCTTATTTATTTGATCCATCACAGCAGGTCGCTCGAAATCCGCATGAAGATTTACGGCGCGGCGCGCAGAACGCACATGCCATCTTCTGCAATGAGTATGAATTTGAATTGCTGCAAAAACACACAGACCTTTGCGCAGAAGATATGGAGGGCTGTGTAAAACTCTTGGTGGTTACCCTCGGAGAAAAAGGCGCAAGCATCAAATCTGAAGGTAAAGAATACTTGATCCCCATCGTCCCTGCGGATCATATTGCCGACCCCACGGGTGTAGGCGACGCTTTCAGAGGTGGTTTCTTGCGCGGTTATCGGTTGGGTCTGGATCTGCAAACCTGCGGACAAATGGGAGCCTTGGCGGCAACTTATTGTCTTGAACAAAAAGGCACCCAGAACCATTTCTACACAATTAGTGATTTTGTCAAACGTTACCGGAAGCACTTTGATGATAAAGGTGCGTTGGATATGATGTAAAAGATTTGAAACTTGCCGATGGCGGCCGACTAAAGATCGAATGGGCAGAACGCGAAATGCCAGTTCTGCGCCAGATCAAAGAACGCTTTGCTAAAGAACAACCGCTTAAAGGTATGCGCATCTCAGCTTGTTTGCATGTAACCACTGAAACTGCCAACCTGATGAAAACTTTACAAGCTGGTGGCGCGGATGTGGTCCTTACCGCTTCCAACCCTCTTTCTACACAGGATGAAACTGCAGCGTCACTGGTCAACCATGATGAAATCCCTGTCTATGCCATCAAGGGTGAAGACAACGTCACTTATTACAAGCATATCAACGCTGCCATTGACCACAAACCGCATTTCACCATGGATGACGGTGCTGATTTGGTCAACGTTTTACATACCAAACGCCGCGAGGTTCTCTCTGGTGTGGTCGCTGGCACTGAAGAAACCACAACGGGTGTTATCCGCCTGCACGCTATGGCTGCGGATGGAGCATTAAACTACCCCATCATTGCCATTAACGACGCGCTTACCAAGCATTTCTTTGACAATCGGTACGGCACCGGTCAATCAACCATTGACGGCATTGTTCGCGCCACCAATGTCCTCCTGGCTGGTAAAGTCTTCGTGGTTGCCGGATACGGCTGGTGCGGCCGTGGTTTGGCCTCACGTGCTCGCGGTATGGGCTCAAACGTGATTGTTACTGAGGTTGATCCCCTCAAAGCACTCGAAGCCGTTATGGATGGCTTCAGAGTCATGAAAATGGAAGATGCCGCCAAGATAGGCGATATCTTTGTTACTTTGACTGGTGATATCAATGTCATTGACGAACATCACTTTGCTGTGATGAAAGATGCAGCTATTGTTTGTAACTCTGGACACTTCAACGTTGAGATCAATATCCCCTCTTTGGAAAAAATGTCCAAGTCTAAACGCCTGGTGCGCCCCTTCGTTGAAGAATATATCACCAAAGACAATCGCCGCATCTACATCCTTGGCGAAGGTCGCTTAATCAACCTTGCATCCGCTGAAGGTCATCCCGCCTCTGTTATGGATATGTCATTTGCCAATCAAGCGCTCAGCCTTGAATACTTGATCAAGAATGCCTCCAAAATGGAAAAGAAGGTCTACTCTGTTCCTGAAGCCATCGATCAGAACATTGCAGCACTGAAACTTGCCGCAATGGGCGTCACCTGCGATACCCTGACCGCCGAACAGGTGAAATATCTGGGTTCTTGGGAAGAAGGTACATAAGACGAAATTGTTATTAATTTATGACAGCGAGGTAAAAAGCCTCGCTGTTTTTTCTATTCTAACCCTGACAAGGTTTAAACCATTTCAGGGTTCAGGCTGGTTTAATGTGTGATTGCCATATTGTTCAATGCACCAAACGAACTGGAGAAAGAGGCATTTGAACGCCAGTAGCTGGAATAACCATCCACTATGGTGAAACCTGTTTCATCATAACCGGTCAAAATGACCACATGTTCATAGTAGGCAACGGTTGTTGAACTGCCATCTGAAGCTGTGTAGTTTACCGGTGAGCCGCCCCAAACCGCCCCCACCACCCAAACCAATACCGGGTTTCCTGATGCAATTTGGCGCCGCAGTTCAGTGAGCGAAACACCTTTATTGGCATTGGCAGAGACACCGTTGCTGCGTAATATTGAGGCTATTGGACTGGCATGCACGCCATAATCATTGGGTGGGATTTGTCCCCAGACGCCGTTGACATCACCTACAAAGCCTGTTTCAGGGTTGTCTGTTATGGGCAAAGCAGATTGGATCGAGTTCTCGCTGATTGAAACGCCATAAAATGCTGCCCAGTCAGCAGCAGCCCTCGCCTCACAAGAAAGCGTATGACTTTGAGCATGACCAACAACACCTGAGATTTGATATGATGACGGCAAGCCGTTTTCAGGAATATTGGTGGGCAATGGTTTTACTGTTGGCTGCGGCTGAGGTGTATTAGTCGGCGGGGGTGTGTTGGTAGCCGTGGCCGTTGGAGTGAGTGTTGGGGTTGGAGTAAAGGTTGCTGTAGGTGTTGGGGTGTCTGTTGGCAGGGGTTGAAAAGGCGTGGCAGTTTGAGTGGCGTTAAAATTTGCGTTGAGTAACATGATTGTGCTGGTGGGGGTTATTGTCAGAGTTGGGGTAACGAAATAACCGAAGCCTTGTGTTCGGATGGCAAAAAAAGCACTCGTCGCCAGCACTATGACCAGTGGTATGGATAATAAAACAAACCGGTTGGGTTTCGCAGTGGATGTGGTCATGGTGAAGCAATTATAAAGCTTTACTGGGCTGACACCACGGTAATATCTAAATAAAGCAGTTCGCCAAAAGGCTGGCCGTCGGGGCCATAAGCCTTCCATTGGCTGGTGTAGCGACCCGGTTCAACGGGTGCTGTAAAGATCACGGCAATCACCGTTTCTGTGCCATTGCGTGCCGGCACCAGTGCTTGCGGTGAAGCCGCTCCCATGCCTTCTCCCCCCATGAATTGCAGCGTATAGGTGGAATCCCAATTGCACGTGCCTGCGTTCTTGACCTGCCACTGCTTGTCAATTGTTTCACCTGGCTTGACTTCACTGCCGTCTGGGTATGTCAGGTCTGGCGGGATATATTGCAGCATATTCGTGCAATCTGTGCCCTGGGCTGAAGAGGTTTGCACGGTTGGGGTGGGTTCAGAAATTATTACAGCGGTAGGAACTAAGGTTGGCGCCTTAAAAAGTGCGGCCTGATCTTCCACAGGTACCGAGCGGGCGGGCAGGATGGACTTGCAGCCCACCAATAAGATTGGCAGGGCTGCAAGACAAAACAGCAAGGCTACGGAAGGTTTGTTTCTTCCTGATAACATATTAATTAATCATCACCCTCAGAGCTATCAGAACCACCACCGCCAAAATCAAGCGGCATCTCACCGCCCATGGCGCGTTCGCGGACTGATTTTTCGATTTCTCTGCACATTTCAATATTTTGTTTCAAGAATTCCTTGGCGTTTTCACGGCCTTGACCGAGGCGCATATCATTATATGAGAAGAAGGCACCGCGTTTGGTGATAATCTCCAGGGCAGTTGCCAGATCAATGATATCACCGACCTTCGATATGCCTTCATTGTACATGATGTCGAACTCGGCGGTGCGGAAGGGGGCGGCTACCTTGTTCTTGACCACGCGCACGCGCGTGCGGTTGCCGACGATCTCGGCGCCAACTTTGATGGATTGGATGCGGCGAATATCCAGGCGAACGGATGCATAGAATTTGAGCGCCAGGCCGCCGGGGGTGGTTTCGGGGTTGCCAAACATGATGCCGATCTTCTGGCGCAACTGATTGGTGAACATAACAGTGGTTTTGGTTTGGTTGATGGCGCCAGAAAGTTTACGCAGCGCCTGAGACATAAGCCTGGCCTGCATGCCCATGCTGGCGTCGCCCATATCACCTTCGATCTCTGCCCGTGGCACAAGCGCGGCTACAGAGTCGATGATCACCAAATCCACAGCGCCTGAACGGACGAGAGTTTCGCAGATCTCAAGCGCCTGTTCGCCGGTATCCGGCTGGGAGACCAGCAGGGATTCTATATCCACACCCAGTTTAACTGCATAGGCGGGATCGAGTGCGTGCTCCATATCAATAAAAGCCACCGTGCCGCCGATTTTTTGGGCTTCAGCGGTGCAGTGCAAGCAGATGGTGGTCTTGCCTGAAGACTCGGGTCCGTAGATCTCGGTGATGCGTCCGCGGGGAATGCCACCAACACCAAGCGCAAGATCAAGAGAGAGCGAACCGGTAGGGATGACTTCCACGTCAAGCTGATGGGCTTCACCCAGGCGCATGATGGATCCTTCGCCGTAACGTTTTACAATGTCGCCCAAGGCTTTATCCAGAACGGCGCGTTTTGCGTCGCTCATGGGCTCAGATTTATCAAATGAATCGAATACGTTCTTTTCTGGGTTTCTCTTCGCCATCGTGTGATCTCCTCAAATGGTTGATAATTAATTATAGCGGATGTTCAATAATAGTTCCATTATAGTACATTTGTTCGCAAGGTCAAGCGGGAAGAACCGAGAACCGAGAGCCGAGAACAGAGAATCGTGATCGTGAATCGTGATTTTAGTTTAGTGTAACAAAATAAAAAGGTGGGATCGAATCAAACGAATCAAAGAAATCATACTTTCTTGAGAATAAAATTGGTACTTTCATAGACCATTATTTGAATTGTTTTAGGAACAATTCGATTCAATTCAATTCTCCTGGTTATAAATTCAAAAATGGTTAAGCCAATTAATTAAATTATTAACAAATAGAATAAAAATTCTATAATATAAGTATAACCCCTATGTCAAGTTTTTTGTAGATAATCGAAAAATTTGATATATGCGATTTTAAATCACAGGTATACTAGGTGAAGTAATTATTCTTTTACAAATGTCGAGGGCTGCATCATGTTTGAATTTATCACCAGGTGGTTCAAAAAGTCTGATACAAAAGTGGAAGTCAAAAAGAAAACCGGCGGGGATGCTGTTAGAAAGTATGTAAAACAGCGCTACATCAATCCTGCCCGCATGAAGAAAGACGGCCGGGTCACCTTTACCGCCGAAGATATCGAAAAAGCGATGGGGTTGGGCAACAAATATCCATTGATCTGCAGTGCATTGGATACACAAAAATTTATCGAGTTTGCCAGGGTTCAATTGATCAGGCGTGAAGGCGCTGCCCAGGGTGCCACCGCCAAATGGACGTTTAAAGTTAAATAACAGATATTAAGACTAACATAAATTTCCATATTTAAATCAAGAATCGAAATCCTGTAGAAAGGATTTCGATTCTTGATTATTATCCTGATTCTGAGTGTTTGTTAAGGGTTAAGGACTTTATTCAGGCAGAGCAGCCAATCGCGGGTTTTTCCTGTGGGTTCAACGGATGATATGACAAGGATGGGCATCTGCAATGCAGGAGATTCAATCCCGGTTATTGCAACTTCCTTTACGCTTGAACTGAGAAAACGTGCAGGTATAAAGCCAAAAGCGGCCTGGTTGCTCGCCACGATTTCGAGCATTTGTCTGCCGCCAGGGATGAGCAGCGCCGTAGCGGCAGACACTGGCTGACCGGTCATGATGATCTCATTAAAAAGTTGTTGAGGTTCTTCCTGGTTCGAATAATAATTCAGTGCCAGAGTCTGTGTCGAGAAATTCTCATCTGGTGCGGAGATGAAACACTCGGAGCAGGTTGCGTAGACCTCTCCCCAATTGGAAAGCCCGGCGTTTGCAATTTTTTGCGACACATCTTGCGTCAGCGAATCAAGCGGATTGGCCGGATTGACGATTAATGCCAGTCGGTCAAATCCAAGCACGGCTGAATATGAAGTCAGGTTCTGGGGGGCACCCCAGCGCAGTTTTACGGCATCTAAAGACGCTTCCAGTTGGTCCACAGGCAGGTTGTGGGTGATGATAGAGAAGTCGTCGATGGTTTGGGCACAGGTCGCCATGGCGGGGGATAACCATTCAAGAGATGCAGTATAGGATACCGTAAGCGGATTCTGGTCCAGCGTGCCGGTTATGGATGAGGGATCAAGCGTGGATTGCACGATGGCGGTTTCAGTTGTTGGTATCGCTACGGAGGCCTGTGTGTTGCCGCGAACAGCTCCTGAAATCAGTACCAAACCACCAAAGAGCACGCAATACAGGGCGAACCAATAAAATGAACGTTTAGCTAAAAATCCCAGCAGCCAATGTATGGACAGGTAACCCACAAGCAGGGCAGCGACCATTCCGACAAGAATGATGGGTAAAAAGCTTTTAATATCAGGCATTTGCAGTGCATCTGAAACGCTTACCAACCCTGCGCCAAGCATTACCGGTATTGACATGAGAAAAGAGAACCGGGCGGCAGAAGGGCGATCCATGTTACGAAGCATGCCGCCGGCAATGGTTGAACCTGATCTTGATATGCCGGGGAAGATCGAAACGGCCTGAAACAGCCCCATCCATAAGGCATCAAACCAGGTCAAGCTCATCATATTGCGAGAGCGTTTGCCCAATGCTTCTGCAATCACCAGCAGGGCGGCGGTTCCAAACAAAAAGTAGGCTGTGGCATTGGGGTCATTGAACACCGCTTCCACTTTATCTTTGAGCAGCATGCCAGCCAAGCCAGCCGGGATTGTGGCGAGGATCAGGTACCAACCAAGGCGGGCATTTGGATCTTCAAAGGGTTTGCGATCAATCAGTGCTTTTACAAAGGATTTAATGATCTTCCACAGGTCTGACCAAAAATAGAGGATCACAGCAACGGTCGTGCCCATTTGAACCAGCACCCCAAAAGGAAAGACCTGAGATTCCGGGATTTGCCATCCCAGAAGGTTGGGAACTAATACCAGATGTGCAGAGGATGAGATGGGTAAAAATTCAGTCAGCCCCTGGACGATGCCCAGAATGATAGATTGAATGAGGGTCATGAAGGCTCCTGCTTTTTATTTGTTTTATAAGATCGTAAGAAATCTGCTGCAAATAGTTCAAAATTGCCTGCCTTGATGGCAGCGCGAATATTGTTCATCAGGTTAATCAAAAACGAAATATTATGGATCGAGATCAATGTCGAGGCCAGCATTTCTTTGGCAACCACCAGATGGCGGATGTAAGCCCGGGTAAAGTTCTTGCAGGCGTAGCAGTTGCAGGTTGAGTCAATAGGTTGTGTGTCACGGGCGAAACCTGCATTCATCAGATTGATGCGTCCTGAGGGGGTGAATGCGGATTGATGACGTGCCAGACGGGTGGGCAGAACGCAATCAAAGATGTCCACGCCGCGCAGTACACCGTTAACCAGGTCTTCAGGTGATCCGACACCCATCAGGTAACGCGGTTTGGTCGTAGGCAATATGGGATGCAGAACATCCAACATGGCGTGCATTTCAGCTTTGGTCTCACCCACTGACAGCCCGCCGATGGCGACGCCGGGCAAATCCATGGAAGAGACAAATTCAGCAGATTCGCGGCGCAGGTCAGCAAAGACTCCCCCTTGAACAATGCCAAATAGAGCCTGATCAGAGCGAGATTTGGCGGCCACACAGCGTTTGAGCCAATTGTGGGTGCGCACGACAGCCCTTTTGTTATAAGCCAGGTCATTTGGGGTTGCGCATTCGTCAAATGCCATGATGATATCGGCGCCAAGCTGTTCTTGCACTTTGATGGAACTTTCGGGGGTGAAGCGATGAGATGAACCGTCAATATGGCTTTTGAAGGTTACACCTTCTTCATCCACTTTGCGTGTGTTTGATAATGAGAAGACCTGAAAGCCGCCTGAATCGGTCAGCATGGGGTTGGGCCATTGCATAAACTCATGCAACCCGCCCATTTCAGCCACCAGCTCTGCACCGGGGCGTAAATACAGGTGGTAAGTGTTCGAAAGTACCAGGCTGGCGCCTGTCTCTTTCAATTGAGCAGGGGTGATCGATTTGACTGTCGCCTGTGTGCCAACCGGTGCAAAAACTGGAGTCAGTAAATCTCCGTGTGGAGTATGAAAGACCCCCGCACGGGCATTCTTTTCAGTTGCGATAATGTCATAAGTAAAGGGTAAGTTTGTCATAGCCTCAACATTATAAACCCCAAATGAAATGCAGCCCCAACAGTATGGTAGTAATGGATAGAAGTGTTAATGGGAATCCCACCCTGGCATAATCTTTAAAAGTGTAACCACCCGGATTCATCACCATTATGTTCACCGGATGGCTAAACGGGGTGATAAAAGCTACCGAACAGCCCAGAGCAACCGCCAAAGCTAGAGGATGCGGGTCAATGCCAAAATTTTTCGCTGCTGAAAGTGCCAGAGGAATAATAATGATGGGAGCAATGGGGCCGCTCATAAATTGGGTGAGGAGCATAGAGATGATTACAAAGAAAGCTGCTACGATTAACGGAGAAACTGGTCCAAGCCAGTTGAGAAGTGAAGTTGTAACGCCAGCAGCCAATCCTGTATCTCGAAGGGCGATGGTTAACGGCCACATTCCGGCGATTAAAAAGATGGCCTTCCATTCAATGCGTTGAAAAGCATCATTAAGGCTCATACATCCGGTCAGCAAGAGTAAAACCGCCCCTGCCAAAACCACCAATGCCACTGGAAGAATGTCAAGGGCTGCAAACCCTAGTGTGAGTATTGTAATCAACAAAGCCAATCCCAGTTTTTTTGGCCGAACCACAGAATCAGGATCTTCTTCAAGCAGAACGAGGTCTTTCTCTCTTTCAAGCTGGCGAATATACTCTGTTCCGCCTTGAACCAATAAAGCATCCCCGGTTTGTAGTTTCAAGTTTGCGATATTTTCGTGAATCGGGTTTCCCTGGCGCCAAAATGCAAAAACGTTCAATCCATAGCGGATGCGGAAGTTGATCTCACACAATGATTTGCCCACCCATTGAGAATGCGGCGAAAGCAGCACTTCAGCAAGCGGATTGGCTGCGTCTGTTATTGGCAGTTCTCCTTTTATGGGGGGGAGCGTAGCAAGACCGAATTCAACCATCAATGATTCGCTGGGCTTTCCGTTGATAATCAAAATATCACCGGCGTGCAATATTGCTTCTGGTGAAACAACTTGTGGGCGTCCCTTTTTGGGAAGGATGCGAATCATGTGCATCTGATCGGTAATTTTACAATCAAGTGAGGATACCGATTTATCTGCTAAAAGCGAGCCAGGCAGAACTCTTACCTGGGTAATTTCGTTGTCTAGCTGATATTGGGCCATCAGTTTTTCAGAAAGCGTTTGTGGAGAAGTATTTTTGCTAGAAACCTCGGTTTTTGGTAGAAGGTTGCGGCCGATAAACACGACATAAAGGATGCCTACCAGCGCAACGGGAGCCCCAACCGGAAAAAAATCCAACAAGCCAAAACCTGATATGCCGGCATCTTTCAGAGCTCCGCTGACGATGATATTGGATGTGGTGAGCAGTGTGGCCATCCCGCCCAGAATGGTACCGAAGGCCAGCGGCAAAAGCATTCGACCAGGAGAAGTTTGACTGCGGCGAGACAGGGACATAACGGCCGGCAGCAGAACGCCTACAGCAGCAATGTTATTCATAAACAAAGATAGGACGGCGCTGAAGAAAGACACCCAAAAGACCAACAAGATTTCGTTACGCCCGCCAATTTTGAACAGTAAACGGCCAATGGCGTTGGCGGCTCCGGTTTGCTGAAGGGCAACGGATATCATGGAGATGCCAAGAATCGTCATAACTGCCGAACTGGCAAACCCTGAAAAAATTTGGTTGTGATCCACTACACCGGTGATGCCCAGGGCAAGCATGACCATCAGGGCAATAAGATCAGACCTAAGTTTTGTGAGAGAAAGGAGCAAAATGGCTATAAAAAGAATGATGACTGTTATCCATTGATGAGACATGGTTTTTTCCTCTACTTGATTTTAACCCATACTTTAGCAGAATAATTTTTCCTTGCCGGGGATGTACAGGTCGTTTATACTAAGCAAATGAATCTCGACAATCAAACAATCTGGGTTGAAGTAAATCTGGGAGCGATCCGTCGAA
>PHBW01000012.1:0-1734 GCA_002840715.1 Chloroflexi bacterium HGW-Chloroflexi-4
ACACAGTTCGCAACCCTTGCAATACTTCTCGGTGACTACGATCCGACCCTTAAGGGGCATTCATACCTCCTGAAAGAAAATCCCGTCTCCGGGTGATTGAATTGAAAGCTTTAACAGGCATTTCAAATCATTACCATTATCGTCCGAATTGGCATTCTTGTGAAGTGTCAGACATCCTAATCTTGCTGATACGTTTTTCCTTCCGTATCGGCAAAGAGAGAACATGAATATTAACCATGATCTAGTGAGAAAGATTCTTTTTGCCGGTAATTAAATCTCGATGTTCACGATGGTGTTCCAGCGTTCCATCAAGTACGGCAATGAGAGGATAACCGTTTAGCCATTTATAGCGATCAGGTTCTGAAAACTCCTGCTCGGATATCAATGAACAAACCAGAAGTATCTCTGAAAAACGCTGCTCCCATTGAGTTTTGATTTCACCAAGCGACAGGTTTTTGAAGGTTTGGTAAATTTTCGCATTGACTTGATCTGTAGCTTCATCCGTCTCAGGGTCTTCACCCGGAAACCACTCAGGGTATTCAGGTTCCTCATCCAAACGGGCGGCGATCAATCTGGCAAGTGTTAACTCCTGCCAACTGGTCAGATGGGCTAAAACATCTTTTAGAGTCCAATGGTCATCTTGTGAGCAGTTTTCAGGTTTTTCTTTGCAGTTCAACAACAGCCCTTGCCACAAATTATATTCTATGCGCAACGAATCTACAGAATCTTTTACCGATGACATGTGGTCTCCCCAATTAACGTTATCCAAACTAACCGCCAATCCACTCGACAATGGTAGCTTCGCCCTGTCCAACCCCTACACATAATGTTGCCAAACCGTAGAAAGGTTTTGCTGCGGTCAGAGCTCTCTTTCTCATCTCATACACCAGCGTGGTGAGGATGCGTGCGCCCGAACACCCCAGCGGATGTCCGAGGGCGATCGCGCCGCCATTAACATTGACTACTGTCTGGTCAAAACCAAGTTCGCGAATGACGGCCAATGCCTGAACGGCAAATGCTTCATTCAATTCCACCAGTTGGATATCCTTTATGGTCAAACCGGCGCGCTTAAGTGCTTTTTTGGTGGCCGGCACCGGCCCCATGCCCATGACGCGAGGTTCCACACCCGCCGTGGCGGATGACACAATTCTGACCAAAGGTTTCAACCCCAGGCTTTTGGCTTTATCAGCACTCATCACCAACAACCCAGCCGCACCGTCATTCATGCCTGAAGCGTTGCCGGCAGTGACACTGCCATCAACCCGAAACGATGCTTTTAGTTTTGCCAGTGACTCAAGGGTTGTGTCACGACGCGGACGTTCGTCAGTCTCCACCAGCAAGGGCTCGCCCTTTTTCTGCTGCACCGCAACCGCCATGATCTCATCTTTGAACTTGCCCTCATCAATAGCTGCAATTGCCCGGCGGTGGCTTATGACCGCAAATTGATCCTGCTCATCGCGGGTGATGCCGGTCTGCAAAGCGATGTTTTCTGCAGTTTCGCCCATGGCTTGCGTGCCGTAAAGCTCGACCATGCGCTGATTCGGGTAACGCCAACCCAGTGCGGTGTCATAGGCCATCAGGTTGCCAAACGCATATCCACCTTCGGCTTTGGGCAGTGAATAAGGCGCACGAGACATGCTTTCAACCCCGCCCGCCAGAAAGACTTCACCTTCGCCGGCAGCAATGGCATGGAATGCGGCGTTCACCGCGCTCAAGCCTGAGGCACACAGGCGG
>PHBW01000012.1:1867-133937 GCA_002840715.1 Chloroflexi bacterium HGW-Chloroflexi-4
ACTGCATCAACGATTACCGCATCTGACATGGCTTCCCTCCAGGGATTAATCTGTACATAAATTCTACCATTTTTGAATTCTTTGCGCACATCCTTACAAAACCGTGAAATGAAGATGATAAAACTTAAAAAATCTTAATCTTTGCGATAAATCAAATGTGCGGTCTAAAACGATTTCATATATAATCATATTCAAGATAGTGATCAACGCCAATGAAAGAAAAGATGAACCTGAGCAAAAAGGCTTCAAAAACGCTTTACATTTTCGCCATTTCTGCCATGCTGATCGTGCTGGCCGGGTGTTCGCGCGCCTTGGACCCAGCCGCCTCGGGCAAGACCTATCCTATTTCACCCGGCTTACAAGCCTTTTATAACCGCATGGGCGGCGAGGAAGTGCTCGGGCCGGCGATCTCAAAGCTGATCGAAAACCAGACCGGTCAATGCCAGTACACCGTCAATACGCTGATCTGTTTAAACCCCATGGTAAGCGGTGATGAAAGCTTTTCAATTTATGCCCTGGGCACTGAACTCAACCTCAACGAGCTTTCAAGCGACCCTGCCTCAACAGAAGGGTTGATCATTAACGGCTTTACAGTTTATGAAGAATTTGTACCCATTTTTGAACGATTTTCTCAATCCACTTACGCGGGCAACCCCATTTCACAGGTACACATCAATTATGCCCAACAGCGTGTGGAACAGTACTTTGAGAAAGTGGGGTTCTACCGCAATTTCAGCGATCCGCTCGGGACGGTGAAACTGCTGGCTTACGGCGACGCCGGCTGCACCAAGGGATGCAGTTACAAACCCGCAGACGAAGCGGAACTGTCTAACCCTTCCATCTCGCTTGAAGACCTCGACCTGATGGAAAAACTGGGCATCCTGGTGGATAAAACTGCCTTTGGTAAATCACTTGATAAACCACACACGGCCGCCGACGGCAGCCTAGAACAGGTTTACAGCGGTGTGGTGCTGTTTCAAGATGCCACCGGTGTGGTTCGCCTGCGTCCGCTCTCAAGCATTCTAGCCATGCCGGTCAAGGAACCTGGCGAGAAACTTTATGATTATTCAAGCGGAGTGGTGTTCTATGCTGTGAACGACACACTAGGTTACCACGTGCCCATTCTGTTTGATACTTTTATCAATGCACACGGCGGCACCGCCATTTCTGGCGACCCAATTAATGAAGTCTATGAATATGAACCGGGGCTTTTCAGACAATGCTTCACCAATTACTGTCTGGATTACGATCCTTCCAAACACGAAGACAGGCAGGTGTCCATCACACAGCTTGGCAAACAGTATCTCGCCATGGATCAAACCGTGCTGCCCCAACCAGCCACCCCCGAGCCTGAGCCGCCTGCCATCAGTCTTCAGGTCAGTGAAACACTGGCAAAGGTCTCCTCCTCAGATGCTCAGACCATCCACGTGACGGCACTCAACGCCGCGGATCAGACGCCTCTGACCGGCATTGAAACCGAGATTACATTATTCCTGCCAAAAGAGAAAACCTGGACTTCTCTGCTTGCCCCCACGGCGGTGGATGGAACTGCGGTCATCACGCTGCCCGTGTTGAAGAACATTCATAACGGCTCGATCCTGGCTTATAAGGTCTGCACCACCAATGCCTCAATCAGCCAATCCTGTGCCACCGGCACCTATCTGATCTGGACTGCTCCTTGATCAGGGATTAACTTCTCCAAACAATTCCACTTTATCAATGGCTGCGCCAATACTGTAAATATTTAAGGTGAAGGGCATCCACTCACCCGGGTTGACTGCGTCACGCGCCACAAACCTGCGGATGCCGACGATATTCCCATCGGCGTCATAAGCCACGGCTGCGATCCAGATTTTGCCGGCCAAACCCTCCCCGCCCTCAAACCCGGCCTGGGTGCTGACCACAGCTGCGAGTCGGTTGGCGCTGATGGTGATGCCGGAGGGATCCACGGTCACCAAAGCGGATTGCAGCGGCGAAGGCGTGCCAGTCTGATTGACACTGGTTGCTGTGAGCAATTCCAGCCCGACTTGCGGATTAGCGCTTACCGGCGGTGGAAAATAGGCAAACAGGGGTAATCTACTTCCGCTGGCGACGCGGTTCAACGGCACCAGCGCCGGCTGGATGAGTACTTCACCTGTCGCCGGGTCGGTCAGTGTAAATTGAGCACTGAGGCTATCTGCCATCATGGACTGCGGGTTGAGTAGTTCGGCAAAACAGTAAGTGCCGCCGGTGAGAGAAGGCGTGCACTGCGGATCGCTGAGGGTCATAGGCCAGGGGGTCGTGACAGGGACGTTTTGGGTCGGTGCGGCGCTTTGCCCATTAGGAGCCGGGATGATGATCACCGTGCCTGGGCCTAGCAAATATGGGTTGATATTCGGGTTGGCGGCAATGATTTCATCCAGAGAGATGCCGTTCTTGGCAGCCACTTCAAACAGGGTGTCGTTGCCCTGAATAACATGCGTGCGGGGTGTGGAGGTCATGGTGGGTACCAACGTTTCGGTAGGGGCACTGGCCAGGGTAGCCGTGGCCGTGGGCGTAATGGTAGGGGTGGCAAAAGGCGTCAGTGCCTCGCCCGGGAAGAGGGAATCCGTCTGGGTGGATTCTGCCGTCTGGCAGGCGCTTAACAGCAGAACTGCTGTCAAAATTGTTATCGCAAAAGATCTCATTCTCATAATTCGCATTATACCCTTCAATGATGCTTGCCCGTGGCCCTACGCTATGTTAAACTCAACTCACAAGTTGATTCTAAACCAAAAAAGGCAACTTTGTAGACAACCGTGCGCAAAACCGACCTGGCTCTTCTCATTAAAAAACGTCACGAGAGACATACCCGCAAACTTCACCGGGCAGCGGCAATTTCTCGGCGCCTTGGCGTGGGGGCACTCTCGGTATTGCTTATTCTACTATCTGGCGGATTGGTGTTTGCAGGCTTGTTCTACGCCAGGGTGACCGCCAACCTGCCCTCACTGGCCGTGCTGCCCGTGCTACTCAACCCGGTGGATGGCGAACTGCTGGAACCCACGACCATCACAGACCGCAGCGGCGAAACGGTGCTTTACACGCTGGATAACCCCGGCATTGAACGCGCCTACCTGGCCGTCAACCCCGAAAAACCCGACCATTTCAGTCTGCAGCTCGTGCGGGCAGTGATCTCAAAACTGGACCCCACGTTCTGGGAGAACCCCGGCTATTCGCTGAAAGACTGGCAAAACCCTGAACCTACAACGATTGCCGAACGGTTGGCCAGCGAACTGCTGCTCTGGGAGGAACAACCCTCCGCGCTGCGTGCGGTGCGCATGCGCCTGCTGGCCGCCCAAATGGTGTCTGAATACGGACGCACCCAGGTGCTCGAATGGTATCTCAACAGCGCCTGGTTCGGGCATCTCGCCACCGGCGCTGAAAGCGCTTCGCTGCTTTATTTCAACAAATCTGCTAATGACTTGAGCCTGGCGGAATCTGCCATGCTGGCAGTGGTGATTGAAGCCCCGGCTTTGAATCCGCTGGATGCCCCGGAACAGGCGCTTGCAATGCAGCAGCAGTTCCTCGGTGAAATGGCACAGCTTGAAACCATCACCCTGGATGAATTCGCCTCAGCCCTGCGTGAACCGCTGGCGCTGCGCAAGACGATCAGCGACCCTGTTTCACAAGCGCCTGCCTTCACCCGCCATTTGCTCTCGGCTCTTTCGTCTCATTTTTCACAAAACCGTCTGCAGCGCGGCGGATTGGTGATTCAATCTTCTCTGGATTGGCAGCTTCAAACCCAGTTTGCCTGTACGGCCAGAACCCAGCTTTTACGCTTGCAGGGCATCTTGGATGCCCCCTCAGATGACTGCCCTGCAGCATTGTTATTACCCACCCAAACCTTTGCCGGTTTGGACGCCAAACCATTGGCCAGCGCGGGGGTGATCCTCAACCCGGCAAACGGCGAGGTGCTGGCTTATCTTGAACCCACCGCCTATGACGGTTCCATTCTCGCTGACAGTGGCTATCAACCCGGTTCGCTCCTCAGCCCGTTTGCCGCTGCCGCCGGTTTTGCCCGCGGACTTTCACCCGCCTCGCTGCAGTGGGATATCCCGTCTGAAGCCATTGAATCTGCCAGCGATTATCAGAACCGGGATCAACAGTGGCACGGTGCAGTCAGCCTGCGCGAGGCCGTCGCAAATGATTATTTACTCCCGATCACGGATGTGCTGCGGCAGGCCGGCGCGATGAACGCCTGGCACCTGGCTGCTGCTTTGGGGCTTTCTTCAATGAATGAATCCGCGGAAAGTGTCGATCCGCTGTTTGAAGGGTCAACCAACTCCCTGCTGGATGTGGCAGCTGCTTATGGCACGCTGGCTAATTCTGGGGTGAAAAGCGGCTTGAAAGAAGCCATGACCGGCGAGCTCAACCCCGCTTTGGCGCTCAACGTAAGTTCAACCACCGGCAGACTGCTGCTTGATCAATCCGTGCCGCAGGTGAGCGTGATTTTAAGTCAGCCACTGGCTTACCTGGTCAATCATGTTTTAAGTGATGAGAGCGCACGCTGGCCCTCACTGGGCTACCCCAATGCGCTTGAGATCGGTCAACCCGTCGCCGCAAAACTGGGCGCCACCCTGAACCAGACCCAAGTCTGGACGGTGGGCTACACCCCCGACAGGCTGGTGCTTGTCTGGCTTGGTAATACTTCAGAATCTTCACCTCAAACGCTTGATCCGCTGATGGCCGCCGGCATCTGGCATGCCGTGATCAAACAGACATTATTGGAGGCTCCCAGCACAGGCTGGCAGCAGCCCGAAGGCATCACAAGCCTCAAAGTATGCATCCCCTCCGGCATGCTGCCCTCGATGGATTGCCCCGCCACCTCGGATGAAGTATTTCTGATCGGCAACGAACCCACACTGCCGGATACGTTGTATGAGAAGATCAAAGTTAACCGCGAGACCGGACAGCGCGCCACGGTTTTCACCGACCCCGCCCTGATCGACGAACAACTCTTTATTAATGTGCCCGCCAAAGCCAGACAGTGGGCCATTGAAGCCGGTCTGCGGGTTGCCCCGGATGGATACGATGCCATCTCTACACTGCAGACCAACCCCAACGTACAAATCAACAGACCAGTCATCTTCTCGGCGGTGGGCGGCAAAGTAACTGTATCAGGCACGGCTTCGGTCGACAACCTCAGCTCGTGGACGCTTCAGGTCGGCGAAGGCATTAATCCACTCAATTGGCTGCAAATCGCTGAGGGCAAAGCAGCAGTAACATCAGGCGGCAGCCTGACTGAGTGGGACACGACCGGCATCGACGGCCTTTATGCCATCCGCCTGACCGTAATTGATCAAACCCAGCATGTGCAATCTTCCACCATCCAGGTGACAGTGGATAACACCCCACCGCAGGTCAAGATCACCTACCCCGCCGCGGATCAAGAGATTCAACCCGCGCAGGAGACTGTCACCCTGCAGGCTGCCATTGAGGACAACACCGGAATCATGGAAGTGGAATGGTTCGTGGATGGAAAGCTGGCCGCCACGCAGACCGACGGACCCTATCTGTACCTTATGCCCGCCGAAAACGGTAAACATACGCTGATGCTAACTGTTGTGGATAAAGCTGGGAATAAGACGTCAAGCGATAAGCTGGAATTTTCGATCGTAAAATAATAAAAACTGTTTCAAATAATTTTTATTATTGCTTTTTCATTTTCTCAAGATACCAGGGATTAAGTGCAATTCCCCTGTATTCATATTCACCTTGAGAACAATTCTCTGAGTTCAACCAAATCTTTGCAGATCAAATCTGCGCCAGCCCGGCGCAGTTCCTTTTCTTCACCGAAGCCGCACAACAAACCCACGGTTTGAGCCCCGGCCGTCTTGCCTGCCAGAATATCCACGGTAGTGTCGCCTATCATGATACATTCTTCGGGGGTCAGCCCCATGGCATTGGCGGCAAACCTCACCGGATGCGGAAACGGTTTGGTGTATTCACAGGTCTGGTTAGTCACCACCGCGCGAAACAAACCTCCCAGCTCGAATTGGTCCAGAAAGCGGCGGGTGGAGGCGTCATCACGGGCGCTGACCACCGTCAACGGATAGCGAGTATTGGCAAGTTCCAAGAGTTCTTTTGCCCCATTCATTAATTGAAAAGGATGGATTCTGTTTTTGCGTTTCTGCATCAATTTATTATATAAATTGGCGATGTTGTCATCCAGGCTGAGATGGTCAAGAAAATGATAAACCCCATTCATGGGCGACTCGGTAGCCATCACAAACCAGCGTGCAAAAGGTTGGGGGTCTCCGTTTTTGAACAAGAAACGCACCCCCCGCAAGGCATGCACGATCTGCCCAACCCAGACGTCATCCGTGTCGCTGAGGGTGCCATCCACGTCAAAACACAAACCCTTAACTTTAGTGAGATCAATCGCCATGTTGTTTACTCGAAATCTTGAAATGCGGTCATTGCTTTTGCATACGCCGCGGAATCATTTGTAATGATCCACAGCACCTGGTCGCCATTGATGCTCATGCTGACGGCATCCTGCCAGGCGGTTTTTTTGGCGTCATCCGCCGACGGGGTTCCCCAGCGCAGGGTGCCATACTCTTTGCTGGCGGTAAAGAACGCGACGGCTTCTTCAGTATCATCCCAGGTGCTCAGCCAGGCAAAGACATAGTCTTCCGAGTTGGCATTGTCGTAATAGAGATAACCATCCCCGCCCCAGCCTGCCGCGGCATCTGCCGCTGTGGATGAATCCAGTCGAAAGGCAGAATCAATACCCGAATCGAGCACCAGAGAGGTATACCATTCACCGATCACACCGCGGTCAATCTCCGTCCATCCGTCACCCAAAGTTCCAACCAAATCAGGCAGTTCAACCTTCAGTGGTTTTTCATCGGGGTATTTCTCGGGATGCAAAATCTGTTCGGTCGAGACAGGCGGATTTCCGTACGCGGCATCCACGGATTTCCACTTTTTATCTGCGTAAAGTGACTGCACGAAGGTGAAACCCTGTTGATATGGAAAGAGAAAATCCTGTTTCATGTAAGCCGGTGCGGAATCATAGACAGGGCTCTTATATGTGGACTGGAACTCGCTGACATCGTTTTTATCTTGATCAGTGCTTTCAGAGAGGAACCAGTACTGTTCAGATAAAACGGCATCCCCTTCAACCAGCGCAGTTACGCCCGCACAATATTCGCTTTCGATCTCGCAGTAATCATCGTTCAGTTTCATGCCGTTTTCAAGATCATAGTTCTGGTCTTGCAATACATGGGTGAATTCATGGGCATAGGTCATTCGCTCAAGACCGGTGAACCCGGCATCCCCGATGACGTACATTTCTTTGGTGGTGCTGTCGTAATAGCCTGCAATCTGCTCGCTGTATAAGTCGATGTAAAACTGGAGCAATTCAAAATCAGGTTCCAACAACCCCAACGCACTTAACACATCCACATCTTGCTGCGCTTCTTCAAGTGTGTAATCTTTGAAAAAATCGTTCATGACCACATCCTGAAGTTCTGCCGAAGACATCATGTCTCGTTTCAATTCGGCATTCATCTCCAATCCGCGGATGGCGCTGACCTGCTGCTGGATCATATCCATTTGTTCATCCACGCTGGGTGGTTCAGTGGCCTCAACCAGCGGAGGGGTGTAATTTTTTTGTGACTTCAATAGAAAGAAAGCGCCCACCATCAAGCCTGCGCTGATCAATACGCAGCCCGATATGATGATAGCCACCAATGATAAAGAGATTTTTTTGCCCATGAGAATGATGTTCCTGTTTTTGAATGGTTTGATTTATCAATTTCAATGCCTGATTATCTCATGAATGAGACTTAAGGGCGAACGCTCGTCAGAGCTTTTTGCGCCTCTTGATAGCCCGGATTAGCCTCCAGGGCCTTATTAAATAACGAAATGGCGCTCAAATGATCCCCTGCCAACTCATAAGCCCAGCCTTTCCATAAGAGTGCTTCTTCTGAATCAGGTGTGATCTGCAACGCATAATCGGCAAGCTGGTTGAGGTCTTTTTGATTGCCGGTGTGGTAAGCCGCAACCAACGGACCGAATTGGTAGCGCAGCATCCGCGCAGGAAGACCTAGTGCCCGGGCCTTATCAAAGGCTTGCACTGCTGACGCGTATTCTTCCAGAGCTGTCAGGCTGCTGCCCAGATTAAACCAGGCAAAAGCATTTGTCTGTTCTGAAATCACCAATCTTTGAAGCGCTGCGGCAGTCTGCATGAGATTGTCTGCCAACGGCCAATCGGTGCCTAAAAGTTGTTGAATTTTAGGCTGGTCACCTGTTGGAAAGATTACCAGGTAAACATGATTGAAGGCCTGCCAGGCAGTCGCTACATCAGAATAAGCCAACTGTCGGTCCGGTCCATGATAGCTATCCTGAGCGGTGAAAAGCTGGCTTTGCCTGTCGTAGCCGGTCAGCAAAATATAATGGCCTGCCCAAAGGTCATCCCCGGGCCAGGCAGATTTCTCAACCGTGAATGCTTCTTCAATGATCACCGGGTAGCCCGCCGCAATTAGCCCTTCAAGTGCAGCCACATTGCCGCCCATCCGCACTTCAGCCTGCAGCTCATCCGTGGATTGATTGACATAACCAGCCAACTCTTCAATATTGACATTTTTGTCAGATCGTTTGGGGCGGATTAGATCGCTAATAGTGAATTGGTCTCCCTGCCAACCCCAATATCGCAAGCCTAAAGCCAGGGTGGCCGGGCCGCAGTTGTTCCAATCCTGATAATCTTGCTGCGGGTTGAACGCTGGGGCAGGCAGAACTATGGAAATTGGCAGTTCCAATTTGGTTTGTGGTGGTGTACTTAAACTACTGATTCCAATAAATTCAGCATCTGAAGACATCAATCCTGGCAACCAAAAAGATTGTTGATCAATTGTTTTTGCTTCAGCTGTGGGCAACGACCCGGCAGGCTTTAATGACATTCTGAACCAGGCGAGCGCCTGACTGGTTTTCATTTGTAGATCAGGCAGACGGAAAGAAATAAATACTCCAATCAAGATGGCAATAACCGAAAAGATAAGGAGTGTTATTTTGTGCTGCTTTTTTAGTAACATGGGTCAATTTTATCCTGAAACAGTCAATTAACTAAATCAAATAAGACAATTCTTGTGGTATTACGCATTCCAATTTATTGTTATAATCAGCCGAATGAAATATCATGTATGGACTGAAGGTTGTCAAATGAATGTCGCGGATTCCGAAAGGGTATCTTCCGCGCTTGAACATCTGGGTTACAACTTCACACCGGTCATCGAAGAAGCCGATGTGGTGGTGCTCAACACTTGCGTCGTCAGGCAATCTGCTGAAGAAAAAGCCTATGGCCGATTAACCACACTCTGGCCGACCAAACGCGCCCGCCCTGAAATGGTGATCAACCTCATGGGCTGCCTGGTGGGCATCAAAGACAACCCCAAGCTGCACAAACGCTTTCCATATGTAGACGTTTTTTCCGCCCCATCCGATCCCGGTCCATTGGTCGAATATCTAATTAAGAATCACGGCCACGCTGTGGATGCCGCAGAGACCGTACGCCGCTATGCCGTCATGGATGGCGACCTTGTGTTGCCGCAGCCTGCGGTCGGCCAACAGGTCATCGGCTGGATTCCGGTGGTGTACGGTTGTTCGCACGCCTGCACTTACTGCATCATCCCCTATCGCCGCGGCATTGAACGAAGCCGGCCGCCCGAAGAGATCCTCAAAGAGGCCCACGCACTTGCGGCCCAGGGCATTAAAGAAGTTACTCTGCTTGGTCAGATCGTTGATCGATACAGTCTGGATAACCCCGCCTACCCCTCCCTCGCAAAACTGATGAACCAGATCAGCGAAATAGAGGGCATTGAGCGCATCCGCTTTTTGACCTCGCATCCAAACTGGATGAACGACGAACTGCTCGACTGCGTGGCCGAGAACCCCAAGGTCATGCCGCATATAGAGATTCCCAACCAGGCCGGGGATGACACCGTGCTGGAGAATATGAAGCGCGGTTACACCGCGGATCAATACCGCCGCCTGGTGCAAAAAATCAGGGCGCGCATCCCGGGAGTTTCAATTGCCACAGACATCATCGTGGGTTTTCCGGGCGAAACTGACCAGCAATACCGCAATACTTACGACCTGCTGGCTGAACTGAAACTGGACAGCGTTCATCTGGCACGCTATTCTGCCCGGGGCGGCACCGTCTCTGAACGCACGATGGTGGATGATGTCTCTGAAGACGAAAAGTGGGAGCGCTTCAGGGCGATTGAAAAACTTCAGGAAGGCATTTTTGCAGAAATCCATGCCGCTTATCTGAATAAAGAAGTTACCGTGCTTTTTGAAGAAAAGATGAAAAACCGCTGGAAAGGGCGAACGCCCAACAACAAACTGGTCTTCGTGGACGGGGATGACAACCTGCTGGGTCAGATCAGACAGGTACAAATCTATTGGACGGGTCCCTGGTCCATGATAGGAAAACTGGCTTAAGTCTCATGAAAAAGTTCGTTGTTTTTGTTTTTTCGGTGTTGGTGATTACAGGCATCGTGGCAGTCTATTTTTTCTTCATCTCACCTGACAGCAGAAAAAACGGTACAACTTACGTCATCCCCTTCATCCGCAATGCTGAAACGCATCAAGATTGGGCAGTCGAGGCACTCACAAGCTGCAACGGTGCACCTTTTGTCATGCCCACGCGCGGATTGATCGGCTACCTTTGGGATGACTCTTTCAAAATTGGCCACCGCCATCAGGGCATCGATATTTTCGCCGGCACTGATATAGGCATCACCCCGGTTTATGCCGCCTATGACGGTTTTCTCAGCCGCCAATCCGATTGGAAGTCCACCCTCATCATTCGCATTCCCTCCGATCCGCTGCAGCCCGGCAGACAGATCTGGACCTATTACACACACCTGGCTGACCCCGAAGGCAACTCCTTAATCGCAGTGGATTTTCCACCCGGTACAACAGAGGTCGTTGTCAAAGCTGGCACTCTGCTGGGATATCAAGGCAATTTTTCAGGCGATCCGCTCAACCCGGTTGGAGTGCATCTGCACTTTTCGATTGTGAAAGACAATGGCAGCGGCAAATATCTCAATGAACTCGAAATTGCCAATACACTTGATCCATCGCCCTATCTGGGTCTGCCCCTCAACAAAAATAATAGACCAAATTTCCCCATCAAGTGCGAAACCAATACTCAATAAAATCGATCATTCCTAACAAAAGGCTTAGGAAGTTTCGTGAACATCCGAAGGCTGGCTATGCTATACTGAATATGATCATCTTGCCAATTGTAGATTGATGAATGAGGGTCTTTATGGATCAGGATATCACTCTAACTTCTCTTGAGATTCTGTATTCGATCAGCCGGGAACTGGCTGCCTCGCTTGATTTACGCAAAGTACTGGCCAACATTCTCACCCTTACCACTGAAAACATGAACGTTGAACGCGCCAGTTTGGTCGTGATTGACATCCACGGCAAACCGGTGGATGCGGCTATCATGTATAACGGCTCGCTCATCCCTCATACTGTGGATCAACTGCTCGACGTGGTTACCTCAGGTCTGGCAGGCTGGGTCGTTAAAAATCAAAAATCGGTGTTGATCAACAACACCCAGCAGGATGACCGTTGGTTGGTGCGGCCGAATCAGGAAATCGTTGACCCTGCACGCTCAGCACTGTGCGTACCTCTGATGGCTCAGGAAGTGTTGGTAGGGGTGCTCACCATCGTCCACCGAGAGGTCAATTTCTTCACCCAGTCTCAATTTGCCTTGCAGCAAGCTATTGCAGACATGGCCGGCATCGCCATCCGCAATGCGCAGCTTTATCAAGAGGTTGAACATGCACACCTGCGTTACCGCGATCTTTTTGAAAAAAGTATTGATCCAATCGTAGTCACCGCCATGGACGGCATGATCGTGGCTGCCAATCAAAAAACCTTTGAAACAATGCAAATAACAAGTGGCGAGGTAATTGGTCGAAACATTGTTGACTTTCAAGTATTGCCAGAAAAGGTGATCGATAATCTTTTTGAACAAATTGAAAAGAACAAGTCACTGATCTATGAAGGCAGTTTATTGAATGCCAAAGCCGAAAAAATCCCCGTGGAAGTACACGTCTCCATCATCAATTTGCAGGGGCAACCGTCGTTGCAATGGATCTTCCGCGACATCAGCGAGCGCAAGAACCTTGACTTGCTGCGCGAGGACCTCTCGGCCATGATTTACCATGACCTCCGTTCTCCGCTGGCTAACATTGTCTCAAGCCTCGAGTTAATGAAAGAGCCGATTGTCGCCACAAAAGATACATCCATGATCCAGTTGCTTGAGATTAGCGACCGGGCCACCGAACGCATGAACCGTCTGATTAGTTCTCTGTTGGACATTAACCGGCTTGAAGCCGGGCAGCCTATCACCAACAAGAAAATGACCGATGTTGAAAAATTAATGGATGAATCCATCGAGACCTTGCACACCCTGGCCAAAAGCAAGCAGGTGATGGTTGAAAAGATGGTCTTCAGCAAGATCGCACAGATCCTGGTGGATGAAGATATGATCCGCAGGGTGCTGATCAATCTACTCGAAAACGCAATCAAATTCTCCTCAGAAGGCGACAAAACGGCCATCGGCGCCAAAGCCAACGGTGACATGGTTACCATCTGGGTCGAAGACCACGGCCCCGGCATCCCCCCTGAGTCGGTAGATAAAATATTTAACAAATTCGTGAGATTGCACGGCAACAGCTTTGCCAAGGGGCTTGGATTGGGGCTTTCTTTTTGCCGTACCGCAGTACTAGCTCACGGTGGTAAAATTTGGGTTGAAAATGTTAGCGGCGGTGGCTCAAGATTTATTCTGACACTTCCTGCCGCAGCCATCAATTGATCTGGCCACAAGGAGCCTTCATGCAAGAAATTGCACCGCATATTTTTATCGAAACCTCTTACCCCGGTGTCACTCTTGGCGCCATCAACTGGCCTCACGGCTTGATTCTGATTGATGCCCCATTGCGACCAGATGATATCCGCTTATGGCGCAGCACGTTGGCCAATATGAACGGCGGCATTGACCGCCTTTTAGTCAACCTCGATGAACATTTTGACCGCACCATTGGATCACGCCAGGTGGAATGCATGGTCGCAGGTCATGAAAAAATGAACTTATTGTTCCGCGACCGCCCGATCACTTTCAAATCTCAAACCGTCGAAACCGGTGCGGATTGGGAACTGCAAAATGGCCTGGGCAGCATTCGCTGGGCACCCCCCGATATTTCATTCAGCCATCAACTGCGCATTAGTTGGGATGCAGATCCCATCCTGCTCGAATTCCATGCTGGCCCTTCTGCCTGCTGCACCTGGGTGGAACTGCCCAACCAGAAGATTGTGTTCGTCGGCGACACGGTTGTGCCCAATGCACCGCCCTTCCTCGGCAGTGCGGACCTTTCTGCCTGGAAGGGTACCCTCAACCTGCTGCTGGATCCCCAATACAAAGATTACATCATTGTGTCGGGCCGCGGCGGCGTAGTTGATCACAATGCTGTAAAAGAACAGATAAAATTCCTTGAGAAGATTGAACATCAACTGGTCAAACTGGCCGAAAAGAAATCCGCCCCGATGGAAGTGGAAAAAGCCGCCCACGCGCTGCTTAAAAATTTCGAAGTGGAAGGCGATAAGGCTGCCCATTATTTGCTGCGCCTCACCTGGGGTATGCAGCAATACCTCAAGCACCATCCTGAACTCGAACAATCTGCATAATTTATAACGCGATGGAAACCAAATCTGAAGCTGCCAGGCAAGTGCTCAACCGCCTGTTGGATGCCTACGGCATACCCACCTGGCGCGACCCCCTACCTCCAGTGGATGAACTGGTTTCCACCATCCTTTCTCAAAACACCAATGATGTCAACCGCGACAAAGCCTTCTTTTCTCTAAAACGACATTTTACAAAATGGGAAGAGGTCAGGCTTGCCCCGGAAGCAGAGATCATAGAAGCCATCCGACCTGCCGGGTTGGCGAATCAAAAGGGACCGCGCATCAAGGCAGTGCTCAATGAAATTTACGCAGAGCGCGGCAACCTGGATTTGAATTTTCTTGCCGATCTGCCTCTCGAAGACGCCCGTCAATGGCTTTTGAAATTTAAAGGCGTCGGACGTAAAACCGCCGCCATTGTGCTGCAGTTCTCACTCAACCGTCCCGCCTTTCCGGTGGATACCCACATTTACCGCATCACCGGACGCCTCGGGCTGCGCCCCGAAAAGTTCAACCTTGAACAGACACACGACTTGATGGAGCAACTCATTGACCCCGCGGATTATTACGCCGGGCATCTCAACCTCATCCGCCTGGGACGTGATATCTGCCATGCCGGCAAGCCTGATTGTCTGCACTGCCCGGTCAACAATTTGTGCGATTATTTCAAGCAGTATCCGTTATAATCGTACCTCATGGTTGAAATCACCCTCGTCAGACACGGACAAACCGATTGGAATGTCGCCCGCCGATTTCAGGGGCAGACAGATATTAACTTGAACCAGACCGGCATCGAACAAGCCAAGGAACTGGCTTTGATATTGTCTGAAGATCAGTTCGACGCCATTTATTCCAGCGACCTCAGCCGTGCTTCACAAACCGCTGAAATAATTTCTAGAAAACTAGGACTTCCCTTTACCAAAGATGCCCGCCTGCGCGAAATTTGCAAGGGAGTATTTGAGGGCATGGTCTACGATGAAGTCAAAGCAAAATACCCACTCGAACTGCAGCGGGATCATGACGACCCGGTGAATTCCCGAACTCCGGGGGCAGAAACGGTGGCTGAAGTGGCGGCACGCATGTCTGCCGCTGCGGACGAGATTGCCTCGCGCCATGCCGGCGGACGCATCCTTCTGGTTTCTCATGGGTTGGCTGTGGCTACATTATATTGCCTTGCCACTCAAATTTCTCTAGCCGAAGTCTATCACCACATCCCCGATAACGCCGTTCCTCTACAAGTTGCATGGGAGCAACCACAGGATTAAAAAAACAGAGCCGGAATCTCGGCTCTGTTTTATAAAGAACAACGTTTATGTGGGAGTAGATGTTGGTGTTTCTGTATTGGTCGGTGTTGGTGTCGATGTTGAAGTTGCAGTGGATGTGGCCGTTGGTGTTGATGTGGCTGTAGCGGTACCGCAAGTAATGGTATAAGGGGCCGAACCGATCGTTTGATGATTAGGTTCATCAATATAGACAGTATCAGACCCTGTAACTGAAGCTGAAAAACTATCACTAATGGCTTGAGATCCACCTGCGGTAAAAGTCAAGGTTTTTATCGCGCTAACCGACCCGTCACTTCGCACAAAATGATACTTGACCGTGCCGGCTCGATTGACAGTCAGGGTACCCGTCACATTGATGGTAGTTGGACATACTCCACTGAAAGTTGAAGGGTTGGCTGAGATAGCCACTGCTCTGACCGCGAAATACGAGAGCGTCGCTGTAGGGGTACCGGTTCCAGGGGTGGGGGTCACAGTCGGTGTGCCGCTGATGACCTTAATATCCACATAAAATTTGCCGGTTCCATCCGCGCCAATACCAAACAGGCCGCCGTTGGAACTTTGAAGCATCCAGTATCCGGCATATTCTCGCACCGCTGTGGGAGCGATCATGGTCACCGAGATATCCACAGTTTGCCCAGGTGCGACGGTTTTACTGAGAACTGCACTTGCCGGTGCGCTCATGGCATCTCCATTGACAAAAACAACCCTATAACCGCTATCCCATGTGCAGGTACCGACATTTGATAACCGCCAGGTTTTGGTAAAACTGGAACCCGCGTAAAAAGTTGTCCGATCGGGGATGGTGACATCCGCCACAAAAGCCGCCTTATTGCAGTTCGACAAATTTTGGGTGGCAGTTGCGACCGCAACCGTCGCCGTGGGCTGTGGTGATGGCGTATAAGTCAAAGTCGGAAATATTGCTTCAGTCGGTGAAATGGTTGGCAATAGAAGTGAAGGGGCTTGCTGGGTTTGAGCCATTTCCGTGACCAGTGCTGATAGGGTCTGGGCAACCATGGTGTTGACAGTCGCTGCATCCAGAGCGGCAGGTTTAATTGGGGTGCAGGCTGCCAGGATCATTGTTCCAACGATCAAAATTTTCATAATTTTAATTTTCATAAATTAGTCCTCCAGATATTCCTAATTTCAATTCAAGTTTTTAGTAAACAATGTCTCTGTGTAAGACGTACATGCAGGTCTAAAGTTCCAATAAACAAAAGGAAACAATCCTTTACTCCCCACCTTGTAAAATTCACCTTCAAATATTTCTATTTCCAACTCTTATAAGGTAGGAAATAGAAAAATTGAGTAAAAACCACCAATTTTCGAACGGATTTTCTAAAACTATTGACTTTTTAGAATTCTTGTTCTATAATTTGATTGTTCGTTCTAATCAGAGGCTATTGTTCAGGAGGCACAGTCATGAACCTAACCAACACTCGCTCATTCTTCCGCAATCCGTTGCAAACCCTTGCAAAATCACGCGTCCGTTCAAACACTGTCTACGGCATGATCATCATCCTTGCCATGATTGCATTTGAGGGTTTCAATTACGCCACCACCAATTACGCCCTTAAAGATCTGTTGGGCGACCTGCGCTTTGCCGGCATACCTTGGGCGACACTGATGGCGCTGGCCTTCTGCGGTTTGGATTTCGCTGGTATCGCCCGCCTGATCACTACAAACGGACGTGAAGAGAATCCCAGAGCATCATGGTACCTCTTTGGCGCATGGCTAATCGCCGGCACTTTTAACGCCATTCTCACCTGGTGGGGCGTCTCAATTGCCATTTCTTCTCATACCACCGTGAGTGCCGCTCTGGCCAGCACCCAATCGCTCACAATGATCGTCCCTGTGATGGTTGCCGTCATGGTCTGGATCATCCGCATTCTCATTATCGGATCGCTCTCCAGCGCATTGGAGAAAGTACAAAATAGCAATACCCGTCGGACACAACCAGCCGCGAGAGCTGTCAACAATAGCACTCCGCAGCGCTTCAACCCAAACCAGGAACGTCCTGCAGCCACGCTACACCGTATTGTCCCCTCACAACAGCGACCCACCGGCTCAGTGGCCGCCAGCGCCCCCCGCATGGAACCCACCTATCACAAGTTCGATTCCAGCGACCACACATCCAGAAGTTTGTAGCATGCACAGACCCCCGCAGATTTCAATCTGCGGGGGTCTCTTTTTTATACTAAAAATCCTGGGATTCTTGAAAACCCCGGTTTATTATCTAATCCTTTTCTTTAAGCACGTAACCCACACCCCTGACCGTATAAATCAGCTTGGACTCCTTGTTAGACTCCAATTTCTGCCTCAAATAACGTATATAAACATCCAGCACATTGCTCTCACCGCCAAAATCATAGCCCCATACGCGGTCAAAAATAACCTCGCGGGTCATCACTTTACGCGGGTTACGGATGAATATTTCAAGTAAATCATATTCCTTGGCGGTCAAATGGATCACACGCCCATTACGCAACGCCTGTCTGGTGGATGTATCCAGGGTAAGATCACCAAAGGTAAAAATCACAGATTGTTCAAGCTGGGTCCTGCGCAACAAGGCTCTAATGCGGGCCAATAATTCTTCGGTCTCATAAGGCTTTACCATATAATCATCTGCACCGGCGTCCAACCCCAACACCCGATCCTTGGTGGATTCCTTGCCGGTCAGCATTAATATAGGTTGGGTACCGATCTGTCGGATTCGGCGGCAGACTTCGAGACCATCCATTCCTGGCAGCACCCAATCAAGCACCACCAGGTCGGGTGAGTTCTCGGTAAATTGAGCCAGACCGCTCATTCCATCTTCAGCAATATCCACCAGATATCCCTCGGCTAATAAGGCTCGCTTAACCAGACCAGCAAACCGATCATCATCGTCTATCAATAAAATTTTGGAACTCATTTTCCCTCCATTAACTCTCCATTGCTACAAATAATTATCTAATTATTGCATACTTTGTCAGATTAAGAAACCATCAATCCTGATAACTCAATACAAAGAATGGCGCTCGAAGCGTTATAATTTGCCCATGAACATTGCCCCTAGTAAACCCGCAGTGTGGGTTAACACTCCACAGGGCTTGATCGAAGCATTTCAAGCTCTTGAATTTCAACCTCGCATAGCTGTGGACACAGAATCAAACAGTCTTTTTTCTTATCAAGAGAAAGTCTGCCTGATTCAAATTTCCTCACCCGAAACAGATTACGTTTTTGATCCTTTCGAGTTCGACGACCTCTCCCTGCTGGGTAATCTTTTTAAAAATCCAAAGCAGGAAAAAATCTTTCATGCCTCGGAATACGACTTGATCTGCTTGAAGAGGGATTACCACTTCACTTTTGAAAATATATTTGATACCATGATCGCCGCCCGTATTCTGGGTGCCCCTCAAGTTGGACTGGGGTCGCTTTTGCAAAAGTATTTCGAAATCACTCTTGATAAAAAATACCAGCGTGCCAATTGGGGATTGCGCCCTCTGCCGCCCGAAATGCTCGATTATGCCCGTCTGGATACCTTTTATTTATTCAAACTGCGCGACATCCTCGAATCTGAATTAACCACACACGCCTTGCTTGATCTGGCCATTGAAGACTTCTTCAACGCCTGCAAAGCAGCCGGTCACGCCAACGGCAATGGTCACGATGCTTGTTGGAAGCTCGCAGGTTCAAGTCATCCCGATCCGCGCCAGGTCACCATCTTGAATGAATTGTGCGCCTACCGTGATGAACAAGCCAAAAAAGCGGATTTACCGCACTTCAAGATACTATCCAACGACATGCTTGTAAACGTCAGTATTCACCGGCCTACCACACTCGATGAATTAAGTCTTGTGCCTCATTTTTCTGAAAAATTGGTCAAGCGCCATGGTGTTGGACTAATAAGAGCAGTTGCCAGAGGTGAAACCGCACCGTTGGTGATGCGAGCCAAGAATCCCCGCCCGGATGATGCATTTATAGCCAGGATAGAGTGCCTGAAAGATTGGCGCAAAAACACCGCCAAAAAGTTGGCAGTCGAGTCGGATGTGGTGCTGCCAAGAGAAATGTTGGAACAAATTGCATCGGCCAACCCTGCCTCAAAACCGGAACTCAAATTGGCCATGTCTAACTCACCCATTCGCTACAAGAAATTCGGTTCCTTGATCCTGAAAGAGTTGAAGAAAACGGAGAATCCATGAAAATAATCTTTGAAGGTGCTGCTCAAACCGTAACCGGTTCAAGACACTTGATTGAAGTCAACGGGCACAAGATTTTGTTGGATTGCGGACTTTTCCAGGGCAAACGCGACCAAAGCTACATCAAAAACCAGAATTTCGAGTTTGATCCTGCCTCATTGGATGCGGTCATCCTCTCACACGCGCATATTGATCACAACGGCAACCTGCCCAATCTGGTCAAAAACGGATACCACGGTCCCATCTATGCCACACCCCCCACCGTCACCCTGGGTGAGATCATGCTGCAAGATTCCGCTCATATCCAGGAACAGGATGCCCTCTATGTCAACAAAAAACGCGCCAAACGCGGATTGCCCGCTGTGGAACCACTTTACACTCTCAAAGATGCACTTGAAGCGATTGACCGTTATTACCCCGTCAAATATGAAGAGGCATTCTCTCCGGTTCCCGGGGTGACAGTGCGTTTTTTCAACGCCGGTCACATCCTCGGCTCCGCTGCCATCCGCATTGATGTGGATGAGAACGGGCAGCACAAAAGCCTGTGGTTCTCTGGGGATATTGGCCGCAAAGATTTGCCCCTGCTACCTGAACCCGTCTTCCCTTCTGATGTGGATTACCTGCTCATGGAATGCACTTACGGGGATGAGAATCATGACAGTGTGGATATGGCCTATGAAAAATTCAAAGCCATTGTGGTTAAAACAGTTCAACGAGGTGGCAAGATTATCATTCCCGCTTTTGCCGTTGGACGCACCCAAGAGATTGTTTACTTTCTCAATATGTTAATCTCTGAGGGAGCCATCGCCCCTCTGTCTGTTTACGTAGACAGCCCACTTGCCGTGGCTGCATCAAAAATCTTCAGAGGTTACCCTGAGTATTTCGATGAAGAAACCTTTGACTTTATCCGCAAAGAAAAACACCCCGCCCTTGATTTCACGGGTTTGCGCTACGTAAGCTCCGTTGAAGAATCCAAAGCGCTGAATGATAAAAAAGGACCTTTGGTGATCATTTCTGCCTCAGGTATGGCCGAAGCCGGTCGCATTTTGCACCATCTCAAAAACAACATTGAAGACCAAAACAACACTGTGCTGATCTGCGGCTGGCAGGCTCCCAACACATTGGGACGGCGTCTTGTCGATAGAGACCCGATAGTGCGAATTTTCGGTGAGGAATATGACTTGCGCGCTGAAGTGGTCACGATCAATGGGCTTTCAGCTCATGCCGGGCAGGATTACCTGCTGCAATATGCCGCAGCAGTCAAAGGTCGCGTCAAAAAGATTTTCCTTGTCCATGGTGAAGAAGAAGCTGCCACAATCTTCCAAGCTAAACTTAATGAGGCTGGCATCGGTCCGGTTGAATATCCAACTTATCAACAGGAAGTGGAAATTTAAGTTTTTCGGTTATAATCTTGCCATTCGGAGAGGTGCCAGAGTGGCTGAATGGGGCGGTCTCGAACCGCCAAAACTGCGGGCCCAATTAAAGAAATATTTACCCTTTAAATAATTAATTCATTCCCTCAACTCATTCTGTTTCAAACTTATGTTGTACAAACAATTCACATGTCATTTATCACTAGACCAGGGTGACATTTATCACTACACTTGGAGTTAACTCAAACTCCTATAATTAATCCATTGTTCACCAAAGAAAAAATGCAAACTGAGAATATCAAACTCCTGCTCGAACAAGTCAAATCCGGCGCCGTGGACGTGGACGCCGCCATGGATAAGCTGCGCCACCTGCCCTACGAGAACGTGGACAATTTCGCTATGCTTGATCATCACCGCAGCATGCGCAATGGGTTCCCCGAGGTGATCTTTGCGCAGGGCAAGCAGCCAGACCAGGTAGCCACCATCGCCCAAAAGCTGGCTGAACGCAGCGATAAAGTATTGATCACGCGGATCGATAAAAGTACTGCCGAAGTGGTACTATCCGCTCTACCCGAAATGACTTATCATCCGATTCCAAGGCTGATGATTCTTGACCGCTCCACTTCAACCGATAAAAAGCCGGGTATCATGGTTTGCTCCGCCGGAACTGCGGATATGCCTGTGGCCGAAGAAGCCGCTATGACAGCCGAACTGATGAACAATAAAGTGGACCGCATCTATGATGTAGGCGTCGCAGGTATTCACCGCCTGCTGGATAAAGTGGATCAACTTTGGGAATCGCGAGTGATCATCGTTGCCGCTGGTATGGATGGCGCACTACCCAGTGTGATCGGTGGATTGGTCTCCGTGCCCGTTATCGCCGTCCCCACCAGCGTGGGCTATGGTGCGAGTTTCAACGGCCTGGCCGCCCTGCTCACCATGCTCAATTCCTGCTCCACCGGTGTGGGGGTAGTGAATATTGACAACGGTTTTGGTGCGGGCGTGCTCGCCAGTTCGATCAATCAACTCAAATGAGTCTCATGAACCTTTCTGAAAAGGCACAAACCCTGCCGCAAGACTTACTTGCGCGCTGGAACATCTTGTTGAATTATTTTGAAAAACAGTCCTCCGCACTGGTTGCTTTTTCTGGCGGGGTGGACAGTGCCCTGTTATGTGCCGCTGCTTATGCCGCGCTTGGCGAGCGCATGCTGGCCGTAACCATCCATTCGCCGGTGGAATCTGAAAAGAGTATTGAAACCGCCAGGGCTCATGCATCTCAGATAGGTTTTCCACATCAAGTGATTGAATATAACGACCTCGAAAACCCAGGCTTCGTAGCAAACCCGCCCGAACGCTGTTACATCTGCAAAAAAGCCCGTTTTGAAAAGCTGATTGATTTTGGCAGGCGTGAAGGTTTTGCTACTTTAGTTGAAGGCACCAACGCAGACGATGTGGATGATTACCGCCCCGGCCGCAAAGCCGTGCAGGAGCTCGGCATTCAAAGTCCGCTGTTCGATCTGGGTTTCACAAAAACCGAGATTCGCGCGTTATTGAAAGCATTGGACCTCCCCATTTGGAACCGACCAAGCGCGCCGTGTTTTGCCACCCGTTTTCCATATGGCTCGCCGGTCACGCAGGAGGGGTTGCAGCAGATAGCCGACGGTGAAGCTTACATGCAAGGCCTTGGTTTTGACACCATCCGTGTGCGCCATCTTGGTGAAACCGTTAAACTTGAAGTGGATCCTGAGCAGTTTGAAAGGCTCGCAGCACACCGCCAATCAATCCTTGAATTCTTTACACGCCTGGGGTTTCGTTATATTACTGCCGACCTGGCGGGTTACCGCCGGGGAAGCATGAATGAGGTATTGAAATGAAAATTG
The DNA here is from genome assembly GCA_002840715.1 of Chloroflexi bacterium HGW-Chloroflexi-4. Taxonomy (GTDB): domain Bacteria; phylum Chloroflexota; class Anaerolineae; order Anaerolineales; family Anaerolineaceae; genus UBA6107. The sequence continues at coordinate 24,307 of PHBW01000012.1, forward strand.
CTTATGCAGATTGTTTCTCTGGCGTCAGCGGCGACATGTTTTTGGCCGCCTTGCTGGATGCCGGATTACCGCTCGACGTTTTGCAGCAAAACATCGACAAGCTGAATCTGTCCGAAAAAGTGGAATTAAAACTGACTGAAACCCATAAAGGCGCTCTGCGCGCAGCCAACCTTGAGGTGATTTTTCCGCACAGCCATAACCACCGCCACCTTGCGGATATTCTAGGGATAATCAACTCAAGCGATCTCTCTGAGAAAGTCAAAACCACAGCATGCAAAATCTTTACGCTATTGGCTGAAGCGGAATCGCGCGTGCACGGCGAACCGGTGGAGCACATCCACTTTCATGAGGTCGGTGCGCTGGATTCAATCGTGGATATTGTCGGCGCTGCCATCGGTCTGGATTATTTGGGTATCGAGCAGTTATACGCCTCGCCGCTGCCATACGGTTCAGGCACCATCAACAGCGACCACGGCCTGCTGCCGCTGCCCGCCCCGGCCACCCTCGAAGTGCTGCGTCTCATTCGCGCGCCTCTCACCCCCACCTCCGCAGAAGTGGAACTCGTTACCCCCACTGGCGCCGCCATCTTGGGCAGTTTGGCTGAGTTCAAACGACCCAACCTCGTGATGACCCATATCGGCATCGGTGCTGGCAAACGCGACCTCGAATGGCCAAACATCTTAAGGCTGATGGTCGGTATAGTGCCTGATGGGGAACAAACCGAGATGGTTCAGCTCGAAACCAACATTGACGACATGAATCCCCAGTTTTTCGGCTACTTAATGGATAAACTCTTTGCCTCAGGCGCTCGCGATGTCTTTATGACCCCCATCCATATGAAAAAGAACCGTCCGGGAATTTTGCTGGGCGTGATCGCCCTGCGCAAAGACGAAGCTACTCTTGCAGAACTGCTGCTGCGCGAAACCACCACCCTCGGTTTACGTGTGCAGCCCATCGGTCGCTACGAAGCCAGCCGCGAATTCCGCGAGCTGGAAACCCGCTTTGGCAAGATCACCATAAAAGCCAAACTGTTGGATGGCAAGGTCATTCACGCTACGCCAGAATACGATGATTGCGTGCGACTTGCCAAAGAAAACCAGGTCAGTTTGTTAGAGGTTTACCAGGCTGTAAACCAATTATTGAAAATTGAATAAGCACTCATTTATCTTCAAGGAGGAACCAAAATGCAATATCGACCATTTGGAAAACTGGATTGGAAAGTCTCTGCCCTCGGATTTGGCGCCATGCGCCTACCTGTTTTGGACGGGAAAAGCGGCAACATTGATCAGGCAAAAGCCACCGAAATGATCCGTTATGCCATTGATAACGGTGTGAATTATTTCGATACCGCTTATGTGTATCACGATCAAAAAAGCGAAGGTGCGGTGGGCATCGCCTTGAAAGACGGCTATCGCGAGCGCATTAAGATTGCCACCAAGCTTCCCATTTGGCTGGTCAAAACAACCTCAGATTTTGACAGACTGCTCAACGAACAGCTCGAACGTCTGCAAACTGACCATATTGATTTTTATCTGCTGCATGCCTTGAATAAGGGTTCATGGCAAAAAATCCTTGATTTAAAATTGATCGAAGAAGCCGAAAAAGCACTGGCAGACGGACGCATCCGCCACCTTGGTTTTTCTTTTCATGACAAACTCGAAACCTTCAAAACAATTGTGGATGGCTATGACAAATGGACCTTCTGCCAGATCCAGTACAACTTCATGGATACAGAGTTTCAGGCAGGCAAGGAAGGTTTAATGTATGCAGCCGCCAGAGGGCTGGCTGTGGTCATCATGGAACCCCTGCGCGGCGGTAAACTGGCTGCGGATATCCCCGCAGCACGGCCGATTTGGGAATCTGCGCCCATTCAACGCAAACCAGCCGACTGGGCTTTGCAGTGGCTGTGGAACCAGCCTGAAGTGGCTGTTGTTTTGAGCGGCATGAGCACGCTTGACCAAATTAAAGAAAACATTGCCTCCGGAGATAATTCCAAGATCGGTTTACTAACCGCCCAGGAATTGGAATTGGTTGAAAAGGTCAACAAGGAGTTGACTGCCCGCAGTCCGATCCCCTGCACGGCTTGTGAATACTGCCTGCCCTGCCCGAACGGGGTTAACATCCCGCGCAATTTTGAATCTTACAATAACGCGGCCATGTATAACGATGTCAACGACAGCCGCATGGATTACAAAATGTGGATCTCAGATCCAGAAAAAGCCTCGGAATGCATCCAGTGCGACGAATGCCTCGATAAATGTCCGCAGCAGATCGCCATCAGCACCTGGATGCCCGTGATAGACGGCGTCCTCGGTTTGGGGCAGCCCTTTGTTGAAAAAGTAGCCTGATCAACAACAAATTAATAAACAAAAAAAATCCGGCTTCATAGCCGGATTTTTAATTCGGATTCTATATAAATTTGAAACAGTAACAACTATCCCATTATCTCAGTGGATCCCATCAAGTAGCGGTCAACCTCTCTTGCTGCGCCGCGCCCTTCGCGGATAGCCCAGACGACCAGGCTCTGACCTCTACGCATGTCGCCGGCCGAGAAAACGCCGGGGACGCTGGTGCCGTAATGCTCGGCATCTGCCAGCACATTGGAGCGCGCATCACGCGCCACACCTAACTGCTCAAGCATCTGGTCTTCAGGCCCCAAGAAACCCATCGCCAACAGCACTTCCTGCACCGGCCAAACCTTTTTGGTGACTGGAATTTCTTTTGGCGTCATGCGTCCGTTGGCGTCTCTGACCCATTCCACTTGTACGGTGTGAGCTTCTTTGACGTTGCCATTTTCATCACCTACGAAGCGTTTGGTGGTGATGCTGAATTCGCGCGGATCGCGTCCATAAAACGCCATGGCTTCTTCTTGACCATAGTCTACTTTTAAGACTTTTGGCCATTCAGGCCACGGATTATCCAACTGACGCTCGTGGGGAGGTTCTGGCAGGATTTCAAATTGAGTCACGCTGCGGCAGCCGTGCCTTAATGAGGTGCCAATGCAATCGGTGCCCGTGTCTCCGCCGCCAATTACCAACACATCTTTATTTCGGGCTGAAATGGTCACTGCATCAGCCTCGCGATTCAAACCGCCCAACAAATTGCGCGTATTGGCATGTAAAAATTCCATCGCAAAATGGATGCCCCTCAGTTCGCGGCCTTCCACCTGAAGGTCGCGCGGCTTAGTCGCTCCACCGCACAAGACCACGGCGTCATAATCTTCAACCAGCATATCAGCCGGGATATCTTTTCCAATTTCAGTTTTGGTCACAAAAACGATACCTTCATCCGCCAACAGGTTTACGCGTCGTTCGACCACGTTTTTATCCAGTTTCATGTTGGGGATGCCGTACATCAACAATCCACCGATGCGGTCAGCCCTTTCGAAAACCGTGACACTGTGACCGGCGCGGTTTAGCAAATCGGCACACGCCAAGCCGGCTGGCCCTGAGCCTACCACCGCCACCGATTTTCCTGTACGCTTGAGCGGGGGCTGGGGATGGATCCAGCCTTCCTCGAATCCTTTTTCAATAATGGCGTGTTCAATGGATTTAATCGCCACCGGTGAAGTGACCAATCCTGCTGTGCAAGAACCTTCACACGGCGCGGGGCATACCCTTCCCGTGAATTCGGGAAAGTTATTGGTTTTCATCAAGCGTTCGAGCGCTTGCTTCCATAATCCGCGGTAGACCAGTTCGTTCCATTCAGGGATCAGGTTGTGGATGGGGCAGCCTGAAGCCATGCCGTTGATCAAATTACCGGTGTGGCAGAAAGGCGTGCCGCAATCCATGCAGCGTGCTGATTGTCGTGTGAGCGCGTCTTCGGTAAAAGGCTGGTGAAATTCCTTCCAATGTAATATGCGTTCCTGAGGCGGAAAATCCGTCTGGTTTTCGCGATTGTAATCCATGAATCCGGTTGGTTTCGCCATGGCTTCCTCTTAATTCCCGCTGACGCGCGAGAGTTCTTTGCTGTTCAGCTCAAATGCCGCTTTGACAGCCTCATCTCCGCTTAATCCTGCGGCTTTAACTTCTTCAAATGCTTTCAACATACGCTGATAATCTTGCGGGATGACCTTCACAAACATGGGGATGAATCGCGCCCATTCCTTTATGATGCGCCCCGCCAGCGGACTGCCGGTCAAGGATTGGTGTTTTACGATCAACGCTTTAACTTCATTGATTTCAAACTCATCCTGCAACGATTCAAGGTTGACCATTTCAAGGTTGCAGCGCGATATAAAAGCGCCGTCCCAATCAATTACATAAGCGATGCCGCCTGACATGCCTGCTGCAAAGTTGCGGCCGGTCTTGCCCAAGATCACCACACTGCCGCCGGTCATGTATTCGCAGCCGTGATCGCCCACCCCCTCCACCACCGCCTTGGCGCCGCTGTTGCGCACGCAGAAACGTTCTCCGGCCAGGCCGCTGATGAAAATTTCACCCGAGGTCGCACCATAAAACGCCACGTTGCCGATAATGATATTTTCATCCGGTGCAAATGGCGATCCCTTGGGCGGATAGACAATGATCCGACCGCCGGAGAGTCCTTTGCCAATGTAGTCGTTGGAATCCCCTTCAAGCTCCATCGTCACGCCGCGCGGAATGAAAGCTCCAAAGCTCAAACCAGCCGAACCCAGGCAGTGGATGTGAACTGTATCATCCGGAAGACCTTCCAAGCCATAGCGCCGTGTCACCGCACTGCCCACCTGAGAACCAATCACACGATGGACGTTGCGCACTGCGATATCCACGGCAACGCGTTCGCCGCGTTCAATGGCAGGGGCGCATTTTTCGAGCAGGATCTTTTGATCAAGCGATTTTTGCAGATTATGCTGTTGGGGCGTGGTATAGCGCAGCCCGACTGAAGCATCCACTTCAGGCCTGTAAAGAAGAGAAGAAAGGTCCACCCCGCTTGCCTTCCAGTGGTCTACCGCTTGTTTGGTTTCGAGCTTATCGGTGCGTCCGATCATCTCATCAATCGTACGGAAGCCCAGTTTTGACATCCACTCACGCATTTCTTGCGCAATAAAGGTCATGAAGTTGACCACATATGCCGGGTCGCCCATGAAGTTTTTGCGCAGTTCAGGGTTTTGGGTGGCGATGCCGGTCGGACAGGTGTCTTGATGGCAGACACGCATCATCACACAGCCCAGCGTCACCAGGGGCGCAGTGGCAAAACCAAATTCTTCTGCTCCCAAAAGCGCGGCTACCACTACATCGCGGCCGGTCTTGAGCTGACCATCCGTTTCGACGGAAATGCGGCTGCGTAGATTATTGAGCACCAGGGTCTGGTGCGTTTCTGCCAGTCCAAGTTCCCAGGGCAGGCCCGCATGTTTGATGCTGGTCTGCGGAGATGCCCCCGTGCCGCCGTCATGACCGCTGATCAAAACCACATCCGCGCGCGCTTTGGCTACACCAGCGGCCACCGTACCCACGCCCACTTCTGAAACCAATTTGACGTTGATGCGCGCCTCGGGGTTCACATTTTTAAGGTCATTGATCAACTGTGCCAGGTCTTCAATTGAATAAATATCATGATGCGGCGGAGGCGAAATCAATCCCACACCCGGCGTGGAATGCCGGGTCTTGGCAATTTCGGGGTAGACTTTGCGTCCGGGCAGTTGACCGCCCTCGCCGGGTTTGGCGCCTTGTGCCATCTTGATCTGCAGCTCGCGCGCGTTCACCAGATAGTAACTGGTGACACCAAAGCGTGCTGAAGCCACCTGTTTAATCGCGCTGTTGCGCGAGTCTCCGTTGGCGTCTTTTTCGTAGCGGGCGGGGTCTTCGCCGCCTTCGCCGGTGTTGCTCTTGCCGCCAATGCGATTCATGGCGATGGCCAGCGCTTCATGGGCTTCTTTGCTGATCGAGCCGTAGGACATGGCCCCGGTCTTGAAGCGTTTAACAATCGCTTCGACTGGTTCCACCTCATCCAGGGGGATGGGCATTTCGGCAAATTTAAAATCGAGCAATCCGCGCAAGGTGGTCAATTGTTGAGATTGGTCATTAACCAAATCTGAATATTTCTTGAACAAAGCATAATCATTGTTACGGGTGGCCTGCTGTAAATAATAAATGGATTCAGGGTTGAAGAGATGATGTTCGCCATCTTCACGCCATTGATACTTGCCGCCTGCGTCCAGAGGTTCCAAATCGCTAGGGCGTTTTGGAAAAGCCTCTTCGTGGCGCATAGCTGCTTCGCGGGCGATCACCTCAATGCCAGCACCACCGATTCGTGAAGGTGTGCCATTGAAATACTTATCCACAAATTCCTGGTTCAACCCGACGGCTTCATAGATCTGTGCGCCGCAGTAACTTTGGATAGTGGAAATGCCCATCTTGGAACACACTTTAATAATGCCTTTCACCACGGCTTTGCGATATTTCTGTGAAGCAGTGCGGTAATCCATATCCGTCAAAAAGCGCTGGTCGAGCATCTCGCGGATGGTGTCAAATGCCAGGTAAGGGTTGATAGCAACCGCACCATACCCCACCAATGTGGCAAAGTGATGCACTTCTCGCGGTTCGGCAGATTCAACCACCAACCCAATGTGAGTGCGCGTTCCCTTGCGAATGAGATGATGGTGCAGACCCGCCACCGCCAGCAGCACCGGGATGGCCGCGTGTTCGGCATCCACACCGCGGTCAGAAAGGATCAGAATATTGGCTTCATCATTGGCAATGATCTCATCCGCGCGGGCAAACAACCGCTCCAAACCAGCTTCAAGCCCTGCTCCGCCCTCTTCCGGGTTGAACAATATCGGAATTGTCATGGTGTGGAAGTGCAGCCGGTTGAGATGTCTCAGTTTCTCAAGTTTTTCATTCGTCAGAATGGGGTTTTTTAGTTTGATCTGGCGGCAGTTCTCCGGCCGCGGCTCAAGCAAATTTTGCTCTGAGCCGATCATGATCTCGGTGGCTGTCACAATTTCTTCGCGGTTGGCGTCAATCGGCGGGTTGGTCACCTGCGCAAACAACTGCTTGAAGTAATCAAACAGCAGCACCGCCTTGTCAGAAAGCACTGCCAGAGGTGTATCGTTGCCCATTGAGCCGATCGGTTCCACACCGTTCTTGGCCATCGGACCGATGATGACGCGTAAATCTTCATAAGAATATCCAAAGGCTCGCTGACGTTTGAGCACATCCTGACTGCGTTCGTAGCCTTCTTTTTTGCGTTCCACCTCAAGGTTGACCGGGTCAGGCAGATCTTCAAGGTTGATCAAAAACTCATTTAACCATTTGCGATAAGGTCTGGCAATTGAAATGTTGTGTTTGATCTCTTCATCGCTGACAATGCGACCTTCTTCCGTATCCACCCACAGCATGCGCCCCGGTTCGAGGCGGCCTTTTTTGATCACATTCTCGGCAGGCACATCGAGCACACCCACTTCAGATGCGAGGATTACCCGGTCATCGCTGGTGACATAATATCGTGAAGGTCGCAGACCATTGCGATCAAGGCAGGCGCCAATGCCAACCCCGTCCGTGAAGACCATTGAAGCAGGGCCATCCCAGGGTTCCATCAGTGAACTGTGATATTCGTAAAACGCCTTCTTTTCTTCGCTCATGCTCTCGTGTTTTGACCACGGCTCGGGGATCATCATCATCATGGCTTCAGGAAGGGTTCTGCCCGCCAGCACCAATAGTTCAAGCACGTTATCGAAAATTCCCGAGTCGGATCCATCCGGGTTAATCACGGGCAGCACCTTTTGAAGGTCGTTGCCAAATCGGTCCGAATGGAATTTGGTCTGCTGCGAATTTAACCAGTTGACATTGCCGCGCAGCGTATTGATCTCGCCATTGTGTGCCAACATGCGGTTGGGGTGGGCTCGATCCCATGAGGGGAAGGTGTTGGTTGAAAAGCGTGAGTGTACCATCACCATGGCAGTCTCAATATTAGGGTCAGAAAGATCAGGGAAGTATGCCCCCACCTGGCGGGAGGTCAACATGCCCTTGTAAACCAGGGTTTTATAAGACATGCTGCACACATAGAATTGATCGCCGCCAGCCATGCCCGAGTAGCGGATGGTCTGTTCAGCCCGTTTGCGAATGACATAAAGTTTGCGTTCAAAAGACAAGCGGTCTTTGATGGTTTTGTTGCGCTCCACAAAGAACTGCCTAATCACAGGCTGGGCTGCCTTGGCCGTGGGGCCAAGCGTGCTGTCATCGGTAGGGACGGTACGCCAACCCAACACATGCTGTCCTTCTTCTTCAGAAATCATCTCAATAATGCCTTCAAACTGATGGCGCAATTTCTCATCCTGTGGAAGATACAACATCCCCACACCAAAATATCGTTCGCCGGGAAGGCTGAATCCCAGTTTTGCACTTTCACGTTGGAAGAATTTGTGAGGCACCTGGATTAAAATGCCGGCGCCGTCGCCTGTATCCGTTTCAGAGCCGGTGGCGCCGCGATGGGCCAGATTATCAAGAATGGTCAGACCCTGGCCAATGATGTCGTGCGAAACAATCCCCTTAATATTCACCACAAACCCCGTGCCGCAGGCGTCATGTTCAAACCTGGGATCGTATAATCCTTGTTTTCGGGGTGCGGTCAATTGGGGAAAGCTGCTTTGGTTCATCATGGTAAGTCCTTAATGGTACGTTTTTGATATGACAAAAAAGACCTGTTGGCAGGCGTCAATGTTTAGAACGTTTTGGCTCTAAATAGGTTTGGAATTGCGGTGCATGCCGTACAGTGCAATAATTCTCAGTGAAAAGGTGGTCCATCACTGTTCGTTAACAATATAATGGATTGTTTATACCACTTTTTCAATATGAAATTTTCGTTTTTTATGGAATTTTGATATATTGGATGAGAAGTCTATGACCCTTTTTTAGGCTGAAAACGGGTTATCTGATATTGATTATCTGTCATTTCAAGACAATTTCATTTTACGATAGCAAACTTGTTATCTTTAGTTTTCTCAATGTGATAACATTAATTCCATGACTTTTAAATTAAAATGGACCTTTCGTAAACTTCTTTCCATTATCCGTTGGGAGACCGAAGACCGCGAATTGCTTCAATCTGTAGCCAAAAAGGTCATAGGTACTACACTGGGGGTTTACTTGGCCTGGCATATTGTGGCTACGCTTGGTTGGCCGCAAATCTTCAGCCCCAGTATTTATCTTCTCACCCTGATAATGGTGATTATTGGTCTCAGCGTTTTTCGACTGCTAATTCATTTTTATCTTTTCGCTCAGCTCATTTGGAATGTCGGTGTTTCAGTCGTGATAATGCTGGCATTTTTTATTTATAAACAGCCCCAGGTTTTGCTTTTATTTTGTTTCTTGCCCATTATGGCTGAGGTTATGATGGGATTAAAACCAGCACTCTTGCTTGAAGGAATCATTATTTCTTTGCTTCTTGCGTGGAACCAAATCTGGTTAACCCAACCAATCCCGGATAATTATCAAGTAGTCGTCATCCTGGCAACTCTTGCGTCAACCGCTTTAGGGTGGGGAATATCTTACAACCTGGTAGCCTCCATCGAGGCTTCTTCTCTTCATTATCGTGAAGCCATGAAAAGGCTCAACGAAGCTCGTGAACACCGTGCCGAGATCAGTGTGCTATTAAAAGACGTCAATAATGCCAACTATCAGTTGGATCGAATGAATTTAATGCTTACCTATGCACGCGGCCAGGCCGACAAAGCCCGAGAAGAAAGAGACCGTTTTGCATTGGCAGTCAGCCATGAATTACGCAGCCCTTTAAATTTTATTATCGGTTTTAGCGACTTGATGGTTAATTCTCCAGAAACATATGATGAATTAAAATCCTGGCCGTCTGGTCTTTATGACGATATCAAGGAAATTTATAAGAGCAGCACTCATCTTATGCAGCTCATCAATGACATCCTTGATATGGGAAAGATGGACGCAAAACAATTTACTGTCTTTAGAGAAAAAATCAATTTTTCCGAAATTGCTGAAGATGTACGCGAAATGGTAAACACCTCAGTTATAAACAAAGGGTTGACACTAAAGATTGAAATTGATCCTGATTTACCGCCTGTTTTTGTCGACCGCACACGTATTCGCCAGGTACTACTCAATCTTGTTACAAATTCACTTCGATTCACTTATCAAGGCAGCATCACGATTAGGGCATTTCGGTCATCTCCCGAACTGCTTAGAGTAGAAGTTATTGATACTGGAACCGGTATTGCCAAAGAAGATCTGCACAAAGTTTTTCATGAATTTCGCCAGGTAGGAGATGATAATCAGCGCTCTGGAGAAGGAAGTGGACTGGGTCTCTCGATTGGAAAGCGCTTCGTGCAATTGCACAGTGGAGAAATGGGTGTTGAAAGTGAACCTGGCAGCGGATCTGTATTTTATTTCACAGTGCCATTCCATCAACGCATTGATGATGTTCATGTCATTAATAAAGAAACTGATCATGAAGATTCAATTATCACTTCTGACTTGCCATCTGAAAACATACCCCTCTTGTTAATGTTGGCAAACGATGCTTTCTCGGCTCGAGTATTTATCAAAACCATTAAAGGTTATAAAGTCACAATACTCACTGATCCTCATCAATTAAACTCGGTAGTTGAAAAAACCTTCCCTAAAGCGGTTATTGTGGATGAAAACCTGGCCAATCATCCTGATGTTTTAGCGTTTTCAGCCAATCCTCCTTTTGATGTTCCATTGGTGATTTTTCCATTACCGGTCAGCCGTCAAAACCGCAGTTCCAATTTGCCCGAAGGGGTTTTGGATTATTTGGTCAAACCTGTTCCCCGGCAGGTACTAATTGAAACAGTAAAGAAATTGGATTTAAAAATAAAAACAATCCTCGTTGTCGATGATGACCCCAGCATGGGCCGTTTTGTAACTCAAGCCCTCAGACCAAATCTGGAAGAAGAGAACCAGATTACCGATAACCACAAAATAATATCGGCGCTTGATGGACAGGAAGCCCTGCGCTTTCTTCATTCTCTTCCGGTTGGAGTTGTTTTTCTTGATCTGGATCTAACCGATATGAATGGCTTGACTCTCTTAAATCAAATGCTTCAAGACAAAGAACTTCAAAAAATCCCAGCCGTGATTATTTCAGCAAGCGACCCCCCTGCAACATTCAGTCCACAACAAAAGGGACTCTTTCAGGTAATTGTCAATCGACAATTTGATCGAAACGAGTTGGCTGAATTGGTGAGTGCAACCTTGCATGAGATAAACCCGGTCTACAGCAAATCGAGTACTGATGGCAATCATATTTCCGAGCTCAACGGTTGATTCCAGATCAGCAAATTATGATGCAATCAGTTTATTAACTGCTTCAAGCAGCATCTTTTGTGTGACCGGCTTCTTTAAATAAATCTGTGCACCGAGTGAACGCGATAAATCTGGATCGTCCCAAGCAGAACAAATAATAACCGGAATTGATTTAAGCATCTCATCCAGCTTGATAAGTTGCAAAAGCTCCCACCCATCCATTTGGGGCATCATCACATCCAAAGTGATTACTGCTGGACGTAAATGTCGTGCAAGGGAAATCGCATCTTCTGGATGGCTTGTCCCAACAACCAGTATGTCAGTTTGTGATAAATACCGTTTAAAAAGGTTTACTACGGGTTCCTGGTCGTCAATAACGATCATGATTTTTTGATCAGAGTGTGGCAGCCAAAGAGTCCGCTTCACTTTACGGATGGAATTTTCATTAGCACATATCTCTTCAACTCTAGCATGAATTCTTTCACACCAATAATTTACTGCTGTGATTTCATCGGCTATCGTTTCATCTGGCGCTGAATCACAGTCTGTGATATTGCAATCAATAATGCTTGAAAATTCAAGCACCACATGGTTTACTGATGAATCGCAGTGGATTTGGAGGGTATTGCCTGTCTGATTGTGCAAAATATCATTAAACAGACTTATCAAAACTTGCCGTAAGATAACGCGATCGGTGATGACCGGGGTAAAACCTTCTACTGGAAAAAAATCTACTTGAATACGCCTTTGATCAAACTGGTTTTTGAGCAACCCATACACTCCGCGGGTTGTTTCAAGGGGATCAATCATCTCATTATGGATCTCAATGATTGGATTTAAATCAACGTCGCTTTCAGGTTTTTCGTTAGGATAACAAAGAGCCCAAACGATCTCCGAAATAGCCGTAAGGGCTTTGTGATGATCTCGTCGCATTTGCCGTTGACTAATTGCCAATAAATCTGCCAACTCTTGGCTTCCCATCCCCTCAATGTAGCGCTTATTAAGAATTATATAAGGTCGCCATTCAAGAGCCGTCAATGACAACTCTTTACGTGGAGGTCGTAATTGTTCAATGGCATCAATCATAAATTGACGTACGTATTCACCTTTTCTTCCAATCCATCCGTTGGGTATCTTAATGACAGAGAACAAAGCCGGGTGTGTCTCGAGCGATGCAATATCGTAGATATTATCAAGTACATCTTTGATTACTTCATTGAAAAATAATCGAGTAACCACGAGACCAACCTCCTGTTCTTAAAAACTTGTCCCATTAATGTCCGCTTCATGACCGAAATGTGATTGTTTGAGGTGACGCAATCATTATAATCAAGAGTATTGAGTTTGGTAGATTCTGCCAAACATCTATTCATTTTTCAGATTCTAAAAGGAGAGAGAAAAATGCCCAAGAAACTTTATGTAGTATTTGCAGTAGTGTTAGTTGCAGCAATGGTCTTAGCCGCCTGTGCAAAAGCCCCTGTTGCCACCGAAGCACCTGCAGCCACCGAAGCTCCAGCCGCAACTGAAGCACCTGCAGCCACCGAAGCCCCCGCAGCGACCGATCAACAGCTCGAGGTCTTTTCATGGTGGACAGGTGGCGGTGAAGCAGCCGGTTTGGAAGCCATGATCGCTATCTGGAATACACAAAATCCTGATATCGAATTCATCAACGCCGCTGTTGCTGGTGGTGCTGGCTCCAATGCCAAAGCAGTTCTTGCCACTCGTTTAGCCGCTGGCGACCCCCCCGATTCCTTCCAGGGACATGCTGGTCAGGAAATGATTGGTACATATGTAGCCGCCGATCAACTCGAACCCCTGGATGACCTCTACGAAGCCAATGGCTGGTATGATGTTTTCCCCGCGACATTGATCCCCTTGATCTCCAAGGATGGTCATCCCTATTCAGTCCCCGTGAACATTCACCGCGCCAATGTGTTGTGGTACAACCCCAAAGTTTTGGCCGAATATAATGTTGCCGCACCCACCGATTTCGCCAGCTGGTTAGCCGCCCTTGAAACACTCAAGGCAGCTGGTATGGAATCACCTCTAGCTCTCGGCGAAGCCTGGACTGAACTTCACATGTGGGAAACCGTTTTGTTGGCATCTGCCGGACCCGATCTCTACACCAAACTTTGGAATGGTGAAGCTGATTGGAACGACCCCGCAGTTTTGAAAGCCAACGAAGACTACAATAAGCTGATGGAATATGTCAACTCTGACTACGCCACACTATCCTGGCAGGATGCTTCGAAACTTGTTGCTGACGGCGACGCCGCCTTCAATGTTATGGGCGACTGGGCTGACGGCTACTTCTCCGGCACTGTCGAAGGTGGTAACCTTGGATTAACCCCCAACACTGACTATGCATGGATGCCTGTTCCTGGAACCCAGGGAAATTACGATTTCCTGTCTGACAGCTTCAACCTGCCTGTCGGCGCCAAAAACCGCGATGCAGCCATCAAATGGCTCACCCTTTGCGGATCCAAAGAAGGCCAGGATGCATTCAACCCTGTAAAGGGTTCAATCTCTGCCCGTAATGACTCTGATCAATCACTCTACGGTGTTTACCTTCAGTCTGCAATTGCTGACTGGGCTAAAGACGTTGTGGTTGGCTCACTCGTGCATGGTGTTGTTGCCAATGATACTTGGAAGAACCAAATTTCCACCGATTTCGGTGCCTTTATCCTTGATAAAGATGCAGCGAAATTCCAGGCGTCAATTGTTGCTTCTTGTGCACAATACGGTCCTTGCGCCGAATAATCAGTTACTGATATTCCTACTTGAGGTCATCGGGGAGCACCACTCCCCGATGACCGTTCTAATCAACATCTTGGTTTTGTTATAATAATTTTGTATTTATTATTTTGAGGAATTTCCATGCGCAATAAAAAAGAGAAATGGCTGGCCTTTTTATTGGTCTCTCCATCCATCCTGGCTGTTGCAGTCTTTGTCTACGGATTTATCGGATGGACAACGAGAGTCTCTTTAACTGCCTGGAAAGGGATGATCCCGGATTATACATTTGTCAAATTGCAAAATTATATTGAGTTGTTTACCAATAATTTGCGATTTGAAATTGATATTCGAAATACATTAATCTTTACAGTTATTTTTGTTTTCGGTACTTTATTGTTAGGGTTGGCTTCAGCACTTTTATTGGATCAGGGATTAAGAGGGGAAGGAATTTTTCGCAGTTTATTCATCTTCCCAATGGCAATTTCCTATATCGTTACAGGCGTCGTATGGCGCTGGTTGATGAATCCAGCCCAGGGATCTCGATTAAGTGGATTGAATCTGCTCTTCCATACGCTTCATCTGGACTTTCTAAACAGTTTGTATACTGCCACGCCTGAATGGGGCATGGCATTTATTGCCATCCCGGCAATATGGCAGCTTTCAGGCTATACAATGGCCATGTATCTTGCTGGCTTGCGTGCCATCCCAGACGAACTGCGAGAAGCGGCACGAGTGGATGGCGCCACTGAATTTGAAATATTCCGATATATCGTCTTACCCTTACTCAGACCTGTCACCTTATCAGCCATGATTATTCTAGGCCATATGTCGCTGAAAACCTTTGACCTTGTTATTGCTGTTGCCGGCAAACAACTTCCACTCGACATGCCCTCCATTAATATGTGGCAGACCACATTTGACGCACACCTCTATGGAAGCGGCGCCGCTATCAGTATTCTATTGTTGGTCAGCACTGCTGTCTTAATCGTACCTTACCTCTTCTTCTCCCTACGGAAGGAGGGACAACACTAATGAATCGCAGCCGCAGTCGCTATTGGAGTTATATACCGCTTGTTTTCCTGGCTATTTTCTACCTCATCCCGGTTTATGTCATGGTGATGACCGGTTTCAAAGGTGGAGATGAAATCAGTATCAAAGAAATGTGGAATCTTCCCAATTCATTTGATTTTTCAAACTACAAGTTGGCTTTCGAAAAACTAGCTCCTAACCTTTGGAACAGCTTAAATGTCGTCCTCCCTGCAGCAGTTCTTTCATCGATCCTAGGTTCATTAAATGGCTACGTATTGGCTAAATGGAAATTTAAAGGCGCCGATATAATTTTCCCCTTGATCCTTTTTGGCATGTTTATCCCATACCAATCTATTCTCATCCCATTGGTCCAGGTCATGGATAAGCTTGGATTGTATGGTGGATTGCCTGGTTTGGTTTTGGTTCACATCATCTATGGTATTCCTATTACGACATTAACCTTCAGAAATTATTATGCCAGCATCCCCAACGAACTTGTTGAGGCCGCGAAAATTGATGGTGCAGGTATGCTTGGCATTTATTGGAATATCCTGCTGCCCATTTCAATTCCAAGTTTCGTAGTGGTCTTGATCTGGCAGTTTACCCAGGCCTGGAATGATTTCCTGTTCTCTGTGGTACTTACCAGCCCTAAAAATTGGACAGTGACCGTGGCACTGAACAACATCTCGGGCGGCCAGATCGTTCCGTGGAATTTACAAATGGCCGCAGCAGTACTTGCAGCTCTTCCCACGCTTTTAGTTTATATTTTCCTCGGGCGTTACTTCCTTCGCGGTATGATGGCAGGTTCTCTAAAAGGATAACCATCGGTCATAACTTTATTCACAATCCAAATAGTAAAAACGTGTTCTTCTCCTGAACAAATCCCGCGATTTCCGCGGGATTTGTGATTTAATCGGTCTGTAAAAATATTATGCGAATCCGTCGCGGTGGACAATACCCCGCTGCCAAGCGTATACCGCTGCCTGGGTGCGGTCTGCCATGTGCAATTTGCTTAAAATATTGCTCACATGCCCCTTTACAGTGTTCTCACTGATCACCAGTTTTTCAGCGATCTGACTGTTGGTCATGCCGCTGGCGATCAATTTCAAAACATCTGTTTCGCGATCTGTCAGTTCAGTGAACAAGGGTTCAACCTCGGGGTTCTCGCCGCGGATATTCTGCAGCACTCTCACCGCCACCCGGGGATGCAGTGTCACCTCGCCCTGCACAGCCCTGTTTAAGGCTTCAACAAGTTTATCCATCTTCATATCTTTCAAGATATAAGAGATGGCTCCCGCCTTTAAAGCTGGGAAAATATTGGCGTCCTCATGATATGAGGTCAACACCACCACCTGTGTGCGAGGGCTGACCTGTTTGATGCCGCGAATGGTATCCACGCCGTCCATGCCTGGCATGATCAAATCCAGTAAAACTACGTCTGGGATCTTTTCGGAGATCAATTGAATCGCATCTTCACCGCAGGCTGCCTCACCCACAACCTGAAACTCTTTAAGTGTTTCTAGGTAGGCACGTACGCCGTTTCTTACCACTTCGTGGTCATCCACCAGAATGATTGAGATGGGATTCGTCATTTTCGTCTCCTTCATAAATCTGAGGTGATTGTAATGGAACGCTAAATGAGACACAAGTGCCGCAGTCAGGTGCACTGTCTATTTTTAACCTTCCGCCAATTGATTCTATCCTTTCACGAATGGTTCTTAATCCCATACCCTTTGGTCTTGTCTTCATGTCAAATCCACAGCCATTATCAGAAATCTCTGCGGCAACTTTTTGTTCAGAAAATACAATTTGTATTTTGACCGATGTGGCTTTGCTGTGTCTGGCGATATTCGATAGTGATTCCTGAATGGTTCGATAAATCGCCTGTTCGACATTCAGTGCAAGCCGCTTTTCGTTTTCAATTGAAACTTGCACCTGAATGTCAGTACGGCCTTCCCAATCAAACACATATTCCCGGATGCTGGTGGCCAGTCCTTTTTCTTTTAATGCCAGTGGATACATTTCCTGAATCAGGAATGTGAGCTCTTCGATGACCTCATATACCAGGTTTTCAGCTTCTTGAAGATGCATGCTGGCAGATTTGGGGTTGTCTGGCAGCACGCCGTTGGCTGTGCCTAATTGGGCCAGTGCTGCAAAAGCCTTTTGCTTGGCACTGTCGTGCAGTTCGCGCGCCAGACGATTGCGCTCTTCAATTACAGCCAGTTCTTTGGTCTTTTCAAACAACCGCTCAATTTCTTTGGTGCGTGCGCCTACCTGACGCTCCAATTCACGTGTATTCGCTTTAACGCTGGCATTCCGCAGACTGTAAACTGTTAATACTATCCCAAAAACCAACACCACTGCGCTGATCTGAAACCATAACGTCTGCCAAAAAGCCGGGATAACCTTAACCACCAATGGTTTTACGGTTTCATTCCATATACCGTCTTCATTTGACCCTTTGATTCGCAAGGTATAGGTGCCGCCTGGCAGGTTAGTATACCGTCCCTCACGCCAGGAACCGGCATCTATCCATTCTTTGTCAAATTCTTCAAGCATATAAGAGTGCTGGTTTTTCTTGGGGTCAACATAGCTCAATGTGGCGAATTCAAATTCAAAACTGTTTTGAGGCCAACGTAAAATAATTTGGTCTTCTTGAGCAGAATTCAACTCGGGGTTAAGTTCTTTGCCATTTTGGGTTACCGATAAAAGCACCACCGGTGGCACGTAAGGGTTCACAGTTATTTTTAGAGGATCAAAACTGGTCAATCCGTTTACTCCGCCAAAATACATAATTCCATCGGCATCTTGTGCATAGGCATTCATGTTGAACTCGTTGCCCTGCAAACCATCAGATTCGCTGTAACTTTTGAATTCGCCAGACTCGGGATTGAACCGCGAAAGACCATTATTAGTGCTTAACCACAAGCGTCCTTCCCCGTCCTCCAGAATGCCATAAACAACATTGCTGGGTAGACCGTCTTCTTCAGTAAAATGTGTGAAACTCCCCTCTTTTTCATTGAACAGGTTTAACCCGCCGCCATCTGTACCCACCCACAATTTTCCTTGTTTATCCTGATATACCGAAAGGATTGAATCATTGCTCAGGCTACCTTCATCATCAGGATTATGTCTGTAATGCAAGAAGCGGTTTCCAGCGGGATCGTAGCGATCCAATCCACCAGAAAAAGTGCCAACCCACAGCGTTCCATTTTGGTCAAAGTAAACCTTGGTTATTTCATTTCCGCTGATGCCGCCGCTCTTGTTTTCACTATATTCATAATGTGTAAAAGAATCTTCAAGCATGTTGAATCTGTCCAGTCCATTGCTTGTACCAAACCACAGGTCGCCGTTATTGCTTTCAGCAATATCATAAACAAGTCCGCTGATTGATATAGATGAAGTGGAAGATACTGCAGCATAATGCAGGAATTCCCTACTTCCCGGGTCAAGACGATCCAAACCCATTCTGGTGCCAACCCATAAAATGCCGCGGCTGTCTTTAAAGACCGACCAGACCTCATTGCTCGCCAGACTGCCAAGGTTTTCTGAATCATGCAGAAAAACCTGAAACTCGCCCGATTTGGGGTGAAAATGGCTTAAGCCGCCATCCAATGATGCCAACCAAATGGAACCGTCGGGATCGACTGCAATTTTGAATATCATGTTTCCACCAATGGAACGCTCATCTTTGGAGGAGTGATGATAATAAGTAAATTGATCCATTCCTCTGTAATACTTGTTCAGATACCCCCCAAATGTGCTGACCCATAAAACGCCGTCATTGCTTTCAAAAATTGCCAGAATGCTGTTATTGCTTAGGCTTTTGGGGTCTTGAGAGTCATGGGCGAAATGCGTAAAAGTACGGGTCTTTGTATTGAAATAGTCCAATCCAGCCATGGTGCCAATCCACAAATTGCCATATGGATCTGGGGTCATATAACGGATGCGATTATCAGCCAGACTATGTGAGTCATCTTCTGAATGCTGATAACGAATAAATCCCCCCTCAGATGGGGTGAAATAATTGAGGCCAGAAGTTGTGGCAATCCAAAATGATCCTTCATCAGCCGAAGCAATGCCTCTAATATTGTTACTGATCAGTGAGCTTGCATCGGTGCGATCAAAAGAAAAGCGAACAACTTCACGCGTTTTAGGATTCAGTTTAAATAAACCCGCAGAACTCGTTCCCACCCAAATATTGCCATCTTTATCATCACTTAACCCACTGATAGTCAAATTATTGATATCAGCTTCATCTGAAAGACCGAAGTGAAAATGGTCGAATTCATTAGATTGAGCAATAAACATATCCAGCCCGGAAGTCGTACCTACCCACAGTCTGCCAAACCTGTCTTTAAACAAAGTTGTGACATGATTGCCGGTTATACTGTCTGCATCCAGATCACTGTGCAGATAAAGATCAAAACTGCCTGAATTGGCATGGTAATAACTCAAACCACCCTGGCGGGTGCCAACCCATAGATCGCCACCGCCTGCAGAAATAAGCGAGGTGATCCACTGATCAAACGGCGCTTCTTTATCTTGTGCTTGGATGTTGATTTTTTCAAACCTATAACCATCATAACGGATCAACCCGTCTTCAGTGCCGAACCACATAAAACCAATTTCATCTTGGACAATCGCATAGGTCGTACTTTGGGTTAACCCATCATCACTATCAATTTTAGTGAATCGCAGGCTTAGGGGAATTGCCTGAGATTGTGAAATCGCATTGGGCTCAAGCGCTGCAGGTGTCAAAACCGGAGCGGGTGTTGGCGTTTGTAATGAATTTTTACTGGTTTTGTTGGAGCATCCGGTAGTAATTAGCAAAACACACACCACGGCCATCCACAACGATAAGCCATGCTGAGAAAAATGATGACGTTGAAGGTTTCTTTTTATGCCCATGAATTAACATCCAAACGACCAAAAAAATTAATTAATTATCGCTCATTTTTTATTCATCCAGTATAACCTTACACCCTCAAATCCATACAAATCTTGAGAACGTACTTATAACCCTCCCGAAGAACCTTTCCTCTAGTGTTTTTCCGAGCCTGGAGGACTATTCAATTCCTCACAACACCCTCCTGCAGGAGGGGGATAAAACCCGCCCGTGGATTCGTGAAAGTAAATCGCAAAATTGTTACTCTTGTTTCAACAAACGAGATCATCACTCGTCCTAAATGGCGGCACCTGAATATCAAAAAGGTGTCCCGGAAACTCCGATTATTCTTTTGCTTTTCCTCCTTAAATCGGAGCGTTTTACTCGATCGATAGGCAAATCATAAGCCAGCGCAGCCGCATTAATAATTGAATCTCATTAACTGCAGAAAAGTGAGAAAAGGTTTTTGGCTGGCTTGGAAAAATCAGACAACCTGACGGCACAGGTTACTGAATTTTCCCGAAGTAAATTGATCCGGGGCACCTTTTTGGTCACTTATCGGCATGGACAAATCAAGGAGGTGATCCATTCATTTGAGTACCCCCTCACGAACATATCCAGAATCAAAATCAAAAATATATGGAGGTAATTGAAATGTTAAGAAATCGCTTGACAGTTGCATTTGGTTTAATCCTGGTGTTATGCCTGCTCTTATCTTCTTGCACCCAAACCCCTGCTGTAACGCCGGCAGCCACGGATGCAGAAGAGACTGCAGTCATGACGGAAGCGCCAACGGCTGCCCCAACCGAGGCGCCTGTTGCCACCACCCGCAAGGGCGGTTGGTTTGACGAGATCAACTTCTCCGTTGTCGATAGTGACTCAGCCGTGACCCAAATCCAAGCCGGCGCGATTGATATCTATGCAGACGGCCTGGCTGCCGCTGATTATCCAACTATCGTGGATGCCGGATTACCGTATGTGCAGAATAATGGTCTTCAATATGACATTCTATACAATCACGGCGTCTGCACCGATTCTTCGATTCTCAACCCCTTCTCGGAACCAAAAATTCGAGAAGCCACAAACTGGTTATATGACCGTAATTACATCAACCAGGAAGTATATGCCGGTGCGAATCTGCTCAAATGGTTCCCCATCACCACAGAATTCCCGATGTATGCGAACCTTGCAGACGTTGCCGCAAAACTCGAAACTATCTATGCCTACAACCCCGAAAAAGCAGCAGAAATAATCTCTGAAGAAATGCTTGCCATGGGTGCAGAGAAAAATGCTGACGGCAAATGGGAATATAAAGGGGCGCTTGTCACCCTCAACTTCCTCATTCGCACTGACAGCGACGGCACTAGACAACCGATTGGTGATTATGTGTCGAATCAACTTGAAAGTGTAGGTTTTACCGTTAATCGCCAGTATAAAACAGCGACTGAAGCTGGACCCATCTGGCAAACCAGCACTCCAACAAATTGCGAGTGGAATCTTTACACTTCTGCATGGAGCGCCACCATCATTGATCGTGAAGAGAAAACCCTTTACCAACAGTATTACACTGCAGAGACTTCACAAGGTGTGGAACCAATCATTTCTGCCACCCCGGCTGAAGATTTCCGCGTTCTGGCCAATGATTTGGCGAACGGCAATTTCAGCACGCTTGAAGAACGCGATCAAATGATCGCTGAAGGCATGGAAATGGCTTTGAAAGATTCACTTCAGGTTTGGCTGATCGACGGCAAAGTTTTTATCCCCTTCAAACCTGAATTGCAGGTCAGCTATGACCTGGCTGCCGGCGTTCAAGGCGCCCAGGTGTGGCCGTTTACCATTCGCTTGAAAGATGAAGAAGGCGGTGTGTTGAAAGTCGGCCAGCAGGATATGTTTGGTCAACCCTACAATCCGATAGGCGGAACAAACTGGGCTTTCGACCAAATGGCTATCCGCGCCACAAACACAGGTGCCACCATGAACGATCCTTATACTGGTTTGAGCTGGCCATTCCAAATCGAAAAATCGACAGTCACCGTTAAAGAAGGCATCCCGGTCAGTAAAACACACGATTGGGTTACCCTCGATTTCGCTCCCGAGATCACGGTTCCTGAAGATGCATTCATCGATTGGGATGCCAAGAGTCAGACCTTCATAACTGTTGGTGAGAAATATCCAGAAGGATTGACTTCCAAAGTTCGCAGTGTAACAACCTATCATCCAGAATTCACCGAACGCGTTTCATGGCACGATGGCAACAAGATTAGCGCCGCGGATCTGTTAATGAGTATGATTATGCAATATGATCGCATAAATCCTGAGAGCGCGATTTATGATTCACAAGCCGTTCCCAATCATGAAGCCTTTATGACCGTCTTCAAAGGTTTCCGCATCACTTCTACCGATCCGTTGACCGTTGAATGGTACACAGATGCAGTGGCTGCTGACGCCGAGTTGAATGTTTATGCGCTTTGGCCTGGACCTACTGCTGTTTCCTATCAACCCTATGCATTTGGTGAGGGTGCCTGGCACGTTTTGACAGTTGCCAACATGGCAGAAGCAGCCGGCGAGCTTGCTTACACCACCAATAAATCCACTGAAAACGAAGTGGAGTGGACCAATTTTGTAGGCGGTCCCAGTATCGAAATCTTGAACAAATATCTTGACCAGGCGATTGCAGAAGAATACGTTCCGTATGCTGCCACTTTGGGTCAATACATCACATCGGAACAAGCCGTTGAACGCTATAACAACCTTAAAGCCTGGGTAGCCGAGCACAACAGCTACTGGATCGGTACTGGTCCGTATTACATTGACCGTGCCTACTTGACCGAAAAGACCCTAACCCTCAAGCATTATGATGATTATGCTGACATGTCTGACAGATGGTCTGGTTTTGGTTCACCCAAGATCGCTACCGTTGCACTGGATGGTCCTGCCCAGGTCACGATTGGCGAGGAAGCAGAATTCTCGGTTTCTGTAACATTGAATGATGCTCCTTACCCAACCACGGATATAAAATCTGTGAAATTCCTGGTGTTTGACGCCAACAACAATATCGTTGCAGTCAGCCCGGCCGATCTGGTCACCGAAGGTCAATACAAGGTTGTTCTAACTCCCGAGATGACCGAAAAATTGGTCACCGGCTCGAACAAACTGACGGTGGCTGTGGTTCCCACGGTCGTGGCTATTCCGACCTTCTCCAGTCTGAACTTCGTCACTTTAGCCCCATAATCAACTTTTACCTGGTTCCAGGCAGAGAGGGTATCTCTGCCTGGAACCCTTATTGAGGGAAGCAAATGACTGTCGATTCTCAGGATACACCTAACGACCTACAAAATCGGAAAAATCTGAATACTTTTACACGGGTGGTTTCTTATGTGGCAACCCGATTAGTTACCTTGTTTCTGACCGTGGTGGTGGGTATTTTTCTCACTATCATGATTGCAAATATGGGTGGATATGTCGACAATATAATGCGCGCCAAAATTCGCGAGCAAGTGTTGACTCAATTGGTAAGCAACGTGGGCTACAAGTTAATGGGAACCGAAGACCGAAAAGCAATGGTAGATGAAGCCGTCGCTATTGAAGAACAACGCATTGGCTTGAACACTCCCTTTATCGTCCGTTCTTTCAGATATCTTGGTAATGCTCTCAAACTGGATCTCGGCAATGCCTTGTTTATGACTGCAGACAGCGGATCCCGACAGGTCCGCCTTATTCTGCTTGAACGCCTGCCATACACCTTATTGTTGATGGGCGTTTCACAATTTTGTCTGTTTTTCTTCAGTGTGTTTATCGCACTTAATCTCTCTCGTAAATATGGCGGTTTTTGGGACAAGGTGACCATCGCCCTTTCCCCAACTTCGTCAGCACCTCCCTGGTTTTATGGAATCTTTCTTATCCTCATTTTCGCGGCGGTTTTACGCGTTCTGCCGTTCAGTGGATTGGTGGATTCGCCTCCCCCAGACAATAAATGGCTTTATACATTAAGCCTTTTGAAACATCTAATTCTGCCAGCCGGGTCATTGATTATCAGCGGTTTCTTTTTGAGCATTTACACCTGGCGCACTTTCTTTTTGATCTACTCCAGTGAAGACTATGTTGAAATGGCGAAAGCCAAAGGCGTTGTGGATCGTGATATAGAACGCCGTTACATCTTGCGGCCTACCCTGCCAAATATTGTGACCTCGTTTGCCCTCACCTTGATCGGCATTTGGACAGGTGCAACCATCACCGAAACTGTCTTTATTTGGCCTGGTCTGGGGCGTTCACTTTATTCGGCCATTGGCCTTTATGACGTGCCGGTTATCGTAGGCAACACCATCATCTTTGCTTACTTATTGGCAATCACTGTTTTTGTGCTTGACATTGTGTATGTCTTGATTGATCCGCGTGTAAAAGTGGGAAGGTAGCCCGATGAAAACCGCTAAACGCATCTTCAAAGAAATGCTGCGTTATCCCTCGGCTGTTATCGGCTTGGTAATGATTTTCATCTTGCTGGTCATCGCTGTCTACGCCATGATCACCATCCCCTATTCGCAAGCCATAGCATTGTGGCGCGGTGGAGAAGAAGTCTGGTATCAAAACCCTAAATTGGTTCCCCCCGCGTGGTTCAACTGGTTTTCAAAAGAAAAAAGCCCCGAATCGTTTGTGATCAACAGTTCTACTGGCGACTATCAGCGCATCGTGGATGTGAAAAGTGACGGCAGCAGCCTCATCACCATGACTTACACCTTCGACTTTCAATATGATGATTTCCCTCAGGACATGATGCTCTACCTAAAATCAACGTATCAAGAGAAGAAACCTTTTCTCTCGATAGCATGGATGACCCCTTCAGGTGAACAGGTTCGGGTTGGAGACATGATTCTGGATTCATCCTCGACTTATCGCTTTTCTCAAGACGAAAAACTCAAACTGAAATTGGAGGGGGTTGATCCTCAAGTCGCTCTCTTTTTGAATGAGGATCAAACCAATTCCGCCCCGGAAAAAGGCAAGTACCAGGTAATCCTTTCAGCCGTGGCATGGGAACCTGAATCAACGGTAGATGCCGAGTTTGTCATGCACGGTCAGGTTTATGGTCTTGCCGGCACCGATATATACCGCCGGGATTTAAGAATCGCCCTGCTCTGGGGTGTGCCTGTGGCGTTGGCTTTCGGTCTGCTGGCCGCCCTGGGGACATCCGTCTTGACCATGGTATTTGCCGCAATTGGCGCATGGTACGACGGCTGGGTGGACGGCCTGATTCAGCGCATCACAGAAGTCAATTTGGTGCTGCCCTTCCTTTCTATTTTGGTGATGGTCGGCACCTTCTACAGCCGCAGTATCTGGGTTATTTTGGGGGTTTCGGTGCTGCTCAGCATTTTCACCGGGCAGATCAAGTCACTGCGCGCCGCTTTCATGCAGGTCAAGGAATCCACCTACATAGAGGCAGCAAAAGCCTACGGCGCCAGCAACCGCCGCCTGATATTGATGTATCTGATCCCGCGCATGATCCCCACCCTGATCCCAGGTCTGGTTTCATCCGTGCCAGCTTTTGTTTTTCTTGAAGCCTCGTTGGCCGTTTTAGGGTTGGGCGACCCCACCCTGCCCACCTGGGGCAAGTTGATCAACGATGCCTTCGTTAACGGTGCGCTCTATAAAGGACAGTACTACTGGATTCTTGAACCGGCTGTTTTACTGATGTTTACCGGTCTGGCTTTTGCCTTGCTAGGATTCGCTTTGGACCGTATCTTTAACCCGCGCCTGAGAGAGGCTTGATATGGATAACTCAACATTGCTGCAAGTTAAAGATCTTAAATTGCATTTTCGCACCTTGCGCGGCGCAGTTCAGGCAGTGGATGGCGTCAACCTGGAATTACAGCAGCACCGCGCCGTGGTTGTGCTGGGCGAGTCAGGCTGCGGTAAAAGCTCTCTTGCCCGTGCCATTCTGCGGCTTCTACCGCGCAACGTGGTGACTTACACCGGAGAGGTGCTCTTCAACGGGAATAACATTATGCAGTTGAATGACGAGGAGTTCAGGAAACAGGTTCGCTGGGTCAACATGTCCATGGTGCCGCAAGCCGCCATGAACTCGCTCAATCCGGTTATCCGTGTTGGTGAACAAGTCTACGAACCTGCCATGATCCACCTCGGCGTGAATAAGGAAGAAGCCGTCAATATGGCTCTCAAAATGTTCAAAAATGTAGGGGTTCCCGCTGACTTTTTGACCCGCTATCCTTTTGAACTGTCTGGCGGCATGCGTCAACGCGTCGCGATCGCCATGGCCTTGATCACCTCTCCCGGTCTGATCATTCTGGATGAGCCCACCTCCGCCCTGGATGTGCTCACCCAGGCAAACATTTTTAATGTACTCAAACGTATTAAACAAGAACTAGGCACCAGCTTCATCCTTATCACACACGACATTGCCACCTCAAGTGAACTCGCCGATGAAGTGGCCGTGATGTATGCCGGACAACTTATCGAAACCGGATCAGCCAGAAGCTTTTTCACCGCGCCCCTGCATCCCTATTCACAAAAATTAATGGCCAGTGTTCCTCACTTGCGAAGCAAGGATGAATTGGAACATATCGGCGGACAGCCGCCCAGCCTTGTGAATCTGCCCATAGGCTGTCGCTTTTTGGATCGCTGCACAAAGAAAATGGATCGTTGCACTGAGGAACCCCCAGTTTATCGCGTGGATGGCCGCAGCGTGAAATGCTGGCTTTACCAGTCGTCACAGGAGAAATCATGAACATCAACCATCTTCCCTTATCTCTCATCAACGAAGATGAAGACTTTTCGAAAGGCGGACCGCTTCTTTCGATCAACGATTTGCGGGTCTGGTTTGAGCTGCGCCGCTTTGGCTTTGGCCGCGCCGGGCACGTCAAGGCTGTTGACGGTGTGAGTTTCGATCTATCCAAAGGTGAATCCATTGCCATTGTCGGTGAAAGCGGATGCGGCAAATCCAGCCTGATGAAGACCATCCTGGCGCTGTACAAGCCCACTGCCGGCCACATCTCGTTCATTGACCAGGACCTCGGAAAAATGAATGAATCCAGGCTGCGCTGGTACCACGGACATGTCGGTTACGTGCAGCAGGACCCCTACGGCGCGCTTGCTTCATTTATGACGGTCAAACGCATCCTTGAAGAACCGCTGATCATCGGCGGGGTCAAAAACAAAGCGGAGCGCGCCGAACGCATCAACAAAGTGATGGAAGAGGTCAAGCTTCACCCGATCACCGATTTTCTTGAAAAATATCCCCACATGCTTTCAGGCGGTCAGCAGCAGCGGGTGGTCATTGCCCGTGCCATGATCATGGAGCCCAAACTGCTGGTGGCAGATGAACCCGTCTCAATGCTGGATGCCTCTGTGCGCGTTGAAATTCTCAAGTTGCTCAGAAACTTGCAGCAAAAACACAACCTTTCTGTCATCTATATCACCCACGACCTTTCTACGGTCAGCTATTTCGCTGAACGCATCTTCGTGATGTACGCCGGACAGATTGTTGAAAAAGCCACGGTCGACCGCCTGATCAACCACGCCTGCCACCCTTACACACTGGCTCTGTTGAACGGCACTTCCGTCCCTGATGCTGATAATGCCGCCACCTTCAAAGAAGTGCCCCCCGGCGAACCGCCCAGCCTGGTGAATCCACCTGTAGGCTGCCGCTTCAATCCACGCTGCGCCAAAATGATCAGCGGCTTGTGCGACGTTGAAGAACCTCCAGAGTTTGAACCGCTCGTCGGCCACCTGGTGAAATGCTGGTTATTCAAATGAGAAAAATATCACCTCTGCACATGATCCTGATTGGTACAGCCCTGATGCTTCTGGGCATCCTGTTTCCGCTGCTGATGGTGCTCAAATTGATCACCACCTCGTTTTGGCTGTGTTTTCTCACCTACGCACTTTCGGTATCAGGCATGTTCATCGGCTTTATCGGCGCCCTGACCTACACACGATACAAAAAGCGGGGATAAGTAAAAAAAATCATAAAGGTTGATTAGATAGTTGAGTAAAAAACTTAGTTTTCTTTCGTATGTTTCGTCTGTACGTAGTTTGGTACTTTTTAATCAATAAAGCCCTGACGCAGGTCGCGGTCAGGGCTTATCCATAGCAATCAGTTAATTAATTTGCAGATGCTATTTCGATAGGTTGGGTCATGCCCATGAGGATGGTTTCAAGCGACATGGTGTGCACGCAGCGGCTGTGGGTGATGAAAAATTCACAGTCGCAGACCCATTTTCCGTCTGTGTAGCTTACTTCGTGTGAATTATTATCGCCCTTCACGGTCACAGAGAACGTATGAAATTCAAAACGGTCTCTTTCTTGCGCATAACGTTTTGCTTTTTCAATCTTGCCGATCATGCTGTAATCCATGTGATGTGTTACTCCTTTGTTTGTTAAGGAAGATGGTTAAAACAAAAGGCACGCGGAAATACCGCGTGCCTTAATGACTTACCTCAATTATCAGTGCTTCTGTCACTCGCATAGTAGATGCATCTCCTATATTGGGTATATAGTATATCTTCCTTACTCATTTGTCAATAATTACTTTTTAACGATTACCCTACGATTTTCCAATTCCGCAAAAGATTATCCATAAATCACTGCGGATTGTGCGATAATTAACCATTGAAATTAATTAAGAGGAGCGGCCCTTTTTTATGTCACCAGAAAAAATTCTCATCGTGGATATTGATTCAAAATCCATCACACTGTTACGCCAGATTCTGTCGTCGGCAGGTTTCGAAGTCATCAGCGCAAATAGACCGGAGCGGGCGTTGCAATTGGTTACCGAAGAAATTCCCATCCTGGTCATCACCGAAACAAGGTTGGATGGCACCCTGGATGGTTTTGGTCTCCTTCACGATATTCGCGAGATCTCCAATATCCCATTTATTTTGCTAACGGATCGACCTACATCTGACGATGAGCTTCGTGCTCTAGAAAACGGCGCGGATGATTACCTTGTCAAGCCTTATGATTCACGCATCCTCGTGGCACGTGTAAAATCCCTTCTGCGCCGTACCAAAAATGCACCTGCCGCTCCTGAAGTCATCCAATGCGGCTCGCTCACCATCAACCAGGTTTCGCGTCAGGTCAGCGTGGATGAAGTGCCAGTCTACCTAACTGAAACCGAATACAATCTGCTGCTCGAACTTGCCAAACACCCAGATCAGGTCATGCTGCATGAACAACTGCTGCGTGAAGTATGGGGGCCTGAATACCGCCACGAACTGGATTATCTGCGCTCTTATGTTCACATTTTGCGTAAGAAACTTGAAAAAAATCCTTCGCAACCCGCCATGATTGTCAGCCTGTCGGGCATTGGATATAAACTGGCCTCAACCCCTTCAACCAAACCCAAAGGCAAATAAGTCATGGATAACGACGGCTCCTTTAACCTTTTTGAAATGGCACAGAAGCAGTTTGACCGCTCGGCAGACTTGCTCGATCTTGAGCAGCCTGTGCGCGAGTTTCTGCGTCTGCCCATGCGTGAAACTCAATTCAGCCTGCCCATCAAACTGGATTCAGGAGAGTCAAAAGTCTTGCGCGGATTCCATGTGCAGTTCAACGACAGCCGCGGACCCGGCAAAGGCGGCGTGCGTTTTCACCCCGCCCAGACCCTCGACACCATTCGCGCCTTGGGCATGTGGATGACCTGGGAAACCGCCATCGTTAACCTGCCCCTCGGCGGCAGCGCCAGCGGCGTGGCTTGCGATCCGCACAGCCTGAGCCCCAACGAAATGGAACGCATCTGCCGCGGTTTTGTGCGCAAAGTAGCGCATCACTCCGGCCCTGATTGGGATGTTCTCGGACCCGATATCATGACTGGCCCCCAACACATGCTGTGGATGCTGGATGAATATGAGACCATCGTTGGTCACAAAAGCCCTGGTTTCGTTACCGGCAAGCCGCTGCATCATGCCGGGTCGCAAGGCCGCAAAGAAGCGCCCGGTTACGGCGTGATGATCGCCGTACGGGAAGCCCTCAAAGATATGGGCATTGCAGTGGATAAGACCAGCGCAAGCTTTCAAGGTTTCGGTCTGGTGGGTATGCATGCAGCCCAACTTTATCACCAGATGGGCGGCACCATCCAATGCGTGGCCTGTTGGAATCAAAATGACCGAACCACCTACTCCTTCCGTAAAAAAGAGGGTATTGATTTCGACCAATTAGTTTCAATCACTAACCGTTTTGGTGAGATTGACAAACTTAAAGCGTTATCCCTTGGCATAGAGTGCTTTCCTGGAGACGCCTGGCTTCAACAGGATGTTGACATTCTGGTGCCTGCTGCGCTCGAAAACCAGATTCGCACGGATAACGTCAACCTGATCGACCCCAAGGTCAAGATCATTGCCGAAGCCGCCAACGGTCCCACCAACCCCATTGTGGACCCCGAACTGACCAAACGCGGCATCCTCATCATCCCCGATATCCTCGCCAATTCTGGCGGTGTGGTGTGCAGTTACTTTGAACAAGTGCAGAGCAATATGAACTACTATTGGAGCAAAGATGAAGTGCTGAGCAAGCTGGATTCGCTCATGACTTCGGCTTACATAGATGTTTCAACATTTGCCAAAAAAAATAATTACACCACCAGGGATGCGGTCTACATGCTCGCCGTGGACCGCGTGGCGCGAGCCTGTCTTGATCGCGGTCTGATCTAGCCGCGCCCTTTCATGATGATTAAGATTGCCAAACATTTTCAACTGTTATCCATGCGCCGTACCTCCGAGCTGGAACGCATGGCCGCCGGCGACGGGCGTGAAGAACTGGGCGGCAAAGCCCAAGGACTGCTTTCTGTTCACCAAACCCTGACCGAACTGGATCAATCATCTTTTCCCGAAATCAAACTGGATATTCCCCGTCTTACCGTAGTCGGCACCAGCATCTTTGAGGCGTTTATTCAACGCAACGGCCTTGAATACATCGCCCACTCTGGATTATCTGATACGCGCATTGCCAACGCTTTTCAACGCGGCGATATGCCTTTTGAGGCTTTGGGGGAACTTCGCGCCCTTTCAGACGCATGGATCACGCCCCTGGCCGTCCGTTCAAGTGGATTGCTCGAAGACCTCACCGAAAGACCATTTGCCGGCGTCTATCTTACCAAAATGATCCCGAACAACCAGGCCGACCCGGATACACGCTTTGCCAAGATGTTGGAAGCAATCAAATTCGTGTGGGCATCCACTTTTTTTAAGATCGCTCGCGACTACTGCCAGGCCACCGGGCTGGATATCTGCCAGGAAAAAATGGCAGTCATTCTGCAGGAAGTCATAGGACGAAAACACGGAGACCGTTTTTATCCAGAACTTTCAGGGGTTGCTCGCTCTTACAACTTCTATCCGCTTAAGCCAGCCAAACCCGAGGATGGCGTGGTTAACCTGGCGCTAGGGCTTGGCAAGACCATTGTAGATGGAGGCCGCTGCTGGATTTACTCCCCGGCTTACCCTGAAATGCCCCCGCCTTACGATTCCACCGAAGAGTTGCTTGAAGAAACCCAAACCGATTTCTGGATGATTAATATGGGCGAACCACCAGAGTTCAACCCCATCAAGGAAACCGAGTTTTTACAGGTCGAAAACCTGATGATGGCAGACAAAGACGGCACGCTTGCACATCTTGCTTCCACTTACGACCCTGAGTCTGAACGGCTGATCGTTGGCACCGACGCCAAAGGCACCCGCGCCTTGACCTTTTCACCCCTGCTCATTAACAAAACAATCCCGGTCAATGCCCTGATCAAGCGCATGCTGGCAAGCTGCGAAACCAAACTCGGCTGCCCCGTGGAAGTTGAATTTGCCATGACCTTTGATCCGCCGCGCTTCGGTTTTTTACAGGTGCGGCCCATGGCGGTGCCTGAAGGCAGCCTGGAACTCACCTCTGAAGAAATGCAGAACCCCAAAGCGTTAGCCTCGTCAGAAGTGGTGCTGGGCAACGGCGTGGATGATGAAATTACCGATATTGTTTATGTGATACCGGAACTGTTTGACCTCAAGAACACTCGCCCCATGGCTGAGGAACTTGACCTGCACAACCACAGGCTCCTGGATGAAGGCCGAAAATACTTGTTGATTGTCTTTGGCAGATTGGGCACCGAAGATTCCTGGCTTGGCATCCCCGTTGCCTGGGGGCAGATTTGCGGAGCCAGCGTGATTATTGAAGCCACCCAGCAAAACGTCAAAGTGGAATTAAGTCAGGGGACGCATTACTTCCATAACATCATCAACCTGGGCGTCAAACACTTTTCCATGCCCTTCACCAGTCCCTTTCGCGTTGATTGGGATTGGCTCCTGCAGCAGTCGGTGGCAAATGCCATGCACTATACACGCCACGTTCGCTTGACGCACCCCCTGCACATAAAGGTCGATGGCCGCCACGGTCGGGGGACGATTCACCACGCATAATCTTTCGAAGATTTCCTCCCAGTTTTTTTATAACCACGGGGAAATGCCTTAATCTTAGCCCTTACAAGAATCCCTTCTCGCCTTCACAAAGGCTCTCACTGTGCGACTGATATCTTCTTCGGTGGTTGCCCACGAACACACACTCACTCTGATGACCGGCATCTCATGCCATTTTCCACTGCCGCACCAACACTCGCCGGAGCGTTGCAAATTTCGCAACGTGGCTGCCGTCTCTTCTGGCGACCCGCAGGTCACCAACACCTGGTTGAAGACAACATCATTCAAGACATTGAATCCTTCAGTCGTGATGTCTGTAGCAAATTGACATGCCCTGTCACACAGGCCGTCCACCAATTCCTCCACGCCACTTTTACCTAACAGTTTGAGCGTCGCCCACAACTCCACCGCCCTTCCACGGCGGGACATGTCGGGTGAATACAGCATTCCGTCGCGCTGGTCGCTGTAGAGGATGTAGTCTCCACTGGCCTGCATGGCCGTGATCATGGCATTGCGGTCCCTGCAGATCACGATACCGCAGTCATAGGGGGTGTTGAGCGTCTTGTGGCCATCCACCGACCACGAATCGGCCTTTTCCATCCCCATGGTTAAATACTGCTTATTCTTGGATGCGGCCGCCCATAAACCGAAAGCGCCATCCACGTGCACCCAGGCGCCGGCTTTGTTTGCCATGTCGCATATCTCGTCAATCGGGTCAAACGATCCGCTGTTCACATTGCCTGCCTGCAAGATCAATAAAGTGTTGTCATCCAACGCCGGAACCTTATCCGCGCGCATGCGCCCCTGCTCATCCACAGGCACAAGTTCCACCCGGTCTTTTCCCAATCCTAAAATCGCCAGTGCTTTGAACACTGAACTGTGCGCTTCAGCACCCACCACCACACGGATGGGCGGTGCCCCGAATAGTCCTTTCGTGTTGACATCCCAATCGGCGCGTCTAAGCAATTCATAACGGGCAGCAGCAAAACCCACCATTGTTGCCATGGATGTGCCGCTGACCAACCCCATTGCGCAATCTTTGGGAAGACCCAGTAAATCGTTCATCCACTGTTCGCTTACAGTTTCCAGCTTGGCCATGATGGGTGAAGTCACATAAAGAGGCGCCAGTTGGTCCCAGACATCCGCCAGCCATTTCACTGCCAACACCGGTGCGAAGGAACCGCCCACAACCAGACCAAAGTACCGGCCGCCAGTGGTCGCCACTGTCGCCGGGGATCCATAGTCATGCAGCAGCTTTAACATGCTGGCCGGATCATCCGCATCAATCGGCATCGGTTCGTCAAAATGCTTCAAGTTTTGCAGCGCAATATCATTTGGGTAAACTTCTCTTTCAAAAATGCCGTCCAGATAATCAAGGGCATAATCTTTAGCCTGGTTGAACACCGCGCGATCACTTGCCAGTTTAATCATCCTGGCCTGTAATTTCTTGGATATTGCCATGTTGGCTCCTCAATTAAAACGGATTACTTTTCGCCATACATCAACAGCCTGGCGTCAGGGTAAATTTTCTTATATAGTCCAAATAGTTCATCCACCGCATACCCCAAAGGGATGGAACCGGTTTGCTTAAAAGCTTTTTTGTAATGGCAGTACATTTTATGGGCTTGCGTGTCGAATAACATCATCTGCCCTACTTCACCACCCAGCCACGGAATTTGATACCTTGATTGCACGTAAGAGATGGCTTCCCGCGAAAAAGGAGAGTAAGACAGGGCTGCCACAACAATATTAGGTAAGGTTATACGCCAGCCATGTGGCACACGAAAATCTTTATTCACCACTTCACTAAAGCTTTTCTGAGCGGCAACCAGGGCATCCAACCGGCCAAACAGATTATTTTCCCAATCGAGAAACAGATAATAATTTACAAACTTGACCGGACCAAAAGTGGTCAATTTCGGCGAGACTGCCTGAAGCAATCCCCATGCACTTTTGTAATTTGGATCAAGGATGACCTTGTAATTGTTATATTTAAATTGTTCAGTAAGATGGTTTAATACTTCTTCGATCATAATTTTCCACCTTTTAATTATCAAATAATAACTGTAAGTATTGTCTTTTTTACAAATTAACTATTTGATGAACGAAAGCCCCGCTTCTTCCATCGCTGTTTTGATCTTTACCAAAGCATTGGGTCCGATGCCGTGCATTTTAGCCAGCTCACTCTCGGTGAACATTGAGAAATCCGCCAATTCATTGATCCCCGAGGAGGCCAGCGCGCGCAAGGCTGGATGTGCCAAACAGTCAGGCAGACTCCCCTTGATTGCAGCGGTTGCTCGGTTAGCTTCTTCTCGTTTGTGTGGATCTGCCGTGATGGGACAGTTACTTTGCCGTTTTTCTTTTTTCTCTGTCATAGCCCCATCTTATCATTTTTTAAATAAATCCGTGAGAGAAAACACCCCCTCACGGATCAAATCGGCAACAAGAAAGAATCACCTTCCGGCAAAACGGATTCTGGAAAGCGCCTTCAAGTTCCCCGTCTTGTAATAAGGGATCGTCCAGGTGTCATCCACAGCTAGAGGATTGGCTTTTTTCAATTGAAGTAATTTCGCATAATACCTGAAGCGATAATGTTCATAGAACCGCAAAATCTCAAGGCCATAGCGGTCTGCCAGATCCGTGTCGCCGCGAATGATGAGATAGTTTTCATCATTGCCGTTGCTGGCGGGCACGCTGAAATTGTGGCTGCCGCTGAGCACCACGGGGTGGTCGGTGGTGAAATCCACGACGACAGCCTTGGTATGCACCAACAAATTGCCGCGCTGCCCGCGCAGACCTTCTTTCACCCAGCCTTCCAGCCCGCTTTTCAGCAAGGCTGGAGCTGTGAATTCTGCGGAGCGATCCGCGTGAAACCGGTGATGCGACTGGCCGTATTTTGAATGCCATAGCGCAGTATTGGATCATTTGGCAGCCCCAACAGGGCATCCAGAATTCGTTCGGGCAGCTTAAAGGCTGTTGCAAACAAGAGGTCCTTTTCAGCGGCCTGGATGATCTTCACAAAAGCATCCAGATCGGTTTGTTTGCTGCGTGGAGAGAACCCCGCGAATAGTGGCAACCCCTCTGGTACCGCGTTATTGGCGGTAATCCACTTTCTGGCAAAACTCACATCATCGGATACCCCGTTTTCGGTGAAATTCGTGCTGCCGCACAGCACAGCTTGCAGCTTTCGTTCTCCAGCGGCATCCACCTTGCTCAGCACAATGAACTTATCGTGGAATATCTTGTGCGTAACGCGGGGTTTTTTACTCCACGAAGGCAATCGGGTCAGATTGGATTCATTGATCTCCGTTTGTTCATCATTCTTCTTGGCATGATACAGCACACGGATGGTGACCTTGCGATCGAAAGCGGCATAAATGGCTTCCACAATGGCCTTGAGTTCATACTCATAAATGGCCACATCCAACGCCCATTTTTCGTCTTCAGCCTGAGATATAAAATTCAGAATCGCCTCCAGCAGCCCATTTTCGAGCCACTCTCTGGCTTCCGTCGGCCACTGCTCAACCGCCAAATTTTTTTCCTGGCTCAATTGAGTATCCAGATCAGAGAATTTTCTGCCGAAAGCCTGGCTGGCTGCCACCGCCCGATTGAAATTTACATGCGGGTCTTTGGGTATGCCGTCATCAGTTTTCAATTCAACTTCAAGCACTTCGTCTTGTGTAAGTGCAGAACCATAGACCAGATGCACCTTATACTTGCAGGTCACACCCGGCTCTACACTGTAATCTGCCCAGCGGAATTTTTGCAGTGGCGCCAGATTACTGGGCGTTGCGCCCCATTCAGGAAGGTTATGCTGCATACCCGGAAACGTAAGTGAATTTAACAACCACTGCCATTTGAAGTGGCCTTCCTTCTTTTCAATGGCAAAACCGATCAAGTCTTTTTTTCGAGATTGATCCAGATCAATTGCCAACATAACCGAGTTTGTACCGGCATAGCCTTTTACTCTGAAATTATCTTGTGAATTCATGACCAATTGGCGCATTTTACCCTCCTGTAACTGAAAACCAAATAAGCACCCTGTTGTTGACCACATTGCAGATTGGGGATATTTACCACCGGAAATCCAAAGTTAGCCGCCATGCCCCCATGCTTATTTGTGATTATAGCAAATTGTCGTTTCCCATTTATTAAAAATCCACCTCAAAACTGAAGTGGATTTCCCTAACTTATCCTATTATTTTTTGCGCTTGGCTGCTGCTTTTGCCAGGTTCTCTTTAAGGCGAAACCTCACTATTTCACGCACCAAGTCCATCGGAATTTCTTCATCCAACGGGAACTGAACAGTCCCTTTTGATGTTTTGTATTTGGCCAATTCTTCCTGGAAATTCTCTATTCCTGAAGGTGCAGGGAAAAACCCAATATGATTTTTAAAATAGGCAAAATGAACCAGGTTGCCTTCCTGACTGAAGGTGGGCATGGCGTAGGCCATCCTCTCTTCAGCATCAGGAACCTCGGATTTTATCACCGCTCTCAAATGCTTCAATTTTTCTTGAACTTCTTGCGGCGCCTCTGAAATGTATTGATCAATGGATGCGGCAGTTGCTTTTGTTTTTTCCATGCTGACTCCCAATAACTGGCTATGTAAATTGATAATATTTGTCTTATTATCCTGTATTTGATCAATTTTTACAAATTTACATACCTTGCTTTTTTGGAATTTGCGCCAAGATATATTCCGCCAGA
This sequence comes from Chloroflexi bacterium HGW-Chloroflexi-4, assembly GCA_002840715.1. Taxonomy (GTDB): domain Bacteria; phylum Chloroflexota; class Anaerolineae; order Anaerolineales; family Anaerolineaceae; genus UBA6107. The sequence continues at coordinate 61,278 of PHBW01000012.1, forward strand.
GCTGTGATGGTCAGTGCAGGGTTGGCATTCAGATTGACAGGAACCACAGAGCCATCAGCAACATAAAGCCCCGGATAACCAAATACCCCGCCCTCACGATCAACCACCCCCTCCGCCGCGGAATTGCCCATCACGCAGCCACCCAGAATGTGCGCAGTTGTGGGGGCATCCAGCAACACTTCAAACCAACTGCCTTTGGCAAAACCCTTCATTTTCTCAGCCATTTTACGCGTTACATCATTCGCGATGGGGATGTAGGTAGGGATGCGTTCGCCGTCCTTTGGCAAGGTTGAAGTCAAACCAACTCGGGTTCTCTTGAGCCGCAGATAATTTTCAGTGGATTGCATCACCAGAATTACAGAGGAGCGCGCACTTTGACCGGGAATCCACAACCCGCGCAGAAACTGCAACGGATGCCTGAGAATATTGCCCAAAAATCGCAGCACCCGCGGAATTTTTCCGCCGCCATCGGTCAACACGGTCGCCAGGGCATACATCACATCTGACCCCTTATTATAACGAACCACTTCAATGTGGGTGTTTGCATCGGGGTAGATGCCCGAAGTAATGGCAATATGATCGTTCCAATCTTTGCTATGATCGCGCGAATCAACCCCCAGAATGGCCTCTGAATTGGTGCGAGTGAAATCACCCAGTTTTTCAGAAAGGTTGGGTAGCAGCCCTTTTTCTTTGCATTCCAGCAACAGCTTGACCGTCCCCAAAACGCCGCCGCTAAACACCACCCCGCCGCACTCAAAGATGGATTCCTTCTTTACCAGGCCGTGAGAAGTGATTGCATTAATTCGGTAGCGGTTTTCTGACAGGGGTTTAACTTCCTTAACCTCTGTTTCGGCAAGGATCCTGACGCCCAGCTTCTCGGCTAGGTAAAGATAATTTTTATCGAGTGTGTTCTTGGCGCCGTTCGGGCATCCGATCATGCACGCACCGCAAAACTTGCAACCCGTCCGTTCCGGTCCTTCGCCGCCAAAATAGGGGTCAGCTGCTGGTTTATCAGGCTCACCGAAGTAAACACCTACCGGGTTGATATGAAAGGTGTCTTCGCCGCGCAGTTCAATGCCTACTTCTCGCAAGATGGAATCCGCTTTACCAATACTTGGGCAAGTCACTGCCCCCAACATGCGGCTGGCTTCTTGATAATGAGGGGCGAGTTTTTGCTTCCATCCTCTGCCGCCCCATTCAGGTTTCTCGAAAATATCGTCATTGGGTACGATCAACTGGTTGGCATACACCAGGCTGCCGCCGCCTACACCCACCCCGTTCAGCACTAAAACATGCCGCAGCAGCGTCAACGATTGAATGCCCAGTAGTCCCAGTTTTGGCATCCAGATGGATTGGCACAGATTCCAGTTGGTTTTGGGGAAATCCTGGTTGCGGTAGCGCTGTCCTTTTTCTAGCACCGCCACCTTGTAGCCTTTTTGCGCCAACCTCAAAGCGGATACCGCCCCGCCAAAACCTGACCCGATCACAATGAAATCAAAAACACGCATTCTTCATTACCCTCTCGCAGCCTGGAATAAACCTATCAAATACATCACTTGTTAGGTTTATTAACACCTTCAATCTGGATAGTTATGTGCTTTATCGTAGTAAAAAAAGCAGGATTCATTGTTTGAACCCTGCTGCCTATAAAAATTGAAATTATCTTAATTCTTCAAGCTGTGAATCGGTGCTGGGATCTTGCCGCCGAAGGCGATAAACCTCCCCGACTTGCCCACGCTGCGCACCGGCGCGATGGTGCTCTCGCCAAAAAGTCCGCCAAAGGCAACAAACTCGCCGGCTTCCTTGCCCGGCACGGGGATGAGCCTAACCGCGGTGGTTTTGCCGTTGATCATACCGATGGCCATCTCATCCGCGATAATAGCCGAAATGGTCGCCGCGTCCACCGATCCGGGGATGGCAATCATATCCAACCCGACCGAACACACACTGGTCATGGCCTCGAGCTTTTCAAGCCCCAGACTGCCGTTACGTACAGCATCCGCCAGATAGCGGTCTTCGCACACCGGGATGAATGCGCCACTTAAACCACCCACACTCTGGCTGGCAAAAGCGCCGCCTTTCTTTACTGCATCATTGAGCATGGCTACAATGGCGGTCGTGCCGGGTGCGCCAATGGCATCCATGCCGAGAATCATCATGATCTCGCCCACGCTGTCACCCACGTTGGGAGTCGGCGCCAGTGATAGATCCACCACCCCAAAGGGGATCTTCAACTCAGCCGCCACACGCCTGCCGATCAATTCTCCGCAGCGCGTCACACGAAAGGCGGTTTCTTTGATCTCTTCAGCCAGATCGTGCAAGCCTAAATTCTCGGCGCCGTCATTGGCGATACGTCGTTCAAGCGCACGGGCAATCACCCCCGGGCCGCTCACACCAACGTTAATCACCACCTCATGCTGGTCCAACCCGTGGATGGCGCCTGCCATAAACGGATTGTCGCCTGGCTGGTTGGTAAACACCACGAACTTGGCCGCTGCAAAACCGCCCGAACCCGCGCTGCGTTCTGACAATTCCTTGATCACTTGACCCAACCTCGCGACAGCATCCATGTTGATGCCTGCGCGGGTGGAACCCACATTAACTGAGGAACAGATTTTTTGGGTAGTGCTGAGCGCTTCCGGGATGGAATTTATAAGTTCGGTATCACCGGAAGTTACCCCGTTGGCAACATCTGCAGAATAGCCGCCCAGAATATCGATGCCGACCAATGTGGCGGCTTCATCGAGCGCGTGTGCGATATGAATGAACCCTGCCGCGTCAAATCCGGCGCCAACATGCGCAATGGGGGTCACGGAAATGCGTTTATTAACCACCGGCACGGCATATTCACTGCTGATCTGTTCGCAGGTTTGCACTAGCTTTCCCGCATGCCGGGTGATCTTTTCAATGATCGCCTGACTGGTTTGTTTCGCATCCGCCCTGTGGCAATCCAACAAGCTGATGCCCATGGTTACGGCGCGCACATCCAGGTTCTCTTTCTGGATCATTTCGACTGTTTTTAGAATATCTTCAGAACGCATAATTATTGCTCCCTTTTGGGGCGGATGGGCAGACTGATCTCGTTGACGGCTTTGAAAATGTCATGATGCTGCAGCACCACGCGCAAATGGTTTTCACGGCCAAAATCGACCAACGCCGTTCTGACTCCATTGATCGATGTGCAGCGGCTGAGATCAACTTCAAGCATCATCACAAATTCGCCATGCGACAATGTCGTCGAAAGGTCAAGAATGTTGATCTGATGTTTCACACAGAAACCCGCCACCCGCGCCACAAAACCGATCTGGTCCGCACCGCTGGCAGTCAACACATAACGGTTTTCAAGGTTATCCGACGAGGTTAGCGGTCCATCAATTGAATTGACCAGGATGTTGAGCGGCGTGGAACTTTTTTGATCTACTTCAGCCAGTTTGGCTTCAATCATCTTCCGGGTGACAGCTTCAGGGAAGCTCGCCCGCAAGATCATGGTGTAATAACCGCACATCACGCTCTGGCGTGAATCCGCAATGTTGCCGGCCAGCTCGGCCAGCGCGCTTGAAATCTCATAGACAATGCCGATGCGATCCTGCGAGGTAATAGAAATAATGTATTCAATGGATTGGGTTGACATGGTTTTACCTGATGTTCTGAACCGAGATATAATGGGTTCATTATACCCAAAAGTGATTTTTGGTTTTTATAAAAAAAAGCTTTCACCGGTAATGAAAGCCTTGACTTCAATCTTTTCATTACCAATGAAAACTTATGGCTTAACCTTTTCACTGTCAATGAAAAAGTCAGTAATTCGCCTTTATTCCAGCGGATGTTCCTTCACAAACTCGAGGATGTAATCCATGATATCGACCGTGGTATTCCAGCCTAACTCATCACGTGCCTTTGAGGTGTCATTCGCCGATTCTTCACGGCCGGGATAGCCATCAATAAATTCGATTTGACCGCCAAAGGCTTCGGCAATCTCAAGGATTGAATGACTGTGCTCGGCACCCAGGGCATAACCATCTCCCCAGCCTTTTTCACCGGTCAGCATGATGCCCCTCGCCAGGTCTTTTACATAGGTAAAAGCGCGTTTCTGCGTCCCCGGTTTGACCACGGTCAACGGCAGCCCATTGAGATATTGCTGCTCATACTTGGCAATCACAGTTGCATATTTGCTGTCACCCCGCTCACGCGGGCCGAAACCGTTGTAAAAATAGCAGATCGCGTAAGGTAAACCGTACCATTTGCCGTAATCGTTGATCAAATCAACATTGACCGATTTGGTGAAAGAATAGGGGTTTTGATGGCGTCCGTTGCCCTCAACAGCAAATCGCGTGCTGGAGGCCGCATAGACTAATTTCTTTACTTTATGAAACCGGCAGTACTCAACCACCGCAAATGTGCCGGTGATGTTCATGTCATAAACCAGCGCCGGTTCATCAAGTGAAGGGGTGATGCGGGCATACTCGCCCAGATGATAGATCAGGTCAGGTGTTTCAGGCACCAACGTTTCAATATCCCTGGTGTGTCCGCGCAAATACTCAGCTCCTGCGATATGATTGTCTTCACTGCCGTTAAAGTAATTATCAAGTGAGATCACCCGGTTATTAGAGTTTGCAGTTAAGAGCTCAACCAAATGCGAACCCACATGGCCTGCCCCGCCGGTGACCAAGATAGTCTGTTTGCTCATTCAATCCACCTTACAATCAAGATACTGGTATTATCACCCATTTCTCGAATTATTGGGTTATCCAGGGCACCCCGCCATGCGATTGGGTTGCGATTCGACCTAATTCAGCCCCGGCTAATAGTGCAGCACTGACATTGCGTGATTTGTAATATTCAAAGGTAAATGCAGCCTGAAAAGCGTCGCCGCAGCCGGTGGTATCCACCACTTTTTCGACCGAAAAAGCAGTCTGCCGATAAACTCTGTCATCCACAAAAGCCCTGCTGCCTTCCGCACCGAGTGTTAGCACCACAATCCCCTTACGTCCTATTGCCAGACGAGCGAGATCATCTGCCATATCCGCTGTGCCGCCAAAATAAGCCATATTAATAATATCCAGGCAGTCTTCGAGTAGACCATACTCCTTGAAATGTAAAAAATCAACCCCCATGAAAACATGTCTGGGTTTTCGTTTCAAGGCTTCGCGAAAATTGGGATTATTGGCGTGGGTTGCCCAAATGTCAAAATCGGTCATGTACTTCCAATCTTCTTCGCCAAGTCGAAAAGCTTCATACACCCCACCGTCCCAGGCATCATCAACTCCAAATCGCTCACCCAATTCATCATTAAAAATGCGATTGGTGGCGGTTTTTCCTTCAATGCGATGCATATGAGACAGGTTAACATCTGATAAACGCAGCAGTTCCTCAAGGCGATCACCATTTTCATCCGTACCTAAAACACCGACAAAAGAAGTGTCCAATCCAAGTTGCTTCATCCGAATCGCTTGATTGAGTGAGTTGCCGCCTGCAAAATAATCATTTTTCTGAGGAAAATAATCAAGCGCTGCCACTGTAAAACATGCCACTTTTGTCATGTTATCCTCATGTTTTAACTACTTCTCACACACCATCAACAGATAATCATCCGATTGATCAATACTCCTTGGCCAACGATCGTAGAACTCCACCTTCGTGAATCCGCATTCACCGGCCATGAGCCTTAAATCATCTTCTGTATATGCCTGATGGTTATCAGACATCTGCTGAACTTCTCCGCTGTCCGCGTCAATGATATACATTCTGCATGTTGCGGCTTGCATCTCTTCATTCCAGAAACTTTCTTCCATAAAGAGATACGGTCGATCTGAGAAAAGGCCATTTTGACTGGCATGCCATCCAGGAGGATTCAATCCGAAATTGTGTAAACAGATGTACGAATTGAGTTCAATCAGCAAGCGTCCATCAGGTTTTAGCGCTCCACAAGCCTTCTTCAAAATGTGTCGTGCATCCGGTTTACGGAAGGTATTAAATTCACCGTAAACCAGCATTACAAGATCATAGCCACTGCCATAATTAAAAGTGCGCAAGTCGTGCTGAATAAAAGTAATACCGGTCTGGTTTACTTCGTTCTGCTTTATTGCATATTCGATTGAGGCAGGCGAAAAATCAACCCCGGTGCAAGTGTGGCCCAAAGGCGCCAACCTTGACACATAAAACCCTGGCCCGCACCCCAGATCAAGGAGCGTGGAAGGCTTTTCATTCAATATAGAATGATGGATCCAGTTGACATGTTGCTCAATGATCTCAAACCGGCGGCTGGCTGCATCATGCTCTTGCGATAAATGCTCTCTCAGCATACGCTTGCTGAACGCCGGTTCGTCCCAAGGTATCTTTTCACCTTCAGCCCAAGGAATAGCCTTCGCACTTCGATTTACAATATCATTCAGTCTCATAGCCGCCTTTCCAAAACCGATTTTGACGATAATTATAGCAATTTGAGGTTAATAGATAAAGCGCTTTCCCCATCCAAAAATGGTGGGAAGTGCTTTATCTATTTAATGTTTTGTTTATTGGGCTGTGCGGATAAGGGTTGCCTCAATTGGCAAATAAAACTCTCCAGCGGGCGCCTCAATGATTTTCCACTGGATGGTATTGATATCCAAATAAGTGATCTCGGCTGTTCCGGGCTGGTCGGTAAACGAACTCTGAAACTTAACAGTCGCCACCTGCCCCTTCAACCATCCGTTTATGGAAGCTTCCAGCGAGTCAATCTTGTTGCCATCCTGTGCCACGACTGCATGCTGGCCATAAATTTGTTTCCAATCCTGGTAAAGGTCCAAAGTAAATCCTGTGGCGGCATCCACCCAGTGACCGTCCATTGAGAAACCGGCTGTATTTTGAGCCACATCAATTTCAATTGTGTAAATCATTTGTTCAGGGGTCAACCCGCAATCATCCAAAGGTTGGTCAGCAGGGCATTCAACCCCCATATCTGGCTTCCAGTTGACTTTGATCAACATCAATGCCATGTCGCGATACAGACCGGCAACCGATCCCGTTCCGCCGCCTGCCGCATAATCCGGTGATTGCGTCCATCCTGCACCCACCGTGCTGATCAATGTGTTTACCACACTCCACGGATCAGAAAAATCCACACCGGTGCCGGTAGCCGTTAATCGGCAGCCCTGCCCGGCTTCACGGCCAACAACATCCAAAAATGGGGCTTGGGATTCTGTGTAAATATCTTTATCTAGTGCTGTCGCCATTTCTTCTTGCAGCATGAAGCATAAACTGGTTTCAATGGGTTCGTATACTTCACCAGCCACAGGGTCAATTACCTCAGCCGGAATTTCTATCTTATAAGAGTACAAGATATCTTCTGATGCCAACGATTTGATCTCAACGGTCAAGGTCTGATCAGCAGCCATAACCTGGCTCCAATAAACCAGCGGCTCGCTGGTTAGAACAGTTCCGGAACCATCCATGATGGTTAATGTGGCAAGAGGTAAATCTATAAGAGCAGGTTCAGTGGTCAACCACATTGAAACTTGCTGACCTTTTAATGCAGAAACGGTAAAGCGGATGGCCGAATAAGGCTGCAGATCGCCTGGCGTTTGAATAAAAGTGCTGCCAGGGTAAAAAATAAGCGGACCGGCATCCGTCACTTTCCAATTAGGCTGCGGAGATTCGATTGCAGCTTCGGTTGCCTCATCAGTGGCCGCCGCCTGAGGTGTAATCGGAATGACTGCAGCCGGTTGAGAACAACCCGCCAGGAGAATTATGATGATGGTCATTGATAGAAACATCTGCATTTCATTTTTCAGATCCATTTTCTATTTTCTCCATATAAATAATAAGTGCATTTTCTAATTATAGGGCACCTTTATCAGAACTTTCAAATCCAGAAAGGATAGGAATAAATTCATTACTTAATATGGATGGTTGCATGACGCACCAAATAATTATTTAATTGTAATGTCGCTGTAATGTCAAACTATTGAAATTCTGATTTGACGCGTTATAATTTATTTAACATTCATTTATTGGACAAGGAGATAATATATGTTATTCGCCCCGAAAGAAAAAGGACAAGGTTTGATCGAATATGCACTGATCCTCGTGCTCATCGCTGTGGTCGTAATTGTTGTCTTGCGCTTGCTCGGACCTCAAATTGGCGGTGTCTTCAGCAAGATCAACAATTCACTCTCTGCTGTCTAGTACAATTCATTGCACAACCAAGAAAAACCTCGAGTTCGCTCGAGGTTTTTTAGTTAAAAGATCACTTTCCTAACATACTGTAATCTTGTGCAGCATAAAACTGCCCAGTGGGGCCGAGGTCATCCAAAAGGGCGGGCACCAGGGCTCCAGGCAGCACGGTCTCAACTTCATGATCTGCGTTGGGGCCTCCCAAATCCGTTTTTAGCCAACCAGGATCAAGATAGTTTACCAACACATTGCTCCCGCGTAATTCAAAAGCCAGATCCCGACTATATTTATCCACAGCCGCCTTGGAAACGCTGTAAGGGGTCAACTCAGGCGTATCCTTTATACCCGAGGTTACATTGATTATGCGTCCGAATCCCCGCTCCTTCATCCCCGGCGCAAAAGCTGTGCAGAGTTGAATCATGGCAAAAAGGTTGGTCTGAAAGACTCTTAGCCACTCCTCTTGTGGAATCTGCCACATGGGCTGCCATTTGCTCATAATAGCCGCATTGTTGTACAGAATATCCACTTTGTCCGGCAGTTCATTGACTGCACGGACAATGCTCTCCACACCTTCATGGCTATCCAATACCCCGGTTACCAGGTGCGTTTTCACACAACTTGGTTTCAACAGTGCCAGAGTTCTCTCTGCATTTTCAGCCTTGCGTGCATGCACAATGATGTTGCATTTTCGCTCAGCCAACCCCAGCGCAATCTGTTGACCGATACCGCGGCTTGAACCTGTAATCAATGCCCATTTGTTTTCCAATAATTTCATCACTAAGTCCATTTACTTTCTAATTCAAATAATCTTGTATCACTTTGATGGTTTCTGCTTGAAACGGGATGTTAATATGATGGCAGCCCATCACTTTATGCACCTCGCAGCCTGGAATTTTATCAGCCAAATACAAAAGGTGCTCCTCTTTGATCATATCTCTTTCGGCATAAAGAATCTTGACCCTGGTCTTGATATTTTGCAGATCGGCCTCGGTGATGCCGGTGTCAGTAAGCATGAGTTCAAATCGCATGATTTGTTTCTTGTTCGGAAAGCCGAATCTGCGCATTCGCTTCATACCTTGCAAATAACGTTGGATGGCTGTAATCATCCCATCTTTATTGCCGCTTGCCAGTGTATTTGGTGAGATGGCTACAACTTGAGAAAAAATCTCAGGTGCCTTCACTGCCATCCACAAGGCGAGGTTCCCGCCGTCGCTGTACCCAATTACCTTTGCTTGAGAAATACCTTTTGCCTTGCAGAACGCTAAAACATCCTTGCTTTGCTGCTCATAAGACAAGCATACATCTTTCGATCGGCTTTGACCGTGGCCGCGGCTGTCGAGGGCGATGGTGTGAAAGTTAGAGAAATATTCAAGCTGGTATCTTCTGAAGAACGCTTTACTGCCTGAGTTGCCGTGCAAAAGCAGCAAAATTGAGCCGATGCCATATTGAGCATACGCGATCTGAATGTCATCCAGTTTAACGAACTCTGTTTTTATTCTGATCATATTCTTGCCTCCGATTTCAAGATTATTCGTTTACAGAAGCCTGCATATTATTAAGCACGTCCATTGCATCGGCTGTGCACTCGATGGGTACAAAAATATGATCATGAAATGCCCCTGCCACCACGTTGCAGCTTATCCCTGCTTTGGACAAGGCACCGGCAAAGGTCGCAGTCAGCCCCACCGCCTGCAGATCAGAGTTGACTGTGAGTGTGATCCATCCCGCACGGAACAAGATCGGCAGCTCGAGTGAAAGTGCATCACTTTCTCCGATCACCGCAGAATAACCTTCATCCTCTATAACCGAGGCGATCACCCTCACGGATTGTAATGCCTCGGCACTTGGCACAGAGACAAACGCATATACCCCTGGGTTTACAACCGGCATCATACCTTTTATCAGTTGGTTGAGATCTTTAATTGTAGAAATCATGATCACTTTTCAGGCAACAACTTTCAAATCGATTATCCAGACACACGCTCAAATCAGTGGTCACAAATTTGCCGTCTTTAAACATGCTGAAAATGGTCGCAGGCGTCGGCGCAGATTGGGCTTCTTCCATGCTTTGCAGCTTGATGATCTTCAGCGGTAAATTGCGTTTGGCAGCGGTCTCGACCAACACTTCATTTACATAATACTCGCAAAACGGACAGCGGTTGGTATAGTACACCACTAGCCCATTCTTCTCGGTGCACTCTCCGCTCTTGGCACAATCCTTAAAGGATGCTGTACCAGCGGCCCCATCAAAGCGCAGCTCCAGCAAACTAAAACCGTCGGGCGTGGTATCGCAAACCTTGAACCCCTGCTTCAGCAGCCATTGGGTGTCGCTCATAAAATGGAACTTTTTGGTGCCGGCTACCGTGACCACGCCCTCTTTGCCCTGTCTTTTGGCGGCGTCGATCACAGAATCGAGCAAAGCCTTGCCGTAGCCCTTGCCCTTATAACTTCCTGACACCCAAAAACAACCTAGCATCAAGGTGTTATCGGCAGTCACCGGCATCCATGTAGATTCTGATGGACCGTATTCAACAAAAACCTTTGCGCGTTCATCCAGCCTGCGAAAAACAAAACCATGCTCAAACTCGTTGGTTAACCAGCTCTTTTTCAGTTGGGTTCCTGTGACACATTTCTTGTCAGAAAATCCACAGCAAATATGTTCAGTGCCAATGTTGTTTGTAGATAACTCAATATAACTCATCGATTTCACCATCCTAAAGGCAGTATTTGGCGGCTTCAATCAGCCTTTTGATATCCCGCAGTCCAATAGTCCCCTTAAAATAATTACCCTGTTTATTAACCCGATTCATTGCCTCAAACAATTCATTACCATCCGCAGTATAAAGTTTCAGACAGGTATCATAGCCTGCTTCAATCAACATGCGGCCGGCAATCGGGCTGACCCACTGCACCCTGCAAAGAGACGCCAAGTTTGCCAGATAATCTAACATTTCGCGATTAATTCCAATTTTATCAGCAAACAAATTTCGTGCCTCTAGCTCGCTGCACTTGGATAAGAGCTGATCAGATGTAGCAACCCCATCATCAAACAGCTTGGTGATCACTTCTTGCGGTACCCAATCAACAACTTTCAGATCAAAAGGTTTAGGGTGATAACCTTCAATTTCTCGTCGTAAAAGAACCAAGTATTGAAAATCAATTTCGGATTTCTTTGAAAAATCTTCAATTTTCTTCGGGTTCTTAATGGCTTTTTGCAGATCCAGCCAGGTCTGAAACCCTTGTGCTTTGAGATTTTCAAAAACAGTGTCGATTCCTTCCAGTAAAACCGATCGGCTTGGAACCAGGTCAGTCAACTTTATTCGGTCTCGCAAATCATCCAGACTGATCGTTTCAGGTTTTGAGAAATCCATGGCAAGACCTCCAGAAATCAAATTTCACACTTATTTTACAGGAATCAAAATAAAAATCGTTCGCTCTTTAAGCGTTGCGTCATAACGCCAACCGCAAACAAACATTTCTTTGTTTTCGACCAACCCCACTCGCGGAATCCACGTAGTATGAATATAAGCCAATGCCAGTGACATTTCCGATTCCAGCACTTCCATTTTCACAAAACGTCCTTTGTTGATGGTTTGGTCTACCAACAAAGCGCTTGAACGTATTAGTTTTTCTTTTTCAGCACCCACAAAACTATACCGTTTTCCAAACTGATGATTTAACCCATATTCTATTTCATAAAGGGTTGCAAGTTTTGGCAGGCTGCAGGCTGATAAAAAATCACTTAAAACTTGCTTTTTTTGCGTCGCCACCTTTTGTTCATTTTTATCAAGCGCAATCATTAATCCTGTCAATGTCAATTCTTCCACTTCAATCACCAGCGGTATACTAAAGTGATCACTGTTGATAAATTTTAATTCATCCAGTGTTTTGGCCTGTAACAAGAATTGGAATGAAATGCCATTTTCTTTTCTGCATTGACTTGGCGTTATTTGGAACATCTTGCGAAAAACCCGCGAAAAGGTTTCCTGGTCATTAAAAGCAAAATCAAGCGCAATATCAATGATCCGCTGCTCGTTCTGAATTAAGGCTTTGGCAGCTTCTGTCAACCGTCTGCGCATCAAATAATCATAGGGAGTATGGTGCACAATCTGATTGAACTTGCGCATGAAATGGAAAAGTGAATAGCCTGCTGCATCAGCAATCTGTGCAACAGTAATATCCTCTTTTAAATGACTTTCGATGAACTCGATCGCCTTAAAAATTACCTTGACTTGATCGACCATCAGTCAGATTTCTTTTTTATGGGGATATAAACATCCAAAACCGATTCACTGATTCGATCCAGCCCTTTAAACCGCTCGTCATAATATTGAAAATTGTATGACCCAGCGCTTTGATAGTCCGATTCGTTTATCCAGGTTTCAAGGATTTTTTCCCAATCAGAGCTGATCTCTTCACCTTCAAAGGTGAAAATGGCATATTGCTCAGCCGAGAGGTTCTTAACCAATAAGTGGGCTGGTAATTCGGTCACCCGTGCCCTTTCAATTTCCACCCCGACAAAAACTTCAAACAATCCTTTTGCCTGAGTTTCTTCAGAATGGATGTGCACTTCATACCAGGCTCTGGATTGGGCAAGGAACGAAAAAACGGTGTCTTTCTTTAAAAAAGAAAAAAGGCGTTTCCACAAAAGTCCAATTTGATTGTCTTCATCCCAGCCGGCATGGGTATCAAATGGATCCCCATAAAATGACATCCCCACAAGAGTGATTGGTTTGGATTCAATTATTTTCGGCTTCACATTTTTCTCACTGGTTTGGATTTTTTAAATATCATACTCCCCCTTGGCAATAAACACAAAAGGGGAGCATGAAAGGACTAACAACCAAAATTTGTTTGATGAGAGGCAAAATATGCCCCCGCCTCTTCCATCCACAAAGGCCAGTCAGACAGCCACCCCGCCACTCGCACATCGCGAACACGATCAGAGGTCGGCATGTAGGGTTTCAGATCAACCACCGGCGTGCCATCAAATGCGTCAATCCACGGCAGTGTGATGATGCCCTGGGCGTGATCAACCGCCAAAATGGGCATGGTGGTGATGCCAACCGGGTTGGGACGATACTCGCTGCGGCAGGCAAACACACCTGCGGTCACCCCTGGCGCATAGGGCAGTTCTGTCGAGAGCAAGCTTCGGTCTTGAACGTTGTCATGTTTGTTAGCCCACCATACGATCATCACATGGCTGAATGCTTCCAATTGAGTTAACGCTTCTCTATATTCAGGGAAAACCTCAACACAGTAACTCCCCTGTTCGTCAGAAGCCCTCACTACCCCAATCGGATTGATGACAATGGGTTTAATTTCTGATTCATTTTGAACCATTTGGATTGCCTCCATTTATTATTTTTGCCGGCAATCAAAGCATACCAAATTGACCCTGCGTTATCTTGATAAAAATTGCTATTAAATCCGACAATGGCAATAGGTTTGACGAATCTTGCGCTTTATATCAATTTCTTCCACATAAAAATCCGCTGATGCCCAACAGGAAGATCATCCAGCACGCCAAAAACGGTATAGCCGAGTCTTTCGTAGAACGGCCTGGCTTGAAAACTCATTGTATCCAGATGCACGGCCTGGCAGCCTTTTTTGAGTGCTTCTTCTTCTGCCCTCTTGATCAACCGTTCACCATATCCCTGTCGGCGCAGGCGGTCGTCAATCCATAAAATATTGATGGATAGCCACCCCCAATATATATCTCCCAACAATCCTCCCGCGATGGAGCCATCATCACGGCGCAGAAACAGATTGAGCGGCTGGAAGCTGTCATCTTCAGCAAATAGTAAGTTATACCGGCGCAATCCCTGCCGCACAAAACTGGTATCGGCTTCAGATGCCTCTGGTTCATTGGTCAATAATATAGATGAATTTAGCATGCTCACTCCCTGGTAGGTTGTAGTAATCGGCAAAAGTCAGATTGAGTTCAGTAGATTTATTACGTGCCAGATTACTACCAATTATATTAGCACAAATGTTTTACGGCATCCAAAAAACCAACTTAAAACCCTTGGAATATCACAAATCCCAAGGGTTTCTAATGAATAAAAGTAATACTAACCTTCCTGGTTTTCTTCCTCCACCGATTTGATCAAATTCTTAAGGCTGGTATCCACCTGCTGGTGGGTTAAAAAGAGTTTTTCTAACAATAACTGCGATTCGGATGAATCTTGAGCGGATAAAGATTCAATAAGCAACCTTAGATTCTCATGGAACTGTTTATGATCCACTTTCAAAGCGTGGAAGTTTTGATCCTGTCCAAAATCTCTGCCGCCAACGCCGTAATACCAGCGGCCCAATGAACAATTGCGGTGGTTTGGCAGATCGCTTAATTTTATTTTCGCTCCGCCTTTTTGCATCTCTTCTGCGCTGTTCACAAAATGACAATGCTCAAAAATGAAACTGTTTATCTCGGCAATTTTATCTGCGCCGGTCTTTTCGGTCAGCTTAAAGGTTTTTACGATATCCTGAAGTTTTTGAGCCATCACCGCCAGCGACGCTGCGGAGGCTGTGACTTCATCCACCTGAGTGCTCATCTCTTCTGCACTGGCGCTCACTTCTTCAATGGCAGCACTGTTTTCTTCACTTACGCTGGCAATGCTTTCGATTGCCACTGAAACCTCACTTGAATTGGCTGCCATTTGTTCTGTTGAGGCCGTGTTTTCTTCTACAATCGCAGAAACTGATTCCACTGCAGAAACCAATTCTTCTGAAGCCTGTTTCATCCTATGGCTGGCGTCACCAGCCAGGTCAGCCTGTTTTTGAACCGCTTCTGAAGCCGCCAAAATATCACTTAAAGCAGTACCCGACTGATTGGCACTCAGAACGCCTTTCTCAACTTCCTTCGAGCCTTCTTCCATGGCTTTGACTGCTTCTGCCACTGAAGCAAGAATGCCGTTGATCAACCCGCCGATCTCTTTAGTTGCGAGCGATGAACGTTCAGCCAACCTTCTTACTTCATCCGCCACCACCGCAAAACCCTTGCCATGTTCGCCAGCCCTGGCTGCTTCAATGGCCGCGTTTAATGCCAATAAATTGGTTTGAGAAGCGATGTCTTCAATGGCATCAACGATCTTGCCAATTTCCTCAGACCGCAAACCCATTTCATGCACTTTTTGAGCAGAAACCCCAACCTTTGTTTTAATTCCTTGCATTTCGTTCAGGGTTTGCTCAACAGTCATTTTTCCTTTTCGTGCCGCTTCAGCAGCCATTGCTGAATCATTGCTGACTGCAACGGCGTTACCAGCAACTTGTTGAATTGCTTCATTAATTTTATTGGTGGCATTCGAAACTTTTGCAACCGAGAAACTTTGTTCTTGTGCACCTTTGGCTACTCCGTCGATGGCAAAAGTCATCTGTTCGACCGCAGTGGTCGTTTTTGAAACTGCTGAAGCTTGTTCTGTGGTTCCTTTTGCAACCTGCTGAACGGTAACGGCTATCTGATTTGTAGCCAGGCCAGCTTGATTGGCTGCATATGCAAGTTGATCAGATGCTTCACTAAGATTTGTAGCGCTCTCGGACACCTGCCCCACAGTCTCGCGTAAACTGTATATCATTTTTGCAAATGCATTGCCAAGTTCATCTTTGTCGTTTATTACCGTTATCGAAGCAGAAAGGTCATTGGCAGCAATGGTGTTGGCTGCATCACCTATACAATGTAAATATTCAACCAAGTTGTCCATCGATTTTGAAATGACTCCGATTTCATCATTTCGAATAATTAATTTTTCCAAAGTTTTACCATCTAGTCTTCGGACTAAATCGCCCTGCGAAACTGCGGTTGTAATCTTCGTTAATTGAGACAACGGGTTTGTAATCGAGCTACTGATAATCAAACCAATAGAAATCGCCAAAATAAAACATACACCTGCAAAAACGAAAGAAATAACGATTGCCTTTTGATTTTCAGCCGCCGACATAAGGTTTGCCTTTTCAGCATTTTGCTTGATGAGAGAATTAATGGCGCTGATTGAAGCATTAGCCGCCTTTTGGGCGACACTCGCGCGGCCAGTCCCTCTCATACTGGCTTCAATTTCCTTTACTTTGCTTTGCTTGCTCCAATCCACAATCTCGTTGATTGCACTTTCATATTCACCCCAGGCTGAATTAAACTCATTCACTTTTTTGAGTATATCCTCGGGTGGATTGCTATTGATATACTCATCAATTTTCGCGTTGATGTCAATTTCAAGTTCGGCAATCTCAGAAATGCTCCCACCTCTTTCAGATGGAGTCAAAATCAGTTTGTAGATATCACCCTTAATTCGATAAAGGTCTTCACTGATGGTCGTAAGTGAACTGATTGGCAGTAGATTATCATAGAATAGAGAGTTCAGCGCAGTATCACTGGCGCGCAAACTAAAGAAATTGATCACTGAGACTGCCAGGGTGATCAAGGCAACAAATATAAACCCGCCTATTAACTTCACACCAGTTTTGAGATTATTGAGTGCCTTCATATGCTTTACATCCTCCGGAAAATCTGCAATTAATAAACCTCTGATTCGTCTTTTTAGAAAATTATTGCTGCTATTAACACGCAATTTCAGAACTGCCATCCTCTTCAATTCAGGAAAGCTGGAAAAAATGACAACAATTAATCTTTTGGTTTTCGAGCTAAAAAACAAAATGCTGGAAAGAATCCAACACCATTTTTACAATTATTAGAAATTACCTCTAATCAACTCGATACCATTAATTTATACCTTTACATTCCAATTGTGCAAGTAAAAACTACATTAATACTAAAAATGTAACATAACTTTCATTTTTTTAATATACCCAACATTTTCCATTCAACAAAGCACCTCCGCAAAGATAATGCGAAGGTGCATTTATTGATCATTTTTAATTGTAAATCCTGGATGTCTGGATAAGGAAATTGGGTAAAGAAATTACCCTTTTCCATTTACAAAAACCATCCAAATTCTTTGATTCTATATTTTCTTGGTTGGAAGCTTGCTTTTCTTAATTTCTTGCTCTTTTTGCAGATGCTCTTTCTTCTGCTTGTCTGCTTTGTTTTTATCTTTCTTGCCGCCTTTATCTCCCATTGAATTTCTCCTTTTTAGTGTATGGATCAATCACGATGAGTGAGGTGGCCTTTTGCCACCCTGCATTAATAAGTATAGTCTTTTTTCTTGGTAATGCACTTTGGTTTCAAGAATTTTTCTTGAATAAACTAAACAATATCCCAGCCCAAAGCGACAAAGGATTTTATAAACTTAATTTACTTTCAAATAAACCAACAATTAAAGTAATCTACTTTTAGTGAATATAGAGAGTGGGTTCTTAAAAAGATGATCTCTACCTTTCACCCATATAAATTAAGAATTTTTACGGACAACCAAATCCATTCCAACGACACGGTCGCGGCCTTGCTCTTTTGCTTGATATAACGCTTGGTCTGCAGATTTTAAGACCAATTCTCCAGTAGACCCATTCTTTGGAAATGACGAAACTCCAATTGAAATAGTAACGCCGCTTTGTTGTTTACTTAAATAGGAAAAATGCATTTTTCTAACATTCTCGCAAATCGCATCAGCACGAACCATGGTGACCTTTTGTGAAGCCCCTGGCATTACAAGTACAAATTCGTCTCCCCCAAAACGGCTTGCGATATCAGCGTCTCTAACATATGAACTAAGGATTTTTGAAAATTCCTTAAGTAGGATATCACCTGCACCGTGCCCCATAGTGTCATTGTAGTGTTTGAAATGGTCGATATCAATGACCATTATTCCAACTGGTATTTTTTGACGTTTCGCTCGAAGAATCTCGCGCTCAAGAGTTTCATCCATGTATCGCCGATTAAATAAATTGGTTACATGATCACGAATTGCCAATTCCCTCATTTTGGACTCACTTTGAACCAACAAATTGGTTTGGTAGTCAATTTCATCCAAGTCTTGCCTGCTGATGATATTAGCCAGGATACTGAGAATTGAAGTTAAGAAAATGAAAATCAAAAAACTTACCCAATTGATGGTTGCTGACACTGGCGTGAATGTGGGAATCAACAACAAAACACCAATTTGCACGAAAGCAATAATAATCGTAATTGCAGGACGGACAAGTATGCTGGACAATAATACAGGGATTAATACATAAGTAAGTGGAACAAAATCACCCATAAGCACTTCAGTGTCCAAAACCAACGACCCCCATGGACCAAGTAAGGCACAAATAAGCAGCATCGATACAGCTATGGAATAATGGCCAACATGATTAATTCGATAAGCGATGGAAAAAAATACAACCATAACAAGAATCAAAAATGTATATTGACTTCGTCTTGAGCTACCCGGGTCATTTGTAACATAAACAACCACAAGAACGAGGATTGCAAAAATAAGTACCGCCAAAAGAATCAACGCCAACAGTTTGGAACGTCGGCGTTCCGCCCCAAGTAAATTCTTATGAGAAGCTGAAGGATTAATTAAACTTGAATAAAACCTTTTAAAATTCCACCCTTTTGTGGTTTTCTCTTTTAACTCTTGGCTTTCTAAAGAAACATCACCCAAAACTTTTATGGATTTTAACTCAGTCATTTTCTCCTTTTTGAATAACAGCCATTTATAGGGTAACAGATCAAATATGGCAAAAACCCTAAAAATAAATGAAAAAATACACAAGAATTTAATAACAATAATTAAGCGAAGCTTCCAAATATTATCTGATATATAAGATAATATTTGCGCTTTTTAGTAAAATCGACTGTATAATCTGAACATGAATAAAATAGTTGTTCGTATCATTCTGGCGGTTATATTGGTCATTCTGGCCTGGGTGGCATTTACTGCGCTCAATAACAGTATTTCAAACGCACTCAATCCCTTAAAACAAGCCAATCTATCACTCAGCACCCAGATCGCGGATCTTTTGCACCCCACCCCCACTATTCTGCCGGACCCCATCACCATCATCCACGAAGTGCGTGGCTTGGCACGCCTTGAGACGATTCAATATTCTGTCGAGAAGATCATCACAGCCGAAATTGGCGGCGGCACCTTCGAATTTCTCAACAAAGATCGTTTACTGTTGGTGGCTCACGGCACAGTCATCGCTGGTGTCGATCTTGAAAAGCTTACCCCCGACGACCTTTGGTTGACCAACAGCGTCTTGAATGTGCGCCTGCCTGCTGCTGAAATTTTCATTGCCACACTCGACAATGAAAAATCGTATATTTTTGAACGCGAAACGAGTATATTGCGTCAATCAGATCCAAACCTTGAAACCCTTGCCAGAAAATCGGCTGAACAGGAAATCAGAAAATCCGCCGTCGAAGACGGTATCCTCGAGCTTGCCCAACAAAATGCAGAAAGCTATCTCTCGCGCCTCTTTCTGGCTTTGGGATATGAAGATGTCATTTTTATGGAACCGGCACTGTCAGAGTAATACATTTCTTTTTTAATAATATATAAGGGCAGAAGAATAATTCTGCCCTTTTTTAATCGACAAAAAAAGTTAGATTCCTAAAACCAGACGAATCAACGGCAAGTTAACCACAAAATCATAAATTCCAATCCCGATCAACAGAAGTCCACCGATCACATTGATCAATCTTGAATGCATGGCCAGCCAGCGTGTAATTGTTCTCTGCAGCGCGCCTGAGATCAATGATAATAGCAGTAAGGGTAATCCAAAGCCAATGCCAAACCACAAAAATGTGCCCAGCCGGCTCAAAACTTCAGCGCTGGTAAGCGAAATGGCAAATATACCCACCACCAGCGGACCCGAACATGGAAGTGCAATGGGGCCGTACAACAAACCATACACGAAAGCATTGAAAAACGGATTGCGCAGCGCCGGAATTTTAATTTGAGGCAGCGCCTTGAATGGATTCTTATCCGCCAGCAGTAGAATGCCAAGCGTGATCAACAACAAATCTGCAATGGGGATAATGATTGATAATGCCCGTCCAACCGAAACAGACAACAGAGCTATCACCAGCCCTAGAAAGAGCATCATAGTTAACACACCGGCCAGCACAAAGAATCCCAAGAAATAACGCCCTTTACGTTTTTCACCGGTTGCGGCGCCACTTAAATAAGCAAGATACCCCGGGTAAAGCGGAATAATGCAAGGGCTGGCGCTGGCAAGTAAACCTAAACTGATTGATGTAATAATAGCTTCCATCGGGAACCTTTCGAAAATTCTGGCTGGAAATCGTGGTTCGAGAATTCCAGCCAGGTTCTAACTACGAACTTTACATACCTTCAGCAAGGAAGGGGTCAATAAATGCTTTAATCTCTTCTGCACTTTTTATTCCAAATGGCATTGGATGAACGTCACCTTTGCGATCAACAATGAAGATTGGTGTGTTAGGTGGATTTAAGAAATTAGCGCCATAGAGATTGCCGATTTCCTTTGATACTTCCTGGGGGACAACTGCATATATCCAGTTAAAACCATTGCTATCTGTATATTTTTTCAGATCTTCAGCATTTTCATTTGGATCAATATCAAATCCAATCGAAACCAGATCTGAATCCATACCGAGTGTCTCGTGCAATATTTTTACTTGCTCTTGTTGTTTCATGCAATTTGAGCACCACATTGCCAGATTTTCAACCAAAACAACTTTTCCGGCAAAATCTGCAATCTTGAATGACTCTCCGGTATTCACATTTGTCAAAGACACATCAAAGAAACCGGGAGTCATCACGGCTTTATCTTCCATCGCTTCTGTTGCAACGGCTTCCATTGCTTCAGTTGAAGTGCCCATCATGTCATCGGTCGCCTTTTCCATCATGGCTTCGGTGGGTTTTTCCATCATGGCTTCCTGCGTGGGTGCTGCCGGTGAACAAGCCGCAATGATAAAAACCAAACTAATTAGTGAAAATAAACTTTTATTCATTTCTTCCTCCATTTCAATATAGTTCTATTTTAGGAGTGACAAATTACACAAATAAGAAAAAAACATTACGAAACCATGAACCATTGTTAAGAGTTGTGTAATATTTTTGTTATACAATCAAATCAAGAGAAAAAACATGCCAAAAATCATTATTGTCGAAGATGAACCCAGCATCAGTGAAGTTGTAAGCTTATATTTAAACCGTGCAGGTTTTGAAGTAACAACATTTGCAGATGGCTTGGAAGCACATCATTATCTTGCTTTGAGTTTACCTGACCTTGTCATCCTGGATGTCATGCTTCCAGGCATGGATGGATTTGCCCTCATTAGAAGTATTCGAGATCGCTCAGACGTACCTGTAATTTTGCTGACCTCAAGACGAGAAGAGAGCGACCGCATCGCCGGCCTTGAACTCGGCGCGGATGACTATGTAGTCAAACCCTTTAGCCCGCAAGAATTGGTCAGCCGCGTTAGGGCAGTTCTGCGCCGCACTCAAACCAAATTGGATTCTCCAGCGCAAGCGAACATTCAAGCTGGCAATCTCAATATTAATCCTCAAACTAGAGAGGTTTTGGTTAACGGCAGCGAAATAATACTGACAGCAAAAGAGTTTGATTTACTTTATCATCTCGCTACACATCCCCGCCAGGTCTTTTCACGCGATCAACTGCTTGAAAGCATTTGGGGTCTGCGGGATTTTATTGACCCAAGCACAGTTACCGTGCATATCAGACGCTTACGTGAAAAAATAGAAAAAGATCCCACCACACCTACACATCTTGTGACGACCTGGGGTGTTGGGTATAAATTTGATCCCTAAACGATGAAAAATTCAAACAAACGTACCCTGTTTTTTGCCACGACCATTGCGGTCGTTCTCTTAATCTCGTTGGTGATCTTCTATTTATTGATGCGTCCAACCTTGGGAGACCTGCAGCACATGGCTTTATTCTTGGCCATAACGGCTGTGCTTTCAATCGCAATAGGTTACGGCGCTTATCGTTTAAATTGGTTAAAATATGCCCCCTCAATGCGTTGGGTCCTCTTGGGGTCTTATGTGATCGCCAGTCTATTAACCTTTTTAAATGTTTGGCTCACGGCCAGATTGATGTTTGCCAGCGAACACGACCTCTTGCTGGCAACCGTTTTGCTCTTGTTTGCCGGCGGCATCGCGGTTGCTCTGGGTAGTTTCTTTACCAGTGCGTTAATCGACCGCATCTCGCGTCTCGAATTAGCCACCCATTCGATTGAAAGCGGCGATTTATCCACCAGGGCAGACATCCCTGGCAAAGATGAAATTGCCGCCCTGGCAGATTCATTTAACAAAATGGCACTCCAACTTGAAAGTGCAGACAAGAAACAGAAAGAACTCGAAACACTGCGTCGAGATCTGGTTGCCTGGGCGGGTCACGATCTGCGCACCCCCCTCTCTTCCATCCGTTTGTTGGTCGAAGCGCTTTCTGACGGTGTCGTGACGGACCCCAAAGAAATTCAAAATTATCTCTCTCAAGCCAAAAAACAGGTCGACACCCTTTCGTTATTGGTGGATGATCTCTTTCAAATCTCTCAATTGGATTCTGGTGGAATGCCGCTTACGCTTGAAGCCGCCTCAATCAGAGATCTCATTTCAGACACACTTGAAAGTTTTTCCAGCTTGGCGGCACAAAAAGGGGTGAAACTGTGCGGCTCTGCCGATGACGGCGTGGACCCAATAAACATGGATGTGCTTTGGATGGGACGCGCGGTCAACAATTTGGTCAGCAACGCCATCCGCTATACCCCCGCCAACGGTGAAATAAATATTGTCGCAAAATGCAGTGGTGACAACGTGATTGTCAGCATCAGTGATTCTGGAGAAGGCATCTTGCCTGAAGATATCTCTCACGTTTTTGAACGTTTCTACAGGGGTGATAAATCACGCAGTCGTGTCAGCGGCGGCGCCGGGTTGGGTTTGGCCATTGCCAAAGGGGTGATTGAGGCACACAGGGGTGAAATTACGGTTCAGAGCGAACTTCATAAAGGCACTACCTTTTCGTTTTTACTTCCAAAGCGTTAATCCTTTGTTTCTCACTGGTTAAGAATTTCGTAACTAATTTTAGTTAACATAACCTTATCAACAAGGAGATATGGTTATGCGATCACTTCTAATATTCCTATTTACTGGCTTATTTCTGCTTACGGCTTGCACGCCAGCCAATAGTACAGTTGAGAAATCAACCTCGGTTGATCTGCCAGACCTGGGTATTGCGCCCGAGTTGACCAATACGATTTGGATTAACACCGAAAATCCACTCAGGCTCGCAGACCTGAAAGGCAAAGTTGTCATCATTGAGATGTGGACCTTTGGCTGCATCAACTGCCGCAATGTGATTCCCAATTTGATTAAATGGCATGAAAAATACGCATCAGAAGGATTGGTGATTATTGGCGATCATTTTCCAGAATTCGACCGCGAATCCGTACTCGAAAATTTACAGCAAGCGGTTGAAGAACTCAAAATCCCCTATGCGGTTGCCGAAGACAATCTCGGAAAGACCTGGAATGCCTATAACACCCACTATTGGCCAAGCCTCTACCTGATCGACAAAAACGGTCACATTCGCTACACCCACATTGGTGAAGGTAAATATCAAGAAACCGAAGATGCAATTGTCGCGCTTTTGAACGAAGAAGTAAATTAACCAGGAGCTATCATGAATACTCAAAAAATAAATTCATCTGAGATTACACCCAAAAATGTATACCTTTCAAGACGAGACTTTATGCGCACCGCAGGTGTCATCGCTGGAGGTGTAGCCCTTGTTGCATGCAATGTGTCGCCAGACAAAAGCACTTCCATTGACTCAGCAGCCGGAACTCAACCACCAACCGGGGGCGATGTACCCAACACTTTCGAAGATATCACCAACTACAACAATTATTATGAATTCACCACAGACAAACAGAGAGTTGCCACATTGGCCAAAGATTTCAAGACCTCTCCTTGGGATGTGGAAATATCAGGTATGGTCAGTAATCCGGGAAAATTCAGTGTTGATGATCTGATCAAAAAGTATTCACCCGAAGAACGCATTTATCGTCTGCGCTGCGTTGAAGCATGGAGCATGGTCATTCCGTGGATGGGTTTTCCGCTCGCCAAACTACTTGCAGATGTGCAGCCCACCTCAGATGCCCGCTACGTACGATTTGAAACCCTCTTTGACCCCTCAGAGATGCCAGGTCAAAAACAAGGCTCTTATCCCTGGCCTTATCAAGAAGGGCTGCGGATCGACGAGGCCATGAACGACCTCACCCTTCTCTCTACCGGCTTATACGGCGGGGAACTGCCAGCCCAAAGCGGCGGCGGCGTCAGATTGGTCGTACCCTGGAAATACGGCTTT
The DNA here is from genome assembly GCA_002840715.1 of Chloroflexi bacterium HGW-Chloroflexi-4. Classification (GTDB taxonomy): domain Bacteria; phylum Chloroflexota; class Anaerolineae; order Anaerolineales; family Anaerolineaceae; genus UBA6107. The sequence continues at coordinate 85,683 of PHBW01000012.1, forward strand.
AAATCAATTAAGGCCATTGTCAAAATAGAGCTGACCGACCAGCAACCCACAACGTTGTGGAGCACTATTGCCCCCAATGAATATGGCTTTTATGCCAATGTCAACCCTCTGGTAGATCATCCCCGTTGGAGTCAAGCCACAGAACGCAGGATTGGTGAATTCAGCCGCCGAGATACGCTAATGTTTAATGGGTACGCTGACCAGGTTGCCCATCTTTATGAAGGCATGGATTTAAACAGGAATTATTGAGGTGAATATGAATTCAAACACGGCCATTCCCATTACAGAAAATAAAATGAAAAACACCCTGTCCATCCCCTGGCTGCGTTTATTTGTTCACTTCCTTGGTCTTCTGCCAATGGCAGAATTGCTCTATAAGTTTATCGTGGATCAATTGACTGTCAATCCGATTCAATTTATCGAACAGTTTTTTGGACGGGCTGCACTCAATCTGCTCGTGGTCACAATGGCGGTCACACCAATTGTGTCGATCACAAGCTTGAAGAAACTCTCTAAACATCGTCGTGCGCTTGGGTTATATACCTTCTTGTATTTTGCCTTACATTTCACCACTTTTGCCGTCCTGGATTACGGGTTAAACTTTAGACAAATCTATCTGTTAACCATCCAAAAACCCTTCATTTTACTGGGTACCCTGGCTGGATTAATGCTGATCGCTCTCGCTTTTACATCCTTCAAAACATGGATGAAACGGCTCGGAAAGAACTGGGCTAGACTGCATAAATTGGTCTATGTGATTGGTGGATTGGCTGTCTTTCATTATGCGCTTGCCGTAAAAGGCTCACTGAGTACGCTCAGTGGCAATATAGTACGTCCGCTGATCATGGGGGGATTGGTAATCATTCTGCTCGTATTAAGAATCCCGGCAGTAAAAAGTCGAGTTATATCCTTAAGAAACCGTATACTTGAATTGTTTTCTCCAACCTTAAAGCCATCAATCACCAAGTGAATCGTGAACCCTAAGACTAAAAAATATCACGGATGTGCATTTCTCACCGTGATATTTTTATGACACAACCCTAACACCTTATCTACTATTGATCTGAGGTAGAGGGTCTGTCCTATGGCAAACAAACCCTCTACCAACTCAAAGGTTTACAATCCAGTGAGGGCTGTAGCCAGAACTAACAACACAAATGCTGCCGCCACCATCCAAAACGCGTATGGCGCCAGCGCCGGAATCGGAATCAGCGTTGACAAAATACCAAGTCCGCCAAGGATAACGGCAATCCACCAGGTGACAACTTTCGGTTTGCTCAGTTTCATGTGTTTTTCTCCATTTCTGTTTTTTTCGATCCATTACCGGCTCAATTATTCATGTTTCATTCAACTTAAAGTTGATGTAGTTCTCGTTGGCTGAATTAAATCTACAATTTCAAAGGTCGTCTGCGCCTAAAGAACAAAGAAATCAGAGTGAAAATTATGGCGATCCCCAATAGAAAACCGAAGTTATACAAACTGCCATCGTTATGCACTTCATACATTTGCACATTCGGATTTATTAATGAAAAAATAAGTGTGCCTGGAGAAATAAAACCATGCCATACCCCTGAGAGGATTCCTCCGACCAGACCATGAGCATCCGCAGTATTCACTATTGGGTTGATACCTGGAGCATTGAGTTGAATTTTGAACCCGGGAACATCCATTTTTTCATTGGCGTTTGGCACTGGTGTACTGATTTGAATTCCAGAACCAGGCGTACAGCCGATTAACAAAACAATTGCCAAAACAATTACGACGATAAAGATTAACTTCCTCATAAAAATCCATCCTTTGTACGTTTGAATCGATATGGGTATGGGGTCATCTGGATAAATGCAAAAGAAAGAGAATAGACATACTTCCTATTGCCTTAAGACCCGGCCATCGACTACCAATTCAATAAAACGAAGGCCGTTACTAAATTAGATATTCTGTATGGATTCAGTGTAATTTAGAGAAGCTATTTTTGTCCTCAAAAAAATCTATTAAGTACCTATCATTTTTTGAGGTTTTGCCAGTCTGCAGAATGAATTTCCCAAAGTACTTGTCGTTCAAACCCCGGCAGCGAATCATATTGATGCTGCCGCTCACCCGCATTTTTGAATCCAAGTTTTTCTAAAACCCGGTTTGACGCGTTGTTATCAGGGTGTGTTTCGGCAAACAGCCTCTCCTTCTTGAGTACCTCAAACACATAGGTCATCATCCCACCGGTGATTTCGCTGGCATACCCTCGCTGTTGATGTTCAGGCAGCACAAACCATGAGAATTCCAGACCAGGTTCATCAGGGTTGGTATCTTCAGTGAAACCGGCGATGCCCACAGCCGTGCCTTCCCCTATTAACTGGATGACCCCGTAATAATAATTCTGTTTTCCCCATTCCTCTCGCCACTCCTTCAGCGTCTCTTCAGTCAGATCAACCGCCCAGGTTCCGCCTAAAAAACGCATCATATCCTCGTCACAAAACAGGCGAACAAACAAATTGCGGTCACCTTCTTCAACCCGGCGTAAAATAAGTCTGGAGGTTTCAAATATTTTTTCAGAAAGTGAGTCAGCCAAAGGGTTTTCCTCTATGCAGTTTAAATATATGGAATATTATAGTTGGCATTTCGGCTTCTGTTTAAAAAATCCCCCGGCTCACAAGCAGTGATCATCACGGGGATAGATGTGTTCGTCTCTTCTTACGCTATCTCGCCCACTCTTCTGTAATCGTGCCGGAGGGTCCTTCATATGTGACCAGTAAAGTAGTCGTTGAAACCACATATTCTGTTGAAGAAGGCGGTGACATAAAATTATCAGGCAGCGTAAATGCTGAAACCGGTGCATCTGTAATCACGCCATCAATGCTCATGGTCATGGTGCCAAAGACAACAGAATAAGTTGAATCACTGAGAAAAATGGATGATCCTTCTGCTGTATATCGGCCTTCACCGTTATGTGTGCCGGTCATTTGCACATAATCTGTACCACCTGGAATTTCAGCCCTGACAATGTTTTCTCCGTTGATCAGATAACTTCCGTCGGTATTTAACTCCATGCTCATGGCGCTCGGTGCAACCAAATACATCATCGTGATTGCGTCAGATCAAGGAATTTGTTGTTCAAAGCGTAGGCAGCCATGGTCGACACACCTACCAAACACGGATCACCGCCGCCAGTAATCTCTTCCGGTGTTGGCATTGACGGCGTGGGCATCTCCGTTGACATCTCCTCCGTCGGCTCCGGGTCTGAAGAATCTCCCGCCAGAAAAGGCAGGGAACAAGCCGTGCTGGTCACTAAAACAAATATTAACAAAAAGTACTTTATGCTATTTTTCTCTTTATTATCATATTTTATACGGGATACATAAATTTGATCACTTTTGCAATAGTTAATAATGGTCAATATTATTTTTGCCCGAATGAGTACAATAACCATTATTTTACTTGCTAGTCACCTTCACCCCTCGTGCAAATTGTATAATCTTTTTGACCATCCACCAATGCATTATCAGTAGGCTACCTCCACCCACAACTATTAATGCGATGATCATCACTTGCGTGACATCAAAATTCAAACGAAGCATCCCCTCAAGATTGGCGGCAGTGGACGGGTCGAGTAAAGCCAAAAAAGCGGAAGACACACAGATAAACGCCATGACACAAGTCGTATAAAGTTTTGTTCTTAATATGAACCTTTTTTCTTCATCGACTGAAACCGATTTATGCGCCAGTTTTCGTCCGATGAACAACCCGGCAGGAATCGCAAGAATCACATTAAATATTGGTACTCCCATGAAGAAACCAAACACACAAATAGAGTAGAAAAAGAAAATTCCCATCCAGATCTTCATATCCATGTCAAAAGCTCTCGCAACCCACTTCTTGAGAAAGAGTATATCAATGATCAATCCCAGCACCATTCCGCTCAAAGCTGCTATCGTTACCCATGCAGTAGCTGACTGCTGGTTGGTAATCCACCATCCCCCAAGGAAACCAACCAGGGGAGGAATTGATCCAATTGCTTGAACCAAAAATAGTTTTTCAATTTTTATCATAATCAATCCTGTCTTTGAAAAATCGGTGTTGCTGGATTTTTTAATAATTCATCATGCCTGAGAAGATTATTGTATATTGCCCCACAAATCAGTAACCATCAAAACCTATCAATTTCCTTCGAATCAAACCCCAAGACACAAGGAAAAAATTGAAACATAAAATACTGCACAAGACGTTGATATTTCGTAAGACAAAGTAAAGTTGCTATAATAAATTATTGACGCTTTCCATTGATGCTTATCCCCATAAACTTTATTACTGCTCTGTTGCAATCCCCATCGGATAAATTTATTCCCAGGAGACCTGTAATGGACATAACAAAAAACTCGTTTTCCCGTAAAAAAGCCCATTTATTGATAATCACATCAATGCTCGGATTTCTATTTGGATGTCAATTATTTGATGGCGCAATCGCTTTGATTGATGATCAAGAAACCAAAGACACAATAATTGGTCGAGCGCTTGATGCGATCTCAGAAAATAGAAAAACGAATGAAACACATGAAGAAGTAGTGGATGAAGAATTACTTCCCAATAGTGCCTTGGAATATACCTGGCAGATGGGAGACCGATGTATAAATTCACCCGGCAGAGACCCTTGCCCGCTTGAATCTTGCGTTGCTGCCAGCGATCAATATAATGTGAAGTTTGACACGCCATTAGAACTCTTTGGCAAAGCCAATCCTGATGATTATTCTTGTGGAGCAGATTACATCTTTACGAATAATTCAGGTACAAATTTACTGGTATGGCACAATATTCTCAGCAGTGATGACAATCTGGTTACAGTCAGCGCCATCAATATTGAAACAGACAGTATTTATGACGAATACCATTTCAATTATTTTGATCGCCATGACGGTTTGATAACATTTCGAAGAATTCCAAAAATATACGTCCTTTACGATAATCCCCATTGCGAATGGATTGAGTATGGTGATGCTAAATTGGAAAAATATGCTGTACCCTTGATGAACCCATGTGAAAAATAACCGGGTCATAACCACTTCTGCCTTTATGGTTAATTATTATTAAATTCTCCCGCTGAAGGTTTATTACCCGAAGGAAGAAACCAAAAGTTTGTCCTTTCCACATAAGTTTGGAACTTTATGCTGGTTTTTTTGATTTAAGACACTATTCTAAAAAAATATGACTAATATTACATACATTATGTACAAAACACTTGACATTGTGTAAATAATTTGATACTATATGTGCATAATTCGATACATTAGTCAGGAGAAAAATATCATGTCTTACCAAGAAAAGAAAACACTCGCAAGCATCACCTCCGGCGCCCTCCTTTTGGCAGCCTATTGCCTTTATGCTTTCAATCCCGCCCGCACCCCCGCGGACCTCAAAGCTTGGGCAACCACCATGTTGGTCTTCATTGCCATCGGCATTGGCGCCACCATCATCATCCAGATCGTCTTCCACATCCTTTTCTCGATTGGAGTCGCCATTCAACAAAAGATACAGAACAACGATTGCGATGACAAGGATATTGAAAAGAACATCAAACTAGAAATGGTCGAAGACGAGCGCGACAGGATGATTGAAATGAAATCCAACCAGGTTGGGTTTGCAGTGGCCGGCTTTGGATTCGTTGTCGCCTTGCTATCTCTGGTGTTCAACTACTCCCCAGTGGTCATGCTCAACATCCTCTTCATCACCTTTAGTTTTGGCTCAATTTGCGAGGGCATCTATCAGTTCTTGCTCTACCGCAGAGGATATAGCCATGCCTAACCCAATTGTGATCACCAACAACATCCGCAAACTTCGTTTCTTTGCCAATGAAATGACCCAGCAGGAACTTGCTGAAAAAGCCGGCGCATCACGTCAGACCATCATCGCCATCGAAGCCGGCAAGTATTCACCCTCGCTCGAACTCGCTTTTTGCATCGCTGACGCCTTCGGTGTCTCAATTACAGAAGTTTTTTCTCACGAAGTAAAAGAGTAAAAAAATTTTTCAAACTTTTTATTTGACAAGGATCATTAATCTGCACAACGGATTAATCTGAAAGGAAACACTATGAAAGCAGTCGTTTACGATAAAAGCAACAAACCTGATGTTCTGGTGCACCGAGAAGTGGAAAAACCCCTCCCCATCGCGGACCAGGTTTTGATCAAGATCATGGCCGTCTCTGTCAACGCTGCGGATTACCGCTCTTTGCGTTACGGCATCATCCCCAAAACCAATATCTACGGCGCCGACGTGGCTGGCACGATTGAAGCTGTTGGACCGGAAGTAAAACACTTCAAAATTGGCGACGAAGTCTTCGGAGACATTCTCAAATGGGGCTCGGGCGGTTTTGCAGAGTATGTGGCTGTTTCTGAAGAAGCCCTGGCGTTCAAACCGGCGTCTGTCTCCTTCGAATCCACCGCGACGGTCTCCATGGCGGGCATCACTGCCCTGCAGGGTCTGCGCGACCTAGGAAGAATCCAACCCGGTCAAAAAGTACTGATCATTGGTGCCGGTGGCGGGGTCGGCAATTTTGCTGTTCAGCTTGCCAAATATTACGGCGCCCATGTCACTGGCATCTGCGGACCCCAAAATGTAGAAATCGTTAAATCGCTTGGGGCTGACCGCGTCATTGATTACACCGAAAATAATTTCACCGAAGAGAAATTCAAATACGATCTGATCCTTGCCGTCCACGGCAGCTATCGCCTGACCCAATTCAGGAGAGCCCTGACCCCCAACGGCATCATGGTCATGGCCGGCGGAGCGCTGCTCCAGTTGTTCCGTCAAATGGCTTTTGGCGGGTTGTTTTCGATGGGCGGCCAAAAAATGCAGTTGCTCAAAGCCGAACCCAATCGTAAAGATCTTGTCTTTTTGATCAAGTTGGTTGAAGAAGGCAAACTCAAAACCGTGATTGACCGCACTTATCCCCTCGCTGAAACTGCCGAAGCGATGAAGTACGCCAACCACGGACACACCCTCGGCAAAGTGGTTATCCGCGTCAACGAATAGTCACTAGCCAAAATGCTTTTCCGTGCTATAATAGCGGTATCGTTACCGGAAACGATACCGCTCCTTTTTATAGTCCCACCAAACCGGATATTCTTCAATGGAGGCTGCTGTGAATCAACAATTAAAAGACAAAATGATCAAGGCTTCCATCACTGTCAAAGATCAGAATAACCAGCCGCTGAGAAACCAATCCGTCACCGTCAGGCAAACCAATCACAAATTCCTGTTTGGCACGGCCGCATTCGATACTGTTCCTCTGGCGAACGGCGAATACACCGGCGCCGTGCTCGAAAAAGCCGAACAGCTTGCCCAAAACCTGCTTCAGCTATGCAACGCCGCCACCCTGCCCTTCTATTGGGGTCCGTTTGAGCCGCAGCGCGGAGCGCCCCGCACCGAAGCCCTAAAACGCGCCGCCCGCTGGTGTCTGGATCATAATCTGAAAACCAAAGGTCATCCCCTTTGCTGGCACACCATGACCGCGGATTTTCTGCTGCCATTGGATAACGCCGCCATTCTGCAAGCCCAAAAAGACCGCATCAGGCGCGAAGTCAACGACTTCCGCGGATTGATCGATATGTGGGACGTGATCAACGAAGCCGTGATCATGCCCATCTTTGACAAATACGACAATGGCATCACCCGCATCTGCAAACAAAACGGACGCATCCAGACCATCAAGACCATGTTCGAGACCACCCGCTCTGAGAACCCCTCTGCTGTGCTCTTGATTAACGACTTTGAAACCTCCCCCGCTTATGACATCCTTATCGAGGGCTGCCTTGAAGCCGGCATCAAATTTGATGTGATCGGCATTCAATCTCATATGCATCAAGGGTGGTGGGGGCTCGACAAAACACATGAAATTCTTGAGCGTTTCAGCCGCTTCAATCTGCCCATTCACTTCACCGAAACCACCCTGGTCTCAGGCCAGCTCATGCCCGCCGAAATAGTGGATCTCAATGATTATCAGGTTACTGATTGGCCTTCAACCCCCGAAGGGGAAGAACGCCAGGCGCGTGAAACCCTTCAGCATTACGAAACCCTCTTCGCTCATCCGCTGGTGGAAGGCATCACCTGGTGGGATCTTCAGGACGGCAATTGGTTGAATGCCCCCGCCGGCTTGATCCGCAAAGATGGCAGCACCAAACCCGCCTATGACGAACTGCTCAAACGCATTAAGGGCGAATGGTGGCTGCCCCCCACCCAAATGACCACGGATGCCAACGGCGTGCTTCAGCTCTCGGTATTTGCGGGCAGCTATGAGATCAGTCTAAACGATCAACAGCAGACCTTCCTAATTGAAAAAAACGCTGCCACCTCGGTGGTGATGTTTAACTAAGCTTTTTGATACGGCATCTTTCTGACGTTTATTTCATCTCTCTCCTATTGATTGCACGTTGATACACACCCTCCTCTGTTCCGGATGAGGGTGTGTATCATTTAACGCCTGAAATGCTGCACTATGATTCTTTCAGCTTCCCGGTGTCTGGGGTAATAAAACTCAAAATAGTCAAGGCTGGAATTAATATATATTGTCGCAGACAAAAATTTGACACAAGCACTATAATTAATAAAACCTAATTCTCAGGAGAACCTCATATGGATCTCACTCAATTTCGTTGGATCTATCCCCCAAAACGCTTCAACCTTGCCCCCGGTAAACTGACCCTCTTCACCGAGCCCGACACAGATTTCTGGCAGCGCACCTATTACGGTTTTCAACACGACAATGCCCCTGCCTTTCTCACTAGTGTCAGTGAATTAGAATTCTCATTCACCGTCAAAACCAAATGGTCTCCCATGATGCGTTTCGATCAGTGCGGCATTATGCTTTATCAAGATGCCGATAACTGGTTTAAGGCTTCCGTGGAATACGAATCTCCGCAGGCTTCAAAACTGGGCAGCGTCGTCACCAACCTCGGCTACTCAGATTGGGCCACCACCGACATCAGCTCCACGCAAAATGAAATGACCTACCGCCTCAGCCGCCGCGGACAGGATTTCTGCATCGATAATGCCTTTGACGGCGTCATCTTCAAGCAGATGCGCATCTTCCACATGCATCAGAAATTTGAGTCAGTCAACTTCGGCGTTTATGCCTGCAGCCCGCTGGATTGCTCCATGAAGGCCGAATTCTCAGACTTCAGCTTCGGTCCCTGCCTCTGGCCGCTGCATGCTGGTTAAATTTTTTATACTTGATGATATAGTGAAGTTGACCACAATCGAGAGCATCAACCCAATCAACAATGCAACCACAACCCGAATAAAAACGGCGTATGAATTCCACATGCGCGCCCAATAATGCACAACCTGGTCATCAAACCTCACAAATCGGGCGGTGTCGATTGCATCCGCATAATACCGTGCAGACACCACCGTTTCAATGGGTTTTCTCACTTGCAAAGGGGCAAAAAACCGGTATGGTTTTAAAGTCATTTCGGGGTCAGCTGAAGCTTGCGGCTGATCTTCACCAGTCCTTTCCACCCACGCGCAGATGATTTTGCTGCCCTCATCCGGCTGGCAGTCATACACAAAATACTTGTCCGTATCCGTCCAAATAGCCGGCTCAATACTGTTTGGCAGAATTTCAATCTTTGTGATAGGTTCAGGCGCAGAGCTGGTTTTCTGCCATTTGCCGTGCGGCAGCGCGTATAAGCCCACTAAAACCAGCATGGAGACCACCGTTCCGATCACCAGACTGCTTAGCCCATGAAGCAGTTTCATCCACCACTTTAATTCAGGGCTTTTAACAAATAAGAGTGCATATCCGCACATCGGAAGGACAATCAAGAGCCCCCCCAACACTGCATAAACCATCACAAGTGAAAAATAATTCGGTTGAAAGACTTCCAATAAACCGGTCAGCAAGGCTGTGGGCAAAAAAGTAGCTCTGACTAATCGTAAAAAGAGATGTTTTTTAGGCATGAATACCTCAACCTCAATTACAGAGGGCTAATCTCCACCGTGACAAATCAATCCCTCAAAATTTTCCCCAACACATCCGCATTGGTGAAATCGGACGAATCCAGCTTATTATCCAGGCCAATCAGCGTCAAATCAATTCCCTTCAACCCCTCGTCTGTGATCGCCGCGCGCAGGCCGTTCACGATCTCGCCCGCCATTACCACCTTATACGGACGGTTGTAGTAATTCGATATTGCCCTTTCCACCCTCGGCACACCAGCGCATGCATTCTGCGGCGCCAACACCGCCAAATAAAGATCAGAAAGTTTCCTTTCAATCACTGCCGGTTCATTCCCTGTCAAAACCTCAAGCGCCTGCGCCTTGATCTCGGGCAAGCCCAGTTCATCAAAAGCGCGCGAAAACCACTTGGAATACGGCGTATAAACTTCTTTCAGCTCAAAACAGATCTTCAGCATCATGTTCACAAGCCGCCCGGCCAACAACTTCAACCCCACCAGGTCGCCAAACTCAACCGCCCTGCCCACGAAGGCCTCTTCATTTGAGACACAAGTCCAATAGGCCGCCAGCTTGATCAGCTTCACATCCAGTGGGTAATACCTCAGCGTCGATCGCATCGCGTTCAAGCGCCCCAGCCCGTCATGGAAGACCCGCCCGCGCGTCAGCTCCACCAGCCTCTGCTCAGGGATGCACAGCCAGTCCAGGCAGGTTAATTGAGCCACATCCCTGTGCAGCAGCTCGGCAAAATAAGCGTCAATCTCGTACACCTCGATCAGATGATTGACCTCACCTGATAAATGCGGCTCCATGTGCTGTGTGCCGTCGGGGCCTTTGGCGCTGAAATGCGTTGAAAAGCCCATAAACTCGCCCGGCAAATGCGCACGCAAATAAGCCTTGATCTCCTCCATCCGCCCCGCGGCGCTTTTGCCCACAAAAATCTGCATCCGCGGACCCCAGTTGTGGTCCATGCTGGTGGCGTTGTCGTAGCCCAGCACATCCGACCCGTAACCGATCAGGCTGGCCGAATAGCAAAGCGAAGCGTCGAACTGCTTCATCAGCGGCCCGACGATCTCGGTGTAGTAGCATTCGTTAAGGGTGAGTCCAGGGAGAAAGGGCATGGTAAATCCTTTGAAATTATTAAAACAGATGTTTCTTTGCGACTTCGCGGGCTCACGGTGCGCACTAGCGCGATATACGCGCTATGTGTTGCGAGAGAAGCTTTTTTACTTCGCAATCTCCCAAATCGTACCTCCCGGGTCGGCAAAACTCGCCGTCCTGATCCCCCACGGTCTGTCCAGCGGACCGTTGATCAGTGTCACCCCCTGCGCCTTCAGTTTCGTGCACATGGCGTCCACATCTTCCACGTGGATGGTGTAAACCGCCCTCGCCCCTGCCTGGACTTTGGCCATCCTGGCCGGTGATAACAGCTCATCCGCCTTGCTCACGTCCAGCAAGTTGATCATCGTCTTGCCGATCTTAAACACACACGAATTGGCGTCTTCCCACACCGCTTCCAACTCAAACACGGATTGATAAAACTTTTTCGCCGCAGCCAGATCCTCTTGAAATAATGTGATGGCGAAAATAGTATCCGCCCAGGATTTTGACAATTCATTTTTTTCCATAATACACCTGACCTTCCTAATTCCTAATCACTAATTACTACTCACTGCCTTTCCCCCATCCACCACCAGCAGCATCACAAACCCGGCCACCGACACCCCCAGCCCCACCGTCAGCATGAAGGGTACCCCGCCGCGCGAATCCAGCATCACTCCGCCCAGAATGTTCCCGAGCAGTCCGCTGATGCCCATCACCATGCCCATGATGGCCTGGCCTTTGTTCTGATCTGCACCGCTGATTACCTCATTCACATAAAACACCGACGCCGGGATGAACATGGCATAGGCAAAAAACTGCAGACTCATGGCTGCGTCCACCCAGAACACACTGGGAGCCAGCAAAGTGACCACCGTCTTGATCAAAAACGCCACCCCTGAAACCTTCATCAACAACCCGGCATTGTGAATCTTCTTATAAAGCAGCGGAAAGAGCGCCATAGCCGGCAACTCGACAATCGCCGCCACTGAATTTGCCATCCCCATATCGGCACTGCTGCCGCCAACGTTTTCAATGATCTGGATCATGAAAGTACTGATGGTGACATGCGAGAAAAACAATATCGAAATACTGGCCACCACCGCCATAAAGCGCTTGTTGTTCCTGGCAAATTGCAACAGCCCCGAGGGTTGCCCCTCACCCTCACCACCGGTTTCTAATCCTCTTTTAGCCTTTTGAAAGCTCAGCACCAGCCCCAACGCCAACACCCCCAATGCGATGTTCACCAGCATAATCACACCTGCGCCAAAATCATCCACCAGGTAGCCCAACACGATCGAAAGAACGGCAAAAGCCAGCGAACCGATGCCGCGCGCCAGGCTGAAGTTGATCGGTACGCCGTTATTGATGTGGTCCATTGACATGGTCGTCAACAGTGGAATTTGCGAAGCGAAAAAGGTCAACAAAATGACATACAAAATGCCCACCCCGAGCACAGTCCTGGGGATGATGAACAGCAGCAGCGCAAAAAAGATCATCCCCGCCAGCAGAAAAGAAACAATGGTCCGCAGCGAGAATTTCAAAGTCTTATCAGCAAAACTGGCCACAAGCGGCGACACCACCAAGCCGAGTACGCTTGCCAGTGTGAGCGTCAATCCGACCTGCGAATTGGTGAATCCCCGCGCCAGCAAAAACACCGCGGCGTAGGAATAGATGGAACAATACCCCATGATGTAGATTGCCTGGATCAAGGAATAATGCACGGTCAGTTTAGTGCCCAATTTGTTGTTGTTTTCCATAAGGTTTCCTTATCCACGCCAGGGTGCCAGATCATTTCTTTATCACAATTATAGTTTGGATGTGACTGCAACACGTTGCAGAAATGCTTGACTAACGGACCTGCTCAACTTATACTATCAATGGTTGAACAACATTTCAACTATTAGGAGTATCATGACCACTTCAATGCTTTCCATTCAGACGGCCTGTGAACTGGCCGAACTCTTCGACTCGCTCAGCGACCCCACCCGCCTTCAGATCATCTCCCTCCTCTCGGAAGAAGATGAAGTCGGCGTCTCAGAACTGGTCGCCAAACTCAACCTGAGCAAATCGGCCATCTCACATCAACTTCGCGGCATGCGCGACCGGCGCATCATCCGCACACGCAAACAGGGCCGCAACGTCTTCGTCTGCCTCGATGACCGGCACGTAGCCGAGCTCTTCCTCCGCGGCCTGGAACATATCCAGCATTAACTACTAACATAAAAAGTCCCCGATTTTTTTAGAAATCGGGGACCTGCCCTAATCAGACTCAATTACCCTTTTATATCATTTCTTACTCAGCAAACAAACTCTGCATCTCAAGTCGCTCAACCATCGCCTGCATCACCGCATCTGTCGGTTTTCGCTCAAACCGGCTGGCAGCATCCAGCACCAATGGCAGAATATTAATGTCTCCCGCCGAGTTGAGGAACAACCCCTCATTACCCAGCACCCAGTGCACGGCCAGGTCGATATCCGCCTGTGCTTCAAGGGGACGGTACCAGGTGTTTCTGGTATGTTCACGATCTCCCCAGGGGGTGTGCACCAAAGACTTGATGGTTTGCACAGCCACATTTCGCTGCTTGCAGGTTTCGAACAGCTTCAAAAAGTCGCTGCGATACTGCTCATTGATCCACATCAGGTAGCTGTAAGGCAGCAGCACGGAGTCAAAATCAAATCGCTCCAGCGCTTTGGTGTGCTGCGCTGCAACCGTCAAGCCGTGGCCGGTCACGCCAATAAAACGCACCAGTCCTTCCTCACGCGCACGAATGGCCGCTTCAAGTGCTCCGCCCGGTCCCATGGCCGTCTGCCACTCGGTTGGGTCAACCAGGTTGTGCAGTTGGATCAAGTCAACCTGATCCACGTGCAGACGCTCCAGCGATCGGCGGATGGAGTCATAAGCCTTGTCTGCCGTGCGTTCTTCGGTCTTCGTTGCCAAAAAAGAGGGTCGTGCGTGACGGCTGATCCAATTACCAAGGTATATTTCAGCATTGCCATAACTGGCAGCGGTGTCAAAATGATTGACGCCGCTGGCCAAAGCCAGCTCAATTGCCGCGTCCGCATCCGCTTGAGGCAGATCCCATAGCGCAGCTGCTCCAAATAATATCCTCGAACTCATGTGTTCGGTTCGTCCAAAAGCATGTTTTGCAATCATCAAATCATCTCCAACTTCTGCCGATTTTTCACTCACGACCCTATGATTATGCCATAAACGGAGTGTCTATAAAAGCCAAGTTACTTATTCTTCATAAATGATTGGAAGTTCGTTTAGAAGTTTTAGGATAGTTAGAAATATTTCAAGGTGATGCAATCTGTGCACCCCAGTTTTTTAGGGGTTCGATGTTATGCCCTTATCAACCCGACAGGTTCTCTCACCATACACCATATTTCCATGTCATTATTTGGGAACTTCTCAGCTTTGATCAACTTAAACCCCTTGCTCTCATAATAAACCACGTTTTTTTCGTCATGCGTTTCGAGATATATGGGCATTTTCGCTGCATCCGCAATACCCAGCACCTTCCTCAGCAGCGCGGAACCAATGCCCGTGCCCTTCACCTTTGGGTCGACCGTCAGTCCCCACAGGTAATAATGCGGGCGGTTCTGCATTAGTCTTTCATGCATTTCAGCCACAAAAGCCTCACACTCCTGTGAGCGGGCAAAATCCTGCGAGCCCAACACAAGCGGTGTAAACAAAAATCCATGCTGCATATACTCCCACTGCGATAGTTTGGTGTGCCCGGGCGGCAGGGTGAAAACCACACCCGAGCATTCGGGGTTGGTATAAACCTCGCCGTAGCTCAAGGCACACTTGAGCGTTTGCTCCATATACCAGGGCAGCTCTTTCATCCGCCGCTTTTCATCGGGGAAATAAAAGGTGAACATGGGATAGTTAAAAAACGCGGAGGCGACGACCGCTGCAGCTTTCTTTTTGTCTTTTGGGTTAAGTGCGATGATTTCCATAAATACCCTCATTAATGATTTATTTCTCACCCATTATTCACCCATTTTTGAAAAGCAACATCCCACTTAAGTAACAATCCATGATAGCCAAACAGCTAAAAGAACAACGATAGTGTTTACCAAAATAAGTGTTCGTGTGTTTAGAATCTTTTGCGTTTTTCGTGGTTAAGGGATTTACAAAATAAAGCCCTCCTCTATTCAAAGGAGGGCACTACACACGCGAAACGAAAAACCTATTTCATCATCTGGATGACGCACACCGCCAGCACGATCACCCACACGTTATAAAGCAGCACCATGATGCGGTTCGGCCAGCCCAGCAGCACCTTCGGCCCCACCCGTCCAGCGCTCGGATCCTTTTTCCGCGACCAGATGATTGAACCAAAAAACCCTATCATACCCAGCCAATTCAAGAGGGTGAAGTTGAACACAGCCAGGGTGTAAGGCTCCCAAAACGGACTGCGCAGTAGAGAATTAGCCACGAGCGTTGAAGCAATGGGGAAGGTTAAGATTACAATCGAACCGCAAAGGGTATGAATTGTATGGTCACGGCTGGTGGAATTATCAGTTATGGCGTTGGTCTTGAAAACACCTGCACCTACTAGCGCCAACACAATGATCAGGAACCAAACCCAGCCAATAATGCCCCCTACTGAGCCGACAAAACGCCAGGCAGCAATCATCATCAAGAGCAGGCTGGCTGCCCAGGCAAAAAAGGCGCCTTGCATCAGAGAACCGTACTTGCCGATCTCATATTCGCTGATCATGCGCCATTTGGGGTCATACTCCGGCTTTAGCAAGTGCAGCAAAGTCAAAGTTAATAAAAACAACACAGCAAAAATAATCGCCGCAATACTCAAAATCGAATAAATCATAAGACCTCCAAAATTATCGACCATTTGTGAACTAATTATACGTTTTATGAAAGTAAGTGCCCACTATTTTGAAGGCACTTACCATCCTCAATTCTCGATTCACTCATCCAAACTCAAACATTTTCTCTCTCCAACCCGTTCTCCAGCACTCGCAATAATATCATTTTGCGGTATACTAGCCGCGTGGAAACCTATTTGCTTGTTAAGGTGGTTAACTGCAGAGAATCTGCGCAGGGGATTCTATTCGCGCGCCTGTTTCTCGTGTAACGAGTAAGTTTCTGCTTTTGAAACGAAATGTAACCGCGGCGCGCCAGCTGCGGTTTTTTTATTTAACCTAATGGTGTCGAAATGAAATTATTTACCAATAAAAAAGCTTTTTACATTCTCTGGTCCGGGCAATCCCTTTCATTATTGGGTTCCGGATTAACCCGTTTTGCCTTGATGATCTGGGCTTTTCAAAACAACGACTCTATTACTTCCATGGTGCTGCTGGGATTCTTTTCCAGTCTGGCGTTCATGCTGGTCAGTCCATTTGCCGGTGTATTGACCGACCGCTTCAACCGCAAATGGGTCATGTTATTTGCCGATCTTGGCTCAGGCATAATAACCATAATCCTGCTGATTCTTTCTATTAATGGGATTTTGCAGCTCTGGCATCTATACCTGGCAGCCGGCCTTTCTGGTGCATTTGAAGCTTTTCAATCACCTGCATTTTTCTCTTCGGTCAGCCAGCTTGTACCAAAGGAGGAGTTTACACGCTCCAACGCATTGATCGGCCTTTCAAAATCGGCAGTGCAAGTATTTGCACCAGTACTATCCAGTGCGGTCCTCACTTTTGGCGGAATCAACCTGGTGATGATGATCGACTTGTCAACGCTGCTGCTGGGTGTGACTGCTTTGGTACTTATCAAGGTCAAAAAACCTGAACAAAGTGAAACTGGTATTTTAGCCGCAGGGAATTTCTGGCATGAATTCCGTTTTGGGTTTCGCTACATCTTTTCACAGCCCGGGTTGCGGGTGATCTTACTCAACTTTGTCGGCATCAATCTGTTTGCCGGCTTTACTTACATGTCCATTTTATCCCCCATGATTCTGACTCGCACCGGCGGGGATAAAATCGCCCTGGGAACGATTCAAACCATCATGGGGATTGGTGGCATTATCGGCGCGTTGGTTTTAATCGCCTGGCATGCTCCGCGAAAAAAAGCTTCCATGTTTGCCTGGTCCACTTTAATCTCATTTGGAATTTGTGACCTTCTCACTGCTTCAAGTCGAAACGTATTAAGTTGGTCGGTCTCGGGGTTTCTTTCAGAGTTTTCCATCCCGTTCATCGTCAATCCCTATTACGCCATCTGGCAGGAAGTCGTCCCTACCGACGTGCAGGGCAGAGTTTTTTCAGTAAGAGAGATGATTCAGACCAGTCCTTCTCCGTTGGGTTTTCTGCTGGGAGGACTTCTCGCGGATTATGTTTTTGAGCCCGTATTCTTGCGCCCCACTTTTCTAACTCCTCTGGTGGGAATGGAGCCGGGATCAGGAATGGCTGCCATGTTTTTAATTACCGGCTTATTCGGTGCCCTAAACGGATTAGTGGCCGTTATACATCCCGCTGTCAAAAAATTGGATTTAAAATAATTTACAGAAAAGGATCTCTTTATTTCTAAAGAGATCCTTTTTGTTTACATAAGATTAACAATCTCGGCGTCTTCTCCACGCAGCCTTTTGGCAGAAGCAATTATGCCAAACACACCTGAGATGGTCACGCCTGTGCTCATCAAAAGAAATGGAAACAACGACCAGAAATTGTAAACCCAAAGTGCCCCTTCCACCAATCCCCCTTGTTCCTTCCAAATTCGAAAATGGGAGCCACCAACCCATAAAATGAAAATAATGCCCAAACCAATCCCGCTGCCGTAAACAGAGAACTTAATATCAAAAGTATTGGGCTTTTTCGTTTTTCAAGCTGGGTAATATTTTCACTTTCGATCTGCTCAACGAGTCGTTCACCATCATCCCAAAAACAGTTTTGGCGCAAACACACCTCTTTGATGATCAGGTCGCGATCCGTCATTTTCGCCAATTCATCCAACACAAATTTTGGGGTAGACTCTATAGGGTCTTGCATTTGCATACCTGTATTAACTATAGGATGACAATAATGATGACACTTTCAAAAACCTCGTTATTTCACTTTGTTCTTCTTGGGTTTGGGGACAGGAAGCTCCTGTTCAGTAATTTTTACAAGTTCACTCAACCAATCCGCATCTTCAAATCGATCTTCAATGAAAAAGAAGGGTTTCGCTCCTGAATAGGGCGGCGCTTCTTCTACGTTTCTGATAAATTTTCTACCAGCTTCAGTTGGTTTTACATATAGCTTGTTATCACAAACCAATGCCACAACTTTTTCGTTGCAGTAAATTGCATATTCACCAAACATTTTTCTGTATCGGATCGCACCTGCCTGGTCCATTTGTTCAGCCAGAAACTTAAGAAATTCTTCATCAGATGCCATTTTTTTGCCCTCAGAGTTTTTTTAATTTCGCTTGGTGAGAATCGAGGAATTATAGAAATCTCTCAATCCCAATCTACAATTTATAAGTTTTCTCACTTTTTACAGTACAGTTCAGGCAAGTCATCCCAGTTAAATAGTTGGTTGATAAGTCAAAATTATCGCTCCATTCTTGAACGGATGGCTATCTACAAGTTTTAACATTTCAAAATCATTTACTTCATCAAACAAGCGCATACCACTGCCCAAAACAATTGGAAAAATCATCAAACGATATTCATCCACAAGGTGATTCAATTTAAGAAAATTTACTAGTGTGCGGCTGCCATTAACCATTACATCACCTTGAAAGTCATTCTTAATTTTTTTTACTTCAGATAATGTATCTGGACCCAGGATTTTTGAATTATTCCAACTAACATTCTTGAGTGTAGTTGAAGCAATAAATTTTGGTAAGCTATTCATTTTATCTCCAAACTTACCGCTAACAAATGGCCAAGCCTCAGAAAATCCTTCATAAGTTTTACGACCCAATAACAATGCTTCAACTGCTAAGACTTCCTCCAGCTTGAATTTAATTTGTTGTTCATCTTGAAATTTAGCCACCCAACCAGTATGTTTATAACCTGGTTCGCCTCCGGGAGCTTCCATCACCCCGTCAAGTGAAACAAATTCCGACACAATAATTCTACCCATTCTGACTCCTTTTCCATTCACAACAACCGTTAAAACAGATTTTCAACAGCTTTACATCTCAAACTAATCAATTGTCATTTGGGTTTTCAAATTTTTAATTACTAATCACTGTTTCTCAACCATCTCCTTAAGCTTGCAAACCGTGTTCCAATTTCGGTCAGTCATCTCCACGCCGATGATCTTCTCTGCCGCCGCTGTCAACCTGGATTTTCCCACACCATCCGGTGCAAAAAGATAAAACACCTTTGGGGTCAGACAGTAGTGTTCGCTTTCAGTTTTTAACGCGCTCAACTCCAGAATGTCTACATTCTCTGGTTCTGTTGCCAAGAACCCCAAATGTAGGGTGTTTCCATCTTTATCTGGCACCGGAAACGGATTTTCATCCATAGCCCGATCAAATTCCTCTTCGGTCATAAGCAGCACCTTGGGTGCAAAACCAAATTGTTTTTCGATCTCATGGCTGATGGCAGTTGAAAACGTATCAGTATTTACTTCTTTAACCTGAAAAACAACGTTGCCACTTTGGATATACGTTTTTACGTCTTGAGCCCCCAAAACCTCAAGTATTTTTACCAGATCAGCCATGGGTAATTTATTTTTGCCGCCTACATTAATGCCGCGTAATAGTGCGATATATGTAATCATGCTTTCAACCTTCAACCTTTATAGGATAAAAATGTTTCAATATCTAAAATAAATTTTTGTATACCCTTTTGAATCTGACTCGTCAACCCGGGTAAATCATCAAAATTAGGGTTATCGAGTAACAAACTCTCAATGATTGCGTCTGCACCCTGAGTGGTGGCGACGGGTTTGTAGAGTGTCCAACCGCTATCTTTGATCAACTGCCAATACTCCGCCTGCACGGTTTTGTTAACTCCGGCCAGCCAAATTTCAAATCTGCACGCTTCGTGGATGAACACCACGGCAATCTTCAATTTTCTTTCCTTTAGCGAAGACGGAATAATCGAAAAATAGCTCATATCCATATACCCGGTGTAAAGCCCGCCGGGGACTGTCCACTCGGGAAATTGCTTTTCAAAATGTGTGCGCAGCGCCATCAAGAATTCCAAAATTCCTTTGTAGGCTTTTTGAATTTCTCCTTTTTCTAAAAGGCTTTTATATTCGATTACACACTCTTGTAAAGTTGCCATATTCCACCTTTATCTACACAATACTTGAAGAACGTTACGCTATTTAAAAAGTTAAATATTAAACGAATTGAATAATGCTAATTTTTCTCGTTTCGGTCGAAATATCCTAGGTATTTAATGATGCCGACCCCACAGCGACTGATATAGCAAAAAACAACGAAGCATTTGGATCCTTCCCTTCGACCAGATTCTCAACAAACTTTACCACCATGACTAGAACTATTACGCCTCCTAATTTATCTTTACACTCATAAAGGTCGTGAGCCAGCATCCAATTGAGCAGCTTAAGTTTATTAATAAAAAACTCACACTTTCTTACAGAAAATACATAAAGAGCAGTAGCACTAAGAAAAATATCGACCCATTCGACTAATGAAACTGCCATATTCAGATCATTTCCTTGACTCGAAACCATCAAGGTTCGTGCATTGTTGGCTTTTCCACACCACACTCTAGCGCGACCAGGCAAAAAATATTATCGGAAAAACAATATTTCCAATATCTTTGTATTTACTATAACCTTCCGATAAATATCTCCTGAAAGTTATGTAGACCCTCAAATTAATGTAACTGATTACTTTTTGGGTTCATAACACAATACAACGATTCCGCACGGGAAACTCATTGATTTAAGTAATCTCATATTTAATCGGCCTTCCAATTCTCGAAAAATCGGCATTCCTTTGCCGACAGCCACCGGGTTGATAAACAAATGATACTCATCTATCAAATTAGCTTTAATCAAACTTGATACAAAAGTGCCGCCACCGTAAGCGATCATGTCACTACCAGGTTGGTTTTTTAGCCTCAAAATCTCATCAACCAAGTCTCCTTTGGCCAAAACGGTGTTCTCCCATTCACATTTTTCAATCGTTTTGGAAAATACCACCTTATGGGTACCCGCAAACTTTTGTCCTGCGGCATGGTCTGGTGCTTTCGAGTTCGTGGCCACCCCTGCCCAATGGGGAATGAATCCTTCAGCAAGCTTTCTACCAAGGACAATACAATCCACCGGTTCAGTCAGTTCTGTTACATATTGATTGATCTCTTTATCCCAATCAAACACAAGCCAATCCATTTCGCCATTCGCACCAGCAATAAATCCGTCAACAGACATCTGCACTTGCAATTTTAGTTTTCGCATTTTTCACTTCTCTTTCTGTGTTCACCAATAATAATCTTTTGGGTCATTGTATCAATTTAATTATTTCAAAACAAATAAATGTATACAAGTTTACTCAACCTCAAGAAGTAAACGCTTCTATATTGTTTCTCGAAACCGCAAACTGGATAATTCAGCTAAAAGAAGTACAATAAGATCATAGAAATTTGTGAAAGGCAATTAATATGAATCAATCGACTTCAGATAACAAAGCGCAAATCGTTTATTTTTCTCACGGCGGTGGACCGCTACCCATCCTCGGGGATGAAGCCCACAAAGCCATGGTCGAATTCATGAAAAAGCTGCCAAACCAGCTGCACAAACCCGACCTAATTTTAGTGATCAGCGCCCATTGGGAAGAAAATGTTGCCACCCTGTTGTCAGCAGAAAAACCAGTGTTATTTTACGATTACTACGGATTCCCCGCCCAAGCTTACGAGATTCAATATCCTGCGGCAGGCAGCCCAAAAGATGCCAAAAGAATTGCCGAAATACTTGAAAATAATAACATCCATGCGAAACTTGACCCGCAGCGAGGGTACGATCATGGCGTGTTCATCCCGCTCAAACTCATGTACCCAAAAGCAGATATTCCCTGCCTTCAGCTCTCACTGATCAGCGGCCTTAATCCATCCGCTCATCTGGCGCTGGGTAAAGGTTTAAGAGAGTTGAAAAATGAGAACATTTTAGTGATTGGGTCAGGCTTCTCATTTCACAATATGCGCGCCTTTTCATGGGAATCCAAAGTGGAAACTGACCTTGGTAATGATGCTTTCCAAAATTGGTTAATCGAAACCTGCACCTCCGACCTGAGCCAGGAAGAACGAGAGCAGCGCTTAGTGGATTGGGCAAAAGCACCTGCGGCCCGATACTGCCATCCGCGTGAGGAGCATTTATTGCCTCTGCACGTCTGCCAGGGAATGTCAGATAAACCGGCTGAAGTAATCTTTGACGATCGTATTCTGGGCAAACGCGCCATCGCATTCAAGTGGTGATGTTTTTTAATTAAAGATATTAGTTTAAAGAAAACTCACCTTGACCTTTAAGATAAGAATCAAAAAAATTAAGTACGATTTGGTTTATCTTGGCTAATCCATCTCTTGGATTGAGGCTATATTTTTCACCACTCAAAATGTTAGTTAAGGTCGGGCTGGTTAATCCCAAATCAGTTAAACTTAGATGGACTGCCCCTTGTAAATAAAAATTAAATGTATCAGGTGTTGGCTCAGAAAGAAGCCGTGCATTCAAAGCATACTGCGGCCAATCATTGAGATGATTCCACGAACTATCAGAGTAAATATTGATTAACGGCAAGGGATATGGCTGTTCATTCCAAACAAAAGCCTCATTCTCCACACCGATGATGTCATACATGAAAGGAGATTCAAGAGCGACAACTGCACCAATATCTTTGCGAACCTCTCCAAGGCCAAGAGCCGCTGATCCTCCCAATGAGTGACCCATGACGCCAATTTTTGTTTGGTCAACCAGATCGAAAAGTGGATCGTGATTAACTATATTTTCTTGATTTAGGATGGTATTGATTACAAAATCAATATCTCCCATCCGAATGCTCATCCATTTTTTATAAAACTCAAAACTTTGCTGCTTGTTAGTTTTGGCGTTTTCAATAGACACCTCTCGCATAAAACTGTTGTCCAACAAAATGGTTTTACCGTCTGCATCAGTTGTATATAAACTTTGATAAGTGTGGCCAATTGAAGCAACCACATATCCATGACTAGCCAATTCAGAAAAAAGAGAAACGTTGCTGGTGACAGTTCCAAATGAGCCGTGTGAAAATATCACCAGAGGGTATTTTCCGTTAGCATCTGCAGGGTACCAATACTGAACTGTCAATTTTCTATTTTCGTTATTATCTGTGTATGTTTCAATTCGACTAGGATCAGAATAAGTAATTTTTTTTGTCTCAACTTTATACTCACCACCTGGCTCAATTGGTGAATATTGTGGAAAAATCAATACAGGTAACAATGCAAACACCCAGAGGGCTAGCATTCCTAAAGTATTCATTACCAGACGCCATGATTTGTCATTTGAAGTTGTGTGCTGCTTTCTAAAAAGCAAAATTACATTGTGAAAGGCCAACATCCCTAAAAGTATGCCAAACCCATACCAACGAAAGTTCCAGGTAATCACAGAGGTCGCCAGAAGGGCGATAAAAGTGATGAAAAGTGCTATTTTAATCACACTTATTAATTTTGAGTTCCTTTTTTTCTTAATACCAATAAACAAGGCGAAAACTACCTCAAAAAACAAAACAGCAAACAATACTATTATTTCCAATGAGTCCTCGATAGTAATCAAAATTTGAGTCATGCCAGAATTGAAGATATGAATATTACATAATTTTACATTTGATGTTCTATGTAAAATGTCACTTTAAACCATTAGTTATGGCATTTTTTATCAATTAGCAAGTTGGGAAACAGGCTGTATACAGGATAGAAGAAGAGCAGGCTCATTAATGAACCTGCTCTTCTTTTCTTCATCATAATTGCTAATTATTTATTGAGTTTTGTGAGAAAAATATCCGTTGCGTTCACAATATCCATCACATTGGTTTGATACATGAAATGGGTGCTATCAACCAGAATGGATTCTGTATTCGGTCCAAGCCTGGTGAGATGGTCTTTCTGATATTGCTCGCCAACGCGTTTCACACTTTGTGACGTCATGATCTTCAACACAGAGATATCTTGAGGAAAAGGTAATGCCTTGGCTGAATTGATATTCTCGATCATGCGGTAAGACTGATCAATCATATTGTCATTAAGCACGTGATAGTTGAACAATTTATAGTCGCTGATCTCTTTTTCGGTGTAGCCATTTTCAATTTTTTGTGTTGAAGGCACCAACCCCATGGTCAGCCGGGTTAATCCGGTTGCCTGTTGAAGTTTGGCAATGCTGTAAACAAACTTTGGCAAATTGCCCTTTGCATCTACTGCGGTTGAAGTTGTATCCAGCATAATAATGGCAGAAATTTCTTCAGGATACTTAGCGGCATAATATTCACTATACACACCGGATGCAGAGTGCGGCATCAAAATGTACGGAGCTTCATATCCGGCCTGTGACAATGCCAACCGAATCTCTTCGGTGTAGTTTTCATTTGTTCGAGGGGCGTCCGTTTGTTTGCTGAATCCAATGCCGAAATATTCAAGACAGACCACCGTGTACTCTTTTGAGAGTTCCCGCATCAGTGGACCAAAATCCGCGCTGGGCAACGAAATACCAGACCCCGGCAGCAAAACGATGGTTTTCTCACCGCTGCCCATCGAGTAAACATGCATCTTGTGTCCGTTGACTTCCACCATTTGCCCATAGGGGGTCACAGCCTGAAGTTCATTCCCAAAGAATATTTTGTTAACTGCAAATCCGATCACATTCAGCAATACAATGACACTCAGGATAATTGCAATAATAGTGAGCACTTTTTTTCCTTTTCTTGCTTTACTTTTTTCC
This sequence comes from Chloroflexi bacterium HGW-Chloroflexi-4, assembly GCA_002840715.1. Lineage (GTDB taxonomy): Bacteria > Chloroflexota > Anaerolineae > Anaerolineales > Anaerolineaceae > UBA6107. The sequence goes on from PHBW01000012.1 coordinate 110,563, forward strand.
ATTTCAACTATTCACTTTCTGGTGGTGCAGAGATAATCGAAATATCTCTTGCTCTTCTTCCTTCTTTATATTCAAGAAGGTTTTTTACGATTAAACCTCGCAAGTCAGTTAAGAATTGATCAAATTCCTGGTCATTCAACATCAATATGACATTATTGTAAAAAATTTGATCTTTTCCTGTGTCTACTTTCTCGCTGTTGAAATAGCTGTGGAACTGAGCATATTTTTTCATCATGAAGCTCAATACACTTTGCGACGCATTTTCAATCGTATTGTGTTTTTTAATCTCTTTCACATTGAGAGAAAGTGTCCGTTCAAGGCTTCCACGAATCTTTTTTTCAGATACAACAGTTAATATGTCATTCTCCAACAAGATTTTGACATGGCGGTAAAGTGTGGTGCGGGGTGTATCACTCATCTTTTCACACAACTCTGTCACTGTGATGTTTGGCGTTGTGGCAAGTGCTTGAACAATTCTCATCCGCACCGGGTTTAGCATGATTTCATTAATGTCGTTTGTGATATTACACCTCCATTGATTTCGTTTTTGATAATAATACCATTTTTGGAATCAGTCAAGGGAAAAACAATCCAAAATACAAATCATTTGTTGTGATATTATTAGAATATAAATTCTAAATCCTCAATACTATTGGGTTTACACATGGAAGCCATACCGACATACAAAGAAATTCAATGTGAAAGCGCATTAAACGAACTCAAACGCAAAATCCCCTTTGGCTGGGATCTCAACATCTACCGCGGATGCAGCCACGCGTGCCGCTATTGTTATGCCATCTATTCACACGGTTATCTCAATTCAGAGGGTTTTTTTGATGACATATATGTTAAAACCAATATTGTCGAAAAATTGGAGCAAGAGTTAAGCTCGCCCAAATGGAAGCGCGAAGTCATTAATATTGGCGGTGTGACAGACAGCTACCAGAAAGCGGAAGAAACCTATCAACTCATGCCTGAAATATTAAAACTGCTGATCAAATACAAAACCCCCGCCATCATCTCCACCAAATCCAACCTGGTGCTGCGTGATTTTGACCTGATCAATGAACTTTCACAGATCACCTACATCAATATTGCAGCCACCATCACCTGCATGGATGAAGACGTGCGCAAGAAAATTGAACCCGGCGGCGCTCCTTCAGCCGAGCGATTTGATATGCTGAAACAGTTCCGCAAAACAAATGCTTCCGTTGGGCTTCACGTGATGCCCATCATCCCCTTTCTGACTGACAGCCGCGAGAACTTTGAGGCGCTGTGCGCCCATGCCAAAGAATGCGGCGTCCACTATCTGTTGCCAGGGGTACTATATTTACGCGGCGCCACCCGCAAGGTATTCTTTGATTTCATCCAGCGGGATTTTCCGCACCTTGCCCCTCAACTTCAAGCTCTTTATAAAACTGGTGCGGCAGACAAGAACTACAAAGACCAACTTTATGTGATGGTCAATGAACTACGCAGCCATTACGGCATTTCATCCAGTTATTCACAACCCATGAAAGAGAAAATACTTAAAGATAAAAGTTATATACAAAAAGACCTCCTTTAATTTCAAGGAAGTCCATATGTTTCATTTCTAAAACCAGCTTATCAGATTTTTGAATTACCCCTCTTCATCATGGATGACTGCCCATCCATATCCCCTGACCTTCCATTCACTCTCTTCCTTGACTAGCACAAATGCCCAACCCCCATCCTCCTTAAACGGATTACCGCCGCGCAGTCCCGTCCAATGCGTGGCCAATGAAACAAAAGCAAGATCCTCGCCAACATTGAGATCATGAATCTCACCAAAGGTGTGCACCAGGTTGAGCGGCTTGATATGCCATGATTTGATCACCTTTGACCAGCGCTCAACGGCATCATCACCTTCAAAAATATGCGGTTCAAAATTTTCGATGATCACCACACCCTTTTTTGCAAAGGCAGTGAGAAATGAATCATCACCGGTTTCCAAAAACCTGGCTACTTTTTCAATCGGTTTTAATAAAGCAGGATCCAAGGTTTCTTCCATCAGGTCTCCTATTGGTCTACTTGATCAATTCCAGTACAGCTTGTTTCATACTGTGATTAACTTCAAATTGCTCATCCAAAAACGACATTACTGCCAGGGCCGATTCGCGGTTATGCTCGTATCCCAACAACATTCCAGTTATTTTGCCGGCTGCTTGCGGATATCGCTGCTCGAAACGTCTTTCAAGGTTGAATTCATCGCGGTGAACTGTCGCGGCCGGCTCCAATTGTTCAATCAACTCCAACACACGGTCCACCGCATAACCCTGGATGAAACGCATTGCCGATAGTTTTTCTCCACGCTGTTCTCTGCACAACCCCACATACAAGTTGGTTATTGCCTCACCCACCAGCCATTCAGTGGAGCGTTTCGACTGACTCTCGACAGGCTTCTGCGGAATTGCAATCTTGTCTGAAACGCCTTCAGCTTTCCAGACAATCCTTCCGGGGGTAAAAACAGCCTCTGCCAATTCAGCGTCATCAAAGACTGCAAATTCACAAAAAACTCCATCAGCAAAAAGCAGTTTGTAACCATCTCGAGTATTCATAAAACAATACCCAATGGGTGAAACTTCTCGCATCCAATCCAATTCATCAAGGTATTGCTGCTTGGACCCGTTTTTGACAATCACAAAGAAATCGAGGTCTGAATAGCGATCCATTCGATCAAGTTGCGTACCCACTGATCCCAAACCAATTAATGCCAGTGTAGAATCCCATTTAGAGAGTGCTTTGCCAATTTCTTCAAGCCGGTCCAAGATGAATTGTGTTGAGTTCATAAAACTCCCGTTATTAACTTTACCCACCAACACCTTTAAGCATGATTTATTCCTTTATCACGCATAACGCCTGGCGGATCTCACCCAAATGATAGGCGCTGTGAGCCACCAGAGCCATTGCAATACCCACTGAATCCACGTCGGGCCAATCATCAATGGATTCAATCAGCTTACGAATATTTTTATAATTGACGCTCAATTCATCTTGAATGGCCTGCCATTCATCTGCTGACACAACGTTGACCGTTCGCCAGATTTCACTCCAATCCACGTTGGGAGCATTGCGATCTTGCATGAAAAGGGCGATCTTTTCAAGATAAAATGACACATGTTTCACCTGCGCCGCCAAAGTGGCGCACTTACCCCCCACCGGGATGGATGCCTCTTCAGCGTTGATGTTTGCCAAAGTTTCAAACATGGAGGAATTCTTGTCGAGATAAAAACCATGAACATTTTCATAGCTTTCATCCAATAACAAAAGAAGTGCTTTTTTGAAATGTTCGACGTGAATGGTTGTCATCCGGCTACTCCTCGCGAAATATTAATTATTGAAGTTTTCAATTACCTAATTATAGTAATTAATCAACCGAAAAAAACCGATATTTAAAAATGGAAGTGGATAAGAAAAAAACCACCTCCTTAATTATCTCCTTTTCAAAAACGGCCAAATCCATGATCGGTCTGCACGTTTCGAAAGTTAATCCCTGTCTTGTGTCAGAAACTCACGCTTAAAATCAGACATATCGTTGAAATTGTTGACTTTCACATTGTTTTCCCATAAATATGTGACCAACTTGTTTTCATGCTCCACACATTTTTTTCTCATATTACGAAAATCAGTTATCAATACTTCAGCAATCATTAACGGGAACTTTTTCACATCCATAAAATCGGACAAGACGGCTTGCGTTTCTCGATCAATACCGTTTGCCGCATAATATGCTTTCTCATAATCTTCTTCATCGCAAGCCTGCAGCAATTTGTTGTAAGCGGATTTGAACTCTTCATAAAACCCTTGTAAATCTGACGGATCTGCTTTTTCACTATTCCAAAACCTACCATTTACCAATCTTTCTGTATCCAATATTAATGCGTTTATTGCTTTAGAAACCTCAGATTTTTCAGTCATCCTTATTATTTGTCGATAACGATCATAAAAATTGGCCGGCTTTATCAAATACTCTGAAAGTTCATGCTCTGCTTTCTTAATCCCCTTTTTGGGATATGCTCCATTGAGCATCGCGATCACAAACAGCAGCAATTCAATAATATTAACAGCACCGCCAGAAGGAGCTTCTCCATCCTTGTTAATGAGATCAAAGTATTGAGCTTTTGCATCACATAAAAACTTTTCTGATTTTCTTTTAACCACCTCATCGTCAATTAGGTTGTACTTAAGTTGAGATTGGAGATGGGAAAATTTCTGAAGATCGTCATCGGTTTGGGCGTACAACACCACACCATCCATCAAAATGGATGTGATCACTTCATCGAGATTGGAAATTCTAGTTAATCTCTCCCATGAAACCGGCCAAAGATCGTACCCAATATCATTGAGAATAAATTGGAAGTTTAATCCAAAACCTTTTTTAGTTTTCGGTACAAAGTAAAAATCAATATCTGATAACGCGCCATACTCACCTGAAATATATGAACCATAGCAGATTAACAAAGAAATATCATCTTCATAATATTGTTCGATTTTTTCAAGGATGGTCGACAGAAGTTCGGACCTGTTAGCCTGCTCAAGGTTTGTTCGCATCATTTGTGTCCTTTAATCAAAAAAGCCAGAATAATACGAGCGATTATACTGGCTTTCATTGAAATGAATTGTCAAAAATTATCTACTCAACAAATAATCAATGATGATTTTTTTCTCTTCCTCATTGATTTTTGCCCCATATCCGATCATCCGATCAAGCGTGGTGTTCCATTCTTCACGGGTTTTTTGGGCAGCCAATACACGATCAATGCTGTGATTGTTTTGCAGTTTCTCTAGAATTAGAGTTTCGACATCAATCGTTTTCGTTTCAAGAGGAGCAGTCTCAGTCGCCTGAAGATCAGCAAATGGCGTTTCTGCCTGGGCTAATTCATTTGTTTCAGTGGCATTTACTTGTGACATCACCGCTGTATCTGTTTTGGGTGCACATGCTGATATTCCAATCATCAAAATAAAAACCACTACAAAAAATAATCGGGGGAACTGTTTCATTTTTTAAAACTCCTAAGATAAAAATAATTCTCATATCATCCAACATAATAATTAGATCTTCGTAATATAATACTGGATCTCGGTTTCAGAGTTGCTCATGTCTTTGGCATCATTCTTAAGATAAATCTCGCGATATCCACCGTTGAACTTGTATCCATTGTTATCCATCCATGCTTGCAGCGCTTTGTGTGCCAAAACCAGTTCCTCAAAATCCCCTCTGTGGATGAGGGATGCCACCAGGATTTCGGGTACTTTATAGACGACAACATCACCAACACTCGATATAGGCCTGTCAATTTCAAAGGCCCCCTCAACAACCTCATTTTCCATCACATCAGGGGACTGGTGCCAAATGGATCTGAATGGACCAATGATTTTTAATTTATTTTCTGCAATGAAATCGTGAAGTGCGTGATGCGCTTTATCAAAATAATCCGGCACAACCTCATTGGTGGGGATGGTCATTTTGTAAGACGCGACCAACATCGAAGGGGTGGTTTTTATTTGAACCGAATAATTGCTCATCGCTATCTCCTATTGGAGATATTTTATCTTATTTGTGTTTAATTTTTATACAACCTTATACAACAAATCCCCTTCTATCTTCTTCCAATCCAACGATACACCTGTTTGTGGTACTCGATGTATTGTTCGCCAAATTTCGCAACAAGATATTTTTCTTCGGGCATGATCAGAAAGATGTGGCAGGCAACAAATGCCGGAATAAGTAGGATTAATGCCCAGGATAACTTGAACGCCAGGGCAGCACCGAACAAGAAAAGTACTCCTCCCAGATAGAGCGGATTTCGTGAAAGCGAGAAAACACCTGTGGTGATGATCTTTTGAGTCGCAAACCCGGGGTCTGTAGGTTGAGCATACTTCGCGAATTCACGTCGCGTCAGCACCACCAGAATGACACCTGCCAGGGCAAGTATCACGCCCATGGCAATGATGAAGGGCATCAACCTTGTGTATGGAAACGGGATGGGGAGGCCAAGCTGCAGGCCGATTCCGATTAAAAACGGGATTCCCACAACCACCTCAAAGATTTGCCAGCCTCTGGAATGTGCCGCTTCTTGATTCATCACTTTATAAACTCCAACTTACAAACTTGCTGTCTGACCTTAATCTCGCAATTCGGTCACCACCAAACATTTTGGACAAACTGAATAACTTGCCTGCGGATCATCCTCCCACGTTTCACTGCAATCCAAACATTGACGCCAGCCTCCTTCGAGCAATTTTGCGCCAATTGCTGTCGGTGACGGAACCTCTGATTTCAATTGCGCACCAATGCCCAAATAGTCAGATTGAACACGGAAAAACAATCGTCTTGCTGAAATCTTTACCGCTGAATCGAAATTTAATACAACCCTCATTGTTTCGTTCGCCTTTGATTCCTGTTTTACACTTCCTGTTGCAGAAGCATAATCAAGCGCATCATCGATGGAAAACTGCTGAACATCACAAAACAAGAGCTCAATTGCATAAGGTTGCCACTGCGACTGGATGATGATCTGCGCATCAAACTGATGTTTCAATAACATACTGTGATCAGCTAACACACCGCCGCGGTTGATCACATGAATTTCTTTTGCCATGCTGTCATGAAAATCACCAAATGAATCGATCAAAGCATCCAATTCACTTTGCGTAGTGACCTCTGAATAATCTTTCATCATTTCTCCGGTAAAACTTTCATTTGAGCATGATCTTTACCTGCATCACTTTTTCAAAGTCCTCAAGCACCTCTCTGCCGCGGATCTCGAAAATGCAAGCTCTTGATTTGCCCATGCTGCGAGACTGTTTGAATTTTTCTTTAAGTGTTTCGCTGATATCCAGTGCATAAACCTGATCGAGATACTTTTCAGGCATATAGATGACCGCCTGCATGTATCCCTTCCAGGCAGACATCCACACAATTGTCTTTTTCTTTTTTTGCACCTTGCACAGCCAGGCTTTTCCGTCATGGTAATAACGCCAGATCGGCTCCATTTGATTGACCTCATATAAGTGAAGCAGATCAACATATGCGGAATATGACTCACCTAGCACTTCTTTTAGCACATCTATATCGGGACAAACCGTTTCGTCTTTGAGTTCAATCGTGTTGATCGTTTCCATTATAGTTGTCCCTTCAACCACGGGTTGGCCGCCGTGATTTATTTTGACACTTATTTTCCGGTCGCAAAAAACGCATCGTGGAAGGCGACATTGCCGCGGGGCATATTGCCGTCAAACGACAGGGCAAAAAAGGCCTCAACTGGCACACCCTCCAACGTAAATTCGTCTGTGTTCACAAACCCAAAACGACCATAGTAGCCCGGATGCCCCACCAGGCAGCAGCCCTTTGCGCCCAAAACTTTCAACCGCGCCAACCCCTCCTGGATCAAGGCTGATCCAATCCCCTTACCTTGGTGCTCGGGAAGCACCGAGACCGGCCCAAGCCCATACCAATCCGTCGAGCCGTCAGACAGTGTCACCGGTGAAAAAGCGATATGCCCCACCATTTCACCCTTCTTTTCAGCCACCAAAGAGAGGGTCAAGGCGTTGGCAGCCCGCAAGCCCATGATCACAAACTGCTCGGTATGGTCGCTGATCTCCAGCTTTTCAAAGGCTTTGGCGGTTATTGTGGTGATTTCCTCGCAGTCGTTTTCAGTCTCGTCGCGAATCAAAAGTGAGTCAATTGGCATGCGGATTCTCCATAATATTTAATGTGAGGTGCTTAATCCCGAATTCAAAGAACAGGTTGCGTATTATGATAAATTGTCTTTCCTAATTACTAATCCCTGATCTTCCTGTTATGCACACCGGTGTACTTCAGTTTGAACCCCACACTCTCATAAAGGGATCGTGCATTCGAAAGGTCATCATGCACCACCAAAATGACTTTGGGCAGTTTCTTGACCTCAAAGAACCAATGCAGCGCTGTTTGCACCAGCAGACGGCCGATGCCCTTTCCTCTGGCGTCTTCGCGCACGCCGAGAAAATCAAGCGCCCCTTCACCCGTGTCTTCATCAATGTTGGCACAGCAATAACCGATAATCGCCCCGTTATTACGATAAACAAATACCTGGTGCCTTTCGTCTATCTTATCCAGAATGCGCTGCCCGGTGGCATAAGTGCCCGGGAAGATCATATCATGCAGCTCAATAAAGCCTTGCGGCGCTTCTCGTGTTAGCGGCTCGCATCCATCACCAGGATGGCAGTTTGTCTGAGGCGGAAGGCACTCGTATACTTGCACCAATCTGATGCGTTCAAAATCGCGACTGAGGTAAAAAGTGTTGCCGCGGATGTTCTTAATATTTAAATAGGTATCCAATTGACGGATGGATTCTGGCAGAACTTTCAGCAGTCCATCAAACAACCTAGCAGCAGTTGCACTCCAGTCATCCAAACCAGCCGCCACGAACGGCCCTCTCAACCAGCCCCGTCCGAGCTCCAAATCGAACTCGCAACCCATGGCAGCCGTCACCTGTCCATCCACAGATGCCGTGACGAAACAAATCTCACCCTCCGCGTCGAGACGGATCATTTCGCCGAGAATATTTTGAGTATCCTGCCCCGTGTCGCTGTGGATACAGTGGGTTTCAGGGGTTTGATTTTGAGAGGCAATGGTCTTTGCAATCGCTTCAAAATCGCTTAATTGAGCTTTTTGAACAATCAATTGTTCCATTCGAATTTCTGCTTTCTCGTTAATATATATAACCACCCGCACTTGATATTTTACATTAAACCATCCCAGAAACATCAATCATAGCAAAAACTATCCTAATGGCCAGGTGAAAACCCGCCTCACACAGGGTGTGGCTTTGTGTGCTGCACCTTAAACTAAAACTCAAAACCATTCGCAATCAATCTTTTTTTGCAATAATCAGGTGTCAAATGTTTGATCCAAACTTTATCGGGCACGAATTCTGTGTCATCAATCGAGATATCAAGAGAGACCACACTTCACATTTGAATTTGGCTATTAACAAATTTAACCAGGTGCGGCAAAAAAGTGTTTTTGAAAAAATCAAAAGCCATCTTCTAAAACAGCCCATTGGATTAATTGAATTGGAATCAATCTTAAAGAATGGCATTTTCACCCAACATCACAGTTCTATTCAGCCTGTCCTGATTAAAGATATCTGCGGAACATTGAATAGGCAGAATGATTTTGACCGTTTCTTCAATCCTCTAGATGATCGTTTTAAAGACCGCTGGGTCAGCGTTGCTTTATCAAAATGCAAAAAAATTCCACTGCCGCCAGTGGAATTGATAAAAGTGAATGATTGTTTTTATGTTAAAGATGGTCATCACCGCATTTCAGTCGCCCGCGCCTTTGGCGAAATCGCCATTGATGCAGAGATTACAGTCATTAATTTAGTCTACCCGCTGCTAAATCAATAAAGAACAACTACCCACATCCCACTTCATCAAATAAGGGGACCGTGAATCAATTATCGAAGTCATTGATTGGGGAAGGTGTTCTGTCGCAGCCTGATGTCACCAAAAAGCCAGGGCATAAAAACTTCAGGATAGTATCTTATATCGTATCTTTTTGGGTCATTGTTTTTGTACAGGTGACATTTTTCTTACCTCAATAAATAATAGCAAGCTGAAAACGATCTCAACAACCGCCATCGCGCCGGCTACAATACCTGGTGCAAAATATAATCCTGTGATTAACGCACCAATTGGAATAATGAAGGATAAAACCATATAACTCTTTGATTTATATAACCAACCATAAGGCAGTAGATGCGCCCCAAAGATCATCGCTAAAACCATCACCATTTTTTCTGGTATGGCATTGTATATCCACATGGCGATCAGTAAATACAGCATTTGATTCACAGAAAAAAGGATGCCCAGATTAGTCAATGGATTCGCTTTGTTCGAAAAATCCACCTTAATCAATTTTGAAATCATATACGCCAGCGGCACAAGAGGCGCGGTGAAACAAAAAGTGAGTAGATTTTTGGTAAAAATTGGCAAAGTGGTCAGATGAATTACCATTACGCCGATCCATATGATGATTGAGGCTAGAATAAAATGCAGCCCCTTCTTCTGTTTGATGGCGCTATCCAGACGCATTTCATCCAAACTCATTAGTTACTCCTCCATTTTTGAGATTCTTCAATCCATAATAGCTGAAAAACGCAATTATGCCATACAAAAATTAGTTATCCATTGATAATTGAAAAGGTACATTCAGTTCACTATTAAAAGATAAAAAATCTTCGATGACGAGGGCTTTTACAATTGGGGTAAAAAATACTTGCTCCCAACTCACCCAACAGCCTTCTTCACCAACTCAATGATCCTGGCTTCAACGACAGCATTCATTTCGACCAATGCGAATGAGGTCGGCCACATACTGCCGTCATCCAACATCGCTGAATCATTGAATCCAAGTGTGCAGTATCGTGTGCCAAATTTCATTCCGCTTTGGAAGAAGCAAACAGCCTTACCATCTTTGGCATAGGCTGGCATGCCATACCAGGTCTTTGGTGCAAGGACAGGTACGTTGGCTTTAATCAGTTCATGCAATCGCTTAGCCATTGAACGATCGTGTTCGGCCATTTCTTCAATTTTTGCCAACACATCTGCTTCACCGTCTGCCTTACTTTTGTTAGCCTTCGCTTCAGCCTTTAATTCTTTGGCTCGTTCTTTCATTGCCGCTTTTTCTTCATCTGAGAATCCGGCGCTGTTTGATTTTTTATCAGTTGTCATATGAATCTCCTTGTATCAACTCGTAAATATGGATAATTATTGGTTTGGTTCACTTGATCTATTTTTTCACAAACGAAATCTCACCCTCTGCCTCAAGCGAGCGCAGCCTCACCTGTTCGGAAGAAATAATACTGTAGGGGATGCCGACAATCAGTTTTAAAGCAATCTGATCTCTCGTTCTCCGCACAACCACCCCCGAGAACTCGATCACTGATTCATCCAAAAATTTTATAACCCCGGTCAAAATATCATCCGGCAGCAGGTTCATGCGCGGTACTAAAAATCGAATGCCCGTCTCGCTGATATCCAACAGTTGATAGGCTCGATAACGGATGACCAATTCCGGCAGATATTTCTTCGGGCAGTCTTGAGGATAGTAAACCCGCACGTATTGGCGCTGATTCTCTGTCCCTTTTTTTGACTCTGAGGGAGCGGTTACTTGATTGGCTTGTGAGTTTGGCAGCGTCAATTAAATATCACTCGCTTGTTAAGAATAAAAAATAAAAATAAGCCTAAAGTTATTAACAACTTATAAGCCATACATAAAGTATAACAGTTTGGGTTTTGCTCTACAACTACAACAACGAATCAATTTGCATGATTGGGGCTGCGTTCTTTATTCGCCTTGGTAAAAATTGCCTAATCGAATCATTTAGTCGTTCAAACCTTTGCCCTTTAGGATTTGTTCGATGTATTTTTCGACTCTTTCAGCGCGGGTTTTTGATTGCTTGGGAGCGGCAAAATAAAGCAGGTAAGCTCGCTGCCGACCCGGCGTTAAGCCGTAAAAAGCAGTGCTCAATTCGGAGTTTTCTTCCAGTTTGGCTTGAAATTCATCTGCCACCGCGAATTCCGTTGCTTTCTTAAATGGCACTTTCGCACCGGATTTTTCAACTTCAATAGCCTCATTGACATACGCCTTTAAAACAGGTTCCAAGGCAATGATCTCTTGAAGATTGGTGAATCGCACCTGGCGCGCCGATTGCACATTTTCAGACTGTTGAATAAGAATCCCTTCAGGATCCTTCAACAAAACACCTTTATGAAACAGGATGGCACAATATTCTTTAAACGTATGGATAAGAACGATGTTGTTTTTCTGCCAGGTATAACACGGACATCCCCACTTCAATTCTTCCGTGACGGGACAATCCAGCATGATCTTTCGCAGCTTTTCAACTTCGTCATGCCACTTTTTTTCTTTTTCAAAGTACCAGTTTACTTTTGGGTTCTCTGCATTCATATTTCCTCCGGATACAGAAGGAGTAAGAAATTTATACTTTAAACAGCTTTTTATATAGCAATATAGGGCAATTTACTCGTTCATTCCGACTAAAATGCTGTCACCTTCAACTTTTACTTCGTAGCTCGGTTCATCTTTGACCTTCATTTTAATAAATCCAAGCTTGGCTTCTGCAACAGCTTGCCCCGTCTTAGCATCAAACTGAGCGTGATGTCTGGGACAGGTAACAATACCTCCTTCAAGCGAACCTTTTGCCAAAGAGCCGCCCAAATGGGTGCATTTATTGGCAATGGCAAAAAATTCGCCGCCAACATTTGAAATTAGCACTTCTTTTCCACCCACCACAACCATTTTCATAGTGTTTGGTAACAATTCATTTTTTTCTGCTACTTTAGTAAATTCCATTTTGTTCTCCCATAGAAATTTCGTGCATACTCCAAATGAACAACGAGAAAACCATTGCTCTTCAATGATAGATTCTAATTATTAAAAAATTATACTCTTTAATCTTATATATTTTCTCCAATTTATCATAATGAGGATCCATGTATAAGCTTGATAAACAATCACTCCTGCTTAACGTTTCAGGAGTGATTGTTGAATCAAAAGCTGCACAAAAAGCAGAGCTCAAGGCCGCTCATAAAACTGGACTGTTCCCCCTTTAAAATCAGTACTACGAACCAACCTCATTTGCGATGCAAGCGTCTGCGGAATCAACCCATCAGGGTCAGTATAGGAGTCATGGCTGTATACCAGAAAAACCCGCTCATAACCACTCACCTTCGAAATCAGTGCTGGAATATCTGCTTCAGCCATCACGGGTTCCAAGACGCCGTCATCGATCAAGTCCAGGGGCAGCCCAACTTTTTCAAGACGTAAATATTGCTTTGTCTCATAAGATTCAATGTAGTAATTGAAAGGAATTTCAACAAAATTGGAATTAAACAAAATCAGATCGTCATCTTCAGCCAAACCGGCGACGGTACGGGCTGCAGTGTTCCAATCTTCTTTTTGATAGAATCTGAAATAGTCGCTGACTGAAAAAAGATTTATGGTTAATAAACTGCCAAGAACAATGATGATCAGAAATCTGAACTTCAATTTTGAAATGCCTGCTCCAAGCACCAATAATAAAGGAAGTGTAATCCAGATCAGGGTTCGGCCTGAAAAAATAGGCCGCCAAATGCTCACCAAGAGCTCACCCAGCAAGGGGGTTGCAAATAATATTGCCAGAAAAACAAATTGGGAGATCTTTTTTCTGAAATGGATCAATCCAAGGCAAAAAATGATCCCGAAAAAGATCCAGATGCCCATGGATAGGTTTTTGGGCAGTTGTGCGGATGGATTAACCATTGTCTTAATAAGATCAAGAACTGCTTCCCAAGTGGGTGCCGGAATCCAAAACCGTTTAAAGACTGAACCCGCTTGCTTGATGAACGAAAAAATCCACGGCAGCCAGAAGACCAGAATCCAAAGATGTGCCTTTCCCCAATTCAAAAACGATGGGGCTTGGAAGGCCGCCATTGCGCCCGGTTTGATTTTCCGTTGAAAGAGCATCAACCCCAGAACAAAAACATTGACAGCCACGACGAAAAAGACAGCCGTATTATGACTGTAAAGTGTAAGAATTGAGAACAGGATAAACCCAACCCAGGCAAGGTCCGTTTCAATTTCCTGCATGGGCAGCCAATGGTGGCGATTAATCCAGTCAGTCAATCGGTTGCTGCGTTTCGATTCCACTATATAAAATTGACCGTCATTATGAAGTATTGGGATTGGTGGAGCTGTATGCCAAACACGGATATACTCTCGGAACTGACTGCCGATGGGCTTTAGGGCTCGCGGATCAGTAAGCAGTCTGACCAACGCATAAATCGCCATAGATGCATTGAACAACAGTAGGGAATACATTCGTGCTTCTTGCGAGTAATAAATATTAAATGGGGAAAAAGCAAGAAATGCAGCCGCTACCACACCCATAAGGGGGCTAGACATGCGTTTGCCGATCAAATAGACGATGGGAATCGCACCCGTGCCAAAAAGCACAGACAAAAGACGCACGTAATAAGGAGAATCGCCAAATATGCCAATCCAACCATGCAAAAGAAAATAATACAGGGGCGGATGTTGATCAATTTTAACCACCCATTGCAGCATCTCGCCAACCTTTAGATTGGCCATCCAGATGCTAAACGTTTCATCCAACCACAACCCTTTGGATTCAAGCAGTAGCACGCGCATAATAAACCCGGCGATGGTAATAAATAAAGCTATCCACGGCGCAGCGTCTTCGAGATCAATATCATCGTTCATAAATAATTCCCTATCCACAAAAAAAAAGAAAAAATGTCATTATTGAAATAATAATTTTCTTTTGAAAACAATACTCATTATACGAATTATCCATAAAAACTTTGCATTTGTTCTCATATGGAATCTCACTTTAAAGAAATACCCTTCAATAATATTTGAAGGATATTGTTTTTGATACTATATTGATCGTGATCAAATAAAAATGCTTACTTTTCTTCGTCCAGCAGCCGGCGCTCGCCCTGCAGTTTTTGAATCTCTGTGACATCCTGGGTCACTTCCATCGTGCCGTGGAACTTGCCCTGCGCATCTCGCACCGCAAAATAGCGAATGTGAATGACCCGGTTGCTTGGGTCACCCTGTTTGGTCTGAATCCAAAACTCTGCCGTATCCCGCTTTCCGGCTCTAAAATCCTCCAAAATCTTGAACACGATTTGAACGCTGTCAGGGTGGTGGCAGTTCAATACGTTGCGTCCGATGATATCAGGCGTGCGCTCGAAGATGCGGTTCGGCCCGCCTGAATAAAAACGTACGTCATTACCCTCATCCACAAAAGTCACATCCACTGGCAGATGGGTCAGGATTAAAGTGATTTGCTCCAGGGTCATGGATCCCACTTGAAGCTCCATTAGTTTATTCTTTTGATCGCTGCCATTGCCTTCAGTCATAAACTGCCTCCAGTTGAAAAAAGATTGGTCAATCTGAATCAAACTCTTTAGCACGGACAATTAGTAAATTACTAAAACTGACTACAACTGTTTGATTTTTAGTTTTTTTGTAATAGTTCATAATACAGAACTAATGACCCTGAGTCGAAGGTTTTTGTTTTAATGAGCTTAAGCGTTTTTATGTCATTTATGTTTTTAAATAATCGCAATCCTTCTCCTAAGATAACAGGATGAACACAAAGTTGATACTCGTCTATTAGTTCGAGCTGAGTCAACTGAGCTATTAAACTTGGGCTGCCTGCATAAATAGCTTTACCATTTTGTTGCTTAAGTTCCAAGACTTCTTCTTTAAGGCTTTTCGTTGCCAACGTTGAATTTTTCCATTCCACTTTTTTCAATGTACGAGAAAAAACTATTTTTGAAATGTTATCAATTAATACCGCAAATTCATCTTCTGATTGGTTTCCAGAAGGATGTTTTACTAAGTTTGGCCAATAACTTTCCATAAGTTGATAAGTTGTTCTTCCGTATAAGAGGGTGCCACCAGTTCTTAAAATGTCGTTGTAGTGTTGATGTAATTGATCATCCGCAATCGCTGCGGTGTGGTCACAAAAACCATCGAGGGTCATATTGATTGCAGCAATCAGTTTGCTCATTTCAAAGTCTCCCTGTACCTTTTGGGTTACTGTCTCAAAATCTTCTCCATTGCCTTGCCGTTTGCCAGTTCATCGATCAACTTATCTAAATAACGTACTTTTTTCATCACAGGATCTTCTATGTCTTCCACCCGGATGCCGCACACAACACCCTTGATCAGTGAACAATTGGGGTTGAACGCCGGCGACTGGGCAAAAAAGGTTTCAAAGTCATTACCTTGTTCGATTTGTTTTTCAAGCCCTGCCTGGTCATAACCAGTCAACCAACAAATAACCTGATCCACCTCAGCTTTTGAACAGCCTTTTCGTTCTACTTTTTTCACATACAGCGGATACACTCCCGCGAATTTCATCTTATACACTTTTTGGTTATCCATCGTTAAGCCTCCAATCAGTCAATTCTTACCTTATTAGAACACATTATTTAATAATGTACAAAAAAGTGCCCATCCATCAGAAAGGCACTTCCCATTCACAAATCGCTAAAGCTGCAATACCGACCAGAATTTTGAGGCACTATCAACAATCTTTATACAGTTCGGTGTATCGAAAACACGACACAATATGGTCATTGACCATCCCGGCCGCCTGCATAAACGCATAGAGGATGGTACTTCCGCAGAACTTAAATCCGCGCCCGACCATGTCTTTACTCATCGCATCTGAAATTGGGCTGGTGGCAGGGATCTGAGTTAAGGTCTGCCAGCTATTTTGAATAACCTTGTTTCCAACAAACCCCCACAAATAATTGTCCAATGAACCAAATTCCTCGCGCACCGCGATGACCCGGTTGGCATTATTAATGATGGCATTGATCTTGGCTTTATTGCGAACAATCCCGGCATTCCCCAATAATTCTTGAATTTTCTTCTCATTATAGGCAGCCACCACTTCAATCTCAAAATGATCAAATGCCTGCCGAAAGTTCCCACGTTTGCGCAAGATCGTGTTCCAACTTAAGCCAGCCTGCATACCGTCCAAAGCCAGGAACTCAAACAACATCCGGTCATCATGCACTGGTTCTCCCCATTCAGTATCATGGTATCGGGTGAGGAGATCATCATTCAGGTTCCACTCACAGCGGCTTACCGATTGGTTGAGACTATTTTCCATAAAATAATTTTACCGTAGGTGCATAAAAGCAAACTATTTGGTTTCAAAAAGTATCCATCCAATAAGCAGGCATATATTATTCACTGATAAATAAATTCACATCACTGAGATAAACTTACCACCGAAGGGAATGTGAAGAATAATAACCTGCCCATGTTTTAATAGATCCTGAGGATACGTTACTCGAAAGTACATTTCCACGCATCCGATATTTATGGTTTTTGTGCAATCCACATCCCGAGTAGATGAAGATGGTAGGTTTTTTCGATGTTTATAAACCCTGCTTCCTGGAGCAGCGCTTGGATTCGCTCTTCGGAGATGAGAAAGTCTTCAACTGTTGCACGGTGGCGCACGTTGTTCTGAATAGTTTCTGACAATCCCTGCAGTGCCGTAAATTCAAGCCATGCCGCAAGTGCATTTTGTGCAGACTCAGTACGTAAATCTCCATGGAGTCCAAACAACACGAACCACCCACCTGGCAGAATTCTACGATGAATGCCCTCAAGAAGATGAAGTTTTGCTCCATTGTCGGGCTGGAGATGTTCGACGAGTATGCAGGTGGCAGCGTCAAACCTGGGCTCATCCGGTAATGTGTCAACCGTCCCATGAAGCAACTTCACACGATTCTCGGCACCAATGGCGCTAATTTTGTTGTGTGCATTTTCCAGCATTATTGCAGCCGGATCGACACCCGTAAATGACCACTCTGGTTGAAGGCTGGCGAACTCAGTCAGAGTCGTACCCGTGCCACAGCCAACATCCAACAGGTGAGTTTTTTGAAGAACCCTTTTTCTCAAATATGACAATATTAACAATGGCAATTGCTCGTATCCAGGAAACACTTTTGTCATCATGCCATCATATTTGACAGCATCTTCAAAACGATTCTGAATATCAGTATTCACAGCGTCTCTCCTCAATTTGCGCAACAATACAATTTGAGTGTAAAGATACTCGAATTCTATTGGTAATTCAATGCCACTCTTGCAAAGGGACTAATTACGGGCAGTAATAAACCTATTTACATTTATATTTACCAGTTACTGGTTATTTTACTGACACCATCGAAAGATACAACTCCTTCTCGTAACATAAAAGTGCACATCCATAAGACGAGCACTTCCTGATCACTAAATCCCTCACTTACATTAACAAAGAACGTGTAAAGCATCCTATACTAAATCTCATTTCAATTTTTGAATCCATATTCTTAAGTTGCCATGCATACCCGCACCGATCATCAATTTTCCATTATTAACTGTTGCGCTGAGATTACTCGTTAATACACCATCCAAAGGCAACATATTTATCACCCCGGCCTTTGTTATGACTCCAAGGTTTGAATGGTTTTGATCAGGTGCCAATAATTCGTTTATACCGTCGTTATTAAAATCACCTGCAATAGCAGAGTCTAAATTTCGAGAACCGATAGTATGCGAGCTAAAACCCTCAACCTCTCCGACGATCTCCAATTTTCCATTCTGGTATTGATAAAACTCAACCACACCTCCAATGTGAGGTGTTCGGATCGAAACCAATACAGGATGAGCATTGAGACCAAACGCCGCCACCGCTATTTGATGCCTCCAACGATGGCCAATTTGAAAAGCTGGGCTTTCTGCCAAAAAATATCCATTTTCATGATATGCTGCGATTCGAGCACCGTTTTGATCGTTGCTTAGTGTGACAATGATGTCACGAACCCCATCACCATCAATATCTGCCCAAATGGGAGAAATCCCTTCGATAACGTCTGGCGATTCAATTTGGATTCTTCGAATAACCCTAAGGTTGGGTTGCATCTCAAGCAATGTGATGGATGATGCTTCCAATACATCACCCAGTACACCATGATCGTACCGTTTTGTGGGATCCGTGAGGATTAGCAATCGTTGATCCTCGTCCATCAAAATACGTGCATCTGGTAATGCGTTTAATGCCAATCTTGTCTGGTGTGTTGGATCAACCAAGACTAGATCACCGTTGGCTGCGATATATATAAGCTGATTGTTTATCAACAAGGGGCTTGAGAATGGAGAGGCATCATCAGGCGGGAGTATTAATTGAATATGATTTTCAGACACTGCCAGCACAGGAGGCATTCCTGCGGGAAGCGTTGCCGGTGAAATACTGTATGGCTCATAAGTATCCCCCAAAATTTTGAATGCTTGTGTTGTCCCATTTTCCATTACCGCCACAAAAAGTGTGTACTCGTTAATCGGTACACTTACAAGCCAGATCGGATTGGCATTTAGTGGAATGTTCATAACAGACGCTGTCTCTAGATCAATACGTCCTTCAACGAGGTGATTTCCTAAAAGATTATTTTGGGTTGTGCTCAAAATCGTAGTATTAGGCGAGAAAGTTGAAAGTTGTGTTGTAAGAAAAGGCGTTGTTGGTTCAATCGGATAAAATTCTGGCGTTGAAGAAATATCATCTGAGTCGCAACTCGTTGTTAAAATGATGAACAATAAACAAAGCAAAATCGATAAATTTCTTTTCATGATTTTCACCTTTGGCAGGAGCAATTGTTCTCATGCGGATTCTTTGTAGCACCTTGGCAAACTGAAACGAGAGTAACAGTTGACTTAAAGAAAACAAATTTTCTATTGCTAATAAGACATATTACAAAAAGGTGGCAATCCGCTCCAACTCATATTTTTCGAGCGTTGGGACTTCTGTTTGATTACTTGGGTATCCAGTTGCCAGCAACAAAAAAGGATGTTCAGTGGCGGGGCGGTCAAGAATATGATTCAAAAATTTCATAGGGCTCGGTGTATAGGTCAAAATAGCCAGCCCTGAAAGATGCAGCGCTGTGATCAAGATACCCGTCGCGATCCCTGTTGATTCTTTTTGATAATAATTCATACAGGTAACCCCGTCTTCTTTTACTGTCTTTGTTTTTAAAAATATAACTATTAAACATGGGGCAATTTCAAGAAATGGTTTGCTGGCATCAATGCCTAGTGGCTTTAATACTCCCAACCATTCTTTAGTCGCACGTTCCTGATAGAATCTTCGCTCCTCATTTTCAGCACCAATTCTAATTTCCTTTTTGATCTCTGGATCAGTTATCACCACAAAATGCCACGGCTGCATATTTGCGCCACTTGGTGCTGTTCCTGCCGCACTAATGGCATTCATAATGACTTCCTCAGGGATAGGGCGGTTTGAAAAATCCCGCACTGATCGGCGGTTTTTCATCTCAAGATAGAAAGATTGAGAAATTGTGATCATTTCATCAGTACTTTTTTCTGAATATGCCAGTGGTTCAAATCCCGTTTTTGTCATTTTAACTCACCGCCGGTAAAGATTAATTTTGTACTGGGAAAAACAAATTATGAAGGTGAACAACGAAGATTGTCAACACCCATAAAGTCTAAATAGCAATGATAGGAATCTCTGCTTGTGAATGACAAGTATCTCTGGTTTATGATTTCTCAGTTCTCATTGAGGTAACCTTATTTATTCCAACCAGATTAATGAGGCCTAGGTTTGCACTATTTTGCTTCTTTCTCTGCACTCACGTTCATCGGATACTGACGCAAATGAAGTGCTATGCATCTTTGTCTGAATACCTCAATGTAAGTCGCAGCATATCAAAGAGCTGTATTCCATCCTCAAAGATGGGCTCAGGGTAATTCTTTATAAAAAAGTCTTGGTCAATGCTTGAAACCCGAAAACCTTGGCGTTGGTAGAAAGCGAGCTGATAGCCAAACGTGCCTGTGCCCACTTCGAGCTGTCTTGCGCCAGCGCTGCGATAGAAATCAATCACCCATTTCAATAACGCTGTGCCGTATCCGGATTGTTGATGGACTGGATGCACAGCGATGCTCATGAGTTCGTAGGCGTTTGGGCTAAGCGGCTGAACAACACAAGCACCAACCACTACCTCACCCATTGATGCAACGAAACACCTAGATATTGAGAGATAAGAACGAATCTTGTTTTCTGATGGATCTGCAAGCAAAAGCAGCTCAACGGGAGCATTTGTTACAGAAACTTCCTGGATCATTAGCGCCATAATTACCTTTTACCTGTTTGTTTGTGTTATGCCACTGGGGGCATGTGTTCTCTTTGGAGGGGAGCAGTCCATATCACAATTATAGTAATGGCAGCCATCTCAGCAATCAGCAGTTTGTCTGATTTTGTACCTGCACTTACACCACAACCTCTTCAAAAGTCGATGATTGGTTTACTATGCAAGTTGCTTCAACACCTCACGTGCTTGAGCTGCAACAGCCTCTTTCAACTCACCCGGCTCCACCACCTCCACATCACCAACTAGACCAAAGATGAGCATTTTCGCTTGCAATTCAGAATCCATCGAAAGTGAAATTGTCTTCCATTCCTTGTCTTCTGCATCAGCAACCAGTTCCCAGCGTCCGGGCATCAGCGTTTTGATAAACAATAACCGGTCAGGGTGGATCCGCAGGGTACATTGGTATCCGGATGAAAATTTTTCATTGCGCTGAGTGTGCTCGCGCCAGTAAGTCGACAGGTCGAAATTTGGGCGGCGCACAAACGACTCGTCTAGCAGGTCTACTGAATGAAAACGGTCAACGCGATAAGTACGCAGTTCCCCGTCACGTTCAGCCAGTAAATACCATACGCTGGATTTGCACACCAGACTATACGGTGCCAGAATACGCTCCCTTATCTCGCCGTCAAAATTCTCATACTTCGCTTTGATCATTTTGTCTTCATACACAGCCTGCTGAATTTCGTCCCAAAAGGGCGAGAGTGAGGCGCCATGCCACCACCACGTCGGGTCGATCATCAGGCGTTGGCGAATATGATCGACCGTGGAATGCTGGGGATGGGGTAGCGCAGCCAATAGCTTAAGCAGAAGACGTTCACCGGCATCGCCCAAACCGACGTCGCGCAGGGCTTCATTGTTGCTGCTAACGAACAGGCTTTGCACTTCCAGTGTATTTAAACCTGTCAGCGTGGTGCGATACTCCTCGTCGAGCGAAAACCCGCCCCCGTGCCCACCTTCGCTGTAAACAGGCACGCCTGAAAAGGAGATAGCGTTGATGTCGCGCAGGATCGTTCGGCGCGAAACCTCCAATTCTTCTGCCAACGCTTTGGCGGTCATCTTGCCGCGCGTTTGCAAAAGAAGAATGATGGATAATAACCGATCTGCTCTCAATGCAATTTTCCTCATATTGGGTGACATAAGGTGTCACTCAATCAAGTGTATCATCACAATATATCAAATAAAAGGAAAAACAAAATGATTGAGACAACAAAAAATTATTTGGATTTGGGTGATGGGCAGTTATATTTCGAGACTGCAGGCGTGGGGATGCCGCTTGTGTTCACGCATGCAGCCTTCTTTGACAGCAGAATGTTCGATGCCGTTTGGCAGCCGCTGGCACAGCATTTCCGCGTGATCCGATACGATATGCGCGGCTTCGAAAAGTCCTCCCCAGTGACAGGTCCGCTTTGCCGTCGCAATGATCTGGTTCAGCTGTTGAACCATCTTGAAATCACAGAAGCACATCTGGTCGGCTGTTCCAACGGCGGACAAATCAGCCTCGACCTGGCTCTCGAACATCCGCAGCGCGTTGCTTCTTTGACCCTGGTTGGCTCCACGCCGAGCGGCTTTGAGCTGCACGGAGATCCTCCCCGCCATTTGTTCGAAATGTTCGAAGCCATGCAGCAGGGTAATATCGATCTTTCGAATGAACTTCAAATTCGGATTTGGCTGGATGGCGAACATCGGGAACCGGACCAGGTTGACCCGACATTGCGTCAAAAGGCTTTGGAAATGAATCGAATTCCCGTGTCGCAGAG
The DNA here is from genome assembly GCA_002840715.1 of Chloroflexi bacterium HGW-Chloroflexi-4. Taxonomy (GTDB): domain Bacteria; phylum Chloroflexota; class Anaerolineae; order Anaerolineales; family Anaerolineaceae; genus UBA6107. The sequence continues at coordinate 133,092 of PHBW01000012.1, forward strand.
TACATTTTTCATCGCCGATACACAGCCGATCAATCCGCTTGACCCACCGGCCATCGCTCGCCTTGAATCGGTCAAATGCCCTGCCTTGGTTATCGCTGGAGCACTCGATCATTCAGAGGTCTTGCGCGCTGCCAACGAAATGGCCAATAGAATTCCCGATGCCCGAAAAGCCCTGATCGAATCCGCCGGGCATGTTCCCAGTTACGAACAACCCGAGTTGTTTGTCAAATTATTGCTGGATTTTATAGGCAGCAAAGATGCATAGGTAGAAAAAACTTCCGGAGGCTTACCCCTCCGGAAGTTGCTGATTAAACAGAACCGGCTTGTTACTCCTGCATTACTAGTCTAAACTTTCACCCATTCATCTGACTCAGCCTGGGTTTGAGAATTGAGAGTGGAAATCAAATGGTATGCTACAGTGGTTGGCGCATAATTCATAAAGGCAATTTGGTTGAGCAACAAAACCTTATTGGCTGGCGCGGAGCGCCAATGCAAGCCCGTGTTAGCCCGCCTTGATTTCTTTTTTCTTAACCTTCAGTTGACGTAAAAATTCGTCTCGAATTTCTTCCGCGGTGGGGATTTTGCCTGGATTGTCTTTTGTTAGCAGAGAGAGCGCGGCTATGTATGCCTCACCAAATGCTGTTGTCAAAGTGGCGGCTACTCCTGCGTTAATCACCCCCCCTACAACTGAACCCGCACCTGGGATCAGTTTTAATAATGCACCGACGGCGGCACGCCCTACCACCGTGCCTGCCGAACCTGTAAGTGCACCACTTACAAGCGATCCCAAAAATGCTGTTGACAAAGGAAGACCCCAAACTGCGCTTATCCCGGCAAGCATTGATA
>PHBW01000045.1 GCA_002840715.1 Chloroflexi bacterium HGW-Chloroflexi-4
AATTGAAGGCACCGCCCGCAACATGGGCTTAACGGTCGTCGAGAAATAGTTTGTGGGAGGGTGATTCTGTCACCCGTTAACACCACGAAGGAGAGAAAATGGCGAAACACGGTAAAAAATATATGGCAGCTCTTGCCAAGGTGAACGTAGACAACGTTTATTCACCCAAAGAAGCAGTTTCACTCGCAAAAGAAACATCCTATGCAAATTTTGATGCATCCATTGAAGTTCACCTTCGCATGGGTCTTGACCCGCGTCAGGCTGACCAGCAGGTGCGTGATGTAGTCGTTCTGCCTAACGGTTTGGGCAAGACAGTGCGTGTGTTGGTCTTCGCCCAGGGCGAAGGCGCCACCAAAGCACAAGAAGGTGGAGCCGATTATGTGGCCGATACCGACGAAATGATCAACAAGATCGCCGCCGGTTGGACTGATTTCGATGTCACCATTGCCACCCCCGATATGATGGCCAAAGTTGGTAAATTGGGCCGCGTCTTGGGTCCCCGTTCTTTGATGCCGAACCCCAAAGCTGGCACCGTTTGCGCCGCAGAAGATCTGCCCCGCGTGATCAACGAAGCCAAAGCCGGTCGTGTGGAATTCAGACTTGATAAAACTGCCAATATTCATGTTGCCATTGGCAAAGCCTCATTCCCATCCGAAAAATTGTTCCAAAACTTTGCGGCCCTGATGGAAGCCATTAAAAAGGCTCGCCCCACCGGTGCCAAAGGTACTTACATCCGCAAGGTTACTGTTGCTGCCACCATGGGACCTGGTCTCAAGGTCGATCCTCTTCAGGCAGTTACAATTTCCATGGAAGATTAGTGGTATAATCTTCACCGTTGAAGGGCGACCTTCAGCGTTTCACCGAAGAAAGCTGGTGCCCGCATGGGCTTAATATCCCGCCGAGGTGGAGACTACAAGTTCGATTTATCTCCTGAGTGATCAGGGTGTCGAAAAAAGTCTTTGCCTGGCGAAACCAGACAAAGACTTTTTTATCTTTACGGGAAGGAGGAATTTTTCATTGGCCTTTACAAAGAAAGAAAAGGGCGAAATTACCGCCCAATATGAGAAGTGGTTAAGCGAAAGTCAGGCTATTGTTGTGTTGACTTACAAATCAATGACCATGAAAGAGATCGATGCCTTTCGTGCCAAAGTTCGTGAGAGCAACAGCGAAGTCCATCTCGTAAAGAATACCCTGTTCAAACGCGCCCTGGCCTCACAAGGTTATGACGAAGCACCGTTCTTTGAAGAAACATCATTGGTTGGTTTTGCATTCAATGATGCCCCTGCTCTGGCAAAAACCTTTACTGATGCAACCAAAGGTTCAGAAACCACAAAAGTGAAGGGTGGATACCTTGGCAAAGAGTTGATCTCTGACAAACAGATTAAAGCTCTTGCTGATTTGCCGCCGCTTCCTGTTATGCGTGCCACCTTACTCGGCACCATCTCAGCCCCTGCGACCAAACTGGTGCGTACGTTGGCTGAACCTGCCCGCTCTCTGGCGGCTGTTATCAAGGCTTACTCAGATAAAGCGGGTACCGCTGCGTACCGCTGCCTGATTTGCCACCGAATCCGGTGATCCTGTGCCGGACTTAAAAAATTAAACATTTGATCAAAGGAGTAATTGAAATGGCTGATATGGATAAACTTGTTGAAGAGTTGAGCAAACTCTCTGTTCTCGAAGCTGCTGAATTGGTGAAAGCCCTCGAAGAAAAATGGGGCGTTTCTGCCGCCGCACCTGTGGCCATGGTTGCCGCTGGTGGCGCCGCTGGTGGAGCCGCTGCTGAACCTGTAGAAGAAAAGACTGAATTCGATGTCGTCCTCAAAGACGCCGGTCCCAAGAAAATCGAAGTCATCAAAGTCATCCGCGCCCTGACCAATCTTGGTTTAGTTGAAGCCAAGACCATGGCCGAAACCGCTGGTGCCAAAGTCCTCTCTGCTGTTGGCAAAGAAGCTGCTGCTGATGCCAAGAAGAAACTCGAAGAAGCTGGCGGCGTAGTAGAACTCGCCTAGTTTTTTTGCGAATCGAAAATAGACCGGGAATCTTCCAAGATTCCCGGTTTTGTTTGATAATTCAAGAAGCCTCCCACGGATTGCGTTAAAAAAGATGGGAGTCTGCAATTTAGACTCCCATCTTTTATACAAAACGAGGATATTACCCAGCTACAGACTTGATCTGGCGGATCACTAGCACCACTTTGCCCATGATACGCAGGCTCTTTGGATCGTCCACATAAATCGGGCCCATGTTCGGGTTTGCCGGTTGCAATCTGATGCGTTTGGCTTCTTTATAGAAGTACTTGAGTGTGGTTTCGTCTTTATCATCCAGCCAGACAGCAACCATGTCTCCGTTGTTGGCGGTGGAGGTTTTCTTCATCACCACGATATCGCCGTCATTGACCATGGCGTCAATCATCGAGTCGCCGTCCACTTCGAGGGCGAAGAGTTCGCTCACGTCGCGGCTCGGTAGCAGGCTGCGTGCAATATCCACACTGGATTCTGCATCGTAATAGTTGAGATCTGAGGTTGGCATGGGCAGGGGGGAACTGGCCACGATTCGTCCCGCAATGGGGATGCTGATCAAATCAGAAAGTGCGTTTCCGGCATTTCGGAGTGCATCTGCCACCTTGGTGGGCAGGCTGGTTTCAGCCGAAACAGGCTGCAAAACTCGGATGCTGCGGGAGATGCGGTTTTCGCGTTCGATGTAGCCCATTTCGAGCAGTTGATTTAAGTAGTAATCCACCAGTGAGGTTGATTTCACACTGATGCTGTCGCCGATTTGACGAATTGAAGGGGAATAGCCGTTGGCATCCTGAAATTTTGTTAAAAATTCCATGATTTTGCGATGCCGTTCACTTAAACCGGGATGTCTTTTAGCCATATTAGCCTCCTTGACCTATTATCGGTCATTTGTACTATTATAATACACGAACATACGTCCTATGTCAAGGATGAAAAGTGATACTATAATAGTATTAGTGGAAGTTTGTTATCAACGACAGATAGTTTATGGAGGCTTCACATTGAAACAGGCAGTATTTACGATCATAATCATTGTCTTCTTGATAACGGCTTGTTCACCTCAAACCGCGACACCCTCAGTTGAGCCCGAAATAATCCCTGCGACTGAATATGTTGAAATCAAACCCACTGACACTGTATCAACAACGATAACCCCTTCTCCCGAAGAAACTGAAGGTGTTGCCACACAAAATGTAGCAAATGAAGCAATAATTGACACCCCGGTGGATTACTCATCTGCAGTCTACCTCGATGACCGCAGCACGCCGGCCACACTCCTTTATTCACTCGCCAATGCCATCAACCGCCATGAATTCATCAGGGCTTATTCCTATTGGTCCACCCCCATGGACTATTTGGGAATTCTTGATGCTTTTGCAAACATTTATGCCAGTACTGCATCTGTTCAGATCAGCATCGGTGACATCCATAGTGAGGGTGCAGCCGGAACGTTCTACTATTCTGCGCCGGTGATTTTTACATTTACCAATTCGGATGACGTGGTATATCGCATGTCCTCCTGCTTTCTGTTTCGACAGCCTCAAGCGGTTAATTTTGCAGAACCGCCCATTGATTTGCTTCACATCTTAAAAGGTGGCTTAAATCCAGTTCCTGTGGATATCGACGACGCCAACGCCATGCTGAGCGCCTGCAACGGCACGGATTACGGCACCTTTTCGGCGGGCAATCCCCCTTTGTCGCACAACCTCGAATCTCTTGCCAACCTCGGAGCGGATAATTACATCGACAACCGATCCGGTGCGGTCGAGGTGGTCAGTTCACTTTTTAATGCCGTCAACCGCAAAGAATACGTGCGCGCTTATGCTTATTGGCAGGAACCTGCTTCTGTTGGCAGTTATGCAGAATTTGCTGCCGGGTATGCTGACACCGAATTGATCACTGCTGTTTTTGGCTCACTTAAATCAGATGCCGGCGCAGGACAGTACTATTATCAAGTGCCGGTGACCCAAACCATCACGACAACAACCGGTGAAACCCGGATCTTCGTGGGCTGCTACACCCTGCATTTGGCCAACCCCGCAATGCAAGCGGTCATGCCTTTTGAACCCCTGGGCATAACCAAGCTAAAAATCGCCCTCGCCGCCAACGATCTGGATACCGCAGCCTTGATGGAGCGGGCGTGTAATTAGAAGCTTTACGAGAGTAGAGAATAGAGATTAGAGAGTAGTAAAAACAGTTGGTTTTGACGATTCTTCATTCTCCGCTCCGAGATCTTTGCGCCCCTGAGCCGTGAAACGGCGAGAGGGGTCAATTCTCAAGTTCTATTGCTTCATCCAAAAAATCCAAAATCAACTGCATCGGCAGGGGAGTAAGCCCGGGACGCAACATGCTGGTGCCGTGTTGTCCGTTTGGGATTTCATAACTGGCATAGGCAGTGTTGCCGGTGGTTTCAGCTCGTTTGCAGGGATCAAATTGGAATGGCGCAGCCAGGCACCAGGCGGTGATCGGTGGATCTGCAAGGCCCTATTCAGTGATGACGTCATCATAATCCAGCGTTAGATAACTATCAGGTGAAAGCGATAAAACCCCCTGGCAGGCTCCCGGGTGTTGATTATTTAAGTATAAACAGCCGTCTGCGGCTCCATCCCCGCCGACGCTTGAGCCAATGGCCACGATTTTGTTGGCATCCACACCATCCAGGTTGCGGGCAGTCATCATGGCTGCTTCAGCATCCATCAACCAACCCGTTGAATCGAACTTCACACAACCGGTCGCAAAAGAATTGCAGCCGCGAAAAGTAAAAATGAAGACGCCGTAAGAATCTCCAGCAGGCACCTCCGGGAACCAGGTTGGATCCCACCAGCGGAACTGCTGCGGGTCGCCCGGATTATTGAAGGGGTTCTTCATACCTCTATTTTGCAGCCATACCGCCACTTCATACCATGCGCTCATATCATCACCAGCCCAATGCATCATCACCACCAGCGGCGCCGGGTTTACTGCTGCCGGATAATAATATCCGTGCAGTACAGTGCCGTCTTCAGTCGTAAATGTGATCGGCTGCGGGTCAGGAGTAAGTATTTGAACGGTGGGTGTCGGAGTAGTGATTCGGGTTGGCTGAGGTGAAGGGGTTATTGTTATCGGGTCTGAGCCGATCAACACGATCGGCGTAATTTGGCGTGAGTTATCAACCGCCTGTACCGGTTTTGTCACACAGGCGGTCATTCCATAGGTTCCCAAACATATGCTCAAACAAACGAACAAGAGTTTGGTTATCATGGAAAAACCTCCAAAGACCGCTAATCACTATATTTCATTATAGTCAAAAGATAGCCATACCTCTGTGCCTTTCGACAGGTATTAAAAAAAACCGGAAATATAATAATTTCCGGTTTCCAGGGGATGATTTACGATTTCATTTCAACACTTCATCCAGAAAATCCAAGATCAACTGCATCGGCAGCGGATCAAGCTCAGGTCTGAGCAGCATGTTGCCGTGATCTCCATCGGGGATGGAGAAACCTTTAAATGCTGTGTTGCCTGCCCCCTCAGCGGATTGGCAGATGCCATATTCAGCCGGTTCTGCGATGCACCAGGCTGCCACAGCGGGGTCGCTGGTGCCCAACTGCCGGACGGTGGTCGCATAGCTCACACCCAGGTAATCACCCGGTGAAAGTGAAAGCGCACCCTTGCACGCGCCGGGGAACTCATCATTGAGCAGTTTGCAGCCGTCCGCGGCGCCGTCAGCGCCGATGCTTGAACCAATGGCCGCGATGCGGTTGGGGTTAACCCCTTCAAGCTCGCGTGCGAACTGCATCGCCGCCTGGGCATCTTTGAGCCAGTTCTCGCGTTGAACACTCTGACAGCCGGCCTTCCACGGTTTGCAATCTCTGAAAGAGAAGACCAGCACCGCGTATGACTTTTCGGCAGGAATGGTGGGGAACCAGGTTGGGTCCCACCAGCGGAACTGCGACCCGTCGCCCGGGTTCTCAAACGGATTTGTCATACCGCGGTTTTGCAGCCAGACTGCCACTTCATTCCAGTCTTTGTGATCGCCCATCATCCAGTGCATCAGCACCACCACCGGTGCATTCTCAGCCGCTGCCGGGTAATAATAGCCGGTCAGCGTAAAGTTATCATCCGTGGTGATAGTGATAATTTGCGGGTCAGGGGGCAGCACATTTGCGTTAGCCTCAGGGGCTGTGGTAGGTTCATCCGTCGGCGCGGATGTTTTGACTGCCAGCGATCCGGTTTCACCAGCCGTGGGTTCTGCCGGCGCTTCGGATGCTGCTGTTGAGATCGGGGTGGGCGACGCCTTTGCACAGGCAGCCAGGCTTGCCATTATGAGCATACACACCAGCAAAGTGAATGCGGTCTTTGTTTTCATCGCGAATCCTCCTGTGATGAAACACCTTACGATATTTATTTATAACGGAAACAGGAGTGAAATTCAACCTAGCAACAAAAAACCGGGGATTATTAAAATTCCTGGTTTCTATGGTTACTTGAAATATTTTGCCCAACTCACTCCAGCTTCAACTCCCAAAAGCCAACATCCAGCCACTTATTGAACTTGAAGCCGCATTCGCTGAAATGGGCAATCTTCTTAAAGCCCAGCTTCTCATGCAGCGCCACGGATGGCGGATTCGGCACCGTGATGCCTCCCAGCGCCACATGGAACTTGCGCTTTTTGAGTTCTTCAAGCAGCGCGGTATAGAGCGCCGTACCAAGCCCCTTGCCGGTCACGCCGTGCTTCAAATACACGGTTGTCTCTGTTGTGAAGCGGTAGGCCACCCGCGTGCGGAACTGCGAAGCGTAGGCATAGCCCAAAATCTCACCGTCCTCTTCAGCCACCAGGTACGGGTAGCCGTCTTCCAATACGTGCTTGATCCTGCCTGCGAAAGCCTCTGCCGTTACCGGCAGCTCTTCAAAAGTGATCACTGTATCGGTGATGTAATAATTGTATATATTGACCAGCGCTTCTGCATCTGCTTCCGTTGCGGCTCGAATCATGGTTCACTCCCTGCGTGATTAATTTGCCCTCTACTATATCGCACTTTTCTGGTTTTATAAACCGGAAATCTTTAAAGATTCCCGGTTTCTGCTCTTGTTATTCTAACCCCGGGAGTCTTAATGACAGACTCCCGGGGTTTACACTAAACGAACTTTATTTATATTCAGTTACACTTAGTATAAATTTGGGTTTACTTTTCTCTATTCTCTATTCTCTATTCTCTGCTTTCCATAACCCCAACCCCAACGTAATCGCCCCGCCCAAAAAGGTGGCCGCCAGGTCAAACAGGTCCACCGGCAGCTTCCAGAAGAAATACTGCAAAAACTCCCAGCCAAACAGGCCGGCTTCGCTGATAAACGTTGCAATAATGATCATTTTGGCCGGGCTGATCTCACGCCCCTGGCTTTTCTCATATCCGTGAACCACCGTGGCAAGCACCCCCGGCAGCCCAAGCCCGGCGCCGAAATTGGGCATCACCCCAAAGGCGAACCCCACCCACGACAGCGGATCAACCAGATTCGGTCGCACAAAGCGCGTCAGCAGCACCAATCCCATGCCGAGCAGAGATAAGACCAATAGAATTCGTGTTTGTTTTGTGATCTCCATATTCATGAGGTCAACTATACCTTAACAATTTAAATATTTGGAATACTTTGTACCGAAATCTGAACACCCTGGTTTTTCCTAATCCCTAATCCCTAATCCCTAATCCCTAATATTGAAAAACTACTTCTCTCCGCTCATCAACCCGACGACCAAAAACACCGCGCCGCCAGCCGCGGATATCATCAGACTGCGCGGGTCAATCGCCAGCCCTGCGGATAAATAGCTCACCATCTGCCAACCGATAACTCCGGCCGTGCTGATCACCCCTGCCAGCAGGATTACCCTTTTCGTTTTGATGCCGGTTTCCTGTTTCTTGAATATGGCATGCATGATCCAAAAGATCAACCCGGCAAAACCGATGCTAGCGCTAAAGAGCGGTAGAAACCCGAGCCAAAATTGTAAAAATGACGTGGGTAAACCCGCCATCCACGTCGCGAGGGTGGAGAGTACCATCACCGCCAACCCCGCGATTGTCAATCCAACCAGTGTTCGTTTTTGTTTTTGATTTTCCATGAGCCTTAATATACCTTAAAATAAAAAACCCGAGAATTTCATTCGGCTCCCGGGTTTCCTCATTACTCTTTCCTAATTGCTGCTCTTCCGCATCACCAACGCCACCCAATCTCCCGAATGACGCTCTTCCACGTATGTCAATCCGTGCTGTTCACCAGATTCTCTGACGCCTGCACCCTGTTCATCGAGGATGCCGGCCAGGATAATCACGCCGCCGGGGCTGACCAGGTCGGCCATGCCGCCGTCAAACAGGCGGATCAGCACCGGCGCCAAAATATTCGCCAGCACCACCGGCGCTTGCTTGAGACTGAATTTGCCAGCCTTGATCTCATCCACGGAACCGACACCGGCTTCGGTGCGTTCTGCCACTTCATTAGCCTCGCAGGCTTCAACCGTCGATTTGACGGATTCTTCATCAATATCCACAGCTAGCGCGTGGCTGGCATTCAGTTTGAGCGCCGCAATCGAGAGAATACCCGATCCGCAGCCCAGGTCGATCACCGGCTGACCTTCTTGTGTGTAATCCTCGGTCAGCTCCAGGCACAACTGCGTGGAGGGATGAGTACCCGTGCCGAAGGCCATGCTGGGGTCGATCTTCACTGCCAGGCGAGAGAAATCGGTCTGTTCCACCCAGGCGGGCAGAATGATCAATTTCTTGCCAATCACAATGGGATTGTAATTTTTCTTCCAGGCCGCCATCCAGTTTTGGTCGGCGATCTCTTTGATCACCGGCTGCGGCAGCGGACGGATGGCATTCAGATAAAACAATGCCTGTTCAAGCTTGGCCCTTTTTTCTTCGAGTTGGTCGTCAATTGCGAGATAGCCGTAAACTTTCATGGGACCGTAGGGAGTGCCCAGGTCTTCGGCATCGTTATACTTCACATTCTGTTCCACCACCACGCCGTTTGCAGAGTAGCGGTCGAGAATTTCCGCCACGGCTTCGGCCAGTTCGCCATCCACCGTGAGCGAGATTTCGAGCCATTTTGCATTATCCACCAAGCACATCCTTCAAAATATCCATGAAACTCTTCTCCTGGGGGCGCACTTCTGTGCCCAGGGTGGTAGCCAGTTGTTCAAATAACTTGCGTTGATCTGCGGTCAAGGTTTTGGGAACATCCACATTAACCACCACCATCTGATCGCCGCGCCCGGTGGATCTCAAGATCGGGCTGCCCTTGCCGCGCATGGTGAACACCTTACCAGGTTGTGTTCCGGCTGGGATCACCAGCTTGGCGTTGCCGTCCACGGTGGGAACTTCAAGTTCCGCACCCAACACGGCCTGTGCGATGTTGATGTCGAGGTTCAAAATTATGTCGTTGCCCTTGCGTTTGAAGAACTGGTGGGCTTTGACTTTAATCTCAATATACAGGTTGCCGGTCGGGCCGCCGTTGACGCCGGGTTGGCCTTCGCCAGCCAAACGGATCTGGGTTCCGCTGTCAACGCCGCCGGGGATGGGCACTGTCTTCTTGACTGTCTTGCGTTCAAGCCCGCGGCCTTTGCAGGTGTGGCAGGGATGTGAAATGATCTCGCCGCGTCCGGCGCAGTTGGGGCAGGTGGTCACCTGCACCATGGACCCCAAAAAGGTCTGTCTCACCTGGCGCACTTCGCCGCGTCCGCCGCAGTTGGTGCATTTTGCAGGGTTTGAGCCGGGTTCAGCGCAGCTTCCGTGGCAGGTCTCGCAAACTTCGTCGCGCGTGATCTCGATCACCTTTTCCACGCCGAAAATGGCTTCTTCAAAGGTCAGCACGGCTGTGTAGCTCAGGTCCACCCCGCGGCGCGGAGCGTTCTGCCGCTGACGGCCGCCGCCTGTGGCAAAGCCAAAGAATTCGCCGAAGATGTCGGCAAAGTCCATGCTGTTCCAGTCAGGCACGCCGCCTGCACCGTTTACGCCTGCATGACCGAACTGGTCGTAGGCGCGGCGCTTGTCGGCATCCGAGAGCACGGCATAGGCTTCGTTGATTTCCTTGAATTTTTCTTCGGCATCCGCTTCTTTGTTGACATCAGGATGGTACTTGCGCGCCAGTGTGCGAAATGCGGATTTCAACTCCTCCGCGGATGCATTGCGGGAAACACCCAAAATTTCGTAATAATCTCGTTGAGTCGCCATTGTGTTTACCTTTCAGGCGGTAGTTTTCAAACACCGAGGGCGTTTTGAGACAAAAGACTCAAAACGCCCGTTATTTTCTGTTATTTTGAAGCGTGCACCATACTTAGACTGCTTTGAATTCGCCGTCAACCACGTCACCGGCGTCTCCACCGGGGGCAGCACCTGCGTCACCTTCCGCGCCTGCGGCACCGCCGTCAGCGGGTTCACCTGGGGGAGGCGTGGCAGTTTGTTGATACATGCTTGCGCCCACCTTTTGGATGGTCTGCTGCAGTTTTTCGGTTGCGGTCTTCATGGCCGCGCTGTCTTCAGTGTTGATCACAGCTTTAACTTCGCTGATACCGTCTTCCACTTCCTTCTTGATCTCGGCAGGGATTTTATCTCCGTTTTCCTTGATCAATTTCTCGGCGGTGTAGATCGAATTATCGGCATTATTACGGTTCTCGACAAGTTCCTTGCGTTTCATATCTTCTTCAGCGTGAGCTTCGGCTTCCTGTTTCATTTTTTGAATTTCAGCTTCGCTCAAACCGCTGGAGGCGGTGATGGTGATGTGCTGGCTGCGGTTGGTGGCTTTATCCAGCGCGGTGACGTTGATAATGCCGTTGGCGTCAATATCAAAGGTCACTTCGATCTGTGGGATGCCTCTGGGGGCAGCGGGGATGCCGTCAAGCACGAATTTGCCCAGGGACTTGTTATCTGCGGCCATGGGGCGTTCGCCCTGCAGCACGTGAATCTCAACCTGGGTCTGTGAATCAGAGGCAGTCGAGAAGATCTGGCTCTTGCGGGTCGGCACGGTGGTGTTGCGTTCGATGATCGGTGTGGAGACTGAACCCATCGTCTCAACCGAGAGAGTTAAGGGGGTCACATCCAGCAGCAAAATGTCTTTTACTTCGCCGCCCAGCACACCCGCCTGGATGGCGGCGCCTACGGCCACCACTTCGTCAGGATTCACACCCTTATGGGGTTCCTTGCCGAATTCCTTGCGCACGGCTTCTTGCACGGCCGGCATGCGGATCATACCGCCGACCAGCACGATTTCATTAATCTCGGAGGCTTTCAGGTTGGCGTCAGACAATGCACGGCGGATCGGTTCCATGGTTTTTTGGATCAGGTCGCCGGTCAGTTGTTCCAGTTTGGCGCGGGTCAGAGTCAGCACCAGATGTTTCGGACCGCTGGCATCCGCAGTGAGGTAGGGCAGGTTGATTTCGGTCTGTTGGGTGGTGGAGAGCTCGATCTTGGCTTTTTCAGCGGCTTCTTTAAGTCTTTGCAAAGCCTGACGGTCGTTGTGCAGATCAATCGAGTTGCTCTTTTTGAACTCGTCGATCAAATAATCCATCACGCGCTGATCAAAGTCATCGCCGCCCAAGAAGGTGTCACCGTTGGTCGAGCGAACTTGAAAGACGCCTTCTCCCACATCCAAAACGGAAATATCGAAGGTGCCGCCGCCCAGGTCATACACGGCGATGATCTCATTCTTTTTCTTATCCAGACCGTAAGCCAATGAGGAGGCGGTCGGTTCGTTAATGATGCGCAGCACTTCAAGCCCGGCAATGCGGCCGGCGTCTTTGGTGGCGTTACGTTGGGCATCATTAAAATAAGCAGGGACGGTGATGACCGCCTGGGTCACGGTTTCGCCCAGATAGGCTTCGGCATCCGCTTTGAGTTTGCCGAGGATCATGGCACTCACTTCGGGGGGACTGTATTCTTTACCATCCAGTACCACGCGCACGTCGCCGTTGGGGGCAGCAGCGACTTTGTAAGGCACGCGGCTGATGGTGCGCTGCACTTCTGCATCGTTGAATTTGCGCCCCATGAAGCGTTTGATCGAGAACACGGTGTTCTCGGGGTTGACGATGGCCTGGTTGCGGGCGGTGCGTCCAACCACGCGTTCGTGATTTTTGTTCACTGCCACCACGGAGGGCACAAGTCTTTCGCCTTCCGCGGAGGGGATGACCACCGGTTCGCCGCCGGTCATGACTGCTACAACTGAATTGGTGGTGCCGAGATCAATACCTATGATTTTTCCCATAATTTCGTCTCCTATCGGGCTACCCGAACCATTGCCGGGCGCAAAATTCGCTCTCCAAG
>PHBW01000013.1:0-43942 GCA_002840715.1 Chloroflexi bacterium HGW-Chloroflexi-4
GTAAGAGACCACCGGCGTCTGCAGTAATGCAGCGGCCAGGCAACCCCCGGTTGGAGCAAGGCCAAGCAGAGACCAATTTCACCTTCGGGTGGAGGGAAGCGGCTCGTTTTCTTATGAGTCTCGGGTAGGCTGCATGAGTTTGGCGGTAACGTCAAACCTAGAGAGATGACCGTCATGTTTGGAGTCGTGCTTCGGCATACCCTCCGAGCTACAGAAAGCGGCTTATAGACTAGCCTGGATTTTTGAAAGATAAACTGCCCTTATGAGCAAACTTCACACCTTTTTTACCGCCTCGATGACTACACGCTACACCATTGAGCTGCCGGACGGTAGTCTGTTGACTCTATCCATCGGGGTGCCTGAGACTAAACTCGACGACTTGTTAACTTACCATCAAGCAGCTAGATATGCCTATCTGACGGCTTACAATCCCCAATCCACCACATTGAGCGCAGAAGAAAACCAGCAGCGCAATCAACAATTGTGCCGCGAATTGGATCAGCGCGGGTTTCGCTATTTAATCGGCAAAGCCATCCCCGACACGGGCGAATGGGAGCCAGAATTGTGTGTGTTCGCATTTGACATGCCGCGCATCGTTGTACTCGAACTGTGTCAGGCTTACGCCCAAGACGGCGCCGTCGTAGGTGAACTCGGATCCGCGCCTAAACTGATGTTCACCAACCCCAAACTGCGAGAAGATTTCAAAGCCCTGCTGCAAAGCTGTGTGCTGGAATAATGGCTTATTTGTATTTGTAAAATTAATGTGGGAACGAATAAAACGAATTTTTACCAATCAAAACCTTGTGTGTACTAAAATCATTTTTGAATTTTAAATCTACCCCATTCGCCTTTACATAGATCGTGTTGGCCTTTTGAGTTTATTCTGGCTCGGGGGCGCACACTTGCCCAGGCTGCACACTTGCCCAGGCAGCAAGTGCCAGGGAGTGCCAGGGAAGATCGCGAAACAATAAAAAACAATTCGACTAAAACCACTTATCAAATATAAGAACTTATGTTCTATTATATGTTTTATTACACACATGTCAAGTGGTTAATTAGAGTGAATTTAACCCCAGAAACCGGGGATTTTCTAAAATCCCCGGTTTTAAAACCCATCTGCGAAGTTGTTGCGGTGCAAGAAAATGAAAGGTGCATCCCTTCTACCGGGATGCATCTACGAGTTTTACTCTGGACAACCACAACCTCACCATGGACCGCCTCGTACGCGCTATGTCTCGCACCTGGGAGGATCGCTCTCTTCTGGATTGGCAGCATTAGGCCGCAAATTTTGACCCCGGTTGCCAGGGCGCAGTGGACTATGTAATTGACATCTCTGATGGAATGACCGATGACATTCTGGTTCATTCAACCATGCTGCCGACCGATGCTTCAACACCATTACAATCCTTAACGCCGACCCGCACAGCAACAGCCACTCCAACAATTACATCAACAATAAGGGTAACCCCATCACAAACATCCACTCAGACTGAAATACCTACGGTTACACCTACCCCCACCTCAACTGAAGAAGGTGATGGGTAGTGGAGCTTATGCGAACGTTATTTGAAGCTTGGATTATAAAAAATCATCATTGATTAATAACCATCGCTTATGGCGCTTCACCCTGGCCAACTACAACGTCGGCGCGAGATGCCTCGACAGCGCCCTGTCTCGCACCTGGGACAACCGCTCCACCCTGGATTGCCAGCACGTGGCCGCCAATTCCATACCCCGAAGAGGTACCTGGATCCCGCCTGTCAGGGCGCCGTGGACTACGTGTGATCGCCATCTCTGATGGAATGACCGATGACATTTTGGTTTTTTCAACCATGTTGCCGACCGGAACTTCAACGTCTGTACTCACTGATACACCTACAAGAACTGTCACATCCACATCAACCCTGACGCCTACTTTGACTGTAACACCATCACTGACCTCAACAAAGACTTATTTGACCATCGTTACACCAACTCAAACCGCAATAGATGAAGGTGATGGTTAGGTGGTTTTTATTAATTATAAACACGTTATTCGTGAAGAATGCACGTTGATGCGCCTCACCTTGGCCAAATACAATGCCCGTTCAGGATACCTCGGAAATGCACTATCTCACACCTGGGAAAGCCATTCTCCACTCGATTGGCAGCATGTAGCAACTAACTTTGACCCTGTCTGCTAGAGTGCCGAGGACTATGTGATCGACATCTCTGATGGATTGACTGACAACATTCTATTGTATTCGATTATTTTATGAAGATTCAATTCAGTAAGCTTTTTAATAGTGAAACCTGCAATAACAACTCTATCTTTATGTTTAAATAAATATTAATATAGGTTTAATTGCTCCTCCTTCAGATATATAGAAATTATTATTACATAAGAATACCTTCATATATTTTTCGGTCACAAATTCCAATTACGAGCTCTTGATATTAATTGTGTATCGAAATATTATATATAATGATAAAACCTATGTAATATAAACCAAATCCAATAATTATTTTTGACAGTAAACTCTCTAATAAAATGTTTCCTTTTGTTCTTGATGAAAACCAAAAACCTAGTGTAAACATAAGTAAACCTACAATTAAATATGGATTTTTGATAACTAATAAAAATAATAGGGTTGTAGGAAAAATCAAAACCCTAGTAATAATGTGTGATTCCAAATAAAGCAATATTTTTTGAGCGCGATTTTTAATAAATGTTTGATGAATATATATTTCTCTGGTTCTCTTTAACTTAACTTCCAAAGACGCAGCTTCGAAATGTAAATAATCAAAATTAGGTAATAATTCAATGCTTCTATTAATATGTACCAAAGAAAGTTCCCACTGTTTTACTCTTTTATATAATAATGCAATTTCAAATTGCCCAACAAATGAATCTGGAAAGTCAGTAATAATTTTTTCAGCAAGTCGAAATCCTTGTTCATAATCTTAACTTTGACTTGCAATTAATAATCGTGATTCAAAAAATTGTTGTTTTTCGGGTACCGTCATTAAATCCAAATCTAGATAATCTAGTATTTTTATTGATTCTGATACTTGTCCCATACTTGCTAAACATTTAGCTTTTAAAATAAGCGAAGAAGTAGAATTAAGAATTTTCTCAATACTGTCATTGTTTTTTGTATATATTGCATAATCTAAGTTGTATTTGTTCATAAAGAATCTCCGCTTATTAATGATTGAAAACAAAAGAATAACTATTTATTTGATAACCCAAATAACCTAATCCAAAAGCCAGTGCAGTAATAAACGTATCATTTATGACATTATTTAGGTTAATCTTTTGATAAGGGCCTGCGGTATAAGCGATAACATTTGTAGTACTTTCCGAACTAATATCCACAAGGTTTATTGAAGTAGTAAGTGTTCCTTTTGTATTCAATTCTACTGTGAATGATCTATTGTAGGAAATCACTCCCCCATTGTCTTTCATTGTCATAATTGATAAACTTGGATTAGTATATCTGATAAATGTTGGATTTATTCGAGCAGTACCCAATGGAGAGGAAAATTCCAACCCATCATTCCAAATTGAAAAAAATTTGTTTTGATTAGTAACAATACTTTTCGATTCTGACCATCCATATTCAACTATATAACCATTTTGGTTGAATATGGACGGAATCTTAAACCATTCATATTCAATATCTTTTTCAATACCAATATCGGGAGTATTAGTACCTCCAGTTGAAGATGATTGTTGGTTAGGGGTTGGTTTTACAGGTGGAGGCAATGGCGTACTTGTTATTGGAGGTGTTTGAACCGGTCATATTGGGGAACATCAATTTTTTGATGAATTCCAGTTGAATTTACATATTTACCATTGCAATATGGATCATTTCTATTGTCATCCCAGCAAGCCATATGACCACTCGGATCGTTCTTATTTATCGGATTATTACTGACATAACCGTACCGATTGTACGCCTGTGGATTTCCCGCGCCGGGGATGATCGTATCTGGCTGGGTGAAGCGGCCAAGATAAGGGTCGTATGCGCGCGCCTTGTAATCCATGAGACCCGTATCGGGCAGGTTGCGCTGGAAATGCCCCTGCTCGCTTTGCTCGCGGGGTACTACGCTGCGCTTGTATGTAGCCAAAGTCGGTCTGGGTGACAGCTACATTAATTCCAACACCTACGCGCAATTCTCCAAAGGGGGTATAGCGTGCCTCGGAAACGGGCACACCGCTAGAATCGGAGACCCCCACCACTGCACCTCTCGCTCGAAAACCACGAGCTCGGGTGTGCAAAGATCGCAACCCGAGGTGGTCGGTCAAGAAAAAGGACCACTATGTACCTGAATTCATCGCCACGGTCATGTCCGCGATGGAGTAGTATTGCTTTGTGGTTTCGGTGGCGCCGGCCGTTTGCAGTTCATACGATCCATCTGCAAAGTGGTTGCAGTGCTAGAAACTGAAAGGTGCATCGCAATAGATGGGATGGACCCTACGAGTTCTTATTAATCATGGGTTCAACTAATTACTATCGGAGTTTTCGTAAGGGATTAATTCTATATCATAATAATCCCCAATACGTAAATTCTTATCTTCAACGACAGTACCAATAGCAACAATTCGTATTTGTATTGGGGTTCCATTATCTATAAGATTCGGCCAGGATAAGGCAAAAGCATCAGTGATGCCTGGTGAACCCATAGGTGGCAATATTTGACTAGGGCCTCTGTAATTAAATAAGTTTTCAATTTGTTTCCAGTTATTTTTTTCTAGATCATACTGATAAATATCCAAATCAGTGGATATTGAGAATTCGATCTCCTCATCAGAAAAGTTATAAAGGACTAAATCTACTTCTGAACCAATAATATGATTATTTGGAGCAGAAGGGTCTTCTTCCAAACGGATTTCTTCATTGAATTCGACATTTGGATATAAGGCATTGAATGCCTCATCTTTATCTAGATTATGATCGGATCTATTTGTACAGCCATAAATAATTATCATGATAACTGTTAAAATTACAGAAATTTTTTTCAAAATACTCCTTTCAATGGTTTTGAAACATAAAACCGTTGGTCTTTTCGACAAAGCGGTTAATAAGCATGTCGATCAAGGTATGCCCTGCTACACCAACTTGGATTGAAATACCACATACCACGATTTCTTATAAAATAAAAATTTTCCCACAATACAACCTTCAATATAGAAATACTCATACTACTAAATAACCTTTTGATGTAGTTTACATACAATTATGAAATAAAATCCAAATGCTTAATTCCTCCGATATAATATTAATTTTATTTTGCTAGTTTAGAAACTATCAAATATAGTAACGGTAATGAGCATAATATTATTGATAATATTCCCCACAATTTAGAAAACTCATCAGGAAGTCTAATCAAAAATGGAATTTCTCGTCGAATAATAACCGGAATTCCTCCTAATCCTGCTGTGAAAATGGCAATAGGTATAATCCAAAAACCTTTTCCAAATTTGACAAAATGATCACTTGAAATGAAAACAAAAAATAATAGAAACAATATCATAGAAACGGTAATTGGGATTAATACCAAAGTTTTTGTTGATCGCCGTTTGAAAAAATTAATTATGGTAGTAATTGTTTCAATGGTGTTTTTTTGATTTCTTTTTTCTACTTTCATGATGCTTCCTTATATAAAATGGAATTATCCTGCCATTTCTGATCTTGATTTTTATTCTTTGGGCTAGTATTTTTGAGATTTTCTTTTAACCCAAGTAGAATTTTTATTGCATCATGCATATTCCTATGGTAAAGTAGTGTTGTTTTGGTATCTTGGTGGTTCCGTCTGTTTACAATTCGGGCACATGACTGTGAAATTTTGATTATGAATTACTGAACAAGAACGAGTTGTGAAAAACGACTTCTCGAACAACCTGGAAGAAACTACATATTTTTTCACAGAAAAAATTCACCTATTGAGACTTTGCCAAGGAGTGTTTCCACTTCTGGGATCTAGGCTAACCTGGTTTAATCTTTACATTTTGTTGAGCAAAATTTCCCTTGGAATCTATTATCCTGGCAAAGAAGAGTACCCCCATGGGGGCACCTACCAGTCGTGATTAATCAACAAGACTTTCCAAACAAAATTTTCAACACGTTACCCCTTGGTATTGGATATTTCCCCCCATGGAATCTCGAGCCATCATTGAACTTTCAATCTATATATTAACTAATTAAAAATACCGTTGAAATTTATCTTTTGTAATTTTTAAGACTGGTTTTTCAGCTGGACCTTCCTTTTCAAATTCATTTACTTTTTCCAATAATCGCTGCGCCATCTTGCCGAATGCCTGACTGGTGGAGGTCCGCGGAGCAAGAGACAGGTAAGGCGTGCCCTGATTGATGGCACGAACCATGTTGACATTGTCATAAGGGATTTCAGCAAAAATTTCTTTCTTCAATCCTTCCGCGATTTTGGCAGTTATCAATGAGCTTTTTTGGAAGGTTTCATTGACCACAGGCAGCACTTTGCGGAGTTCAATACCCATTTCCTCAAACAAACGCAGCACCTGGTAAGTGGCGTTGACGGACGCCAGTTCTGGCGCAAGCGGCACCAGGATGGCATCGCTGCGCTCCAGAACAGAAATCACGGGATCAGTAAAGTGATTGCCTGCATCCACAACCACAAAAGGGGTCAATGATAACAAGGGTGTCCAGACCAGGTCAACCGTGGCGCGGTTGACCAGATCGCCCTCTTCAAAGAACTGCGGAGACGGCAGCAGGCTGATGCCTGAAGCGTGTTCCAAAATCATGGAACTGAGCAGCCCTTCTTCAATGCTTCCCTCTGGCCAATCGGCCAGGGACGCGAGTGTATTTTTGGGTTTTAAGTTGAGCATCAATGCACACTGACCACCTGAAAGCGCCATATCCCACAAACAGGTTTTGATCTCAAGCTGTTCAGAAATAGCCACAGCCAGGTTAACCGCGATGGAAGTTGTGCCGACACCTCCGCGCAAGCTGAAAACTGAAATGACTTTTGATGTCGATTGCGATATCGATGATTTCTCTTTATTACGGCTTAAGAGTGCCTTGACGCGCAGTTCCAATTCGTCAGGACTGACGGTTTTACTGATGAAATCATCCGCGCCGGCTTCTAGCCCGGCAACTTTGTCTTTGAGGTCGGTTTGACTGGTGAGCATGATCACCGGCACTTTGGCCGTTTGCTGGTTGGCGCGTATAGTTTTGATGAAAGTATAGCCATCCATGCCGGGCATCATCACATCTGAAATAATTAAATCGGGGGTCTTGTGTGAAGAAGCCAGCCAATCCAGCGCGTTTTGAGGGCGATTGTGGGCGGAAACGTCGTAGCCAAGGCGGAGCAAAATGGCTCTCAATTTATAGAGTGTTATTTCGCTATCTTCAACAATTACGATCAAATATTTGTCACCCATGGGGACCTCCAAAACATTTCAATGAATGCGGCTTTATTCTTTATCCAAAAAATCATCCAGAGCCAATCTCAGTTCGAAAAATTCCTGATTAATGCCAGAGATAAAGGTGGCAAAGGGTTCCACTCCGGATTGTTTTACCAGCACTTCAAGGCGGGCACAAAATTGTTCCATACGCTTGCCACCAACCTGGCTGCTGCTGCCTTTTAAAGTGTGCAGCGCCCTTAATAAGTCATCTTTATTCTTTTTATTGGATGCAGTTTCAATTTGTTCAATCAACCCGGGAGTGCCGGTTTTGAAGAGCTCCACCAGTTGCCGGGCGGAATCTTTGCCGTCATCACCCATTAATGCCATGAAATCACGCATGACGCTTTCATCGAGAATCAGATAATCATTTAGTGAAGTTGATTTACTCTGATCCCGGGTTGCACATTCTTCATCATCAGATTGGACGGCGACAGCGGCAAGAATGTTGACCAGGGCATCAATTTGTACGGGTTTGGTCAGCACATCATCCATACCAGCTGCGAGATATTTTTCACGTCCTTCAGGAGATGATTCAGCGGTTAACGCAATGATCCGGGGTTGTTTTTCGGGGGTATAGTGCGCGCGAATCAATTTTGTGGCGGTGAGGCCGTCCATCTCGGGCATCTGGATATCCATCAGGATGATATCGAAATCTTGACGATCCATTTTGTTTAACACCTGAATGCCTGTTTTGGCCAGGACGGCATCATAACCGATGCGGGCTAATATACGCAGCATCAAATGCTGGTTCACTTCATTGTCTTCTGCCAACAAAATCCGTAAATCAGAACTCGCCATTGACCTTCCCTGTGATTGTCTCAACGTATTGAATTATTGAGTTAATTATAGCGACTCTGCTTCAATCTGCAATAAATAAAAAATTACGCACCAAACAACTTTAATATGGATGCTCCACCAAATGCAAACAGCAGCATTTTTCCGATCTTACCAATCCAACTCATTATCAGGTAGCGCCACAAAGGCATGCGCAATGCTCCGGCCACCATGCCGGCCACATCAAAAACCGGGTTAGGCACGAAAGCCAAAACCAAGATGGTGATATCGCCGTATTTCTTCATCCAGCCTGAGACACGTTGATACCATTTTTTATTCTCAATTACAGCCTGCCCGCTAAAGCCAGCCAGATAACCTGATAACTCGCCAATGGTGGCTCCCGTGCCGGCAGCCAGAGCCACCCACCAGGGATTGAAGACCGCGCCCATGGCAGAAGTAAACAACACCCCCGGCACCGGAAGAATTAAGGTGGCATTTGAAAACATGGATAAAAAAAATATGCCCGGGTAGCCCAGTGCTCCCAGTTTTTGAACCTGATCACGGTAAATAAAGAGTACAACAGTTAAAGCTATAACCGCAGCCAACACCAGACCCCGCACCAGGTTCAGGCGCCACCCAGTCAGCTTCATTCTTCTTTGTGTTCTTCTTTGAGCAGAGATTCGATACGGGCAATCACCATATCCATGGCAACAATGTTCAATCCGCCTTCTGGGATGATCACGTCGGCGTAGCGCTTTGAAGGCTCGACGAACTCAAGGTGCATGGGTCTGACCGTGCTCATATACTGCTTGACCACGTTTTCGGTGGTGCGTCCGCGTTCAGTGATGTCACGATCGAGACGGCGGATGAAGCGAATGTCAGAATCTGTATCCACAAATATTTTGACATCAAAGAGTTCACGCAAAATGGAATCTGCAAAAATTAAAATGCCTTCCACCAGAATCACCCGCCTCGGCTCAACATGGATGGTATCGAGGGTACGACTGTGAGTGGTGAAATCATAAACCGGCACTTCAACAGACTGCCAATTTTTCAATTGTAAGATGTGATCGCGCAGCATTTCAGAATCAAGTGAATTGGGATGATCAAAATTCACCAGGGCGCGCTGCGCTGGAGGAAGACCCGTCAATTCACGATAATAAGAATCATGCTGCAAGAAGGCAATACGCTGCTTGCCGACACGCTTCAAAACCATTTCAGCAACAGTGGTCTTGCCGGAGCCAGATCCGCCGGCTACACCAATCACAAGGGGGGTTGATTTATTGGGCATGGGCTTATTATAGTTGAAAGTCGCCAAATATAAATAAGGGATTGACATCATTTGAAGAATGAATATAATTAGTTAGTAAAGCCTAACTAATTATGAAAAAAAATATTGAACCACTCGAAAAAGTTATTGAAACTGCCAGTTCCATTATGGCAGAAATGGAAGAACACGCCTTTCAGGATGAGCGTTTTTCCGAATTATCAATGCGCCAGATGCTTTATCTCAACACAATCATCCGCATGGGCCACCCCACCTTCAGCGATCTCGCCAGAGAATTAAAGGTATCAAAACCATCTGTAACCACCAATGTTGGGACATTGATCAAAAAAGGATATGTTGCAAAGGAGCAAGACCCTGAAGACTTGCGCTCTTTCCACATTATGGTCACCCAAAAAGCATTGGATTTCGACGAACTGCACCAAAATGTCCATAAAAACCTGGCACACTATTTGGCAGAGCAGTTAAATGCAGAGGAAGTAGAACAACTTGCCGGCTTGCTGGCAAAGGCTTTCAATAAAATAAACTAGTTTTTTTAAATATATAGTTAGTTTTGCCTAACTAACAAAGGAGATTATTAATGAATCCACGAGAGCCTACTTTCACCTGCCCCTGGTGGCTGCTCTTCACTTTCGACAATCCCGTACGAAAACTAATCCATAATCCCAACAATATCCTGCGTCCATACGTAAAACCTGGCAATACAGTAATGGATATTGGCTGCGGTATGGGATATTTTACACTGGAACTCGCCAGGCTGGTTGGACCCAATGGCAAGGTTATTGCCGTGGATTTGCAACCGCAAATGCTGGCAGGACTTAATCAACGCACCAACAAAGCCGGTCTCCAATCCATAATTCAACCCCATCAATGTGCTCCAGACAAAACTGGTGTATATGAACCGGTGGATGTAATTCTTGCATTTTGGATGGTCCACGAAGTTTACAACAGAAAGTCTTTTTTAGAAGAGCTGTATCTTGTACTTAAACCAAATGGTGTTTTATTAATCGTGGAACCACTCATCCACGTGACCAAAAAGAACTTCGAATACACACTCGACCTCGGTTGTGAAGTTGGTTTTTCCGAGATCTCACATCCGAGTGTTGCCTTCAGCCGATCAGTCATCTTTTTAAATAAAAAAATCAAAATCCAAGGAAAGAAAATGAAAACCAATCCACCCTCCATTCCGTACTCCAATAGGTTCTTCCCGGCTATCCTGCCGTTGGTCGGACAAAAGCAATACGACCAAATTCTTACCCGATATTCAGAACTTTATGCCAAACATGAAATGCCGGTGAATGAAATATTGAAGACCCATTTAATTAACGGCATTCTGCCAGGCTTGGCTTTTTACCAAATATTGCTCGAAACCGGTAAATCCAAAGAAGAAGCATTGCTCAAAATTGACCAGGTTTTTGAGGACTTGTTTGCCAAAGACATAAATAAATTTCAAAAACTCGGCCGCCTGCCTTTTGTTTACACCATTTTGAGAACCTATATCAAAACAGCCATGCGTCAATACCCGGCAGATGGTTGGGATATACTCTGGCAGCAAGTGGACGGCGACGCTATCCGCTTCAAAATGAATTCTTGTTTTTACTACAACACACTATCTGCATACAGTGCGCCGGAACTCACGGCATCTTTCTGCCGCGTGGACGACTTGATTTATGGTGGCATGTCATCTCAAGTGCTCTGGCAGCGCACGCAAACCATCGCTCGCGGAGCTGAGTACTGTGACTTCTGTTTCGCCAATGCCCGAAAGGCAGCAAAATGAAGATCCTTGTTTTTGGAGCCGGTGTGCTCGGCAGCCTTTATGGCACCCGATTATTCCAATCTGGATATGACGTCACCCTGCTGGCTCGCGGTATGCGATTTGATGAAATCAGTGAGAATGGCGTTATTCTTGAAGGCGCACTTTCAGGTGAGCGAACGGTCAGCCGGGTTCCGGTTTGCGATGCGCTTACCCCTGAGGATGATTATGATCTGATTATTGTGCTGGTACGCGCTGACCAGGTTGATGATCTGCTGCCAATGCTGGCTGCAAACAAAAAATCAAAGAGTGTCCTCTTCATGGTCAACAACCCTTCGGGTTATTCAGAATGGATAAAGGCCGTGGGTAAAGAACGGATACTTCTGGGTTTTGCAGGCGCCGGCGGCACGCGCAAAAACGGAGTGGTCACTTTCCACGTTGTCTCACCCATTTTGCAGCCCACAACGCTGGCCGAAGTGGACGGCGCAAAAACAGACCGCATCAAGCAGATCTCAAAAATGTTTAAAAATGCCGGCTTTGCCACCACTATCAGCAGCAACATGGATGCCTGGCAGAAAACGCATGTGGCCTGGGTGTCACCGGTGGCCAACGCCATTATAGCGGCAGGCGGCGACGGTAAGGCGCTCTCACAGCGGCCTGATCTGCTCCACCTGCTTGTGCAGGCAATTCATGAAGGGTTTGCCGTGCTCAACAAGCTGAATATTCCCATCACGCCGCCAAAGCTGAAAATCATCACCACCCTGCCTAAAGGGTTGACCCGGTTCGTTTTCAAACTGTGGAGCAGATCCCAACACTTTGACACCATCGCCACCCGCCATACCCTGGCAGCCTACGGCGAAATGAAACTGCTTTCTGAACGGTTTCAAGATATAGCCAAAACTTCCAACATCCCCACCCCTGCACTGGATCAACTGCATCAGTATTTGTTAAACACACCTTTACAAAAATAAAACGCGCGTAATGATTTCAAAATGATAGAATAAACCTCAATATAGATTATTGAGGTTTATATGATATTTGACATGCTTTCCAATTCCGCACTCTATGCAGGCATCACACCAAAACTTTTAACCGCCTTTGACTATTTATCTTCCACCGATCTGGATGCCCTGCCCGTAGGACGTATCAACCTGGACGGCGACCATGTGTATGTGCTGGTGCAGGAATACACCACCAAACCGCTGGCAGAAGGCAAGTGGGAATCTCACCGCCGCTATCTGGATGTGCAGTACATGCACAGCGGCTGCGAACGCATTGATGTTGCATTGGTGAACACCATGAAACTGGGAGAGTATGTTGAGGCACGCGACTTTCTAGCCATGACCGGCACAGGCAGCCCCCTCACGCTGATGCCCGGTTCCTTTGCGGTTTTCTTTCCGCAAGACGCGCACATGCCAGGATTGGTAGTTAGCGAGGCTGAAATGGTGAAAAAGATTGTGGTGAAATGTGAGTTGTGATAGTCGAATTGGAAACTAGTAAACGATGAGAAATGTTGAGTAATTTTACATCTCTCTTCTCTCAGTTCTCGATTCTCGGGATTTAAATAATAAGAGCCACCACAGGGGGTCGAACCCTGGACCTACCACTTACGAAGCGGTCGCTCTGCCAACTGAGCTATGGTGGCGTTATAATTAGCAACGCGACGCAAATTATATCAGCACCCTCGCTGAAAAGGCAAGGAAATCACTTGAACATCGCAATGCTTTCTTATCACACCTGTCCGCTGGCAACCCTGGGCGGCAAAGACACCGGCGGCATGAACGTGTATGTTGCCGAACTGACCCGCCAGCTTGGCGTGGACGGCATCCACGTGGATGTGTTCACCCGCTCGCAAGACGAGCATGTGCCGCACGTGGTGCATTCGCTCGGCTATGGCAATCGCGTGGTGCATGTGCCCGCCGGACCGGAAATTCCGCTGCCCAAACCCGAATTGGCTACCCACATCCCCACCTTTGTGGAAGGCATCAAACGTTTTGCCGCAGAGAAAGGCATTCACTATGACCTGATCCACAGCCATTACTGGATGTCTGGCATCGCAGCCGAAATGCTCAAAGCGGAATGGAAGGTGCCGGTGATTCAGATGTTCCACACGCTGGGATTGATGAAGAACCGCATTGCTCAATCTGAAGAAGAAAAAGAAGGCGATTACCGTATCAACGGCGAACGTCAGGTGATGCGCATGGCTGACCGCATTGTGGCGGCTACTCAGGCTGAAGAAGCCCAGTTGGAGTTTCTTTACGGTGTGGATGACCAAAAAATAGTGATCATCCCGCCGGGGGTGGACGTGAGCCGTTTTTATCCGATCCCGAATGATGAAGCCAAAGAAGCCATCGGCCATTCAGGCTGCC
Organism: Chloroflexi bacterium HGW-Chloroflexi-4; assembly: GCA_002840715.1. Lineage (GTDB taxonomy): Bacteria > Chloroflexota > Anaerolineae > Anaerolineales > Anaerolineaceae > UBA6107. The sequence continues at coordinate 13,611 of PHBW01000013.1, forward strand.
CGCGGCTGCTGCTCTTCGTGGGACGTATTGAACCTCTCAAAGGAGTGGATACGCTCATCCGTGCACTGGCCATTGTGCGTGAATCGGGCGTGCTTGAAAAGCAGTGCTACTCGCTGGCCATCATCGGCGGGGACCCTGAAGCCCCAGGTGAAAATATGACAGCAGAGATGTCACGCTTGCGCGCCTTGTGCGCCGAACTTAACATGGAAGACCTGGTGCTCTTTTTAGGCAAACGCGCGCAGGATACCCTGCCCTATTACTATTCCGCGGCGGATATTTTGATCATGCCATCCTACTATGAATCCTTCGGCATGGTGGCGCTTGAAGCCATGGCCTGCGGCACCCCAGTGATCGCCTCGCAAGTGGGCGGGCTGGCTTTTCTGGTGCAAGACGGCATAACCGGTTTCGTCGTCCCCGGCGGCGATCCCTGCGTGCTGGCAAAGACGCTGACCAAGCTGATCCAGCAGCCTGACCTGCGCACACGGCTGGGCAAACAAGCCGCAGAATATGCAAGCTGGTACAGTTGGGATAAGATATCTACACGCATAAAGGGTGTATATGAAGAGCTGCTAAGCCCTCAAAACTAAACTTCAATTTTAGAAAAACAGAAAAGTGAATAATACGCTGAAGTAAAGCGCCAGGCCGCCGTACTTGCGCTCCAGGCTGTTGTGGCTGCGCATCACAATCCACCAGATACTGGCCATTATGCCGAGGATGCCAAGGTAGTGCACCGACGCATAAGCCTGTGCCATAAACTGTGGCCAAAGCCCGGCACGATCCAAAGTCGCCAGATAAATGCCGCCGATCCAGTTGAGCAAAAAGGTCAGCAGTGTGAAGCGGCCGCCCACGTTTAAAACATTTTTCCATAAGATTAGCGTCAAAAGTGCCGCAGCCGCCCAATAGAGAATGCCGGCTTTGCTCACCCATCCCCAGCCGGGAACCTCGGGCAGATAGCGGGTTACCTGCCAAAGAAGCGCACCGGCGGCCATACCGCACCAGGCTTTCTGCCGTGCTTCAAAGTTATCATTGAAAGAGCGGTAAAGATAAAAAAGTGAAAGCAAAAGCAAGATCGCCAGCAATCCCAGCACACCGTAAAGCCCCAGATGTGTTTTGAGCGGAATGAATGCCAGGGAGGTTAAAACCACAAATGCCAATAGTTTTAATGCACTTCCCAAACCATCCGCAATTTTGCTGACCGATTCCGTGATAAATCCGTTCATAGCGCCCCGCCATTGATAAATTTCGTTCCATATTAATTAACGAAAAACAATCAATAGAGTTGCGAAAAAGTGATCATAAATTCGCGGCGTTATTTAGTCAACCCCAACCTAAAACAAGCGGTGATTACCGTAATAACCTTCATTTTTGGACCAAACTTTATACTCATTCAGATAGACAAGCAAATCCAAATTATCTTTTCTACCGAGAGAACTAAAAAAGTTGTGATGAAAAATATGATTAATGAAGGTCAGGATGTTTTTATATAAATTACCCGCTCGTCGATATATCTTCATGAATTTTGCGGTTTAAACGTAATCTCGCAAGGTGTTTCATCTATTTCATAAAACCACTTCATCTTAAATAATAAGTTTATCAGGCAAACAGCCAACCAAGTTAAATAACGAATCACATCTACCCTCTTTCCGCTTTATGAAGTTTACTCAAAAATAATTACAAAGTTTGCTTCACGGCTTCCAATACTCTTTTTGCTGATTTTGCCCAGGATCCATATCCTTCTGCATCCATGTTTGAATACTGGTCTTCAAGGGTTTTACAAGGGTATTGATCGCAATAGGCACAGTTTTCCACTATATTTTTAATTGCACAGCGCCTCACCGAACATCTCCCGCAACCCACGCTGCATGTTTCACCCAGACAGCCAGACGGGCATTCCTTTTTATATTGCGAACACCGCTCACAGTTGTTGCCGCAATACGCAATATAGCGGTTTGCCAACTCGATTTTGGGGGCATTTGGTGTCGATGATGGTGCGGCAGCTTGGGTTGGTTCTAGCGTTGGTTCAAGGGTCTGCGTCAAGGCTGCGTTCTTTAATGCACATCCTTCAAGCAAAGCGGCACCTATCACAATTCCGGCTAATCCAAAGAATTCGCGTCTATCGAGAGTATTCATAAGCGGTTGCTCCTTTTTGTTTTTTATAACCTGTTTTTTTGTTTTACTGGTTATAATTTTAATAAAAAAATAATAACCTGTCAAGGACTTTAATTGGTTATAATAGTGTTAATGAACACTAATGACATTTATTCTTTCGTGAAATATGGCGACCCTTGTTTGGATTTTATCAACAGCAAGGTTTGGAATACACGCGTTAAACCTTTTGCTGACCTATTTATTGATTATGAACATATCGTCAACTGGTTCCGGCATCTCGGTATTCTCTCAGATGAAGCACTTGAACACCAGCTTGAACTGGCAACCAAACATCCGATTGAAACACAGGCTGCAGTTGAAAAAATCATCAAACTGCGTGATGTGAATTACCGCATCTTAACCAGCCTTGCCCATCAAGAAATGCCTCCCGTGACAGACCTTGAGATACTCAACCAATATTTAGACGAAGCCATGGAACACCGCCAGGTCGTTTTAACACCTAACGGAATCCATTGGGTTTGGGTCAACAAAGATGTTTCACTAGATTGGATTTTATGGCCGATAACACATGCCACAGCAGAACTGCTCACCTCAGAACGGTCTTTACGCATCAGAGAATGCAACGGTTGTTATTGGATGTTTACGGATACCAGCCGGAATGGATTGCGTCGTTGGTGCGACATGAAAACCTGCGGAAACCGAGCCAAAGCTCACCGTCATTACGAACGAGCTAAATCTACAAAACTTGAAAAATAAAAAATATCGAATCAGCGTCCCAATTTGTGACCACGTTTGATCGCCCCCTTGCCGTAGCGTTCGCGCAGGTCGTCCAGCGCATCCAGCAGACGACGCTCTTTATCGGTGGGCGTCTCCCACAGCGACATTTGGTGCAAAGTCTCCACTAAATCCGCACAGCCAACGCCAATCAATCTGACGGGCTTGCCGCTTTCCCAGATGGAACGAAAAAGGGTTTCAATGGTTGAGTAAATCACGCCATCCTGATCCGTGGGTTGAGGTAGCGACGTTTGACGGGTTTGGGTGCTGAAATCTGACCAGCGAATCTTAAGGCGCACCACTTTGGCACAAAAACCCTCCTGCCGCAGTTGATAGCCCACATGAGCTGACAGGTCTTTGAGTGTTTGCCGTAAATATACTGGATCGGTGGAATCCTTGGCAAAAGTGGTTTCCTGACTGATGGATTTTGCCTCGCGTTCCATTGATATAGGTCGATCATCAATGCCGAGGGCATGATCATAAAGCTCATAACCGTATTTGCCAAACAGCCTTTCCATCTCGGCTCTGGACCTTTTTGGAATATCCCCCAAGAGACGGATGCCTGCATCGTGGAGCGCTTTTTCCATCTTGGGGCCAACACCCCACATGGCTTTAACAGGCAATGGAGCCAGAAATTCAGCCTCTCTGCCGTTGGGAACAACGAGGATGGCCCTAGGGTAGCCATTGCCTCTGTTGCGCGCCTTACCGGTATCTGTGGCCACTTTGGCTACTAATTTATTGCTGGCCACACCAATGGAACATGGCAGACCGGTTTTCTGCAATACATCCGCTTGAAGCTTTCGGGCTAAGGTCTCACCTTCATCCGGCAAGTCGGTCACATCCATAAAGGCTTCATCCACCGAAACCTGCTCGACCAATCCAGTTAATTGGTGCACGATCTCCATCACTTCGCGGGATTTTTCGCCATACTCGCCATGGCGACCGGAGATGAGCATCAGATCGGGGCAGAGTTTTAATGCCTGCCCGGTGGGCATGGCAGAATGCACCCCAAATTGGCGAGCGGCATAAGAGCAGGTAGAAATGACTCCCCTGTGATCCGCACGGCCACCAACCGCAAACGCCTTGCCAGCCAACGAAGGATCTTTTAGTTCCTCCACTGCGCAAAAAAAGGCATCCAGATCAAGATGCAGAATCTTTCGATAACGGATTGTGCTCACGTTTTTATTTTAGCACATCAGTTCTAATTGTCAATTCCCTAGAGGTGTACGTGCCTTATTCTTCCTGGATCAGCCAGGCGTCCGTAGCGAACAAGAAGAAATCATCAGGTACCTGCTCGGGATACCCCTCGCCGGTTTTTAGTGCCTCGGCAATCTGTAAATTTGTTTCGCGAAAACTGTAAACGAGTGTGAGTGCTTTTGAAAGAGCTCCGTGATTGTCATCCAGATAAATATCCACACCAATTTGACGACTTCCATTTGAGACAAACTGGCTTCTGGTGACCTCAATCCATTCCTCGACCTCGTAGAAGAGTGTATCGACACCATTGATTGAGCCGGTAATGTCTTTATGTGAGGGATCGTAAGGGGCTACATAATGTCCGCCAATAATTATTCGGTAAGTATGAGCCAACCCATTTTTATCGAAGAAAATAATCTCGTTTTCGTAACCCTTTTCAACTTCCTCAGGGTTGCTGATCTTTCCTTCATCATGTTTTAAACAAGTAATCACAGCCACATAATCTCTGACACCGTCATCCGTTTTTTGAAATCTGACCAATTGGGTTGGAGAAATATTGCCGCTGTTATCTTTAAAATAATAGCCAACATCTATCAGCCCTTCAGATCCGCATACTGCATAGTCATTTTCATCAGGCAGACTGGTGGGGGTGCTGATGGGGGCTGCATCAGACGTATGGGTTGGTAGAATTGTTTCTAGCTGAATAGCAGGGACTACTGATTCAGGTTCTGAAGTGGGAACCTGGGTAGAAATTTCTTTGCTGCATGCGGTGAGGCCCAGCGCAATTAGAATGAAAAAAATAATACTTTTTCTTGATAAAGACATAACCAATCCAACGGTGATTTTCCGATGTTGAACATCGTTTTTTATTCTAGTACCGCTTACACAAAAAAGCAATTCAACATCAAGTCATTTGAGACGATTTTATAGATTATTTACTTAAAGCTTCTTTCAACGCCCAGATCGGATCAATCGCGGTTGGATCAACTTCATAAGCCATGGCTAAATAATAGGCGACATAATCACCGAACAAGACTGTTGACCACAGTTGTTCAAGTTTGTTTTGTCCGCGCGCGTCAACCTGGTCTGTATTGATACCCTCGAGCATCATAATCTGTTTGGTTTCAACCACCCGTTTTTGATTGCGCTCGCCATCGGTTGAGGCAAACAAAAATACTGCCATTTCTTTATCCAAAGCCTCTTGTGGAAAGCAAATACCAGCAAGGGTGTTGTGATCCGCTTCAGGGAGGCTCTCAAAACTGGCAATGGTTTTGGCGCATTCGTTAATCTGACACTTCCAGCGCCTTGCGACGGGAGCCATGAATCCGCTGCCGAAGACGGTGATGTGCCGCCCCACCAATTGCCCGGCAAGTCGTTTGGCCGGGTTACTTTTGACAGGGCACTCAATTTCAATCTTTGTTTGGAGTTCTCTCATCAATTTTACGGTTTGCTCTATTTCGGAGCCCAAATCTGAAACCAGCCCCAGCCGCACAAACAAAGCCAGCAGTAAACCAAAGGTATATCCCAATGCAGAGCGAGGCTGACCTTCGTGCACAAACACCCAGGCTGGCACATGAGCAGATTGTGCATCCGCGAGAATTTTGCCACCTGTGGTAATGACCATCACCTGACAGTTGCTGCGGCAGGCTTCTTCAAAAGCCGAGATGGCTTCTTCAGTATTACCTGAATGTGATGAAACCACCACCAATGTTTCTTTACCAAAAGCAAAGGCTGGCAAGCCGTAATTGCGCTGAACGATGATCGGCACGGTTACCCGATCCATCAAAAAGGATGCCAGTAGATCCGCACCGATCGCTGAACCACCCATGCCTGAAATCACAACCCTTTGTACCAGTGTCATGCCCGGCAGTTGAAGCGTCAGACCCAGCTTCCAAGCTTTTTGCAACTGGTCTGGCAGACTGGCAATTTGACTGCGCATATCATCAATATCAATTGAAGAAAATTGATCATGAGAATCAAGATTCATTAGGCAACCTTTATTTTTCGAAAATGAGTATCCTCGTGTGATTTTACACCCTTAATCAACCATTCTTGGCTTAAAAAGAGAACAGGCAGACTTTTGTCTGCCTGTTCTCAATAAACCTTGTTCTATTTCAATTTTTTGATCAAAGCGAGGAACTCTTTCCATTCTTCATCAAACATGTGAATGGTGACGTTGTTCAATTCTAGATTGTAAGTGGTTTCGCCATCAGGTTCTTCTGCTGACCAAATTGCGTATCCGTCTGTTTCTGCAAGTGTCACAACTTTTGGTTCGTATTCGTCTGCCATAATAATCTCCTTTTTCTTGGTACAAACTTGGTTTGTAAATCAGTAAATATTGGAAAATCAACTTTTTTCGTCGGTTTTATTCTTGCGTTTGAACAGATGAAGAATTCGATTCCAAAATTTCTTAAAAGTATCTTTAACGGAAACCGGTGGAGGAAATGTCTTCAATCCCTCCCAGGGGTCTTGATCCATTAATTTTCTAAAAACATAGGTTGCAATCAATTGCAAAGTTGCCAGCAACGGCGCCGAAAGCAGCACACCTACAAAACCAAATAGGCTGGCAGAAATAAACACCATCACCAAAACCGCCGCGGGATGAACCTTCAACGCATCAGACATCACACGCGGACTGACAAAATTATCCAAAATCAGATCGGTTACCCAGGCGACACCCACAACGATCAGCGCGAAAACGAGCGGTTGAACGCCAAAATAATTCGCCTGAAACAGTGAGACCAGCGCGTATGTTGTCCAAGCAACGAACGGACCAACGTATGGCACGAAGCGGGCAGCCCCAGCCAATAATGCGAGCAAGAAGAAATAGCGTACACCCAAAACACTTAGCAAAACTGAGTAAAGAATAATTGTAATGCCAATCACGATCAACTGTCCACGTAGAAAGGCATTCCAAATCTTTGTTATTTGGGCGCCCATTTTCTTGAGATCCGCTTCGTAAGAGGGAATGTTGAATTTGAACATATCCTCGCGTACGCCACCGGTCTCGATCATGATGAAGTAAGCAATCAAAATGATGAAGATGATACCCACCACGGTGGTCGCAGCACCTGAAGCAATCGTCCCAATCAGCCCTGCAAGGTTGGTCAGAAGGGGCTCGACGACACCCTGCACTTGCGTCCAGAGTGAATCCATTTCAAATTGAGAGAGGTCAAAGGTAAAAGGCCCTATGATTAGGGGTTTACTTGAAAGATCTGCAATTAAGGTCGGCAAATCACCAATCAGTTTTTGAAGATAATTCACCAGGTTCTGGATTTGTTCCACAATGCTAATACCGCCCCACGTGATCAAACCCATGACGATCAGAAACAGTAGAACAAATATTAGTGTTGAGACCACCCGCCAGGGTATTTTAAACTGTTTATTGATATAGCTGGCAAGGGGATGAAAAAGATAGGCCAACAAAAATGAGACTAAAAGAGGCGCCAGGTATTCTTTAAATCGATAAAGCAGATATATCGCAATAATTGAAGACAACAGCGCCACAACCAACTTGGCTGTGCCGCTCCAGTTTGGTGAAGATTTTTTTTCAGGGTTGTTTATTAGAGTCATAGTCTGTTCACCTTATAAATAATTATAAGAGATTAAGGAGCAAAAAAAAACTGGCTTTGCAATAAATTGCTAGCCAGTTTCTTGAGGTCTAATTTTTTTAGACAGCACATGCATTGGTAATTAACATATTCATAATACCCGGGAAGAGACTGCAATAGCTATTGGTGGCATCTATAATGATCCACGGCAGAATGCAGAAAAGCACCAGAATTCCAACCAGAATAAGAATGATGATTAAAGCCGGGGATTTCTTTTTTGACACAGCCGGCGGCACAGGTACATTGGTTGGTTGATAGACTGGAGCAGCAGAAATTGGAGGAGTTGGTCTGGCAGGCGGCGGAGCAATGACCGGCGCAGGCGGAGCAACCGTTTCCGGTTTGGGTTGAGTGTTTGAACTTACCCCACGCTGCACCGCAACAGTGGCATTGGGGTCAGTGCTTATCACTTCATATTTCAGCACAATTTTCTCACCCAATGTGATGACATCGCCTGGTTTTAACGACGCGGCGGATGTAAGACGCTGTCCGTGAATAAAGGTGCCGTTGGTGGAACCGAGATCTTCAATTCGGTAGGCTGCACCATCTAAAACCAACCGCAGGTGCCTGCGTGATACTTCTGGATCATTGATTACCAGATCGCTGGTTAGATCCCGGCCCAGGAATAATTCACTTTTTTCGAGGGGAAATTCAGTCCCTGTTCCTGTTCCGCTTTGAATAATAAGTTTATAAATGTTTGTCATGAATCCTCCTTCTCAACGCATATAAGCTAATTAAGTTTAGCAATGCGAGGGTCGAAAGTCAACTATAAGTTTGAGGAAAAATGGGGGAATGATGGTAAATCTCTAACAAAAGACCCCACCATGCCGTGTGTTGTAGAGTTTTGAACCTGCCGAAGCAGGATGGGTTCCTCCACTTTCGCGCCGCCTTGGCCGAGGCCTATCGCGTTGCTCAAATGATATATGGAATCCTTTTTTAAAGTGTTGGCTCAAAACCGATGTTACAACATCACGAACACAGCAGGGTACTTGTCTTATACCACCTTTTAATTAAAATGGGTAGACATAAATTAACAGACCAAATGTCTACAGAAGAAAAATGTGATAAAACTGGTAAATGGAAGAAAAAACTAGAGCCTTTATTGCGATCGAACTTGAACCTGAGATCAAGTCCATCATCCACACGTTTGAAAGCAAATTGATTCCAAAAAGCCCTTCAGGATTGCGCTGGGTTAAAACGGACCAAATTCACTTAACTTTGAAATTTCTCGGTGATATCAATAAACACCAAGTAGAGCTGATTTCAAAGGCGATCAGCCAAGTTGCAAATGAGAATCACGCCTTCAATTTGAATCTTGCAGGTACGGGAGTTTTTCCAAACTGGCGCAATCCACGCACCTTATGGATTGGATTAAAGAAAAGCGAACCATTACCCAGACTTTTTCAGCAGCTTGATGCCGAAATCGCGAAATTAGGCTTTTCACCAGAAGGCAAACCCTTTACGCCCCATTTAACGCTTTGCCGTGTTTCAGACAGCGTTGCCCCTCACCTGGTGCAACCTTTGCAGAAAGAATTTGAGGCATTCCCCATAGAATCCATTCCTGACTGGAATATTTTTGAGGTTGTGTTTTTCAAATCTCAATTAAAACCGGGTGGACCGATCTACACGCCCATTTCAAAGCACAAACTAATATAAACTAAAAGGTGTGATAGAATTTTTACCATATTGAAAAGAGGTGTCTTCTGGAAGCGTTAGATAAAGCACATGCGGTAATCAATTTTTTGGAGGAAAAGAAAGCCGAAAAAATCGTCCTCCTCGATATTCAGGCAGTCTCAACCTTCACCAGCTATTTCATCATCTGCAACGGTACAAGTGACCGCATGTTAGATGCTCTGTCTTCTTCGTTGAGAGAATTTGCAAAAAGCGATTTCAAACAACCCATCACAGTTGAGGGCGACTCACGCACCGGTTGGATGATCGCAGACCTTGAAGATGTGGTGGTGCATTTCTTCTCGCCAGATCAACGCAAATATTACAGTCTCGAACAGCTTTGGGATAAAGGCAAGCGGCTGGTCAGTCTACAATAAAGTAATCGCGGAAGGTGTAAAACACCTTCCTTTTTTTTTTAGATTGCTGCTAAAATTTCCTGACTGTGTCCGGCGGGTTTTACGTCTGCAAACACTTTTTTTACCAAACCCTCTTTTGAGATCAGGTATGTCGTGCGCAAAATGCCCATGTATTCACGGCCCATCATTTTCTTTATAGCCCAAACACCATAGGCTTCACAAACCTTGTGGTCTTCATCCGAAAGCAGGGTAAAAGGTAAACCATATTTTGTTTTAAACTTCAAGTGAGATTTCGGACTGTCAGCGCTCAGACCAATTATGACCACACCTGCTTTTTCATAAGCGCTGTAATCATCTCTAAAGGCACAGGCTTCAGTAGTGCAGCCGGGGGTGTCATCTTTTGGATAAAAATAGAGAACCACATCTTTGCCGCGATAATCAGATAACTTGCGTGAGGTTCCTGTTTCATCCAGTAATGTAAATTCAGGTGCCTCGGATTTTTCAGGGATCATAATATTCCTCCAATTTTCATCTGATTATACCGATTTGTTGTAGTAAAAATATTAGAATTGCCGTTCGTTTACGAAATCCATAAAGTGAATGAAACCAAATAGGCTATTACCACAAAGGTTCCTGCCGCGGTCAATTTGAGCACCTTCCAGCGCGGAGGGGCGCCGTTGATGATTCCCTGCATCTGAATGATCTGAAAAATGCCGATCAACAAAGGTAAAAACATTGGCCAGGTTAACGACCAGGGCTGCCCAAGCAGTGCAAAAACAGCCACGAAAAGAAAAGCAACCAATACCAGGTAATTGTGAGCCTGCATGGATCGCAGCCAATCCAGCCTAACCACCATGGATTCAACCCGGTGGGTTCGATCGAAAGCATAGGTTTCGAGGGAATAGACGATTTTGAGTGCAAGATAAAGCAGGGTAATTGGCAGGGTCAGCATTATTAAAAGTACATGCAGGTTCGGTTCATTGAGCAAATAACCGATCGCCGGTACAAGATTACAGATTAATATTGCCTCCCCCACTTCACCGTAACCCTTTTTATCCAACTGGAGGGGAGGTGTGGCAGCAAAGAAACTGATTAGAAAGGCCAAACCAAGCATGAAAACAGTCGAGAGGTTAATTGCTCCTCTCACCATCAACAAAATGGTATCCAGGGCACCGGCCGTGAGCAGGGTTAATGCGATCACCAGTAAAGTCTGCCTGTCCAGACTTTTGAGCACGGCGCGGCGCGGATCATCCGGGTGAAGTTTGCATGTAGGTGCTGAAGGATGGTCAAAAAAGGCGGACAGGTAGAGGCGCATCATGATCAGAAATACTCCCAACAGCGACCCGAAGAGGATGTTGACCCAATCGAGGGTTCCGCCTTGATGTTTTACCAGCCCCACCCCGATTGAATAAGTTAGCAATACCCAAACCAATAATTGGGACTGAATGATGTGGAGATAACTTGAATTAGTTCGTTCTTCTGAAGGCATTTTTACCTGCAATCGTTGTGATATTCCAAGGAAACCTGATGGAGAGACTAACAAAATTATTCTAACATATCCATCTTTTCGATACAAAAAAGGCTGCTTTTCAGCAGCGCTGGAATCAACGCTATTTACTATGGGGCGGGTGTCAAGCTTGGTGTAGGAGTAACTTGAGGTAAATCAAGTGTGTTGGTCACCGAAACAGAAGGATCAATCGTTCGTTCATTTCCCAATATTGTAAATCTGCCTGAGGTCTTCCAGGTTTGGCCGACAAAAATCTGCACTTCATAATCACCGGATTTCCACATATCCGGGGTGATCTTCTTGTTACAGAAATCTGAATAACCAGCGCCGCCGGTTGAAAACTTCCAGATTTGGGTTTCGGCACATAGATATTGCCCTTCATAAAGCCAGACTGCCGTCCAGCGCACACCGGTTGTCATTTTATCAAAGGTATAACCGGCATACAGTTCTGTGATTGGCAGGGTAAAGGTATCAGTGGTATTGATGACTAATCCATCCTTATCCACTTCCTCAGAAAATTGAATTGGTGAGAATATCGACTCGGTATCAGGTATCTGTGGAGTGATTATGGTCGCCATTGCCTCAGAAGGTAACATGGGTGTATATGTCTGAGCCAGGGTTTGAGTAATGGTCGGCGTCAGCGAATTTTGAAGCGTCAAAGTAATGGTAGGGGTTGTGGTAATTGTGGGGGTGCGGGTAATGGTCGGTGACGGTGGAAAATAACGATATGCCACCGGTTCACCAAAGCGGTAAAACACAAACCCCATCACAACCATGAGGACGGCAAAAAAGATCAAGCGCCAACCATATTCGATTAAGTCCTGCCGTTTGCGATAAAACTTAAGATTTCGGGCAGCATCAAGTGATTTAAAAGCCATCACCAGACTGGCGAGGACGCCAATGCCTAATAAAACCAGAATCACTTTAAAAGTGGTATCAATATCAAGGTTCATGATCGAGAGTCCAATTTAGTTGCTCGTGCTTATTATAATTAATGATACACCCTTACTTATCTTACTTCCTGCTGAAGCTTGCCTCGTCGCAGCAATCGGGTGAAAATCAATAATCTCGGTAGCACCTGATGATAAACAAAATACAATTTTGGCTTGACGGGAAAATCCCACGCGCCGGCAGATCGAATCACGGTGGCACCAAGGCCGTCTTTGAAACGAAAAACGCCGAACATGGAATCCGATTCAGCAAACACATCGGGGGCGCCCCACAGATCGTAGATATCACAGCCTTTGCTCCTGGCCAGTCGCATGGCCTCCCATTGGAGCAGGTTGTTGGGCATTTTTTCGCGGTGCACCGGGCTTGACATGCCGTAGAGATACCAGGCACGTTTGCCAAAATGGAATAACATCACCCCGGCTACCAACTGGCCTTCCACTTCGGCGATGAGGGCGTCTGCCATACCGGCCTGGATAAATCGTCGCCAAACCCCCAAATAGTAATCTTCTTCACGGATGATGAAGTGGTCACGAGAGGCTGTCTGTGCATACAGGTGATAAAGGGCGGGAAGTTCTTCCTCTTTGGCAAGCCTGACAGAAACACCGCTTCGCTGCGCAAGGCGCAGATTGTAACGCGCCTTTTGCTTCATGCGCTTCAGCCAGTCCTCTTCAGTACCAGTCAAGTCGAGCACAGCCGTATTCTTAAACTGGATTTGCTCAACGGAATAACGCCATTTCCGTGCGCACATTTCATCCATGACCTTTTTACCAATGGGATTTTCCTCGGCTTTTCCATCGCCGGGAATTCCCCTACCGATTTCAAGGTCTGGATCTATTTTTAAGAAGATCAATTCTTGATCGCGAGTAAACTGTTCGATATCATTGAAAACCTTTTCCCGCAGGTTGGCATCCTGCCAATCCAGCATTGGGCCGCGGGGAATGTAGCCGATAGCCATTTTTGGACCAATACTGAGGAGCTTCATCGTACGCACCAAAACATTGGCGGCGGCTATCACCTCGCCTTGGTCGTTCTTCCAGGTTAATGGATGCGACTTCCAACCAACTTCGTTTTTTATTTCTGCCCATTCTGAAGTCTGAAGCACATGAGCATTCGGCAAATTGATAATGAGATCATTCCAGTTATTTTCAGGCATGATCGATTTCCATGAGAACACCTTTGGTTTTTAACCAATCCTGAATCTGGTTAAAACCGCTAATGCCGGTAAATTTCAACTGCATAACTTCTTCAGCCGATAAAAAACCAATTTTTTCGGTTTCATTGGTAATCTGCATTGTACCGCCTAGGATTTCAGCATCGTATAAAAAAACAATGCCATTACCGCGTGGATCATCTTTGTATGTATAAACGCCTGCCAGCCTGAGTGTTTTTACTTTCAATCCTGTTTCTTCGAAGGCCTCACGAACCGCGGCCTCTTCAGGATCTTCATCGACTTCTAGAAAACCTGCTGGCATATACCAGTGGCCTTTCCAGGGGTCAATGCCACGTTTTACCAAAAGTAGGCGGCCGTCTTTTTCGATACGTACGCCAGCACTAACCTTGTATTGTTTGTAGTGAATCCAACCACAAGCGGGACAGATTTCACGTTTTCTATCTTCAATGATCCTTGTATCAAGTTGTGTGCCACACTCCAGGCAGTAATGATTCATCCTGCCTCTTCTCCGCCACGCAGCCGCATAATCTGGCGATAGATCTTATAAATGCCGGGTAAGTAAGTGCGATCCCAGGCACCCACACTGCGGAAAACTTCGCCGCCAAATCCGCGTTTGAATCGATAAACTCCCCATAATCCGTCATGACTGTGCTTCTTAGAGAACTCCTCTTCAAGGACCTCTTCATCCACGTCAGGTATGCCCCACAGATCATAATATTTGCAATTCATCTTTCGAGCCCACTTCATGGCTTCCCATTGGAGCAAGTAGGTCGGCATGCGGTTTCGCTGATCGTCGCTTGAGGCCCCGTACATGTACCAGGCCATGTCGCCGAGTGCAAACACGATCAAACCTGCCACTGGTCGATTTTCAAAATAAGCAACCAAGAGGTCAGCCTGTCCATGGGGTTTAAACAACTCAAGCGCTTTTTTATAATATGCTAGCGAATGGACACCAAAACCATCACGTTTGCCAGTGACCTCACTCATTTCGTGAAAAGCGTTGATGTCATCAGAAACTCTTACTTCGATGCCTTTTTTTTCTGCCAGTTTAATGTTGTATCGGGTTTTTTGCTTCATGCGATCCAAAAGATCTTCTTCGGAACCATTCAAAGAAATTACTACAGTTCTTTGAGGTTGTACCGACTTGGTTTTTACCCAGCCAGGCTGTTCAACAATCGAGAGCGCCTGTTCGGGTTCCCAAATATCCGGTTCAATTTTTAAGAAGATAGCCCGATTCTCTCGGCAAACGGCATCAAGCTCTGCAAAAAGTCCACAGCCCTGCCCGATGGGTCCTTTGGGGATGTATCCAATGCTAAAACCACCTGGCAGTTTGCGGAACAAAACCTGCGCGCCGCAATTTTCGTTAATAACACGAACGGCCTTCCAGCCAAAAGAGGTCTTTAATTCACCCCATGCGCCAGATTGTAAAATATGAGCATTGGGATGTCTGGCTATAAAACCATTCCACTCGCTAAGGGATACTATCATAATTAATCAATGGAAATGAGTTCCGGTGGCGGAGTGGAAGCTAATTCCGCGCCTGGTATATTGGCATCAACAAACTTGACAATTTCTGTGGATTCTCCCTGGTCAGACAATGCAATTAGCTGATCAATACGCTCGCCAAGGACTACACCCATAAGATTATTGGGGTCATCATATTGGTAGATATCAGGATGCTGAGTGGGTTTAAACCGATTACCCTCTTCCCAGAGATCTTCACTTAATTTTTCTCCAGGGCGGATGCCAGTAAAAGCTATTTCAATATCTTTTCCAGGTTCAAGACCAGAAAGCCTGATCAGGTCTTCAGCCAGGTCAAGTATCTTGACCTGCTGACCCATATTCAAGACATACATCTCACCGCACTTGCTCATACCGGCAGCTTGCAGCACAAGATAAACTGCCTCAGGAATGGTCATGAAGTAACGCTTCATATCTGGATGCGTGATGGTCACAGGTCCGCCGCGTGCAATCTGATGCTTGAAGAGCGGAACGACACTACCACGGCTACCCAAAACGTTGCCAAACCGCACCACACTGTAAGCATTGCCAGTGCGTTTGGCAGCATCCAACACGATCATTTCAGAGAAGCGTTTGGTCGCCCCCATAATATTGACCGGTTTAATGGCCTTGTCTGTCGAAATCATGACCAGGTGTTTAACATCAAATTTGACACAGGCATTCACCACATTGCGAGTGCCGCCAACATTGTTGTTGACCGCCTCATCAATGTTCATTTCCATCAATGGCACATGTTTGTGCGCCGCGGCGTGAAAGACCACGTCTGGTTTATGTTTTGTAAAGACCTTTTCAAGCCGATCCTTATCTCTCACATCC
Organism: Chloroflexi bacterium HGW-Chloroflexi-4; assembly: GCA_002840715.1. Classification (GTDB taxonomy): domain Bacteria; phylum Chloroflexota; class Anaerolineae; order Anaerolineales; family Anaerolineaceae; genus UBA6107. The sequence goes on from PHBW01000013.1 coordinate 29,292, forward strand.
ACAATGACCGGATAGATCGGCAAGGACGGATGAAGCTCCTGGATTTCAAGCAGGGTTTCAAAGATACTGTTCTCGCCATGTCCAAGCAGGATCAGACCTGAAGGATTCCAACGCGAAATCTGACGGCAAAGTTCCCGGCCAATGGACCCGCCTGCTCCGGTGACAACCACAGTCTTGCCGCTCAGGGTGAAACCGACCAATTCTTCTTTCATGTGAGAAGGTTGGCGTCGGAGCAAGTCGGTAATATCAACTTCACGCAAACGGCTGATGTTTACCTTGCCGCCTAATAATTCATAGATGCCCGGCATGGTGCGAAAAGGAATGCCTTTCAACCGGCAAATATCAGCCACCATACGGATGGTTTTTCCACCCGCACTGGGGATGGCGATAATGACCTCATCTATCCGTTTTTGTTCAAGCACTTTGCCCATTTCAGTGACAACGCCCACCACCGGGATGCCGTGGATTTGTTGTCGCTGTTTGACAGGATTGTCATCCAGAAAACCAACCGGGTTCAGATTCAATTCTGTGTTCTTTTGCAGCTCACGCACCACCAATGCACCTGCATCTCCTGCGCCAACGATAAGAGCACGTTTTGCCTGGTGACTTTTGCCATTGGATGAGGACGTGGTGATCATTTCTGCCATAAAGCGCAGCATAAAACGTACGCCGCCCACCATCACCATCGAAAGAAGCCAGTCAATAATTAATACCGACCGTGGAAAACCATTGAAGACTTTCAAGGTTGAAATGAAAATCATCACTCCGGTGACTAACACAGAAGCAGTGGTTACCGCGCCAATGATCAAGCGCAATTCTTTTATACTGGCATAAACCCACATACGCCGGTACATACCAAATGCAAAATAAACAATCGTCTTAATAACAAGTGAAACAGCGATCATCCAATAGGCAGATTTCAAGTAAAAGTAGAAGAGTGCGCCCATTTCAAGGCGTAGGGCATAAGCGCCAAGCACAGAAAAGACCATAAAAACAAGGTCGAAAATTAAAACATAACGATTGCGAATATTGGGTTTGGATTTCATTACAGACCTCTGAATCCCAGGACGGCACCGATTGTCCGGATGGCGATGTTCATGTCCAGAAGCAGGTTCCTGTGTTTGATATAGTAAAGATCGTATTCCAATTTGACGGCGGTGTCTTCAACAGTTGAAGCGTAACGTTGGTTCACCTGCGCCCAGCCGGTTATTCCGGGTTTGACATATAACCTGGCACGGTAAAAGGGAATTTGCTCTTGAAATTGATTGACCAATTCGATCTGTTCAGCGCGCGGACCGATCAGACTGTTCTCGCCTTTCAGGATGTTAATGACCTGAGGGAGTTCATCCACATGGCTGCGGCGCAAGATTTTACCAAGCCGGGTAATTCGGCTGTCGCCGGAGGTTGTCATGCGTGCGACACCGTCACTTTCTGAATCTTTGCGCATGGTTCGAAATTTATATATTTTATAAGGCTTGCCGTTCTTACCAACACGCATTTGACTGTAAAAAATGGGGAAACCATCATCCACTAAAATAATTAAAGCAATGATTGGATATAAGACAACCAGGAACAAAAGCCCGATCAAACCACTGAAAATATCCAGGATGCGCTTTATGACTTCATAAATGCCTGAGGATTGAGCCTGGTCGATAAAAGAACGTAAAATCCAGTCTGATTGAAGCAAAAAGATGGGCACCCGGCCAAAAACTTCTTCATAAATGGTCGGCATAGATATCAGATCTGTACCTTCTTCTTGGGCGAGCAATACTACCCTGAAAAGATCAGGTTTCATTTCACCAGAGATGGCAAAAACCATATCAGTAATTTTTTCTTTTTCAAGACACTCAAGCAGAGTATCTGTCGTACCAATGACTGGAACACCTTCAATCATCTGATTTAACTTTTGCGGATCATCATCAATGTAACCGACCAATTCAAATGGTTCCGGCTTTATCCGTTTGACCATGCCTACCAAAGTTGAACCCGCTCTACCAGCACCAATCACCAACACTCTGCGATTGAACACGGGCGCCGTAAAAATGGTAATGTAGATAAAACGCCAAAGGATGGTCAGCACTGTGACTGAGATCAGAAAAACTGCCACACCTCGTCTTGGCAGTGAATTGGATTGAGCGATGAAGAAGATTAATAAGTAGATAAGGACGCTGAAACCTGCCGCGGTGCCCACACCCCTTAATACTTCACCATGGTGATTGGCTTTCCGTGGATCGTATAGTTCGATCAGCATGATAGACCAAATGATTGGTAGAAGGTAAAACCAAAAAGGAGCCCGCTGGTTGATGAAACTCCAAGAGAAATCCAGCCAGTCTTTTTGAGCCCAGAAATAGAGTGAAATCAAAACCGAAAGACTTGAGATGATCAAATCACCCAATAATAAGATGAATTGCCTTTCTCCACCGCGAATTTTGAGTTTTCCGGTTGTTTGTTTTCGTTCCATGCGAGATTTAAATTCCTTCTTTTTTCGGGTTCATTACGCTCCACCAAAAACCAGCACCCCAAGAGAAATGCATATTTACAATGGCCAGTGGAATTCCAAAAACCAATCGCAAATCTGATTTATTGAGGGCTATTTTTGCTGATGCTGCAATCAAGATGAATAAGTATACTCCGAGGCAGAAAATTAAGAGAACCCTTGCCAATGTAAAAAAAGCGGAAAGTAATAATAACATCAAAATGCCGACCACAAAGACCGGCGGCAGCGCTTGACGCCACCGAAGTGTTTCTGGGTTGCGCCGCAGCATACGAAATTTCCAAAACCCATATGTGAAATATTGTTTTGCCAGAGTCTTTAGCGTGGACCGGGAATAATAGACTGCCCTGATCTGCGGATCTATCCAAATTTTTCCGCCGGCAGCTCTCAGACGTGAATTGAATTCGTAATCTTCATTGGCTCTTAATTCTTCGTTGTAATAGCCAATTTCTTCAACCCTTGATTTAAAGTAGGTGCCAAAGGCCACGGTATCTGCCTCACCAGCTTTGGTAGCCCAACGGTACTTGGCATCACCCACTCCAAGCGGATGTGCGGTAGCGATGGAGATTGCGAACGCGATTGAACTGTCTGCGCCTGGTTTTACATCAATCACGCCGCCAACGTTATCACCCAGACCCGTTTTAAGCGCCTTGACACTGCGTTCAACATAATCTGAGGCGGGGATGGCATGGGCATCCATGCGCGTGATGATTGGGGCACGTGCTGCTCTGATCGCCTGATTGAGCCCGGTTGGAATTCTACGGACGGGATTATCCAACAATTGAATATCCATATCAGGATGCTGCGCTTGAAATTCAGCAATCCTGTTTCGTGTTTGATCTTCCGAGAGACCATCTGAAATCACGACTTCCATTTTGGTATAAGGGAAAGTTTGATGAAGGATCGCATCCAGGAGTGCGAGGATGGTTTTTTCTTCATTCAGACATGGAATCACAATGGAGACTTCAGGCAGCGTCACAGGAGTTTTCCCTCAGCAATATTTTACTTGATAATCACCCAAGAAATTACATTACAAATATACAGTTTTCCGCCCCAATGCATCAGGAATAATAATCCTTATGAATTGGGGCGGAAAGAAGAAAAATACTAACTTTTATTGGTTAAAGCTATGGCTTCAATTTCAACGGCGCCATTTTTGGGCAATGCAGCTACCTGTACCGCGGATCTGGCGGGTGGATTTTCGCTAAAGAATTCACCATAGACTGCATTCATTCTTGCGAAATCATTGATATCCCTTAAGAAAACGGTAGTTTTGACCACATTCTCATAGCATGAATTGCCAGCCTCAAGAATAGCACCCAGATTCATAAGCGCCTGCCGGGTTTCGGCTTCAACTCCACCTTCAACGAGGTTTCCGGTTTTTGGGTCTATCCCCAATTGTCCGGCTGTAAACACAAAAGGTCCGCCTGCGGTTGCTGCAGAATAAGGACCGATAGGCAATGGTGCCTGATCCGCTTTAATGATGGTTTTATCTCGACAAGTCATTTGCTTCCTCCACACAATATATTGTTATCAAATTCTATGCCATAAATGGTTGAACGTAAATATAAAAATTAACAATTCAAACAATAATGACAAGTTTCATCAGAATTGGATTAATAATTTTCATTTTTACTTGCATTTGAGAGGTTAAAAACTATATAATGCAATCAGGTAGGACAACTTATAGAAGTAGAAAGGATAGAACATGGGATTATTTAGTACTATTTTAGAGAAACTTGGATTAAAGAAACCTGAACAAGAAGCAAAAAAAGAGGTTACACCCACAATTGTTCCACCAAGACCCGCTCCTGTTAAACCTTCAAACCCGAATGCCGTAAAGCCCAATGCAACCATGGCACCTGGCAGCATTCCTGGATTTTATAAACCGTCAGCAGTGGCCATGAGTGAAGTGGATGTCGTCAGTAAATTGGATGGTTTAGCCAAATCAAACCCCCAGAAATTAGATTGGAAAGTTTCAATCGTTGATCTTTTGAAATTACTTGACCTTGACAGCAGTCTTGCCAGCCGAAAGGATTTGGCAAAAGAACTAGGCTGCCCTGCCGACAAAATCGGCGGTGATTATTCAGAAATGAACGTTTGGCTTCACAAAGAAGTATTAAAGAGAATTGCAGCCAATGGTGGCAATATTCCTTCCTCTTTGCTAAATTAGTTTTTTCGCTAAACAGAAGGCTGAACTTTTTAAGTTCAGCCTTCTTTGTTTAAAAAAACACCTTCATATAAATCACTCGAATGCTTCATGCTGGTATAATACACGCATAAAACTAAATTATACATACATGACAGGTAATTATGCTCGATAAAATTATTCAAATTCAAGAAAGATATTCAGAATTAACCAGGTTGATGGAAGTCAACGTGGAAGATTATCAAAAAATTACTGAACTCGCCAAAGAACGCTCCGAGTTGGATGAAATTTATCCGCTTGGGGTTGAATACAGCGATTTAATGGCCAAACTGGAACAGGCCAAAGAGATGGAAAACAGCGGTGATGCTGAGTTTGTCGAACTGGCAAAAGCCGAGATTGAAACTCTTGCACCGCAAATTGAAGCGATGGAAAAAAAAATAAAATCCCTTTTGGTTCCGAAGGACCCCAGGGATGATAACAGTGTTTACATCGAAATCAGGGCTGGCGCCGGCGGAGATGAAGCCGGTTTATTTGCCGCAGAATTGTTGCGCATGTATATGCATTATGCAGAAGCTCACCGCTGGTCTGTTGATATTATGTCCTCCAATGAAACTGGCATTGGTGGTTTCAAGGAAATTGTGTTTATGGTCAAAGGCAAGGGAGCCTATTCGCGGTTCAAATTTGAATCAGGCGTACACCGTGTTCAGCGGATTCCTAGCACGGAATCGTCTGGTCGTATTCACACCTCCACCGTAACCGTGGCGGTCATGGCTGAAGTTGAAAATGTTGACATCCAAATCAATGACTCAGATTTGGAAATCAATGTTTACATTTCTTCAGGCGCAGGTGGTCAAAATGTGCAGAAAAACGCCACCGCTGTACGTATCACCCACAAACCTTCCGGATTGGTGGTTGCCTGCCAGGACGAACGTTCTCAATTGCAAAATAAATTACGGGCAATGAGTATCCTTCGTTCACGACTGTATGATATGGAAATGCAGCGTGTGCAGAATGAACGTGAAGATGCCAGACGTTCACAAGTGGGCACCGGTGACCGATCAGAAAAGATCCGCACATACAACTACCCGCAAAGCCGTGTGACTGACCACCGTATTAATGTATCGTCTTACAACCTCCCAGCTGTTATGGCCGGTGATCTTGATCTCTTTATTGATGAATTATCACAACGAGACGAGACTGATCGATTGTCTACCAATGGGGATGATGACGAAGACTAAGATTGTTGATTGGTTATCTGAATCAACCAAGCTCCTGGCAGAAATATCCGAGCTTGCATCACTTGAAACTCGGGTCATCTTGTGCCATGTGTTGGATAAACCACGGGAATGGTTAGTCTTACATCCAGACTTCGAACTTGAACAACGTCAGCTTGATCTGCTTAATCTCATGATTACACGGCTTCAAACCGGTGAACCGCTGCCCTACCTTGTTGGCAAACAAGCGTTTTTCGGTCTGGAGTTCAAAGTCACCCCAGATGTACTGATTCCAAGACCCGAAACTGAACTACTCATCGAAGAATGTATTTCATGGCTTGAAGAGCACCCTGCCAAACGTAAACTGGCAGATATCGGCACCGGATCAGGCGCAATCGCCATCACCCTCGCTGACCGCTTTGAAGATTTAGATGTAACTGCAATTGATATTTCAGCAAAAGCTCTCGATATTGCAATTCAGAATGCAGACCTTTTGAATGTTGCTCACCAAATTAAATTTACACAAAATGATTTACTTGAAAATATAGTGGATCGTTACGATGTCATCGCTGCCAACCTCCCATATATTCCTACACAAAAGCTAAACACCCTTACTGTCGCCCGCTATGAACCTGTGCTGGCTTTGGACGGCGGTCAGGATGGATTGGGTATAATAAATAGGTTATTGCAACAATCTCGCGAACATTTAAAACCTGGTGGAATGATCATCCTAGAAATTGAGGAAGGGCAATTTGAAAGCGCACCAATATTGGCCGACACATTGCTTCCTGGGATGAAAAAATCCATTATCAATGACCTAGCCAATCATCCAAGAATCCTTAAAATAATGGTATAGAATGAGGTTCAGATGCAAACGATTACTTTACCTGCAGAAAACCCAGAGTCAATCAGTTCGGCTTTATCTTTGTTTAAAGATGGAGAAATTGTGGCATTTCCGACTGATACGGTTTATGGTTTGGGAGCTGATCCATTTCAGGCATCAGGGATAATAAAATTATTTGAAGCCAAAGGGCGTGATTCAAATAAAGCCATAGCCATCCTAATCGGGTCAATAGAACAGGCTGCTTTGGTGACCGATCATATGCCTGATATGGCGATTCGACTTTGTGAAGTTTTCTGGCCAGGTGGATTGACTGTAATTGTGCCTCGAAAAAATACTTTACCTGAATTGATATCCAATACTGACCGCATCGGCATCCGCATGCCAAATCACCCTGTTGCCCTTGGAATGTTAAAGACTTTTGGTCCATTGGCAACAACATCGGCAAATCTCTCGGGCAAACCGGATGCAGTTTCTGCGAAAGACGTTTATGATCAACTCAACAACCGCGTGCCATTAATTCTTGATGGTGGAAAATGCCATGGTGGTGTGCCTTCCACGGTGATTGATTGCAGCGGATCTGAACCTGTTATCTTGCGTGAAGGTCCTGTGACCATTGAACAAATATATAAAGTTTTGGAAATGCAAAAAGCTTAATAAACTCTAACCTGTTTTTAATTTAGCTCTTAACTAAATAAGTTAAGATTCACCGTATTCTCCTCTTAGAAACCCACACTCATGGAAGGGTCCATCAGTGTGGGTTTTCAATTAATCCAAACTTTGGTTTTGCAAAACTATTAACTCTGAATATCTTCCGCCTGACTGCTCAAGTTCCTTGAGGGTACCTCTTTCGAGGATGATCCCATTTTGAAGCAGTAGAATTTCATCTACCTGATCAAGCCATGCAAAATCATGGGTGATAAATAAAATGCCGCGGTCACTAAATAGATTGAATAATGTTGTCATAATCTTTTTTCTGGTTGTTGGGTCAAGGTTTTCGACCGGTTCATCCAACAATAGATAAGGCCTGTTTTGAAGTAATGCCCGGGCAATGGCTACACGCTGACGCTCACCGCCGCTCAGTCTTAATCCTTGGTCGCCAATCCATGTCTCAAACCCTTGAGGCAGGCGGCTGAACCAATCCTCCAGTTCAGCCAATTTCAACACTTCTAGTAGTTGTTGATCATCGGCTTGTGGGTTGCCAAGCAACAGATTCTCGCGCAGGCTGGCACTGAAAAGAGTAGTGGATTGCGAAATAAGTGCAAAATTCGAACGCACACGATAAGGGTCAACCCGGCTGCTCTCCATTTGATCTAGAAATATGCTGCCTTCCTGCGGTTTCCAAAATTGTAGTATCAGGTTAATCAGACTGGTCTTTCCGGCGCCACTTGAACCTACCAATGCGATTTTTGTGCTTGGTTTGAGGGTAAAAGAAATTTCTTTAAGTTGAAAATTTTCTTCTGCCGAGTATTCAAAACAAAGTCCTCTCACCTCAACGTGTGAAGGGGTCCAGCTTTCTGGAAGGGATTCAAAAGATTTATTTGTCTCCTGACGTTCTCCCAATTCAAAGAGCCGTTTGCCTGCCTCAAGGCTGGCATTGAGCATGACTGCTGCTTGCGGCAAACCTGCAACAGATTCAAAACTCGCCATACCCATGAGCAGAAAAACTGCCAATGAAACGCCGGTGATGGAACCCTGCGTCACCAACGGGATGGCAACCCACATAAGTGCCAGCACAGTCACGTTTAGAAGTAATAAAGAAAGACCTGAATTAATACCGTTTAATGTAGAAATGCGTGTCTGCCAAGAGCTTCCCTCCCTGCCCTTGATAAGAATAGCTTCTGCCCAACGAGTGTGTGAGCCGCTGCTCTGCAGCACTTCAAGACCTTGCAGCCATTCGACCGTCCGCGACGAAAGATCTGAACGCATTTCTAACATCTTTTTGGCTAATGGCCGTGTAAGGAGAATGGACAAAATTGGCAATAAAATACCATTTACCGCCAACCCGGTTACTAAAATCAATCCGAGGCGGGCATCGAAGATACCCATGAACATGCTTACTCCGGCCGAGACCACCACCGCTACTACAACGGGGCTTACAACCCTCACGTAGAAGTTCTCAAGAGTTTCCAGGTCGCCCATCACACGGTTAAGTAAATCACCGACTTTGCGACTGTGCAATTCCTCGGGTGGTGAGGCTTCTACCTGATCGTAAAACCATTCACGCAATCGAGAGAGGACCCGTAGATTTACTGAATGCGACACCAATCGTTCAAGATATCTGAACCCAGCTCGACTGATACCAAAGAAGCGGACGCCCACAATAGATACCTGCAAATCGGCAATCGATGGATGCAGCGCCGCAGATGCGATCAAAAATGCAGATGTTCCCAGTAATCCAATCCCCGATCCGATCGTGGCAATTCCCAACAATACGGACAGGCAAATTTCCCACACAAAGGGTTTCAAGAAACGCAGTAATTTATATGTAGTCTTCAACTCATCCTCCTGGCACTTTCCAGAAGGTTCAAATAGCCACCCTTAAGAGCAATCAATTCAGCATGTGTGCCCTCTTCAACCAACCGTCCGCGGTTGATAACAAAAATTTGATCAGCACCACGTACTGTTGCCAACCGGTGCGCAATGGTTAGTGTGGTGCGCCCTTTTTGCAGTCGCTCAGAAGCTTCAATAAAAGCACGTTCTAAATCAATATCCAAATGGGCAGTTGGTTCATCCATCACCACAATTGGTGCATTTTTCAGAAACGCCCTGGCCAGCACAACACGCTGCGCTTCACCTCCACTTAATCTGATGCCGCTTTCCAAAAGCGGCGTTTCAAGTCCATCCGGCAAGTTCTTCACGAAATCGGACAGCCCGGCTTGTTCCAATGATAAGTGAACTGCTTCTTCCGAAAATCGTGGATCATCTAACCGCACATTTTCAAGCAGGCTGGTATTAAATAAATTGGCTTTTTGCGGCACCCAAGCAATCATGCTGCGCCATTGATCCAGGTTCCAGGTTTGAATATCTTCCCCATTCAAGAGGATTCTGCCAGTTTCAGGTGTAATAAAGCGTAACATCAACAGTGCCAAGGTACTTTTTCCGGCACCGCTCTCACCTACCAGCGCATAATGCCTGCCGCTTTCCAATTGCAGATCAATGAAATCGATGGCAGTCTCTGGATTTTCAGGATAGTGATAACTCACCTTTTGAAAATCGATCGTAAATTTATCCTCTAGAGTAATCGTTTCTTTTTCAATAAATGAGATGGTTGTACCAACTTCAGGTGTATCAAGCAAATGGAAGATACGACTGGCTGCAGACAAGCCGTTCATGCCAGCGTGATATCGAACACTCAAATTACGCAGCGGCAAATAAAACTCAGGAGCGATGAGAAGGATAAAGAATGCCTGTTGAAATTCCATATTGCCGTAAAGCAGACGCAGGCCGATTTCAACAGCCACCAACGCGGTTGAGATGGTGGCGATCATTTCAAGCACAAAAGCAGATAGAAAAGTAATTTTGAACACATTCATGGTCACTTCACGGTAACGCTCACTTACCTGACGAATCCTATCTCCGCGCGCTTTGCTCTGCCCCAATTGCATTAAAGTGGAAAGCCCCTGTAAGGTATCCAAAAAGTATGCACCCAGCCGTGAAAGACCAATCCATTGACGCTGGGTATGGTTTTGAGAGAGTTTGCCAATCAAGATCATGAAAAGCGGAATTAACGGCGCAGTAATTACAAAAACAATGCCGGTCAACACATCCATTGGAAAGACCACAACCAGGATGGTGACAGGCAGGAGTGCTGCCAACAATATTTGAGGCAGGTATTGGCTGAAAAAGGCGTCCAGTGCGTCCAGACCCTGTAAGGCGGTTGTGGTTAGCTCTCCGGTCTTTTCACCCTTGAGAAAACTTGGTCCCAATCGATTAATTTTCGCGAACAATTCTTCACGTAAACTGTCTTTTATCTTGACTGCCAGTTTGCCAGCCAGAGTCTCATTAATGAATGTAAATATGGACCGTGCAAGCACAACCAGCAGGGCTATCTGCAGCAGTGACAGCACTTGTGCCAAAGTTTGTTTTGCCAGAAAGACTTTCGAAATGACTTCGCTCAACAACCAGGATTGCAATACCACCAATCCACCAGCAAGAAAGCCAAACAAGACGATCAGCGGAAACAGAATACCTGTTGAACGAGCTTTTTGAATCAGGCGGGCATTATTATTCATGGCTCAATTGTGCCTGATTGGATGAGAATCGTCAAATTTTCTTAAGGTAAAAGGGTAGACATGCCGTATCATGAAAAAACCCCGATTTCTTTCATGAGAAAAACCGGGGTTCCAATATTTTTATTCGTTAAACTGAAGAATTTGCAGCACATCTCTCACACTGGCACCAAAAATTTCACCCATTATGGATTCCTCCACATGATAAGGTCCACCATAGACACCGTCACCAATGGCTTTTTTTACATCATCAGAGCTGAGGATTAAGTTGGTTGAAAAAGGTGCTTTATTTCCGGCAGGCATGTTGGCCTGGCGCACAAACGGAAAAGCCTCAATCCATGAAGCGTGATGGCCTTCAAGATTATGTTGTTTGGCAATCGCATTGACCGAGGAGGATTCGTACCAATCGTACCAGGCTATTTTGATGTCCATTAATTCGTTGACCAGCTCTCCTAGCGAGACTTTGGCGGGTTTGTTGCCGCCGTGGCCGTTTACGATGACAATGCGTTTGAATCCCTGCCCATGAAGAGACCTGATCATGTCTTCAACGACTGCAATAAAGGTGCTTACCCGCATACTGATGGTGCCGGGGTATTTGGTGAAGTAAGACGAGCAACCAAAATTAAATGAAGGCGCAACCGGAACCCCGGATTGCTGTGAGGCGGCATCAGCAATTGAAAGTGGGATCTTCACATCTGCGCCAATGGAGATATAACCATGCTGCTCAGTCGCTCCGAGAACAATCATGACACGATCATCTTTTTTCAGATAAGTATCAATTTCCATCCAGGTCAGTTCGGCTAGTCTCATTTTCACTCTCTCTCTAAAAGACAATTAATATAATTATAACGATAAAAAGAAAACGTTGAATAACAATTAATAACGCATGCACCCCAACCTTATAGTGGTATTGGGGTGCATAAGTGAATTTCAGTATCAATATAATTCTTAGATTACGATATTAACCAACCGTCCTTTGACATATATGACCTGCCGGGGAGCCTTGCCCTCGAGGGTTTTAATCACTGCCTCACTGTCCAGGGCAATCTTTTTAGCGTCGTCATCTGAAATGCCGGCAGGCACAACAATGCGGTCGCGAAGTTTGCCATTGACCTGCACCACGAGGGTGATCTCATCATCCGCCGCGGCAGCTTCATCCACCTTGGGCCATGCCTGGGTGTGGATGGAGTAAGGTTTGCCAATCATCTGCCATAACTCTTCACTGATATGCGGGGTCACAGGCGCAAGCATTTTGAGATAGATTTCGACGGCTTCATTCCAGGCCGGGCTGCCATAAAGTTCTGCCTTGGCACGCACCATTTCATTGAGCAGTTCCATCAATCCCGAAACAATGGTATTAAACTCGAAGGTTTCATAATCTTTGGTAACGGCTTTCAAAGTCTGGTGCAGTTTTCGGCGGAGTGCTTTAACAGCGTCCTCCCCGGGTTTACCTGTCTGAACGGGTTCTAGCACGGTAGTCCACAGACGTCTCAGCCAACGCGAAGTGCCGTCAATACCGCCGCTGCTCCACGGACCGCCCATATCCCATCTGGAGAAGAACATCAGGTATGCACGTGTGGTATCCGCACCGTAGGATTGAACCAGGTTGTCGGGTGCGACCACGTTTCCGCGGCTCTTCGACATTTTTTCTGAATCTTCACCCAGAACCATACCCTGGTTGCGTAGTTGCAGCATAGGTTCATTACCTTCAGTAATGCCCATATCCCTCAGCGCTTTGTGGAAGAAACGCACATAGAGCAAATGCATGGTGGCATGTTCAATGCCGCCAGTATAAACATCCACGGGCATCCAGTAATTGTATTCTTTCGGGTCAAAAGGTCCCTTGTCATAATCTGGGCTGAGATAGCGCATCGGATACCAGGAGGAGCACATGAAAGTATCCATGGTGTCGGTCTCGCGTTCAGCTTTACCGCCACACTTAGGGCAGGTGGTAAAGCGCCAGGTGGGATGCAATTTCAACGGGCTTTCACCAGTCGGCTTCCATTCCACATCCTCGGGCAGCACAACCGGCAGTTGATCTTCAGGCACAGGTTGGGTACCGCAGGTCGGGCAGTAAACCATGGGGATGGGTGCTCCCCAATAACGCTGCCTCGAAATCAACCAATCCCGAATGCGGTAATTGGTAGAGCCTTTTCCGGCCCCTATTTTTTGCACATACTCAACGGCTTTGCGAATGGATTGATCACCGGGCGTGCCGGTCAGTTCACCTGAATTAACTAGCGTTCCGGCGGCAGGGATTGAGGCTGTCATATCCTCAGCTTCGATCAGTGAAACACCTGCAGGTTGAACAACTACTTTAATGGGAAGATTAAAAGCCCGGGCAAATTCAAAATCGCGTTGATCGTGAGCCGGTACGGCCATGATCGCGCCTGTGCCGTAGGTCATCAAGACATAGTCGGCAATCCACACCGGGATTTTTTCACCCGAAACCGGGTTGAATGCATAGCCGCCGGTAAAAACGCCGGTTTTGACCTTATCGCTTGATTCGCGTTGAATATCGGTTTGGCGAGTCGCGTCAAGAATATACTGCTCCACTTCGGCTTGATGTTCAGGTGTGGTCAGTTTTTGCACCAACGGATGCTCAGGTGCAAGCACCATAAAGGTGACACCCCACAAGGTATCAGGCCGTGTTGTGAAAATCTCAAGCGGATCACCTGCTTCAGTCTTGAAGGTCACTAGTGCCCCTTCTGATTTTCCGATCCAGTTGGTTTGAAGCGTTTTGACGCGTTCAGGCCAGTCGATGTCATCATAACGCAGTAATTCTTCAGCATAATTAGTGATGCGAAAAAACCATTGGGTCAGGTCTTTTTTGATGACAGGTGTGCCGCAGCGTTCACAGTGGCGGTCATCACCCCACACCTGTTCTCTTGCCAGGGTGGTATTGCAGTTAGGGCACCAGTCCACCGGAGACAACTTGCGATATGCCAGCCCCTTATTGTAAAGCTGGATAAAGAACCACTGAGTCCAGCGGTAGTATTTTTCATCTGACGAGATCATCTCACGCCGCCAGTCGAACATTGCCCCCATGGTCTTGAACTGGTTGCGCATCTTGTCGATATTGGCATAGGTCCAGGTCTTGGGGTGAATTTTCCGCTTGATGGCGGCATTCTCAGCCGGCAAACCGAAGGCATCAAACCCCATGGGGAACATGACATTGTATCCGTTCATACGCTTGTAACGAGCACGTGCATCTGATGGAGAGATGGCATACCAGTGTCCAATATGAAGATCTCCCGAGGGATACGGAAGCATGGTTAAAGCGTAAAACTTGGGTTTGGTTTCATCAATATTGGATTCATAAAGATGGTCATCTTCCCATTTTTTTTGCCATTTGCTTTCGATCTCGTTCGGGGTGTATAAAGGGATTTGTGGATTTGTCATTCTTGCTCCAATCGGTATGTATTAAACAAAAAACTCTTCTCCCATCAGGGACGAAGAGATTCTCCGCGGTACCACCCTGCTTGTCTGAAAGGATCAGACCGCTCAGAAGCTGTAACGGGCATACCCGTCACCGGTTACAAAATTTGCGTTCGCCGGTAAAGCTTCCCTTTTAGAGGGACCAGGCGAGTTCAGTCTGTTGCGCTCCGCTGCACGGTGTCGGTCTCGCACTTCTTTCGCCGACTCGCTGACGGATGACTTACTACTCCTGATTTTGCTTTAGTGGACCCAGGGAGGTTCGAACTCCCGGCCTCCTCAATGC
>PHBW01000013.1:43991-244915 GCA_002840715.1 Chloroflexi bacterium HGW-Chloroflexi-4
GTGGACCTGGGGGGATTCGAACCCCCGGCCTCTTCAGTGCGATTGAAGCGCGCTCCCAACTGCGCTACAGGCCCGTGTTTCAAACTGCAGACAGGATTTTACCTGAGAGGTGGTGCCTTGTCAAGGAAATGAGTTATTGAAATTAATGTTTTTTAGTAAAAGGTTTTACAAAATGAGGATCCTTGTTTCCGTATAACAATTACTTAGCCCAAAGGCAAAATTTTTATTTATGATTGTTGATTATTCAACAATCATGTCAACATCCAAGATATCTGAAGGGGTTATTGCCTTCTATCCCCTGAGCGGAACCGGTTTAACCTCACCCTTATCATAGATAAACATCGTACGGCCAAGGTTTTCATTGACATCGAAAGTATTCTTGACAATGGTTACCTTGACGCCGGGGTAAACTTTTTGAGTCGCCTTAACCGCGCCGTGATCCAATTTGGCAAGTTCCTCTTCAAACACTTTTAGTTTTTCTTCAAGCACCTCAATTTCGTTTCTTAAACCGGAATAACTGCGCAGGCGTTCATTCATGGTGCGCCTGTAGGATTCAGAAATTTCCTTTTTGTTTTCGCGATAGTTCTTATACTCGTTGATAAAGCCTTCAAGAGACAAAAGTGATTTTTTCTTTTCACCATATTTGCCTAATAATTCAACATATTCCTGCCTGAATTTTGGTTCAATCCCTAATTCCAATTCTGTTGGAACATGCAGATCAGAACCAAAAGCCCCGGCCGTAATCTCTTCAAGCGCTTCTAGGTGCCCGCCGATAATATCCCCTTGGTAGTTATTGACCTTTATCTTGCCGCCAGCTTTGATGTGAGAACGAGAAATGCTGTCATTGACAATGACATCTTTCATCGCTTTGAGGGTGGCATTTTCTACATATTTGGCAACGATATTACCACCTGCGTAAAGATGGCACTTGCCAGCACCAAATATACCATTCTTGATTAGAATATTACCCTCTGCATAAATTTGTGCTGCTTCAACCATTCCCATAATCTCAACGTCACCGCCAGCTCTGATGCTAAAACCCGATTTAACATCACCTTTTATTTGAACATTTCCAACAAAATCAATATTGCCAACCGCAAAGTTGACATCATGTTGAACAGTATATAAAGAGATGATTGAGGGCTTGTTATCAAACATGCAGGCATGTCCATCTTTGGAAGCGAGAAGACGAACACCAGAAGAATCAAATGCAGTATCACGGCCTGCCACCAGCGAAGGATTCTTTACTTTGGGCGGATAAATAACTTTGCCAGTTACAGTTTGTCCAGTTTTGCCATCTTCAGCAGGAAAACGCTCTGCGAGCAGTTCCCCCTTTTTAACATTATGGATTAAATTAAGATTTCTGAAATCCACTTTGCCATCTTCAGATTCTACAACGGGCATTAAATCAACCGTGGTGGGGAAATAATACTCTATATAGCCATCTTTGCCTTCTTCAGGTTCAGTTCCAGAAGCAACCAGATGTGGATGATCCCATAGCTTTAGATAGACTGTCTGTTCAACAACTAATTGGTTAATATTTACAGTAACACCATTTTCCGCTAGCGCTTGATTTACCTGTCCAAGGGTGACCTCTGCTCCACCATTTTTAGGTGAATTCAAGGTTATCCACGCACTCATTCCATCTTCAGAAATGGTGACTGAACATGTTCCGTCAATTGGATCAGTGGAATTTTCCATATCAGTTAACTCTACACGAATAGATTTCAGAAAAGCATAAAAAGCAGGTAAAAGGTAAGAACATAAATGTAAATATGCTACGTATTTACTAAAGTCTGCATAAATGCACTTTGCTAGTTTTTATCAGTATATTTTAATTTCAAGTCATCCAAGAATGAATGCAATTCATCATGCCTGCCATGACCAATCACTTTTTCTTCGAGTTCAGAAAATGCCTGGTAAATGGAATCAAGTTGTTCAGACGAAATGGCTCTTTCAGCCATCGGAAACAGAACATTGTTTTCTTTTTGGATGTGTACCCTCAACAATTCTATATAAGACCGACCCACTTTTTCAAACTTGCCGTAATCTTCAGGTTCTTCCAAAGCTTCCAACAGGTTGAATATGTAACCCCTAGCCTGAATATGGTCCGCCATCATCACACCGATAGGCCCCCCACGATCTGGAATGCCACATGCGATCATGGCAGGGAACAAAATGCCTTCTTCTTTGCCATGATGACATTTATCTGAAAATTCTCTGAGAAAATCTACAAAACCCAACAAATCATCGATATCTACTTTTTTTTCTTTTGATATCTTGTTAAGAATATTTTCAAATACATTCAACGCCGATAAAATGGCTTCGTGATCGTTCATCAGATCAGTCACTGCTTTACTCATTTTATGGCCTCCATTCAACAAATAATAGGAACCAAGTATTAACTGGCAACCAAATACAAGTATACAGTAAATCGATAATTAAGAGAATTTTAATGTTTGCACTACTTACTGGATTGGTCCACTCCACGGAAGCTTTGAAATAAAGGTCTCCATGGAGAAATCATTTTCGATTTCGATTCGTTGAAGATAGAAAATACTTTGCATTGTATGGGTAATAGATTCACCCAGCCCGACTGCTGATTTGTATCCATATCTACTGGTTAGCCTGACCACATTTTCATTGATCTCGCCATAAGGGTATGCAAAAGAGTTAATGGGCACTCCCAGTTTTTCTTCAAGATTGATCTTTGACATTCGGATTTCTTCTGGAAGCAACTCTTCACTTACAGACGGAAGACTTTCATGTGTTTTGCTATGTGAACCAATTTCCCAACCATTTTTTATCAGATCTTTAACCTGATCCGTGGAGATCATATCTCTACCATTCATGTAAATTTGAACGATATAAAAAGTAGCAACAAATCCATATTTTTTGAGAATTGGGAAAGCATTATTGTAATTATCAATATTTCCATCATCAAAGGTAATCACCACCGGACGCTGCGGAATTTCGCCACCTTCATAAATCAAATCAGCAAGTTCACTAATCGTAATTGTCTGATAACCATTATCGAACAACCATTTCATTTGTTCTTCAAATTTCTCAGGCGGAATATTATAACGGCTGTCTTGTGTGTCACTGTTTGTTGAGACATGATGGTAAAGCAAAATTGGCGCGGTCACAGATCCTGCCGGAATGGTCATTTTAGAGGGTGTTACCGTTGCCGTAGGCGCAAATGTGGGAGTTATAGTTGGAGTTACTGTAACCGTGGCCGTTGGAGCCAATGGTGCTGTTGCTGTTGGCGGCAAAGGCGTTTCAGTCGGACGAAGGAAACTCAAAGGGGATTGCCCCTGACACGCTGATAATAAGAACCCAATAATTAAGACCAGGCAAACTGTAAATATCGATGTCTGTTTCATTCTGTTATCCATTCTAATATCACTAAATCAATTTTAACTAACCAAAAAGGGATTATGCAGTATTTCTTCAATAACAGTTGATTCCTGTCCATGCCCAGGAATCAAGCGCGTCTCTGGCGGCAAAGTTAAGACCTGTGTTTGAATGCTATTGATAAGTGTTTCATGATTTCCACCAATCAGGTCGGTTCGGCCTATGCCGTGGTAGAAGATCACATCTCCGCAGATGGCAGTTTTTGCGTCAGGTATATATAAGATCACAGATCCAGCAGAATGCCCGGGTGCAAGTCTCACCTGGATTATTGCATCTGCCAGTTCGAGTTCCATTTTATCCTCAAGGAAAAAATCAGGTTCATCAGGAGGCAAAACTGGCATATGAAATTCTTTGGAACCGCCGCCATCTCTGAGTAATTCAAGATCATTGCGATGCATGGCAATCTGTAGTTTTTCTGGCAACATGTTGATTAAATAATTGACCCCGGCAAAATGATCAAAATGACCGTGTGTCAACAAAATCATTTTGACTTTCAATTCCTTGTCAATAATATAATCAAGCACCATTTCTGGTTCATAAGAAGGATCGACCACAATCGTTTCTTTGGTGTCAGGATCTGAGAGGATGACAACATTATTACTCAATTGTCCGGTAGAAAACACCCAAACATTTATCGTCATGAAGGTTTTACCTTTCGCTTGTTGATAATTGTGAAAATGATTGCATTAATGATCAAAACAGCCGCCAATAAATATAATCCCACCCGGTACATGGAATAAGGATCATTGCGGTAAAGAACGCCGGCCAGAATGGGAGCAAGAATCATCGTGACGGCATTCATGGTTTCCAATAATCCATAGGCCAGCCCGGTTTCAGCAGGATGAATCAATGAACGCCCGATAGAAAGAATCATTACGCGGCACAAGCGGTAGCCACCAACAAAAAGGTACCCCAGTCCGAAAATAATGCTGCTGTTGCATTTTAAGAACAGCAAGGCAAAGATTATGAGCATGATCTGACTGATAAAGAAACCAGTCAATGACCCGAGGTGGCTCAAGAATAACATGGATAACGCTGAACCGAGACTGCCAAATGCACCTAAAATGCCAATGGTTGAGCTTGTGAGATGCTGCTGGTTTTGCAAGAAGTTGGGCGTGAACGGCTGCGGTAAATACAACACAAAGGTAGTAATCAGCACCACGCCCATAAAAGCCATAAACCTTGTGTTTTTCAGCAACCCTTTCGGATTGACGGATTCTTGATCAACATGGTGTACATCGGATTGTTTTTGAACAAACATAATAATGGTTGTTGAAACAATAAAAATGATGCCGGCAATTATATATACTACTTGAAACCCCATTCGGTCGGCCACAATTCCACCAATGATCGGACCGATCACCGTCCCCAGGCTGTATATTCCCGAAGGTATGGCAATTGCCCTGCCAATAGAAAGATTGCCGCGTACATTGGTAATATAGCTGTTCATGGGTGCCAAAACAAAACCAGCCAATCCATAAAAAACAATCCCTGCAACAAAAAGCGGCAGTGAGTTGGCTAGAGCCATCGTCCAAGCTGATACGGTTCCCAATATCCAAGACAGCCACATGATATTTCTTGAACCAAGGCGATCGGAGAGATAACCAGCCGGGATTTGAGCCAGCGCCATGGTCACCCCCATTGCGCCGTATATTCCACCAATCAACAAAGGGTCGGCTCCCCATTGCTGAAGATAAAGAGGTTGAAAGTAAATGAAGAAACCCTCACCAACTCCCCATGTGCCCATGGCCAGGGTGACTAAAAAGAGATTGCGATTCATAATTATTGCGTGATCCGTTTAATGAATTTTTTAACCTCGGTGAAAATCATTTCTCGTTCTGGTTCGCGGATTATCACATGTCCGCTGTTCTCGACCCACAATTTGGATTTATCAGTGGAACTAATGCGGTTCAAGATTTTTTCAAGACTCTCTGCAGGAATGCCATGATCTGTACGAGATTGAACCAATAATGCGGGTACTTTTACATGAGGTAATTCTTCGACCATAACATCAATCAGTTTTTTGAGCTGTAAAACTGAGCGAGTTGGATAGGCTGGATAATCAACATGATTTTTCATTGCCTCAAGGTTGCGCCAATCTGGCTTGCCTTTTCCAACCTGCGGCACCAACCAGGTCATGTATGGGAGGAATATTGCCCGCGGGTCAGGCGGCAAAGCGCATGGAGCAGAAAAAGTGACCACACCCTTTACATCATAACGGGCAGCCGCCAGCAAGGATAGCACCCCGCCCATCGAAAGCCCCATTATCACCTGTTGATCAGTACAGCCTTTAAGCAAGTTTATGCCATCTTCAACGGATGCCAGCCAATCACGCCAGGTGGAATGCCGCATGTCTTCAAGATCGGTCGCATGCCCCGCCAATCGAATGCCGAGAATTGTGTATTTCTCAAGTGTTAAAGAATCAGCCAGATTGCGCATTTCTTTTGGCGTACCGGTGAATCCGTGAATGAGAAGACAACCAATTTTTCCACCTGGAATGAAAAAAGGCTCAGCTGTTGGAATGATCAACTTGGTTGTCACTTTTCGCTCCCTGAAAAATTGAATTGATTATAAAACTTTCAAATCACGAGGCATATCACTGAGAGACTCACATCCGTTATCTGTTACCACAATATTATCCTCAATTCGCACACCGCCTATCCCTGGCAGATAAATGCCAGGTTCAACTGTATAAGTCATGCCAGGGGCGAGTTCCAATTGGTTGCCAGCAAACATGTAGGGGGATTCATGCGCTTCCATGCCCAAACCATGACCGGTGCGGTGGGTGAAATACTTGCCATAACCAGCCTGGTCTATCACTCTGCGGGTGACGTCATCCACGGCTCCGGCAGGGAGCCCGGGTTTGCCCACAGCCCTGCCCACGGCATTGGCAGCCTGCACGGTTTTATAGATTTCCATCAATTCAGAAGACGGTTCACCAATGGCAAAGGTGCGAGTTAAATCAGAATAATAGTCTTCAAAAGCTCCACCCCAATCTATCACCAACAGATCGCCATTCTGAAGTTTTCGAGAAGTCGGAACCGCATGCGGATTGGCGCTGTTCGGTCCGCTGGCGATTATCGGCATAAAAGGCAGTTCAGGAGAAGAACCGGCTTTGTACAATTGAATGATCAATTCTGATGCCAGTTCTTCTTCGCTAATGCCGGGTTTTATAAACGGCAAAGTCGCCAGCAACCCTTTTTGGGCGATTTGAACAGCCTTGCGCATGCACTCAATTTCATGGTCATCTTTCTGGCTTCTTAAAACGCCAATAACAGACTCACCAGATAATAACTTAGCTAAAGGGGCGGCTTTCTGCAAATACTCCATTTCAAGGAATCTCAATCGGTTCGGTTCAACACCAACCAAGACTGATTTGCTATTCCATTTTGCAAGCGCCAGATCAAACACACTTTGCCAGGTTGAGGGATCATCACCAAATGTATGCACATTGAAGGGCAATGAAATTCCAGCCAGCTTGGCACCTTCAAGTTCCGGAAGGATCAATGTTGCTGCTCCGCCCTGGTGGTAAACAAAAAGGGTTGGTCTTTCCATGAGATGAAAATGCAAGCCTGTCAAATAAACCAAGGAAGGACCCGGGTTAAGTACAATGGCGTCAATTTTATTTGACGCCATTAATTTATCCAGACGCAGTAATCGACTCTTGAGCATAATTATATTCTCCCGAGTCGATTATAGCGCCAAGTAGGCTTTGGGTCAAAAAACTGGGTTTGTTCTATTGCTTATCAGTGATTCAAAATTTGTGAAAGAAAGAGTTTCGTCCGTTCATGCGTGGGATTGGTGAAAAAGACAACGGGGGATGCTTTTTCAACAATCTGGCCTTTATCCATGAAGACGACTTCATCCGCTGCCGCCTTGGCAAAACCCATTTCATGCGTGACCACAATCATGGTGATGCCTGCTTTGGCAAGATCGAGCATAACTTCAAGAACCTCTTTAATCATTTCAGGATCAAGGGCGCTGGTCGGTTCATCAAACAACATCAATTTAGGGTTCATTGCGAGTGCACGCGCTATGGCTACACGCTGTTGTTGTCCACCTGATAATTGCGCCGGATAATTATTGGCTTTTTCTGGAATACCGACCCGTTTTAACTGTGCCATGGCATTTTCAAGCGCTTTTTCTTTTGAAATCTTTTTCACGATCTTCTGTGCCAGGGTTATATTTTCAAGCACAGTAAGATGCGGATACAGATTGAAGTGTTGGAAAACCATGCCAATTTCAGAGCGGATTTTATCAATCTGCTTTGAATTGTGGGTCAACTTTTCACCGTCGATCCAAATTTCGCCGCTGGTTTTTTCTTCAAGTTGATTCACACAGCGTAAAAGGGTTGACTTGCCTGAGCCGCT
This sequence comes from Chloroflexi bacterium HGW-Chloroflexi-4, assembly GCA_002840715.1. GTDB lineage: Bacteria > Chloroflexota > Anaerolineae > Anaerolineales > Anaerolineaceae > UBA6107. The sequence continues at coordinate 51,776 of PHBW01000013.1, forward strand.
GGGTCCGAGGATCACGATCACCTGCCCCTTTTTAACGGTCAAACTGACACCATCAAGGGCTTCAATGCCGGTGAAATGTTTCTTTAAATCTTGAATTACTACCATATCATCAGCGCTGCTCATTTTTTTGGATCCGTTTCTCGATAAATTTCATCAAAAAGGAAAGTAAGATCGTCATGGTTAAATACAAAACGGCCAATGTAATATATGCCTCCTGGTATTGAAACGTTCTTCCGGCATATAGTTTGGCGATCTGAGTGATGTCTCTTACTGCCAACACTGAAACCAGTGATGAATCTTTCAACATGGAGATAAAATCATTACCTAATGCCGGCAAAACATTGCGAATAGCCTGCGGCAAAATAATATAGCGCATGGCTTGCCAATAACTCATACCTTGTGAACGGGCGGCTTCCATTTGACCACGGCCAATAGATTGGATGCCTGCCCGAAAGATTTCAGCTAAAAATGCACCATAGGTGGTAGAAAGCGCAATGACAGCCCTAGTATTCATGGGGACTTCATTCTTAATGGCAGATAACCACCCCCCAATACCAGAAACGCCAATCTCGGTCAACCAAATACCAAAAGCTTTTAGTCCGTTGACCACACCTGGTATACCCACAAATGCAATAAAAAAGATCAGCACGAGCATGGGAATGCCCCTGATCAATTCCACATACAATGTAGACAAGTTTTTGAAAAAAGTATTATCTGATATTCTACCGAGGCCGGTTAACAAACCCAGAACCAGGGCAAATATAAAGGCAATCAGGGTTGTAGTGATGGTGACGCTCAACCCCGCCTTGATAAATAAAAATGCCTTTTGAAATGGAATATTTGTAAAAATAGTGATAAAAGTTAAGATTGCAATGGCGATAATCGCGTAAAGCCACCAGGGGGCAGCTCTAAGTTTTAATCTTAGATACTCACGATATTCGGGCGAATTTCGTCTGGGAGGTTTTACTTTGGCATTCGTTAGTTGTGCCATCATTACTCTTTCTACGGGCTCCCTGAAGTCTTCAAGGGAGCCCGTTTTTAGTTAAGTAGATTTATTTAATGTCGTCGTAAGTAATGTTGAAATCAGGGCCAAAGTATTTAACTTGCAAAGCTGCAAGTGTGCCATCGTCAATCATTGCTTGAAGTGCAAGGTCAACAGGTTCTTTAAGATCACTGCCAAGTGGATAGATAAAACCTAATTCATCACTGGAGATAGAGGGTCCGATGAGTTCAAGTTGATCAGCATTGGTGCCTTGATAACCCAAACCGACAACTTCATCAATTATGATGGCATCCAGATCGCCGGCGAGCAAAGCTTGCACAGCAAAGGGGAAGGTCTCAAAAGCCTGAATGCGATCTTCAGGAAGGAATTTGGCTGCGGTTTCATAATTGGTGGTGCTCACCTGGGTGCCCAATTTGAATTCTTCATTGGCAACGATGTCTTCGATGCTGGCGAATCTGGTTTCGCCGATGCGGACGAGCAAGCGTTGTTGAATCTGTTGATATCCGATGGAGAAATCAACCTGTTGTGCACGATCTTCCGTATAGGTAACGCCATCAGCACCGACATCATACTGACCATCAGCCACAGCCTGAATCATGCCATCCCAGGCAGATTCGACATAGATGGGGGTGCAGTGCAAACGATTGCAGATATCATCCCATGCTTCATAATCCCAACCGCCGGCTTCACCGGTTGTGGCAGAAATATAGTTGAATGGAAGATAAGCGTTTTCAACCGCAATTTTGATCTCGCGGCAATCGAGATCAACAATTGCGTCATCCGCTGTTCCCAAACATCCAGAGGCAGGTTTGCTGCCGGCGCAGGCGCTCAACACAATAATACAAAGCGCTAAAACAATAGCAAGTACAACTTTCGTGTTTTTCATTTTTCCTTCTCCTCAATAAAAAGTATTTACAACATCTTCAACCTGCAAGAGAAGTACAATTGCAGATTGCGGTTACCAAAGTATTTGAGAGCATAAAAAAAACCTTCCCTATGAAGGGAAGGCGGGAATTCCTGAAAAATTTTGCTGCTTCTAGGTCAACCTAAATCGAATCAGCGCCCGATACCCTTCGTGAGTGCGGCGTTTGCCTTTCGATGATGCTTAGGTGTATAGACCAATATCATAGGTATGTTTATAGCAAACTACAATTTAAAAGTCAATGGGTTTTAATTAATTCTTTATTATTTAATAGGATTTGTTGATTTTTGGACAAATGTATAAAGAATCCCCTGAAATAAAGTTCTTGAATAATTACGATCGCTTTTTGGATTGTTTCTCGATATACATTGCCTGGTCAGCATCATTTACTAAGCGTTCCAGAGATACAGGATTTTTCCATTCATAAATTGCGCTACCAGTACTAAACGAAAGATTAAAATTATTCGTTTTATCAGAAATCATATTTTTGAGTTGTTCCTCCAACCGGGCAAACATGCTTTTCTTTGAATTTTCTGTTGTCTCTATAGCCAAGACGACAAACTCATCACCCCCAAATCGGGCAACAATATCAGAAGAACGAAATGATTTTTTGAGGATGAAAGCCATATCAATGATGGCCTGATCACCTGCTGCATGTCCAAATTGGTCATTGATCTGCTTTAGGTTATCCATATCAAAGAAAAACAATATGGCGTTCATTTCCATGCGCAGACAAAAGGTGCACAACTGATCAGAAAGCACAAAAAAGCCTCTGCGGTTGATAAGCTTTGTCAGGTCATCGACCAGGCTGAGCTCATGGAGCTCTTCTTCAATTTTTTTGCGATTTGAAATATCGTGCATGACCAAAAGATAGCCAACTACAAATTGTTGTTTATTCCGCAAGAGTGAGACAGTGATTTCATAAACCGTTTTTTGGTTTTCCCGGATAATTTGCTTTTCAAAACAATAATCGCCTGTCAAAGACTGGAACAGCTTTGTGTCGACCAGCGGTAATTCCGATTCCTCAATCTTTAATCCTAAGGGTGTTTTATTCCATCCAAAAATTGCCTGTGCTTTTGGATTGGAATCAACAAGCCTGAATTGATCGTCCAATACCAAAACGGCATCTCCCAAAATTTCAATAAGTGCATCTCTCGCGATCGGCACCAGGTCAAACAGTTTATATTTGAGGATGGCATAGCTGATTGCAAAACCCCAAAGCGTATAAACAAAAGGATTAAGGTCAATATTTTTAAAATTGGGAATTATTTCAATGCCGCTTAAATAAAGTAAATAAGAAGCGTACAAAACAATAGAAACTCCCAGAATAATGTTGGTTTGCCGGAGGTACAACGATGAAGCATGCCGACGTTTGTAAACCAATAAAAATGTTCCGATAGTGACCATCACAAGGTTATAAGCCACAGTAATGTAATAGATTGGACCTTTTTCAAAGGAGAGTAGCGGGATCGTTCCGCTGTAATCAATGGTAGATGAACTATATATAAGTTGTAAAGAATCATCGAAGAATTTTATTACGAGGCAAACAAATGGAATTATAAATAACAGTGGTGCATTTTTCTTGGTGACCCAGTTATTGCTGCCGCTGAAATGGCTGGCGAATATCAGATAAAGAGCTGGAAAGGACAAAATGCCAATATACTGCACCTTATTCCAAAAAAGCATCAACGAAATTTTCAAACTAGCAAGTTCAAAGCTATACCCGAATATGTATATATCCATGGCGACCATAAATAGGGTAAAAACCTTTGCCATTTCAATTTTTCCCTGCCGCCATGCATAAACTGCAATAACAGCAATCATGATGGCGCAGATAAAAACAATTAATGCTATTGGATTCAGAGCCATAATTTATCCATTGAATTCGTGTTATTTTTGCTTTTTAATAATTTGCATGTTTTGCAAGATTAATACCAATTTGATGTTCCAAAAATCCATGAAAGGCTTTCATTAATAAAAATTAGATATTGGCTTAACGTGTTACTTGGCAATGATTTTTAAAGTTAGTTAATTATTCCTGAATATAATATTAACATGAGAAAAGGAGATAGCTTATGGAACAAACAATAGAATGGTTGATTTCAACATCTCCTCTAACTGATTATCGCACTCGCCTGGACCTTCTTCACCAGCCAGAGACAGACACTTTAGTCATCACTGCACGAAAAACTATGCTTGAAAACCCATTAATCACCAGCATGATCAAGGAGATTACCAATTGGCCAGGAACCTTATTGGTCAGCCACAAAAGCGCTGGGCACTCCCTACACAAGCTGGTTTTTCTGGCAGAGATTGGATTAACCGTTAATGATCCGGGTATGCAAGAATTGATCTCGAGAGTTATGGAACATCAGGATTCTGATGGTCCTTTTGAGATGTTAACCAATATTCCAACCCATTTTGGTGGAACAGGGGAAGATGTATGGTCGTGGGCATTGTGTGACGCCCCCTCCTTACTGTATGCCTTGGTAAAATTCGGTTTGGGTGACGACCCACGAGTCAATCGCGGGATTGAATATCTCTCAGGACTGGTGAGAGAAAACGGGTTTCCGTGCGCCGGACCCACAAAATTGGGAACCTTTCGCGGACCTGGCAGAAAAATTGACCCCTGTCCTTATGCCAACCTGATCATGGTCAAGCTGCTTTCTTCAATCCCAGAGTATTGCGACAGCGATGCCTGTCATAAAGGTGCTGAATCGATTCTGAAGTGTTGGGCTGAACGACAGACTTTTCATCCATACATCTTCTACATGGGGAATGATTTTTGCAAACTCAAAGCACCATTGGTTTGGTTTGACATCATTCATGTTTCATTTGTTTTATCACAATTGCCCTGGATAAAAGGCGATCAACGGCTTGAAGAGTTGAAAGCCCTCATCGCACAAAAAGCCGATGCAGAAGGACGTTTTACACCTGAATCCATTTGGACAGCCTGGAAAGGATGGGATTTTGGGCAGAAAAAAGTACCTTCCCCTTATCTCACATTTTTGGCCACAAAAATACTATCTGATTAACGGTTGATTCCAATTTTTCAAATTGAAACCTTATAAATTCTAACTTACTAAAAAAAAACGACCTGATTTCTCAGGTCGCTTTAGAATTTCTTTGTCAAACTTACTTGGCGAACTCAATTGCTCGCGTTTCGCGGATGACGGTCACTTTGATCTGACCTGGATACTGCATGGATTCTTCAACCTTTTTGGCCACATCACGTGCCAGGCGGGTGGATGCGAGATCGTCGATTTCTTCCGGGCGGACAATGATGCGAACTTCACGCCCAGCCTGGATGGCATAACTTTGCTGCACACCTTTGAAGGAGTTGGCAATTTCTTCAAGCGCACGAAGACGCTTGATGTATTGTTCCAAATCTTCTCGGCGTGCACCTGGACGTGCACCAGAAATGGCATCAGCAGCTTCAACAATCACAGCTTCGAGTGATTCTTGATCAACTTCATGGTGATGAGATGCCATGGCATTCACCACCTTGGGATGCACCCCATAGCGTTTGGCGTATTCTGCACCCAATTGGGCATGAGTGCCCTCTGTGTTGTGGTCAAGTGCTTTGCCTAGATCATGCAGCAAACCACCAGCCCGGGCAACTTCCACGTTCCCGCCTAATTCGGCAGCCAATACTGCAGAAAGTTTGGCTACTTCAACGGCATGTGAGAGTTGGTTTTGACCATAAGAGGTACGGAATTTCAAACGACCCAGAAGTTTCAAAACCTCAGGATGTATGCCAGCCACACCGGCGTCAAAAGCAGCGCCTTCACCTGCTTCAATAATGGCTTTTTCAACTTCTTTTTCTTCTTCAGCAAGAATTTTTTCAATGTGGGCAGGATGGATTCTACCATCCACAATCAAACGATCCAAAGAACGTCTGGCGATTTCACGTCTTACAGGGTCAAAGCAAGAAATGGTCACTGCCTCAGGGGTATCATCCACAATCACGTCAACACCGGCTGCCTGTTCAAATGCCCTGATGTTGCGTCCATTGCGTCCAACGATGCGGCCTTTCATTTCTTCATTTGGAAGGGTTACGAGAGAAGTAGAAACACTGACCACGTGTTCTGATGCCACACGTTGAATGGCATCGGTGATGATCTCGCGGGCGCGTTTTTCGCCTTCGTTTCGGGCTTCAGCTTCAATCTGGCGGATGATGCGGGCCATATCATTTCGGCCTTCTTTTTCAGCCTCACCAAGTAAAACCTGTTTGGCTTCTTCCATGCTCATCTGCCCAATCCGTTGAAGTTCTTCCAACTCAGTGGCATAAAGTTTTTCAATTTCGTTGGCGCGTTTATCCAATGCGCTTTGGCGTTTGTTAATATTCTGTTCTCGAAGCTCAAGTCGTTCAATACGATTGTCCAGTTCAAGGCGGCGTTTTTGAAGTCGGTCATCTTCACGAAGGATTTCACTTCTTCGCCTGGAGTTCTCGGTTTCTGCATCTTGAAGAATCTTGAGTGACCTGTCTTTGGCTTCCATCTCAATATTCTTGGCTTTTTCTGATGCCAACCTAACCAGACTGTCTGCTTCATTTTGTTGGCTTTTTTTGAATTTCTCGGTAAAACTTTTTACCAGAAGATATGAAACTCCTCCGGCTGCTACCAACCCTACTGCCAGTGCAATGAGAATTGTGGCAAGATTAATATTTTCCATTATCATCCTCGTTTTCCAGGTTATTGCTTTGGTCTTGTTCCAACTCACGGATCAGGTTTCGGATTACAGGTGTAATAGTCCCATAAGAGAAACCCCGTCTGGCCAAATAAGCACTCAACTTTTTTCGAAAAACTTCACGATCCTGATAATTCAGTTTTCGTGCATAATGGGCTGCTGCCCGAGTGGCCAATTCTATGTCATCCGCACTGTCTGCCAAAGCAGATTCAATCAGTTGCTCACTTACACCTTTAATTCTTAGTTCATATCGCATCAACCGTTGGCTGCGAGGATGGTAATCGTTGCGATTCTCTATCCACATTTTGGCAAATTGTTGGTCTTGAACAAGATTTGCCCTTTTCAGCCGAATTACTACTTGGTCGATTTCTAAAGTGCCAAATCCTTTTTGAATTAATCTTTGTCTAATTTCTTTTTCTGTCCTTGGGCGATAATCCAACAACCGAGTAGCCTTTTGATAAGCTACTTCTGAACTATCCGATTCGATCAAGGTGGTAATGCGATCTTCACTTAGAAAATCCCCTACCTTGAGCCAGGCAGCTACCAATCTTGAAAGCCCAAAAGCAAATTCCCCATCCAGTTCGATATTGAGCCGGTCGGGATCGTGTTTCTGAACGTGAATGGCAGTGATCTGACGCTCCATGATCAATTAACAAAAAACAGCCAAATTCACTTTAGATGACTTGGCTGTCGATCTTCAATTAACTGGATATCAATTCAATAAGGAGGTTACCGTTTTTACACTAATCAGTCTATTCAATTACGGGTTCACATTAACAAGACTTATTCAAAGAGATCCTGATTGAATTCTAATTCGGATTTGCTCTTCTTAACGTCATTAAAGTTCGCCTCAGTGGACCCAATTCGTAAAAGAAACCTGATAACCAAGTGACAAAAACATCCAAACTCCAGATGGAGTGAAAAACTTTCCAGCCAATATAGGAATCGATCAGCAAAAAGGCTTTATAAGATTACCTCTAAATCAAATCATTCCAAGTTATTACAATTATACATTATTTTTTAAATTATTGCTTATAGATAAATCTTTCGGTCTTGATTGTTTTATCTGCTTTGATTCATGCTACAATCAAAGAATGGAAAATAAGAAAAAACAAGTCACCATTGAGCCCGAACACCTTCATAGAAATCAATCTGTTACGCAAGTGTTATTACCAATTATTGGTGCTGGCCTCATTTGTCTGACGGTTTGCCTGTTACTGCTTTTTTCCACATCTGCAGAACCTCAATCTACCGAACAGTGGGCTCAAATTTCAACCATGTTTTTGATCTTTCCAACGTTGTTTTTAGGGCTGGTCAGCCTGGCTTTATTGATTGGTTTGGCAATTTTATCCAGCAAATGGAATAAAAGCTGGCCTCCTGCTCTGCGTAATGTACGACTAGTGATCATCAATTTTGAAAAGAATATTCAAGGATTAGCTCAAAAACCAGCCCAGCCAGTAATTAAATTAAAATCCATTTTGGCTGGTATAAAAGCTGTTTTTAAGAAGTAAAGCTTTTTTTGGAGGAATAATGGAAGAAAACACTAAATGGAAATCATTAACCTACCTGATTGGTGGGACTTTAGGTTTGGCAACAGGTTTGGCGGCAGCCTTCTTATTCATTAGATCACGTGAAAATTCTGAGGGTGATCATAGCATTACCTCAGGCCAGGGTGTAAAAATTGGAATGGGAATCGTCACATTCTTACGCAATATCATGGAAAGTACTTCAAAATAGGTTTTTTCATTACAAACTATGGGGAAAATCACTTTACTGAATTAATTATATAATCCGGTATGTCTGATTTTGAATTCTTTGATTTTCTGGTAGTCGGAGATATCGCAACAGAATTTATTATTGATCTTCATAACAGGTCTCACCCAAATGTTATTGGAGGATCAGTGTTATATGCCGCCGGGGGTATTCGGTGCTGGAATGACAGAATCGCCATTGTCAGTCATACGTCTTCAAAATATCAAAACGCTCTAGAACGCATTAAAAATTTTTACAAAATAGATTTTCAAGGGGTTCATTTTCACAAGGATCAATATGATGATCGACAATTCCTCGGATACATTTCACCGAGTGAAGTCGTTTTCGACAATCCGGTTGCCTTTTTTTCAAGCAGAAAAATTCGTTTTCCAAAAGATCTGATCGGCTACACAAAAAAAGATCCTGAAGCTGATATCAATGGAAGATTAAAATATTACCCTGAGGATTTTCCTAGCCATTACCGCGACGCAACAGCTTCAATCATTTGCCCTTATAACATTTCCACCCAAATCCAACTTTCTACAATTCTACTTAATGCATCGACAAAACATCTCGTGATTCACTCAAGCTCACAATATATGAATCTATCAAATTTCGAGTCAATGCCAGTATTACTCAAGGATCTCACTGCTTTCGTTACGACATCTGATCAAATTCGCAATCTATTTCGCAATCGAACATCAGATCTCTGGGAAATGGCCGACCATTTATGCAGCCTAGGATGTGAATATATAATCATTAGTGATGTACAAAATGGCTTTTACTTGGTTGATCGAAAATCAAAACGCCGCATCCTGTCACCAGCATATCCAGTAGAATGTGTCGATCCGACCGGGATGTTATCATCCTTTTGCGGCGGATTTTTAGCCGGGTTCAAGAAAAATTATGATGCAGTTGAAGCTTTGAGTCTGGGTATTGTTTCTGCATCGTTTACTTGTGAAGGCAGCCATCCATTTTTTGGCGCTGATGCCATTTCGGGTTTGCATCAAAATCGATTAAAATTGGTACGCGAGTTGGTGAAAATATTATGAGTGATTCCCATTTGTCAGAAATTTCAAGGCAGGCGAAAACAATTCAGGCCATCTCCTCTTTAACATTTTTCGAGCAAAAACGCGGAGAGTATTTGGCAGCTCAATTTTCGACGTTGGGGTTGCAAGATGTGCATAAAGATAGCATCGGAAATGTATTCGCCAGAATAAAGGGCGGCTATTCTCTTCCATTGGTGATCACAGCTCACCTGGATTCAGTATTAACACCCGACGGGAATAATCCGCTCATTGAAGTTGACAAACATTTGATAGGGCCTGGTATCGGTGACAATGCTCTGGGTGTCGCCATGCTTATTGAAATTGGGCGAGCTTTGAGAGAAAGGTCTAACACTCCGTCTGGTGACATTTGGCTGGTGGGAAATGTTGGAGAAGAAGGACTTGGTAATTTAAAAGGAATGCACCAGGTTGTCGAGAAATTTAACGGAAAGGTTAAGGCGTACCTTGTCCTCGAAGGAATTGGATTGGGAATGATCCAGACAGCAGCATTGGGAGTTCATCGATATAAAATTGAAGTGAATACCAAGGGCGGCCATTCCTGGAGTAATTTCGGTGAACCCTCAGCCATTCATGAATTAATCACTCTTTCAGCAAAAATCCTTACTTTAAACCTCCCGGTTAATCCGCGCAGTTCAATCAATATCGGAGAGATATCTGGAGGTGGGTCAATAAATTCCATTGCCAGTCATGCTGAAATGCAAATTGAAATTCGTTCTGAAGATGAATCGATACTTGAGTCTCTGGCAAGAACCATTCACAAGATTACCCACCAGAACCCAACGACACGTTCTAATTTCATTATTTCTGACATAGGAATGAGACCCTCAGGCAGAATTTCGGATAGTTCTCCTGTGATTATCGCAGCTCAAGCTGCGCTTCGCAGCACTGGCATCACTCCGGTTTTTGCCATATCTTCTTCAGATGCATCTTTACCGATAAGCCTTGGCTATCAGGCTACCTGTCTGGGCATAACAACAGGTCGGCATGTTCACACCCCGCACGAAACGATTGACCTCAATGCCATCTCTAAAGGCACCGCACAGGTGTTTCATTTTATTGATCACTTGTGGGATTACTAATTCTCATATTGGTCATGGCAATTTATTTTGTGTTTGTTTATCCTTATTGTAAAATCACTTTGGTCTAATTGTCTTTGAAAACATATAATGAAACAGGAGCAAACAAATGGACTCATTGTTTAATATCGAAATTTGGATCACACTTTTCTTACAAAACCTTGGTGAATGGCTGTTGCTTCCTTTTCAAGCCATCTCTTTTTTGGCCACCGAGGAGTTTTTCATTCTCATCTTGCCGCTCGTCTTCTGGAGTATTGACGCAATGATGGGGTTTCGTATGGCAATCATGTTGGTCATCAATGGAAGTTTCAATAATTATTTTAAAATGCTTTTTCACAGTCCTCGTCCATTTTGGTATGATGCCAGGGTGAAATCTTACAGCTTGGAAACCGGTTTTGGTTTACCTTCTGGTCATTCACAAAACGCAGCCAGCCAGTTTGGCATCATGGCAGCGACAGTCCGCAAAAGAGGTTTCACTATCGCCATGCTGGTCGTTATATTTTTGGTGGGACTCTCAAGATTGTATCTGGGCATGCATTTCCTGCGCGATGTTCTTTCAGGTTGGCTTTTAGGCGGATTATCTGTCTGGCTTTACATGCGCTTTGAAAAACCCACAGGAGCATGGTTGTCAACCAAAACTCTTGCACAACAAATACTACTGAGCCTAGCGTTGGCTGTGACCCTGATATTGTTAGGGTTTGGTGTCCAGGCACTATCTGCAGCCTGGCAAATGCCTGCAGAGTGGATCAATAACGCCAAACTCACCGGTGGAGCGGTACCTGATCCCTTCAACATGGAAGGCACCATTACATTGGCTGCTGTCGCGTTTGGGTTCCTGTCTGGTTATGCCATTTGGGTAAAAAAATACGGTCAACCTCAAACACTTGGCTCAGCCGTGAAACGTTTTGCAAGATATATCGTAGGTATAGTTGGAGTGATCGCTTTATATCTGGGATTAAAGATGCTCTTTCCTGAAGAACCACTATTCTTAGGCTTTGTACTCAGGTTTGTTCGATACACTCTCATTGGATTTTGGGTAACTTATTTTGCACCCCTCATTTTTAAAAAGCTCAATCTGGAAAAATAACGAAATATTAATAAACTACACCGATAATTAACCATATAATCAATAAGTAGAGTAGGCTAGTGATGGAGGAAAAATGAATAAATTATTAAGTTTTGTCATCGGGATTTTCAGCGGTGCACTTGTTGGCGGTGTATTAGCATTACTGTTGACCCCCATGAAAGGAACTGAAGTACGCGCCCGCTTGGGAAGTTCATTTATGCACGTTCAGAATGAAGTAAAAACAGCAGCTCAAACCAAGGTCAATGAACTTAATCAACAATTAGCCAGGTTGCAGAATAAAGTCAGCGAATAATGCAAATTATTAAGACCTACCTTTTCAAAGGCCAAACCCTTTTGATCTTTTTACTAAAAAAGCCAGTTCTTTTGAACTGGCTTTTTGCTTATTACTCTGTCAAAGTGATTGTATAGTGCGCTCTTTGTCGCGTGAATCTTGACGCGCCGCTAACTATAATTATTGGATCCTCACCAAAGCAGTTGGGATCAAGACGTAAATCCAGTGTTTCTCCAGCCTCTACAAGATACTTATTGACTTTTACCTCAGGGTTGTAAGTGATGATGGAGACTAAAAATGGCTGTGGAATCAAGTTATGAAGGAGTGAAAACCCTTCAAGCACCCAACCGCTATCACCGGATTCAAATGTTTCGACATATCCGATTTCCGGGATTTCTAAATTATCAATCCCAATTCCTTCATTGCTCAATGCACCATCGCTGATCATTTCAAACCTCAGCCAGACCAACTTACCGGCAAAATGAGAGAGAGAAGCATGATGGTTTTGCCAACCATCGGATAAACCATTGAATGAGCAGCCCAAACTGCTGCTAATGCTGTCTGATGTAGAACAGGCATCCGTGGTTTCAACCTGCCAGTTGACGCCATCCAGACTTGACATCAAATAGGCATAATCATAATCCTCTTCGAGATCATACCAGGCATCGAAAGACAGATTAATATCACCAGAAATGCCTGTGAAATCAAACAATCTGGATACTGTTGTATCCACTGAATCGCCTCTGTTTGACCACATGAAAGCCGAACTGTTTTCTCTGCGGTCCGGCAAAATATTTATGGTTGAGTTTCCGGCAAAATGAAAATTGACGGGATTGTCGCACGCAATTTGGTAGTAATCAGAGCCAAATTGATACACACTGTCAGTCACCGACGTACCGTCGCATTCGTTTAACCATACCGTCTGAGAAACTAATGGAACATCCAGATATTGTGAATAGAAATATCGTCCTTCCTCAACGGATCGATCATTTATATAATTTGTGATCGTCCAATCTTGAAAGAAGGTGTCTGCGGTGAGTATGCTCCCATTAGTAGCATCATTCACCTGGTTCGACTTAAAAACATCATCCAGGCTGTCAAAACCGTTATACGGATTGGATGCCCACTGTCGCATCATATCTTCGCCAAACCGCCCATAATAATAGGTGGTAAACATATAACTGGCGCCGTAATTGAGGTCATTAATATCCGGGTCAGATGACCAATTATTGAGCTGCATGTCAGGGTCAAGTGTAAAGTAATAATCAAACCCTCCAGCGTCAAATCCATTGACCAGCGTGGATAATTCTGAAAACCCTTCGTTCAACCACAATTCCTCATCGGGGTCGCGATACCCCTGGATGACATGCTGATGCTCGTGTGCCATGGTGCTGAGTGTATAAGGATCGGTGATTGATTGTCCGTCGGCGTTAATCGAAAACATCTCATGGACGTTTGAATATTCATAAACTTCTGGCACCACATAATCTGTCGAAAGCGCGTAACCGGCCAGTGAATCACCCAAATCTCTCGCATATAAAATATACAAATGCGGGTCGTTATCCACACCAGGAATCCATTCGGTTCCGAACATGGCATGGTTTAAGGGGTAGACCTGCTCTGCAAACTTATCCACCAGAACTTTCAGTTCCGCTTCGTCCACGACAATGTCGTTTTCAGCCCAGAAATAGATTTTGTCGGTGGCATACCTCAAAGTCGCCGAGGTACGAATCATATTGTCCTCGGCATCCAGTTTGTAAAAATATTTTTGGTCGCCAACCTTATATTGAATCGGATCTGTGGTCAATTGAATAGGAAGTGCGATGCCGCCATGAAATTTTTCATTAATTTTATTCAAATCGGCCGTTGGCAAGCTTGTATCTTCCAATTCGGCTTGTGACTGGAGTGCAGTTTGAAGCGAATTCTGATCCTTGCCGGTGGCAAGATTTGAATCCAATTCCAGCACGCCCACACTGCAAACTGGATCGGCAGGCATGGCGGGGGTTGGCACTTCCGGGATAAGTGGATTGGAAGCAAATTTATCAGAAATCAAAAATACTGCAGCACACAGACCTGAAAATAATAAACACCCGACCACAACACCCAGCACAACAAATAATATGGTTTTTTCAGATTTATCCATGCGAGTCCAAATCAGTCGGTTTGATCCATCTTGAAGCTGCAGTTACCAACCCCAGAGTGAACCAATAATAAGGCAGTGCAAAACTATCTACACTGAATTCTTCGAGAATGAAAGTAATTAACATAAAAATACCCATCCAACCAATCGTTTTGCTGAGTTGATCTTTGCGGTTGGAGAGATCTTTGGCTGTGAAGGCTATCACCACCAGAAAAACCACAAACAAGGAGAAACCGATAATCCCTGTCTCTGCCATGAGGCGTGTCCAAAGGTTTTTAATATTCAACAATCCAGAAGTCCATCCAGTCAGTTTATGCACCTCAGGCAACTGCCAGGCGTAATCAGGCAGGTATTGTGTGAAGTAATAACCCGAAAACCCAATGCCAACCCCTGCCACTGGATAATCGTTGAAGATATTCCAGCCTGTCTGCCAGTAGATCACCCTCTCACCAAACTGCAGATTGTCTGCATATTTCAAGAGCGGATTCTCAACTGTAGATGAAAATTGAAAGACCTTTTCCATGCGCGGATCAAGTTTGCTTAAGACAAACAATCCGCCAATCAAGATGCCAACATAAAGCATGAACATGGCGACACCTGTTATGATGCCCACCAGAACGGTATTTCTGGCATTCCATTTTTTAACCACCCACTTCGCAAAACGAATGTTTGCCAGCAGGAATAAAAAGGCGAACACCAGCATAAAGGCGACCAAACCACCGCGCGAAAAAGTGACAAACAATACCACAAACCCGGCAGCCAGCAGCAGGTTCTCAAAGGTAAATTTCCAAATACGAAAGTTGTGGGCACTGAATTTATTCTTTGCTGCAGCCATCCAATACATCAGATAGACAAGATTCAATTGGTGAGCCAACCAGGAGGGTTCAGACGCAAACCCGGTGGCACGTCTGTCAAACAGAACCGTAGTCGAAAAAAGATGCTGAAAAGCCCGCATACCGTCTGTGAAATCGTTATAGATAAATGAAATCGTAATCTGGGCTAATGACCAAATGATGAGCACCAACCCACCCCAATTGACGAATTTCAACGTTTGCTTAATTTTCTCGGACGAATTCGGCATCGCAGTTGTAACGACATAAAACAACGCACCCAAACCAAGGGTTGCAACACCTTCGAGCGCGGCGTTGATCATGGAAGCATTTTTATAATCCGGGATGTACCGTAAGAACCCCAGCGCGATGGTGATCAAAGCAAAGATAAAGAAAAACAGGGCTGGTTTGAGTTGAAAAGGAAAGCGGCCATTTTTTAAGAGATACACTGGCAGCCAGAGAATTGCCAGCAGCAGCACGAAAATGCCGGATGCCGGCGCCACAGAACTGGTATGCAGAACTTTAGCAAAAAGCGGGAAGCTGGTAATCGGAAGAACTGCTACCAAACACAGCCACAGGATCCAGACACTTTTTTGCCATATCGGCTCAAGTTTCTGCAATTTTTGACTAATCATCATTTATTTTTCCCAAAAATGAGAAACCCCAGTCCAACCAATAATCCGCAGATGCTGCCGGCTAGTGTTGCGAGGTTCATTTTTAGCAGCACCGGGCTTGATGGTAGATAGGCATCGTCTGTTTTTTCGGTGCTGACATTAGAGAGCAAGATAGCATCTTGTATGTTGAGCAACTTATCTGAGGTGGTCAATGCAGCCAGAATATCGCGAAAGGTAGCCATGTTTTCAGTCGAACAGTAACCGGATGCAGGTTCTACGATTACTGATTGGCTAAAACAATTTTGCAGTGCAAGTTGA
The DNA here is from genome assembly GCA_002840715.1 of Chloroflexi bacterium HGW-Chloroflexi-4. GTDB lineage: Bacteria > Chloroflexota > Anaerolineae > Anaerolineales > Anaerolineaceae > UBA6107. The sequence continues at coordinate 67,545 of PHBW01000013.1, forward strand.
GCTGAACGCACAGCTAAAATTGCTTGGTTTTTTTGATGAAATTGTGTCAAAGCCTGATCGGCTGCATCCACCCATATTTGGGTTAAGGATCGAGCATTTTGAGGATCGGTGTCGCGAACGGTTAACTCCCAGCGAAAACCTTGTCTGGCCTTGGTAAATCGATCGTTGATTGTCTCATCTGTTACTGTTATGCCAAACGCCGCTGCTTCTTCTTTAACAACATTCATAACCATCGTTGAACTGATCTCATCGCCAATAACTGAAATCAATGCATCAGCCTGTGATTCGTCAATTCTGCCTGCATACGCAAAATCAATGGAGGTTGTAATGGACGCTTGTGATTCATAAACCGGTTTTTGAAGCCGAACTGCCAAAATGTCGGCAGCTCCGCCAGCAATCATAAGCAAGACCAGCAGCCACCACCAACGAATCACACGTTTCATTAATTCAGAAGGGACAATATCTTCCATAACGAATCCTCCAACTTTAATTATTATACACGGACAAAAAACCCGGCACGAGGCCGGGTTGATTTTTTTTGAAGTAAATAATTAATTATTTTGCTTGAAAATTGATGATTTGCAGGTTTTTCGAGCAGGATGCATACGTATCGATTGAGACCGGACCCAAAACCTCAGTACCCGTGGGACTGAAAACCTGGATCGTGAGCAAATCATCAGACGCAATCGCGGTTGTACCCAGAACAAATTCAAAACTTCCGGGGCCATAAGGCGTGTTGGTCACCAAACCGGATAACCCAATCAAGTTGATGGATAAACCATTATATTTGCCTGAAATTTTCAGAATATAGTTGGTCAATGGTGCACCGGTTTTACTTAACACTTGACCGGCGACACCCTGCCAATTGCAAGCAGCATCCGGGTGGGCAAAATTCACAGTATAAACCGGGCTGCCAGTTTGAACCTCAAACAGATCGGTATTTTGAGTAGGGGTGGCGGTTGCCGTGGAGGTTGGTGTATTGGTAGGCGTAGCCGTGGCAGTCGCTGTGGATGTAACCGTTGCGGTCATCTCTTCAGTTGCCGTTGGAATCTCGGTGCCGGTGGCTTCGAGGGTGGCTGTTGGCGCTGCTGTTTCAGTCACCACGATCGTTTCTGCAACCTCTGTCGTTGCAACTGTGGTCGTTATTGCAACCGTTGCGGTTGGGTCCGGGTTAAGAAAATCAAAACCCTCACCCAAGAAAACTGTGAGCGCTGTACCAGCCAGCAATATGATCAACATAATAAATCTTTTTACCATCACGTCCTCCAAACACCATAATCTCTATCACATATGGTGCATTATTCATGCCAATCGAAGAGTCTCAACCTGCTCTAAAACAAATTTGTAAATCAAATTAATAAAATCAAAACGCACCATCCATTTATGTAATATAATTTGGGAAAGGTGAAAATATGAAGCAAATTCTGCAAAACATGCGAGATGGAAAAACTACAGTCGTTGACCTTCCTGTTCCTTCAGTAAAACACAAAGCTGCCCTGGTGCAAACCTGTAATTCACTGGTTTCCGCCGGTACAGAGCGGATGCTGGTGGAATTCGCCGAAAAAAGCTTGATCGGCAAGGCTTCATCAAGACCAGACCTGGTCAAACAGGTGCTCAGCAAAGCACGGCGTGAGGGTATCATCCCGACCATTGAGGCGGCGTTCAATAAATTGGATCAACCCATGGCGCTGGGCTATTCATCTTCCGGCATTATCGTTGAAATCGGTGAAGGGCTGCAAGGCTTCAAACCAGGCGACCGCGTGGCTTGCGGCGGCGGTGGATTTGCCGTACATGCAGAATACGGCGTGGTTCCGCAAAATTTGCTGGTTCACCTGCCAGATAATGTTGATTTTGAGTCAGCCGCTTTTACCACCCTGGGTGCCATCGCTTTGCAGGGTTTCAGACTGGCGCAACCGCAATTAGGCGAAACCGTGTGCATCATCGGCATGGGGCTGCTCGGGTTGCTTACTGCTGAAATAGCCAAAGCCGCCGGATGCCAGGTCTTTGGCATCGATCTCTCGCCTGACCGCATTAAACTGGCTGAACGCATGAACGTCCCCTGTGTGCTGCGCGCCGAATGTGAAGAAAGCGCCATGAATTTCACGCAAAATCGCGGTTTTGACCATGTTTTAATTTGCGCTGACACTTCTTCTGATGACCCCGTGAACCTTGCTGGTCTGCTCGCCCGTGAAAAAGGCACCGTAATTGCGGTGGGTGCAGTTGGCCTGAATATCACCCGCAAACTTTATTATGAAAAAGAACTGGATTTCAGAATCTCCCGCTCGTATGGACCTGGCCGATATGACCCCGTTTATGAAGAAGGTGGTCAGGATTATCCCTTTGGCTACGTGCGCTGGACGGAAGGCCGAAATATGCAGGCCTTTGTCGATCTATTAGCACAAAACAAGATCAACCTCAAACCGCTCATTATTCACCGCTATCCTATAGAGGATGCACCTCAAGCCTATGAACTGATCACAGGCAAGACCGGTGAACTCTTCCTGGGTGTCTTGATGACCTATCCGCAAAAAACATCAACCAACCCTGTTCGCAGGTTGGATTTTTCACAACCCGGTCAACCCACGGGCAGCATCCGTTTGGGGGTGCTGGGTGCAGGCAACTATGCCCAGGCCGTTTTTCTGCCCATTGTGCAAAAAACCGGAGGGATTGAATCTATTGGTATTTGCACGGCTTCAGGCTTGACGGCCACCCATGCTGCCAAAAAATTTGGCTACCAGTTTGCCTCCTCCACAGAATCAGATGTTTTGGAAAGCGGAGAAATCAATACGGTGCTTTTGCTCACCCGCCACCAGCAGCATGCCCGGCAATCAATTCGTGCTCTTCAAAACAACAAACACGTTTATTGCGAAAAACCATTGGCCCTCAATGCAGAAGAACTGACTGCTGTCGAATCTCAGTTGCATCAAAAGAACTCCCCTCTGCTGACGGTGGGATTCAACCGCCGTTTCGCTCCGTTGGCTGTACAGCTAAAAAAATATTTTGAAGATCAATCAGAACCCCTGATGATCAACTACCGGGTCAACGCCGGCTTTTTACCTTCCCATCACTGGCTGCATGACGCCCAACAGGGCGGCGGACGCATCATCGGCGAAGGCTGTCATTTCATTGATTTTGTGATCTGGATGGCCGGGTCACTCCCCACTGAAGTCAGCGCCCAGGCTCTGCCGGATGGCGGTAAGTATCACCAGGATAACTGCCTGATCACTCTGCGTTTTGAGAATGGATCGATGGCCAGTGTAAGCTACCTGGCAAACGGCAACAAGAATTTTGCCAAAGAAAGGGTTGAGGTTTTTGGTGCGGGCAAGATCGGTGTTTTGGATGATTTCAGGTCACTGGAGATGGTTAGTGAAGGCAAACGGCAGATGATCCATTCAAGGTTGAAACAGGATAAAGGCCACCAGGCCGCCTGGCAAGCCTTCACGAAAGCAATCACCAGCGGCGCGAGCGCACCCATCCCTTATGACCAGTTGATGGCAGTGCATAAAGCCTGTTATGCTGCGGTGCTTTCAATCAATAACGGCGAAACCGTAAAGTTGTAAAACGTCTTTTGGCGTTTTGAGAGATTCATTGAATAAGCTGCAAAAACTCTGGTATTCCTGCAAAGAGATTGGCATTCCGCAAATGGCGGATTATGCGATCTATCTTGTTCAGAAAAAATCCGGCAGCCTTATCAAAAAAACACCTCTAAACGGATTTGCCCTTGATTTCAATCCGCAAGAAGTTAACCTCAAGATCCCTATTACCCCATTTAATCCACAACTTCAACAACTCCTCGAAAAAGACCGTATTCGTATTTTTATGAGCGCGGATGAAATCATAAGCGGCTGGTATCAACCCTTCGGAGGCGAAAAGACACCCTTATCTTTTGCGACCGGGGTTGCCTCCTTTGTCCATTGGTCCGAAGTCGGCGACCAGATCAACGGCCGCGACATAAAATGGCTTTGGGAACCTGCCCGCTTTACATGGGTTTATGATCTGGCGAAAGCTTGGCTGCTGACCAAAGAAGACCACTATCCGAAATTTTTCTGGCAGAAGTTTACTGAATTTGTACAAGCCAATCCGGTTAACAGCGCTCCCAATTGGAGTTCGGCGCAGGAAATAGCTATGCGCATGATTGCCTGGCTGATGGCTTACCAGGTGTTTAAAGATTCACAGGCCACCACCGCGGAACACACTTCACAGTTGGTGACAGCCCTTTGGCAGCATGCTTCACGCATCCCCTCCACGCTTGGATACGCCCGCTCACAGAACAACAATCACCTTCTTAGTGAAGCATTGGGCATGGTGATCGCCGGTTCTCTCTTTGGAGGAAAATCCTCCCGCGCACATGATTGGCTGAAACTGGGTCTTACAACTTTTGACCAAGCCATATTAAAACAAGTTGAAAAGGACGGTACATATTCGCAACACAGCGCCAATTACCATCGCCTGATGCTGCATTTAGCACTTATCTATCGTGTCTATGCGAAGCATCTAAGCATTGATATTCCACAAAAAATCCTTGACCGGTTAGCTTCTTCCACGAATTGGCTGGGCGCTCAACTTGATCCCATCAGCGGACGCCTACCCAACCTCGGACATAACGACGGGTCTCTGCTTTTTCCGCAAGGTTCAGTCGATTATCGCGACTACCGCCCCACCTTGCAGGCTGCCAGTTTGGCTTTTACAGGTCAAGCCTGCCTGCCCTCCGGCGCGTGGGATGAACTCGTCCTATGGCTGGGTTTGAGTGAAATTGAAAAAGTGAATGACCCTCATCAATTAACATCTCCAGCCATCCATGCCATTACTGAAGCAAACAAAACAGCTTTGCTGCGCGGCGTCACATTTCACGGAAGACCCGCCCATGCTGACCAGCTTCATCTCGATCTGTGGTGGGACGGGCTGAATATCGCTCAGGACGCAGGCACATATGCCTATAACGATGCCCCCCCCTGGCAAAACCCTTTCTCTTCCACTTTGGTCCATAATACAATCACTATAAATGATCGAGATCAGATGGAAAAGGCTTCCAAATTCCTTTGGCTGCGTCAAGCCCAGGCAAAATGGCAGACAGCGCCCTCAAAAGATATTCTCATGGCCAGCCATGATGGCTACAGACGGATGGGAGCAATACACCAACGCATCGCCACCTTCTCTGATTCTGAGCATCTTGAAGTTATTGACCAGATTCACTTCTTTCGCAAAACGGACCCAAAACAAATCATATTGCATTGGCTGCTGGCTGATTGGCAGTGGCAGTTGGATGGCAGCTTTTTTACGCTCACCAATGACAAACGAAGTATAAAAATTGGCTTCAATGCCACCGCCATCAACCATGCCGCGTCAATCCTGCCATCAGACGTGTCGCTGATCCGTGGCGGAGAGACGCTGGCAGGCAGGCGCTATGAACCCATTTTAGGATGGGCGTCTGACACATACGGTGAAAAACATGCTGCCTTGTCTCTTTCGCTTCAATATCAAACCAAAGTGGGTATTCAGATCGTAACCCGCTTTGAGTTTTCAAAAATCGGTTATGAGTCACCAGGATAAGCATGCACATTCTTCTCATTCATCAAGCTTTTGCGGCCATCAATGAACCCGGCGGCACCCGGCATCACGAAATTGCCAGGTACATGGTCAAACAAGGCCACCAGGTAACTATCATCACCAGCCCAATTAGTTACCTGACCGGTGAAAACGCCGGTGGAAAAACCCGATGGGTCACCCGTGACAATAGAGAACCCGGCATCACCATACTGCGTGCTTACACCTACCCCGCATTGCATCGCAGTTTTGTACACCGCATTCTCAGCTTTTTCAGCTTTATGTTTTCATCTTTCTTCATCGGATTAGGCGTAAAAAAAGTGTCTGCGATCTGGGGCACAACCCCTCCCATCTTCCAGGGTTGGACGGCGTGGTTATTGTCACGTTTGAAAGGCGTTCCAATTTTATTTGAAGTACGCGACCTTTGGCCAGCCTTTGCCATTGCGGTCGGCGTCTTGAAAAACAAAACCCTTATCCGCTTGTCAGAATGGCTTGAGTGTTTTCTTTACCGCCACGCGGATGAGATGGTGGTTAATTCACCCGGTTTCATTGACCACATCAGTCTGCGCGGCGCCAAAAAGATCACACTGGTGGAAAACGGTGTGGATGTCAGCATGTTCGATATGACAGAAACTGGAACCAACTTTAGAAAAACTCACCACCTTGAAAACAAATTCATCGCCTTATATGCCGGCGCACACGGTATTTCAAATAACCTGGGCGTGGTCCTTGAGTCAGCAGCCCTCACACTTGATGACCCTGAAATTGCTTATGTCTTCGTAGGTGATGGCAAAGAAAAAGCCAACCTGATCGAAGAAGCCAAAGCCAAACAGTTAACTAACATCCTCTTTTTATCTTCTGTACCTAAAATGGAAATGAACGCCGTGCTGGCTGCCGCCGATGCATGTATCGCCATTCTTAAACCTATTGACATGTACAAAACCACCTATCCCAACAAGGTTTTTGACTACATGGCAGCGGCAAAACCTGTTTTACTTTTAATCGACGGCGTTATCCGCAAGGTGGTTGAGGATGCGCATTGCGGAAAGTTCATCGAGCCTGACAATCCAACCGCTCTTGCAGAACAAATAAAAATCATGCACAATGGTGGTGAAGATGCAAAACGAATGGGACTGAATGGACGAGAGTATGTACAGCAGCACTTCAACCGATCAACCCTGGCGGCAAAAATGGAAGAGGTTTTTTTAACCTTGTTGAGGATTAATGAAAAATCGCATCCTGGTCGTTGAAGATGAAAAAGCTTTACGCGAAACCCTTGAATACAATTTATCCAATGAAGGCTATGAAGTTGATACCAGTGCGGATGGACTCGATGCGTTTCAGAAAGCCCACAACGGTAATTACAACTTAATCCTTTTGGATATTATGCTGCCGGGCATGGATGGTTTTGAGATCTGCCGAAAGATCAGGGCTGAAAAAAACACCCCCATCTTGATGCTCACCGCCCGCGATGACGAGATTGACCGAATTGTCGGCCTTGAAGTTGGAGCGGATGATTATATGAGCAAACCTTTTTCAATGCGCGAGTTGCTCGCCCGCGTTAAAGCCATGCTGAGGCGAGTACGCCTCATGCAGGAAGAATCCACTCCGGCGCTCGTAGAAACAGCATCCAAAGAAGTGCTGACCTTTGACGACCTGGTCATTGATTCAATTCGCCGCGAAGTACGCGTAAAAAATGTGAATCTCGAACTAAAACCCAAAGAATTCGAATTACTCCATTATCTGGCGATCAACCGCGGCAGAGCGTTATCACGAGACAAAATCCTTGAAGATGTATGGGGCTGGGATTATATGGGGGAAAGCCGCACAGTGGATGTTCACATGCGCTGGTTGAGGCAAAAAATAGAAATCGATCCTGGTCAGCCAAACCGATTAATTACTGTCAGAGGTGCCGGTTATCGTTTTGAAGGATAAGCCATGAAGGGTCTCTCGTACGTTCAAAAAACAGCCATACCTTACCTTATTTTGCTGGCGCTTTCCTTGGCCAGCATCGCTATCACCACCTCTACTTTTTTTGATCAGTTCGTCCTTACCAATTTGGAAAAGGAATTAATTTCGGAAACAATCCTGGCTGCAGAATCACTTGAGAATAATCCCTTCTTGACAGAAATTGATGCTGAAGCAAAACATCTTGCTGAAATCACAGGTAATCGAGTCACTATTATTATGGCTGATGGTACTGTGATCGGTGAATCTGACCGCAGCGCATTGGGCATGGATAACCATTTACTCCGTCCGGAAGTTCAATCCGCTATACATGGCAAACCTGAACCGTTTATTCGCTTGAGTTTGACCATGCACCAACGATATATTTACGTGGCTGCACCAATCTATAGCAAACAAGCCATGATCGGTGTGGTACGGCTCGCAAGATCACTAGAAAGTTACGACGCAACAATTGAAAAATTCCGTGGGGTGCTCATCTTAACAGCCAGCATCAGCCTGTTGATCGCAATAATATTCATGATTTTACAAACCTCCAAGAGATTTAATCCGTTGCGCAAGATCAGCGAAGCTATTTTTACATCATCCGAAGGCGAGTTAAAGACAATTGCAGACAAAAGCCGTCATGATGAAATCGGATTGCTCATTTCATCTCACAACGCACAGGCTGAACGGATCAATCTTCAAATCCAAAATTTACGCAACGAGCGGACAAAACTGTCGGCGATTCTCTTCAACATGACTGATGGCGTAATTCTGGTCAATGGTCAGGGGGTTGTCACCATGATCAATCCCTCAGCCCAAAAGTTGTTTCAGACCAATTTTCAAGCCGAAAAAGATAATACGCTGATCGAAGTTGTTCGCCAACACCAAATCGTTGATCTGTGGCAATTAACACTTCAATCCGGCAAAACGCAAAATATCACCATCCAGACCTCTATGGAAAAAGATAATGTGCAAGTCATAGGATCCCTGCTTGGCCCAATCCTTCCCGGTGAAGTATTGCTCTTGTTTCAGGATCTAACCCTGCTGCGCAAACTTGAAACCGTCAGAAAAGACTTTATCAGCAATATTTCTCACGAATTGCGTACACCTCTGGCATCGTTGAAAGCATTAACCGAAACCCTTCAAAACGGCGCGATCAATGATCCAAAAGTTTCAGGTCGTTTCTTGTCACAGATGGATGAAGAAATTGACAACCTCGCCCAAATAGTGACTGAAATACTGGAACTTTCAAAAATTGAGTCAGGCAAAGTGCCATTGACCAAAAAGTTATGCACCATTGATGAATTGGTCACCCGCCCCGTAGAACGTATGCGCATGCAAGCCGAGCGCGCAGGCATCAATCTAGATTCTGTGTTGGATAAGAACCTGCCAAAAATTGAAGTGGATATTGTGCGCATCCAGCAAGTATTTGTGAACTTGATCCATAATGCGATCAAATTCACCTCTCCCGGCGGCACAATTAAGGTGAGCGCTGCATTGAAAAATCAGACAGTTCAATTTAGCATCGCAGATAGCGGCATTGGAATTCCACCTACTGATCTCAAACGTATTTTTGAGCGCTTTTATAAAACCGATCCTTCACGCTCCAGCAGCGGTACCGGCTTGGGGCTATCCATTTCAAAACACATCATCGAAGCCCATGGTGGGGAGATCTGGGTTGAAAGTACATTAGGAATGGGCAGTACTTTTACTTTTTCCATTCCAATCGTAAAAACAGAAAATATTTTTCGAAAGCCTTAACCAACCGTTAACAAATCATTTTTTACTCCTTAACCTTGGATTTGTAAGATAAATATATCTAAGAAAAGGAGATGAAAAATGCGTTCAAAATCATTGTTAGTGTTTGTTAGTATCGTTCTGGTAAGTGCCTTTGTTTTATCCGCCTGTTCCACTCCGGTTCCAACTCCCACCGAAGCACCTATTGTTGAAGCCACTGAAGCTCCTGCTGCATCAGCCACAGAAGCCTCCACCGCTGTTGCCGCAGAAGCCGGTCTCTTACCTGAAGTTGATCCATCAACTGTTTCAGGCGACATAATTTCAGCGGGCAGCTCCACCGTCTATCCCCTGAGCGAAGCCATTCAGACGCTCTTTGAACAGGAAGGCTACACCGGACAGCACACCCTCTCTTCAATCGGTAGTGGTGCTGGTTTCGAACGTTTCTGCAAGACCGGTGAAATTGACATCGCCAACGCCAGCCGCGGCATCAAAGATTCAGAAGTTGAAGCCTGCGCAGCCCTTTCTCCTGCCCGCACTCCCGTTGAATTTCGTGTTGGAACCGACGCCATCGCAGTCGTGGTCAGCAAAGAAAATACCTTCCTCACCAATATCACTCTTGAAGAATTAGCCCTCATCTTCACTACCGCTACCAAGTGGTCTGATGTGAACCCTGATTGGCCTGCTGAAGACATTCTTCGCTTCACCCCCGGCACAGACAGCGGTACCTTCGATTTCTTCACCGAAGTTGTTGTTCAGAAACCCCAAGAAATCAAAGAACTTGACGATGCAAAAGCCCTTGTTCTGGCCGCCAGTAATTTGCAAACCAGTGAAGACGACAACACCCTCGTCCAAGGCGTTGAAGGCAGCCCATATGCCATCGGTTACTTTGGTTATGCTTACTTCAATGACCAGGCTGAGAATTTGACTGCAGTTTCAGTCAACGATGTTGTTCCTTCCTTCGAAACCGCTGAAGACGGCAGCTACAAGCTCTCTCGCCCCCTCTTCATCTACTCTGATGCCGAAATCATCAAAGCCAAACCCCAGATCGGTTCCTTTATCAACTTCTACTTGACCCGTGTCAACGACGTGATCGGCGAAGTTGGTTATTTCCCCGCAAGTGAAGCTGCTCTTGACGAAGCAAAAATGAAATTGGCCGAAATACTAAAGTAATCTCGCATACACTGCACAGGAAATTGGCTGAGGAACAACCTCGGCTAATTTCCATCACCAAAAATGGAGAAAAATCCATGCAAAAAAGCATATCCATTAGCAATGGTTCACCAGAATCTCTTGGTATAGAACATAAAAGAATTTTCCGCAATAACAAACGGTGGTCTGAAAATATTATCAAGATGCTTCTTACACTCGCTGGTATCGTTTCAATATTTACAACCATTGGAATCGTATACGAACTCGGCAAAGAATCCCTCTTGTTTTTTAATCTTCCGGGAGTCACGCTAAGAGATTTTCTCACCGGCACGACCTGGCAGCCTACCATCGGAAAATTCGGGGTTCTTCCTCTTGTGACTTCTACAATGATTACTAGCTTGGTGGCAATGTTTGTCGCCATCCCGCTCGGGTTAGGTGCTGCAATCTTCTTGAGCGAATACGCAGCGGATAAAACCAGAAAAGTACTTAAACCATTACTAGAGATCCTGGCTGGAATTCCTACTGTTGTTTATGGATATTTCGCACTTACCTTCATGACGCCGATTTTGCGTGGAATATTTGGACAGGATAATGTTGAAATTTATAACATGCTCTCCGCCGGTCTGGTGATGGGCATCATGATTTTGCCCCTCATCAGTTCAATGAGCGAAGATGCCTTGCATGCAGTGCCGCGGTCGCTTAGAGATGCAGCGCTCGGGCTTGGGGCAACAAAGTTTGAAACCTCCATCCAGATTGTTTTTCCAGCAGCGCTCTCTGGCATCATCTCTGCCATCATTCTGGGCATCTCAAGAGCGGTTGGCGAAACCATGATCGTGGCCATTGCAGCCGGCTCTGGACCAAATTTCACCTTCAACCCATTTAAAGCAGCCGAAACCATGACAGGCTACATCGCACGTATCAGTGGCGGCGACCTTGGATATGACACTCCTGATTACAACAGCATTTTTGCAATCGGCTTGCTGCTTTTCATCGTTACGCTTGTTTTGAATATGGTGAGCCGCGCGATTTCAAGAAAATACCGTGAGGTATACGAATGAAAAATCCTGTGAATCTCTTTAGTTCGATTTCTTATAGCAAAGACCTGCATCTCGAAAACCGCCAAAAGAAAGCTTCAATTTGGAAGGCGCTTTTTCGCCTCTCAACATTGGTTGGCGTAATCGTTCTGGCAATCTTGATTCTTTCAATTGTGAATCAAGCTTTTGGTCTTGTTGCGTTTGAAGACATAAATGATCGCAATGAATTTATTTCAACATCAATAATTGATGTGCCAAAAACAGAATTAATCCAATTAATTGAAAACAATTTAAATAAGAACCGTGTTCGCACCCTGGATACTGAAAAACCGCTCCTTGATCGTTCAAAATCAGATCTCATCAGAATTGTTGAAAGCGAAGTATTTAAACAACGAATTGTTGATAGTTACCCCTTATTCCAATCAATATTCACACCAAATGAATTTAAATCAACTGTTGCAGAAAAATATCCCGACGCCATTATGGAATTCAAATCCTGGTTCACACCTCAGTTTTTGACTGAAAGTATGTCAAAAACACCTGAACTGGCAGGTGTGAGAACCGCACTTTTAGGTTCGCTTTTGCTGATCGTGATTACCATTGTCGTTGCATTTCCTTTGGGGGTAAGTTCTGCAATTTATCTTGAAGAGTATTCCAGGCAAAACACCTGGCTTAGTAGGGTCATACAAACCAATATTGACAATTTGGCCGGTGTGCCCTCAATTATCTATGGTATTCTGGGTTTAACCATTTTTGTCAGAGCTTTTGAACCGCTCACCAGTGGACGCTTTTTTGGATATGAAGGTGCCAATGGACGAACCATTCTAGCGGCAGGGCTAACCATGGCGCTGCTGATTCTACCCATCCTAATAACTAATGCACAGGAAGCCATTCGGGCGGTACCCAATTCGTTAAGGCAAGCAAGCTACGGTTTGGGTGCAACGCAATGGCAAACGATATGGCACCACGTCTTGCCCTATGCCTTACCGGGCATTTTAACCGGAACAATTCTTGCCATATCGCGTGCCCTGGGCGAGACTGCGCCGCTGATTATCGTGGGTGCAGCAACTTATATCTCCAAAGATCCGAGTGGATTGTTCTCAAATTTCACCGCTCTTCCAATTCAAATTTATAATTGGACTACTCGTCCACAACAAGAATTCCGCAATATTGCAGCCGTGGCTATTCTTGTTTTGATGATTATGCTATTATCAATGAACGCTGTTGCCATTTTATGGCGCAACAAGATTCAGAATAAACGGTAAGGTTAAAATGACAAATCAAACAAGCAAACAATGGGCAATTGAGACACAAGATCTTGATATTTTTTATGGTGATTTTCGTGCAGTAAAAAACGTAACTTTAAAGATTGAACCAAAGAAAATTACCTCCATCATCGGTCCATCAGGATGCGGAAAAAGTACAGTTCTCCGCTCATTTAATCGTATGAACGATTTCATCCCTGGCGCCCATGTCAAAGGAGAGGTTCTTTTTCAAGGACAAAATATTTACGATCCCCGCATTGACCCTGTTCAAGTTCGCCAGCGGATCGGCATGGTTTTTCAAAAACCCAATCCGTTTCCGAAATCGATCTATGAAAATATTGCCTGGGGTGCAAAGATTAATGGCTACAAAGAAAGCCTGAATGATCTGGTCGAAGAATGCCTTGTTAAATCAGCCCTTTGGGATGAGGTTAAGGATCAACTACAAAAACCTGCCCTCTCACTCTCAGGTGGACAACAGCAGCGTCTGTGCATTGCACGTGCATTGGCCGTCAAACCAGAAATCATTCTGATGGATGAGCCCTGCTCTGCGCTTGACCCTATTGCTACATTAAAGATTGAAGATTTGATGCGGGAACTCTCAAATCAATATACAATTATCATTGTGACACATAACATGCAGCAAGCCGGTCGTGCTTCAGATTTTACAGCGTATTTTACAATGGATACCGACCGGGCAGGTTCAATGATTGAATATGGTGTAACCAGTCAAGTGTTTACCAACCCAACCAATAAATCAACCGAAGATTATATTTCGGGAAGATTCGGATAATTCAAGTAAAGAGGTAAATATGTCAAGAGAAAACTTGATGCTCCATATCCACCAGATTCAAGATGAGATGCTCGTGATGGGCAGTCTCGTTGAACAAGCCACCATTCAATCCATTGAGTCGCTAAAAAAACGCGACAAGAAACTTGCAGTTGAAGTATATAATGCTGATCGCAAGATTAATGAGAAACGCTATGCGATTGAAAATTCGGTTTTAATCCTGATTGCCACTCAACAACCCCTGGCTCATGATTTACGCCTGTTAGCTGCACTGCTTGAAGTCTCTGCCGAGATTGAACGCATGGGTGATTATGCAAAAGGTATTGCCAAAGTCGTCGTCAATCTTGGGGATTTTGAAATTCCGGTTCCGATTAAAGAAATCGAGCAAATGGCAAATATGGCACTTAGTATGCTGCATCGAGCCTTGGGTGCATTTATTATTGAAGATGCTGCAACAGCCAAATCCATCCCTGCAGAAGATGATAAAGTAGATGAACTATACAATAAGGTTCAACATCAAATAGTCGATTTGATGATTGAAAAACCTCACATCATCGATCATGCCAATCTTTTAATGTGGGTTGCTCATAATCTTGAACGCATGGCCGACCGTGTAAGCAACATCTGCGAACGCACCATATTTGTGACCACTGGCGAATTGCTTGAAATTGAATCAAAAAAGAAAGAAATCAAACTGTAACTGCTGATAATTTGAAAATTTAGCATAGAATAAGCGATAATATAATTGTTCATAAATTCATCGCTGGTGTTTTTCGGATAATCATCAACAGGAGACTAAAAAATGGCAGCAGACCAGGTAAACCCGATTGAAGAAATTCGTAAAGAGATCAATTCGGCAAGAAGTGATCTCTCCAAACTAATTAGTGATTGCAGACTCTCAACCATTACAGATGAAGTTTCTGCCTTGGATACAAAAATAGCCAATATGGGTTTACGTATTACAAAAATTCGGGACCGCAAATATGCCTTTAATAAAATCTCAGAACAACTCGGCATTGAATACCAGAAACAGTGGGCGGCAAAAAAGGGTTTGATCCAAAATCAAACATCCATTGAATCAAACAATTTGCGTCTGGGTCTGCGTCCGCTTGAAGCTCGAATCGCCGCGCTTCAAGTGAATATGAGCTCTGCCTCACTGGTCAAAATGGCACAAAATGAACTTGATAATTACGAAACCAGAATCAACGCTTCTGAGAGCATGCTTCGCAACCTTTATGATGACCTAAAAGCTGAGGTTGATAAACTGGATGCTCAACTCGACCTGGTGGAATATACCCTCGATAACATTGATGAAGCTTCATTTGGATTTCTTCCCGGTGAAAGTGTGGTCATGGCTGTTAAAGCAGTATGGGCAAGAGACGGCAAAGAGAAAAAAGATGACCCTGAGGGTGTTTTATTTCTAACTGATCAACGTTTTATATTTGAACAAAAAGAAGAAATCGCCACCAAGAAGGTGCTCTTCGTCACCACCGAGCGAGAATTGGTTCAAAAGCTGCAATTTGAAACACCGGTGGTTTCAATAGAATCTGTCAAAGCCACCAAACAAGGTCTTTTCAAAAATGAAGATTGGATTGAATTGGTGCTTGCCACAGGTTCATTTAGCCGTGAAGTTTCACTCCATCTCGACGGACAGGATAGCGCCGAATGGCAAAAGCTCATCAATCGCGTAAAGACTAAAGAGATCGATGCCGATCGTGCCATCGCCCTCGATCAGGCGGCGGTTGAGAAAGCTAAATCTGCTCCCACCCAATGTCCCAACTGCGGTGGCGCCATCACCAAACCAGTGTTACGCGGCATGGATACCATTACGTGTGAGTTCTGCGGAAACGTCATTCGACTTTGATTAGGGTCTTTCAAAACCCCCGTGGATTCGAATCCACGGGGGTTTTTATTTACTTTTTGCCAACTTAAATCCCTTCAAATAAATCACGTTCGATGTGTCTTGTGGGCGGCGGATACGCTCGCATAAATTGGTCGGTAACACCAAATATTTTCCGCATTACACCCATTGCACCGCTGGTCATCTTTGCGCCGCCCTGACTGACATGGCAGGCAGATGCCTTATCGCGTTTTTCAAGTACGCTGCGATAATCCACTCTGGCATTGATCGGAAAATTCGCCTCAGCAATCGGCACCAGATTGATGTCGCCATTATTGCCAAACTTGGTTGGGTCTTTGCCAAATAACCGCAGGAAAAACAATGCCATTTTCATAAACCCTTTGGGGAAGGTATGAAAGTATAGTTTCCTAGATTGGAAAGGCTCAAGACCATCTTGATATTGAGCACCATCTGCAGCGGCATAAAAAGCCTTGACCGTGGCATTATGGATGGCGATGTGATCCGGGTGGTGATAGCCGCCGATGGGATCAAAAGTAATTACCACCTCAGGCTTGAGTTCACGCAGGTAGCGAACAATCTCACCGGCCACTTGTTCAATCGGCGCTGCCGCCAACGCTTTGGGATGCACATTGTCTATCGAACCGGGCATGCCAGAATCTCTATACTCCAACATATGAACCTTGGCAAGTCCAAGCGTTTCTGCCGCACAACGTAATTCGTTTTCGCGCAGGTCAGCGATGCTGTCAAAACCTTCAAGCAGTTCAGGCTCAACATCCCCCACTTCACCACGTGTGGCACAGATCAGATGCACTTCAACACCCTTGCTGGCATAATAAGCCAACGTTCCACCTGTTCCAAAAGTCTCATCATCAGGATGAGCCATTACGACAAGTAATTTCCGTTTTTCAGTGGACATAAGCGACCTTAGTAATATAGTAGATAATTTTCATAATTATAAGCGAAACCTTTAACCAATTGTGAAACTAGCTCAATTTCTAATGAGATTCTGACACTCAAAACAGCTAAATTCCAAAAAAGCGCTTAATGTTACAATAAAAAAATGGAAATAATCCTCACGCACGAACAGGCAGACTTCGATGCAATGGCAGCCATGCTGGCAGCCTCCCTTCTCGCCGAGGAATCGCAGCCGGTGCTGCCCAACCGTATCAATCGCAATGTACGCAAATTTATCAATCTCTATGGGACTGAACTTCCATTCGTAGATGCACGCGACCTGCCTGTTGAAAATATTAAAAAGGTCACCCTGGTGGATACTCAATCTCTGATCACATTAAGAGGTATCAACAAGAATACGCAAATTCATGTCATCGATCACCATCACGCCAAACCGGATCTTGCACCAGATTGGATTTGCACCCTTGAAAAATTAGGCGCCACCACCACTATTCTGGTGGAGATGTTGATGGATCGAGATATTAATCTCACTCAAATTCAGGCAACTTTACTATTGCTTGGCATTTACGAAGATACAGGTTCTCTCACCTACGCCGGCACCACCATCCGAGACGTCAAAGCTGTTGTGTTTTTACTTGAAAATGACGCCAGCCTCCGTATCGCAGCAGAGTATCTCAATCCTGCCTTGACGCTCAATCAACGCGCCCTGGCTGAGAACCTGATGCAAAACGCTGTCACACTGCCCATATTTGGTAGAAATATACTCATTTCTAATGCTGATGCCTCGTTGATGGATGAGGAAATATCTAGCGTGGCGCATAAACTGCGAGACCTGCTTGACCCTGATGCCCTTTTTCTTATCGTTCAGACCAAAGAAGGCACGCGCATCATCGCCCGTTCGACCAGCGATGAGGTTAATGTATCACGCATCCTCATCCCATTTGGCGGCGGCGGTCACGAACGCGCCGCATCTGCCTTGTTGATCAGAAGTCATCTGGCATTCGAAAACACACTTCAAGAAATAACCATTAAGTTGACCGATGAAATCAAAAAAAATATTCAGCCTTCTTTAACCGTTCAAAAAATTATGTCCAAAAAACCACTGCTGCTGAAACCTGAAACCACGATCGCCGAAGCGGACCTTCTAATGCAGCGCTATGGTTATGAGGGTTACCCGGTGGTTGAAGACAATAAAGTAGTTGGCTTGTTAACCAGACGCGCTGTTGACCGCGCCCGCAACCACAAATTGAAAATCACCATCGGCAGTTTAATGGAAACCGGCTCTCATTCGCTTGAACCCAACCAATCACTCGATCAGGTGCAAGAATTGATGGCCTCCACTGGATGGGGACAAATTCCAGTGGTCGATCCTGATTCACACAAAATTCTTGGCATTGTTACGCGCACAGATTTGTTGAAGAATCTGGCAAATAAAGAATCGACTCATCTACCCAGTTCTAAATATTCCGATCTGATTGAAAAAGCGCTTCCTCCTTGCCGATTGGCACTGCTGAGACAGATCATTGAGCTTTCTCACCACGAGCATCAGGCACTTTACATCGTGGGCGGTTTTGTCCGCGATTTGCTGATGAACATCCCCTCACAGGATTTTGATATCGTTGTTGAGGGTGATGCCATCCGTCTAGCCAACTTGCTGGCAGAGAAGTTTGGAGGTAAGGTAATTGCCCACCGCCGGTTTGGCACAGCCAAATGGCAGATCAAAGAAATTCATGAGTCTCTTAAAACACGTGTCGGGTGCATCTCTGATGATTCATCTGATCTGCCTGAAGCACTGGATTTGATCAGTGCCCGCACCGAATTCTACGATCGCCCCACGGCATTGCCCATCGTGGTAAATTCCAGCATCAAACAAGACCTTCACCGCCGCGATTTCACAATCAACACGCTGGCGCTGCGCCTCGATGGCTCTCATTTTGGTGAACTGCAAGATTATTGGGGTGGCCTGGACGATCTGAAAAAGAAACAGGTCAAAGTGCTGCATTCCCTTTCTTTTGTGGATGATCCCACCCGCATGCTGAGGGCAGTCAGGTTTGAACAGCGTTTTGGATTTAATATCGAAACGCGCACCCTGCAATTAATTCAGGAAGCCCGCGAAAATCTGAAACAAATCAGCGGCGACCGCATTCGGCATGAATTCAATCTGATCTTCCAGGAAGCTGATCCCTGCAAAGTTTTAAATCGATTATCAGAACTTAATTTGCTTTCCGCGGTTAACCACAATCTTGGATGGAAGGAAAAGTGGGCGCCTGCTTTGGAAAAAGCGCTTTCAGGATCTCCGGCTAAACCTTGGGCAATCACATCACAAGCAAGTTTTGGTGATCAAAAAATATCAGCAGCCTATCTGGTTTGGTTTTCCCACTTTACTATTGAAGAAGCATTAGCCATCGCAAAAAGATTGCATTTCTCCAATCCAATGGTCACTTCATTAAAAGCATCTATCAGCCTAATCAATGGAGTCGATGATTTAGAAACAATGACGCCAAGTCAATTTACAGAACGCGTCCAAAACTTACCCGAGATTGCACTTTATGCTTTTGATTGCCTGACTGAAAATCAGATCATTAAGCAGCAAGTTAAAAACTACCTGAATGTCTGGCGCGGACTTGAACCCTTTACCAACGGTGAAACATTGAAATTTAAAGGCATTCCCCCGGGTCCACGCTACACCGCTTTATTAAAAGAACTTAAACGCGCTAAATTGGACGGCAAAATCTCTACTCAAGAGCAAGAATTGGTATACCTTGAACAATTGATCCAGGAAAACTAAAGGTCAAAAGATCAAATGGAAGAAACCATCCAGGATGCCAATATGTCAGAGATCGCCGAACCGGTTTTAATTCGACCGCTTGTAAAATCTGATCTGCCAGCCCTCGAATGGGATGGCGAGTATTTGCATTTCAGAAATGTTTTTGCAGATGTCTTCAAGAAAGTAGAAAAAGGGACAGTCAAAGCATGGGTGGCCGTCTCCCAAGATGGACGTATGGTTGGGCAGGTCTTTTTACAGCTCTCCAGCGACCGGCGCGAATTGGCCGACGGATGGAACCGTGCCTACCTTTATTCACTGCGTGTGCGTCAAATCTGGCAGAACCAGGGGATAGGCTCCAGACTGATGGATGTCGTTGAAGATGACTTGAAAAGAATGGGCTACACCAGGGTGACTTTAAATGTTGCGCGCGATAATCAAGGCGCCATCAGATTGTATACTCGGCTTGGGTATCAAATTGTGGCTGAAGAACCCGGGGTCTGGTCGTACCCGGATCACAAAGGCATCTGGCGCACCGTTTCTGAACCTTCGTGGCGCATGGAAAAGAAACTGTAATTATCTCATTTCAGATTTCATATACATTTTTACACCAACCCGGCGATCTAAACTTGCTGTAAGTCTTGTAAGAATATTTTCACGTAAAGTTGTTCCCTCAGCACTTTGAAGTGATTTCATGCTGCGGTTCATCTCAAGCGGAATAATCTCGATTTTATTAATTCTATTTCCATGAAATGACAACCTCACCAACGCAGTATGCTTTGCATCTTCGAGCATCCATTGGTCGGCCAACAGGTTGCCCAGACTGTAGATGACCAACACTTTTCGGCCATCTGCAGACTCAAACCACTCCATTTTTTGAAGCACGTGGGGGTGGTGTCCCCAGATCACATCTGCGCCGGCATCTGCGATTTGCTGCGCCAAAGATTGTTGACGTTCATCCGCACCAGCCTGGTACTCATTGCCCCAATGCATCGAAACGACCACCACTTGAGCGTGTTGATCAGCATTTTTTATCGCAGTGAGCAAATCTTCAAGATCAAGAGAACCGGTAATATCTTCCGCGGCGATGACCGCCATGCTGCCACCCGGAATGTCAAGAGTTGTCGCTTCAGCACCCATGATTGCGGATTGAATGTTTTCTTTGTCAAGATATTCCTTGGATTGGGCAGGTCCATCGCCGCTGCAATCATCGCGATGATTGTTGGCCAGACTGACAATATCCACGCCGCTCTCCACCAGCACCTTCAGTTGGTCAGGGTGGCTGCACAAATTCATATCGGTTAATTGATTTGAGTTTTCACCCAGCGGGGATTCGAGATTTGCAAAGAAATAATCCGGCACTTCTACATTGGCTTCAATTAACACACCTTCTTCTTGAAGCAACTGCCACGGGTTGATTGCCACCCCATGGCTGGTAAATATGGATTCACCCTCGCGGGCCAGCATGATGTCGCCGCCCAGAGTAAGCGTGAAATCTGCCTCCGGGCGGCTGCATGCGTTTAGCGTGAGGAGCGCCGCTGCCAGCACTCCTCGTAGAAAAATCTGTCTTAGTCTCAAGGGATGATGTACGAATTCGTCCACTCAGGCATGGCGGGGGCTTTTCCCGACTCAAGCATTTCACGCCAGGCTTCATCAGTAAGCCGTTCATTGGCCGGAACAGGAAACTCGTAATATGTATAAACAGCGCCAAAAGTTAAATGATATGGCGCTAATGGCGACACCACCAAAATCGATGTTGGATAACCCACACCTTCTTCCAGTGCAAAGCCGTATCCTGAAGCCACATCCGCCACTAAAGCGGACTTTTGGTCTTCAAGGTAATTTCGCCCCTCGCCATCTTCGGGAGGATCGGCTGCAGCAATGGTCATGGCTTCCAACCAGCCGCCGTAATATTGAATGCGCCAGTAGTCCTCATCGCTGATGGTGACGCCGTTGAGTTCGCTTTGCACAATGGTCAGCAGGAATTGCAATTCATCGATCAAATTATCCAAATTTCCCCGGGTCGTTTCATCCAACAATCCCCGTTCTTCCAAGCCGCTGCGGGTCATCTGCGCCAACGCCAGCAGACGAGCAAATGCTTCAGGGTTCGGCTCAACATAACCCTTAGGTGGATCAGCATCTTCACCGCCGCCCATTTCAGCCATCACCTGTTTGGAATAAAGGATTGTGTCATGCTTGAGTTCGGTCCAGGTGCTGAGCGCGGTCGCCATATCTTTACGCAGCCAGGCCTGATTTTGCATGAAGGCCGGATACTGCGGACCCTTGACCGCAAAGATGGGCTGCATGGAATATAACCATGCCCAATACAAATTCTGCGTCCAGGAATCCAAACCAAAGCCGGCAACTTCTGCTTTAACTTTGGTTAGTTGAGTATCAAAGTTTTCATATTTTGTTTCACCCATCTGATCCAATAATTTGTAGGCTTCATCAGATTCCATCGCGGCAAGTAAATCCAAGCCTTTCGGCAGACCGCGGGGTTCACTGAGTGTGCCCACTTTTCTAAAGATCAACTCTCCGAAAACATACTGATCGAGTGTGAAGCGCTGCCCCATGAATCTAAATCCCTGGGTGGCATCATCACGATCCTGCCAGATATAAACCCACATGGAATTGATCTGAGGCGGAGGCAGATTTTTTGCGGCTTTATTATATTCATCCATCTTGGTTTCATCGGCAAAACTGATCAGGTCAGGTGATTCACCAAATATTTGATCAGAAAGCGCGCCATATTCATGGAAGGAAAGATCATCCGCCTTGCCGACGATGAAAACGGTCGGGTCATAAATATTTTGCCAGAGTTCGGTGGCTGATTTGCCTGAGGAGGTTTGCGCCGACCGCAAGGCCTGGATCATCAGCAAAGCCCGCTGTGTTTCGACGCGGTCCTTCAATCTGAAAGTCATCCGTCCGAACCACATCATGGATTTGAAATATTTTTCCAGGGCAGGGCTGAGGGTGTAATGGCCCCGCGGTGTATATTGCGAATAATCCTCATTTAAAATGTCATTGATTCCTTCACCGCCCATCGTCCAAATCGGAGAAGGCGACATCGGTGACTTGGATTCCATCAATGCGAGTTCCATGTCAACCAATGTTTTGGCTTCTGCCGGGATGGAAATGGACAATTCAAGGATTTCAGCAGGCACACCAAAATAAGCCACGTTACGCAATGCCGCTTCTTCCAAGTCTGTACCTTTTAATAAATCGTATTGCACCAGACTTGATTCAAGCATTGCCGTAGTCAATTCATTTAAGATCGGAATGAAAGATGTCTTTTCAAGATCGCGCAGCATTTTGTCAAAGATTAAATGGTAAACATGGAACATTGAATCTGTGGTGATAAAGACAGGCAGCGCACCATAACGGTTGCTTTCATAAAGTTGATAGAACTCCGAGTACATTTTGCCAGGATCACTGCTCGGCGGAGTAACCACAAAGCCGTTGGTCAAAAGTGCTTGTTCCTGCGCCGCAGACAAGGTCAGTGCCTCATCATCTAACCCAACTACTTGATCAGCGGTTAATGGCAAGGTATAACCATCAATAAAAGTATCTGGAATATTCACCTGCTGAATTTCATAGCTGGCAAATGCACTGCCGTAAACAGCTTCAGGGTAGGTGGTTGCTTCTTGTGAGATGTCATCAGGAATTTTGGTGCTAATTTCTTCAACAATAGTTGAGACGTCATCAATCTTTTGAGAGATAAGGTTTGTTAAATTACATGCCGAGAGCATCAATGTTATGATAATCAATCCGCTTGCGAATGCCCAAATACGATTCTTTTTCATTTTTCCTCCATACCTTAATCGGTCACAATCAAGACGTTTTGATTTACTGAAACGATCCCAAAATCCGAAATGCCTTCCTTAATGCTGTCACGTAAACGAAAACCGAAACCGCTCCAATCCCATACGGTCAAGTTGCCAGTAATCTGGTTATCATCATAATCTCCCTCAAGCGCAACCAGTTCCTGAAAACCATCCTGATCCAGGTCTACAGCTTGGATGTTGAATACGGGAGCAATTAATGAGGAACCCGCCCACATCTCACGGTATTGGCTGCCATCCCATCCCACCAGGATCAAATGACAGCTCATGCCGGCTTGATCGTGAAAATTCGCTATCCGTCCTCCAGATGGGAGAAAAGAGTCAATCGGCCAGCGCTTATGCTCACGCCACACAACCATGGCAAGTTCATTGCTGCCGTCACGGTTCAAGTCGCCAGTAATAGTTTCGGTGACACGCCAGGGTTCGGGGCTTTGCCACTTAACCAACTTGCTTTGACAATCCACAATCTTGATTGAGTCGTCCGAATCATCGAGACAATCCTGTTCACTTCCAAAATCAAAACGTGAAAGCGGAGTGGGGCTGATCAGTTGAATTTTAGAAAAGGAGAGTGGTTCACGGATGAGAGACTCCTCTGCAAGACTCCAAAAGCGAATGGACACAGGAGAGAGAATCAAAAAAAGGCTAAGAGAAATCAGTGTTAATCGAAGTTTCATAATTGAATTTTTGCTACTAGATCTAATCTCATTGTACAACCATTAATTATAGAATTTCTTGTTCTTTTGAAAGTTTTTGACTAAATAAGTGAAAAAGTAGCGATTATTTAACTTCTTGTAAAAATAGTATAAACAAGTGGCGGCTTTACTTTGACAAGAATCTACTATTCACTTAAAATGGGAAGATTGAAGTCATCTCAAGTTAAGAGAAGGGCCATCTTTCATGAAAGAGTACTCGACCGACAAGATCCGTAATGTTGTACTGGCATCTCACTCCGGTGCAGGCAAAACAATTCTGATTTCACTTTATACATCCGTGATTCCGGTTGAATATCGTGATTCAAAGGTTAACTTTTTAGACACCCCCGGATACACAGATTTTATTGGCGAAGTTATTTCTTCCATGCGCGTTGCTGAAGGTGTGGTGGTGCTGGTAGACGCTGTCAACGGTCTGGAGGTCGGCACTGAAATCGCCCTGAATTACTGCTCCAAAATGAACATGCCTCGTTTCTTGCTAATCAACAAGATGGAACGCGAGAATGCAAACTTTCAAAAATCCCTCACCTCCGTTCAGGAATACTCTGATATTCGTCTTATCCCTGTGCAGCTCCCATGGGGTGAAAAACTGGAATTCAAGGGCGTGATTGATCTGCTTTCGATGAAAGCATACAAAGGCGAAGGCAAAACTGCTGAAGAAATCCCCGCTGAATTAAGAGCAGAAGCCGAAGAAGCACGCGCCAAATTGGTTGAAGCCGCCGCTGAAGGCGATGACACTTTGCTCGAGAAATACCTCGACTCAGGTGCCCTTACTGATGAAGAAGTCATCAAGGGTCTGGCTGAAGTGGTTCGTTCTTGCAGCTATATGCCAGTATTAGTTAGCGCCGGTCATACTGGTGTCGGTGTACTTAAATTGCTGGATGCCATCCTTGACCTGATCCCCTCGCCTGCCACCGCAGTTCAAGCAGTTGCTGAAGGCAAAGCTGGTGAAGAGAAACTTGAAGCAAAAGATAACGGCCCTCTGGCTGTCTATGTTTGGAAAACCACAGCTGATCCGTTTGTTGGAAAACAAACTTACTTTAGAGTTTATTCAGGTACCGTTTCGGCCGATTCCCGCATTTGGAATCAGACCAAGCAAATGGAAGAACGCATCGGCACCATCGGCATTCCCCGCGGCAAAGAAGCCCTCGGCGTCAAAGTCGCTCATGCCGGTGATATCTGCATCGTGCCAAAATTGACTGAAACCTCAACGTCTAACACACTTTGCGACAAGGCTCACCCCTTGACGCTCCCCATCCCCGAATACCCGACCGCATTGTATTCGGTGGCCCTCTTCCCCAAGACCCAGGGTGACTCCACTAAGATCACATCAACCCTGCACCGTCTGGTTGAAGAAGACATGACCCTAAAATGGTACAACGACGGAACCACCCTGCAAACCATTCTGCAAGGTCTGGGCGATCAGCATATTGACGTCGCCATTCGCCGTGCCGAGACCAAATTCCAGGTTGGCATCATCCTGCATGAACCGAAAGTCTCATATCAAGAAACGATTACCAAATCTGCATCCGCCATGCACCGCCATAAGAAACAAACCGGTGGTTCAGGTCAATTTGGTGAGGTCCATTTGAAGGTATCTCCGCTGACTGATAAAGAATTTGATTACACCTGGGATGTGTTCGGCGGTGCCGTTTCTCAATCCTATTCCTCTTCCATCCAAAAAGGCATCGCAACCGTGATGAAAGAAGGCGTCATTGCCGGTTATCCCGTCTCTGGCGTGCATGTTTCAGTCTTTGATGGCAAGGAACATCCCGTTGACTCAAAACCGGTTGCCTTTGAAGTTGCCGGTCGTAAAGCCTTTGAAGAAGCCGTGAGAGAAGCAGGACCTGTGCTGCGTGAACCGATCATGCTGGTGCATATCACCGTCCCTGAGATCAACATGGGCGACGTGATGGGCGATCTTAACACCCGCCGCGCCCGCATTCAGGGTATGGAAACCGAAAAAGGCCGTTCTGTCGTGACCGCTACTGTTCCTCTTGCTGAAATGCTGCGCTATACCACCACCTTGCGCTCCATCACCGGTGGACGCGGCGTCTTCAGAATGGAATTTGACCACACAGATGTTGTGCCAGCTCATATTGCACAACCCATCATTGATGCCCGTACCAAAGAAATGGAAAACAGAAAAGAAGAGTAGTTGCCCAACTTCTCGCAAAAGCTGGACGGGTGACCGTCCAGCTTTTTATTTCAAGCCCTGCTTGACGCTGTACTTTATGTCTGGTAATCTTGGAGAATCAAACACAGGATGAACCGAATGGAAGAAACATTTCTTGAAAAAGCCTGGGATGACCTCCTCTCAAGAGACCCCAAACTGATTGAAGCCCGCTACAAGTCATTGGATCCGAAAAGCCAGAAAGTAGTCATTGAACATCTTCAAAACATGGTCACTGACACCGGATGGCATCCGGTACAGGTCATTTCTGCACAAAATGCATTAGACACACTCACAAAACTGGGGTATTAGACAGTGGATATCCGTGAACTGACTGATGAGATGAACCAGTTTGTAACCGCCAAAGGTTGGACTCAAAAAGATACCCGGCGGCCGCAAACACCGCGCAATCTGGCAATTTCACTTTCACTTGAATCTGCCGAAGTCTTGGAACATTTTCAGTGGAATGATGAACTGAAAGATCAGAAAGAATTTCGCGGTGAACTTGCCGATGTGGCACTTTATCTGCTTCAGCTTGCCAGCATCACCGGAGTGGATCTTGAACAGGCCATTCTTGAAAAACTGCAATCCAATTACGGCCGCGTATGGGATCAACCCAAAGAAAATGAGGAAATCCAATGAGAATAGCAGTTTACGGCGGCGCAGCACCCAAACCCGGTGAACAAGCCTACGAAGATGCCCGCCAACTGGGTTTCCTTTTAGGCAAATCAGGTCATACCATCATGACCGGTGGTTATATCGGTGTTATGGAAGCCGCTTCAAGAGGTGCCAGCGAAGCCGGCGCTCATGTGATCGGTTCCACCTGCATCCAACTTGAAACCTGGCGCGGAATCACCGCAAACCAGTGGGTCAAAGAAGAGTGGAAGCATGAAACCCTGCGAGATCGGTTATATGCGCTGGTCGAAAAGTGCGATGCAGCCGTGATGATGCCCGGCGGTGTCGGCACGCTCGCAGAACTGGCAGTCATGTGGAATGAAGAGATCATCTCGATGAAACCCGGCCGCATGATGGTATTGGTTGGCAAAGGCTGGCAGAAAACGGTTGAAATGTTTATCGCAGAATTGGGAGGTTACATGCCCGAGCACGACCAAAAAAGGGTAATTTTTGCCGAGGATATTCAGGCGGCAGTTGAATTGATCAACAAATTTGAAGCAGAAACCCAGAAATCATAGCTTATCAGGAAAACTCTTATGGACAATGAAAAATTAACTCCCCGCAGCGAAAACTTTTCAGAATGGTATAACCAACTCATTCAACGAGCCGAATTAGCCGATAATGCTCCCGTCCGCGGATGCATGGTGGTGCGCCCTCACGGCTGGGCTTTGTGGGAAAACATCCAATCCGCACTCGACAAACGCTTCAAAGACACAGGCCACGTCAACGCGGCATTTCCGCTGCTCATTCCCATGTCTTTTTTACAAAAAGAAAAGGAACACGTCAAAGGGTTTTCACCCGAATTGGCCGTGGTCACCCACGGCGGCGGATCGGAACTTGAAGAACCCCTTGTGGTGCGCCCGACCTCAGAGACCATCATTGGATATATGTATTCCAAATGGATCAAGTCTTACCGCGACCTGCCGGTGCTGATCAACCAATGGGGCAACGTCGTGCGCTGGGAAATGCGCACCCGCCCCTTCTTGCGCACACTTGAATTCTACTGGCAGGAAGGCCACACCGCCCATGCCACCGAAAAAGAAG
The DNA here is from genome assembly GCA_002840715.1 of Chloroflexi bacterium HGW-Chloroflexi-4. Classification (GTDB taxonomy): domain Bacteria; phylum Chloroflexota; class Anaerolineae; order Anaerolineales; family Anaerolineaceae; genus UBA6107. Next base: position 94,995 of record PHBW01000013.1, read on the forward strand.
CGGATGAAGAAACCATGCGCATGCTTGAGGTTTACACCCGCTTCGCCATTGACGAAGCTGCCGTACCGGTCATCCCCGGTCGTAAAAGTGACACCGAAAGATTCGCTGGTGCGGTACGCACTTACTCCATCGAAGCCATGATGGGCGATACCAAAGCTTTGCAATCAGGCACCTCTCACCTGCTCGGCCAAAACTTCGCCAAAGCTTTTGAGATTCAATACCTGGATGAAAACAATACCCAGCAGTTTTGCTGGACCACCTCATGGGGTCTTTCTACCCGTTTCATCGGCGCAATCATCATGACCCATGGCGATGACCAAGGTCTGGTGCTGCCGCCCAAACTAGCGCCCATCCAGATCGTGATCGTACCCATTTATAAAAACGACGAAGAACGCGGCAAGGTCATGCTGTTTATTGAAAATCTTAAGGGTGAGTTGAGCAGCTTCCGCTTCAAAGTGGATGACCGGACAGAGGTAACGCCCGGCTTCAAATATAACGATTGGGAAATGCGCGGTGTGCCCGTGCGCCTCGAGGTCGGTCCGCGCGACGTTGAAAAGAACTCGGTCATGTCAGCCCGCCGAGACATCCCCGGCCGGGATGGCAAGAAGATACTTTCACTTGAAGGTCTCAGCGGAGAGATATCGAATCTGCTTAAAGAGATCCACACCAGCATGTATGAAAAAGCCAAAGCTTTCAGAGATTCACACATCTTTGACCCCAAAGATTATGAAGAACTGAAATCCACCATCGAAAAAGGATGGGCGTTCTCATGGTGGTGCGGCGACGGCGCTTGCGAAGCCAAAGTCAAGGAAGACACCAAAGCCACCACGCGCTGCATCCCGCTCGATCAACCCGGCGGCAAAGACAATTGCATCGTCTGCGGCAAAGAAGCTCACGAAAAGGTTTACTTCTCCAAGGCGTATTAGTGAGAACCTGGCATGCCAGCCATTGAATTCAGCCGTTTACGCACAAAAATTGAACTGCTCGGAAAGGTCTACAACCAGCCCGGGCAGTTCCTCAAGGATTTACAGGACCTCTATTTTTTCTATTCCGATCTCACCTTCCAGTCTGGAAAATCCAACGCCGCCAATGTCAACGCATTAAAAACCTACCGCACGCCGCTCATCATCAACCGAGAACTTGAAAGGCTATTGCGTCCGCGCGCACTAGCCGAACCGGAAGAAACGCTTAAAATCATTGATGAGCTTTGGCAAACCAAAATGCTTGAACCCTGTCAACTGGCTGCAGGTTTATTGGGTTCTCTGCCGATGGAGTCTGCCGATGCCGTGTTTGAACGCATTCAATCATGGTCACGTACCGGCGAAAATTCTGAACTGCTGGATATCCTGCACACCAAGTCCACCGAAACTGTCCGCCGTGAATCTCCAGCTTTATGGATCAAAACCCTCAGATCCTGGGTGCACGCCGAAGATCCAACCTTGCAAAAATTTGGCGTTTTGGGTCTGATCCCTATGCTCAACGACCCCGACAACGACAACCTTCCGATCATCTTTGATTTTCTGCAACCAGTGATTGCTGAGACCGATCCGCGCCTTGTCGTCACCCTCATGCAAATCATAGAAATCCTGGCGCAAAAATCAGAATCTGAAACCGTCTATTTGCTCAAGCAAATCATCAAAGAATCGACCAACCCCGACCTGCCCCGCTTCATCCGCCGCGCCCTGCCGAGTTTTTCAGAAGGTGCGCAGTTGTCATTGAAGAATTGTCTAAAAGAAAACCCCATTTCATAATAGTGATTTGCCATTCCTTGTAGTATTTTTCCATTAACGGTTTTTCCATTTATCGGAAAATTCCTTTGCAATCTCCAGGTAAATCTCCCCGTAAGTTTCACTTGGTGCAATGTGCGTGTTTTCACCAAACTCATTCCAAGAAGTAATCATTATCCAATCAGGATTTGATTGAACAGCTGAATTAAATTGTTCTCTGAAAAAATCCCCGTTATCGCGTTCAACCATCAAAAATTGGTCCTTATTATCATACGGGCAATTATTAAAACCGGGCGTTACAGTCGCCACAAAGTATTTCTTAGTCTCCTTTCCAAAAGAATAATATTTTATAGAATTAGAAAGAGTTGAATAGAGGTTATTAAGATTTTCTGTTGTGAGGTTAATATATTGATGCAAACCTGTAGTTATTTGAAGGTCATTTAGATTGTAACTAGTGGGAATATAAGCAGCATCTATATCCATTTCATGTAAAAGATCAAATAGACTCTTCCAGAATTCAAAAGTCTCATTTTGATATCCATAAAGCATAATAACGGGAAGCCCATTGATCCGCATATAAGCAGGATGATCCCCAAAGTTTCGAGCCGCATAGATGATACTTTTACCGATATCAGGATTTACCTTATTATCCAAAAGAGATTCCAAATAAATCGCAATTTTGAAATCCATTTCATTTGCTACTATGAGTAAATTTTCGAGCTCATGGTTGCTGACAGGATCATTGAACCAGGAAACAAAAAAACCATCGATCCCGGCCCGTTTCGCTAATAAAATCTCCTGTCTGTATGTTTCAATGGTCCTTGAGCCGTCCTGCTCAAATTCATACAAAAGTAGAGGATGGTCAGTACATTCAAGACCTTGTTTCCACCCGATCCACGGATAATAGACGGCCCATAACATTTTTTCTGGTGCTGCGAGAACCACCTTTTCAGTAATTGGGATAATATTTTTTAAAGACTCTAACGATAAAACAAAAACTTCTGGGTTTTCATCGGGATTTATTGGATTACGGAAATAGTGATCAAACCAAGTGATTTGAGTTTCAACACCTTTTTCAAGGTGTAATAAATAGAAACTACTTCCACCCTCATAGGCATGTCGAGACCTTATTCTTAAGCCGTTCTCTAATGCATCAGGATTAATGTGAATAACAAAATTTATCTCAACAGGTTTGCCCGTTGGATTTGATTCTGCATGACGATCAATATTTATAAACGGGTATTCAAAAGAAACAATTAATTGCTCATCATATTCTACGTTTGTCACATTCTGGATTATTTCGGGATTCAGAAATTCAATGCTACAAAATTTTGACACACATATAAACTTGATATTTAGTTTATAGAATTGGTTTGTTTTAACTAATTGGGTTGAAGTAGGCTGAAAGGTAGGTGTGTTTGAGATTTGTGGAATAATCGTGTTAGTAGGAGTGGGAGTAATCGATTCTACTTCAGCCTGTTTTGATAAAGCATCACTAGAGGCACAGGAATTAAGAAAAAAGAAGGCTAGCACAATGAATTTGAATAATCGTTTCATGGTGATTTCCTAAGGAATATGCCTTATTTTATATCAGAATCAATTTCAAAAATATTTTTTAGCTTATAAACTCAACATGCGATCTGACAAAACCAACCACTCGTAGGGAGGGTTCGTTTTCCGAACCCATCATTTACCCATTACCTTCCTTGACAAACAAGAACATTTGTGCTATTTTTACAAATGATAATTCATGATAAGCGGCGAAAAACATCCGATCCTTTGTTGTATTCTAATTTGCTGAATCTTAAATAATTGTGTGATTTTAGAAAACATTGGTGCATAAAAACAAATATTTGTTTTGTCGAGATTTTCAAATTTTCATATTGTAAAACGATTCGTTTTGATTTGTTTTCGATTTTCAAAAAACAAAAAACAAATATCCTTAACACAAATTGGTGGTTTCAATTGTCAATCTTACGTTTCGCCAATTTTCAGATGGGATTAAAAAAGAAATCACATCATATTCGCAACTATCGGTGGGTTCAACGATCGATCCCACCCTGCGACTTTTTCTGGTATAATGTTTAGCTGTGACTCGACCAATCTGTGGGGTTGACCTGCGGATTTGGAGACATAAATTTAAACAGGAGAAATTGTCATGCCCTTATCAAAGGAAGTAAAGTCCGAAAAGATTGCTGAATTTCACGTCCACGATACGGATACAGGTTCAGCCGCAGTGCAAATCGCACTGCTCACCACCCGCATCAAGCAGCTCACTGAGCACATGCGAAACAACAAAAAAGACAATTCATCACGTCGCGGTCTGCTCCAATTGGTCGGAAGGCGACGCCGGTTGCTGGCTTACTTACGCCGAACGGATTTCCCCCGTTTTGCAGCCATCACCGAAAAGCTTAGCATCCGCACAAAGTAGGGCCTAACTTAGACGAGTAGGTGGCAAACACCACCTACTCGTTTTGATTTACGCCTGCTCTGCGGAACCGTAGCCGCCGGTTGGGTATTGAAAAATGGTGAGGACGCCATCCGTCCCCGACAATTTTCAGTTCCTAACTGGGCGGAAAATGAAAGGAACTTAGTATGAAACCAGAAAGCAAGAAATATATCACCTCTGTTGGTGGACGTCCCCTGACGTTCGAAACCGGCAAATTGGCAGCCCAGGCTGGCGGTGCTGTAACCGTTCAGTTTGGTGACACGGTTGTCTTTGCAGCCGCCACTATGGGCAACGAACCCCGCATGGGACAAGACTTCTTCCCCCTCACTGTTGAGTACGAAGAAAGAATGTACGCTGGCGGCAAAATCCCGGGATCATTCTTCCGACGCGAAGGCCGCCCCGGCACCGACGCCATACTTGTCTCTCGTTTGACCGACCGCCCTCTGCGCCCCCTGTTCAATCAGGCAATCCGCAATGAGGTGCAAGTTATCATGTTCTCACTCTCAGCTGACACAGACAACCCACTTGATGTTTTAGCCATCAATGCCGCTTCCGCTGCCTTGATCATCTCCGACATCCCCTGGGGCGGACCTGTCGGCGCCGTCCGCGTTGGACGCGTCAACGGAGAGTTCATCCTCAACCCCACCTACGCCCAGATGGACGAAGGCGATATCGACCTGCGCATCGCCGGCACCTCTGACGCCATCTTAATGGTGGAATGCGGCGCCCTCGAAGTCGATGAAGAAACCATGGTTGCCGCCCTGCTCTTCGGTCATGAAGCCATCAAGACCATTTGCGAAACACAGCTTCAAATGGCCAAAGAAATTGGCAAAGCCAAACGCGAAGTACAACTCTTCACCCTCGACGAAACCATTGCCGAGAAGGTTTACAATCGCGCTTCAAGCGATATTGACGAACTTCTCGAAGCACCTCACACCAAACATGAACTTCAAGACCAATTGGATGCCCTGCGCGATTCCGTCGTGGTGGAATATGTTGACCCAGAAGATTCAGATCAGATCAGCGCATACAAAGAAGCCTTTGAAGAAACTCTCAAACGAGTAGTGCGCTCACGCATCCTTGACCAACACAAACGTCCTGACGGACGCAATATCACCGAAATCCGCCCGATCTGGTGTGAAGTGGGCGTCAGCCCGCGTGCTCATGGTTCAGGTCTTTTCACCCGCGGCGAGACCCAGGTCTTGACACTGGCCACCCTTGGCACCCCCAAAGAAGCCCAGGAGATCGATACCTTATCTCCCAATGACACCAAACGCTACATGCACCATTACAATTTCCCGCCCTATTCCACCGGTGAAGTGAAACGAACGGGCGGGCAATCACGCCGCGAGATCGGCCACGGCGCCCTCGCCGAACGCGCCCTCGTGCCCGTGATCCCTTCTGAAGCTGAATTCCCCTACACTCTGCGCCTGGTTTCTGAAGTGCTCGCCTCAAACGGCTCTTCATCCATGGCTTCAGTCTGCGGTTCAACTCTCGCCTTGATGGATACTGGTGTACCCATCAAAGCCCCCGTCGCCGGTGTGGCCATGGGTCTCATCAAAGAAGATGACAAATTCGTCGTCCTTACTGACATTCAAGGCGCTGAAGACCACCTCGGCGACATGGATTTCAAAGTAGCCGGCACCACCGCAGGCATCACTGCTTTGCAAATGGACATCAAAATCAAGGGCATCACTTCTGAAATCATGAGCCAGGCCTTGGCCCAGGCAAAGGTCGCCCGTCTCTTCATTCTTGATCAGATGCTGGATGTGCTTCCTGCTCCCCGACCTGAACTGCGTTCATTCGTGCCCCGCATCACCACCATGAAGGTTCCCGTCGACAAGATCGGCGCCATTATCGGACCCGGCGGCAAGATGATCCGCGCATTGCAGGAAGAAACCGGCACCAAGATCGATATCTCTGACGACGGTACTGTCTTTATTGCAGCCACCGACAGCAAGAGTGAGAACGAAGTCCGCGAACGTATCGCAGCCCTCACCGAAAGCGCCCAGATTGGACGCATCTATACCGGCAAGGTTGTTCGCGTGGCAGATTTTGGCGCCTTCGTCCAGATTCTGCCCGGTATTGACGGCATGGTTCACATCAGCCAACTTGACACCGAACGTGTTGAGAAGGTTGAAGACGTGGTCAAGATGGGTGATGAACTCACCGTCATGGTCACCGCCGTGGATGAGAATGGCAAGATCCGCCTCTCACGCCAGGCCGTGCTCGAAGGCTGGACCCCCGAAGAAGCCCTCGAACATGACAAGGGCGGCAGAAACGGCGGCAGCGGACGCCCCCGCCCGGGTGGAGATCGCGGCGGACGCCCAGGCGGCGATCGTGGTGGTCGTCCTTCAGGCGGCGGCAACCGTGGCAGCAGCGGCCCAAGAAGATAAATAAACACGAAACCGGGAGTCTGAGACTCCCGGTTTTTTCTTCTTGTATCATGTTGAAACGCTATCTGATCTTGCGTCGTGAGAGCCAGAATATCAATCCAATGGGTGCAAAAAGAAAACTTCCACAAATCGAAATTCCCTTTTTGGTTTGTTGTTCAGATGTTGGAATACTTGTAGGTTTTTTTTCTTTCGGAATTGATGTCGCGACGGATAATTCAATTGTTGGTTGTTTTGTTGGCGCAGGTGTTTCAGTAAAAATAATTATTTCCTGAGTAGAAAACCTGGGTGTTGCGGTTAACCAAGGAAATTGATAGGATTCCCCGTTTTTGACCAATCCTCCTTCAAGTTCGTAAACCAAACTTTCGGCAATTTCCTTAACAATCGGATCATTAGGAGCAAGTTCAAGAGCAGATTGAATCTGAATTAACGAATCGTATGCCTCTGAACGGGTATCTATCTCCTCAAAATCACCAGCCCAAAATGCATAATAGCCCAATAGATCCGCAAAACCTGCGTGCCAGAGTGGGTCAATAGGTTTTAGACTCACAGCTTTTTGATAGGCCTCAGTACTTAACCTTATCAGGTCTTGAGCTCCCTGATCTTCAGATAATCTCCACGTACGAAATCCCTTTCCACGAGAAGAAAATGCAATTCGTTTATAAAGCATCCCTAACCTTCCCCAGCCTTCACCATCATTGGGATTTTTTGAGATATTGGATTTTTCATTCAGCACTGCATTCCAAATCGAAGGAGCAACTAATGTAATCTTAAAATTGTCCTCGGGTTGAGGTTCAAAATCAGTATATACCCAGGTTAATTGGTTGGGTCCTGATTGATGTGAAATTGAATCGTACCTACCAGAATAATCTGGTAAAACGTTGAGGTTGCTAATCTCATAAGGGAAACTAACTATTAATGTTGCACTTCCAATGGTATCTTTCCAACCGGTGCCAGTGGCAAAAATATAATCAAATTGAACAAAAGGCATTTCTCCACCAGCTTCTAGGGTATAAGCCACCTGGAGTGAGACATCTTGATTCGGAAGAAAAACTACGTCAAATCCAGCCCAAGGCATATCATCAACATTTTCAAAATATTGATTCTGGCCTGTTCCATCTATCACTCTGGTTGATACGATTTGATTATTGACCTTGACAACGATATCTTCGATTCCTTTCCAACCTGGCCAACCAATATCTCGACCTAACGGAAAACGAACTTCCATTGATTCAGGCTCATTACCTAAATTACGCATAGTAAAGTCGGCTGTAACTCTGGCTTGTCCCATACTATCTTCAGGAGTGTTTGACAAAACTTTTATGATGACGGTTTCCTCAACCATCCGTACCTGGGTGACCTCAGATCCAGGAGCCACGTTTAACCCAGGGGCCTGTTCAGGTGGTGCTGCGTCGGCATTAACATTAACCGGGAATGCAAAAACAATCATGATCATGATGGTTAAGATCAACTCACGCATAAGTACCTCCCTGATCAATTCGATCAATGTGATTATTATGGCATAAAGAAAGTCTTATGTATAATGGATATTTTCGGTTCTGTAATAAAGACCAATATTGGTGTTTTACTAATTTAGGGCTTTCATAAAATTCGGTTTATATCAGCTCTTATAGACCTTATTGATTTGCTCCGCAAAATCCTGCATGGTCACCCTGAGTGCGTCAGGTTCGATCACCTCTACTGCATTACCCCATCCCAACAAGTGTGACCGGGCAGAGGTCAGGTTTTCATATGCCAATGTACAACGCCTCCAACCTAGAGAGTCAATTTGAGGTTTTAACTCAATAATTTGATAATGAATGCCCCAAGACGGCTCAGTAATATAAGGGGTCAATTCTGGAGAAATGCGAATCACAACTGAAAACGAAAAGTTGCTTTCCTCTTCAACAATACACATTTTTTTCCAGGTGGATTCAAGGTCAAAGTCATCCTGTCGTTGAAAAGTTTGACCAGTCAATTTAATGCTTCGAAATTCAGAAATTCTTCGCATACGGCAGCGCCCGGCATTCATATACACAAGGTACCATTCACCCGCCTTGGCTACCACACCGTAGGGATCAATCTCCTGCTCGAATTCCATGCGGTTCCACAGTGGGAAAATCACGTTCAGCTTTTGACGGCTACACACAGCATTGTAAATCAGCTCCAAATTACTGCCATCTTTACTTTTTGAGTGCCCCCACCAACTCCAATCAATAAACAGATTTGGTGAACTTGTGGTTTGATTCGGCAAGGAGGCAAACATTTTTAGCAGCGCACGCTGCATGGTTTTGCCGGTTTCGAGTGAAGTTAATGGGTCAGGAATCTTCATCATCTGAAGAGCCTCCACTTCTTCCATGGTCAACGTTTTCACTCCGCCTTGGTAATCGTCAAAAATACATATACCACCCCCTGGTCCATGCTCGGCGTAAATCGGAAAACCATTGGCGCTCAAAACCACCAGATCACGATAGATGGTGCGGATGGATACACCTAATTGTTCAGCCAGATTTTCCGCGCTGATTTTTTTACGCTGCTGAAGCAATAAAACTATGGATATCAACCTGTCTGCTCTCATGTTTCTATTTTACTTTAAATAACTGTCAATAGGTGTCATCTATTATTGAGATAATAGACTAAACCGCGCGGAATATTGAAAATGGAGAACAAAATGGCAACAATCGAAGTGAGTATAAAAGAGCTGGGTCCGATGAGGATGGTAAGTTTTCATGGATTCGGTGCTGAACCCGAAGGCATTGCCTTTGCAGCGATGTTTGAGTGGGCCGAGAAAAACTATTATTTTCAAATGAATAGCACAAGATGTTTTGGATTCAACAATCCCGACCCAACCCCGGGAAGCAGCAATTACGGCTATGAAGTTTGGCTGTCCATTCCAGAAGGTATGACTGTTGAAGATAAACCGATCAAGTCATTCAAAGGAGGGTTTTACGCTGTAGCCAATTGCAGCGGTCCCATCGAAGCTGGAGGGACATTCATCCCGGCAGCCTGGAAGGCGCTGGTTGAATGGATGGAAAACAGTCCTTACCAGATGGGAAAACACCAATGGCTGGAAGAACATAAATCCGTGGAGGGTTTATCTTTGCCGCAAATGAATGCTCAAGGTAAACTCAACCTTGATCTTTACTTGCCCATAATAAAATAAAATCGATTCACATAAAACAATGATCCGGTTTCTTGTTTGAAATCGGATCATCGAAAATAATCTTGAACTAGATTTATTATAAATTGGAAGTGGGCAGATCCGGCATGCGCGGACCCTTGACATGCATATATTCAGCCAGGGCAGCCCGCAGAGCGATGCGGTCATCCCACGGGTACTCAATCGTGCCAAAACACATGGATTGTTCGTGCCCCTTGCCGCAGGGCATCACCAGGTCGCCCGGCTCAGCCAGTTTCACACCCAATCGGATCGCGTCGCCGCGGTCTGGCACTCTGAAAAAAGTCTGCCCCTCAATCCCGCCGGCTTTTACTGCTTCATCTGCCATCTCTGCTAATATATCATCCAGCGATTCGGTGCGCGGGTCTTCTGCAGTCAGAATGGTAATATCAGCCATTTTAACCGATGTCTCAGCCATCATGCGCCGCTTTTGACGATCCCGCAGACCAGCTGAACCAAAGACGGCAATCACTCTGCCGTGTGTTATTTGCCTGGCAGTCTCAATCGCGCGCAGTAGTGCATTGGGAGTATGCGCAAAATCCACAATGGCGGTGAATGGCTGACCAAGATCAATCCATTCCATCCGACCTGAAACCCCCGGTAGTTCTGCAATTCCTCTGGTTGCCACTTCGGCATCAATCCCCAGCCCTTCAACTGCAGCCGAGAATGCTGCCAGACAGTTTGAAACATTAAACGCACCGGGTAAATTGCAATGTATTGAAACGATGGCTTTATTGACCTCCACCACAAAATCCGTGCCATTGGGCGAATATCGAATGCTTGACGCATTTATTGATCCGCTGCCTTTGATGCTGTAACTGCACTTGTTGCCTTTAACAAGATCATTCAAATAATCGTAAACATCATCATCAGCATTCAAGACCGCCAGGCGTGGATTGCCAAACGGTTTTTCTTTTGTCTCATTCAATAATGTAAACAACCTGGCCTTGGCGCCGCGGTAGCCTTCGTAAGAACCGTGATAATCCAGATGCTCGTGAGTGATATTGGTCACCACGGCAATGTCATATTCACAGCCGGTCACTCGGTGCTGCGCCAGTCCGTGCGAGGTGGTTTCAAGCACCACATGGGTCAGCCCGGCTGCCACCATTTTGGCGAGGAGTTGCTGCACTTCTGTAGCTTCAGGCGTGGTGACATGAAAACCGGTATCGATCACCTCATCCCCGATGACTGCATTGACTGTGGACACTAATCCGGCTTTAATGCCAGCAGTTTTAAGAATGTGAAAGAGTAAATTGGAGGTGGTAGTCTTGCCATCCGTGCCGGTGACGCCGATTACGGTCAGTTTGCGCCCCGGATGGTCGTAAAAGGAAGCCGCAAGATAAGCCAACGCTTCTCGCGAGTCTTTTACTTTAATGTAAGGAACTTCCAACTCTAAATCTTTGGTGCCAACTACTGCCACCGCACCATTTGCTACAGCCGCCGGGATATAGTCATGCCCATCCGCACTGCCTCCAGTAAGCGCTACAAATATATTGCCCTGTGAAACTTTGCGGGAATCAAATTGAATACCATTAATATCAACATTCACAGATTTAACAGTGCTATTTATGCAATTTGGGCAATCCATAACTAGATTTGTGAGTTTCTTGGAAGTTTGTAAGGCCATCATTGATTTTCTTTATATCCTAAACGAGTAAATGGATGATTTAATAATAATTAGTGTTTTATGAAAGGTGCGATTCAAATTATAACAACTAAAAAGAGGAAATTTTTCAGATTTTTTGTTACAATCCACTTTGTACAGACTTTTTATACCTTCTTTATTTATTTTTGTTCACGAGAAGGTATAATACAAAGATTGAAGTTCAGTTCGGCGCAAAGAGGAGAATTTCACTTTGAACGAAAAACGCATCCAGGAAGTAATTGAAATTGAAAAGAAAGCTGATGAGATTTTCAACAAAGCAGTCGCAGAAGCTGAGCGCATGCCCCAACAAGCCGAACAGGAAGTTAAAGTCCTGATCGAAAGCGCACGCCTGCAAGCCGAGAAGGAAGCTCAAACATTATTGGCTAATGCCCAGACCAAGGATGAATCGGACAAGATCCTTAGCCAGGCAGAAGAAACCTCTCAAAAAAATACGGCGCTTGCCAAGCACAATTTTGAGCGGACCACGACCTACGTCATATCAAGAGTAGTGGGTCGAGGATAATCAGATGTCGTTTAACGCAACCTCAGATTATGCTGCAGGCAATGCGCGGGTACGTGTAAAATACTCAACCTTGCTGACAAGAAAAGATTTTTTAGCCCTAAGTGAAGCGCCTGATCTGGATTCACTCTTTACCCAGTTAAAAACTACTGTTTACGGCTCATATCTCGAACTTGCCAAAGACAAAGAGTTGAATGCCAGACGCGCAGCATTTTTGATCAGACAACGGCTGAGTGATGAGTTCCATACCATCATTAACGCTTCCCCTGATTCCGCCAAAACGGTATTGCTGCAGCTTTATCGAATGCATGAAGTCAACAATCTCAAAGCCGTCTTGCGCGGCATTGTGATCAATTCCAGTTGGGATAAAGTGCGTTTTGTGCTTTTTCCACTCAGGTCTGAAGGTGTGTTGCCTGCTCAATCCATGGTGGAAACCGGTAATGTTGCCCAGGCTGTCGAATTATTAAAAGGCACCCTCTATTACGACACTCTTGCTTTTGCCATGAACCGTTACAGCGCGGAACAAAGCCTCTTCCCCATTGAAGTCGCTCTAGATCTCGCCTATTGGCGTGAGCTTTGGAACGATGTCAAGAAACTCCCCCGCGACGATCAGGAATACGCGGCACGCATCATTGGTTCGATGCTCGACATGAACAATTTGATGTGGGCTATTCGTTACAGCGTTTATCACAAGCTTTCAGAAGAAGAAGTCATCAACTACACCCTGCCCTTCGGCTATCGGGTGCATGACGACAGCATCCGCAGCATCGCCGCCGGTGCGGAAATCACCCATATCGTAAAGCACATCTACCCTGAGCTTCGCAATGTGGATGACGTACTTTTGGATCTGCACACCGGATTGCCAAAACTTGAAATGATGCTTGAGAAACAAATTGCACAAAAATGTCACGGCGTTTTTGAAGGCAATCCTTTCCAAATTGGTATTCCACTGGGTTATCTGGTGCTATTGGATTATGAAATTCGCGACTTAACTGTATTACTTGAAGCCAAATCCAACCAGATTCCTGTTGATAAATACAACGAATTCTTAACCTTTGACTTAATGAAATAATTATTAACGTCCCAACGGAGAGAATATGTTCTATCCGCAAGAAATGACCGAGATCGAAATTATTGCACCTGCCAAAGACTTGATCGCCATTACCAAGGTCTTGAGTGGTCAAGGGATTTTTAGCCAGACCGATGTAAATTATTTGGGTTCTGACAAAAACCATCCCCAGGCAAACCTGTGGCAAGAAAAAGCCGCTGCTTATTCCATTCTTGAACGCAGGCTTCATTCCATCCTTCTATCATTGAGTGTACAAAAATCCAGCCCCAAGCAACGCGATTACGATACTTTGATCGATGTCGAAGTTGCTAAGCGCATCGTGGATGAAGTTGAAAAACAGGTTAAAGATCTGGTTGATCAAATTAACCATGAGACCAAGAAAATTGATCACTTAAAAACGGTTCTCATGCAAATTGAACCGTTGTCTGGGATTGATGCTGATTTTTCACAATTACAAAATGCAAGATATATCGCTTCAATTATTGGCATTATCCCGAATGAGAATGTCGAACGTTTGAGCACCAGTCTTGCACGCATTCCACATGAATTATTTACGCTCAGCCAGAAACAACAAAAATCCGTGGTTTGGCTGGCAGCCAGCCGCGAAAACTTGGATATGCTTGAGCGAGCTGCCAGAAGTGCTTATCTCGATCCGATAAGCCTTCCACAGGATTATCAGGGGACCCCTGCCCAGATTGTCGAATCAATTAAGAAATCCATTCAGGATTCTGAAGCAGCCATCGAAAAACTCAAATTACCGTTGACCGAGATTCGCAAAGCCAAAGAATCTGAACTCACTGATCTGCTCTGGGATATCAAGTGCAGTCATTTAACAACCAATGCAATCTTGAAATATGGCCGCTTGAAATATACCTATATCATCGTGGGTTGGATTTTCTCATCACAAATCAACAACTTAAAAGATAAACTCAAAGCTATCACTCAGGATGTTTTGATTGAAACCCGCACCGTAAAACGCGATAAAGACACCAACGAAGTGCCGATTGCATTAAACAACCCAAGAATGCTGCGCCCCTTCCAAATGTTGGTCTCCAATTACGCCGAACCAAAATACGGCGAACTTGATCCAACCCCCCTGGTGGCTATTTTGTTCCCGCTCTTGTTTGGCGCCATGTTTGGTGACGTCGGTCACGGCTTAATCATCACCCTGTTTGGCTTCTTGGGAATGACCAAAAAAGCCAAATTCATGAAAGGTCTTGGCGGATTAAATCCGATCATTTTTGCCTGCGGAATTATGTCAACCATTTTTGGCTTCCTCTATGGAAGCATACTTGGATTTGAACATGTCATCCCGGCCTTGTGGCTGCACCCTGGCGAAGACATCATGACCATTTTGATCATCACCATCGTAGCAGGTGTGGGTGTACTTTCAATTGGGTATCTTCTCAACATCTTTAACCTGATCAAGATGAAAGATTGGCCGAATTTGATCTTCTCAAAGAACGGTATAGCCGGTCTTTGGTTATATTGGGCTCTGCTTGGAACAGGTGTTGCACTTGCACTGCCAGCTTACGGTCTGCCGAAAATTCCATTTATCGTTGCCGCCGGCATCGGTGTTGTGGCTATTGGCGGCGCTGAAGTCTTCATTCGCCTCATGGAAGGCCACCGTCCTTTGATTCACGGCGGAATTGGCATGTTCGCTGTTCAGGTCTTCTTTGAATTACTTGAAGTATTCATCAGCTATTTGAGCAACAGCCTCTCTTTTGTTCGTGTGGGCGCATTTGCAGTGGCTCACAGCAATTTGAGCGGCGTGTTCTTCATCCTTGGCGGCATGGTCAGCCCCACACAAGGCGTTGGCTATTGGATCGTCTTCCTCATTGGTTTGGTATTCATCGTAGGATTCGAAGGTTTGATTGTCGGTATTCAGACAATGAGACTTACATACTACGAAATCTTTGGTAAATTCTTTAACGGTGGAGGCAAGCGGTTCGAACCGTTGTCTCTCCATCCAGCAGAAAACGATTAATCTATAAAGGAGAAACATAATGATTCTGATTGTTGCAATCCTCGTTGGTTTGGTTCCCTTGATTCCTGCCGTTATTTTCTTTTTGCGTGACCGCAAAAATGAACCCGCAAAAGCCACACGCAAACTGATGTTTGGTTTGAACGGCTTCAATGCCATCGTTGGCTTAATGGTTGCCGGTTTCGGACTTGTCTGGTTGGCCTCCCCTTCAACAGTTATGGCTGCCGGCTTGGAAGAAGCCGCTGCCGCTGCCCCTGATGCTTTCGTGTCACTGGCTGCCGGTCTTTCCACCGGTTTGGCTTGTATCGGCGCCGGTATTGCAGTTGCCAGCACTGGTGCAGCAGCCATTGGTGTTATTGCTGAAAAACCCGAATCATTCGGCCGTTCTTTGATCTTCGTAGGTATGGCAGAAGGTGTTGCCATCTACGGTTTGATCATCTCCTTCATGATCCTTAACGGTTAATAGGTCATGAAAGTCCTTGTAATTGGTCATCCTCAAGCAGTATTGGGATTCTCGCTGGCGGGCGTTCAGGGTATTCCTGTGACCACTGCAGCCGAGACAAACAAGGCGCTTGATGAGGCGATGGCTTCCAGTGATGTTGGCATCATCTTGATCACTCAAGATGTATCCAGCCTCATCGAAACGCGCATGGACCAACTCAGACAAAACAGTACTGTTCCCTTGGTCGTTGAAATTCCAGGTGTTAACGGAACAAGTGCAGATCAGCCCTCGATTGGCGACGTGTTGCTGCGTGCCATCGGTGTCAAGATCTAGCGTAATCCAGGCCAAAGACCCTCAACAGATCAGATAGGTATAACGTATGACACAAGATGACAATATTCAAAGACTCTCTCGAGAGATCATCCAACAAGCTGAAGCTGATGCCGAGAAAATTCTTACAGAAGCCAAAGCCAAGGCTGAACAGATCAGAAATCACGCTCAAGAAGTGATTGCCGCTGATAAAAAGCGAATTCTGGAACAAGCCAAGAACGATGCTGACCGAATTCGCGGTCAGGCAATAGCAACCGCCCAATTGAACGCTCGTACTTTGATATTGGAATCTCGCGAGAAATTATTGGTCAGCGTGTTTGAATCATCGATGGGAAAAATCCCTACCGTCCAGAATTACAGCGATTATCCTGCCATTGTCGAAAATTTGGCGTTGGAGGCAATTCAGCAGTTGGCGGTGAACAAGGTCATTCTGCATGCTGATAAAGTAACTCATGATTTATTAAAAGAATCTGTCCTCAAAAAAATCAGTACAAAATTTGATGGAACAATAGAATTAGGTGAACCTTTGAAAAAAGGAACAGGAATCGTTGCAGAAACCGTGGACGGGCATCTCAATTATGACAACACGCTCGAAACCCGCCTGCGCCGGCTTGAAGGTGAATTGCGTTCTCCTGTTTATCACCTGCTTATGGGAGAGACTCTATGAGTGAACGCGTAGGAACCGTCAAATGGATTAACGGCCCAGTTATCCGCGCGGAAGGTTCGCGCCACGTGGGTATGATGGAACTTGTTGAAGTTGGTGAAGAACACTTGATCGGTGAAGTCATTGGTCTCAATGGCAGCATGATCACTATCCAGGTTTATGAAGAAACCTCAGGGATGCATCCTGGTGCCCCAGTATTTGGAACCGGTCTGCCCCTTTCAGTTGAGTTAGGCCCCGGCCTCTTACGCAGTATTTTTGACGGCATTCAACGTCCTTTGCCCGTAATTGAAATGCGCACCGGCTCATTCATCAGCCGCGGTGTGCATTTGACCCCACTTTATCGCAAAGACCGTTGGGAATTCACCCCCGTGATGAAAGAAGGCACTGTTGTAACCGGTGGTGAAGTCATCGGAACCGTTCCTGAGACGCCATCCATTGAACACAGGGTTATGATTCCACCCGATGTTTCCGGTACAGTTACTTGGGTGGCACCTGCCAAGGCTTATACCATTGTTGAACCCATCGCCCGCGTCAAAACCACGGATGGCGAAAAAGAATTGACCATGCTGCAGCGTTGGCCCATCCGCCGCCTGCGCCCCTACAAAACTCGTTTGGATCAATCGATTCCGTTGATCACCGGTCAACGTGTGCTTGACACCTTCTTCCCGCTCGGAAAAGGCGGTGCAGCTGCCATCCCCGGTGGTTTCGGTGCCGGCAAGACCGTGACCCAGCACTCCATCGCCAAGTATGCAGACGCCCAGGTGGTGATCTACATCGGCTGCGGTGAGCGCGGCAATGAAATGACCGAGGTTTTGCAGGAATTCCCTGAGTTGATCGATCCCCGGTCCGGCCATCCTTTGATGGAACGTACCGTGTTGATCGCCAACACCTCCAATATGCCAGTAGCGGCTCGTGAAGCCTCTGTTTACACCGGCATTACCATTGCTGAATATTATCGCGACATGGGCTACCACGTCGCTTTGATGGCAGATTCCACATCCCGTTGGGCTGAAGCCTTGCGCGAAGTCTCCGGCCGTCTTGAAGAAATGCCCGCTGAAGAAGGCTACCCTGCCTACCTGGCTGCCCGTTTGGCCGAGTTCTATGAAAGAGCCGGTTACGTCCATACACTCTCGGGTGAAGACGGCTCAGTCAGCATCATCGGCGCGGTTTCTCCCCCAGGTGGTGACTTCTCAGAACCGGTTACCCAGCACACCAAACGTTTCATCCGCTGCTTCTGGGCGCTTGATAAATCCCTGGCCTCCGCAAGGCACTTCCCATCCATCAACTGGTTGGATAGCTACAGCGAATACCTGGATGATGTGGCTCCCTGGTGGCATAAGGCGACCAATCAAAACTGGATTGGCATGCGCAACAAAGCCATGGAACTGCTCAGTGAAGAAAGCCGCTTGTCACAAATCGTTAAGTTGGTTGGCCCTGATGCTCTGCCCGATGAGCAGCGTCTGGTGCTCGAAACCTCCCGTTTATTGCGTGAAGGTTTCTTGCAGCAAAATGCCATGGATACTATCGATGCCTACTCCACCGTTCAAAAGCAGATCGGCATGCTGGCTTTGATGCTTTACTTCCATGACCGCGCACACGACATCATCAAAATGGGCGCCACCATCAGTGTCATTCACAAATTGCCCGTAGTCGATACGCTAATCCGTATGAAGACTCAGATTCCAAATGATAAATTGAGCATGATTGATGAAATTCATGAAGCGATTGACGCGCAGATGACTCAATTGGAGGCAGATTACAAATGAGCGAATTAGTTGATCGCGGTGGTCAAGAAGTTGTCGGCGTAAGCCGCATTGAAGGTCCGATCCTCGTCATTGAGAATGCCGGTAACCTCGGCTATGACGAAGTGGTCGAAGTGATCGATTCCACAGGCCACATGCGCCGCGGACGTATTTTGGAAGTCAGTGAAAAAATGGCTGTCATCCAAATCTTCTCAGGCACAACGGGTCTATCCATTGACGGCACGAAAGTCCGCATTCAGGGCAGCACACTTAAAATCCCAGTGGCTGAAGAAATGCTTGGCCGTGTTTTTGACGGCCTCGGCACTCCCATAGACGGCGGACCGGTACCCCTCACCAATCATTTTGCTGATATCAACGGTCAGCCGATTAACCCCACTTCTCGTGTGTATCCTCGTGATTACATTCAGACCGGTATTTCGGTTATTGACGGTATGAACTCACTGGTTATGGGTCAGAAACTGCCCCTCTTTTCAGGTGCAGGTTTGCCTCACGACCAATTAGCCGCTCAAATCGTCCGCCAGGCCACCCTGGGTGCCCCTGCCGGCGCAGATGCCAAACATGCTGAAGATTTCGCTATTGTGTTCGCCGCCATGGGCGTCAAACACGATGTGGCCAATTACTTCAAGAATTCATTTGCAGAAAGTGGAGCTCTCGCCCGCGTGGCAATGTTCCTCAACCTGGCAGATGATCCCCCCGTGGAACGTTTGATCACCCCCCGTGCCGCCCTGACCCTGGCTGAATACCTGGCCTTCGAAAAAGGCATGCATGTGTTGGTGGTGCTTACTGACATGACCAACTACTGCGAAGCATTGCGTCAGATCTCAAACATCCGCGGCGAAGTGCCCAGTCGTAAAGGTTATCCTGGTTATCTCTATAGCGATTTGGCTTCCATGTACGAACGCACCGGGCGCGTCAAGACCAGCAAGGGTTCCATTACCCAAATTCCAATCTTGACCATGCCGAATGATGACATCACCCACCCCGTGCCTGACTTGACCGGTTACATCACTGAAGGTCAGATTGTGTTGGGACGCACCCTCTATCAGCACGGCATCTATCCTCCGATTTCGGTTCTGCCCAGCCTTTCCCGTTTGATGAAAGACGGCATTGGTGAAGGTCAGACCCGTGAGGATCATCCCCACCTGATGGCTC
This sequence comes from Chloroflexi bacterium HGW-Chloroflexi-4, assembly GCA_002840715.1. GTDB lineage: Bacteria > Chloroflexota > Anaerolineae > Anaerolineales > Anaerolineaceae > UBA6107. The sequence goes on from PHBW01000013.1 coordinate 114,311, forward strand.
AGCTATACGCAGCTTATGCCCACGTTCAGGATGTTCGTTCACTGGCTTCAGTTATCGGTGAAGAAGAACTTGGCGATGTAGATCAAAAATACCTTGCTTTCGGTAAAGCATTTGAAGGCAAATACATCAGTCAATCTTTCACTGAAAACCGCAACATTGAGCAAACCCTCAACATCGGCTGGGAACTGCTAGGCTTGCTTCCTAAAGAAGAACTCACCCGTGTAAGTCTGGCTGAGATTGAAAAGTACTACAAAGGCATTTAATGGCTAAGATTAATGTCGCGCCTACGCGCAGCAATCTGATTCGAATCAGAAAAGAGCTTCAGTTTTCGAAAGAGGGTTACGAGATCCTCAATCGCAAACGTGAGGTTTTAACCACTGAGTTGATCCAGATGGCCCATAAAGCCGAAGAATTGCAGAGCGAAGTCTGGAAGCTTCTTGCAGAAGCTTATGAGGCCATGGAACGAGCCCAACTCAATATGGGTCGTGAACGTGTCGAATGGGCTGCCCTGGCTGCCAACAAGACGGTCGAAGTTCAGCTCAAATTCCGCGGCATCATGGGTGTCTCCATCCCTGTGATCGAATCAAAGGGCGCTCCTGCCGAGATGCTTTATAGTCTTGGTGACACCAATGCTTCTTTGGATGAAGCCAGTTCAGGTTTCGCCAAGGTCACCAAGTTGATCCCGGAGCTTTCCATGGTGATGACCACGGTTTGGCGTCTGGCTACTGAACTGCGCAAAACTCAACGCCGTGTCAATGCCTTACAATACATCTTCATCCCTGAATATGAAGAAACGGTCAGTTTTATTGTAAGCTCGCTTGAAGAACGTGAGCGCGAAGACACCTTCATGTTGAAAATGTTGAAAAACCGCACCAAAAAGAAACATGAAGCGGAAAATGCTGAAGCCATAATATAAACAGTGTTAGTTCATAAACAAAAAAGGAGAGCTTATGGCTCTTCTTTTTGTTATTGGCAAAACAGGTCAATACTTACCTTCCAAAATGTTGAAGTCATTCATTTAATAAATGAAGAAAATTATTATCAGAATTATTTATTTACGATGTGAAAAAGATGTACAATGTGAAAAATCAAATTAGCGTTTTATCTACTATCTACTCGTACATTTTAATTGGCATAAATCGTATTCTTGAAGGATATATTTATGACTCTATCTTATGATGGTAAAAAGCTTCGGACCATAAATTTTCTCATCTTTCCACTAGTCATGTTTATTGTTATTGTTGCCAGTTGTATTTATGGTTTTATATTATCGCGTGGAACCAATGTTGTTGCAATATTCATATTTATTCATTTTTTTAGAATAATTTTATCCGTTATTTTCTTCATGCTGTTTTTTTCAATAATGTATACCGTAGGTCAAGTTGGCCTTGGCGACCGTCAAAATCTTTTGGTATTTATTAATTTAGGTGTATGGTTGCCTTTAATAATTGCATTTATTCTTTCTTTTACCAGTCTGGATAATAAACCTCAAACAGTTTTAAATGAGATAAACACTAAATTATTCCCTGTTATTGAAGATTTCTTTTCACAAAAATCAATCAAACCGCTGGATCAAAGACAAAACCCTAAAGCACCGTATTTCATAGTAGATGCTTCTGTAAGAATTGACGAGAAAGGTGATTACATTTTTTCAACACCAGCAGAGATTGATGATGACCAAAATAATTATGCACAAGATGAAAGCCAGCCCACCAACTATTCTAATACTTATAAACAAGATCTACACCTTCTGCAAATTTTTCAATCTGGTCAACAAATAGAATCATATAAAAGCATCGCTGTAATCGTGCACGATTGGGTTTTAACTGGAAGAATGGTTAAATTAGATTATGGAAGTGTCCCCGAACTTAGACAACAAGTGAAAATATATATTGTCGATGTAGCTACCTGGCAAGTGATTGATGAACTAAGTCCAATAATTGGAGGAAGAGCTATAAGGCCTTTTGGCGGTCCTGGAGCAGGAACTATATATATTAAGGAAGTTCGAGGGAAAGAAGTTAAAGAGTCTAAAATACGAAATGCTTTGGATAAACTTAGCTGGGAATGATTTTTACTTTTTTATGAGATTATTGAAAGAATATCTTTTCATTGTCATTTTTTAAACTCTTCTAAATGAGAATCCCTTACATAGAATAATGTAAGGGATTCTGTTATTAATTTAAAATATTTACCTAAAACCCTATCGCCGCCCAATTGGAAATACCAAACCACGGCGCAAGCACTACACCCATGACCGTAACCAAAACCAGACAGAGGATCAGCCCAATCAGCCATAAGGGCTCTTTAACTTTCAGCGGTGTGTTTTCAGCAGGTTCATCCACGTACATAATTTTCAATACCCTCAGATAGTAGTAAAGCCCTATCACCGAGTTGATCACACCCACAATCGCCAGCCATGCCCAACCCGATTCCACAGCTGCGCCAAAAACAAGCAGTTTTGCAAAAAATCCGCCAAAGGGTGGAATGCCGCCCAGAGAAAGCAGCCCGATCAACATGGCCAAAGCCAGCCCTGGAGAGCGCTTGCTCAATCCGGCATAAGCTGCCAGACTGTCTGAGCCCGTCTTTCTGCCAATCCAACCCACGATGGCGAAGAGAGCCAGATTGGTCACCAGATAAGCCATCAGGTAGTAAATTGCACCGCTGACACCGAGGGTCGAATGGCTTGTCAGCCCAACCAGAATATAGCCAGCCTGCGCAATGGAAGAGTACGCCAGCAGACGTTTGATGTTCTTTTGAGGAATGGCGACCAGATTACCTGTAAACATGCTGGCGACCGCCAGAGCGGCGATGAGTGCCTGCCAGACCTCGGCACTGTTGGCATCAAACAGGATCATCAAAACACGGATCAAGGCTGCAAACCCGGCTGCTTTTGATGCCGTCGAAAGAAACCCGGTAACGGAGGTTGGCGCGCCTTCATACACATCAGGCGCCCAAAAATGGAAGGGAGCAGCGCTAATTTTGAAGGCAAACCCGGCCAGTACCAAGACAACCGCAACCACCACACCGGCCAACGGAACTTGCTGGGCAATCACGCCCTGCGCAATATCAAAAAGTTGGGTTGTACCGCTGAAGCCGTAGATCAAACTGAAACCATAGACCATGATCGCAGAAGACATACCGCCAAAGAGGAAATATTTGAGTCCTGCTTCGACCGATTTTTCTTCCTTGACCTTGATGCCAGCCATCACGTAAAGCGGAATGGAGGCAGTTTCAATGGCTAAAAAGAGCATTATCAAATCACAGGAAGCAGCCATCAAGCTCATCCCCAGAGTTGAAAAGACCAGCATCATGTAAAACTCAGGCCGGCAGCGGATGGTTTCTTCTGTGCATGAAAATATGGCGGTAACTGCAGCGCCGAACAAGAAGATCAGTCTGAAGACAAATGTAACCGAATCCAAACGGAGCATGCCGCCCCACATCAAGATGGGCTCAGCTTTGGGCATGGCAAACAAGAAGGCTGAAACAATTGCCAGAATCATACCTCCGGCAGTGATGCATCCCAATACTTGTTTGCACTTATCACGATTTATAATGCTGATAACGATTAATACACCCGCCAGCACTATCATTAATAATTCAGGCATAATCGCCAAAGTCATTTGAGCAACTGTGAGTGTCATCTATGCACCTCCCACTAGCGAAAGAATATGGCTGACGCCGCCTTGAATCATCGGCACCAACAGGGAGGGTATCAAACCGATCAAAATCATGAGTAATGACAATCCAACCACCACAATCTTATCCATTATTGAAATATCGCTCATGCCTGCGCGGATGGGTTCAGGTGTTTCACCAAAGAAGACTCTGCGCACCACCAGCAGAATATAAGCCGCTGTCACCACAATGGAAATTGCCGAAATAATTGCGACCAGGGGCATGGTCTTCCAAGCCCCAAGATAAATTGGAATCTCTGCTACAAACCCCGAGAAACCGGGCATGCCCATCGAAACCAGGCCGCCCACCACAAAGCCGATCATTGCCAGCGGCATGTGTTTGGCAAGACCTCCCAACTCGGCCAGGTTGCGGGTATGTGCACGGTCGTAGACCATTCCGACCACAGAAAAGAAGAGAGCAGTCATGATGCCGTGTGAGAACATCTGCAAGCCTGCACCGGTGAGTCCTTCAGGCGTCAGCGTAGCGAACCCGATAAAGACCAACCCCATATGCGAGACCGAGGAAAAACCGATCACATACTTGAAATCCGTTTGGATCATGGCAATGAACGCGCCATAAACTACGTTGATAGTCGCCAGAATGAGCACTGCAGGCGCCCAGAATTGCATTCCATCTGGTAGAAGCATCAAACCAGCTCGTAAGGCGGCAAAAGCGCCCACTTTCATCTCAACACCTGCCAAGAGCATTGACACTGCCGTGGGTGCGGCTACGTGTCCATCTGGCGCCCAACTGTGAAACGGAAAGAGACCGCCTAAAACGCCAAACCCGATAAAAATGAACGGGAACCATAATTTCTGTACTGCCAATCCAAAACCAGCTTGTTCAAGCGCCAGTAGATCAAAAGTGTGCAATCCGGAAGAGAAGTAGATCGCCAAAACGCCAACCAGCGCCACCACCGATCCGAGGAAGAGATAGAGGGTCAGCTTCATGCCACCGTATTCCTTGGTCTTCGGAGACCCCCACATCACAATCATCAAATACTTGGGGAAGACCGCCAACTCAAAGAAGAAGAACAAAACAAACAAATCCAGTGATGCAAAAACGCCAAACACACTCGAAGCAAGAAACATGATGAAAGCAAAAAATTCTCGGGCGCGGTCTTCCACTTTCCATGAAACCATCACACCGCACAAGACCACTATGCCAGCCAATAGTTCAAGCGGCAGACTGAACCCGTCCACACCCAGGTGATAAGAGATACCCAGAGCGGGCAGCCATTGCATTTGCTCAACAAATTGGTAGCCAGCGGCAACTTTATCATAGGCTGCAAACAAATAAACCGAGATCACAAAGGTAACGAGAGAAACTCCCAAAGCAATGCTGCGGATAAGTCCGCGTTTGCCGGCAGGCAGCAGCAGCAACACCACCCCTGCAAAAAGGGGAAGAAGAATCAAAACACTGAGAAACGGAAAGGTCATGATGCTCCTCTAAAACCAGCGCATTACGGTCTGGTTGATGATGGTTAATATCCAGCTTGGCCAAATTCCAATCGACAAGATCAAGATCATCAAAGGCACGATAACAACCAGTTCGCGCACATTGATCTCAGATATTCTGCCCGCCCAGGTTTCATTAAATGGACCCTGAAGCACCAGCTTGATTGCTTTCAACACATATACACCGGTAAACAACAATCCGATCATGCTAACGGCTGTCAGCGCCATGTAAATCGGCCAAACGCCCCGTACGATCATAAACTCGGAAACAAAGCCGTTCAACCCAGGCAGCCCCAATGAAGCCATCGATAAGAAGATCAGGATGGCGCCGTAATTTGGGACGATGGCAAATAAACCGCCAAACTTATCGAGCATGCGCGTATGAGCACGGTCATATAAAACCCCTACCAGGAAGAACATTCCTGCGGCGCTCAAGCCGTGATTGAACATTTGCAGCACCGCACCATTAACTGCAATCACGCTGCTTTGTCTGACTGCTGGATCCGTGTTTCCGCCAGCCCAGGCTGCAGCCGCAACTGCCAATATGACAAACCCCATGTGGTTGATGGATGAATAAGCCACAAGACGTTTGAAATCAGTCTGACTGGCTGCCGAGAGGGCGCCAAAAACGATAGCCGCCACGGCCAAAGCCGCAAGCCAACCTGCATATTTTGCCGATTCAACCGGGAAGAGCGGCAGCACCAGTCGTAAAAAGCCGTAAGCTCCTAGTTTCAATAGCACGCCAGCCAGAATCATTGATCCACCGGTGGGAGCTTCGGTATGGGCATCGGGCAGCCAGGTGTGGAAAGGCCATACGGGTACCTTTATGGCAAAAGCAATAACAAATGCCCAGAATGCAATCGCCTTAACAATTTCATAGGGGATCTTGAATATTGTGCCTTCCTGCAGGAAAGGCCAGGATTTGAGTATCTCCACAAGATCAAAGGTACCCATCAACACACCCAGCAATTGGATGGCAAGCAGCAATCCTAATGAGCCGCCCATGGTAAAGAGGATGAACTTTAACGATGCGTAATTCCGCTTATCGCCGCCCCACAGGTTGATCAAGAAATACATGGGCACCAGACCGATCTCCCAGAATAAAAAGAAGATCAGCAAATCAAGCGAGACAAAGACACCCAGAATGCCGGTTTCCAAAAAAAGGAACAAAGCCATGAAAGCTTTGACGTTTTCTTTAATATTGAAAGAGGTCAAAATCGAAAGGGGCGTCAACAAAGCAGTCAAAAGCACCATCGTCAGTGAAATGCCATCGAGGCCAAAATGGATACTCGAATGGATCACCTCAAACCAGGGGATGATCATCTCAAACTGAAAGTGAGCCTCAGCCTTGGGCTGATAGTTCAACCATAAGAGGACAGTCAAAAACAATGGTAGCAAACTGATTCCCAAAGCGCTCCAACGTATGAGTTCAACCTTTTTGCCGGGAATCAGCAGCAATAACAGCCCACCCAAAACTGGAATCAGAACAAGCCAGGCGAGAATCGGAATTGAAAGAAAGTTCATATGTGTTTCCTACTCTCAGATTTGAACGAAATAAACGACCGCTGCAGCGATCAAAACAATGAACAAGACCGCCAGACCCATGTAATGCTGAATCTTGCCATTTTGCATGCGTCTAAACAAACTGCCCAGCCCTTTAGTGCCGTCAGCCAAACCATCGCCTGCACCGTTAACCACCGGCAGATCAAACCCAAAGCGGAAGAGTCTGCCCAAACCATTACCCAAGCGGCCAATGCCGTTCAGTGCTCCATCAATAATCGTTTGGTCAATCAATTGGTATGATATTTTTTCTGCAATCCATCCAGCAGGTCTGATGAAAACAACTTCGTAAAATTCATCCACCCAGTATTTGTTTTGAAACACTTTGAAGAAAAAGCCAAGGCTTTTTTCCATCGGGTCCATTTGTGCCGCGGTTTTAAATCTACGGTTAACCAACCAGCCCAGTGTTAAACCACCAAGTGATACAACCAGCGAAGTTAAGAGGGGAACTAGTGAATGCTCTTCACCGTGTGCGCTTTCGACCATTGAACCTAAGAAAGTCTGGAACCAGGCTGGAGAGAAATGTCCGAGAATTGGAAATTCTTTTGGAATCCCCACCCACCCTGCAGTCAGGGCGAAAAATGCAAGAATCAAGAGCGGGGTCGTCATCACCGGTTTAGTTTCAGATGCATGTTTGGCGGCTTCGCTGCGCGGTTCACCGAAAAAGACCATCGTGATCTGCCTCGCCGTGTAAAATGCCGTCAGCAGGGCTGCCAACGCCAACATAATAAAAACTGCCATGTGCGATCCTAAAAATGCACCTGATAGGATTTCGTCTTTTGACCAGAAACCAGCTGTGATCAACGGAAAACCCGAGAGTGCCAGGCCGCCAGCCAGGAAAGACCAAAAGGTGCGCGGCATTTTTGTGCGCAGGCCGCCCATCTGGCGCATGTCTTGCGGATCAATGTGATCGCCAGAGTGCAGCACGCCGTGTTCCATACCGTGGATCACCGAACCTGAACCCAAGAACAGCAAAGCTTTGAAAAACGCATGCGTCATGAGGTGAAAAGCCGCGGCCGTGAAAGCCCCGATGCCCAACGCGGCGATCATGTATCCCAACTGGGATATGGTTGAATATGCCAACACGCGCTTGACATCATTTTGTCCCATGGCAATCGTGGCCGCAAATAATGCCGTGAACGCCCCGATGCTGGCCATGATGGTCATGGTCGGGTTAAGCGTATCACCTGGGTGCCACCCTGCTGAAATCAACGGAAAGAAACGGATCACCATATACACACCGGCTGACACCATCGTGGCTGCATGGATCATGGCAGAAACTGGTGTGGGACCTTCCATGGCGTCGGGCAGCCAAACATGCAGCGGGAATTGAGCAGATTTGCCTATTGTTCCGATAAATAATAACAAACCGACCAGGCCAGCCCATGATAAACCGAGGACGGGCGACACGGTTGTCGAAAGTGTTTCTAACACTGCCGGATTTGTAAGGATTTCTTTAAAACTTAAACTGCCGGTCAGTGAATACAAAGCTGCCAGCCCGAGCAGTATGAAGACATCGCCAATACGCGTGGTGATAAAGGCTTTGATGGCTGCCTTGCGTGCGGATTCTTTGCCATACCAGAATCCGATCAATAAATAAGAGCACAGCCCCATGATCTCCCAGCCGATGTAAAGCGTTAGCAAATTATCACTTACAACCAACAAGTACATGGCAAAAGCAAAAAGACTGATAAGGGCAAAAAAGCGGGCATACATGGGTTCAATGGAAAGCACGCGGTGACTCTTGCCGTGTTCAGTTACATCCGCGCCGTGGGGCGGCAAGCCGGGGCGATCATGATCACCTTTGGGTTGCCCAAAATTGTGATAACCCACGCTGTAGATGAAGATCATCAGCACCGTCCAAGCGACAAAGAAGAGCATCACCGCAGTCAATGGATCGACCATCACACCGATCTTAAGCCAGGTGTCACCAGTCGGCAGCCAATTGATTTCACTGCCAAAAGGTGCCGTTGCAAGGGATGTAGCACTAAGCGCCTTGAAAAAGACTATCATGCTGCCAATAAACGATAAACCGGCAGCCAGAAGGGCCGTCCCGTGGCTGGCGCGGTTCGACTTATTGACCAGCAACAAGATCACCGCAAAAGCCACCAGAGGCGGCAGCGGGATCAACCAGATAAGTGTATTTAGTGAAAGGATCGAATTCAATGGATTAGCCTTTCATCGTGTCAATTTCGTTGGCAACGACCGTTTGTTTTTGTCTATATGCCGAGATAATCATCGCCAGACCTACAGCGGCTTCAGCCGCAGCCACCACAAAGATAATAATTACGAAAACCTGTCCGCGTAAGTCGCCTGTTTCAGCATATAAATAGCGCCAGAAAGCCAGCAGGTTGATATTTGCAGCATTTAGCATCAGCTCAATAGAAATCAAAATTCCTACCGAATTTCTGCGGGTGATAACCCCAAACAAGCCGATACAAAAGATCAAAGCGGCAAGGAGAAGATACCAATACAAAGGAATCATTTCTTTTTCTCCTTTCGCTCGTAAGCCACATAGATAGCGCCGATTAAAGCCGCCAATAGTAAAATCGATGTAACCTCAAAAGGCAGAGTAAATCCATCTGGCGCGGTAAGGGCTAATCCAAGCACGCCTACATTAAGCTGCTCAGCAGAAAGTGGAGATGTCAAATTTTGAAGCGGTGCCCAAGATTTTAGTGAAACAACCAGGCCTGCAAAAATAATACTGACAATCACAAGTGTCACAAGCGTCGCACGGTTGAATTGGTCCCCCTTATCTTCAAGCGCACGTCTTGTGAGCATAGTGGCAAAAATAATTAGGATGGCAATGGCACCAACATAAACCAGAACCTGCACGACAGCGAAAAAACTCGCTTCAAGCATCGCAAAAACAACTGCCACACCCAGAAGCGCCAACACAAACCATAATGCTGAATGGATCATCCGTTTCGCTGTGACACTCATAATCGATGAGAACAAGACTACCGCGGAAGTTATCAAAAACAGGATCTGCATGCCGGTCATTGGGCTGCCTCCTTTTCGACAACGGGAAGTATTTCAGGTCGTGCCAATGGACGTGCCTTGCCTGTGACAACTTGAATCGGGTTACGTTTACGATAAGCGGTGATCATACGATCAGCTAGCAGCCACAAAAGAACATTTACTATTACCAATGCCCCAATCCGTACGAGTGTCATCTCGTGCGGAATGGATTTGTCAACCAGGGCGGTCACCAACAATGTAACCAAAGCGAGGGGAGTCAATATTTTCCAATTGAGTGCCATCATTTGGTCAATTCTAAAACGAGGCAAAGTGAAACGAATTGCCAACATCAAGAAATAAACCACCAGTGTTTTTATTAACATGTAGGCTCCACCGAGCACGGGCATCTGCTCGACTCCTGGACCCTGCCAGCCGCCAAGAAAGATGGTGGTGAATACGATGGCAGAAGTGAAGGCATGTAGAAAATCAGCCACAAAGAACATACCGAACTTTAAACCTGAATATTCAATGTTGTAGCCGGCAACTAATTCTGAATCCGCTTCAATTAAATCGAACGGTGCACGGCCGTTTTCTGCGATGGAACAGATAAAGAAAATAACGCACGCCACCGGTGCATATATAATGAAGGGAATCTTCTGCGCCTGAACAATTTCATTTAAGCCCATCGATCCACTGAACATGACCGGGATCAATAATACAATCACCATTGGTACTTCGTAACTAATGAGCTGCGCGACAGCTCGAAAAGCCCCAAGCAATGCATACTTGTTGTTTGAACCGAACCCTGCCAAAATAATCGCCATCTCTCCTAAACCACCAATGGCGATTATGAATAAGAGCGCAACATTGATATTCGCACCGAAGACAGTTTCAGAAAATGGAATCACGGCCCAAATAGCCAGCACGGCTGCAACAGCAAGTATTGGCGCAAGATTGAATGGAATCTTGTCTATCCCAACAGGATTAATATATTCCTTAGTGAAAATCTTAAGCATATCAGCTATGGATTGAAAGATACCCCAGGGTCCCACGCGATTTGGACCAAGCCGGTCTTGAAAACGACCACCTATTTTTCGCTCAGCCCAGATCAGCATGGTGGTAAAGAGCATTGCACCAAGACAGATTAAAACAGCCCCGACCAGATATAAAAGGGTGTTTACTAAATTAATAGGCAAACCCCAACCTAAAAGCAGTTGGGTCAGCCAGTTAATCACCCACGGAACAGGATCATAAATAAAGTTCATTCATTTACTCCAATGCTTGTTCTTAAACCCATTCCAGTGCGCCCTTGCGCCAAACATATAATAAACCGCTGGCTAAAATGGCAACGAAAAGTATTACCTCAAGTACTCCATAAAGCGCAACTTTATTGTATGCAACCGCCCACGGATATAGCAATACGGTTTCTACATCAAAAACTAAAAAGACGAGACCATATATGTAATATTGCACTTTGAATTGAACCCACGAGACTCCTACGGTTTCCATGCCGCATTCATAAGTGGAATCTTTAATTGGGTTTGGCTTTTTTGGAGAAAGTAATCCTGCTATAAATAGCGCAGCAGCAGGAATTGCGAGAGCAATGGTCAGAAATATCCCCAGATATAACCACTCATTTAGCATTTGCCCGCTCCTCAAACACGAATAATATTACTAACTTGACTTATTTTATCATATACAAATGCAATTTGCATCTAGATAAGATTGTACGCTTAAATGGCCAATATTCTTAAAATTCTTGAATAAAAAAATATTAGCACACCAATTACCAATATAACAAGACTAAAAATTTTTGCTGATAAGGACGAAAAACCTAAAAATGTTTTCGTTTCGATTCGAATTGGTCGTGCCAGAATCAAATCTTTATCCCCGTAAACTGATTCAGAAAATAGCCATAATGTTCCGGAGGTTGTTCCAGCTTTGAGAGGTATTGTGGTCCATTTAAACACAAGAGGTTTGGAGGGAACAACAATTACAATACCTTCTCCCTTTGGGGTAACCTCCAAATTATCCAATTCAAGCTCATTGAAAAGTTTTAATACTTGCCTCCCCTGTTGATCACCGATAATAGTAACTTTTAAGCTAATCTCAGTTTTTTCACCCAAAAGAACTCGATTGGACTGGATTAATTCCAATGTTCCTGATAAATCATCAGGAATCGAAAAACTGATAAGCGTTGAGAGATTCTGTGTAGGCCAAAATAAAACAACTAAACAGATTAATGCAAACGATAATAAAGTTGTTCCAATAATATTATCCCACTTCATAATTGGATTATACCGGAATTAAAAAAAACCGGCGCATATGCGCCGGCCATAAGAAAGAGATCTTCTAATTGATGACGATATCTACTTTGGTACCATCATTTTCATCATCCACCTGAACCTGAAAAGGTTCTCCCCTCTTGATGGAGGATTCAGCTTGATCCAACACATCCAAAATTTCGTGACTTTTAACTTCATCGGGCATGTATTGACCAAAGTTTTGCATGACCCAACGTGCAATGTTAAATGGAACTGGCATACTGAAAATAAATATTCCTTTGTTGCCTGATTTCTCCGAGTGAACTTTCACATGCATCCATGGAGAGTCCATTAAAGCCCAGCCAAAAATCATCAACCCTATGCCAATCAGCATCGGAATCCATGAGAGCCAGAAACCCCAGCCGAGCCCCTTGTTAGTATATCCCTGGTAGATCCAATAAGCGGAAAAACCCGTGAGTATCGCTCCGCCGACCAAAAACATGCTCCACGCAGCTTTCCAACAGCCTGAAACCTCATGTTTATCAGTGGAACTCATTGACCCCAAATTCATATCGCCAGATTGTGAGCCGACCCTCTGAGGTTCAGGTTCAGATTTTGCACCTTCAAGAATTCCAATTAATTCAGCACCTTCTTCAATTGAAAGTGTGCCGTTTTCCACTTTCCTTAAAATTTCAAGTTTATTCTCGTCAGTTGTCATTTTTTCCACCTCATCGATCCAACGCATTTAACAATTTTTCAGCTTCTTCGACAGAAATTTTCTTTTCTTGCAACATTTTCAGCACCAACATGCGTTCTTCTTCGCTGGGACCGGTCTTGACAGCTGACGAAGATGCCTGATTTTCTGCCATGGAAAAACCAACGACATTATTGTGCGGACCGTGTCGGAAACGAGTTTCATCCAGGTCGCGAAAAACACGTTCAACTTCGCGGCCTGCCAATTTGCCTGCTTTCTCGGCTTCTTTTAACGCCATTTCCATCGAATCACCTGCAATTTTCAACCCCTCCCGCACCTTTCGGCCAATGTCAAATCCAAAATTCTTCCAATGGTCTTCATCCCAAAAAGATTCATGATCATCATTTCCAGCTTTTTCACGATCTGTTACCTTAATGCTGTCGCCTGCTGAAAGTGATACCATCGCTCCACCATTACCAATAGGCATTGAAAAATCACGGACTTCAAGATCAACTTCTTGCCCACCTGCATATACACTGATCTCTTCTCCACCGCTCTTTAAATCCAATTGGCAATGTGCATTTTCAGGAAGATAAAGTGTAATATCCGAACCGGATTTTGCTCGAATCTCAGGAACATTTGATTGTGAAATTTGAAGGAGGACTTCATCTCCAGAATTTACTTCAATCGTGCCCGAGAAATTATACAGGAGGGCTTCTCCGCCTACCCCACTGGCCAAAATTGATTCTCCACCATCCGCTTTTAATGAGCCGCCAACACGGGCTAATTCAACAGCACCAACAGCGGCATAAATGTGACAATCACCACCTGTTGATTCTACTGAAGCGCCACAAATTGAATCCAGTTTTAAGTCGCCGCCAATCTTGCCAATAATCACGCGGCTTTTTAGATTTTTTAATTGGCAATCACCGCCTACTTTTTCAACAGTCACCATCGCTGTATCCGGTAATATTAAGCGACAGTCAGTATCTGATTGAATTCTATAGACGCCATTTTCCTCACGCATACGCAGGCTGTCACCATGGTCAACTATAACCACCAAGGTGGATTCTTCACTTCCTTCAACAGAAAGATCCGCAGAGCATTTAATAAAGAGCCGTGCGTCTGATTTCATCGGAATTACAGTCTGTTTCATATTAGCCTCTTATTTTTTGATCATATTTAAACAATTTTAAAATAGTTTAGCAAGAGTTTTGTTTTTTGTCAATAGTTTTTATAATTTGTGAATATTTTTTGATATGTAATTAATATTATCAATATACGATTCAATATTATTTTTTTCCTTCTTGATCAAGTAAATATATGAAATTTATTAATTCGTCAAAAAGAAAGATTCTCCAAATTGCCGTTGGGTGTATACTATTTTCGTCATTCACCTAAAGAAAGGTTAATAAATGAGAACTCGTTTGATCTTTATTGTAAGTTTAATATCAGCAATTATTTTGTCAGCATGCAGCGCACAACCCACTCCTGTATATGTGGCTGAAGGACCTGATCGAGATGCCATTGTCGCGAAAACGGATGTGATCGTCAATGACCTGATCTCAGGCATTGAAAATAAAAACTATGAAACATTTTCAAGTCATTTCTCTGAGGTCATGCTGAATTCAATTAAGACTGCAGATATGGATAAAATTTACGCAACCTTTGATCCGCTTGGAAAATCTGAGTCGGTAGAATTGATTAGCGTTCAAGACGCCGGAGATTATTATGCTGCACGATACAAGGTCACTTTTGAGAAAAAGGTTGTGATCTTTCGAATCGTTGTAGAAAAGGCTGATCCTGGTGTTCAAAGTGGACTCTGGTTTGAGTAACACCATCTTGTTGTGGGTTGTATAATTATTTAGTAAGCATATTTTGCTTGTCTATTGGGTTAAGGGAATTAGATTAAGGAGAATGACATGAAATTAACACCACCAAAAGCAGTCACTTTTTGGATTTCGATCCTGCTCGTTGTTTTAGGAGCCGCCGCATCGGTAATATCTTTAGGCGTTCTGAGTACTTTCTCAACTGCCATTATGGTGCTGGGTTTCGTGATACTGGCTCTTGGTAATATGATCAAAGGTCTTTGATCAATTTTTATTTACAAAAAGCACCCCGTCTAATCATACGGGGTGCTTCTATTAATGATCTGAAATGGTTTCAAAAAAATTATCTTTATTCTAAATTCCTTATTCAAGGTCATCTTTCTTCTTTTTCAATTCCACAACTCTTTGAGCCAGTGCAATTAACACTGAAAGTGAAATTGTTTGAACTTCATCAATTTTAATGCTTAATATTCGCTTCCAAATTTCTTCATCGCGGATATCATTTAGAAATTCCCGGCCAGCTTTCGTCAATCGTGCCGGAAAATAATGACTGCCATTTTCAGTTTTTTGATTGATTGTTTCAATTAAATCTGATCTTCCAAATAAGGTTACATGTCTGCCAAAAATCCCATCAGGAATTTTGGGAAAACCAAGCTGATCCTTGGTAAGCAAGGTGGGGGGATTTGTCTCTTCACGTTCAATGGCTAAGAGAAATTCTCGCACAAATGTAAAGTCAGTATTCATCATGAACCCTCCTAAATCATCTGCATTGTAATCGCAAATAAATGGGTTTGTATTGATATTACAAATTTGAAAAGAAAGTTGACTTTAAAATTCAAAAGTTCGGCTGTATCCATATTTGTATGCAAGACATAAAACAGGTTGACCGATTTCAATTTTGAACCAATAATATTCTCGCAATTAGTTTACAAAATAAAATTCAATAATCCCACCTGGAGCAAGAAAAAGATTATTCAGCACTTGTTTATTTTTCTAAACAAACATACTCCTTTGCAGCCTCCATAGAAACTTCACTGGAATAATATCCACCCTGCAACATCGCTTGATACGTTGTGCAGGCTTGCGAAGCTACAAATGGTTGAGTAAGTTGAGCCATCATTTCTTTGACTTCATCAATTTCACCATAATAGAGGGCGCCTTGCAAGAAAGGCATCCATTCAATTTCATCACCAGGCAAGAATCCTTTGGATTCTGCTTCTGATTTTAAGGCTTCTAATTGTTCCCATTGTTCAAGTTGAAGCGCCAGTTCGGCTTTCTGATAAATGGCACACCAGTTTTCTTCATCCAGTTTTCCAAAAATCTTTTCGTCGTAATTCACATACGTTCGTGGTGAAATGATATTGAAGGTATCAGATTGTGAGGCAAATAATAGGACCTGGTCGCTATCCCAAATGGATAACCGCGGCCAACGTGAATCAATAACATGCACACATGAATTAAGTGAAGGTTGGCTGATCACAACCATTTTATCGTAACGAGTATAAAAAGCGTGGGTGCGGTATCGTAAACCAAGTTCGCTATTCATCAGAATATTTTTTGATGTTTCGACTGCCGGCTGTAACCCCGCAAAGGGGTATCGAACTCCCTCATCTGTTAAAACTACTTCAGAGGGTTGCGTATAAAGATAATTGACAGGGGCCCAAATGGCATCCCAGTTGTCATCTGCATAGTTATTAGGAAAGTTGACTAAAATTGTGGTATCGGGCGCAAATCGCGGAGCACGGATGGATACCTGCTGCCAGAATTTGGCAATAGTGGTTTCTTCTTTAACAATACTGACTGAATAGCAGTAATTGGAGATAACCAAAAATCCAACCAGCGACAGCAAAATGCCTTGACGGAGGTTTATCGATTTCACCCAATTGATGAGTGCAAACAAAATCGGAGCAGCCGCCATCAGAGGATTTAATAAATAATGTGAGTAACTCACGATGGTAACTTCCCGATTCATCAGTACGATCGGGATGATACCTCCTATCATGCCAACGATACTTGCGGCAATCACTTCTTTCTCCCATTGTCTTGATCTGGAGGAACTTTCAAGCGATTCGGTCTCAACCAGGTAATTACTCCCCAACATTTTTTTGACCACAAACACAGCTGCGGTGCATAAAGCGATAGCAATTAAAAATTGAATCAAGCCAAGTGAGAAGAAATGATCGGCAAAAGGTTTAATCCAACCAAAGAGGTTTATGTTAAAGAAACTTTTAATAAGACTTTGCAGCCACTGAAAACCAACTTGTAAAGGTGAAGCCAAGAAATGACCTATCTGCAAACTGATATCGGTTTCACTACGTGTGTTGGTAAAGAAGAAAGTCCTCCAGATCATAAAACCGGCCGGAATGATGAGAAAAGGCAACCAATTTACAAACGTCTTTCTAATCTTGGATGCCATCTTGGCAAGCGGCAATTTATGACTTACATATAAGAAAACAATTACCACCCGTAAGAGTTCCATACCAATGGTGTAATCCACAAACATCAGACCAATCCACCCGGTAAGTATTGTAAAACCCAAATAAAAAATTTTCTTATAAATGTTGTTTGTTTTGATAAACAACAACATGGTCACAAAAGAAAAAACTTGCAAGAGTTGGGTCAAAATATAAGGTTGGTATTCAACACCTGAAACCCACCATAAATAGCCCGGATAAAGAAGAAAAAACATGGATATCCACAAATTTGTTTTTTCATGTTTGGGCCAAACGAGGTTTAGCATCCAAAAATAAAGCATGCCGCTGATTAAACGCCAAATATAAGCCAGGATCTGGTAAGGAAGAGGATCAGTTTTAAGCAATGTAAAGAGGTATTCCCACAAGTATCCCCTTAATGGACGGTCAATATAGAACATCTCCCGAAATATTTTAGGACCGCCAAAGAACCCATCCACAATGTAATACCAATCATCCTTGTAAAGAGTAAATTTTGTGATGTTGGGCAAATAGGCTAACGCTGAAACAAAAAATAATAGAAAAAGCGCTTTCCAATATTTTTTGAAGAAAACTCGGATGGAATTCATATTTTTGTATTTCCTTAAAATGAAGGATGATTGCACT
The DNA here is from genome assembly GCA_002840715.1 of Chloroflexi bacterium HGW-Chloroflexi-4. GTDB lineage: Bacteria > Chloroflexota > Anaerolineae > Anaerolineales > Anaerolineaceae > UBA6107. The sequence continues at coordinate 131,828 of PHBW01000013.1, forward strand.
AAGACAGAAATAAATTATACTAGCTAACGTAATTACACGAAAAAGAGAGTTATGATTAGGTTCTGTTACAACAATTCAATCAGAAATAGAAAGACAATGAGTAAAAAAATGGAAAAAAAATGGAAATTGATTTCAATCAGCTTAATCCTTGCCCTGGCGATTAGCGCCTGCAGCGCAAATTCAGCCGCCCCCACCATGGATGCCGCTGCCGCGAGCACCATTGAAGCATTGAACATTCAAGTGACTCAGATCGCCAGTACGCTCAATGCGATCATTGCTGAAAAATCAGCAACTCCCAAACCCACCAATACTTCAGCTGCCACGGCTACCCCCTCATTTACACTCGCGCCTAGCGAAACCGCCACACCCCTCAGCGGTGTCTGGTTGACCTTTGACAGCGCCACAAACTGCCGCTATGGTCCAGCCACCACCTATGGCATTGCTGCCACTGTGGATGCCGGCGTTCAACTGCAAGCCCTGGCTCGCAGTGAAGACAGCGAATTTTTCTATGTTCGCTATTTCGACACCTCCAATCACTACTGCTGGGTCTGGAAGGGCACTTCATATAAAACAGGTAATCAAAACATACTTCCCGTATTCACCGCTCAACCCACTTATGCCCCCACAATTACCCCCACTTCAGCAGCCAGTTTTAATGTCAGCTACAGTTCAATGCAAACTTGCTCCTCTAAATATTTTCTGGTGTTCAATATCACCAACACCGGTAATACCACCTGGCAGTCTGTAAAAATTGTGATCGTCGACAGCACCAAGGGCATCACGATGACACATACATCAAACTATTTCACCGGTTACTCTGGATGCAGCCTCACCAAACAAGAATCGGATCTTACCACCGGCGAACCCGGTCAGGCAACCAGTTTCAGCCCAGGTGAATTTTCCTATGACCCAACTGGTAACACACTACTGGCAACCATCAGCGTTTATTCTGAAAAGAATCAATCAGGCACGGTCATATCACGAGTTATCCCTGTGACGCCGTAAACAAAATATTTTTTTGAGTAATTCTTTGAAACTGGGTGCCTTTGCTTGCACCCAGTTCTTTTTTCACACTTACACAAACAGCCTTCAGCAATTGTGTCAAATATCAAAAGTCTTCAGGCATGATTAACAGAAGCGTGTTATAACCAATATATAGAATTGCAATACCCTTTCCCTGCATGGTTATTGAGATTGGCAAGGATATCGCCAATCTACAAATTTAGAGTCCACTTCCATTCCCATGAGGGGTAATGGAGTTCCCCACACATGCCCTAAATTTAAGAGTGTAAGGCTTGGCTGTTTTGAATCCCTCTTCTGCATGAATGGGGCTTCTTGGGATTTCATGCCCTGTCAAATAAGTGCAAGATTTAACAGCAATTGATGGAGATCAAAAATGAGTGATTTAGTGAAAACCACCCAAAGCAAATTTGAGAAATTGAAGATGAAGAAAAAATCCAAAAGCGAGAGCAAGCACATTCGCCGTATGAAACAAACTGCCCGCAACGAAGCTATTCCCATGCCAATAAAAAAGAAATAGTGTTGTCCGAATAAGTCAAGTAAAAAGGAGCACCTTATGAAAACAGAGACTGGTATGTGGGTTGATCATCAGAAAGCAGTCGTTGTCACACTGGTGGACAAGAAATCAACGGTCCAGATCATTCTTTCGAACCTGGATAACAGCGCACGTTATTCAGCGGATATCCCCACGGCTACAACTCTCTCAAAATCAACTTACGCGGCAAAAAATGATCAGGCGTTTAATCTAAGTCTGAACAAGTTTTACGCAGAAATTGCCTACAAGATTCGTGAGACAGATGCAATATTGATCTTCGGACCTGGTGAAGCCAAAGCGGAATTGGCCGCCCTTCTGAAATCAGAAAAGCTGGGTGCTAAAATCGCCGCAGTTGATACGGCAGACCAGATGACTGACCGACAAATTTCTGAAAAAGTTCACGCCTATTTTGTTGGCGCCTGATACTTGTTAACCATAATCACTAATGAACGGGATTTTCTGATTTCAGATGATCCTGTTCTTGTTTAAGGGCAGAACACATGCCCAATCATATAAGTTCACCTGGGTTCAATAAAAATGTAACTTCTTTCCGGTTGATACCATCTAAACAGTATGGACAATAATGGCGTGCTGATTTATGACTCCATGAGTAAAGCCGTAAAAAATACCATTTTATTCAAGCAATCTGTTTGGAGGATTATTATGACGATTCGTGAATCATCTGCCCTTTGGCAGGGTAATCTTGTTGAAGGCAAAGGCAGTTTGCGCCTTGGTTCTGGTGTGTATGAAGGCGCTTACACCTATGCCTCCCGGTTTGAAGAAGGACCTGGCACCAACCCTGAAGAGTTGATCGGCGCAGCGCATGCCGGCTGCTTTTCAATGTTTCTTTCGGCTATTTTATCAAAGGCCGGGCATGAACCCACATCCATCGCCACAACGGTGAAAGTTCACCTGGGCGAAGGCCCCAAGATCACGCTGCTTGAGCTCTCGACGGTTGGAGAGGTGCCCGGTATCGACGAGAAGACCTTCATCGAGTTTGCCGAGCAGGCTAAAAAAGGCTGCCCGGTTTCACAGGCACTTTCGGCCGTGGAGATGAAACTGACCGCCAAATTAAAATAGTATTATGGTTTGAATGGTCTATTGCGTTCAGAATACCGTTGGATTTGGCCAACGGTATTTTCTATTTCATGATCGCCGGTATCAGCGCTGCAACACCCCACAACAGCAGCCCTGAAACCCCCAGGTAAACCATGCGATAGTTCGCTCTGGCTATATCTTCTGAGATTAACTGATAACTGGATTCTCGCTCATCGGTGGTAATGCGGCCGTCAGCCATGCCTGGCATGCGGTCATCAGAGCGGGCACCCATGGCGTTGACCAGCCCGATCACGAGCAGCACCCCGCCGCCGTAGAAATACCCGTTGCTAAACTGGATCTCGGTCTGCCATTTGCTGATCAAGCCGATGGCCAAAACGATGATGCCAGAAACGACAGTTAAGATAAGAATTATGGTGATAAAACGCATTGCCTGACTTTTCATTTTCCGCCTCCAGAAATAATTATAGTAAGTATCTATTAATTATTTATTTTATTTGGCGTATTGTTGGAATATTAAACCCAAAAACTTTCTTCTAAAATCAGAAAGTTTTTGGGTTGACCCTCTGTGCGAATTTCAGTGCAGCCCATGGGATTGATATTGTTGGTCAAGGCACAATCACCCTGCCAAATGTTTCGTGATTACTTGTATTTCTAATACTGCTTAATCATCCAACTCTTGTTGAAGTGGAGATGCTTTGGGAATGAGATTGATGCGCCGGGCTGTTAGCAAGTCATCCTGGCCGAGGATTGCATGGACCATAACCGTCATACCCGGGGTCAATAACTGGTCTTCTGAAGCCTGGCCCCGTGGAAAGCGGATGATGGTCTCAGGTGTGATGGTAACAGTGACAGAAGATTGATCTTTCAAGGTAATGGTAATACTTACATCATCAATTGTGGTGATGATACCTTGATAATTCACTGGTTTTCCATGCGGATTTCCATATATTCCGGCAGCATGATTGATGGCATTTTGCGTTGCCATTGCGCCAGGCGTTTTTTGCAGCCCATTCGGCGTTTTTTTGGCGACGATGGCACTCGCAGAAGAAATGTTTAAGGTGGAAACGACCAGAAACAAAGCCGTGATGAATGTAAACACGATCAGGAATCTTTTAATTTTCATGTGTACCTCTAATTGTGCAATACCAATAATTTTTTTTACATCTTCATTATACCCATCTAAAGAGGAAAAGCACCTTTCAATATCGTTGACCATGTTTTTGATCATACTCAACTCTTCGATTTTTTTCACCCAGGCGATTCGTTTTTGTTTTTGAAAATATTCGGAAACGAACAAAACGAATATTGTGATCTCAAAAAAGCGGTTTTGGTTGGTGCTTTGTTTTTCGTTTTTATGTACGAATCAGCAGCCTTGAATTGAAAGAAAACATAACTTATCAGCGGGATTATTATAGAACTTTTGTTCTTTTTGTCAAGAAGTTAAGGCTTGAGAGGATTCGATACCCTTTCGGGGTATTTATCACGACCTCCAGGACATGAATTATTATCCAAATTTATTCCAAATTAAAAGGTCAATTAAATTCAACTTCGGATCTTTCTAAGATGATTTTAAGTTAGGTAATCTTTTTTAAAATTCTCATTATGGATAATTTGACCATTATGTAAGATATATAATACTGAGCAATGGTCCCGAAAATTGTCGCATTATATATACACCATCAAGCCATTCATCATATGAGACATTTTTTCTTCCATTCCTTGTAAAAATTTCGCAAAACATAATTAATAATTGTAAAAAATCAATAACAATTTGATCTTCATTCAGAGTATCCTAAATCCCCTCACAAAAAGATTACATATCTGGTATAGAAATTCTTATTTTTAAAAACTTGATTGATTCATCTGAAAAGAAACTTCTCATTATAAAGAATTGAAACACTGATTAATGATGCCGCCGATCGATGAATAATCCCCAAGTAATAATCCAACATCGATTACAAAATACTGAAAACCCAAATAAGCATTTTGATAAATAATTGATTGACTTTTGTTTGCGTAATAGCTATATTGATATATAGAATTCAATCACGTTATATTTCAATATGATAGTAGACCTGTGAAATATCAGGTTGAAAGATCAATCCAGCACATAGAACCCCAATTACTCAACATCAGACCTCATTACCCCAAAATGTTGCACACCCAAAAAGGAGGTGGCTGTCATTTATTGGAACTATTTGGTATTTTAAACATTATTTTCATGTTAGAGTTAATAGGAGAAAAAATGAAAAAGAGAATTGTTGGTTGTTTAATCATCCTCTCATTCATCATCCTATCCAGTATGACTGCAGCTGTAAATACCAATGGAGTTGACGACCTCCGCGGTCAATGGGTTTTCAATTGGACTAATGACTCAGGTGAAACCCCACTTCCATTCCTAATCTTTATCAATAGAATTGTTCCAAGCCTGGCGTCCAATAACACGTATCTGGCCACAGGGTGCATGAAGTCACCCTATTTGGCAAGTGTTTATCCCCTTTCACTTTCTGCTGTGTATGAACCCGATGCTAACAGGTACAGTCTGGTTCTATATTCCACTTTTATTCCTGCTGATCAATATGGTATTTTTGGACCCCCAACACTAATCCGATTTAGCGGGGAAGTCGAGGTCAACGGGGCAGGTGTTTCAGATGATCATGCCTTTGGTAGTTATCAAAGCAATATGCCAAATGGGAGTTGGGATGGATATCATCATGATAGACGTTTGGTGGATTGCCAATCCATGGATCTGGGGGAAGAAAGATTGAATATGGATTTAACAGCCCATATGGATGTAGGCAATGGTAATCCAACCATTACCCACTACCAGCTAGAAGCAAACGGCATCATGATTGCGGCGTCTGCCCTACAGGTTACAACACCTGATGAACAGGTCTTTATCATTCCACAGCAGGCTAGCATGTGGGCACCCAGTGTGGATTTCATCAGTGAATTTCGTTTTGGCCAAGATTTTGAAGGACAACCAATATCTGGTCAGCCCTACCAGTTTGTTCTATTGGACATTTTGGGAAATCCCATCCCCGGCACTGAAACACAGGACACTTGGACACATTGTGTGGTCGCTGCACCAAGTGAATATCAATTCTCTCCAAATCCCGCTGCCGGGCAGGATGTTCAAGTGACTTGGATAGGTGTTCCTGTAGCACCAGGAGAGTTCGTCCCAGGAGCTATCGGCTATTATCAACTTGGTTTCCATCCTGAAAACTGGGAAGGCAGTTCATTTGGTGCCGACAACATGGCGGCCACCAGTCATACCATTCCCTGGAACTCATTTACACCTGATGATCCTGGCTCACCGGATGGCAGAAATGTTGGAATTGCACTTAATGAGTTTCTAGACGGAGCATACTTGTTTGATGTGATGGTGATGTATGAAGCAAACCCGACCTATGGAGGATTTGGTCATGAATGCGGAGTGAACAATAGTATGCAGTCATGGCGAATGCAGAAATCTGGAGATGACTTGATATTTTCTCCAAATCAATAAACCCAAATTTTACAAAACACCCCTTCCTTTGAATAACGATTGGAAGGGGTGTGTCATGATTTGATTGGAGAAATGTAGAAAATGAATAATCACACAATTATTGGTTTGAAGATCACATTCCTGTTTTAGTTCTGACTTAATCCATGCCAGAAATATCCATAACAATGTGTCCACCAAAAAAGTTCATCTAGCCATTCTTGTAAACCTACTTATTTGTTGATTACCACCTTTGCACAATTCAATCACAGTGGCTATTTCTTGGTCAAACCGATGGCACAAAAAATATTCAGAAACGATCGTAATTTCGAAAACGATGGAGATAAAATACGGAATATGCGTTTATCTCCGTTGTAAGGCATAAATAATTATCAACTTTAATAATTTTCATTTATTGCTTGACTGTTACACCATGATTCATCTCGGAAAAAAAAGATGCTCATTGCGCTTTGATTTCTGGTGGATTGTTTTCAAATTTTGGGCTAAATGATCTAATCAATTGTTCCATTAATTGTGATCGGAGGGATGATGAAAAAAGCACAATTTTTTTCGATATTATTATTGGTTATCTTTTCCTTTTTCTCACTCATTTCTTGCAATTCCACGTCAATCACTGGTCCAAATTTGATAAATTTTACGCCCACTCCTTCTACACTCCCCATACCTTCACATACCAACACACCACTTCCCACGCCAACATCCACTCCTGATTATTCAAATCTAAAAGTCCTTCTATTTATTAGTGGCACTTTGGGAGATCATTCGTATTTCGATCTTTTTACCAAAGGAATACAGTTAGCACAGCAAGAATACCGTTTTTCACTTCAAACGGTTGAATCCGGTTGGGGAGCAATTAATTATGTCGGGTCCTTCACAGAAACGCTTGCGAATGGAACTTATGATATCGTTGTTGCATTCGGTGATGCAATGCGGTGGTCTGTTGAAACTGAAGCCGCAAAATATCCGGGAACTAAATTTATTCTGCTTGATGGAAAGGTCAATTCAGGTCTGAAAAATATTTTCAGTGGACCAGTGAATAAAGAAAAGGCTGCTTATATTGCCGGATTATATGCCGGCTACATGACATCCAACACTTCGCTGCAAGGAATCAACGCTGATACCAAAATTGGGGCTATTGGAATCAGCAACGATTTCGTGAATAATCAAGTACTGATGTCTTTTCGAAATGGTGCAATCGATGCAGGTCTGAAGATAAAAGATGTCATGATCGAAAACGTAGATGCATTACAAAAAATCAAGGATTCAAAGAGAATTGCAACCCAAATGTATTTAAATGGCGCTGACATAATCTTCCTTTTTTCGGACCTCGCAGATTATGGAGGCGCTCAGGCTGCGTTTGAGTTGGGTCATTACGTGATTGGCATGGGAAAAGATTATGCAGGCACATTATCGTATTCCAATAGCCAGCTGACAAACAATGTTTTAACTTCGGCGGTAATAAAACCGGATCTGATTGCGTACGATGCCATCACAAAAGCATTGGATAAAACACTGCCATTTGGGTCAATGATTTCATACGGGATCAATGGCGGTTTTGTTGGACTGGTGAAAAACGAAAACTTTGAACAATTGTCTCCTCCCGATTTAAAAGAAAAGATAACACTCGCTGAACAAGAATTATCAAAACCAAAAATTCTATTTGTCATGAATAATTCATGGGAAGACGATCTTTTTTCTGATTTTATGCGAAGTAATTATGAACAAGCAGCTAATAATTCCAATCTGCAATACTCAATTCTTCAATTAGATGAAATAAATTCGGACCTCGAAAGCAAATGGGAATCAGTTTTTGTTTACAACACGTTTGATGTGCTGATCACGTCTGGAGAAGAAGCGGTTGAACACGTCACTTATTATGCTCAACTATTCCCAAACCATAAATTCATCCTGATAGGTGGCAAAGTCGATTTCTTTTCAAACTACCTTCCGAATGTTTACAGCGCTTCATTTAGAACAAATGAAGCCTTCTACCTCGCCGGCATGTATGCAAGTCTAATGACCAAAACCAGTACAATTTCCATGATCAACCCCGACGCAATAATTGGAGTGGTGGCAGGCGTGGATGATAAACCCTATCTTGATAACCGCATTAAGGCATTCAAACAAGGCGCTACTGACGCTGGTCTGGATGCAAACAGCATCCTTGTAAATTATTCTGGAGGATTTTTTGAGAATCAAAACGCTGCCACAGCTGCAGGTAATATTTACAATCAAAAAGCCGATATGATCCTTAACCTTTCCGGACCTGCCGGAGGCGGCATCATTCAATCTGCTCAAGAAGAAGGATTTTATATGATCGAATACACATCTGGTGGAAATCCGGCTGAAATCAACTCCAATCCCGACGAGGCTCCATTCATCTTGACATCAGTGTTTGAAAATCGCGAAAAAGTCATGATGGATATTCTAACAAAAATCGAAAAAGGTGAAATGATATATGGACAGTTGGAAACATTAGGGCTTTCAACAGGCATGATTGGAATTGATAAATCAGGAAATTTTGAACGTCTTACCCCTGAAAGTATTAAAACAGAAATTGAAAATACTGAAAAGAAAATTATAGACCACGAGATTTTTATACTTCCGGAATATATTCCTGGTTTGTATTTTTAGTCTATGAAATAATTCAAAGAAATTGTTAAAAAAAGACCTGTTGATTAATAATCTACAGGTCTTTTTGTCGGGGCGGGCGGATTTGAACCGCCGACCTCCCGGTCCCGAACCGGGTGCTCTAGCCGGGCTGAGCCCGCCCCGCCCCCTTTCGACAAGACTTTTGTGATGCCTGCGCCTGCCGCACAAGTTTACGCACACGGTTGCGCAATTTTACGCACAAACTTACGCACATTCACGCAATTTAAGCTTAAAATGAGCCCTCCTCTGTTATAATCGACGCGCTGGAGTGATTGCGCTCCAACGGTTTTATCTTCATTATTCTCAATCAAATCGTCTCTCTTTAAAGGAGGAAACACCCAATGAGCAAGGGCAAAAAGGTACGTGTAGCAATCATCGGCGTGGGCAACTGCGCCTCATCTCTCGTCCAGGGCGTGGAGTTTTACCGCAACGCCAAAGATACGGATCGCGTTCCCGGTTTGATGCATGTCAACCTAGGCGGCTATCACATCAACGATATTGAGTTCTCTGCCGCCATCGACGTTGTTGATACCAAGGTCGGCAAGGATCTTTCAGAAGCCATTTTCTCTTACCCCAACAACACCTACAAATTCAGCGACGTTCCGCATTTGAACGTGCCTGTGGTGCGCGGTATGACCCACGACGGATTGGGCAAGTACTTGAGCCAGATCCTCACCAAGGCCCCCGGTCCCACCGCCGACATCGTAAAAATCCTCAAAGACACCGAAACGGACGTGGTGGTCAACTATCTGCCCGTCGGTTCTGAAATGGCCACCAAGTGGTATGTCGAACAGATCCTCGAAGCCGGTGTCGGCATGGTCAATGCCATCCCAGTATTCATCGCCTCCTCCGAATACTGGGCGAAACGCTTTATGGATGCCGGTCTGCCCATCATCGGCGACGACATCAAGAGCCAGCTCGGTGCCACCATTCTGCACCGCGTGATCACGAGCCTCTTCGTGGATCGCGGCGTGCTCGTGGATCACACCTATCAACTCAATTTCGGCGGCAACACCGATTTCATGAACATGCTTGAACGCGACCGCCTCGAATCCAAGAAGATCTCCAAGACCGGTGCCGTCACCTCTATGCTGCCCTACAAACTGGACCCCGATGATGTGCATGTCGGCCCCAGCGATTACGTGCCCTGGTTGACCGACCGCAAATGGTGCTACATTCGCATGGAAGGCACGACCTTCGGCAATGTACCCCTTAACCTCGAAGCCAAGCTGGAAGTTTGGGACAGCCCCAACAGCGCGGGTGTGATCATCGACGCCGTCCGCTGTGTGAAGCTTGCCTGCGACCGCGGCATCGCCGGTCCGTTGTATGCGCCGGCCTCTTACTTCATGAAGACCCCTCCGAAGCAGTTCAAGGATGAGGTCTGCCGTGAAATGACCGAAGCCTACATCAAGAACGAAGAGTACAAGGGGTAATCTAGTTTTTTAGGAAGCCAAAACACCACAAAAGTTTTTGTGGTGTTTTTTTGTTTTTCTCTCACTACACCTAACGCGCTTCGCGCGTGCTTGCGCATGCGCAGAGCGAGCCGCGGCACGTCTCGCTTCGCTCGGGTGCGCAAAGATCGCGAGGACGCAGAGAAAATCTAATTCTTAATCACTTAACACACAAATTTTGTATAAATACGAACAAAAGATCGAAATTAATCTTTTAAGTGTGCCAGAATCTCGATCTGGTTGCCTTCGGGGTCTGCCACAAAGAAGCTGCGCATGCCCCACGGCCAGGTGGTGGGAGCGATGATGGGCGATGCCCCGGCTGCCAGCAAGCGTTCGTATTCATTATCCACATCCTCTGCGTTTTCGATGTCGCAGGTGATCTGTACCGAGCCGTTGATCCCCGCCGGGTAGGTCAGCGGATTCAAGAGTCCAACATTATTCTCAGGCCGCACATAAAGGTTGAAGTAACTTCCGTTTTTCTGTTTCGCGTTTGCAAAGACACCGCCATCCCAAACCACATCGAACCCCATGATGTTGCGATAAAATTCGACCATTAACTTGATGTCTTTTACGGCAAAACCGATGGCGTTGATTGTATGCTTCATCTCTTCCTCTTTGAATTTCGATTTTTTCGAATAAAGTCAATTTAACCACGAACCCTAAAAATCTGGGGAGCAAAAAATCGCGACACACGAAATACACCAATTTGAAGTGCAAAAATGCTAATAATTTGGATATTGAATGTAGTCAAGGAAATCACAAAGAGCCTATAAAAGAACTTCATAAAAACCCAAACTTACTACAAAAAGTTCGAATTTCACGAAAACTTGAAAAAAATTAAAACGATTTTTTCCATGTATTTACTGCTTTTTGTGGTGTAATTTTTATTCAAATCCATAGGCAAGGAACTTGCAACCAGAATCTGTTATGACAAACTGCATCTTCTGCGACATTATCGCCAAAACCGCCCCTGCGGAGATCCTCTACGAGGATGAACAATGTGTTGTGATCAAAACCATTCAACCTCTCACACCCATTCATTTACTCATTTTGCCGAGAATCCATTACAGCTCACTAAATGATTTTACGGATTCTGATTCTGAATTAGCAGGTCATATGTTATTAATTGCAAAATTGATGGCTTCTCGTATGAATATCTCAGATTCTGGATACCGGGTAGCCATTAATGTCGGTGCCGGCGCCGGACAAACAGTCTTTCACCTGCATTTGCATGTTCTTGGCGGACGCCCCATGGGCGCAGGGTTAATGACCGAAAGATTAGGATGAAGAAACGGTTTTTGCACTTTTTTATCTTTGTGTCGGCGCTGATGCTGGTCAGCGGATGCGTGGTCTCGGCTCCAAACTCACGCCCCTGGCTGCTTGATACGCCGGCTGCCCAGGACTCTCAAGTTGAAAACCTGCCCTCCTCCCTGCTCGCGCTGCTGCCCACGCCGCGTCCTGAAGGCTCTCCTTATTTCACCCCCACCCCCGACGGCGTCCACAGCTTGCCTTCCATCCGCACCGAAGTAGTCTCATATACAGTGCAAAATGGAGACTACCTGGCGCTGATCGCTGCGCGCAATAACCTGCCTCTCGTTGCCCTGATCAACGCCAACCCGACGATTGACCCCGATCTGCTTGAAGCCGGCATGGTGCTCACCATCCCCGCGCCGCAGCCTGCCTCAGCCCTATCCGATTTCAAGATCATCCCAGACAGTGAACTGGTTTACGGCCCCGCCAGCGCCACACTCGATATCAGCGCTTTCGTCTCTCAAAAAGGCGGATATCTCAGCAACTATTCTGAGGATGTCGAAGGCGCGACCCTCACAGGTGCCCAGATCGTGCAACGCATCAGCTACGAATATTCGGTCAATCCACGCCTGCTGCTTGCCCTGCTGGATTATCAAACCCGCTGGGTCACCCGCACCCAGCTTGACCCTTCATATATAACCTACCCCATGGGTCGTTATGAAACCAACCGCGAAGGGCTTTACCGCCAGCTTGCCTGGACGGCCGACACCCTCAACAAAGCCTATTACCGCTATCAGATCAATGCGCTGCCTTACGTCATCCTCGCGGATGGCAACCTGGTGCAGCTATCAACCCTGATCAACCCCGGCACCGCGGCAGTGCAATACCTGATGGCGCAGCTCCATGACCAATATGGATATCAACTGGCCATTTCCGAGGTCGGCGTATTCACGTCGTACTCCAATTTCTTTGGCATCCCCTTTGACCTGACGATCAACAACTTGGTTCCGGCTGGCCTGACCCAGCCTGCATTGATCCTGCCCTTTGAAAATGGAACCACCTGGTCTTTCACGGGCGGTCCGCACGGCGGTTGGGGCAGCGGATCAGCCTGGGCGGCCATTGATTTTGCTCCCCCGGGTGAAGCCTTTGGCTGCGTTCAATCCGATGCCTGGGTGGTGGCCGCGGCCGACGGGCTGGTGGTGCGTGCCAAAGACGGCGCCGTGCTGCTTGATCTGGACGGCGACGGAATTGAACAAACCGGCTGGACACTGCTTTATATGCACATTGAATCACGCGACAGGGTCAGCGCCGGCACCTGGCTTAAAGCTGGAGACCGCATCGGGCACCCTTCTTGTGAGGGCGGAGTCTCCAACGGTACACACTTGCACCTCGCTCGAAGGTATAATGGGGAGTGGATATCAGCAGATACACATCTGCCATTTAATTTGGAAGGCTGGATCTCTTCAGGCGACGGAGCTGAGTACGACGGTGCTCTCTCTCGTGACGGTCTGAGTGTCACTGCCTGGGATGGTCGCATTGCAGAAAATCAGATTCAGCGCTAAGAAGCTTCAAACCATTTGTGTGTCAGCCTGCTTCGTACTGGCCAGTCTGGCGTGTTCGCAGGGCTATGTCAGTCCGGTTGAATTGACCGTCACTGCCCTGGCGGAAGGCAAAGTGACCACACCTCTTGCGCCTCTGGCAACCACACCTGCCCCGACTGCCACCCAACCGACTTCCACACCTGCAGTTACATCCACACTAAACACCATTCCGACCTTTACCGATCTGCCAATATTCTCCCCCACTTCAGGTCCCACGGCCACGCTTGACCCATTGGCGACCCCCAAACCTCCCATCCAATATTACACACAATCAGGCGACACCCTGCCTTCGATCCTCGGGCGTTTCGGCGTCTCGGCAGACCAGATCACCTATAGTCAATCTGTGCCCGAAACAGGTTTAATCAACCCGGGAATTTTGTTGATCATCCCCAATGTTTTGAACGATGTCTTTGATTCCATTGCGGTCATCCCTGACAGCGAAGTGGTTTTTTCACCGACAGCTCTTGATTTTGACCTGACCCTCTTTGCCAATCAGGCGGGCGGATTTTTGAGCACCTATAAAGAAGAACTTTCAAGCGGCCCCACCTCCGGCGCGGATATCATCAAAAGGGTGTGCCTCGAAAATTCAATTAATCCGCGCGTGATTTTGGCGCTGCTTGAATACAAGAGCCACTGGGTTTACGGACAACCAGCCAACCTGGCTGAGACAGAATACCCCATGGGATACGTCAAACTTGAGCAAAAAGGGCTTTACCGCCAGCTCTCATGGGCAGTATCGCAGCTTTCCCTCGGTTATTACGGCTGGCGGGCGGGCATCCTCTCTACGCTGCCTTTCAGCGATGGCACCGTGCTACGCATCAGTCCCGGTTTGAACGCCGGTTCAGCAGGCTTGCAATATTTATTCGCCCAGCTTTATAACAAGGCAGACTGGGTGAGCGCACTTTACGGCAACGAAAGCTTTCCCATCCTGATGGAAAAAATGTACGGCAACCCCTTTGTCAGGGCTGCCTCGATTGAACCGCTTTACTCGCCGGAACTGATCCAACCCAAACTGGAACTGCCCTTCGTCCCTGGCCGGGTATGGGCATTCACCGGCGGACCGCATTCCGCGTGGGGACCTGACGGCGCGATGGCTGCCCTGGATTTTGCTCCGCCTTCATCTCACCCGGGCTGCGTCGACAACCCCGAATGGGTGGTGGCCATGGCGCCAGGCATGATTGTCCGTGCTGAAAACGGGGCAGTCATCCAGGATCTTGATGGGGATAATCGCGAAAACACCGGTTGGAATATCTTTTACATGCACATCGCCACCAAAGACCGTGTGGCCGTTGGTACACGCGTTGAAACCGGCGACCCCATCGGCCATGCATCCTGTGAAGGCGGCGTCTCAAGCGGCACACACACACACGTGGCGAGAAAGTATAATGGAGAGTGGATTTTAGCTGACGGCCCGTTACCTTTCAACATGAGCGGCTATATCGCTCACAATGGAATTAAAGTTTACGATGGCACGTTGACAAAAGGTGATACCATTGTTATCCGCGACGAAAATGGCGGCGTAGAATCACACGTTTCGATTCCAAAAGCGAAACAATAAAAAGGCTGGCAACTGGATGGATTCAAAGAAACACAGTGTGAAAAATAAATTCCTTTTTACACTAAATCTTCTATTGGTAGTGGGTCTGTTGACTGCCTGCACCTCGGTTCAATCGACCATGGTGGTACCTCCCATTGTGAGCCCAACCCAATCGACTCTCGAGGCAGATTCCACCACACCTTACCCCTCCCGTCCGGTTTATGCGCCTGGCACTCTGGTGGATTATGCTGCACAGGATGGTGATAATCTGGCGGCCATCGCCAGCCACTTCAACACAACTGTCGAAGAAATTCTTGAAGCCAATCCTCTGCTGCCCAAAACGATCACCACTCTTCAGGCAGGTTTTCAACTAAAGATCCCCATATATTATGAAACGTTATGGGGCAGCCAGTTCCAAATCATCCCAGACGCTTTATTTGTTAATGGTCCAGCGCAAACCGGGTTCGACGCGGTCGCATTTGTCAATTCTCAGCCAGGCTGGCTCAAAAACTACACCGTATTTGCTGATGAAAAAATGCGCACAGGCGGCCAATTGATTGAACTGGTGGCACTCAACTTTTCCATCAGTCCGCGCGTGCTGCTGGCACTGGCTGAATACCAAACCGGAGCACTTTCAGAACCGGTTCTGGCTGATAATTTAAAAACCTATCCTCTGGGATATGAAGAACAATTTCACAAGGGGTTTTATCTTCAATTGGTGTGGGCAGCCAGCTTGCTCAACAATGGATATTACGGCTGGCGCAACGGCAGCCTGGATGAGATCAACCGCACAGACGGAACCCTTGAAATTCCCGACCCATGGCAAAATGCGGCTACGGTGGCCTTTCAACATTATTTTTCACAAAAATTGAGCCTCAATCAATACAACCAGGCTATTCGTGAAAATGGATTTATTCGAACCTACACTTCACTTTTCGGTGACCCGTGGTTGAATGTTCAACCTCACTTCCCCGGAAACTTGCAGCAGCCCGAATTGGTGCTTCCCTTTGCTGTTGGAAAAACCTGGGCATATACAGGCGGACCGCATGAATCGTGGTGGGGATCGGGCGAACCCTACGGCGCATTGGATTTTGCCCCTGCAACTTCAGGTGGAGGCTGTTCACCCACAGATGAATTTGCGGTCGCCCTTGCAGACGGGCTGATCGTCCGCACCGAGCCAGCCATTGCAGTATTGGATCTCGACAAGGACGGCAACGAACGCACCGGCTGGGTAATTTATTACCTTCACCTTGGGTTGGACGATTTGGTCAGCCAAGGCAAATTAGTTAAAACCGGTGATACAATCGGACATCCTTCATGTGAAGGTGGATCGGCCACCGGAACGCATGTGCACGTTGCCCGCAAGTTCAATGGTGAGTGGATCATCGCCGACGGAGCCATCCCGTTTAATATGGAAGGCTGGATTGCCAAAAACGGCTCGAGACCCTATTTGGGAACGCTGACTCGCAAAGGCAATGTGATCACCGCCAGCGATTCAGCATCTGGTAAATCCGCCATCACGGCAGGCTTGAAGTAATTATTATTTATTAAGGAGTTCGGAATGCACTTTATAAGAATCATCAGCCTGGCATGTTTATTGGTTTTCATGACCTCCTGCACGAATGCCGGCCTTTCCACACCTGAACCCACAGTTGCTGCTGTTGAGGCAACGGTGGTTGAACCAACTGCAACAACTCCTCCTACCGAGGAAGCTCCTTCGACGACCGAACCTGCCAATGCTGTTGAAACAGCCGCCGCCACGGAGGCTCACGCCTCCTGGCTCGAAATGCCCATCATCCCAGAACTCTCACCAGCCATGCTTGAAGTCTATCAGCGTGGATTGGCCGTTGGACGAGAACCCACCCGTTTTTCCAAAATTGGCGACTGCCAGAACATCCCGACCTATTTTTTGGCCATGTTTGACGGCGGCACCTACAGCCTGGGTGACGAATATGCCTACCTCCAACCCACAATTGATTATTTTGCCGGTTCATGGGGACGAAAAAGCCTGGCGGTCAAAGGCGGTTTGAATATCATTGCCGTTCAAAACCTGATGTGGACCCCTGCGGTGGAACAATATGCCAAAAAAGAAGGGATGTGCAAAAAAGGCGAAACACCCCTGGTCTGTGAACTGCGAGACAACAACCCATCCTTTGCCATCATCAGCATGGAAGAATCATGGGACGGCAGCCTCGACATGTATGATAAATACATGCGCCAGATCATCGATTATGTTTTATCTCAGAATATAGTGCCTATTTTGGCTACACGCTCTGAATTTTTAACTCAAGAGCGCCAGATCAATGACATGGTGATCAAGATCGCCGAAGATTACGACCTGCCCCTATGGAACTTCGGCGCTGCCGCATCCAAGCTGCCCAATGCAGGCTTGATGACTGACGGCGGTGACGGTTTTCATTTATCACGCATCGAAAGCCAATCTCAAGCCCTTTTTGATGACCCAAAAAGCATGGAAATGGGCTTCACCTGGCGCAATTTAACCGCACTTCAAACCATGCACGCCATTTTGGCAGCCGTTAGCGCACAATAGTAGATTAGTTTGATAGACCCCCGCGGATTATAAAACGCGGGGGTCTTGTTATCTATTGTTGTCAGTTGTTTAGTTTTTTTTGCAATTCTTTTCTTTAGTGATTTTCGTCCAAAAAATAATTTACCCCTCACGCACAGTACACTTGGTTTGGATCTTAACGCTTTGTTTGAGCATGCCGTTCACTGAACAATACTTGCCCTCACTCAACTCAACCGCCCGCTGCACGGATTCAAGATCAACACCGTGACCGGTGACAATATATTCCATGGTGATTTCGGTAAACACTTTGGGATGGTCCGTGGCGCGGTCGCCGTGCAGCACCACTTCAAACGCCGTGACTTCCTGGCGTTTTTTCTGCAGGATCGAGATCACATCCATGGCGGTGCAGCCGCCCAAACCCACCAAAATTAATTCCATCGGACTGCTGCCCAGACCGGTTCCGCCGTGATCCACACTGGCATCCAACGGAATTTCAAACCCGCTGTTGGCCTTGCCAACAAAATTCAAGCCACTTTTCCAGGTTACCTTCGCGTCCATTGTTTACTCCTAAATGATCAACTTAATGGCCAGGTGGGCAGAACATCCAGGTCGAGCGGATCAACATGCCCGTTGATGAAGTGATAATAACCCGCGGCAGCAATCATAGCCGCGTTATCTGTGCACAGAGAGAGCGGTGGAATATGAACAGGGAATTCAGTCTGCCCTTGAAATGCTTCACGTAAAGCGCGGTTGGCCGAGACACCGCCTGCCACCACAATGGCTTTGACGTTGAACTCACGCGCCGCCTTCATGGTCTTGGTGAAAAGCACATCCACGGCGCAGGCTTGAAAACTGGCCGCCAGATCATCCACGGGCAAAATCTTGTTTTCTTCCTGCAGTTTGCGCACAACTCTCAGTACCGCGGTTTTAATGCCGCTGAAAGAGAAGTTCCAGGTGCCGTCCATGCGAGAACGCGGAAAGTCAAACGCGGTGGGGTTGCCTTCGGCTGCGGCTTTTTGCACCGAGGGTCCGCCCGGGTATGGCAGGCCGACCAGGCGCGCCACCTTATCAAAGGCTTCGCCGGCGGCGTCATCCAGCGTGGCGCCCAGGCGTTGATAATGCAAATGATCCGTGATCAGATTGAGTTCGGTGTGTCCGCCTGAGACCAGCAGCGCCAGCAGCGGAAATTCAGGTTCTGGAGGCGGCTGCGGCGTTTCGGCGGGATAGATCCATGAGGAATAGATGTGACCCTCGAGGTGGTTCACCCCAACCAACGGCAGATTTCTGCCAAAAGCCATGCCCTTGGCTGCGTTCATGCCCACCACCAGTGAACCGGCAAGACCGGGACCGCGCGTGACCGCGATGGCGTCAATATTCTCAAGGCTCATATGCGCCCGTTGAAGCGCTTCATCAATTACTGGATAAATCGAAAGGATATGCTGCCGCGAAGCCACCTCGGGGAAGACGCCGCCGTACTGCTTGTGCAGATCAATCTGGGTGGCAATTACGTTGGAGCGCATGCAGCGTCCGTTTTCAACCACGGAGGCTGCGGTTTCATCACAGGATGATTCAATTCCTAAAACTCTGACTATTTGCACGGTCAAACCTCAATCTTGGAAATAAAGCTATTTAATCGGCAAAATCAAATCATACGGATATTCTGCCAGGAGTTCAATCCTTCCATCTGCATGCGCGGTATATGAATCTTCTATACGCACACCCATGCCCTTTTCAGGGTAGTACAGCCCGGGTTCCATGGTAAAAGCGGAGCCTGGCGCCAGCACATCCGTCGGCGAGGGGTGGATCATGGTGGACCAGGGTTTTTCGTGCACTTGCAGACCTATGCCGTGCCCCACCGAATGGACGTAGCCGGATTGAGCAGCCTCGTTGGTCAGGATGGTAACGTGACCCCTAGCCTCAAAAAGCTCACAGGTGCGTTTTTGTGCATCGCAGAAGTTTTGTCCGACTTTGAGTTCGGCGATCAATATATCATAAGTGGATTTCACATCTTCATACAATTTCAAAATTTCGTCTGAGGCATAACCCAAACACCAGGTACGGGTGAAATCGTAAAAATAGCCGCCGCCTGGTTCGCATGGATAAATATCATAGACAATGGTTTGACCCAGACGCATGGCATCTGTGGCTTTGCCCATGTTATGCGGCACGCCGGCATCGCGACCGATGGCAAAGATGGTGCCCTCGGGGTTCTCAGCACCGGCTTCAGCCAGCCACAGATTGATCTTCTGTTTGACTTCACCAATCAACAACGGATTTCCATCCGGGTGCACCAACATGCCTTTTTCGGCTTTGTGTCCGGTCAAGAAATCAGCCGTGCGTCCAACCACATCCGTGGTGATCTTGCCCATCCGGCGGATGTGCTCCAGCTCATCATCTTCTTTGGTCATCATGGCTTGCAACAAAATCTCGTCGCGCATAAAACCGTTGAAACTCAATCTGGGCATGCGTTTTTCAAGACGCGAAAAAACGGAGTGCATTAAACCAGCATCGCTTTTTCCATAGACCGCCACGCTGCCCGATTCAATTCCCAGTTCCTTGAACATTTTCTCATAACGGATGGCATAAGCTTCGATGAAATCACCGTGTGCTTCTGCTGCCAGTTCTGACATTGGATATTTATTGTAAGGAATAACTTTCAAGCCGCTGATGGCGCCTTCTTCTCTTTCCATGGCGTTGCAAAAGAGCACGGCGTCGCAGCCGCGTTTCTTGATCAGGTCAGCATCCGAGACATGCACGGCTCCGGTGAAATAGGTCATCATGGCGTTATGTTGCGCCGAACCTGTCACGAGCAGCACGTCCATGCCTTGTTCTTGCATCAATTGGTCAATATCGGATCTCATTAATTTCTCCGGGGTTCAAAGTTATTTACCAAAAACTACCTTTGGCTGTGGCTTAAGTGTAATACAGAACGCCTCTAATTTCTATGAAATACGAGTCCTGAAATGCTAAATTGTTTGGACGTAAATAAATTACTCAAACACATCCTCCCAGATTTCATCGGCCACCTCAGCCACACTCAAACCGCTGGTGTCAATTTGCTTGCCGATAAAACCGCGGAGGGCCGCGGCTGCCTGGATTTTGTGCAGTTCAATGAAACGCTCCAGTTCCCACTTGATCTCGTCCCTTCCCCTGCCGCGGATGCGCCTGGCTTGTTCCTCTTCACTGCAGGTCAGCCAGTAGGTATGGATTTCCGCATCCAGCGGAATGAGGAGATCTAGCAGTTCTTGTAGAGATTCTGCACTTTCAAAAACATAATTAATCACAAAACAGGTATAACCGTTCTTCTGATGAAAATCAATTAAGTAGGCAAGTGTACGATACAGGTAGGTTATTCGTACATCATCGTAGATGATGAAAGGATGCACATCACCTATGGCATCGCCATCCAGGTGAACTGATTTTTCAAACTTGTAATGAATCTGGTCAGCCACGCTGGTTTTGCCCACCCCGACAGATCCGTTAATGATGATGATCATCCTTTAATGACCTTGCTCCAATTTCGAATATTCAAAAGCATCCACCCAGATCGGATTGCCTGCTTCATCCGTTCGAAAATAAGCGACTTGTTTGAACGCACCTTCACGCGTAAAACCAATCTTTTCCAACAGCTTCCATGAAGCCGGGTTCTTCTGGTCACACCTGGCCATGATACGGTGCGGATGGATATTGGCAAAAGCATAATCCACCAACGCCGCGGATGCTTCTGAGCCGTAGCCTTTACCCTGAAATGCCGGGTTGAAGATGTAGCCAAGCTCCCAGGTGCGGAAATCAGAGGGCTGCCGCTGTTCAAAATAGAGATGGCCGATCATCTTGCCGCTGGCTTTCACCACGACTGCCAAGAAATTATCACCTTCAGCCCTTTCGGCCGTCAAAGTGACCGCTTCATCCATGCTTACGGGTTCACCCGGTTCAAAGCGATAAATTTCTGGCAGGCTCAGATATTCAAAAAGATCAGCCGCATCTGTCGGCTTGAACCTTCGAATGAACAACCTTTCTGTTTCAATCATGTTTCCTCCCTTTTAGTACCCTTTACCACAATAATTGCTCTGCCAGTTTGACCAATTCATCCTTGGTCATCCAACCTTCGCTGCTGCTCTCGGTACCGGTAAAGATAAGGGTAAAGTAGAAATCGTGTGCCTGCCATCTCAACCAATAAACGGGCGCTTCATTCTGCCAAACACCGTTTACATCACTGCCCTGCACGAACTTTGCCCAAACATTGCCAAGCAAGACATCTTCAACCCTTGCGTTGGAGGCATAGTCGATTTGCGGATCGGTCAATTGCTGGGTCAGAAAAAGCATCTCACCTGTAAAGCTGTCATCATTCCAAAAATATTGAACGGTGATGCCTTGTTTGTCCGGCACATATTTTACACTTTGAAATTTATAATCTTTCGGCATTGTATGCGGCAGTTTGATGGTGAATCCTGCATCCTGCTGCGCTAGACTGATCTTCTGAACATCACTCACTGTGTAAACTTCATCTGATGATGCTGAATCACCATTTTTGTTGCACGCCGCTGCACTGAATACGAAAAGTGCCAGTAACAGTGCGCGTACAATTGGTTTTAACATGCTTACCTCATTGAGTAATTTATTTTTTTGGATTACCATCTCCAAAAAGTAATATTATCATCACTGATTCGATAGTACCAAATTAAAAATTCTCAGAAAGACTAATCTTCATCTCTCTAAGAATCTTTATTTTGTGAATAAGGTTTAACTCAGTTCTTCTGACCTTTTATTAAAGACCAATGACTGTGAATGATTTTCCACTGACCCTCTTGTTTGATATAAACTTCACTGCAGTTCCATGGGGTGCGATTGGCCACTGATCCGTTGGAGTTAATATGCAAATCAAAGAAACGGTAAGTTAAGACAGCCATATCACCCAAAACGCGCACCTGAGGATCAATGAAATCCATGACATCATAATGGATCTTACCAGCCCTAGAGTCGTATTCCTTCTTCAGGGCATCCCAGCCGTCAATGCGTTTTAGGGTTCCGCTGTCAAAGTAAGTGACCTCAGGGGCATAAATCGCCATGAACCCATCAGGATCACCCTTGCGCCAGCGTTCCATGGCCGCGGATTCCAACGCCATAAGTTCACCCAAAACACCTTCGTATTGCCGCGGAGGCATTTGCAAAGGAATCGGTACTTCGACATTTTCTGGCATTTTGTGAGGTGCATATGACCAGTGGGTGTGGACGATCTTCCACTGCTGATCTCGCTTGAAATACACCTCGGTAGCGTTCCAATAAAGCTGGCTGAGGATCGCTCCATCTGCAGAATTCACGGTTGATCGGTAATTGTAAGAAAGCACAGCGGCATCACCCACAACCACAATTTCAGGATCAATGAATTCAGAACCCTGGTAGATGATTTGTCCGATTGCGGGCTTGAAATACGTCTGATAATCTTCCAAACCAATGATCGGCTTGACCAGATTAGGTTCGATATATATCACATCGTCGGCGCTAATATCCGTCCAGCCAAACGGATCCCCCTGACGCCAGCGTTCCATGGCGGCATTTTCCAACGAAAAAATCGTTTCTTTCATCTCATACACTCCCTGATTAAAATGAGAAACGATTATAATTATAGAATATTTGTTCTTGTATGTCAAGAATTATTTCGGGTTACTTCAGGCCTGCATATACGGCAAAATTACATCGCTTCCAAATGACATCCGCCACCGAAAAACCGGCTTCTTTCAACAGCGTCAAGTGCAGCCCACAGTCGATCGGTGAATCCTCCACATGATAGTTGGAGAGGATGCGCTCCACTTCTGCAGATTCCAATCCCTGTTCCTTGAGGAAATCCCGCCAGCCGTTCTAATTGAGGTGACTGAGCTGATCATCCGCACCGGCGACCACATCGCAGCAGACGAAGATGCCACCCGGTTTGAGGGCATGCGCGAATTTTTGATACAACCCGCCATACTCCTGGCGGCCGCGGCAATGATGGATGGCGAAGCTGGAAATGATGGCGTCATATTTCGCCACACCATATTCCGCGTCAATGAAATCCGCCACCAGGGTTTCAAAACGCCCCTCAAACTGCGCCAACACCAGCGGCACCGCCGAGAGCATGTTGGCCGAAAAATCCATCAACACACATTTCACATCGGGGATGGTTTCAAGCACACTGCGAGAAAGATTGCCCGTGCCGGCACCCACATCAAGGACCATACTGTCAGGTATCAAATGTGGTTTAAGCAGTTCGGGCACCAATGCAAACATCTGCCTGAACTCTGGCAGCCAGATCGGATCCCGCTGGCTGTAAAGCGCTGCCACTTCATTGTCAAACCTGCCCTGGATTTCAACGCGGCTCATCTACTCTGTGCGTTTTGAGGTGTCCGGTCCGATGTAGCGCGGGGTGGTTCGTTGATCGTCGCTCATGTCTTGCTCCATTATTATTAACCCGCACCCATGCTGGTCTGCGCAAAGATATTCATTCTCTGACCCGGCACTTCTCCAATCCCTTTCGCCATGTGCCGGCCGGTGCGCAGCGTTTTGAAGCCGTAATCTTGCACCAGTTTCGTCGCTCTTTGATTCACGGAGGGCACACACACCACCACCGGGTTTTCATATTCAAGCGTGAGCGCAGCCTGCAAAAGCACTTCTGCGCTGGCCGGATCTGACATCACCCACGGACCGATGCGGTTCACGTAAGCAAAAATAGTGCCTGTGATCTTTCCAGTTTGATCCCTATGGAGAAAACCTCGTGAGGGATAAAGGTCAATTAAAGTCTGAAACACCTTGCGACGGTCGGCACCAAAGATGGGCTGATCCATTTGCAGCAGTTCATCCAAATCAGCGGGTGTGATTGGCTGAACACTTTCAGGCAGATCAAACTTCAAAGGTTCTATTTCTTTTACAAAGGTTACCGTTTCATCCAAAGAAATGAAGCCCAACTTCTCGTAAAGCGGAAAACCCTTCTTGCTGGCATCCAGCGTCACAAGCGGAACACCTTGCGTTTCAAGCCACGCAATAATGTACTCCATCAAGCGGCGCCCAATGCCCTGCCCCTGTAAATCAGGATGCACGGTCATGAACCCCACATGCGCCACACTGCCATAGCTTACCGCCCCCACCGTGCCTATTAAGCGGCCATCCTGTTCAGCCGCGAACCAGCCGTCAGGCTGCAAGCGCCGGTAAAGCCGCAGATCATACAAGCGGTTGGTTGAAGAATTAAATGCCAGGTTGAGCAAGTCGTTGGCCTGCTCGTCATCTGCTTCGGTCAAACCTCTAATGCTGATGTTCATTCCCCACCCCGATTAGTCATTTGATTTATCTCACGCCTTGTTTGGATGGTAAGCAAGGTAGGACTGTCTCACGGGTGCAAACACGCCGATTACGACAGAATCTTCAAGGATATCACCACTATGTTCCAGATTTCCAGGTACATTCCAACTATCACCTGGGAAAACTTCATGAACCTCTCCATTAAAATACAGACGCATACGGCCTGACACTAAATAGCCATTCTGTTCTTCGGGATGTGAATGTGGATCCAATTTGCTGTTCTTTGCCATTAAGAACTCAACCAACAACGATTTATCACCATAAACCAGCGTTTTGACTTTGATTCCTGGCATTATCTCTCGATACTCTTGTTTGTCGTTATGATAAAACATGCAGCAATCCTTTCACTAATACCCCGCCGTGAAGCCTTGATGTGAATGAGCAGGGTTTTCCAGTTTATAAATCATGGCCACACCGGGGTTTTCCACCGAGATGTGGCTTTTGCCGTCGGCAGCGACAAGCAGATCGTCATGCCCCAAGCGCCGGTAGAGCCGCAAATCATAGAAAATGTTGGTTGAAGAATTAATGCCAAGTTGAGCAAGTCGTTGGCCTGCTTATCGTCCGCTTCGGATAAACTTCTGATGCTGATCTTCATTCCCCAACCCGTTTTGTTTTCTTAAAAATCTCAAACCTTATGGGGATGGTAAGGCAAGTAGGACTGCCGCACGGGCGCAAACACTTCAACCGCCACCGAATCTTCAAGAATCTCAGCGCGGTGCTCTTGATTGCCATTAAAGCTCCAACTATCGCCGGGGTGCATTTCTTGCGCCTCGCCGTTGGCATGCAGAACGATGCAGCCCGACACCAGGTAGCCGGTCTGTTCTTCGGGATGCGAATGCAAAGGCAGTTGGCTATCTTTGGCCATCATAAATTCTGATAAAAGTGTTTTCTCGCCGTAAACCAGCGTCTTGACTTTAATGCCGGGTAATATTTCCTGGTAGTCTTGATCGTCGTTGTGAAAAAACATATTGCACTCCTTGGATTAATATCCCACCGTGAAGCGTTGACGTGAATGCGCGGGCTTTTCAAGTTCGTCGATCATGGCCACAGCATAATCCGCCACCGAGATGTGACTTTTTCCATCCTCAGCCACCAGCAGATCGTCACGCCCCAAGCGGAACTTGCCAGTGCGTTCGCCGGGTTCGATCACGGCAGACGGGCTCAAAAAGGTCCAGTCGAGATCGGTTTCTTTGCGAAGCGTATAAAGGACCTCGCGCAAGCCGAGCACGCCGGACTTCCATTCCTCAGGGATGCCGCCGCCATCCACCACTTGCACGCCGTTGACCTCAAGGCTGCCTGCCCCTCCCACCACCAGCAGTCGTTTGACGCCGGCTTGCTTCACCGCACTGATGATGGTGCGATAGGAGTCAAGGAACCCTGCGTACTGATCCGCTTCGCCCCTAGGTGCAAAGGAACTGACGACAGCCTCCTGCCCGGCGAAAAGCGCGGCAGCCTGGGCTTCGTCGGTGACATCCGCAGCTTTGGCCGTCAAGTTAACGTGCTGTGGAAGTTTTTCAATATTGCGAACAACTGCGGTCACTCGATGTCCGCGGTTGAGTGCTTCTGTTAAAATGGCCGATCCAATAAAACCGGTCGCGCCGATCAATGCGATATTCATTTGAAACTCCTTATCCATATTTCATCTGATTATAATGAAAAGCAAAAAAACTGCAATCAAACCAAAATCATTCTCACGCAAAGGCGCAGAGAACGCAAAGAAAACCAAATCTATTTTTATGGAAGCTTAGATATCGGCTTTGTAATCGGCTACCGCCTGCCCGCAAGACGGACAAACCTGGTCATACCAGAAATACGAGGTGCTGCAGTTAGTGCAGCGCCAGCGCTGATCCTGCTCGACCAGCCAGGTCTCGACCCCCACCGCCTGAATACGCTTCATATTATTCATCACCGCCAGCCCATTGGGGTACTCGGGGTCATTGATGAAATGGATCATTTTTTCGCAGGTGCTGATCTCTGGGCACTCGATGCAGAATTCGTAGCCTTTATCTCGCGCGCAGTTCTTAATGGCACAATCGGCACAGTGTCCCGCCGGTCCATCACTCTTGCAGCCGTAACAGGTCTTCTCAGCCGTGCTGGCTTTGGTTTCAAGCACCATCGAACATGCGCCACAATAGAGTCCGCAATAACCGTCGAGTTTGAAGTCCATAAATTATTAATCTCCCTCACTAGGTACTATTCAATCAAAATTTTTTTAGTTTACATCACACTATTTTCGCATATTTTGTGTTTTTGGTGGTTTAATAATAGACCAAACCACCAAATCCATCACCATTATCATGGTCAGTAAAAGATTGTAAAATTTTAGCTAGGCAGGTTTTTTTCTGTTTGCTAACACCAGCAAAACGATGCCTACCAACGCAGCAACACTGCCATAATATGCCCAGCGGATCTGACCGGTCATGAAGCTACCGGGCAGGATGTTGATGCCCTGCAAGATCCACACACCTCCCCCAAGGATAAGTAAAACACCTAATATGTTCAGGATGATTTTTTTCATTTTTTAGTCCTTTCAACTAAATAACTATACTGCGATTCGATATGTTTTTTCAAAGTATGCTCTATTTCGTGTATTTTGTAATTTTCGTGGTTACATGGTGATTTTCAATTACCTCATCATCAACCCGCCGTCCACAATCATGTTCTGCCCGGTGATGTACTTGCCGCTCTCCACCAGGTAGATAATCATGGAGGCCACGTCCGCAGCTTCGCCCATGCGCTTGAGCGGAACATCACGCTCAAAATCTTTGCGTATTTCGGGGTCGTCGGTATGGTAGCGCAGCCTTACTTCTTCAGTGTCGATGCGACCCGGCGTAATCGTGTTCACGCGGATCCTCGGCGCAAGCTCCAGCGCCAGGCATTTGGTCAGTGTCAGCACGCCCGCCCGCGCAGGGCAGTAATTTGCGCCGTTTTTGCGTCCAGTGATGGCGGTGGTCGCGCCAAAATTGATGATGCTGCCGTCCGTGCCGGTGTAGCACCGGGCGAACTCTTGCGAACACATGAAAGTGCCCTTCAAAACCGTGTTGGTGACCGTCTCCCATTCCTCTTCGGTCATTTCAAGAAAGGCATTGTCGCGGTTGATGCCGGCGTTATTCACCAGCACGTCCAACCTGCCCATCCGAACGTAAATTTGCTCAAACATGCCCATTACTTCTGACCGAATACGGATATCTGCCTGAACACCAATTGCTTGAGGTGCACCAAAATCATGCACCAGTTCATTGGCAAACTGCGCGGCTTCATCCGCCTTACTTCGGTGGTTGAGGACTACGGAATATCCCACTTTGGCAAAGGCTTGCGCGGTTGCCCGGCCGATGTCGCTCAAAGCGCCGGTGATGAGTACAACTTTTTCTGTCAAAACGGTCATCATTATTTACCTTTATGGGTTAAGTTTACGCGTCTCAAAAATTGTACTAATATACGATTCAAAACCATAAGTAATGGCTTTTCACCGGCTTTTTGATCAAATATTTATCGCGTAAATCGGATGTACTAGGCTAATCAATTATTACATTTACAAAGTACGTGGCACAATCCATGGCAGCACAACCACTAAATCATGGTTCCTTGGGGAACGAGAAATGCATCTGAACGATTATCCAGTGATCATTTCGCTTTTCCAACGTCCCCGTCCAACGTACGTTATCCCAACCGCCAGGCACGCCATCCCACTTGTAGTGATCGTCAAGCATGCAAGACCACCAGGCGCAGCTCTCTGAGGTTGAAACATTGAGCAGCAAATCTCTTACTGCGTAATCCGTGGCTTTAAAGGAGTCATTTCTGAACACCCGCTCAGCCATCTGCCGGAATGCCTCAAATCCGCGGATGGTACTGCGCGAATCAGGGTGAAAAATAAAAAAATCCTCATCGTTCGCCATGATGGAGTATAGTCTGTCAAAATCTTTGTTCAACGCCCATCCAATGGCATCATGAATAACCTGGATAATTTCGAGTCTCTCTTTATCGTTAATCATATTGGCCTCCTTTTGATTATTATTGCACAAAACTCAAAAACTAATCAAATAAGGACAAACAATCAAAAAACCAAGACATCTGCCTTGGTTTTTGTTAGGATCCTTGCGTTTTTTTCCGTGTTTTTCTTGAAATTCGTGGCGATTAGGGCTTTTAGCTACTCCGCCGGAGGTGACCAGGTGCTGCGTTCTCTCAACCTGATCAATAACTCGATCGCGATCAACCCCACGGCGATAAAAGCAGCCAGAGCAAAATTGAGCGTTCGGCCAAATTGAAGCCACAGCATCACATCCGCGTAAGCGCCGACCAGAATAGCTTCTCGCACCAGCACGCCGCCTGTCGCTGCAGGTCTGGAGGGAAAACGGCGGTGCAGATAATGCATCACCGGTAAAGCAAATCCGCAGGTAGCCAGCGTGACCAAAAAAAACATCAGCCAGCGCGGTCCGAGGGTGGGCACGGTGAGAATGAAGAGCAGCACCAAACCAACCATGCCGATCCCGCCCAGCACCAGGCCGGTGATCCACACCCCGTGCCAGGGCGGTAATTGTCTGCGTAATTGATCTGCTTGATCTTCCATGGGGGACCTCGTGGGGTGAAAAAAATGTTAGTAGTAATTAGTAATGAGGAATGAGGAAAAAACCTATTTGATTCCTAATCCCTTTTTACTAATTACTAATTACTTAATATAATCCATTCTCCCCAATTACGCCAAATTGAATTCAGACCAAATTTGTGGTAGAATTTTTTCCAACACTATACGGGCTGTATAAACACAGCCTACTCATTCAGAGAGGTGGAGGGACCGGCCCTTTGAAACCTCGACAACCACTCGCCAGAGCAGGTGCCAATTCCGGCAGCCTCTCTCATTAATTGAGAGGTATTTTTTTAATTCACCACCAGGGAGACCGCCATGAAACGCAATTACACCAATCGTTCCTACCTCGACGCCATCCAGAAAAAGATTATGGTCTTTGACGGAGCGATGGGCACCAATCTGCAGACCCAAAACCTGACCGCCGAGCACTTTGGCGGCGAAAAAACCATGGGCTGCAATGACTACCTGGTGATTTCATACCCGCAAGCAGTAGAAAACGTGCACCGCTCCTTCCTTGCTGCCGGTGTGGATGTGGTCGAGACCTGCACCTTCCGCTCGAACCGCCTCACCCTGGGCGAATACGGATTGGGCGAACGTGTGTCAGAGATCAACATAGCCGCCGCCCGTCTGGCACGCAAATGCGCGGATGATTTTTCCACCCCTGAACAGCCGCGTTTTGTGGCAGGCTCCATCGGCCCCTCCGGCAAGCTGCCCTCCATGAACGACCCCGAACTCTCCGACATCAGCGTGGATGAACTGCGTTCAATATTCTGCGAACAAGCCACCGCCCTCATCGAAGGCGGCGTGGACCTGATCATCATCGAAACCTCCCAGGATATTCTTGAGGTCAAGACCACCATATTGGCGATTTACGAAGCATTCGAAAAGACAGGCAAATCCCTGCCCATTCAGGCTCAGGTAACCCTCGACACCACCGGGCGCATGCTTCTCGGCACAGATATCTCGGCGGTGCTGGCCATTCTCGAAAACATGAACATTGACGTCATCGGGCTCAACTGCTCCACCGGCCCTGATTTCATGCGCGAACCCATCACCTATTTGGGTGAAAACTCCCACCTGCCCGTTTCCTGCATTCCCAACGCCGGCCTTCCTTTAAATGTAGACGGTCAGGCTGTTTACCCACTTGAACCGGAACCCTTCGCCGAAACGCTCTATGAATTTGCGGCCAAACACGGCATCAACGTGGTTGGCGGATGCTGCGGCACCACACCCGAACACCTCAAGAAACTGGTGGATCGCGTCAGCTCACTTAAACCTGCCTCCCGTTCGGTGGACTCCACCCCCATGCTGTCTTCTTCGATTCAGGCACAACCCATGGTGCAGGAACCCCGGCCCTTCTTTATCGCCGAACGCCTCAACACACAGGGCAGCCGCAACTTCAAAAAAATGGTACTCGATAACGATTACGACTCCATGCTCAGCCTGGCGCGCTCACAAATGAAAAGCGGCGGTCACGCTCTTGACCTGTGCGTCGCCCTGACTGAACGCGCAGATGAAGTCGACACCATGTATAAACTGATCAAGAGCCTGGCGCCCATCATCCGTCTGCCGTTGGTGATTGACACCACCGAACTGGATGTGCTGGAGATGGCTCTCAAAAACACGCCGGGACGCTGTCTGATCAACTCAACCCACCTTGAGGGTGGCCGCGAAAAAGCGGACAAGATTTTTGCCCTCGCCAAGAAATATAATGCCGCCGTGATTGTGTTAACCATCGATGAACAGGGCATGGCCAAAACCGCCGAGCGCAAGCTTGAAATTGCCAAACGTATTTACGATATTGCCATCAACGAACACGGCCTGCGCGCTGAAGATCTGGCGTTCGACGATCTGACTTTCACCCTGGCCACCGGCTCGGATGAATTCATCAATTCAGCCATCGAAACTATCAAGGGCATCACCCTGATCAAAGAAGCCCTGCCTGGTGTGCTCACCTCGCTGGGAGTCAGCAACGTATCCTTCGGATTGCAGCCCAACGCGCGGGCCATCATCAACAGCGTCATGCTTTACCACTGCGTTCAGGCTGGTTTGGATATGGCCATCGTCAACCCTGCCACCATCACCCCCTATTCAGAAATTTCAAGAGAAGAACGCCAGTTGACCGAAGACTTGATCTTCAACCGCAAGCCGGATGCGCTTTCAGCCTTGATCGAACACTTTACTGCCGCCGGACCGGCTGCTGTAAAAGTCGACGCCCAGCAGGAAGAATTGAGCAAAATGAACACCGGCGAACGCCTGGCCTGGAAGATCGTCCACCGCGTCAAAGATGACGTCGAAGCCGATGTGGATGAACTTGTCGCCCAGACCACCGGCACGCAAACCCGGGGTGAGCGTGCTGTAGAAATCTTAAACAACATCCTGCTGCCTGCCATGAAAGAAGTTGGCGACAAATTTGGCGCAGGTGAGCTGATTTTGCCCTTCGTACTCCAATCCGCCGAAGTGATGAAGAAAACCGTCTCACATCTCGAAAATTACCTTGAACGGCTGGAAGGCACCACCAAAGGCACTCTCGTGCTGGCCACCGTTTATGGGGATGTTCACGATATCGGCAAGAACCTGGTCAAGACCATCCTTTCCAACAATGGCTACACCGTAATCGACCTCGGCAAACAGGTGCCAGCCGAAACCATTATTTCAAAGGCGGTCGAACACAACGCGGATGCCATTGGCCTCAGCGCATTGCTTGTCAGCACGTCCAAACAGATGCCGCTGATCATCAACGAACTTCAGCGCCGCGGACTCAAATTCCCGGTGCTCATTGGCGGCGCAGCCATCAATGAACGCTTCGGCAGACGCATTCTCGTCACCGACGATCAAAAAGTCTACGAACCGGGTGTTTTCTACTGCAAAGATGCCTTTGAAGGCCTCTCCACCATGGATGCACTTTCAGCCCCTGAGTCAAAACTTGAGATCATCGAGAAGATCAAGCGCGAATCCAACATGGAATATGAACGCGCAGCCACCGAAGTCAAAAAAGAAGTCACGGCTGTCCGCTCCAACATCAAACCGGCAGCGCTCATCCCCACAGCTCCCTGGTGGGGTGCAAAAGTAGTGCGCAGCATGCCGCTTGAGATTGTCTTTAAACATCTGCCAAAAAATGAACTGTTCCGCCTCTCATGGGGGGCGCGAAATACTCACGGTGAAGAATGGGTGGCGCTCGAAAAAGAATTCGAAGCACGCCTCGATAATATGACCCGCGAAGCGCTATCTGAGAAATGGCTTGTGCCCCAGGCCGTCTACGGCTACTGGCCCGCTCAGGCGGACGGCAACGACTTGATTGTTTATGATCCTGCCTCCGTTCAAGCAGGATCACCAAAACAGCTTGAACGTTTTCACTTTCCGCGTCAATTAGGCGCTGAATCATTGTGCCTGGCAGATTACTTCGCCCCGGTTGATTCAGGCAAAATGGATGTGGTCGCCTTCCAGGTGGTCACGGTTGGACAAGCTGCCACAGACCGTTTTGAAAAGCTTCAGTCCGCCGCGGATTACACAGAAGCCTATTTCGTCCACGGGCTGGCCGTCCAGACCGCTGAAGCCACCGCGGATTATCTGCACGCCCACATCATCAATGAACTTGGTCTGCCTAAAGACCAGGGTAAACGCTATTCCTGGGGCTACCCGGCCATCCCCGAAACTTCAGATCACCGCCGCGTTTTTGACCTGCTGCCAGCCGAAAAAGAACTGGCCATGAAGTTGACCAGCGGGTTCCAGATGGTGCCTGAAGAATCCACCTGCGCCATTATTGTGCATCATCCCGAGGCGACCTATTACAACATCGGTGAATCCCGCGTGGATCAATTGATGAGGGCTAAAGACTCATGACCGATCAAGTAAAACTGCTTGAAAGACTGAAAACCGGCAAACCCCTGCTCTCAGATGGAGCCATGGGCACAATGCTGCACTCGCGCGGCATCACTTATGAAGGCTGTTTCGACTGTCTTAACCTCAGTC
The DNA here is from genome assembly GCA_002840715.1 of Chloroflexi bacterium HGW-Chloroflexi-4. Taxonomy (GTDB): domain Bacteria; phylum Chloroflexota; class Anaerolineae; order Anaerolineales; family Anaerolineaceae; genus UBA6107. The sequence continues at coordinate 164,855 of PHBW01000013.1, forward strand.
ATCCCGGTCTGGTGGCCGACCTGCACCGCGAATACATCGAAGCCGGTGCCCAGATCATCCAGACCAACACCTTTGGCGCCAACCGCTACAAACTTGGCCGCCACGGATTAGCCGACAGCCTGGGCAAGATCAACGCCGCCGGTGTGGAACTCGCCAGGCGCGCTGTGCTTGCTTCTTTTAAAGAAGTCTTGATCGCCGGGGATGTCGGTCCGCTGGGTGTGCCGCTTGCTCCTTTTGGCCGCGTGCAGGCTGATGAAGCCCGCGCTGCCTTTGAAGAACAAATATCCGCGCTGGCAGCCGCCGGTGTGGATTTGATCATCATCGAAACCATGACCGACCTGCACGAAATCATTGAAGCAGTTAAGGCATCCAAATCTGCAGCACCTCAACTTCCAGTTATTGCCTCAATGACTTTCACCCGCGACAACCGCACCCTGCTTGGTGACTCCCCCGCCAAGGTGGCAAAAGGAGTCCACGAGGCCGGAGCAGATATCATCGGCATCAACTGCTCGGGCGGTCCAAACCAATTGCTTAATATCCTCAAACAAATGAAATCCGTGCTGCCCGAGGGTCTCTTCTCGGTGATGCCCAACGCCGGTTGGCCTGAACAAGTCGAAGGCCGCATTATGTATTCAGCAGGACCCGATTATTTCGGTGATTACGCTGTCACCTTTTGGCAGGCAGGCGCCTGCGTGATTGGCGGCTGCTGCGGCACAACACCTGCCCATATTAAAGCCATGGCAGACAAGATCACCGTCACAACTGCAGTTGAAGTGATTGCCAAACGTGAGACCGAAAAAAGCCAGGTTGAAAAAGAATCTGAAGAAGTCTTTCCACCCACTCAAATGGCGCAAAAGCTGCGTGATGGCAAATTCGTCATCGCCGTCGAGATGGATCCCCCCCGCGGGCTTTCGACCGGCAAGTTGATCGCAGGCGCCAGTCTGTTGAGCCAGGCCGGTGCGGATGTGATTGATGTGGCAGACAGCCCCATGGCCCGCATGCGCATGAGCCCTTGGGCGGTCTGCAGTCTTGTTCAACGCAAGGTCGGCATCGAAACCGTGCTGCACTTCCCCACCCGCGGACGCAACCTGCTGCGTGTGCAAGGCGATCTGCTGGCCGCACATGCTCTTGAGGTGCGCAATATCTTTGTTGTGATGGGCGACCCAACCTCCATTGGTGATTACCCCGGTGCCAATGACAACTACGACCTTGTGCCGTCTGGATTGATCAAACTGATCAAACAGGGTTTTAATGCCGGGCTTGACCACGCCGGCACCGAGATTGGACAGCCCACCAATTTCTTCGTCGGCTGCGCCCTTAATCTAAACCCCGTGGATATGGAAAGCGAATTGAAGAACCTGCGCCGAAAACTCAAAGCAGGTGCAGATTTCATCCTCACCCAACCCATCTACAACCCTGACCTGGTGACCAAATTCCATGAAGCCTACGAACGCGAAGATGGCAAACTGCCCATTCCGCTCATCGCCGGGCTGCTGCCGCTGGCCAGTGCCCGCCATGCCGCCTTTCTCCAGCAGGAAGTCCCCGGCATTGACATCCCTGCCGAGGTGCACCAACAAATGGCCGACAGCGGCAATCAGGGTGCAAATACTGGTATCCGCTTGACAGTTGATTTGGTGGAACAGATTAAAGAGAAAGTGCAGGGCGTTTATCTTATGCCGGCATTCTCAAGGTTTGACCACGCCGCCGAGATCATCGAACAAATCAGAGGGAATTCCTAAATTTTCTCCAATTTGGGACTAAAATTAAAAAGCTTGGATTCATACAAATATTCACGCACAAAATGCGATTAAATAACAGGCAGTTATGAAAATATTGGTTATCTCTGATGTACATGGAAATTACACCGCCCTTGAGGCTGTTATAGCCTCAGCAGGAACGGTTGATGCTGTTTGGTGTCTTGGCGACCTGGTCGGTTACGGCCCGGACCCCAATGAGTGCGTGGAACGCATTCGCGCGCTGCCGCACCTAACCTGCATCAAGGGAAACCACGATGATGCGGTCATATCCAGCCGCAATATAGAAAAATTTAACGATGATGCCGAAACCTCCGTTCGCTTCACCCGCGAGGTCTTAAAACCGGAGAACCTGAAATTTCTTACCCGACTTCGTGAAAAACATTTTACCCTCACCGAAACCCTCACGCACGGCAGCCCGCGCCACCCCATGTGGGAATATCTGGTGGAGCCTTTTGTGGCTATGATGAATTTCTCGCAGTTCAGCACCCCACTGGCTTTTGTCGGTCATTCTCACTTACCCATCTCTTTTACCATGGATGCCAACGGTGACAAGATCATCCGCACCATCCACGAAGGTAACCAGGAAATGCAAATCACTGGCCGCGCCATCCTCAACCCCGGATCGGTCGGTCAACCTCGGGATCGCGATCCGCGTGCTTCGTACGGTCTTTTCGATCCAGAAGCCTCCGTCTGGCGCATCACCCGCGTGGAATACGATATCGCTGCCGTTCAGCAGCGCATCTATGCAGCCGGTCTGCCAGAAAAAGAGGGGCTTCGCCTCTCTGATGGTTGGTAGGCACGGAACCTTTTTCCTCCCTGGTGCGTCATGAGTGCAGAGAAATGTGTATAATCAAATGAGAGAGTACTAAGGAGGAGAACATGAACAAGAAAACACTACTCACTGTATTTGTTATTTTGGCTTTTGTGTTGAGCGCCTGCGCCAAGGCTGCATCACCTGAAGAATCCCGAACGTATGATAATTATGCCGCCAGCGGAATATCTGAAGAAATGGCAATAATGCCTGAAGCACCCGCCGCGGCTTACGATTCTGCTGCCACAAAGGCAGATTATTCCGCCACCAGCGCTGGCGCCCCCATCAAACAAATGATCATCAAGAATGCCGACCTCACCGTCGCCGTGGATGACCCCGGCGCTTCGATGAACGACATCAACGAAATGGCAACCGGTTTGGGCGGACACATCGTCACTTCGTATATTTACAAAGCCTACACCAATACAGGTCTTGAAGTTCCCGAAGCCACCATCACTGTGCGTATCCCTGCCGACAAGCTTGACCTGGCCATTGAACAAATCAAGAACATGTCTGGCGACGCCAGTAAATACACTATCAATGAAAGCATAAGCGGACAGGACGTAACCCAGGAATACACAGACCTCGGCTCCCGCTTGCGCAATCTGGAAGAAGCAGACAAGAAGTTGTCAGAACTTTATGACATGGCTGAAAAGACAGAAGACGCCCTCGCTGTCTACAACCAAAAAATTATTATCACCGAACAGATTGAAGTCATCAAAGGTCAGATGCAATACTACGAACAATCCGCAGCCATGTCAGCCATCAGCGTGAGACTGGTTGCCAAAGAGACCATCGCCCCCGTCACCATCGCCGGCTGGGAACCCAAGGGTGTGGCACGCGACGCCGTCCAATCTTTGATCAACTTTGGCAAGGGTTTAGTTGAGTTCCTGATCTGGTTGGTCATTCTGGTACTTCCGATCATCATCGTCATCGGCGCCCCCATTTTCTTCTTCGTCCGCTGGCTGATCAAACGCGGCAAACGCAAAGAAGCCGCCCGCCAACAGGCGCTGCGCGATGCCATGGCTTCACAGACACCACCTGAAATGAAGAAATAGAAATTTAAAAACCTATCACAAAAGTAGAGGAGGTTCGTGAACCTCCTCTACTTATTATTTATTATTTCATTTCAACGACCACATGAGCGAACCCACCCACTGCCACCGGGATGGAAAGAATGCCGTCCGCGTTGGTCTGAGTATTCACCATTTGATTATTCACTTTCACAGAATGCACCACACCCGGCACCCACACCTTAATGCGGCCTTCAACTTTGCGCGGTAGTCGCAGGGTCAATTTGATTTCATTAAGGTCAACCTTCCAATCCGCCACCTCAACGCCTTGTGAGATGTGAAGATCACTGCCCAGATAAACCGACTCATTTGGCATCGCCTTGCGCCAGGCGGTAACAGCGCAGCCGTGCGCACCGATCCCCTCCAACCACAACTGATCCTCACTATTAACCAAAATTGTTTTGCCGCTCCAAAAATCACTGACCCAATAGTCCCCTGTTGGCAGTTTGTATTCTTCGGCAGATAAGGTGAGATCACTGGATTCATCCAACCAGTTGAATTTGGACAAAATATGCCACTCACCGCTATCATTCACCTGGTCCAGCCTAAGCATGGAAGGCATACTCGAATCAAACCAGTCCACCACCCGCGCCCGCTCACCCATGATAGGAAGCAGGCACTCAGCTATCTTCAACCGATCTTTTGGCAGACTGGGCAGATCATCAGACACCAGCAGCGAACCGCCTGTCAGCGCAATCGCGCTCGCCAGGGATTGCACTTCTGCCAGGCTCAGATGCGTGTCCGGCCTAATCAAGAGACAGTCGGGGTCGTTGATCCACCAATGACCGTGCAAGTTGGCACGCGTGATAATGTTGCGGATCGAGTTGCGCGCGCAAGGCATGGCCGGTTCATTTTTTAGGAAAAGTTTAATGCCATTAAAGGTCGGCGGCCAATCGCCGCTCACATCCGCACCAATGCGCATGGCTTCAACCAGTCCAAGCATGCCGCCAAAAGGTGCGCCACAGCCCAGCAGGGTGACCTCCGGCCCCACTGCCGCTCGGATGGCTTCCATGCCCCGCCGCAGCACCTGTGCGCGCGTCAAGGTACGATCCTGATACTGGCAATCCACGGCGGCTGCGTAGAGAAAATCAAGTTTGAGATAAGGGTAGCCCCAATTCGCGGAGGCAGTCTGCACCACCCGGCAGGCATAATCCAACGCTTCGGGGATGGTCAGATCCAGTGCGGTGGTCAATGCGTTCCACACAAATCCGCAATTGACCGGCTTGCCGTTGGCTTTGCGCAGCAGCCATTCAGGGTGCTGCTTAACGATCTCGGCCTTGGGGTGCAATATGAAGGGCGCCAGCCACAAACCGGGCAGCAGCCCTTCCTGTTTGATCTCTGCTGCCAGCGGTGCCACCCCGTTGGGGAACTCAGGCTTAAACGTAAACCAGTCGCCGATCTGGCTTTCAAAACCGTCATCCACCTGAACCAGTTGCAGCGGCAGGGTCTCTTGCTGCTCAACGATAGCCTTCAGATTTTCGCGGATGATCGGCTCGGATATTTTGGTATAAAAGTGATACCACGAGCACCATCCCGTCGGGGATTCTTCAGGCACGCGGATGTGATTTTCACGTGCCACTGCCTCAAGGTATTTCTCGAGAGGCTCGCGGTGATCGAGCAGCACCGGGTTAAATGCTGCCCAATCCGTGCTGATGCTGCAGCCCGGATCGAGACGGGCGTTGTCGCCATTCGCCCACATCTGCAATCTGCCATCGCCGTTGAAGTCTGCCAGAATGGAGGTGAAATGATATTTTTGAGAGAGACTGCCCACTAGAAATCCGCTGCGCCTCACCTGGTCGCCGATCACGGCAAAGAAATCACTTGAAAAAACGCCCTTTTCTCGTGGCAGCGGTGTGCCGGGGTTTTTGATCATGGGCAACTGCAGCCCGCCCAGGTTGCTCACATTCATGCGCCCATCCGCGGGGTACCACTGCGAGGGGGACCAAGATTGCCAGCCATTTGAAAAGAAACCCTGTTCCTTCTGTTGGCGATCTTCAGGCCAGAGGATTTTGCCGTCCAAATCAGGGTCAAGATCCAGCAAGCCAATGGATTGCATCTCAACAGGGTCGCCTCCCTGGTTGCTCACATCCAGCTTCCACACCACCAGTGGATATTCACGCAAAATGCCGAATTGCAGGTTGACTAAAATACCATGGTCGTTCACAGGCACATCGAAGGTCATGATGTCCATTTCACCCTGCGGCATCCAGTCAACTTTTTTGGGCTGCGGATCGGTCAAAACCCACTCTTTAACCGGGTTTACGAAATCAATCCCATTGATTTTATATTTCAGCATCAAATTGGCATTTTGGATGCCCGGTATGTTTTGGTCCGCTGTCAGAATGCTGAAAGTGCCATTTTCAGCATTAAGGGTTACTTTGAAAACAGTGTTGGAAAGCTGCAAGGTCATCATGAACTCCACAGAGTTGAATTTGAATAAATGATTTTAACATTATCTTGATTTTGATACTTGGTAATCTGCTATCTGAAAATATCTTATATTACCCATTTAAAACTAAAAAATCTGTAAGAAGTTTAAAAATGAATAAAGTGTCTTTTGTACTGAAAATAGTCTTTTCGTATTTTTGATTTGTCCATTTAGTATTGCCTTTGCAGTTCGTTGAAAAAATGGTTTTCCACCTCGCATGATATAATCGCTGCATGTCCTCCATGGTTGCCATAGATATAGAGACCACTGGTCTCGACCCCAACAAAGACGCCATCACCGAGATCGCCGCCGTGCGTTTTTCGGGCCACCGTGTCGAGGCTGAGTGGACCAAACTGGTCAACCCCGGCCGTCCCATCCCCCCCATGATCACCCAACTGACCGGCATCACCAACGAGATGGTGCGCAATGCACCGCCTGTTCAGGCGGTCATTCAGGAACTGGCCGATTTCGTCGGCGATGACCCTGTCGTGGGTCACAACGTACGTTTTGACCTCGGCTTTCTGCAAAAACACCGTGTGCTCCAATATAACAAGGTCGTGGATACCTACGAACTGGCTTCCATTGTGCTGCCCTGCAACAGCCGCTACAACCTCGGCACCCTGGGCTCCACCCTCGGCAGTCTGATCCCCAATTCGCACCGCGCGCTGGATGATGCCCGCCTGACCCATGCCGTACTGCACGCCCTTTACAAGAAGCTCCTCGAACTACCCATTGAATTCCTCGCCGAGACCGTCCGACTGGGCGAGAACATCGATTGGGATGGTGCGCTCATGTTCCAGCAGGCCATGCGCGAAAAAGGCCGCATGCCCATCGAAGCCAAGAAAGTCTATCAGGACGATTATGGGCTGCTCTTTGGCGGCGCTGTTTCGCTGCCCCCGCTCATCCCCGTCGAAACCCCCACCCCGCTTGACCCGGACGAAATGGCCTCCATGATCGAACACGGCGGACCCTTCGCCCATTATTTCGAGAGTTTCGAGAGCCGTCCGCAGCAGATTGAAATGCTGCGCGCCGTAAGCGATGCCCTTTCTGATAGCAAGCACATCATGGTCGAAGCAGGCACCGGCACCGGCAAGTCCTTTGCCTACCTCATCCCCGCCGTGGAATGGGCGCTCAAGAACTCGATGCGCGTGGTCATTTCGACCAACACCATCACCCTGCAAGATCAGTTGATCAATAAAGACATCCCCGACCTGGCGGCTGCCTTGAACTCTGAAGTGCGCGCCGTGGTCGTCAAAGGACGCGGCAACTATCTCTGTCCGCGCCGGCTTGATTCACTGCGCAAGAACGGCCCCGAAAATGTGGATGAGCTGCGCGTACTGGCCAAGATCATGGTCTGGTTGCAGCAAGGCGGCAGAGGAGACCGCGGCGAGATCAATCTTAATGGTCCCACCGAACGTGAAGTCTGGACGCGCCTGTCTGCGGATGATGAAGGCTGCAAGGCCGAAGTCTGCATGAGCCGCAACGGCGGCGCCTGCCCCTTCCACAAAACCCACGTGGCATCTCAATCTGCCCACATTCTGGTGGTCAACCATGCCCTCTTATTGGCTGACATTATCACCGGCAGCCGTGTGCTGCCCGAATATGACTACCTGATCGTGGATGAAGCCCACCACCTTGAATCCGCTTCGACCAACGCGCTTTCCTTCAGGATTACGCAGATGGATTTCGTGCGCCTGCTGCGCGAGATTGGCTCCACCTCAAGCGGCTTGGTCGGCCGTCTGCTTGGTTTGCTTTCACACTCCCTGCCGCCATCTGACCTAGCCGCCCTCAACATGGCCGGCCACAAGATCGCGGATCTGCTCTTCAGGCTCGAAAATGACTTTAACGATTTCGTGAAGACCATGTCGCTCTTCATGGAAGAAATGCGCGAAGGCGGACCGGTCAGCAATTATGGTCAGCAAACCCGCATCCAGCCCGCCACCCGCACCCTGCCCTCCTGGTCGGAGGTCGAGATCGCCTGGGATAATACCGATAACAGCGCCCGCGGCGCGCTATCTCTCGTCGCGGATTTTCACAAGGCAGTCAGCGACGCACTTGAAAAACCCGGTGAAGATATTGAAGACACGCTCAGCTCGCTGGCCAGTGTCAATCGCCGCCTCACCGAGGCCGAAGTTTACCTCAACGCGCTAGTGATGAAACCGGATGAGCACTATGTCTATTGGGCCGAGATTCAAGCCAACACCTACCGCCTGGTGCTACAAGCTGCGCCGCTGCACATCGGACCGATGATGGAGCAGTACCTGTGGCATGAAAAAGCTGCCGTGATTCTCACTTCGGCCACCCTTACCACACACGGCGAGTTCGGCTACATTCGCAGCCGGTTGAACGCCGACGAAGCGGATGAATTGGTGCTCGGCTCCCCCTTTGACTTTGAAAACTCCACCCTGCTATACATGGTCAACGACATTGCCGAACCCGGCGATGCTAATGCCTATCAGCGTGAAGTAGATGCCGCCATTATCCGTCTGGCCAAGGCCACCGGCGGACGCATGCTGGCGCTCTTTACCAGCTATGCGCAACTCAAACGCACCTCCCAAACCATTTCGGGCGCATTGGCTGAAGCGGATATTCAGGTATTCGAACAGGGCGAAGGCGCTTCAACCAACACCCTGCTTGAGACCTTCAGAGATTCACCCCGCGCTGTGCTGCTTGGCACCCGCGCTTTCTGGGAAGGCGTGGACATCCCCGGCGAGGCGCTTTCGGTGCTGGTGATCGTCAAGCTGCCTTTCGACGTGCCCTCAGACCCGATCATCGCAGCCCGCGCCGAGACCTTTGACGACGCATTCAATGAATACAACCTGCCCGAGGCCATTCTCAAATTCAGGCAGGGCTTTGGCCGCCTCATCCGCACTCAGTCAGACCGCGGTGTGGTGGTGATCCTCGACAAAAGAGTGCTTACCAAGAAATACGGCCGTCAATTTATTGAAAGCCTGCCTGTATGCACGACCAAGGTCGGCACCGTGGTGGATCTGCCGCGCGCCGCCGCCAAATGGCTGGAATAAAGAGCAGACAAAAATTGTTGTTTCTGTATTTTTTTTACAGTAATATACCAGCATAACCAATTTACGACCTCCGGGTTTAACCCGATAACACTAAAAAAAACTTTGGAGAAGCCAATATGAAATATGTCATCGGTGTCATGCGTCCCCCATTTCTGCCCCTGGCCGTTGCCTGTGTCTTTCTCGGACTGACGGCCGCCATCTGGGGCGGCTACACCATCAACGTCTGGCATGCCATTCTTTGTTTCGTGGGAGGCATCTTGGCTCACGGCGCAGTCAATGCCTTCAATGAATATGAAGACGTCAAAGGCGGATTGGATTTCACCACCACCCGCACTCCCTTCAGCGGCGGCAGCGGCACCATCATCACCGCTCCTGAAAAACTGCCCATCGCGTTGTGGACGGCCATCATTACCAGCGCCATCTGCGTGGCCATCGGCGTTTACTTCGCTTTCGTGTACGGATGGGAGATTTTGGCGCTCGGCGCATTCGGTCTTTTCGTGATCGTCGCCTACACGCCCTGGTTCAACAAACAGCCCATTTTGTGCCTCATCTCGCCCGGCCTCGGTTTCGGCACCCTGATGGTCAACGGCACCTTCTTCTGCCTGACCGGCACATTCTCATGGGCCGCCCTGCTGGTTTCGTTCATCCCATTCTTTTTGGTCAGCAACTTGCTGCTCCTTAACGAGTTCCCCGATGCAGATGCCGACAAGCAGTTTGGCCGCAAGCACTTCCCCATTTTGATTGGCAGACAGGCCAGCGCCATTATCTTTGTTGTTTTTGAAGTGCTCACCTACGTCACACTGGTGGCAGGTGTGGCTTTCAGCCTCCTCCCCGCCTGGACGCTGCTCGGATTGGTAACGCTCGTCTTCGCCATCCCCGCCGCGCTGGGTGCGCTCAAGAACGCCAACGACCTGCCCAAACTGGCGCCCTCCATGGGTCAGAACGTTCTCTTGAACCTCATCACCCCCGTGTTAATGGGGATTGGGTTGTTGATTCGGTAAGAGCAGTAATTGGTAAATTGGTAAATTGGTAAATTGGTAAATTAGTGAATAAGAATAAGTGTTCAAACCGCGGGAGTCTGACAGACTCCCACGGTTTTTTGGTTTACGAGAACTGGGGTTTTTACTAATAAGCCGACTTCTGGTGGTAATGAAATCCATTTCCCTCCCCAATCCAAAAGCATTACAATAATAAAAATAATAAACTAAAGGGTTCCTCATGGCAACTCGCATCATTAAAATGGAAAAAGACAAAAAGATCGCGCTGGTGGCGCATGACAACAAGAAAAAGGACTTGCTCGAGTGGGCAAAGTTCAACCGCGACCTGCTGGCGCATCACGATGTGTATGCCACTGGCACCACCGGTAAGATACTCGAGAAGGAATTGGGGTTTCCGATCAAGAAGCTGCAAAGCGGACCGCTCGGCGGCGACCAGCAGATCGGTGCCAAGATCGTCGAGAATGAGATCGACTTTTTGATCTTCTTCTGGGATCCGCTTGAGCCGCAGCCCCACGACCCGGATGTGAAGGCGCTGCTGCGCATGGCCGTGGTCTGGAACATCCCCATGGCGTGCGACCGCGCCACCGCCGATTTCATCATTTCGTCCCCGCTGATGGACAGCACCAACGAACGCCAGGTGCCAGATTATGACGCCATTAACCGGCGCAAGCTCAAGGTTTAACACTTTCTGACACATCTCTTATATAGATTTGAAAACAAAATCGCTGCGGCATCCGTATATTAAGCAATGAATCATAAGGAGAAAAAATGTCAGGCATGAGCACATTGGTCGGGCGCGAGTTGAAATGGGAACAACCTTCAAGTTCAAAACAAATCTACGAACTGCTCTATTTCAATTCAAGTGTCTGCACCCTGCACCTTGAAAGTTCCTTCAATTCGAGAGCATCTGCGGTCAATGAAGAAGGCCGCTGGCTCTTTGACCGCAAGGGCTTCTGGCAGCGGGAATCTTTCATTTACGACGCAAACGGTGAAGAGATTGCCCGATATAAAGCCAACACCTGGCGGCAGGGCGGCACGCTGGTGCTGCCGAATGGCAGAACTTACATCGTCAAATCTAATTTCTGGAGCACGCAGTTCTTCGTCACCACGTACGATGAACAGCCGCTGATCAGCATCACCAAAATTGGCGGCGTGTTCCATTATTCAGGCTGGGTCGAGATCCACAGCCTGGCCAAAAACCTGCCTGAACTGCCCTGGCTGGTGCCGTTTGCCTGGTATTTGGTCATGCTTCAGTTCCGTGATTCCGCGGCAGCGGCTGCGGCGACGTAACCCCCAAAAACCCGGAATCTTGAAGATTCCGGGTTTTTTACACGAGGTTGAATAAAAGAGTTAAAATCAAAAATTATTAATTTGATACTATCTTTTATGACGCTATAATATTAATGATTAGGGGCAATATCAGTCAGGTAAAAAATTAATCAATTCAGCTTCGTCATTAAATCTTTAATGGTAATCGGATTAAACCGTGCTCTTTTTGCACGGATCGATTCAATTTAGGAGGATATTGCAATGGCCGAAGTAAATGAAAAATATCGCAACGAGATTTACAAGCAATTTGATTATTTGGCCACATGGCTGCCGAACAATCAACTGCAACTTGGCGATGTCGGAATTCAAAAAGGAAGTGTATTTAACAAAATTGCCAGCCTTGATGAATTGGAAATTCCTTTTACGAAGGAAATTGGAATAACCCCTATTGATTTTGTGTTCACTTCTCAATCCGAGATTAAAGTTGAACCAAAAATTGACCTGAATATTGGAATTACCGGGCTTCCCCAAGTAGTTAAGGCAGGTGTTGATATCAGTTTTCTTCAAAAAGGTGCTTATTATTTTGAGGCTAAAAACTGTTTACAGCATGAGATTACCAACAAAATAAAATTAAATAAAGCGATCTTAAAATTAATCGCCAGAAAAATTTGGAAACCTGAGTGGTCATACATTGATACGGTTGTGAATGCAAACTGTGCAACCATTATCGTATCCATTTCTAGCACGGCCAACCTGGTTCTTTCAGCCAAAGCCCCCATCGGACCAGGCAACCTGGCTAATCTCGATGTCGGCCTTTCCGTTTATTCTCAAAAAGGCGAAGTGATCTCATTTTTAGCAGCCCAAGGATTAACCCCCTTATTTAAAGCCACAAAACTTAAAGAACCTTCCTTCTCGTTATTCAAGAAAAGCCCAACCTACAAAATGCTGATAGAAAAACCAATGAGTTTGGATATGCCTTCAACCATGAATATTGATGAGGCTTTTGTAAGTGTCTCACCTATAGACCATTCTCGTTCAAGAGTCTAATACGAGACACGTCTTAACATATATTTACGGGAGAATGCCATACTCCTGCAATCTGAGGATTGAATTTGATGCTAATTAGGAATGAGTGAGTTTCTGTAAATCAACCCTAGAAACCGGGAACCTGAAAAAAACAAGATTCCCGGTTTTCTTTGAAGATTCCGGTTTTTTTATTGCCTTTCTGGAAAATTAGTTCTATAATATTCCTAATTATTCAGAAAGCAGGTCATTATGATTTTTACTTATCGCGACATCCCCATTTATTACGAGATCGTCGGCACAGGTCGCCCGCTGGTCACCATCCATGGATGGAGCCCGGATCACCGCCTGATGAAAGGCAGTCTCGAACCGGTCTTTGAAACCCTCGACACGCCCTGGCAGCGCATTTACTTTGACCTGCCCGGCATGGGTCAAACGCCTGGCGCGCCGTGGATTGACGGCAGCGACGCCATGCTTGAGGTGGTGCTGGCCTTGATTGACGGCCTACTCGGCGACAAGCAGTTTGCCATCGCGGGTGAATCCTACGGCGGTTACCTGACACGGGGAGTGATCAAGAGACGTCCCAACCAGGTGGATGGCATGCTGCTGATCTGCCCGGTGGCCGATCAGGCGACCCGCCTTGAACACGCGCCCGCCTTTCAGGTGATCGAAAAGGATGAAGCCTTTGTCAACAGCCTGACTGAAGAAGAGCAGAAGTATTTCACAGGCATCAACGTGGTGCAGACGCGGCGCGTATGGAATAAGTTTAATGAGGATGTCATCCCCGGACTCAAACTGGCGGACAACGCGTTTCTCGAAAAAGTTCTCAGCCAGCATGTGCCTTATTCATTTAATGTGGATAAACTGGACGCACCCTTCATGAAGCCCTCGCTGATGGTGATGGGCCGGCAAGATCACGTGGTCGGCTACCGCGACCAGTGGGATTTGATTGAGAACTTCCCGCGCGCCACTTTTGTGGTGCTTGACAAGGCCGGGCACAATATGCAAATTGAGCAGGATACCCTGTTTTACGCCCTGGTTAAAGAGTGGCTTGAGAGAATGTCGTTAACCCCATATACCGGGAATTTTTAAAATTCCCGGTATTTAGATACACGGAGAATCGCATGAAACAATCCATCATCCATATCGCGTTGGTTGTGCGGGATTACGACGAAGCCATTGCCTTCTACACCCAGAAACTTCACTTTTCTTTAATAGAAGACACCTACCAACCTGAACAGGATAAACGCTGGGTGGTGGTGGCGCCGCCCAACTCGAACGGTACCACCTTGCTGCTGGCGCGCGCCTCCAAACCTGAGCAGGAACCCTTCGTCGGCAACCAGGCCGGCGGCAGGGTCTTCCTTTTTCTCAATAGCGATGACTTCTGGCGCGACTACAACGAAATGGTTGAGAAGGGCATCAAGTTCATCCGTCCGCCCAAGGTGGAATCTTACGGAACGGTGGCCGTCTTTGAAGACCTCTACGGCAACCTGTGGGACTTGCTGCAGCTAAATCCCGACCACCCGTTGGCATAAGATTCCTAGAATTTATGCAAAATTACTGGTAATCCTTCTCAATATCCTTCATAATGAATTCAAATAAGCTGTGAAGCGTCGATTTTTTGACTTTTGTCTTGATTTGTGCTATTCTACTCATTTGTAATTCGAGTAATAATTCCATATCGAAGGATTTTGCGGATGCATCATGAACGTGTATCGGATAATGTTTACTGGTTCCAGAGTGAAATTTACGCTCAGGTAACCGCCGGAGCGATTACCGGCCCCAATTGGGCAGTGGTGATTGATACCCTGGCCCTGCCTGACGAATCATTAGAAATGCGCAGTTTTATTGAAGAACAACTGGGCGTGCCGGTTAAATATGTGATTAACACCCACTATCACGCCGACCACTCCTGGGGCAACTGTTTCTTCCCCGGCGCGACTGTCATCTCTCATTCCCTCGGACATACCATGATGCTGCAAAAGGGTCTGCCATCACTTGAATCCGCCAAAAAGCAGAATCCCATTTTCAAACCGGTCAAACTGATCGATCCGCAGATGACCTTCACAGAAGGATCCTTATCGCTGCGAGTGGGCAAGAAAAACCTCATCATGAGCCTCACCCCCGGCCACTCAGCGGACTCAATTTCGGTATTGGTTGAAGAAGACCGCGTGCTCTTTGCCGGCGATGCCTTCATGCCCATCCCCTACATGGTGGATGGCAATGAAGAGGAACTGCTGGCGACGATCAAACGCATCGGCAAAATGGGTCTCGAAAACATCATTCAGGGCCACGGAGACATCATTCTGCGCGGCGAGATTGAAGAAGCCACGCGTGAAAATGTGGCTTACCTCACCAGCCTGCGCAAAGCCGTCAAAGCCGCTGCCAAGAAACGCGAACCCCTTGAAGCTCTGGCTGAGATTGATATTGAATCCTGCGGCAAAAGCCGGGTTGTGCTCACCGGTCTGGGGATAGAACTGCACAAGCGCAACGTGATGCACGTTTACAATCACCTCTCGGAAGAAGTCGAAACCAACTAATAAAAAACCGGCCTTTAGGCCGGTTTTGATTTTATTGTTCCTGTGATTGCTTTTGTTTGAATTTCTTCTCAAACAAAGCCCGCAGACCTACTGCGCGTTCGGTGCCTTCAGCCAGACGTTTGAGGTTCGGCCTTAGTGCATAAAGGACGATCACCAAGGTGGCCGCGCCGTAAAAAACAAACTCCCACGGACCCAAGCCGGCAGCGGCTTCGTAGCCAAACAATATCAACGAGAAAAATGCAATGCTGATGGTGGTAATAGACGCATAACCAATGCCGATGTAAACCAGCACAATCAGAGGCAATATGATCATCCAACTATAAGGTACAAGCGCAATCGCCCCACCCAATGTGGTGGAACCGCCAGCGCCGCCTTTTAAGACCCACTTGCCCTCTGCAGACTTTTCCATCAAAAAGACTGAGAAAATCTGTCCGACCACGGCCAGAATAACTGCAAATATTTTTACCCACATGTTCTCGGGCAAAATGGAAGCCGCCACAAACCCGGCCAGAATACCCTTACCGGCATCACCCACAGCCGTGAATAAACCTGCCAAAAACCCTGCCGCGCGCATGACATTCGTGCCGCCGACCCTGCCGCTTCCCAGGGTGCGCACATCGGTGCCTTTGAAAATCTTGACGATCAACCACCCGATGGGGATGGAACCAATCAAATAGGCTAACACTAAAATGATCAGAACTTTAAATACCATTTTTTCTCTCCGTTAAGCTTCATAATAACTAACCCCGTCCCCGCTAAACGGATGCTCATTTTTCTTTAAATAAAGATAGCTAAAGCAAAGAAAATGACTATCAATAATGTCGGTTCGATCCAGACCAGGTTGCCGGGCCTTTTTTCTTCAATGCCGCCGGCCAGGTTGATCAAGGCATAGGTGACGCCAATCAACACCAACCCAAATTGAAGCGGCCGCAGTGGAAGATAAAACAAACCTGTGGCAAGCTGCGTAACGAAAAGGCTGATCCCGGCTGTCCAGGCCAAGTTCCAGCCGCCCAGCCTGAGATGGAGCGTTTTGGCGGTTACCACTGCCACCGCTGGCAAAATGGCAAGCAGCACGATATAGAGCCTGAGACCTGAGCCGCGCACGGCAATCAGGAGCACCAAAAGCAGCGCATAAGACATGGCGCTCAGACTCACTCTGGCAATCGGAAAGCGCAAATCACCCGGGTCAACTGAAATATATTCAGCGATCAGCACTGCCGTCAGCAGCAAACCGCCCAGAGACAAAACCGCCCACCAGGATCCGCTGATCTGCAAATTGTTAAGCGGCACACTGATCACCAGCGCCGTAAAAGCGGGGATGAGCCAATGGTGAAACCTTCTGCCGCCGCCCAAACCCGGATGCGCATTGATCAGCCAATCCGCACCGGCGGCTGCCAGCAGCCCAACCACCACAGAAATGATGGTCATAAAATTGATCTCGAAGGTCAACAAAAAACCAGGCAGCTGAATATCAATGGATTGGGTCGGGAAATTAATAAAAGCGGTCAAGGCATACGCTAAAAGGATCACTGCCGTGACAACACTAAGGTGGTCAATACTGGGGAGTGCTTCGTGTTCTTTCACACCTCTATTTTACCTGATGAAGTTAAAATTAGAACATACCATCAAAAAAAGCGCAGGCACAAGGCCATTTATGGTAAAATTACCGTTTGTATGAAAAAAACGATTTACTCTCTCACTGGAACACCTCCCAAATTGTTCCCCACATTGATCAAGGGATTCAATACCATTGCCAACCATTGGTATCTGATTCTCTTTCCTGTGGTTATTGACGCACTGCTCTGGCTGGGTCCAAAGCTCAAGGTAAAAACCTTGATGATGCCTTTCATTAACACCATGACTGAAAATGTGCTCAAGATCAGTCCGCCCGAGATGCTGCCGACCGCCCAAACCTACCAGGCATTGTGGGATCAATTGATCAACCAGTTCAACCTGACTTCTTTAATCCGCACCCTGCCGATTGGTGTTCCAAGCATCATTGCACGCCAATCTCCTCTGACTTCCCCGCTCGGACCAGGCATTTCGTATGAACTGCCTACCGTCAATTGGGTGTTTATCGCATTGGGAATCCTTCTGCTGGTCGGATTCTTGTTGGGCAGTATCTATTTCATCCTTGTCTCGCAGGTTACCGCTCCAGACGCAGGCAAGATGAGCCTGAAAGATGTTTTTTCAGCTTATTTGCAGAGCCTGATCATGTTTTGCTTAATGATCATATTGCTGATCCTGATCTCCGTTCCATTATTAATGCTGCTTTCGATCCTTTCATTAATCAATTTGGGCATCGGCCAATTCTTCATGATGGTGGCTGCCTTTTTGCTGCTCTGGCTGTTGATGCCCCTGGTCTTTTCGCCTCACGGCGTGTTTGTCTTGAAACAAAAAGCACTTCCCTCCATGTTGATCTCGGTGCGTTTGGTGAGATTATTCCTGCCAGGCACCGGATTGTTCGTGATGACCAGCATTTTAATCAGCGAAGGTCTGAATATGTTGTGGACGATCCCCGACCCAGATTCATGGATGACCATGATCGGGATCGGCGGACATGCGTTCATTATTACCGGATTACTGGCAGCCAGTTTCATTTATTACCGCGAAGGGTTAAAATGGATGCAGGATAACCTGCAAAAAATGGCTGAAGCCACAAAAATGCAACAAGAAAACGGAGGCACCACCCTTGAGCAACGATAACGCATCCTCTTACGGCGCTAAAGATATTCAGGTACTTGAAGGGCTCGAAGCAGTCCGCCGCCGTCCCGGCATGTATGTGGGTGGCACGGACCTCAAAGCACTTCACCATCTGGTCTATGAAGTGGTGGATAACGCCATCGATGAAGCCCTGGCGGGTGTCTGTAACCGCATCGAAGTGGTGATCAACGCCGACAGCAGCGTCAGCGTGATTGACAACGGCCGCGGCATCCCCGTAGATATTCATCCCGAAAAGAAAAAATCAGCCCTTGAAGTCGTCATGACTATTCTGCATGCGGGCGGCAAGTTCGGTCACTCCGCTTATAAAGTCTCGGGCGGTTTGCACGGCGTAGGCGTCTCGGCAGTCAACGCCCTTTCGGAGTGGTGCGAAGTGCGCGTTTACCTCAACGGACAGATTCACTTCCAACGTTACGAGCGCGGCATCCCCATGGAACCGGTCAAGATGATCGGCAAATGCGACCCCAACCAGAGCGGAACCAACGTCACCTTCAAATTTGACCGTGAGATTTTCAAAGAAGAAGGTCTCGATTTCAAATTTGACACACTGGTGGCACGTTTCAGAGAAATGGCTTTTGTCACCCGAAATGTGACCATTAAATTAGTTGACAATCGTCCGCCAGAACGTGAGATCACCTTCCTCTTTGAAGGCGGCATCACCTCTTTTGTGCGCTATATGAACAAGAATCGCGAAGTGCTGCATCCCGTCTTCTATGTTGAAAAAGAAATTGAAAACATCGGCATTGAAATTGCCTTGCAATACACTGATGCCTACAGCGAAGCGGTTTACTCCTTTGCCAACACCATCAATACCATTGACGGCGGCACGCACATGACCGGCCTGCGCACGGCAGTCACCCGCGTGGTGAACGATTATGCCAAACGCGCCAAACTGCTCAAGGATGTTGACCCCAACTTCAGCGGCGACGACACCCGTGAAGGCATGACCGCCATTGTCAGCATCAAGCATCCTGATCCGCAGTTTGAAAGCCAGACCAAAGTCAAGCTGATGAACCCTGAAGTGCAGACCTATGTGCAGCAGGTGGTGGGTGAAGCTTTCAGTGCCTTTTTGGATGAAAACCCCGCGGCCGCCAAAGCCATTATTTCAAAATGCCTGACCTCAGCCCGCGCCCGCGATGCAGCCCGCAAAGCCCGCGACCTCGTCATCCGCAAGTCGGCTCTCGAAAGCCTGACTCTGCCCGGCAAACTGGCCGACTGCTCCGAACGCGACAGCACCAAGACAGAAATTTATATTGTTGAAGGTAATTCGGCAGGCGGCTCAGCCAAAATGGGCCGCGACCGTCACTTCCAGGCCATCCTTCCGTTGCGCGGCAAGATTCTCAACACCGAACGCGCCCGTTTGGATAAGATGCTCGGCAATGAAGAAATCAAATCCATGATCTCGGCCTTTGGCACAGGCATTGGCGATAACTTTGATGTCAAAAACCTGCGCTACGGCCGTGTCATCATCATGACAGATGCTGACGTTGACGGCTCGCACATCCGCACCCTGCTGCTGACCTTGTTCTTTAGATATATGAAGCCATTGATCGAGCAAGGACACATTTATATTGCCCAACCGCCGCTCTATCGCATTGCACACCGCCAGACGATCAAATACGTTTACGTGGAAGCTGAAAAAGACGCCTATTTGAAAGAATTGGGTCCTATTGCTGAGAAGGCCACCATGCAGCGTTATAAAGGTTTGGGTGAAATGAACCCCGAGCAGCTTTGGGAAACCACCATGAACCCCGAAACCCGCACCCTGCTGCAGGTCTCAATTGAAGATGCCGCCTCTGCGGATCACACCTTTGATATGCTCATGGGTGCAGCTGTGCCGCCGCGTACTAAATTCATCACCACGCATGCGCATGCCGTCCGCAATTTGGATGTGTAGCTGTAGGATGTCATAAAATTAAGTGTTGATTTCAAATAAAATCAACTCGAAGATGGAAAAGATTTGGAGAATTCTCCAAATCTTTTTGTTTAGATAGTTCCTCTACCAACAACCCCTTTTTACGATATGTAACCTCTGTAATAAATATCAGGATACTAATTCCTCTTTAAAGAATATTCAAAACTAGAATTTTAATTATTTTTTAATTTTTAAGTTGCACTAAGTTTTTTAATCGCTATAATAAAATTACTTCTGTTCCCAATCAATTTAAGAGAACAGTACAAACTAGGCACTAATTGTGCCTTTTTAAAACTCTGGAGGAGAGAAAATGTCAAAAAAAGTAAGCATACTATTGGTTGTAGTTTTACTGGCTGTATCTTTACTCGCTGCTTGTAAGCCTGCCGCTGTCGCAACCGAAGCACCAGTTGCCACTGAAGCACCCGTTGTGGTAACCGAGGCTCCCGTAGCCACCGAAGCACCGCTAGTTATCACTGACACAGAGCTCAATGTGCTCTGCACCCCTCAGGAAGAATGGTGCCAGGGTATGAAACAAGAATTCGAAGCAAAATACGGAATAACCGTGAACTACGTCCGTATGTCTGCTGGCGAAGCCTTAGCCCGTATCGAAGCTGAAAAGGACGCGCCGACCTTTGATATTTGGTGGGGTGGCCCCATCGACAGTTTCGTTTCTGCAAAAGGCAAAGGTTTGCTTGAAACTTATGAATCGCCGAACTTTGGCAATATTCGCGATCCCCAACTGATGAAGGATGTTGACAATCAGTGGGTTGGTGTCTATGTTGGAACTTTGGGTTTTGCCACGAATACCACCTGGCTTGCTGAACACCCCGAAGCCAAAGCCCCGACCTCTTGGGATGATCTGTTGAAACCCGAATTTAAGGGTCAAGTTATGGTCGCCCATCCATCATCCTCGGGCACTTCCTACACTGCCATTGCCACAATTCTTCAAATTCGTGGTGAAGAAGCTGGATGGGAATACATCAAACAATATGCTGGTCAGATGGCCTCTTTCACCAAAAGTGGCGCTGCACCTGCCAAGTTTGTTTGCCAGGGTGAAGCTGCTGTCGCGATCGTTTTCTCTCATGACATTGTGAATGAAATCGAAAATAATCAATGCCCCCTCGAACTCACCTTCCCCGCTGAAGGAACTGGATACGAGATCGGTGGAATGGCAATCTTAAAGGGAGCCAAGAATATCCAGGCTGCCCAATTATGGTATGACTGGGCTATTTCTCCTGAAGGTCAATCTCTTGGCCCCATCTATCATGCCTATCAGGCACCTACAGTCAACGGTGTTGAACTTTCACACCCTGAACTACTCGATGTTAACCTGATTGACTATAATTTCATTTGGGCTGGTGAAAACAAGACTGCCTTTGTAGACAAATTCACCAACGAAATTGCCAACGCCGAAAATCTGAAACAATAAGTTTTGTGGTTCTGTTTCCAGGCGGCTTCGGCCGCCTGGAACTTATATAGGAGGATTATGCAAGCCGACGCATCACATCAAGATTCTCCCGCTCGAAAACCTTCAGGCATCATCAGGCGTATTCGCGAATTTACTTTGTTAGGCAGAGACCCTGTATTATCTATCAGTCTATTACTGTCAGGCATTTTTATCTTTGTATTCGTAATTTTCCCATTGTTTCGAGCTGTCGCAGGTGGATTCATCTCAAAAGAAGGTGCATGGGACGTAACATATTTTGCCCGTTACTTTGATGACTATTATGGCCCGAGTCTCAGAAAAGCTTTTCTCGATACCATGATTATGGGGTTGATGACCGCAACCGCGGGGACGCTGGTCGGCTTTATCTTCGCCTATGCTGTTGTGCGATGTAGAATTCCAGGAAAGAGAATTGTGCATTGGCTGGCTCTCGTGCCCACCGTTTCACCCCCATTTGCCTTGGCATTAAGCATGATCCTTCTTTTTGGTAGAAATGGTTTGATCTCACGAAAAATTTTAGGGATCGAATTTGTTCAAGGCATGAATGATGTTTATGGGTTGGATGGTTTGGTCATTGTTCAAACCATCACTTTTTTTTCAGTATCCTATCTTATCCTCAAAGCCATGCTGGAACGTCTGAATCCAGCCATTGAAGAAGCTGCAGCCAGTTTGGGTGCAGGAAGGTTTCACCTGTTCAGGACAGTCACCATTCCATTGTTAATCCCGGGAATTGCAGGTTCCTTTTTACTCTTATTCGTTGAATCACTGGCTGATTTGGGCAACCCGCTGTTTATCGCGGGCAATAAAACCGTTTTGTCTTCTCAGATTTTTCTTGCCGTGATCGGGGAATACAATTTTCAGAAAGCATCAGCACTTTCATTTGTTTTAATTATTCCAACATTGGTCATATTTTTGGTGCAGAGGTATTACGTCAACCGGCGCACCTACATTTCAGTGACCGGTAAACCCGCAGGATCGCAAATCATCGAAAAGGACCCAATCATTCGCTGGGTGGTAAATACCCTCGCCTATTTGATTATTGCATTCATTCTTTTACTTTATGCCACGATCATCTATGGTTCATTCAGCAGCGCATGGGGAGTCGATTTTACACCCACCCTGAAACACTGGACTATGACGCTCACGCGCGGCGTGGAAGCCATTCTTGACACCACATTCCTTAGTGCGCTGGCAACACCGTTTGCAGCCATTTTAGGGATGATCATTGCCTGGCTAGTGGTTAGAAAAAAGTTTACAGGCAAAGATGCTTTGGACTTTACATCCAACCTGGGCGGCGCGGTACCAGGGACTATTCTTGGCATCGGCTTCATTATGGCGTTCAACAAACCACCGCTCGCGCTTGCCATCGGCATCTACGCACTTCTGGCTTTGTTCTTTGCACAAATCGTAGGCAAAAATGCTGCTGAAAGGATCATTATATTAGTGCTAGGCACCGCTGCAGGCGTCTTACTAACCAAAATTGATCCACGCATGATGTATTTTTGTCTCGGTGGAATGTTTATATTGATAGCGATATTGATCATGATATCGCAGAGGAAATATGCCAAACCATTGGTGGCTGCGTTGATCGGTTTGTATGTTATGTCAACCAATTGGGCTAATGTTATATCAAAACCGATTGCTGATTTTAGCCGATCACTTGAAAGAGGGTTCTGGAGCAATGCGATCGTCCAGTTTTCAGATCATCTTAAGGTGCTCATACAACCTACGCCTGCGCTATTGGCAATCGCACTGATTTTTGCAGGTGTGCTACTATTGCAAGGCGTAAGGATCAGAGGGATTCGTGTCGGAGTTGGGGTTTTGGGCCTGGCAGTACCATGTGCACTCTCCTTCCTCGGCATACCTTTCGGAATGGTCGGTGGTGCTTATATCATCATGGCTGCGTTCATCGTCCGCAGTTTACCCGCATCTGTGCGCTCAGGTGTCGCGGCGCTTCAACAGATTGATCCATCAATTGAAGAAGCTTCAAATATTTTAGGGGCTGATGCACAATACACCTTCAGAAAGGTTACTCTACCACTAATCCTTCCAGCCCTTTTAGCAGGATTAATTTTTAGCTTCACCAGGCATATGACCAGTCTTTCTGCGATCATTTTCCTGGTCAGTGCAAAATGGAGAATCGTTACAGCATCTATCTTGAGCGAGTGGGAGCAAGGCGGTGTCAGCATCGCTGCAGCATATTCCACTGTGATTATCATTTTTGTCATGATCGCCATAGCTCTACTTAATTTGATTGTGAATAAGTTGTTCAAAGGTAGAGGTTCAGTTGATATGAGCCAGGGATTCTAAATAAACCCACGAGGAATAATAAATGTATCTATCACTAGAAAATGTCACAAAAATATTTCCACCACGCGGCGGAGTGAGCGAAGTTGCTGCGGTTCAAAATGTCAATCTTGAAATAAAAAAGGGCGAATTGGTCACCCTGCTTGGCCCCAGCGGATGTGGAAAAACCACTACGCTGAGGATGATTGCAGGCTTTGAATTTCCAACTTCCGGCAAAATTATCCTTGATGGAAAAGGAATTAATTCGCTTCCTCCTCATAAACGGGAAATGTCGATGGTTTTTCAGAGTTACGCAATCTTTCCACATTTGAATGTTTTCGAAAATATTGCTTATGGGTTGGTTGTTCAACGAATTCCAAAAGATCAAATTACTAAAAGGGTGGATAAGGTATTGGATCTGGTTCATCTCGAAGGGTATGGTGACCGAGCCCCCACCCAGTTATCAGGTGGTCAGCAACAGCGTGTGGCGTTGGCACGTGCTTTGGTAATGGAACCCAAAGTGTTATTAATGGACGAACCGTTATCCAACCTGGATGCGAAATTGCGCGAAGAAATGAGAACTGAAATCCGCCGGATCCAGAAAGAGATGAACATCACCAGCGTTTATGTCACCCATGATCAAATTGAAGCCATGACCTTATCAGACAGAATTGTGGTCATGAACCAAGGCCTCATTGAACAAATCGGAACACCCGTTGAAATGTACCGGTACCCCAATAATCGATTCGTGGCGAACTTTATCGGACGAGCGAATTTCGTTTCTGGTATTGTCCAAGAACAAAAAGAAGGCAAATTAACTGTCAAAATACTGGATGAAGTTATTACCCTCAAAAACATCAAACGGGAATTTACTGTAAATGAGGAAGTAACACTGGTAGTTCGTCCGGAAATGACCCGGGTAAAGAAAAAAAACGAACCATTCAAAGGAACCATCCGCAGATCTGTATACTTGGGTGATGTGATCGAGTACGACGTCGAAGTAAATGGCCAATTGATCACAGGTTTGGAATCAGATCCGTATATCATGGAACTTTTCGCTGAGGGTGAACAGGTAAAAGTTGGTTTTGCCGAAGGCTGCATTCAAGTCTTGCCAAAAGAGAAGATCATTACCTGATTAGGATATCGTAATTTTCAGCAACTTCTCCAGAATAATATCAATTTTGATCGCTTTGAGAAAGTTGTTTCAGGCAGTTTTGATTTTTGGGTTGTACCGTCAGTAAACGAGGTGACGTGAGACTATTTAAAGTCACCCGTCCACACCAGGATGATTAAAATTGGCTCGAAGAACTGCGGGTGGTCGAAGGTGTTGAGTCCACGTATAAATATTACTTTGCCTGCTTTGCACGCATTGCCAATCGGCAAAACGAAGTGGTGTAGACAAAATTTATCACCATGCACGCGCACGCTGTCCGTAATTTGGATGTGTAAGGATTTTTCGAATTAGATATGCAATATACAATAAATATTTATAAATATGATGACATAAAAACAGCAGCCTCTTTTTCAAGCGGCTGCTGCTTATTTATAGTTCTATACCATTTATTGCTTGGTTGCGGGGCAACTGCCATTCATGGGGATGATGTCACCTTCGTGGTTACCATGCCCTTCTAATCCATTTATACTGATAGTAATCTCGTTATAGGGGTTCTTATCACTACCAGTAGCGTGACAAATGGTGATTTTACCTTCATCAGCTACAAGCAAGATGGCTGGGCAGCCAGTGATAGGTGATGGGATGAGATCACCCAGATGATTGACGTGTCCATTTAAGCCATTAATACTAACGTTAATCTCGTTGTAAGGGTTCTTCTCACTACTGGTAACATGGCAGATTGAAACTTTAACATTGACCAATGCCAATTGTACGGTTGGGCATCCACCAATCGGAGCAGGAACAATATCGTCCACATGCGTGAAATGACCATCCAAACCATTTACTTTCACATTCATCTCTTCGTAAGGCGCTGCTTCAATGCCAGAAGCATGACAAATGGTTATCATTTCTTCGATAATCACCAATGGGCTGGTCGGACAACCTCCTGCAGGTGCTGGAACAATATCTCCAACATGAGTTCCGTGGCCATTCAAACCTGCAAGGCTCACAGTTATCGTTGTGTAAGGATTCGCTTCATTGGTTGTGGCATGGCAGATAGTGATTTTGCCATCCTCATTTTCAACCAAAATGGAAGGGCAGCCACCTTCAGGAACCGGATAGATATCATTTAGATCAACCCGGTGAGTCTCTAATTCTTCGATTGTATTGATTGTGATTTGTTGATAAGGAACAGCTAAATCTCCAGTGGCGTGACAAATATTGATTGGCATTGTGACATTGCAGCCTGCAAGTAAACTCATTGCAAATACAATTACTATTGCTAATACTTTTCTTAATGGTGTCTGAATTATTCTCATGATCTCTCCTACAAATAAGGGTTAATAGACAGAACATTCATAAATTCTGCCTCAAAACAAAAACTAAATACGACGCAAGCTTTTCTGTTTGTAAACACATAATTTCACGATTGTTAATAACAAAATCGCGTCAGAAATTGTCAACAATTTTCAGGGGTGGTTGCCACATTAATATTTTATGGGGGTTGGGCTGAATATGTCCCGAACACAATCTATTAAAGTCCTGCATAACCGGGCTGCAGAAAGGTTGTTAATTGGTCTAACTAGGGATACTTATACAAGCGCTTTAATTAGGCTTTTTTCTATGTTCCCGAGGACCAAATTAGGCCGCAACCCAGGCCCGTCATAACTAATCAGGGTGAGGCCAAGCCCGCCCCGTACAATTGTCAACACCACGCTAGCCCATGCCGTCCGCAATATAAATGGGTGATTTTGAATAATAAATTTTAAAAATCAAACGCCAGAAGAAAAATCTGGCGTTATTAAATTCATTAAAGAGTAAGTTAATTATTGCGCTAAAAACGAAAGCAGTTCCAGCTCGTTGGGGCAGTTTCTGGCGCCGGATTTTGAGATGTTGATTGCCGCTGCGGCGCAGCCTGCCCGATTGGCAAATTGGAAATTTTCGCCCCTGGCGAGCGCCCAAAGAAAGCCGCTGTTGAAGGCATCGCCTGCGCCAAGCGTATCTGCAACCTTCACCTGGAATGCCTCACATGCGAATTCACCATTCCGGTCCATCACGACGGACCCGAGGTCACCCATGCGGCAGATGATGGTGCGCTTGTCGGTCACCAGCGATCTGGCTGCTTCAAGCGGATCGCTGATGCCGGTTAGCGGTGCGAATTCATCGATTCCGGAACCTAACAAGTAATCAACTGTTTCGATGGCTTGAAACAGACGATCACGGTTTTGCTGCAAGGTTTCAATCCGCAGGTTGATGTCCAATGAAACCTTGATGCCGCAGGCAGCACATTTTTCCAGAAAACGACAGACGGTTCCGGCAGCTGGTTCTTCAAATAACATCAATCCGGTGGTGTGAACAAATGAGACTTGCTGCAACAACCTATCTGGAATATCTTCATCAAAGAGTTGAAGATGACTTGGGTTCTCGCGCGGCATGATAAATGGAAAGCGTTCATTCTTTTCGTCTAAAACAACCAGGATCAAGACGGAAGATAAATTTATATCCAGTATAAAATCATCTGTATTAACGCCATCTGTCTGGAGGGCGTTTTTCATGGCTCTGCCAAAATAATCATCCCCTGCTTTACCCAAAAAAGCACAATCCGCACCAAGCCGGCCAAGACCTGAAGCCGTATTGGCCGCCGTTCCGCCGAAGGTAAATTCTGGAAAAACGCTGCTGCCGCTTTTTGCCGCACCATACGGAATGACAATATCAGCGCAGGCATCACCCAGGCAGAGAATCTGCTTCATATACCAAGCTCGGCTGCGGTTGCTTTAGCGTTTTGAACAAACAATCTGACTTTTTCAGGGTTTTTCTTTGAACTTCCATCAGGGAGCTTGTCACTGGTTTTCGTAAAGGAATCCACCCCATAGGGTCTGACCACTCGTATCGCTTCAGCTACATTGTCAGGTCCCAACCCGCCCGCAAGGATCACCGGGCAAGCCACTTTATTGACAATCTCGGCATCCAGCCCCCAATCATTCGTGATGCCTGCCGCCCCAATCCCGGCAATTTTTGGATCAACAGAATCCAAAATAAGCATGTCGCAAAATTCTGCATAATAGACAGCTTGATCCACTGCTTCAGGACCGGTCATGGGAATTGCCTGCAGCACTTCGACCCCTGGGCACAGTTGCTTTGCCTTTTTCACAAAATCAGGGGTTGCAAAGTACTCGTTTCCGCAAATGTGAATAATATCCGGTCGCAAGCGAGTCAGCGGACCATAGACTTCTTCGCCGCTTTTGGTAACCGCAATTAGCACTTTGACAGCCTTGTTTCCGATGGCGTCGAAGATCTGTCTACATTTTTCTTCACTGACTTGAGCAGGCAGGCTTACACCTGTATCAATGGCAACACCAATTCTATCAGCGCCTGCTTTGATGCATTCAAGCGCTTCTTCAACGGTTTGAATCGAGTAAATTTGAGTAATCATCACTTGTTTTCTTCCATATCAGCAGGGTGAAATCTTTTTACAGTAATTTCCTGGTCAAATCGCACTGCAATTTCGGCGAAGTATCAAAATAATTCCGGTTGTGTTTTCATGATCAACAACTATTCGAACTTTTTAAGGGCGACAATTTATTTTCGCAGGGTTACAAACTCATCTAAATCCGATTTGAGGATGTATTCCAATTCGGCAAAATTATCCTCTCTTGTCTCGACAAATAAAAAGGCAAACACGGGGTATTTGTGATAATCAATTTTCCTCAGCTCCAGCGGTTTCTCAAAACAGGCCAGCAGTTTCTCAAAATCAAATGATGCGATCTCATCCGCTTTTTTGCCGGTGGAATTATCCAGAACCACTACACTGAAGAGCTTGCCCTCTTTGCCGTGGAGCAGTTCAGCCCAATTGGGTTTTTGCTGTTTGAGGTAATAGAGATAAGGGTTTAAACCGTAAGCCGCATAAGCCAGATCGGGTGTCGAACACCATCCCCCAAAGCGCATGGGGTTGACCTCAATGGGCAGGATTACTCCTTGAACATCCCGTCTGAGTTCGATGTGCACCGGAAAGTTTTTGGTAGCCGTCAACTGCCCCAGCTTGCCCACAAACTCGGTGAATTCTTTCAGATTGGTCTCGATTATGGCTTTGGAGGTGGTGTAGACCCGGTCGCTTACGTCATTGTCTGATGAAAATGTGTGATGAAGAATGTTGAGAATAACCGGCTCACCCGTGGAATCAAAATAAGCATCCACCGCGAATTCATCCCCTTCGATGCACTGCTCAATGATGAAAGTGCCGGTGCCAAGCACCTCTGCTGGATACAAGCCTTGCATGTGTTCAATTTCTGCATGAATGGCATCCACTGTCTGCTGCCATTCATCAAGAGTGGAAACTTTATGGACGCCCATGCTAAAAAAGCCCACATTCGGTTTGATGATGAAGGGCAGCGGCAATCCGTCAATCTGAAAAGACTTCAAATCATCAAGTGACAACTCTTTATAATAAAAATTGGGAAACATGGTTTGTGTCAATTGCCGGAATCTGGCTTTATTTTTAAACTGATCCAACTTTTTGGGCAGGCTGCTAAAAGGCAGGTTTTGGGCGATCCAGCCAATGGCGTTTTCAGAGGTGGAGTAAAACAAGTGAGCGTCGGATTCGCGCATCATGCTTACAACCTGCTCTTCACTGATGAGATGGGTGCCAGGCAATAGGTTTAATTTTTTAGCCGAAGCCGTGTTCACCACCGGAATGTGATGGTCTACAAGAGTCTGTTTGAAAAAATCTGAAATATAAGGTTCATCAACAAAAAACATATCCATCCTTATGCAGCCATGAGTTTTTGTGAAAAATTCAAAACCAATTATGCCATCAATTTTCCGAATAATGTCACTTTTTATTGAAAATTCCATCTATGTATAAGAAAGCTAGTAAAACAGTTTCACTTTCCAAAATTCACGTAAGTCAATATTCTGAAAGAGTTAATCAAGACCCACGTTTATGGTTCTTGAAAATAGTATCGTGTCAAAAAATATTCAGTATCAAGGAGAAAAAATGCTTCAGACTAAACTCACCACCCTTCAAAGTAAAGAAGAATTAACCAATCTAATTGCAGCAGAAGAAAAAGTTGCCGTGTGCTGCGGACGTATGGGTCCGATGTGCATCCCGGTGTATGGTATTTTCGAAGTGTACGAAGAAAAATACCCTGAAATTAAATTCCGCAACATGGATTTCGATACTCCTGACGCAGACATCATCAAGCAATTGCCTGAATGCCGCGGATTCAACGGTCTGCCCTTCACCGTCTATTATCGTAACGGCAAGGTCGTTAAAGCAACCACCAGTATTCAATCTGCCAAACAGATCAAAGACATCATTGATGAAGTTTTTGCATAATCATTATGTAATTCAAGATTTAAAACACTCAATATGAAAAGTAGGCAAGGTCATGGATAACGAACAACAATCATACGATCTCATCATCATAGGCGCAGGTCCGGCGGGGCTGGCAGCAGCGATTTACACTTCAAGGGCTTCGCTTTCGACACTGGTGATTGATGAATCCATGGCAGGCGGGCAAGTTAAAACGACCCATCAAGTGGCCAACTATCCCGGTTTTGTTGATCCAATCGCCGGTCACGAACTGGCGCGCAACATGCGCGATCAAGCCGCCCGGTTCGGCACCCGTTTTGAACTGGCAGCCGAAATATCAGCGATTCAGCTTGATAAACCGGAAAAAACGGTGACCATAGACAGCACCCAGTATTCAACCCGAAACATTATCCTGGCAACCGGGTCATCTCCCCGCTTATTGAATGTGCCAGGCGAAATCGAATACAAAGGGTCGGGTGTTTCTTTCTGCGCCACCTGTGATGGAGAGTTCTACAAAGATAAAGATGTGACCGTGATTGGCGGCGGCAACAGCGCCATGGAAGAATCTTTATTACTGCTGCAAATGGTCAAATCACTTACCGTCATCCATCAGTTTGATGAGCTGCAGGCAGAAAAAATAACTGCAAACAAAGTGTTAAACAACCCGAAAACGAAAATATTATGGTCGCATGAACCGCGCGAGTTTATCAAGAGCGGCGAAAAAATGGTCACCAAGGCAGAAAACCTGAAAACAAAAGAAATCGTTACCCTCGAATCGGATGGCATCTTTATTTTTGCCGGTATGGTTCCGAACACAACTTTGTTTAAAAACTCAAGCTTGAACTTATCAGAACAGGGTTACATTCTGGCCAACGAAAATATGGAAACAAATTTAAGCGGTGTTTATGCAGCCGGAGATGTTCGTGTCAAAAAGTACCGGCAAATCACAACAGCCATCAGCGACGGCACTATTGCAGCGTTGAGCATCATTCAAAAAAGATAAGCAATATACATTAAAAACGGGTATCAAGGTTCTTCTGAAAGGTGAGGTGGTTTATGGGTACAGCAACGGTCAAATGGATCGGCGGCAAACAATTTGTCGGAATTGACTCCACCAAACACTCGGTGGTTCTTTCAACACCGGATGAAGGTGTTGGCATCAAACCCTCCGAGCTGCTGCTGATTGCAGTGGCATCCTGCACGGCCGTGGATGTCGTGGAAATACTCGAGAAAAAACGGATGCCGCTCACCTATCTTGAAATCAGCGCAACAGGCGAGCAAGATCAAGATCCCCCCTGGACCTTTCGAAAGGTACATATCAATTACCGCGTAAGCGGCAAAGACCTGACCGAAAAAGCGGTGTCTCAAGCCATTCAACTTTCTGAAGAAAAATATTGTTCCGTAGCCGCCACCATTCGCGCAACGGCTCAAATTTCAACCGCTTTTGAAATAGTGCCTGAATAACTGCCTATCAAACTGGAATAAAAATGGATCAATTGTGAAAATTGATCCATTTTTTTGTTATCTGTAACGCTCTACTTATCGAGAAGATAGAGGACTAAATGCTTCAGCTTTACTTGCTTGAGTTCCTTCAATCCGGCTAGTTTCGCTGCCGTAGCAATTTTTTCGCTTGCCAGGCGGTGCTCCAGCGGCGGACCGAATTCCCCGACCTCATAAGGCCATTCAAGAATTGCAATGCGCTGTTTGGCAACCCGACTAGCCTCGCTAATTGCCTTTTCTAAATCATCCACCTCATGCAGCAATAGACCCATAAAAACGATATCAAATGCGTTATCTTCAAAAGACAGCTTTTCAGCAACACCTATGCGAAACTCCGCTGTTGGCACAAACATCTGTGCGGCTGGGATCATGTCCGGGTTCACATCCAAACCGGTGACTTGTAGACCTTTGGCTGCGAACTGTTCGGCAAACAATCCAGACCCCGTACCTATATCCAGCAGCGTATTTGGTTCATTCACACCCGCCAAAACCAAGCCAACCACCCGCCATACTTCCATACGCTCGATCCGGTCAGGGTCGCGCAATCTTTCAATTTCTCGATTATACCTTTTTTCGTGCATGACACCTCTCTATTTAACTGCGTTGTCAAAATCAATGGTCCATAAAACCGGCAGGCGGAATTCCAAGTGCTTGAATCAACCTAGCCCAATAATTCACCTGTGCCGCCGTACTTGCAAGTATAACCATTTCACGTTCATTAAAATGGGTTTTCAGTTTCTCAATAAATGACGGGTGAAATTTTAACGGTGTTTGCGATATTAATCTTGCATAATCTATCGCCAACAATTCACGTTCTGAAAAAGTTATTATAACTGCCGGTTCTTTTTGACCCTTTAGCGCCGACATCTCATCTTCAGTAATATGTTTGTCTTGATAATGATGGCTATTCATGTCAATACAAAATGGACAGGCTGCGGCATAAGATGCCTGGATACGCACGATTTTCAAAATTCGTTCATCCAGTTTTCCATCTTTGTGGGCAACCAACGACTCCAACAAACCTGAACCAACAGCCGCCTTGGGATACCAGGCTAGTATTTTGGCTGGCAGCATGTCTTTGCCTGTAATCCTTTTTGAGATCCAGATACCAATCCGCAAAAATAGCGGAATTTTAACAGGTGCATTAATGAAGGCTTCCATCATCATCCTTTTTCTCTATTTACCGAAAACCTGATCTGTCAATTCTCACTGTAAATGTAACTTCTTTGAATCCATCACATCTATTACTTTGATGCAGATAATACAGAAAAGTTAAATCCCTAAGGAGGATACTATTATGAAAACAAATGAATCTGGTTTGGATCGCATTATCCGAGTTGTTACCGGTGCTGCCCTATTGGCTCTTTACTTTACCCAGGTTGTTTCCGGCGGGCTTGGAATTGCCGCAGTCGTGATTGGGGCCGTGCTTCTCATCACCGGAGTGGTTGGCTTTTGCCCTCTTTATGGCTTATTAAGGATCAATACAAATAAAAAATCATAAACACTATTCACCCCATCCCCTCAGGGACGCAGTACTGCGCCCCTGATTTATTAAAAGGAGCCTCATGAAAAAACTGGAATTTCAAAGAAAAATAAAATACAATCCCAGACCGGTGATTGTGGATTTATGGGCACCCTGGTGCTCACCCTGCAAAGCCATGGCACCGGGATTTAAAGCAGTCAGTCAAAAATACAGCGGCCAGGTGGATGTTTTAAAGATCAACGTGGATGAATCGCCTGACGTGATGAAAGAACTGGGGGTGATGTCGATTCCAACTGTCGTCGGGTTTGCCAAAGGCGAAGAAATCTTACGCCGCACCGGCATGCAAACCCAGGGGATGCTTGAATTCTTTTTTGAAACAACCCTCAGTCAGAAAAAACCGGCCATCATGCCCCCTGCACCGGCAACAAGAGTGTTCCGCACCCTATTAGGGTTGGGGGTCGCTGCCGTTGGTTGGTTTGCCTGGCAGTCCATCCTGATCGTTGCAGCCGGCGGCATCATAGTTTTCAGCGGATATTATGACCGCTGCCCCATTTTCAGAGCAATTGCGCCGCGGATTAAGAACTTGCTTAAAGCTAAACAGAGTGGAAATTAAGAAGGTTAATTCTGGTATGATCGTCCAAACCAAATATTTTTTAGCCGGTAAATAATCCAATCTTTCATGGTTTAACAAAATCAAGATTTTTTAATTTACTCAATTACCATACACATTAGAATAAACTTTCCGATAATAATTACAAGCCTTATAATATGTGTATTAGAATTATCCATAATTGAGCAATTAATTTGGATAGTAGATTTTTCAACTAGTGAATGGAATTTACTCAGTTCCTGTTGACGAATTTGGTGGGATCCAAACTTGAAAATATCTGACTATACTGACGACGAACTAGTTTCTCATTGCATTGCCGGCCAGCAATCAGCATGGGAGGAATTAATTGCGCGTTATGAAAAACTGATCTACTCCACGGCTCTGCGTACTGGGCTGGCGCCTTACGAGGCGGATGAAGTTTTTCAGAATGTTTGTATGATTTTACTTAAGGAACTCAAGCAATTACGGAAGACAAAGAGTTTGGGCGCATGGCTGGTCACGACCACTCGCAGAGAATGTTGGGCGTTATGGAGAAAAGATAAAGCTAAACTTGAAGAATTGGATGAAAAAATTGCCTCTGACGAATTGCCTGAAGAAATAGCCCTACATTTTGAAGACGCGAAAAAAGTATTATCAGCGTTCAAACAATTACCTGATCCCTGTCACAAACTTCTGTGGCGACTATATTTTGATGAGGAGAAATCCTCATATGCTGAAATTGCCCGTGATTTAAATATTCCACCAAACAGCATAGGCCCAACTCGGTCACGTTGTCTGGAAAAGTTAAAAACTATTTTGATTAGTAAACAATTTTGAAATTAGTGAAAAAGCATACAATGGATAAACTTGAGCATTACTCAACCGAACAACTCATAGATTATCTGGAAGGTCGCCTAGACGACTCCTCCAGTGCTGAGTTGTCACAGCATCTTGAAAGTGGATGCATGGTTTGTAATGACGCGACTACAACTTACAGACGAATGTTATCAGCCATCGAAACCCTGCATCAGAAATCTCCATCATACAGCGCACATAAAAAGGTGATCCAAGCTTATTCAGACCGATATGCATCAAAACCAAAAATAAGGTGGCAGCCTTACTTGAGACCTGCTTTCATTTCGTTTACAGTTCTTGTTTTAATCACCTTTGTCTTTCTTTTCAACCTTAATCCGAGCGTTGTGTATGCCGGGTATCTGGAAAATGTTACCGGACAAGTTGAAATGTTTAATCCAACCACAGGTTCATGGGATAGCATATCAACTGGTCAATCTGTACCTGTCGATGCAACAATCCGCACTTTAACTGAATCAAAGGCAACACTTAAATTCCCAGGCGGAGAACAAACGATCTTAGGGTCAAACTCTGAAGTAGATCTTTTGAGGTTAACACAAACTAATGGGTTATGGGAAATAACTCTCGAACTAATGAACGGACAAACCGAAAATCAAACTGCTCAAGATACGGATTCATTTTCGGTACGAACACAAACCGGCATTGCTCACAGCGATAATGCCCACTTTGTAATGAAGATATTTTCAGACGGATCAGCAGAGACTCGTGTTCTTGAAGGTCAGGTGGAAGTAAGAACTCAATCGCAAAGTAAAAAAATTCATTCTGGTGAAACTACAATCTTCCCTTCACCAAATTCTTCAAATCTATTGCCTGATAAAAATGAAGACTATTTTGAATTTGTGCCAAAGCCATCAACGGAAGGATCAGAAACTGAAGAAATGACAGTAACGCCCACAGGGACACCAAAAGACAATTTTAAACCGACGCGAACACCCACCCCAAGGATTACGCCAATTTCTTCCATCCCAACTAACAGCTCAGAGAATTCGACCAATTCTGATATTGATTGTAGCCCGGGAAGTTCTGATGGCGCTGGAAATTCAGAAAACGCCAGCAATTCTGACAAAGCATGCAAATAAATCAAAACTCGATGTACTATGTTTGATTTTTTGTACTCTTATTTATCAAGAAGTTAATTATTGGTAGTTTACTGGTAAATTTATTGGTAGTGATTGAGCAATTGCGGCTCCCTGGTACTCGGGGAGCCGCAATTTTTAACCTGTACCTTGTGGGCAAAGCATTTGATCTTGATCAAGATAATACGCGCACCTTGATAGTACCTGGTACAGCCCAGAGGGCCGCTAAGATTTCATTGTTGATGGTTCCACTGACGTCAAAAATAGCGTAGCCGATATCTTGTGTGGTCCGCAGCGACTGACCGGTGATATTGAAATCGCTGGCGGCAAACACGCGGCTGACTCCTGCAATGATGCCGGCAACATTTTTGTGAATGTGTAAAATGCGGTGGCTGTCCATTTGCTGCTGCAACTCGATCTGCGGAAAATTAACGCTCAACCTTGTATCGCCTCTGGAGAGAAAATGAAGCATCTTGCTTGAAACGAATTCAGAAATCTCTCGCTGTGCTTCTTGAGTACTTCCGGCAACATGTGGGGTGAGAATGGTGTTGGGCATCCCTTGCAATGGAGAGTGAAATTTCTCGCCGCTGTCAGGTTCGACCGGAAAGACATCCACGGCCACTCCTTTCAGCTTTCCACTCTGCACTCGCGCCGCCAATGCATCAATATCAACCACGAAGCCGCGGCTTAGATTGATGAATATTGCATCCGGTTTCATCATTTGAAACTGCGGCTCACCAATCAGACCGGCATTTTCTGGCAGACCGCTGACATGCACACTGACCACGTCTGCCACTCGCAGTGCTTCTTCCATGCTGCTCATGCGCACGGCATTGCCCAGACTAAGTTTTTCACAACTGTCATAATAGACCACGTTCATCCCCAGGCTTTCGGCAAGCACACTTAATTGTGAACCGATATTGCCGTAGCCAATGATCCCCAGGGTTTTGCCACGCAGCTCAACAGATCCTGAGGCGGTCTTCTTCCAGATGCCCTGGTGCATTTCATTGTTGCGATCAGGGATAAAACGCAGTAGCGCCAGCATGTGACCCAATGCGAGTTCAGCGACGCTGCGTGTGTTTGAAAAAGGCGCGTTAAAGACCGGAATGCCCGCCTCTGAACTGGCAGCCAGATCAATTTTGTCAGTACCAATGCAAAACGCTCCGATGACACTCAGGTTCTTTGAACTGTTTATCATCTCGGCGGTCACTTCAGTTTTGGAGCGAACCCCCAATGCCACAACATCTTTTAACGTTTCTTGAAGTTCTGACTTGCCCAGGCTTTTACTGAGGCATTCAACCTCGTATCCATGGGCTTCAAATGCACGGCATGCGTCGTTATGGATGTTTTCGAGCAGTAAAATTTTACCTTTTCCGTTGGCCATGATTTAGAACTCCGTTTCAATGATGAATTTATAATTGCAATTCATTTCTCCTGAAAAAATTGGAAAAATGTTTATTTTTATATAAATTGATAAAATATGGTTTCTAAAGTTCCTATTGTAAAGTATGCCCCCATTCTGATGTTAGTTAAAAAAACAGCAAAGATTTACACTTTATCTTATGAAACTGGTCAAAAGAACACTGGACCATTCACCGCAACCGATCAGATAATGTGCAAATAATGTCAGGCTGGTTTTAACACTAACCAAGGTGGACAATAATGACTCTATTATACGCAAAAATGGTTGTCTAGACGAATTGCTTTTTTCTAATTCTAAAGGTATTATTACACAATCTTTATAAATAAGGCAGACATAATTTAGTTAAGATTTTATTAAAACCAATTAAGTAACTATTGGCTACATATTTATTTTGCCATTATACTTTCTTGAAATCCCCGTTAAAGAACTGGTTCTTGATCAGGAGAAATAATCATTATGCATGAAATCATTTCACATCCATTGCCGCAAACTGATTTCTCCAAAATCAAATGCATTGAAGGTTTTGACCGCATTCGCTCAGAATATTCAGCTTATCTCTGTGACGAATCAAAACTGACCCCCAAGCCCTTTAACTTTCTTTTCTTCCCAAAAAATGAACCAGAACTTTCAACCATTCTGGGTGAGATGCAGCGTCGCAAAGTGCACGTTACCATTGCAGGGGCACGCACCGGGCTGGTAGGCGGTTGTGTGCCCGCAGATGGTGCCTTGATCTCGCTTGAACTGTTCGATCAGGTTCAAGAGATTTACTACCATACAGATTGTCATGAATGGCGGGTGCGTGCCCAGACCAGCGTCAGCTTGAAGAGCCTTGAAACCATGCTGCGCTTCAAACAATTCACATCATTTGACCAAAGCACGGACACCTTGGTGAAGCAAAACTTTGCTCAATTTAAAGAAGATCCCGATCACTACTTTTACCCACCGGACCCAACCGAGATGAGCGCCTCGTTGGGTGGATCAGTGGTCACCAATGCCTCCGGTGCGCGTACCTACCGTTACGGTCCGACCCGCTCCTGGGTGCGCGGCTTGCGCGTTTGCCTGGCCAACGGCGAATACCTCGATATTCCGCGCGGCAAATACTTTGCCTCGCCTTCCGGTCAATTTGTGGTGTGGAATTCCAAATGCGAAGCCTGCAATGTCACGATCCCCGATTATGCCCAGCCAAAGACCAAAAGCACCGCCGGGTTGTTTGCCGCCCCGCAGATGGACCTGGTGGACCTCTTCATCGGCTCTGAGGGCATTTTGGGAATTATCACCTCGGTCGAAGTGGCACTGCTTAAAAAAGAAGAAAAAGTTTCCATCATCCAGTTCCTCGATTCCGATGAACAAGCCGTCCAGCTGACCATGGCGCTGCGCGCTGAAAAACGTCTGCAGCTCGATTTTCTTGAATTCTATTCTGGCAATGCTTTGAATTTGCTGCGTAATTTGCAAAAAACCGAACCCTCTACAGTCGGCATGCCAGCAATCCCTGAAAATGCAAAATCAGCAATTTTCATTGAGATGAGCTTCAACCCGCATGCTGATCACCTCGATTTTTCAATCCTTGAGGGCGTGGTCTCCTCCTGCGGCGCGGATTTAGCACGCTCATGGGCTGGCTATGAAAGCCGTGAACTCGATCGGTTCAAGGTTTTTCGCCACATGGTGCCTGAAACCATCAACAGCATCCTGGCTGAACGCAAGAAACAGTATCCCGGCATTCACAAGCTTGGCACGGATATGGCCGTACCGGATGAACACCTTGAGACCATGTGGGCGCTCTACCAATCCCGCTGCGACGCCCTGGGATTGGAATGGGCTGCTTTTGGGCACATTGGAAACAACCACATCCACGTCAATATCATGCCCCGCAATATGGAAGAACTTGAAAAGGGCATGCAGTTGTATGCGGAATTTGCCAAAAAAACGGTGGAGTTTGGCGGCGCCGTTTCGGCGGAACACGGCATCGGCAAAATCAAAAGTCATTTCTTGCCTCTCATGTTCACCCCTGCCCAAATTCAGCAAATGCGCAGTGTCAAACAAGCCCTCGACCCTCAGGGATTGCTGAACCCCAATGACATCTTCTCCGCAGAGGTGTACCCATGAAAATAGTTGTCTGCATCAAACAGGTTCCAGAAGTCACCAATGTGCAGGTGGACCCCGAAACTGGCACTCTGATTCGTGAAGGTGTGAAATCCATCCTTAATCCGTTCTGCGAATATGCGCTGGATCATGCCGTGCGTCTCAAGCAGGAATTTGAAGATGTCTCAATATCAGTCATCACCATGGGGCCGCCACAGGCAAAAGATGCACTGCTGCGCTGCCTCGAGCTTGGTGCGGATGATGGCATTCTGGTCACAGACCGCAAATTCGCCGGCGCGGATTCATGGGTGACCGCGCTCACCCTGGCCGAAGCCATCCGATTCACCGTGCCTGATTACGATCTGATTCTGGTAGGCAAACAAGCCATTGACGGCGATACCGCCCAGGTGGGGCCAGAAATCGCAGAAATCCTTTCGCTGCCCCAGATCACATACGGCATCGAGGTCGGATTGAGCAGTTCAAAGAAACAGGTCAGAGTGAAACAGGAAGTCGAACGCGGATACGAAGTGGTTAAAGCCACCTTGCCTGCCCTTGTCACTTGCAGCAAGGGTGAAGTGGTTCGGCGTGCGCCTTCCTTTGAAGAGGTGCTCACCGCCCGCAAGAAACCCATCCGCAGCGTCACCGCGGATGACCTGGGCATCCCCGTTGAAGAATTAGGGCTAAAAGGATCGTTCACCCAGGTGGTGAAGGTCTTCCCCCCTCCCGAGAAGAAATGCGGAAAGCTGCTGCAAAACCTTGAACCAGACCAGGCAGCAGTTGAGATTTTCAACTATCTCAAAGACAAACGTTTTATAGAATGATTGGCCGAAAAGGAAGAGACGACTGATGTTAATCATTGATCATGAACGCTGCACATTGTGTAAACTTTGCATCCGTAGCTGCCCTTTTGGCGCATTTTTCGTTGAAGAAGATCTGCTCAAGGTGAATGAAAGCTGCACCCTGTGCGGCACCTGCACAAACGTTTGCCGATTCAACGCATTAACCATAGAAAGAAAATTAGCCTCCAGCGAAGAACTAGCCAAGTATAAGGGCGTCATGGTCTGGATCGAACTGGACGATGCCGCAGCACTCCCTAAAACCAAAAAAGTATCTCTCGAGTTGCTCGGCAAAGGAAGGCAGCTCGCTGATGACCTGGGCGAAGAACTTATCGCCGTGGTGCTGACAGATTCAGAAGAGGTTGACTTGCCATCACTTGGTTACTTCGGTGCGGATCGTGTCATCCTGTGCCGTCATGATCTGCTCAGGACCTATTCCACCGATGGATTCACAAGCGTGTTGTGTGCAGTTATCTCATCCAATAAACCGGCAGTCGTGCTCTACGGCGCCACCCCGCACGGACGTGATCTCGCCCCGCGCGTGGCCGCCCGCCTCAAACTTGGTCTGACAGCCGATTGCACCGCACTCGAAATCGATGATCAAAGGCAACTGGTTCAAACCCGCCCGGCTTTCGGCGGCAACATCATGGCTTCCATTATTACACCCTATAACCGACCACAAACTTCCACCGTGCGCCCCAACGTCTTCCCCATTCCATTGAGAAATGAAAATCATCAAGCTGTGATTGAGATCTTCAGCGTAACCTTAAACAAAGCCGCCATTCGCACCAGGGTGGTTGAAAAGAATTATATTGAAGAGGGCTGTGAAGAAAGCATTGAAAATGCCCGTGTGTTGGTCGCAGCCGGCAGGGGCTGCCAGAAAGCCTCAAACCTTGAACTCTTGCGCACACTCGCCTGTCAGTTGGGCGGCGGATTGGCCGGTTCACGTGCCGTTGTCGAACAGGGCTGGATTCCACACACGCAACAGGTGGGGCAATCAGGCACCACCGTAGGCCCTGACCTCTATATCGCCGCCGGTATCAGCGGCGCCATTCAGCACCAGGTAGGCATGAGCTCCTCAAAGACTATCATTGCCATCAACAAAGACCCTGAAGCAGCGATTTTCAAGTTGGCGGATCTGGGCGTGGTGGGTGATGCGATTGAAATACTGCCTAGATTATCGAAACTAATTGATAATCAATGAACAATAAGGGATGATTAAACAAAATCATCCCTTATTGCTTTAAATTTCTTTACTAGATATATATTTCCAGATCTCTTTGTGCTTGCTTTCAAAGAAACAAAAAACTGTCTTTGCGTCGTACTTCGCTAGTAACCTTTCGGCGCGGTAAATTTTATAGCACTTGAATATGGACTGCAACGGTTATCAACACAAGATTGCACGAAATAATAGTATGTTTTTGAATACGCCACGGTATCAATGAGACTATTGGTTATTGGTAATCCTACAATAACTTTTGATCCACGCGATGATGTTGACCGAGATAATATGTATGATGTTGCACCATCTTGGATTGGCCAGGTTACAGCAGCATAAGTCATACCGGGCTCCACCGACAACAAATCAGTAGTTGCATTCACAGTCAATCCAGATAGTTTTGCAAGTCCCTTCCATCCTGTATCTGTTCCATATAAGGCACCACAATTTCCATTGTTACAGGCAGTCACCCAGTAATAGTAAATGTATCCCGCTGCAATTCCAGCATCGCTAAAACTTGTTTTCGAAGTAGAACCGATAATAACCTTTTCATCGTCAATCGAAGAAGCACGATAAACATTATATTGCGTAGCATTCCTCACTTTTGGCCAACTGAGTTGAACATAATTTGTATACTTGCCATCACTAGCAGTCATTGTTGCAGGTGATGTCAATAATCTGAAACCAGGTTCCGAAGTACTGTAATTGCTGCAATTCTTGTCAACACAACTCGATACCCAATAATAATAAATTGGACCGGCTGCAGCCCCATAATCAATGTAACTTGTATTACTTGTTGTGTTTATGAGGGATTTTTTTCCTGTCAAACTTGTGGATCTATACACTTTATAGTATGAAGCATCAGTTGCAACATCCCAGATCAAATCAATTGATGACGTCGAAGTACCATCACTGGCTATCAAATTTACAGGAACACTAAGACTTCTCCAGCCAGTTGTTGCGGAACTGAAAATTGAACAATTCTGTTCAACACAAGCTTTGAGCCAATAGGTATAGGTTACACCAGGTAAAGCAGAATTATCTTCATAACTCAAACTTTCTTCTACAGTTCCAATTAACTCTTTTGTACCGCTTGTACCGATTGCGCGATATACCTCATAATTTGATGCGCCAAAGACTGGCGGCCATGAAACCAAGATCATATCCAAAGAGGAATTATCGGTTGCATTCAATTTGCCTGGTTTTGATAACCCCTTCCAACCTACCGTCGTTTTTCCATCCAAAGAACTACAAATAGAGTTCCGACAAGCTCTAACCCAATAATAATAGTTCTTGCCGGGAAGCCCCGTTTTATCTTTGTATGATGTTGGAATACTGGATCTGGTCTTTGTGATTATCGCTAGGGCAGAATTAGATAACGGATTGACATCAATACTTTCGGTGCGATAGATTTCATAGTAGACGGTATTTGAGATGGATGTCCAACTCAGAATGACTGCATCCAACGCCGATCCGAGACTTGCCGTGACCGTTGGTGATTCAAGAATTCTAAAACCTGAATCAGAATTACTGAGATCGCTGCAGACTTCTCCTGAACATGCAGCCACCCAATAGACAAAC
Organism: Chloroflexi bacterium HGW-Chloroflexi-4; assembly: GCA_002840715.1. Classification (GTDB taxonomy): domain Bacteria; phylum Chloroflexota; class Anaerolineae; order Anaerolineales; family Anaerolineaceae; genus UBA6107. Next base: position 207,227 of record PHBW01000013.1, read on the forward strand.
ATATCACCACTTGTTGCCCTTGAATCCAAATATGTATTCTCTGAAACCATTCCCAGAAGTATTTTTGTACCAGTTAATGATGTTGCTCTGTAAATCTGGTAATTATCAACACCCGGCACGGTATCCCAATTAAGATCAATTCCTGCTGATGACGTGCCATCTGTTGCTGAGAAGTTCGATGGAGTTGGAATCTTCATCGTAACTTTCAAATTTAATCGAGCGCTGCCAATCAGACTATATGAGGCTACTTCAACATAATAGGTTTGATCACGAACCACTGCTAAATTGTTAATTTTGGAAGCAACAGAAGATGGGTATGAGTAATCATCGTTACATGCTAGAGAGGTCAAACTACCTCTGGCCCCAGTCCAAACTCCCAACACGGTATCATAATTCGAATCTGTCGTGTCAATATTTAACAGACCATCAAATAAGGGTTGATAAATAAACCAGACTGTTTTATATCCCATTCCGTTTGTGCAAGAAAAAATGGGGTCATCATAAGCTCTTGAAGCATTACTGACATCAACAGTGGTTGTAAAGGAAAGCGAAGATGGCAAAATTATTTGTAGTGGAGTATCAATGTTGTCATTCGCGACCGGGACAGCAGTGGCCGTCGGCGTCGGTGTGGCAGTTTGAGTAGCCGTATTGGATGGCGTTGGAGTTATGGTAATTGTTGGCGACGGACCACTGGTCGGAGTATTCGTTATACTGGGTGTTACTGTTGCACTTGTGGTTGGTGTGGCAATATTTTCAGGCGCATATACAACATAATTCGCTGCATATCCGACATTCGAGATTCCCCACCTTATCCTCATATATCCGCTTTCGCCCCAACCTGTTCCCCACGAGTTACGCAAGACCCATGATTGAGTAGCATCATCCCAACCGGTTAAGAGGATTGCGTGATTAATTCCACCATTGCAAGAACTTTTTTCATCTGTCGTAAAAACTCCACTTCTATAAGATGAAAAACCGGGTCCAACACATATTGCTGCTGCAACCGGTCCATAAGTTGAAATCACTGTTTTTATCTGATCGACAGATGGAATTGCCCAATCACCAGCAATTGAAAACCAGTTTGCCAATTTATACGGATGGTTGTAAGGTACTGAACATGAACCATTGCTCGCTGTATATGGAAAAGCACTTTCTAGAACCGCCCCAGCTTGGGTTTGCGGATTGATGAATTTATTAAAGTGATAATTATTGGCAAACCAACCACCATTGCAAGAATACCCATCATTATTACAACTAACCAGATATTGTTCGGATAAGTCCACATTTCCGCCACCTTGAATCTTAATTGCAGACTCAAAAACACCAACGGTAGCAAATGCCCAGCAACTTCCACAAGAACCCTGATTTCTTACCGGCGTTAGCCAGTTTGTACTATCTTCACTTCTCCAATCAAAAGTGGGTGGCAAAGTGCCCATTGATTGAGTATCTGGTGGAACAACCTCAAGGCCACTTCCGGTCGTTGATGTTGATTGAGAAGAATCAACAGGTTCAGTAAAATCTAGAACCTCACTTGTCAAATTAGAACCAGCATTAATAGTGATATGTGTTGTTGCAGATTGCGACAACCAAGGTCTTCCATAAAAGAGCGAGATTGTCGTGGGTCCGTTGTTCAAACCTAAGAATTGTATGGTCTGCACACTTGGGGCGCCAACCAAATTGTACTTTTGATCAAATTCAGTTGTCGTCAGAAGTTGAAGTTTTGACGCATCATAGTTTTCTACGTCCCATATAAAACCAGTTGAGGGATTTGATTCCAGCAACAGTGGAAAGACTTGCCCTGCTATCACGTCTCCTGAAATATCAAGGATAACAGCCCCACCCAACATGTCTATTTGTTCATTTAAGTCGCCAAACATAGTCTGACGAAATTGTTCCAAACCATCTTCGCCTGCCACCATAACCTTAAAATTAACAAATCCACTAGTCTGTGACGCCATCGCGACGTCGGTAGTAATTTCTTCATCCTGAATAGTTGAATTTAATTCCGCTTCCACATTATTGGATGTACTTGTAATTCCGCCTTCTGAACTGACTTCCTGGTTTGAAACTGGCAAAAGAATTTCAACACTCCAAGCTACTTCATCAGAACCAATTTCAGAAGTTTGTGTGCCGAATGGGTCTAAAGTTCCAGTCAATGTAGGGGTCGTAGTTAACGTTGTTGTTGAAGTAACCGTCGGTGTATCTGTATCCGTCATGGTCACCAACGGTGTTTCGGTCGTCAAATTATCAGCTGTTGCAGTTAATTCAAATCCAGAATCGATTGTTTCTGTTACAGTCATGGTCATCGTGGGTGTGATCGATTCTCCTGATGACGTTGGTTCAATTTCATCACCTGTAATGGGTAACGCTAATGTTAAAACCGGGTATAAAGCTGGTGTCTTTTGAATGTTAGAAGAAGAAAAAAGCAATGAAGGCTGCTTGTTTGAAAATGAAAAATAAACACTAAAAACAAGGCTGATGGCCAAGGTATAAGCCGATATCAAAAGTATTATTTTTGGTGATAATTTTTTCATCGTTTCCTTCACTCTAGACTACTAATAAAGTTCTATCTATTTTTATTATAGTAATTATCGGCAGTTCTATCCTTACAACTAGTTAATAAAAATAATATTTTTGTAAACTTAAAGTTTAAGTAAATTGATGAAAAATAACTAAAAAGATTGAGATTAAACTATGGTTAGTAATGAATCACTTTATTTGATTTGACCGTTATAATAAGCCTGTACATCAAACTCCAGTAGAGGCTATGTTAATGTCAGAGTCAACCCCGTCAGAAGCAAATTCCACAAAAACAGTGCTTTTCTTAAACCCTGCCAAGGGGCTTGTTACTTTTCTAGTGGTTGTTTTGCTCTTATTAGGTTTTGCGGTAAGGTTTATAGATTTCACCGACCTGCCACTTGATTTTGCCGCAACCCGCCAACTGCACTCGCTTATCATGGCCAGAGGCATCTACTACCAGATGGATAGCCCGGATACGCTTTCAATGCCGCAAGATAAACGTGCATACGGCATTAACACCGGCAACGCCGAAACAAGAATTGAACCCCCCATCATGGAGTATCTTTCAGCAATTACCTATCGTTTGATTGGGAAAGAAAACATTCTGGTGCCGCGGCTGTATTCGATGCTCTTCTGGGTGCTTGGCGGGATCCCCCTGTTTCTGTTAGCTCGCAAACTTATTAATATCAACGGTGCTTTGGCATCACTTGCCGCTTATCTTTTTATTCCGTTTGGGGTTTTTGCCAGCCGAAGTTTTCAACCTGATCCATTGATGGTCTTGTGCATTATCTGGGCTTTATATTTTCAAATAAGCTGGTCCAAAAGTTCAACCCTCAAAAACGCAATTTTAGCCGGACTTTTTACCGGCATCGCACTTTTCGTGAAAGCGCCATCTGCATTTTTTGTGGGTCTTCCTTTTGTTGGTTTGGTTCTTTCAAAAGGGTTCAAAACCTGGATTAAAAATCCGCAAATCTATATCATGGCTGCACTGGCCTTGCTTCCTGCAATACTTTTTAATGCTTTAAGTGCCACAGTTGGTGGCAATGCTGGTTCCATATTTGGCGCCAGGTTTTTCCCGGATTTATTTATTGACCCGAATTGGTATTCCGATTGGCTGCAAACTGCCAAATCCGTCACAGGGTATTTTCCATTGATTCTTGGTGTGCTGGCTATCTTTTTGATTAGGGTGAAAAAGGATCGGATTTTCTTTATATGTCTCTGGTTGGGATATGTGCTTTACGGCTTTACATTTGCTTACCACATTTACACGCATAATTATTACCACCTCCCGTTAATTCCTATCATCGCGTTGGGATTCGGTTACTTTTTTGCAGTCATTTTTGAAAAACTTGAAGGAATAAATACCCAATGGATTTCACGCACTTTCATTGTGTCAGTCTTTTTAGTTTCACTTGGCATCTGCGTTCAAGTCACCCGTGGAACCTTGATCACTAAAGAATATCGTCATGAAGCCAAATATTGGTCTGACCTTGGTGAAAAAATTGGTGGCAACGCTTCTGTAATCGCCCTGACCCATGACAATGGTTATCGTATTAGTTATTGGGGATTTGTGAGTCCGAGTCTTTGGCCGACTGCCGGAGATAGAACTATAAAATCTTTGGTTGGCGCTACAGATCCAGAATTTGTTCAATTATTCAAAGAATTAGCTTCAGGCAAAGACTACTTTTTGGTAACCCTGGTTGGTGAGTTCGAAGCACAACCTGATCTTCACGATTACTTATTTGCCACTTATCCGTACCACCAAGGGGATGGTTATTACCTTTTTGACCTTCGCCAAAAACTTTCACAATAGATAGTGCTCTTCAGTATGTAAACTGCGACAAAATATGACTAATATTAGAAACAAAGTTGGTGACATAATCACCAACTTTGTTATTTAATCCAACTCGTGCTCGAAGTTACCAATCTCTTCTTCCAGGCTGACTTTCTCTGGCTTGCGTTCTTTTTGTCCCAACAGCAGTGAATACATACTGCTGCCCATGGTTAATGCTGCCCCAATCAAAGTCAACCATGAGGGGAACTGCCCCCACAACAGAAAACCCCAGGTTGTATTGATTGGCAGCGACATATATTCAAAAGGCGCAACAACGGATGCGCTCGCCAGGCTGTATGCCTTGGCGATAAAGAACATGCCGCCAGCCCAGATGAGCGCCAGACCAAAGATGACTAATAAATCCAGCCAGTTCGGCATCGTCCAGGCATGAAAGAGGAAGGCAATGCTTGGATCAGCATTTGGCATCGGCCCAATGGCGATCACAATGGGCGCCAGAACGCCTGAGAAACCCAGGTAAACAAAGGTGCTGAAATAACCCATGGTGGCGCTGCTGTCTGTGGTTTGCAGCTTGCGCGTGACCAAGATCGACATCACATAAAACAACACGTTCAGCAAAACAAAAATGGATCCAAGGTTGAAATGAGCCGAATCCGGTCGAATGATGATCAAAACACCAATAAAGCCAACCACCAACGCAATCCATTTTTTAAGCGCAACTCTTTCGCCTAAAATCATGACAGATAGAAGAGTGATCATCAGTGGAGTTGAGAACTTGATTGCCGAAATCTCGGCTAATGGCAGCGACGCCAGCCCCATGAAGTAGGTCGTGTACGACAGAAAAAGAAATGCCCCTCTCAGTATTTCAAGTTTAGGCTGAGTAGTTTTGGGCAGCCCTCGCTGCCCTTCCATGCGGTAAAAGATCAAAGTGATGGGAATCGCGATCAACGTTCGCAAAATCACAATTTCCAAAATGGGATAGCTGCCGCCCATCTTTTTAACAGTAATATCCTGTAAGGAGAAGATCAAAATCCCCAAAACCAGTGCACCGACCCCTAAAATATTCTTATTGAATTTATTCATCAAACCCTAGTATCGACTGCCAACGACTTGAATGGCTGCCATGGATTCATCGATTTCTTCAATATCAGCTGCGCCCAATTTGATCGCCACTGCGCCGTTATTTTCATCCAATCGTTCAAGTTTGCGTGACCCGGGGATCGGCACGATCCAGGGTTTTAGTGCCAGCAGCCAGGCCAGGGCGATTTGAGCCGGTGTTGCACTCAGTCGTGCTGCAATTTTATGGAGCAAATCCACCACTGCCTGATTGGCCTTGATTGCATCTTGAGTAAAACGGGGATTATTGTAGCGAATGTCAGACTTGTCAAAGACAGTGGTTTCATCAATCTTGCCGGTCAAAAATCCTCTGCCAAGCGGACTGAAAGGTACAAATCCGATGCCGAGCTCTTCACAGGTTGGCAAAACGTCTTCTTTAACTTCTCTGAACCAGATCGAATACTCGCTTTGGATGGCCGTTACCGGCTGCACTGCATGCGCCCGGCGAATGAGGTGAGCACCAGACTCAGACAAGCCAAAATGCTTCACTTTGCCTGCCTGAATCAGCTCTTTCACAGCGCCTGCCACATCTTCAATCGGCACGTTCGGATCCGGCCGGTGTTGGTAAAACAAATCCAATGTTTCAACCCGCAACCTTTTTAGTGACGCCTCAGCAACCCGTTTAATCTGTTCAGGACGGCTGTCCAATCCATTCATTGCCTCCCTGCCCATTTTTCCAGGAACCAAATTATGACCAAATTTAGTGGCGATCACTACTTGACCCTTGAAAGGTTCCAGAGCTTCACCGACAAGCTCCTCATTTGTAAACGGTCCATAAACTTCAGCGGTGTCAAAGAAGGTGATGCCGCGTTCAACAGCTTTATGCAGAAATGTGATCATTTCTTGTTTATCGGTTGGCGTGTCGCCAAAGGTCATGCGCATGCAGCCCAGCCCCATGGCTGAAACTTCCAAACCGCTCTTGCCTAAGAAACGTTTTTCCATTTTGTCATCTCCTAAAAACAAACTAAATGATCCCTTGTTCCTTGGTTAATATCTTGTTTTCATAAACACTGATCATATAATCAAGCAATTCAAGTGTTTTCTGTAGGTCGGTTATTTTGGCAGCCAACAGCTCGCGCTGCTCTTTTAGTATCTCTTTGCGTGCTTCTACAGTGGAGTCTCCCACCTGCACCAAAGCCACATAATCAATCAAGACTTCAATTGGCAGCCCAGCGCCGCGCATGCATTTGATGAATTCCACCCGTTTGATATCCATTTCACCATATTCACGAATGCCATTCGGTGTGCGAGTCACGGTCGGGATGAGTCCGATCCGTTCATAGTAGCGAAGCGTATCCAGAGATAAGCCGTATTTTTCACTCACTTCTGCAATTTTCATATTTTTTTCCTCCATCAATACTATAACACCTGGAGTTAGCTCAAAGTCAAGGGGTTAATCTTAAAATTATGTGCGGTTTTGTATTTACTATTTCCGAAGTAACTTGCGAATTATTGAGCGAAAGGACTTTCAATAGCCCCTAAAACATGAAATCGTCATTGCAAGCGAAACGGTTTTCTATGTCACTGATAAAGATTCACAATAGCTTAACGAAAGACGTATAATACTGGCTAATGAAAAAGATTTTAGTAATAGATGATGACACATTAATGCGGCGAAGCATGGCTTTCAATCTCGAACAAGCCGGCTATAAAGCTTTTACGGCAGCCAATGCGGAAGATGGGCTTGAAATCGTCCGAAAAACCCCGCCCGATCTGGTCTTGCTCGATATCGGTCTGCCAGAGATGGATGGTCTTGATGCCATAAAGCAGATCAAATCCATTTCGCCGATTCCGGTCATTTTCGTCACCGCCCGTCGCCGCGAGTTGGACGAAGTGGTAGGTCTCGAACTTGGCGCCGACGATTACATCACCAAACCTTTTGACAACGACGTGTTGCTTGCCCATATTAAAGCCGTACTGCGCCGTTCGATACCGGCAGCCGAGATTACAACTTCAAATCCTATTCAAGCGGGTGCCCTGTATATGGACCCCATCACCCATACCGCCAAATTGGCAGATAAAAACCTCGAGTTGAGTCCTCGCGAATTTGACCTGCTCTACCTGCTCGCCCGAGACCGCAATCAGGTGAAGTCAACCACAGAGATTCTTGCCCAGGTTTGGGGTGCGGAGTATTATGGTGAACCACAGGTGGTTTATGTGCACATCCGTTGGTTGCGCCAAAAACTTGAGCTTGATCCAAATCACCCAAAATTGATTCTCACCGTACGCGGCGTGGGGTATAAATTTTCTGGAGGCGAATAATGTTTCGCACCATTCAGCGCAGAATGCTTTTTGGTCAGATCATCGTTTTATTGCTCGTCATGCCGTTAATGGGCGTTCTTTTGATCTTTGGCATTGAGAGCAGCTTCTTGATTCCCAAATTTGCCAATACACTGCTGGGGGATGCCAGACTGCTGGCTGAGATCAGCAGTGCCGAATATGAATTGTGGGGCAATCCCTTCCTCATCGAAAAGTTGATCTCCCGTGTTCAACTGGATCCCTCAATAAAAGTCATGTTTCTAGATTCTGCCGGCAGACCTCTATACTCCACCGATCCCGCGGATTACACAAATAACATAACAATCAATTCAACTGGCATCATAAGTGCACAAAGCGGGCAGGAAATAGCCCTGACCTCCTATTCCATCATCCGCATCAAAGACACCTATGTAGATGTTTACGAACCGGTTTTGGATTCAAGTTTTTCAGTCATCGGCATTGTCAGATTGACCTACCGCGTGGAATCACTGTATCAAATTTTTGATGAATTGCGTTGGCAGATCGCTGTCATTGTATTAATCGGACTCATCCTCAGTGGTTTCATCAGCGCCTGGTTGGCCATGCGCATTAGCCGGCCGATCACCAAAGTGACCAACGCCATTTATGATCTGGCTGTTGGCAGAAGTCACATACCACTTGAAGAAACCGGTCCCGAAGAATTGCAATCTCAGGCGCAAGCTGTCAATTTTCTGGTAGCCCAGTTGGATACACACGAAAAATCGAGACGCCAGTTGCTGGCAAACCTGGTACACGAGTTGGGTCGCCCGCTGGGTTCCATCCGTTCTGCCATCCATGCGCTTGAAACTGGCGCTGACAAAGATCCAGCGTTATACAAAGACCTCACCACCGGTATGGATGCCGAAACCATGCGCCTTCAACGCCTGCTAAACGATCTTTCGCACCTTTATGACCAATCAGTAGGTGCGCTGGAACTTGACGTTCAACCCGTCAATATTCACAAGTGGCTGCCGGGAGTATTGCGGCCGTGGCAGGTTTTAGCCCAGGATAAAGAGCTCACCTGGATTGAAAACCTTGTTCCCGACAGTTCATTGGTCAAAATGGATCCCAACCGCATGGCTCAGGTGGTGGGCAATTTGTTAAGCAACGCCGTAAAATATACCAAACCAGGCGGCAGCATCAATGTTTCAACGTTAATAATGGAGGACAAATTCCATCTCACCATTCAAGACAATGGCGTTGGCATTCAACCTGATGAAATTAAAAAAGTATTCCTTCCCTTCTTCAGGGGTGAACAGGGCCGCCGCATCAAACAAGGCATGGGGCTTGGACTTTCCATTGCCAGAGATTTGACCAAAGCCCATGGCGGCACGCTTGATGTCACCTCTCAACCAAACGGCGGCAGCACCTTCACTGTTCGATTGCCAATCGACTTAGAGGAGCCAGGAAACGAATAACTCCTTTCAAAGAATAGACCCTTAATTCCAAAGTTTTGCAAAAGAACCTTCTCACCACTAAGGTTCTTTTTTTACGCCTTAAGGTCACCTTAAGGTTGCTATAACCTTATGATAAAGACAAACCAACATGCAAATGGTATCCTCCAATCAACATTATTGGAGGTATAAACATGTCCACACGAAAAAAAACTTCACTTTCCATCATTCTCATTTTGGCGTTTTCGCTTTCTGCTTGCGGCATCATAACGCCTGATGCCACCCAGGCTGTTCCGCCCCAGGTTGAACAGACCGAATTGCCACAAGAAGAAACTACAACAACGAACAATTCGGCACCTGTGCTTGAATCGCTTTCAGCTTACCAGGCAGCACTCGAAGAAATCTACAACAAGGTCAATCCTTCGGTTGTCAACATTCAAGTGATGCAAAGAGTTCAAATCTCAAATAACACTAACCTTGAGAACCCTTTTGCCAATATCCCTGGTTTTGATTTCTATTTTGGTTCTCCATCCACACCTGACCAGCAAGAATCAACTCAGGTTAAACAAGCCCTCGGTTCAGGTTTTGTTTGGGACGAAGAAGGTTACATCGTGACAAATAACCATGTTGTCGCAAACGCTGACAGGATACAAGTCAAATTCTCGGATGGCACGATTGCCAATGCCAAAGTTGTTGGCACAGACGTTAACAGTGATTTGGCTGTCATCCAATTGGTTGATTTTTCTGGAGAGCTTAATCCTATTACATCATCCGATTCGACCGAGGTTAGAGTTGGGCAAGTGGCGATCGCCATTGGTAACCCCTACGGACTGGAAAACACAATGACTGTCGGAATTGTCAGTGCTGTAGGTCGATCGCTGCCGACAGATCAAACCTCTGCAACCTCTTATACCATCCCGGATATCATCCAGACCGATGCCCCCATCAACCCAGGTAATTCTGGCGGTGTGCTGGTCAATGATCAAGGTGAACTAATTGGTGTAACGGCAGCCATCGAATCCTCCACCGGTTCAAATGCCGGCATCGGCTTTGCCATTCCATCCAGTACGGTCAACAAGGTGATACCCGCTTTGATTAAAACAGGCAAATATGAACACCCATACCTCGGCCTCACCGGCACTACATTGACCCCTGACCTGACAGCGACCATGGATCTGGAATCCGATTTGCGTGGTGTTTTGGTGATCGCAGTTGCGAACGGTGGCCCTGCAGATAAAGCCGGATTGATAGGCAACAGCAAAGAAGTCAACCTCAATGGCATTACAACTAATGTCGGTGGAGACATCATCACTGCCATCGATGAACAATCGCTCAATTCAATGGAAGATTTGATCTCTTATCTAGCAAGTCATACCGAAGTCGGGGATTCAGTTAAACTCACCATCCTGCGTGATGGCGTTGAAAAAACCCTTGAAGCTACTGTGATTGCCCGCCCAGGCAGCATTGAGCAGCCTGCCATCAAGAGCAATCCATCATCACAAGACGATGTTTCATCTTTAGCATGGATGGGAATCTCCGTTACTCCACTTACCTCTGCTCTTGCACAAGAAATGGGATTACCCCAAGAACAAAAAGGCCTTCTGTTGCAGCAAGTTGTCTCAGGCGGACCGGCTGATCAGGCTGGATTAATCGGCAGTTATAAACCAGTCATTATTAATGGTAAACGCGTCTTAATTGGCGGTGATATTATTACAGCCATTGAAGACCAAGCAGTCGCTGCTATCGAAGATCTACAGGCAGTGATTTCCACCAGGTTGTCCGGCGACACCGTGTCATTGACACTTATCCGCAACGGCCAGGAATTATCAATAGCGGTTACTCTGGCAGAAAAACCGGCCAGTTAACATTTCCTCCTCCCTATAGCAATAAAACAAAAACAGGTCCACCGATGGACCTGTTTTTGTTTGCTAAGCATTTGGATATCAATTTATTGGTTTTTTGGGTAATCGTTTGATCAAAAACATCATTATCAACACCAGATAGTACCCAAAATAGGCGATAACCATTGTTAGTGAAGGTTCACTCTTGTATCCAACCATGGCTTTAAGCAGTTGTCCCAGAGTGGATTGCTCTGACAGGATGGGATTAAGATTCCAAACAGGCTCAATCACTGCCGGAACCCAGCCCAATTCATTCAACTCATGGACTGCCATGCCAACCAGTCCAGCCGCAAACAATGCCAAAAGAATATTTGTTATTTGAAAGAAGCGGTTAAGACTTAATTTCCTTGTCGAGGAAAAAACAAGCATCCCCACCACAATGGCGGTGATAATACCCAAAAAAGCTCCCAAATAAGTTTGTCCTGGGTCTATTTCAAGCCTGATTGCCAGTAAAAATAAAGCCAGTTCAATCCCCTCACGCACCACGGCTAAAAATGCCAAACCGAATAATGCTCCTGAGCTCTGTCTTGCAAGTGACTGTTTTACATTCTGCTCTATCCGATCATTCATCGCGCCAGATTGTTTGCGCACCCAAAAAACCATCCAGGTTAAGATTCCCGCTGCCAGCAGCATGGCCGCTGCTTCAAAAATCTCTTCACCTCGACCTTCAAATTCCAATCCAATCTGATTAAGAACAAGTGCCGCGATAAAACTTACCAGTGCACCACAAAAAACTCCCAACCAGACATTCCGACCAAGTTGTTTCTGATCGATTTTTACCAATACACCGAGAACTATTCCTATTACAAGCGCTGCTTCCAATCCCTCACGTAACGCTAATAAAAAACCAGGCAACATAATTATTTCGCTCCTAATTAAGACAATATTTATCTTATTTTATCATATTATTGATTTCATTAATTAATGCAGACAAGGCAATTTAAAAATCAAACGCATTCATCGAAATTTAACTTCAAGTTTATTGACAGACGATGGATTTTGAACCAATAATAATAATATTAATGTTTTTAAGAATTACTGTTACCTTCATTTAGACACCATCGAATAATGGTAATTCCTATTTATATGCAGCTATTGAGAAATTGTGTTGTTTATCAGGTAGGTCTTTATGAAGAAAAAGATGGTGATAAGGTTCTTGATCATATTAATTTTTCTCTCCGGTTTTCTGGGTGCCTGCCAAACACCAGCCGCTCCCACCCCCAAATCTTCATTAACAAAAATTGTATTCATTCCCAAGTTAACTGGTGTTGGTTTTTTCGAATCTGGCGGTAAAGGTGCACTGGAAATGGGTGAACAATTGGGCATCACTGTAACTTATGATGGCCCGAACGCTCCCAGTGTGAATGGCCAGATTGAATACATACAAAAATATATGGACGCCGATTACGATGCCATCGTGATCTCGTCTTTATCTCCAGATGGTTTGTGCGAAATATTGACCGAAGCCATGGAAAATGGGACGGTGGTTCTAACATGGGATTCAGATGTAAACCCGGAGTGCCGTTTATATTATATTAATCAAGGTACTCCCGTTCAGTTGGGAAGAATGTTGGTCGGAATGGTCGCAGACCAAATGAACAACCCCAAATCATCACAGAATGTTGCCTTCTTTTACTCAAGCCCAACAGTTACTGACCAGAATCAATGGGTAAGTGTAGCAAAAGCAATCATTGCAACAGAGTATCCTTCATGGAATATCGTGACCACCCAGTATGGATACCAGAATGTCGAAAAATCACTTGAAACAGCCACGAATATTTTTACAGCATACCCCGATTTGGATGCCATCATTTGCCCTGATGCCAATGCTCTCCCTGCCGCTGCTGAGGCTGCCGAAAAACTTGGCATTGATGAAAAAGTGATAATTACCGGGTTTTCAACACCCAACGTTATGCGCCCGTTTGTAAAAAATGGAACCGTCAATCGTTTTGGTTTATGGGATGTGGTTGAACAAGGAAAACTCTCCATCTTTATCGCGAATGAGCTGATTAATGGTCGCAAGTTTTCCATTGGCGAAAAAGTTGAAGTCTCTGGAATAGGAACTGTTGTAATTTCATCCAACAAAGTACAAGGCTATGAATATGAAAGCGTTGGAAATGGAATAATTTTGCTGCCTGACCGTGTCATTTTTAACAATAGCAATATTGATGATTTTGATTTCTAACGAGAGTTTATGATTAAAAGACTAAAAGAACAGCAATATAACCTAACGATTATTTTTGGCAATTTCATCATGCTGGTGCTTTTAGTATTGGTGGCGATTTCCGGTATTGCAGGGGTGAAACAAGTTGCCTATAGTAATTCCATTGCGCTGGAAAGCCGGCGTGAGATGGCAGATATTCGTACCATGCAACTCCTGATCAAGAACATGTCCAACAGTCAGATAAACTACATTTATAATGGCGATCTTGTCGATGCCCAGGCATTCAAAAATTCGATAGCCGCATTATTTGAACTGAGATCACAAATTAGAAAAACCATAGAAACAGAAAATGACCGTTTGAATTTTAATATTATCAATAGTCAAACCGACCAATATATTACGAATTTCACCACAAAAATCATTCCCGCTCGTGAAAATAATAATGACGAACTGCTTATGTCTTTAAAAGAAGAATCAGATGAGTTAATTAATCAAATCGATCCGTTTATTCAAAACATGCTTGCAGACTACGAAAATAGAGCTCTGGACGCATATCAAAATGCATTGGAAGCCAAGAATCAAACCATCGCACTTGGGATTTCATTATCACTGATACTGGGTTTGCTTGGCGGAGTAACTGCAATCGTAATCTCTCAAAATTTGGCAAAATACACCAGACAAATACTACATACAACAGAACAATTAAAAAAATCGGAATCAGCTCTGAAAGAAAACGAACGATTCTTGAACAACATCGTTGAAAATTTACCAAATATGGTATTCGTTAAAGATGCACCTGATTTACGTTACATCATGTTTAATCGTACCGGTGAAGAGATACTGGGTTTTAAACCTGGATATGCCAATGGAAAGACGGATTTCGATTTCTTTCCAAAAAAGCTGGCAGAGTTTTATCGCACCAAAGATCTTGAAGTTCTTGCGTTAAAACAATTATTGGATATTCCCGAGGAATTCGTTAAAACTAAAGATAATAAAATTAGAACATTTCACACCAAAAAAATTCCGATCCTGAATGAACAAGGAAATCCACAATTCTTATTGGGAATTTCTGAGGATATCACTGAAAGAAAATTGGCTGAAGATAAAATCCGATTGATGAATTCTGAACTCGAAATGCGCGTTGAACAACGAACAGCCCAATTGGAATCTAGTAACAAAGAACTTGAAGCTTTTTCGTATTCCATTTCTCATGACCTGCGGGCACCATTGCGGGCAATCAATGGTTATGCTCAACTGATCAAAGAAGATCATGCTGAGAGTCTTTCACCCATTGCTGTAAATTACTTTGATTTAATCCGCAAAAATGCCATCATTATGGGCCAATTAGTGGATGATTTGCTCAATTTTTCGCGTTTGGGAAGGCTTGCACTTACAAAAACTAGGGTTGATCCAGTTTCAATGGTCAAAAGTATTATTGAAAGTATCCAACCGGAATTGGTAAATAGAAAGGTAAAGTTTATCATTGGTGAATTACCAGAATGTGATGCTGACCCTGCTTTTCTTAAGCAGGTATTTGTAAATCTGATTTCGAACGGTGTTAAATTTTCAAAGAAACGCGATGAATCTATTGTTGAAATTGGTTTTGCTCAATCCGATCAAGGCATCTCCCAGCAAAATATATCCCCACAACCTGTAACTTACTTTGTTCGAGACAACGGTATTGGCTTTGATATGAAATATTACGATAAGCTGTTTGGCGTGTTTCAAAGATTGCATACAGATAATTCTTATGAAGGCACAGGGGTTGGACTGGCAATCGTTTCACGTATTGTCACCAAGCACGGCGGCCGAATTTGGGCTGAGTCATCACTTGACAACGGTTCTACATTTTTCTTCACGCTGGAAAGTGAATCTTAAGCATACTATTTTAGATATTTCCGACTTAGTTGATTTATATTGGTTTTTTCAAATAAACACTCTGGGTTCATGAGCATGAGAGTGTATTTTTTTTTCAATTAAGGTATGATTTACCTATATTGGAAGGAGCATCAAATGATTAACAAAGATGCAATTCGAAAAGTCACCAATTCCATTGAACCCACACAAGTTATGGAAGGAGCCGGTGTCAGGCTGCGCCGTTCAATTGCCACCCGCCAATTGGATTATCTCGATCCTTTCCTGCTCTTCGACCACTTCGGTTCACACGACCCGGAGGACTACATGGCCGGCTTTCCAATGCATCCTCACCGCGGAATTGAAACAGTCACCTATATGCAAGCTGGGTCAGTGCGCCACACCGACAGCCTGGGTAATTCGGGCGTCATCTCAACCGGCGACATTCAGTGGATGACCGCTGGCGGCGGCATCATGCACGAAGAGATGCCCCAGCAGGGTGCGGATGGTCACATGGAAGGGTTTCAACTCTGGGTGAATCTGCCCGCAAAATTAAAAATGAGCCCTCCGCGCTATCAAGAAATCCTGGCTGGCACAATTCCAGAAGCTGCACCGCAGCCGGGCATTCGTGTGAAAGTGATTGCCGGTGAATATGCCGGTCTGCACGGACCCGTTACAGAAATCGCTGCCGACCCCACATATCTTGATGTCGCCCTTGAACCCGGGGTCACATTTACAACTGTGATAACTTCCGATCACACCGCTTTTGCCTATCTTTACTTCGGCGATGGCGATTTTGGCGGCGTTTTTGCATCATCACCCAGGCTTCTTATCTTTGGTGAAGGCAATAGCATTCAAATTAAAGCCGATAAAATTGGAGCTAAATTTTTATTGATATCTGGCAAGCCATTGGGTGAACCCATTGCGCGATACGGTCCATTTGTCATGAACACCCAGCAAGAAATCATGGAAGCCCTTAAGGATCTTCGCGAAGGCACCTTTATTAAACACAGCTAATAAAAAAAACCGGTTTCTGAGGAAACCGGTTTTTTTTTAAACGTTTACTTATGATGCATTAAATAAGAACCTTTTCCATTTCATTAATTTCAATCACTGTTTTACGCTTGGCGTTCAAAAATATAACAAGTACGATCGAAATCAAAGCGGATCCCGCCCACAATAAAAATGGCGCCCCCGCCCAAATGGATGCCAGGCTGTTGCCCAGTGCAGGCTCCACGCTCATGCCGATGCCGCCAATGCTGTTGATAATTCCCATCGCAGTACCGGCATAGACATGGCCGATCCCTTCAGTCTCAATCACTGAAGTGAATAACATGGCCATAAATCCATCCCGCATGAACCCAGCCAACAAAACAAACACCCAAACCCAGTTGCCCTTCGCGATGCTCAGTAATCCAAAACCTATAACAGTCATTATGCCTGCAATGACCATGATTTTCTTACGCGACCCCATCCGATCTGACATTAACGCAAGCGGCAGCACAAAAACCATACTCACCAGGTTGTAAGTCGAAAGAGCGCTGTCTGCCCGCAGACCTTCCCAGCCAATCTCCCTAAGGTAAAGCGGCAAATATCCCATCACACCCTGAATCGCCCCAGTCATACAGAACATGACCAATCCAATCACCCAGATATTCTTCACTTTGACCACATGTTGAATACTTTTGCCCATCGAAACAGATTGCCCGGTTGAAGATTTTGGGATCGGCGCCGATCGCGTGAAAAACCACGGTATACATAACAATGCCCCGATCAGTCCGTAGAAAATGAACACATTACGCCAGCCTCCCAGCCATGGTGACAACACCGATGCGCTGAGGATCGAACCCAGAAAAAATCCAAGCGCCATTGCCATGGTCACAAATCCATTCGCCAATCCCAATTGAGCGTTTGGGAACCACTGTCCGATCGTTTTGATGCCATTTAGAAACACAAAAGGCATGAATGCGCCCACCAAAACCACAGAAACCAGCAATAAACCAAAGTTTGGGGCAAAACCTCTGGCCGCTGCCAACAATCCAACCCCCAAGGTACTGACAATCAACACTTTTTTCGGACCAAACTTGTCACCTAAAGACCCACCAAAAAGGCTGGTAACAATTGCCGGCAGCGAACCAATTCCCCATAAAATGCCAATTTGCACCACATTTAGATTTAACTCGTGCGCAATTTCATTTGATAACACTGACATGGCCATCGAAGGCATGGCCAGGATGACCATATTTGTAATTAAGATGAGGGTTAATAGATACCACTTGTACTTGCTGTTGTGTGTTTCCATTTAATCTTTCTGTTTTTGCGGGGTTGATCCATTAATTTCGTCAATAATATCATGTTTAGACATCTTTGATGTTACTCCCTCTATCAACCAATCATCAGATCCGAGTTTTAAGTTGCACACCCGCCTTTCATTAGAATTTTATTGAGCCTATTGAAAAATAATTAAATACCCTTAAAATGATATTAATTGTCTATATTATGCCTTGATTCACGACTTATATGGAGGTGGATATGAAACAATTATCAAAGAAAATTTTTGTGGCTGTCATAATTTTTGCTTTTGCACTTACATCCTGCAACCTTCCCAAACCCAACGCTGCTATCAATACACCCAATGCTGATGTTATTCAATCCGCAATTGCCACTGAAGCTCCAATTATTGCAGAAACTGCTGCTCCGATCCAAGCCACCGAAGCGCCCACTGCTGAAGTTGTGCCGACGGAACCCCCTCAAAATATTGAAACAGTGGTTCCGATTGTTCATCTGATAAACCCATCAGATACGGTCTGGAACCCGGATCAAATCACCACAGACTGCAACACAGGCGTCCGGATGCCGGCAGGCACAACGCAAGTGATCATTTCAGGTTGTGATTACTGGAACCGCGAAATGATTGAACGCCCGGCTGACAGTGCCACCGGCACCTATGTGCCATCGCTGGATATTATTTGGTCACAGGCTGGCAAACTCGAACCTTGGATATTTTTGAAAATAAATGTAACCAATCTGGCAGACGCCCCCAAAACCCTCAAAGCGGGTTTTGAATTGGACCCCGATCTCGACAGCCGCGGCGAATTTCTGCTGACCTCAAATCTGCCCACTTCAACCACCTGGAGCACAGACGGCGTCCAAGTATGGCAGGATACCAATCAGGATAACGGTGGCACAACCGCTTTCCGATATGATCAAAACACGGGTGATGGCTACGAAACGCTGCTCTTTGACAGCGGCGTAGGGGATGATGCCGACCTGGCCTGGAGCCGCATATCGCCTAAAAACGCAAATAATATTGAGTTCGCGTTTAAAGCTGCCGTGCTGCCGAATCAAAAGGTGTTTGGTTGGTGGTCATGGGTTGGGCTGCAAGAGCTCACTGCCGATAAATTCGAGCTCGTGGATCGTGCAGACGAAAGCCAAACCTGGAATATCGATAATTCCTGCTCGTGGATCTTTGGCACCAAACCAAAACCGGACCAGTTGATAAATCTATGCGCAGTTGCAGAACCGACGCCTACACCTGCTCCGACCACGCCAGCAGGATCTCCCTGCGTCGTTAAACCCTGCCGTTTCCTGCAGTACTTTGATACAGAAACTTGTTCTTGTAAACCCTTCATCATCTTTATCCCGACGCCAACACCAATCATCATTTATTAGTCACCAACAAAAGAGACTGCCTGAATATCAGGCAGTCTCTTGTTTAATTTTGGATTATGACATCTTCAATCTGTATCCTACTCCCGGCTCAGTGTGGATCGTTTTTCAATGCTAGTTCAATTTTTGCTCAGAACAATAATAATCCAATAGTAAAAAATCAAAAGCTTCGGAGGGTGAACGCTGATTATTTCAAAGTTAAAGGTTAAAATAAACAACACCAAAAAAATCAAGAGAGAAAAAATGGACGCCAAAGAAGAAATCAAACAACTGCTCCAACACTTTCAAGACGGATACACCCAACGCGATTTATCAAAGGTGGATAGCTTTATGGCGCTCTTCGCCGATGAGTCAGAAGTGATTGGCACCAACGGGCAAAAACCCGGCACAGGCGAATGGTATATGGACAGGGCCGCCGCCCGCGAACTCGTTGAAGGTGATTGGGAAGACTGGGGCGACCTGCGCCTTGATCTGGACTCAGCATCAATCAATGTGCGTGGCGAAGTCGGCTGGGTTGCTGCATCTGCCACCGTCACCCGAACCATAGGTGACGAAAACTATCAATCCTATTTGAAATTCATCAAGGACTACATTGATAATTCTCCGCTGCCCGCTGAGCAAAAACTGCATTTCATCTTACGAGGTGGCACCAATACTGTTTACGAACTGCGACGCGGCGAGAAATTTGTCTGGGCACTGCGCTTCACTGCCGTCGTGGTTTACGAAACTGAAGGTTGGAAGTTCGCCCAAATGAACTTCTCCTTCCCCACCATCTTTTTTCCGGATGTCAGACTTTTCGAGAACCAATAACTATTCGAATGCACACTTCACCATTCGAAGTTTTTGACACCTGAAATATAATTTATTATTAGAACATATTTTCTTTTTCTGCTTCTGATTCGAATTCTTTGTTTCCAAATTCTTGCGGAAACAAAAACGAATCGTAAATGCTTATTTAGAAACTGTTGCAAAGTAGGTTTACCCCTAGTCCTTTTTTTCGCGCGAACTTGGCGCCCCTTATGATCACCGTTTTATGAGGGCGAGCGCAGCGAGTGGGGATTTGTTTCTAACCGTTTATTCGTGGTTTTTAGCTCATGGCATGTTCTTCTCGTTTTAGAAATTTTCGCGAGTTTAATGGTTGATTATTACATCATGGTTAACCAAAAAGGGCTAAAATAATCTAAACTATATCATTCCAGGAGGCCTCTCATGTCTGATCCCAGGCTCGTCAAATACGCGGATGTTCTCGTCAACTATTCGGTCAAGGCTCAACCCGGTGACTGGGTCTTTATTTCCGCCGGCCACCTCGCCGTTCCATTGGTGCGTGAACTGGTGGATCAAATCGTCAAAGCCGGTGCCCATCCCAGTTACAATCTTACTTCCGATACGATTTCTGATGCCATGTTCAAGCATGCCACTGCCGAACAATTAAACTGGTGTGCGCCCACCGACATGCAGATGATCAAACAGGCCAACGCCGCCATTTTCATCCAGGCCCCTGAGAATTCCCGCGCCCTTAATGCCGTGGATCCTACCCTCCAGCAAGCCCGCCAGAAAGGCTGGCGCAAATGGTACGAAGTCTACATGAAGCGCTCCGCCGACCGCAGCTTGCGCTGGACCATGGCAAACTACCCATCCACTTCCCTTGCTCAGGATGCCGATATGAGTCTGGCTGATTATGAAGATTTCGTCTTTAAAGCCACTTTCGTGGATCAGCCCGATCCGGTCAAAGCCTGGCTAAAAGTGCATGATGATCAGCAGAAGTTGGTTGACTATCTGATGGGCAAAAAGGAATTCCGTATCAAAGGTCCGAATGCGGATATCGTCATGAGCATTGAAGGCCGTCCCTTCATCAACTCGGATGGCGATCAAAACATGCCCAGCGGCGAGGTCTTCACCAGCCCGGTCGAGAATTCCGCCACTGGCTGGGTAAACTTCACCTTCCCCGCCGTCCACCTGGGTCGCGAAGTCGAAGGGGTGCACATGGAATTCAAGAACAGCAAAGTCGTAAAAGCCAATGCCGCCAAGAATGAAGATTTCCTCAACAAGATGCTGGATGTCGATAAAGGCTCGCGCACCCTGGGTGAGTTGGGTCTGGGGACAAACTACGGCATTGACCGTTTCACCAAGGACATCCTCTTTGATGAAAAGATCGGAGGCTCCTTCCATCTGGCAGTTGGCGCCGGTTTCGAAGAATGCGGCGGCAAGAACGTTTCAAGCTTGCATTGGGATTTCATCTGCGATGCCCGACAAGACACCGAGATGTTCGCCGACGGTAAACTCATCTATCAAAATGGTAAGTTTATTGTTTGACTTATTACAGGAGTAAAAATGAAACCTGCCCTGCTGGTGATCGATATACAAAATCAATTCTTCAAAGAAGACCCCGACACTGCCAAATCGCTTGAAAGTGCGGTCAATTACTTTATCCTCCCAACCATAACGCTTTTTCACGAGAAAAAGCTCCCTGTTGTGTTTGTCCAACACATGGAAAAAGACGAAGGTATCGTTCCCGGGGTAGAAGGTTTCGAAATGCCAGATTCCTTCGATGTTCAACCCGACGATTTACGCATCACCAAGACCTACAACAACGCGTTTATCAAAACTGATTTGCACGCACAGCTTCAAGCTCTTGGCGTGGATACTTTGATCGTTACCGGTTATTGCGCCGAATGGTGTATCCTCTCCACTCTCCGCGGCGCCTGGGATCTTGATTACAAGGCTATTGTACTATTGGGCGCAATCGCCAGTGGGTCCAAGGAAGGTATCTCGTTTGTTGAGAATTATCACGCCTCAATTTCCTTGGGAGCTTTGCAAACCTTTATCAAAGCCTTGCCCTGATCTGCAAAAAATGATTCGAATCTCAAAACAATCGATTCGAAACATTTTTTAAATTTGTTTTGAGGCATTAGTGTTCAGTCAAAAACATCACTTCTCATGTCCAAAAAGTTGACCTTTTGTCCATTTTTACGTAATATATTTATAATTTATATCTTATTTATATTATTTTAAATAGGAGTAAAAAATGTCACTCTTCAAAAACGTAAATGTTGTCTCTTATCACGTGACCGATTGGGAAAAAGCCAAGAAATTTTATCAGGAAACCCTGGAATGGCCGGTCGTTTTCATCAGTGACGAAGTGGGTTGGATGGAATTTGGCCTTGAAAATGAAACTCACCTCTCCATCGAACGGTGGAATGGCCCCGAGTCAGCCCCACCAAAAAATGGCGGTGCCACTGCCGTCTTATCAGTTGAAGACGCCGTCGAGACCACAAAAGTCCTGCGCGCCCGCGGCGTCCGCTGTGAGGATGCAGTCACCATCCCCGGGATGGTGTGTTATGGCACTTTTTACGATCCTGAAGGCAATCGGTTGCAATTTGCCTCAAATGTCGCAGATTAACCCAAATAACAGAGATGCCGAATCCCAACAAAGGATTCGGCATCATACTTTTTAATTACCTAAATTCAATCCTGAATCAAGGAAGTCTCAATCTTATCATCCACGTGCCGGCGGGTTCTTCTTCAACCTTGGAATAAACTCCTGTCAAATGTATCCAGGTGTTGCCTGGCTGCAATTGGAAAGGATTTCCTTCAGCATCAAAAAATTGAATCGGGGTATCCCAACCTGCTTTATAGAATACATCATAAATTTTGCCATCGCGGCAGATCAATGCACGGCCTTTGGCACCTTGAATTTCATATTCATGGATGGAATCAGTATCTCCGTTTAAGACATTCAGTTTTGCAAAGATCGTGATCACATTGGAGGTGGATAACTGCTCCCCGTTGTTACGGTCCACCAACGGAATCATTCGTGAGTTACCGCTGCCGTCCACTTCATCGATCCAGTGCATGTACTTTTTAGTTAGAGGATCATAGATCCATTGGTGATTGATATTTTTACCAAATCGCATGGTGAACTGATTAGCTGGCACACCGCCAGCCGGAGGCACTGTTGCAAAGGCCATGCCGTCCAGATTGGGTTTGTCGTTGGTCGCATAATCTTTGGAGGCGTAATAAGCCGTCATTTCAGCGGTATTGCCAAACACGCTGGTTTCGGTGTTTGGTCCATCATCGCAAATTGCCTTAAATTGTTCGTTGCAATGTTCGGTATTCACCACCCGTCCACCCAGAGTACCCAAAATGGCATCCAATTCTGGCTTCCAGGCAGAGATGATGCCGATAATACCTTGATACATTTGGGTAAGTGGGATATCCACCAAACGGCCAGACCGCATAGATCCAACCCTGGTGTCGTCTTTGCCGTAATACAGGGCCACAAAG
The DNA here is from genome assembly GCA_002840715.1 of Chloroflexi bacterium HGW-Chloroflexi-4. Lineage (GTDB taxonomy): Bacteria > Chloroflexota > Anaerolineae > Anaerolineales > Anaerolineaceae > UBA6107. The sequence continues at coordinate 230,198 of PHBW01000013.1, forward strand.
CGGTCAAGCCCATTGCCGATGTAATAGTCAAATACAATATCTGCGTTAGTTAATCCCGCGTGCGGACGTCCCGCCGCTTGATTGGCAACCTTCATCATCACCGGTCTGCGGTCAAGAATCGCAGGGTCTTCCACTTCCAATCCGGTCAATGGATTTACATTCGCTGGAAAATTCGTTGGACCATAAGCGACTGTAATGGGTGTGGGTGAAGCTGTTGGGGTGGCCGTGCTGGTGGCTGTCGGGATGGGTGTGGAGGTTGGTGCGGCAGTCAATGTTTGTGCAACACCAGCCTGCATGGTTTGCTCAGCAGTCACAGGGTCCGGGGTCGCGGTTTGACACGCGCTCAAACCGAGTGTAATTAAGAATAGAATCGTGACAATTTTTTGTGAAAGATGTTTTGGCATAAATTTGCTCCTGTTTCCAAAAACGCTTCAAATTTCAGCGCTTTCAGGATTATACACTCAAAAAAGCACCATTCGTCAAGAGAAAAGAAAACCAGAGAGCCGTGGCTCTCTGGTTAATCACTCCAATTTTTTTTATCGATTGACTGAAAAAACCAAGTAATTCGGCGGGGTTGCCGCACTTTCATAGATCAAGCCGGTCGGCGCTCCGAGTGTGCCCAGCAATAATCTGGATGTGCCTGCACCCTGAGAAACCACCAGGTAACGGTTGGCATCCAGCCATTTGATCTGGCCGGCATTGGCGTAATCTGCAATGGCCACTGGTGCTGCCCCAACCTGGCCAATATAAGGTGTGTTGGTGCCGCCGCTTCCGATTGCATAATAAAAGTGGGTGTTATCTGGCGACCAGACAGGATTCTCATTGAAACTTCCATTGACATATGCCACACTGGGAGTTCCATCAAAAAATCCGACGTTTAGTGTGTAAGCGTTATCGGCTGGCGCTCCAAATCTGGTGAAATAAATAAATTTACTTTGGTCAGGCGAAAAAGCGACATTTCCGCCTTCCAAAAATGGCATCTGGGTCTGCAAGAATATTTCCCCAGATAAACCATCTGCTGCCCATCGATAGATGCGCGAATCTCCAGGTACCGCATCCCACGGGTTGGCCGGCGGAACACCCGCCACCAAATTGGCACTATCCTCTGACCAGGAAGGTGAGGCAACCCAGGCATACTCGGAGGCAGTGTTCACAAAATCGTAATAAATTTCATTCAATTTCAACACGCTGCCATTCGCATAATACATATCCACTTGGGTCGGCAGGCTAATGGCGATTTTTGTAGCATCCGGCGAATATATGAACTTCCATGATGATGACCCGGTGGACAACAGCGTCGTCAACGCACTGGTTTCAGCATTCACAAGATAAAGGTTTTCGCTGTAAGCCAAACCGGGGCCTTCATATAAGGTGCGCGTATTGAATGCCAAAACATGGCTGTTAGGCACCCACGCAATCTGCCCGACGTCTGAACCAATCGATTCAGCAGGTCTTGGCAGTGCATTCAAGGTGATTGCATCCAACAATGTGTGCCTGTTGCTGCCATCAATATTGATAACTTCAAGCGAAACAAATTGATAATCCATGGTACGGATAAACGCAACCATCGATCCATCTGGCGAGATAAAAGAGCAGCAAATATTTTCCGGTCCCACCAACATCACCGGCGCCCCCATACCATCCGACCATGTATAAAGGCTGCCCTCAGGGGTTGCAAAACTTACTCGCAGGGGTGCTGCTTCAACAAGAGGCGGCAATGTCGGCAGCTCTTCGGCCGGCGAAAGTGTTATTTCATGCGGGATGGCTGTAATCAAGCTTTCGGCTGTGCCTGCCAGTGCAGCAACCGTGCCTGCCACGGAGGTGGCAGCATTGTCAATTGCCGCACCGCTTGGGATGGAGATGCCGCAAGACAGGCTGACTAATACTAGAACCATTAAACCTGCAATGATGGAACGTGTTTTACGATTCATAAAAATATCCTCCGCCTTAAAACGAATAAGACTTAATTACTCTAATTATACAAAGACTAAAATAAATAGCAAATGATTTAATCATTTCGATTGACCAGTTATTGTCCTTCTATATAATAAATGTGAGAATCGAAAGAGGCAGAAAATGGTTAAATGGATAATAGTTGCAATACTTGCCGTTGTGATTGCCATTATTTCACGGGCATCTTTGCTCAAGCTACGTTCTCATGGCTTTTGGCGATTTTTCGCATGGGAATTCATTCTCTTCCTGATTGCGTTCAACCTTGGTGCATGGTTTGTTGATCCATGGTCATGGCACCAGATGATTGCCTGGTTGCTCCTATTTAGTGCATTGGTGCCTCTTTTTTTCGGTGTCCGAACCTTAATCACCCGGGGAAAACCAACTTCGATCAGGGATGGCGAACCTCAACTCTTGGCTTTTGAAAAAACCACAAAGCTGGTGACGACTGGCATTTATCATTACATACGTCATCCACTTTACAGTTCATTATTACTGCTAACTTGGGGCGCATTCTTTAAATTACCTTCCTTGCTTGCCGGTGGGCTTGCCATTGCATCCAGCATCTGCCTTTATTTAACGGCCATCGCTGATGAAAAAGAATGCATCAGGTATTTCGGTGATGATTACCATGATTACATAAAGGTCACAAAAAGATTTATCCCATTTATCTTTTAGATGCCTTTGAGTAATTTGATCTCCCAGATTAACTCCTTTCTAACCTGTATGGACAATTCAGGATTTTTCGACTTATAATTTGGGTATTGAGGTCAATGCATGTTTGCGCATACCCGTTCCATTTACAAACAACTTTTACCCGGTCTCATCCTCGGCATAATCGCTCTGGTGGGTCTGGCTTTGTTGGGCAACGCCAAACACGTCGTCAGTCTGTTTGGTACTTTTCAATGGCTCAACTTCGGGCTGGCGATTGCTTTAAGTTTTCTCAATCAAGCCCTGCGTTTTCTTAAACGCGCCATTAACTTTCATACGTCAGGTGTACGCAACGTCAGCTTTATTGAATCCATGGTCTTGTTCATGATCTGCCTGCCGCTCTCGGTCACCCCCAGCCGTGTCGGGGAGTCTTTCAAAGGCATCTGGCTCTTCAAGCGGTCGGGCATTCCCGTTGAACGCGCTGTATCAGTATTTATGGTCGAACAGATCGCTGACGGGTTGAGTGTTTTCGTTTTGATGGTCATCGGCACTTTCGCCTATCCCTCCCTCTGGCCTTTGTTTCTCAGTCTCTTTTTAGCCTTTCTCGGCCTGCTGGTTTATTTCAAGATTCCCCAGCCCGAAGGCGGACCTTCCTTACTCAGTAACAAAGTGCCCATTTTGAAACAGATCATTCCGCATTTGCGCGAATGTATTGATGCCAATCCTGCCCTGTTTACAATTGGCAATATGGCCGTTTCGTTCCTGCTTGGCATTCTCTCATGGGCGGCTGAAGGCGCAGCCCTGTTTATGATACTAAGGGGATTGGGGTTCGCACCCTCCTTGCCGCTTATCGCCACCGCCATCCTCGTTTTCGCCTTTGCCACCACTGTCAGCCTTGCCAGCCGTCTACCCGGCGGATTGGGCGTGATGGAAGTTGCTATGGCCATGCTACTCACCCTGCTGCTCGATTTTCAGCCTGATAAAGCTGTGGCAGCCACAATTTTATTCAGATTGGCTACATTTTGGGTAACCTTTATATTCGGTCTTGGGCTCTGGTCTGTTGCCGGTAAACCACTCGGAATCAAAAGCCAGGAAGGCCGCATCATTGAAGGTTGATTTTCACAGCCACACCTATTATTCATCAGACAGCCTAACGTCCATCCCCGCCTTGATCCAGGCAGCTCGCAAACGCGGATTGGACAAGTTAGTGGTCACCGACCACAACTCAATTGGCGGCGCGCTTGAAGCATTCCGCATAGCACCTGATCTGATCATTGTGGGTGAAGAGGTTCAAACCACCCAGGGAGAGTTCCTGGCAGCGTACGTCACCGTGCCCCTGCCCAAACGGCTTGAACCGCAGGAGGCGCTTATGCGCCTCAAAGATCAGGGCGCTTTTATCAGCATCTCGCATCCCTTTGATCCGCAGCGCTCAGGTTGGCCGCTCGAGACGCTTGAATGGCTAGCTCCGCAGCTTGACGCCGTTGAAGTGCGCAACGCCCGCGTAGTGGATGCCAACTACAACAAACTCGCACTCGAATTTGCCATGAGCCACAACCTGCCTGGCAACGCCGGTTCTGACGGTCATCACCAAAATGAGATAGGCCGCTGCTACACCGAACTTCCCGAGTTCCACGACGCCGAGTCTTTGCGCAACGCCATTCGCAGCGCCCAGCCCATGGGCAAAATCTCATCCCCGCTTGTGCATTTTTACTCGGTTTGGGCTCGCATCAAAAAGAGCTCGGCCAAATAGGCACGCAAACACCCCTTTTCACTTGACGATGTATTCAAATGCGATAAAATTGAAGATGCGTTGGGGCGGTGGCGGAATCGGCAGACGCAACGGACTTAAAATCCGTCGATGGTGACATCGTGAGGGTTCGACCCGCAAACACTCCTTTTTGGAGTGTTTTTTTGTTCTATCTGATGTCATTGGAGCCCGCAAAACAAAAAAATCTGTCATTGCGAGCCCCACAATTTTTGGCCAGAAATTCAATGTTGAATTTACGGGGCGAAGCAATCCCCAATTTGTTTTAATATGGAAAAATCCTTAAATCACTCAGTTACCCCCTCGACATTTCCAAATTCTTTTTCCCACAAATCTTCCCAATTTGGATTCATATAATTGATCAAGTTAAGCTTTTTTTGTCTGGACCCTGCTTTAATCTGCTTTTCTCTGGCGATCGCTTTGTTTACATCTTCAAACCCTTCGAAATACACCAATTTATATACGTTATATTTTGCTGTAAACCCTGGATGAACCTTATCTTTATGCTCAAGAACTCGATTGTAAATATCACTCGTCACACCGGTGTAGAGCACGGTGTTGTATTTGTTTGTCAAGATATAAAAATGGTAAGCACTATGCATAAAATATTTTATATCCAAATGAAAAACAATAAAGGGGATTGCTTCGCCCTGTACGCTCTTTGTCACCTTAAGAATTTGGATTTGCAGGGCTCGCAATGACAGAATTTGTGGGGATATAAGAACGATTAACATTAAACATAATCCCCTCAAAGATTTTTCACTGATAAAAATAAGAAAAGTGAATCTTAATTAATTATTGACCTCTCCGGATTTATTTTTTCCCTCTAAATCATTTTTCTCTGTAATCTCTACCTGGTTCGAATCACCTCTAGTTTAATTAGAACGTTTGTACTATAATAAACCTTAAGGATACACACTTATGGCTTACTACTACATTAATGGTTTTAACTTCAGCGAAAACAAAAAGACGGTGGAATCCCTGACAGGATACAAGACCAATGTTTTTCATAGTTCATTTCTTCCCCCTAAATCCTATTCCAGAGAAGAAATCCTGACCCTCATCAAAACAGGCAACACCGTTTTCACCCAGGATGGTGCCTACCATCGAATCTGTATTGGTATCTTTGAAATCAACGGCACCGAATACTTACGTGCTGATCAACACCCTGCCCCGTTTGATTTTTTTGGATAGGTTTTTACTCATCAACTAATAAGAATTCCTTCTCATCACCCATCTGATTAAAGAGTAAAATAGAATCTTGATTTTGTTTCACCACCTCATTTTTACGAGCCCTTATGAAATCATTGCTTCACCTAATCAAGCATGCCCGTTTTACCCCCGTGGATGTCTCACTTCTCATTCCTTTCGCCGCTTTGCTCTACATATTAATGGAATGGTTGTTCATCATCTCCAAAACCTCCTTCATCAGTATCGGATCAATTTATGAAAAAGGATCAGTCCTCTTAAACGGATCTGGTATGCTTGCACTGGCAGCCTCGCTTCTCTCAATTCCATTCGTCATTTTATATTATGTACTAACTGCCAAAACCGGCCGTGCCGTCATTAGAATTCTTTTATGCTTAATCCCCGCACTTTTACTCTCTGCTACTGTGCTGCTGCTGGTGGATAACATCACCTACACTCAATTCAAATATGGGGTTGTCTCTACAAAAGGGATTGTGCGCACCCTTTACCTGGTAGGCTTTATTCTGCTCACCATCGGATTGATGTATCCTGTCTTTAAATGGTCCCGGTCAATCTCAAAATCGCGTCGAAAAATATCTCAAAAACAAAAGCTGCGTTTTCCAATCTTCCTTGGGCTAGTTGTCATTGCCTTTACTTTTTTGCCCGTTGCCTTCAATCCCTATTTAAAAAACCCACTACCGCCGCCTTCAAAAATCAACTCTGATAAGTTACCCAACATCATTTTGCTGACTGGTGATGCCTTAAACTCAACCAAGCTTTCACTTTACGGTTCTGATAAAGACACCACCCCTTTCCTTAAACAACTGGCGGATTCATCGCTGGTAGCGGAGAATAATTTCTCAAACGCCCAGGGGACCATTGGCTCCACCACGTCCATGCTCACCGGCAAATACCCAGCCGAAACGCGCATCCTTGCTTCCACAGACATCCTTAAGGGGGCAGATGCTTATGAACATCTGCCAGGCATTTTGCAATCTTATGGATATTACACCCTCCAATTAAATTTCACTTATTATGCAGACGCTTACCGCATCAACTTTCAAGATGCCTTTATTGAAGCCAACGGCGAATCACCTGTCAGCAATAAAATTCAATCCAGCCTGGACAAACTGCTTCCTTCCAACAATTATTATTTTATGCGCGAAGTGTATTCACGTATTTCAGACCGGTTGGAACATCTCTTATACATTAATAAGATGACCAACCCCTTCTTGCAGGTCACCGAGTCGCCTGAAAAGTTCAACGATCAGGAAAAACTGGATTACCTTTTTAAATTAATAGATGAAGGCAAACAGCCCATTTTTGTTCACATCCATTGGATGGGAACCCATGGCCCCAAGTACTATCCCACCAAACAGGTGTTTTCAACCGGCCTGGATCCCGCTCTTCAAGGGAAATATGTTGACCCTTTTTACCTTGACAGCATCCTTGATTTTGACAACGCGTCGTATCAAATATTTAATGGATTACAGTCTCGTGGTCTGTGGGATGACTCCATCCTCGTGGTCGGCAGTGACCACACCCAGCGCTGGTCAGTGGCCAGAGTTCCGCTGCTGATCCATTTTCCAAATGACAAACATGCCGGCCAAATCATGGAAAATACCCAGAACATGGATATCGCCCCCACCTTGCTAAATTACCTGGGTATTCCCCAACCGGCATGGATGTCTGGTCAGCCCCTTTATGAAGCAATTGATCCCAACCGACAGATCTTTCTGGTGGCCATTCCAGATTCAAGCCGTGATCCCAAGACGAATGCCATCGTTTATCCGCCCTTTGTGGCGCCTTTCTACCAGTTCGGCAAGGCGACCCTGATTTCGTGCGATCATTATTTCATGATCAACTTTTTAAAACGGACCTATTCGGATGCCCAGGTACAAGGCTATATCGGAACATGCAAAACACCTCCCCCCACTCGGGAAGAGGCGTTTAATATAATTCTGGCTCATCTAGAGCATTATGGCTTTGATATCAGTTCGCTCAATAGCATTGACCACTCCAATTAGCCATTCCTGATGGCGTCGATCAGTCGCCGAAACACACCCCCAGGTCACGGGCGGTCAACATCGTGTCGCAATCCAGCGGCACATTTTTCATACGCCGGGTGGCGTCTGCCAGCGGCACATATTTAACAATTGGCGGATCAAGTGCCACCATCACACCAAAATGCCCCTCATCCAATGCGCGGACGGCAGCCGCACCGAATCTCAAGGCGATCAGGCGGTCATTGGCGGTTGGCGATCCACCGCGCAGCAAATGGCCTAACACCACCAGTCGGGTTTCTTTGCCTGTCAGTACTTGAAGTTCTTCGGTGATCATTTCACCTATCCCGCCCAACCTTTCTGCCCGGCCAATTTCTTTTGATATCACTGACACATCACCGCCAACGGGTTTTGCCCCTTCAGCCACCACCACAATTGAGAAATTGCTTCCAGATCGCTGCCGTTCAAGAATCTTTTCTGAAACCTTCTTCAAATCAAACGGAATTTCAGGGATCAACACCACATCCGCCGAACCTGCCACCCCTGATTCTAGTGCGATCCAGCCGGCATAGCGCCCCATCACTTCAACGATCAGCACCCGCCGGTGGCTGGCCGCGGTGGTGTGCAGACGGTCAAGGCATTCCACAGCAAACCCAACCGCCGTATCAAAACCGAAGGTCACCACTGTTTGATCGAGATCGTTGTCAATGGTTTTGGGCACACCCACCACACGCACCCCTTTTTCGGCAAGTGAATTGGCAATCGACATGGAGCCGTCGCCGCCCACCGAGATCAGCGCATCAATTTCGTGCATGGCAAAAGAGCGCACCAGTTCATCCGAGCGGTCAATCTCTGTATATGTACCATCTGCATTTTTTACAGGATAATGAAAAGGATTCCCCCGGTTGGTGGTGCCGATGATCGTTCCCCCCAGATGGGTGATTCCTCTCACCTTGTCACGTGTCAGTGAGATCAATCCGCCGTCGATGTATTGTTCGGGCATCATCAAGCCGTTATACCCGTCGCGGATGCCGTACATCTCCCACCCACGGGCAATTCCTGCCAACACGGCAGCACGAATCACCGCGTTCAAACCAGGTGCATCCCCGCCGCCGGTGGCAATCGCTACTTTACGAATAGTCCCATTTTGAGTGCCCATATTCTCCTCTTCTAAATGTAAAAACCTATCGATCAAAATGCAGCAAGATAATATTTCCGTCAAAACCTGCTGCCAGACGTTCAGGTAGATTTCCAACATGAGCGAGAAAACGCTGGCGTGATCCATAACCGGGGATCACCAGTAAATCACTGTCAGTGTGTTTATGCAAATCGCTGATGCGCAGTGAACCTTCCATCTTTTCAATGTTTACTTCTATATCGGAGTCCTCGTCATCAAGAATTTCTTTGATCCGATGAATAAACCCTGAGGCTGCCAATATTTCAAGAGGCACATTCAGCGATTTGGCAATCACCAAATTGGCTTCAATAATACGGCGTAACACTTCATTTGCAACCACCTTTTCAGGCATGAGCAAGAGCACCCTCTGCATTCCCAAAACGTTTTGAGGCAGTTTTCCAACCATTACCGGCAAATCTGAACCCCAGATGACTTCGTCCAGCACACTACCAAGGATGTTCTGCTGCAAATTGCGTTTTCCCCTCCAACCCATAAAGATTAATGAGGCATCTTGTTCTTTGGAGGTCATCAAGATGCCTTCGGCATAGGTATTGGCCAGCCGCGGGATCAGTTCAATTTGTGATTCAGGGTCATCCACCAGCGTTGGAATTTTATCGAGTAGTTCTCTTTGTTTCTGAACCTCATATGCCAGACTGGTCGATTCTTTGGCCACATTAACGGCCAGAACAAAGCCTTTGCGTTCAGCGGCTAATAAATTTGCCATGGTGATCAAATTCTGTTCAGATGCCGGATTGGAAATAGGCACAAGAATACGATGAAAAAGAGGTTTGATTTCTTCATCTTCATCGTTTTTAATAATTAATTTCGGGGCAAACTTTTGAACAAGCATCGGGGATGTAATGGAAGTAAAAAGGATCATCACAATGGCGGCATTGAATAGATTATTATCAAACAATCCAATTTGGCGGCCGATCACCAAAGTGGGAATGGTGACTGCAGCCTGTGCATGTGAGAGACCGAACGCGGTGAAGAGTTCAGCCTTGGAGTATTTAAATATTCTGCCTGTGATCCAGGCAGCCACAAATTTTGAAACATAAGCCACAAAGAGAATTCCCACAGCCACCAAAATCGCTTCAGGGTTTCTCACCAGTGAAAGCGGATCAGTGATCATGCCGCTGTATAACAGGAACAAGGGGATAAAAAACGATTCCCCCATGAAAAGCACATGCCCCGAAACCGGGCTGTGACGCGGCAGTGTGGCATTGATCGCCAACCCTGCCAGAAATGCACCCACCACTTCATGAACACCTATCAATTTTGCCCCAAGAGCTGCGACAAAAAGCACAACGATCACAAATTGAAATTCAACCGCTCTTCCTGTATAACGTTGGAAGAACCATTTTCCAATTTTGGGTAATACAAAAAAGACAGCGAAAGAAAAAAGTGCTAATAAAACAAACAATTTTATGAAGTAGCCAATCGCTAGACTTCCATCTTTTGCGCCAAGCACAATCGCCAGAATGAGAAAAGCCCCAATGTCGGTGAGGATGGTTGCGCCAGCCGTTACGGCCACTGCTTCATTTCGAGTAACGCCCAACCGGGTCAAAATCGGAAAAGCAATCAAAGTATGCGAAGCAAAAGCCGAGCCTAACAAGATCATGCCCAGCCAGCCCATCCCCAGCAGCCAGCCCAGTAACATTCCAAAGCCCTGGGGGATTAAAAAGGTCAGCAATCCAAAAATGACAGCCCTGCCGCGCACCTTCACAAACTGATGAAAATCAACTTCCAACCCGGCGCTGAACATCAAGTAAACCAGTCCAATGGTTGAAAGAAACTCCATGCGGTCATTCGCCATTAATAGATTTAGCCCATTTGGCCCTATTAGCATACCGCCTAAAATAATGCCAACAATTCCAGGCAATCTCACTTTTTCTGACAATATTGGTGCCACTAGAATGATCGTCATGATTACCAAGAAAAAGACTATCGGTTCCTGAAATTGTTCCATATGACGACACCTGCCAATAATTAATTAATGTGAATATTATTTATTGATTATATTAGCAACGATTATTTCTGTGTGATTAGAATTGTGATAGAAAAAAAATTTTGATATGATTATCATAATCAAATATTTGATGAGGTAAAAATGAGCCAAACAATCCTGGTCACCTATGCAACACGCACTGGCACCACTCGAGGGGTCGCTGAAGCCATTGGCAAAACATTATCAGATAACGGTACCGCCGTGGAGGTCAAACCGATGAACGCAGTAACGGACCTTACCCCCTATTCTGCTGTGGTAGCCGGCAGCGCCATCCAGGCATCTGCCTGGCTGCCAGAAGCCGTGGATTTCATTCGAACCAATCAACGAACCCTGGCTCAAAAACCCTTGGCAACATTTCTAGTGTGCATGACCCTTGCCATGCCCGGCGGCGAAAAATACCGCCCCTTTGTGTCCGATTTCATCAAACCCGTCCGCAGCATGGTCAGACCGGTGAGCGAAGCCCAATTTGCCGGATCCCTGGACCTAAAAAAGGTACCTTCACTGGGAGATCGCATCAAATTTGGCATCAGCATTTTGCTCGGCGTTTGGAAACAAGGTGACCACCGTGATTGGACCGCCATCCATTCATGGGCAGCCAGCCTTAAGTCAAAACTTAATTAATAGATTAATAAAATGGTTGTCCATTTTTCGGTTGTTCTGATGCATGAGGAATGGCAAAATGTCAATCACAAGAACACATTTGCCAATTCTGATAAAAAGGATCAACCATGAATCGACTCACATTAAAACCTGATACGCTTTATGCTGCACTCCTTCAGCGAGACAGCAACTTTGAGGGCATCGCCGTAGTTTGCGTCAAAACCACCGGCATTTTCTGTCGTTTCACCTGCACCGCCCGCAAACCCAAACCGGAGAATGTTGAGTTTATGGCCACACCCCATGAAGCCCTGCTCCACGGATACCGTCCTTGCAAGGTTTGCAATCCAATGAATCACCAGGGCTCTGCGCCTGAGTGGATACAACCCCTTCTGGCCGAGATTAACGAGAATCCCACCACTCCATTGCATAATCAAGACCTGCGCATCCGCGGAATGGATCCCGCCAGGGTCAGCCGCTGGTTCAAGAAAAACCATAACATGACCTTTCAGGCTTACTTGCGCTCACTGCGCATTGGTCAGGCCTTTGGCAGACTAAAACAGGGCGAAAGCGTCACCGGCATTGCCTTTGAGTCAGGATATGACTCATTAAGCGGATTCACCGAATCGTTTAGGCGCGCCACCCGCCTTTCTCCCAGTGAGAGCCGGCAGGAAAATATCATTTACACCACCCGAATTTTGACGCCTATCGGACCAATGTTGGCCGGCGCCGCCCAGGATGGCATCTGCCTGCTTGAATTTGTCGATCGACGCATGCTCGAAACCCAAATCAAACGGGTAACCCACCGCCTTCAAGCCAAAGTCTTGCTGGGTGAAAGCCCATTCTTTAAAATGTTAAGCAATCAATTGGATGAATACTTCGCAGCCAAACGCCGAACATTTACCGTTCCCCTTGTTTTGGCGGGTACACCTTTTCAACAAAGCGTCTGGAACCTGCTCCAAACCATCCCGTATGGTGAAACGCGTTCATACAAGCAGCAAGCCGCAGCTTTGGGCGACCCTGCCGCGATTCGAGCAGTGGCGCGTGCCAATGGAGATAACCGCATCTCCATCCTCATCCCCTGTCACAGGGTGATTGGTGCAACTGGCGAACTGGTGGGGTACGGCGGCGGATTGTGGCGTAAACAGCATTTGCTAAAGCTGGAACACGCACCTGATGATTTCGAAAACTAATTGAAAATATCGCACTTGGATGCATAAAAAAACCGCACCTCAAAAGGTGCGGTTTTTACGATCAAAGGATCAAATTACTTTCCGAGGATCTTGTACATTCCGGTGCCGCAGACAGTGCATTTGCCCTTGAGGGCTTTGCGACCATTCTTCATGGTCACTTCTTGAGTTTCTTTCATTTCAGTCTTCTTCTTACACTTCATGCAATAAGCAACTTCAGCCATATTTTCCTCCATTCAATATTTGTACAGGTTTGATAGCTTACTTAGAATTACAACGTGAGTATAGCATATAAAATTGAACTTGCAACGACGAATTGCTATAAATTAGCTTGCAATGAACAACCATTTTTTACCTTGCAAATTCAAGATAAATCGTCTTTAATGGAATGTACAACAAATTAGCAGGAGGTATTAAATGTCCCCCGAAACTAAAGCCGTCAAAAAGTTTACTCCCACGCCTCTCTTAAGGCGTTCACCCGTGCCAAGCGATATCGATATCGCTCAAGAAGCAGTGCTCAAACCCATTACCTTGGTCGCCTCTGAACTCGGTTTGCTGCCCACCGAATATGAACAATACGGCGACACTAAAGCCAAAGTGCGCCTTGAAGTGCTCCAGCGCCTTCACCATATCCCCGATGGAAAATACATTGATGTCACAGCCATTACCCCCACTCCTCTTGGTGAAGGCAAAACCACCACCACGGTCGGTCTCAGCCAGGCGCTCGGCGCCCATCTTGGAAAAACTGTGATCACCTGCATACGCCAACCCTCGCAAGGGCCCACCTTCGGCATCAAGGGAGGAGCCGCCGGCGGCGGTTACTCTCAGGTAGTGCCCATGGAAGAATTTAACCTGCACCTCACAGGAGATATCCACGCTATCACGGCTGCCAACAACCTGTGCGCCGCTGCCATAGACGCCCGCATGTTCCACGAATCAGAAGCCACCGACGAGCAGCTTTTCAACCGCCTGCTGCCCGCGGATAAAACCGGCAGACGTCACTTCACCAAGGGCATGGTGGTGCGCCTTGAAAAACTGAAAATCACCGCTTCAGACCCTGACGAATTAACCCCCGAAGAACGGCGCAAGCTCTGCCGTCTGGATATCGACCCCGAAACCATCACCTGGCGCCGGGTTGTGGATACATCAGACCGCTTTCTACGCGGCATCACCATCGGCGTCGGGCCCGAAGAAAAAGGCTTTACCCGCAATACCGGTTACGACATCACCGTAGCCTCCGAGATCATGGCCATTTTGGCGCTCACCACCAGCCTCAAAGACATGCGCGACCGCCTCGGCAAAATTGTCATCGGCCTCAGCAAAGTCGGTGATGCCGTGACTACTGAAGATCTGGGAGTGGCCGGAGCCATGACCGTGCTCATGCGCGACACCATTAAACCCACCCTCATGCAAACGGTCGAAGGCACGCCTGTCTTTGTGCATGCCGGACCCTTTGCCAATATCGCCCACGGCAACTCTTCCATCATCGCGGACAAGATCGCCCTCAAGCTGGCCGATTATGTCATCACCGAATCCGGCTTTGGTGCGGATATGGGCATGGAAAAATTCATGAACATAAAATGCCGTTACTCAGGTTTGAAACCCTCAGTGGTGGTGTTGGTGGCTACCATCCGTGCGCTCAAGATGCACGGCGGTGGACCCAAGGTGGTGGCAGGCAAACCGCTTGACCCGGCTTACACCTCCGAAAACCTTGATCTGCTGCGCGCAGGGTTGGGCAACTTGCTGCATCATATTAAAACCGCCAAGAAATTCGGTGTGCCCGTGGTGGTGGCAGTCAACAAGTTCGTCGCAGATTCAGACGCCGAGTTGGAACTGGTACGCAAAGCCGCCATCGAAAAAGGCGGCGCAGTGGATGCCGTGGTTTGCGAACATTGGGAAAAAGGCGGTGAAGGGGCCATTGACCTGGCCAACGCTGTGATCAAGGCTTGCGAATTGAAGTCCGATTTCAAATTTCTCTATCCGCTTGAAGATTCCATCAAGACCAAGATCGAGACCATCGCGCGTGAGATTTACGGCGCCGCTGGTGTGGAGTACTCACCCGAAGCGGAAGAACGCATCGCGGATTACACGCGTCTGGGATTTGGCAAGCTGCCCATCTGCATGGCCAAGACCCACCTAAGTCTCTCGCATGATGCAGCGCTTAAGGGTGTGCCAACCGGCTTTATCAT
>PHBW01000014.1 GCA_002840715.1 Chloroflexi bacterium HGW-Chloroflexi-4
AAGGTTATGACATCTTCATGATGTGGTCTGACGGCGCTGGCCCCACCCAACCTTGGGGACGTATTCGCCATCTGCTCTCTGGTGAATTCGCTGGAACCACCAACAACTGGAATGGTAACTGGAGTGGATTCGACAATGCAGATGCTAACGCTTTGATCGATGCCATCCCCACCATGACTGACGCTGCTGAAATTAAAGCCGCCTACACAGAATTGGTAAAGATCTACTTGACCGAAGTTCCTTCCTTCACCCTGATGTATCGCCCGCAAGCTTTCCACACAGTTAATGAATCTGTCTGGACAAACTTCCCGCACGAAGGTGACGGAACCGATCCTGCAGTTCCCCCGCTTGATCTGACCGACGGTTATTCCATCGCTGGCCTCTACAACTTAACTCTGGTTAAGTAATCCGTAATGAAGTAAAATACAGCCATGTTCCAGATTTAATGGAACATGGCTGTTAACTAATATAAGGAGGTTTGCCTTGAAAGGATACCGCAGGTATTTCTTAAACAAGCTGCTTTGGTTATTGGTTACTGCATTGTTTGCCTTTATTTTGAATTTCACACTTCCCCGATTAATGCCGGGTGATCCTGTGGCAGCCATTGTAGCCCGACTTGCTCAAGGTATGTCGAACTCCACCGGGATGAAAGCAGTATACGAACAGTACGCAGAACAATTCGGCACAAACAAGCCGATGATTACCCAATTCTTTTTATATGTAAGCAATGTGTTTCAAGGCAAGTTTGGCGCATCATTCAGTCAATTTCCCCGACCTGTTGTTGACATTCTAAAGTCATCCATCTGGTGGACTGTTAGTCTCCAATTTCCAGCGATCATAGTAGGTTGGATTATTGGAAATGTATTGGGGGTGCTGGCGGCATATATTCGTAAAGGGTTTGATAAAGTCGTTATGCCGGTTAGCCTATTCATTAGTAATCTACCCGCTTTTGGTATGGCGGTTATTTTGTTGGTCATCTTTGCTGTTGATCTAAAGTGGTTTCCCACATCAGGTGGATACGGGTTTGACTTGATTCCAGAATTTAGCTGGCGATTTATCTGGTCAGTGATTGTTCACTATCAACTTCCATTCTGGTCAATCGTGTTGATTGCGATTGGTGGTCAAGCTATTGGTATGCGTTCCATGTCGATTTATGAATTAAACGCAGATTATGTCAAATATGCCCGCTTTTTAGGAATTAAAGACCGCAAAATCGTTGGTTATGTGTTCAGAAATGCCATGCTGCCCCAAATCACTGGTTTAGCTTTGGCAATTGGAACCATGGTAGGCGGCGCATTGGTCGCTGAGATTATTTTCAGCTACCCGGGTTTGGGAACAACTCTTCTTACTGCCATTCAAGGGCAGGATTACCCGTTGATTTCGGCAGTCACCTTGATCATTACAGTTATGGTTTTGCTTGCTAATTTTGCAATCGAAATCATATATGGTTTGATCGACCCGCGCATTAAAGCTGCGCAGACAGATTAAGCAGAGATGATGATATGAAACATACTCTTCAACAAGTTTTCCATTCCAGTAAGTTTGTTACCGGGTTTTGTATTTTCGCTGCAATCCTGTTAACGGTAATAATTTATCCAATATTTGTGCCAAATCCTCCACTGGAAATTATTGCCCAGGGTTCTTTCTTTCCGCCAGGAACATATGTTAGCACCTATGATACAGTTTTTTCATCTAAAGCATATACATTAAATCTGCCAGATGCAGCTGCCAAAAGAATTGCCGCCAAGTTGGGAGATAAAGAACGTCAGGATATTAAAGACTATCTCGTGCTGGTTGGAGTTCCAGAAGCAGAAATTGATACAACTAATACAATCCAACTTCTAAGCCAATGGGATAAGAATTATGACCCGTCGAAGAAAATATCTGGAATGATTTTCTCTAAGGTCAGATATTATGAAAGGTTGAATAAATCTTTAACGGGTCTTTTATCAGAAGAAGGTTTAATTCTTGCAGCACCTAATATCGACACGGGCGCTCTTGAACAAATTGGAACAATCAATCTCGCTGATTATGTAAACATCAAAGAGGTTGCCAGTGTCCGAACTTTACCATTGGGAACCGATAACTTTGGTAGAGATGTTCTTACTGAATTGGTAAGGGCAACAAGTGTATCACTTAAGATCGGTTTGATCGCAGGCTTGATTGCGACCTTTATCGGTCTAACACTGGGGTTGCTTGGAGGTTACATCGGAGGTACGGTCGATGATGTTATTATGTTCATCACTAACCTCTTTACCGTTATTCCTAGTTTTGTATTGTTGATCCTGATTTCTTATAGTGTTGGCCAGGAACATCGTGGTCCGGTCATGGTGGCAACCGTGATTGGGTTTACTTCGTGGGTTTGGACTACAAGGGCAGTTAGATCACAAGTGATTTCTCTGCGCAATCGCGATCATGTTAATCTGTCAAAACTATCAGGACATTCCCTATTTCACATCATCACTCATGATATTCTCCCCTACATTGCATCATATGTAGTGATGGCGCTTATTTTACAGATTTCATCAGCGATTCTAGCAGAAGCTTCTCTGTCAGTCCTGGGTTTGGGTCCAAAAACCAGTATAGATCCGACCTTGGGCTTGATGATGAACTGGGCAATGATCTACCAGGCTCAGATTTTGGGCAAATGGTGGGCATACTTCCCTGTCTTAATAGTCATCGCGCTAATCACTTTCTCGATGAATTTAATGAATACAGGTTTGGATCAAGTATTCAACCCTGCATTAAGGGACTAGGTGCCGATATGGGAAAAGTAATTCTCGAAGTAAATGAATTAACCACGAAGTATGTTACCCGGTTTAACGAGGATGTTTATGCCGTAGACCATGTTTCATTAAAGGTTGAAGAGGGCAAATCTCTTGGTATTGCAGGTGAATCTGGCTGCGGAAAATCAACCCTTGCACTTAGCTTGATGGGATACTACTTCGCTCCGCTGCATTATACGAGCGGCGAGATCATCATAGACGGCCAAAACATTACTGGGATGCATCCAGATACAGTCAGAAAAAACATTCTGGGAAATGAAATCGCTTATATTCCCCAGGCAGCCATGAATGCACTCAACCCGACCCAAAAAATTATACATTTTATTGAAGATGTGGTTCAAGCCCATGATCCTAAAGTTTCTAAAAAAGAGATTTATGAGCTTGCCCGTGAACGCTTTGAAGTCTTGGGTCTGCCCAAAGAGGTTCTGCAGCGATACCCGGTTGAACTTTCAGGCGGTATGAAGCAGAGAACAGTAATTGCAACCTCAGTGATTTTGGAACCGAAAATCTTGATTGCAGATGAACCGTCTTCTGCTTTGGATGTTACTTCACAGAAAATGGTCATCAAGATGCTGCGCTACATGATGGAAAAGGGTTATGTTAAAGCGATGATCTTCATTACTCATGAACTTCCTTTGCTTTACAATGTAACTGATGACATCATGGTTATGTATGCAGGTCAAATCGTTGAAAAAGGCTCCTCAAAACAAACCGTGTTTGATCCAATTCACCCTTACGCGAAGGGGCTGATGGGCTCCATCATTGTTCCTGAGAGTGGTTTAAAAGACACAAAATTGACAGCCATCCCTGGAACACCACCAAACTTGAAGAAGCCCCCTGAAGGCTGCCGTTTCGCTGAACGCTGCAAGTTTGTGACACCCGAATGCAAGCGTTACCCGGTGGATATGAAGTATTTGGAAAGTGACCGCTCTTACCGTTGTATCTTTACTGAAGAGCAGCTGAGAAAGGCATATCAAAATGACTGAGAAAAAATCATGCCTTAAGGGTGTTGGACTTACCAAGGTCTTCGGACTCGGCCGTAATAAAAATATGGCTGTTGATCATGTTGATTTTGATTTTGCCGAAGGTGAGATTGTTTCGATTGTAGGTGAATCAGGCAGCGGAAAGACCACTTTGGCCAAAATGCTACTTGGTTTAATTAACACCACTGAAGGCGAGATCTATTTTAAGAGTAAGAAGCGAGATATCCGATCTCAAAAAGCAAAGAAAGAGTATTGGACAAATATTCAGGCAATTTTCCAGGATCCATTCTCCTCATACAATATCTTTAACAAGATCGATGCCTTGTTTCTTGATTGCATCAATATGCGCGGTGGAAAGAAACTGCCGTATGAGAAAAAACTTGAAATGATGACTGAAGCCTGCAGTTTCGTCAACTTGAAGTTCGCGGAATTGACCAATAAATATCCGTTTGAACTTTCTGGCGGACAAATGCAGCGCTTGATGATTGCCCGTATCTTCTTGCTTAAACCTCAAATTCTATTGGCAGATGAACCCACTTCCATGATTGATGCCTGTTCACGCGCTACTATTCTGGATATGCTGCTGAAACTGCGCAATGATACTGGCATGACCATTATTTTCATCACCCATGATATAGGACTGGCTTATTTCGTTTCGGATAAAGTCTTTATCATGGAACATGGAAAGTTTGTTGAAAGTGGCACCGCAGATGAAGTAATTCTGCGTCCGAAAGAAGCTTATACCAAACGTTTGCTCAACGATGTTCCCAAGATCCATGAAGAATGGGATCTTTCGACTGTTGATATAAAAGCAAAATAACTTCAAGAAGGTTTTTCTTTCTTGAACAAAGTACGATTAAAGGAAGCCATTGGCTTCCTTTAATCGGCCCTTCTTCGCAACCGGTTGCAATAAAAAGAAAGCTAAACAATGACACTCACTTGTAAAAAAAATTGTCTTCGCGACCACCGAAAATTACCGCTTCGAAAGGTAATTTCTCATTATATTTAAAATATTAAGCTTGCCATCTATTAGGGCAGGCTTTTGTTTTGATTTAAGATTAATTTATCAGTTCGATGTATAGTTTAATTTAAATTAAACCTAAAACAGGAAAACAGGAAACAATTCATGAATACTCAATCTTTGACAGGTCAATGGAAGTTTCGACAAGCAGGTGGGTCAGAATGGCTGCCCGCTACAGTTCCAGGCGGAGTGCATACAGATTTATTGGCGCTGGATCGCATTCCAGATCCTTTTGTTGGGGATAATGAGAAAAAGGTTCAGTGGGTTGCAGAAAGCGATTGGGATTATGCAACCGAATTTCAAGTAGATTCAGATGTATTCAGTCAACCCCAATTGTTTTTGGTCTGTGACGGGCTTGATACACTGGCAACGCTGAAATTAAACGGCCAGGAATTAGGCAAAACTAGTAACATGTTCAGGCAGTACCGTTGGGATGTGAAACCACTTCTAAAAGCTGGTAACAATGAATTGGTAATTGAGTTTTCTTCACCTGTAAAGTTTGGAGCTGAACAAGACAAGATCCGCTTTTTGCCTGGTGTGTCACAGGCTATCCCCGGCGGACCGCATTTACGCAAAGCACCCTGCCATTTTGGATGGGACTGGGGTCCTCAGCTTCCTCCCATCGGAATTTGGAAAGATATCCGACTTGAAGGTTATGAATCGATTCGGATTGAAGAGGTTCATCTTCGACAGAAGCATGTCAACGGCAAAGTGACTGTCTCGGCAGAAGTTTCTTTGCAGTCATGGGAGAATCTGGACACCCAGGCTGTACTCAAACTGACTGCTCCAGACGGAAATGTGCTCGAAACTAAGGCTGAGGTCAAGAACAATAAAGTGACTCTGAGCATGGAAGTCAACAATCCGCAATTATGGTGGCCAAATGGCTATGGCTCCCAGCCGCTCTATCAAGTCAAAGTAGAAATCATTCAAGGCTCAAAACTACTGGACCATAAAGATTTCCAAGTGGGTTTGCGCACCATCGAACTACTTCAAAAACCAGACGAATGGGGCAAGTGTTTCACTTTTGTTGTGAATGGTCTGCCAGTGTTTGCCAAGGGTTCAGACTGGATTCCAGCGGATTCTTTCCCAGCCCGCATTTCTGACGCCTATTTGGAAGGGTTGATCCGTGATGCGGCGCTAACCCACCAGAACATGCTGCGAGTGTGGGGCGGCGGCTTCTATGAAGAGGAACGCTTTTACGATTTGTGCGATCGCTACGGCATTTTAATCTGGCAGGATTTTGTGTATGCCTGCAGCGTTTATCCGTTGGATGATGCAGAATTTTTGGAAAATGTCAAAATCGAATCTGTGGAGAATATTCGTCGGCTGCGGCACAGAGCCAGCCTGGCTTTATGGTGTGGCAACAACGAGATGGAGTGGGGGTGGGTCGATTGGAACTGGAAAGATCCATCGTTAAAAACATTAAGAGATGCTTATGGTCAATTCTTCCACCATACCCTTTTAGAATGGTGTAAGGCAGAAGACCCTGACCATGCGTATTGGCCAAGCTCACCTTCTTCTGACACACCCTTTGAAGACCCGAACGGACAAAAGCAAGGCGACGCACATTATTGGGATGTCTGGCACGGCAGAAAACCCTTCTCGGCTTATCGTTCCCAATATCCGCGCTTTATGAGTGAATTTGGCTTTCAGGCCTTGCCGCCGCTTGCCACAATCAAGACCTATGCAGAAGAAGTCGACTGGAATATGACCTCTTACATCATGGAGTGTCACCAGAAGAACGACAGCGGAAACCAATTAATGGTTGCCCAAATGTTGGATACTTTCAGACTGCCGAAAGATTTTGAGTCTTTGGTGTATTTGAGTTTGGTACTGCAAGCCGAAGGCATTCGCTACGGCGTTGAACACTGGCGCAGGCACACCAACCGCGTGTCTGGCATCATATACTGGCAGCTCAATGACTGCTGGCCGGTGGCATCCTGGTCTAGCCTGGACTATTTTGGCCGCTGGAAAGCCCTGCATTATGCAGCCCGAAAATTCTATGCACCGCTGCTGCTCTCGATTGAAGATAAGCCGACTGAACAAAACGTGTATGTCACCAACGAAAATCGTGAAACATGGCTGGGAACGCTGCGCTGGTCGCTCGAAACCTTGGATGGCAAGGTGCTCAAATCAGGCAGTGCCGTCGTAAAGGCAGAGCCGTTTGGTGTGTCGCAAATCGCTGCCCTTAATTTTGCAGATGTGGTCGCCGATGAAAATCGCAGAGACCTGATCTTTATTGCAGAACTCTTTGAGGGTGAACAAATGATCACCCGGCAGACGGCTTTCTTTGTGCCAACCAAGCACCTCAATCTGGTGGATGCAGGTTTAATCACGAAAGCGGCAGTTGACCAGCAGCATGTAATCATCGAAGTATCAGCAAAAAGCCTTGCTAAATTAGTTGAGATCAATCTTGAAGGTGCCGATGGAGTATTCAGCGATAACTATTTCGACTTGCCCGCCGGACGTAAAGTGACTATTAATGTCCCTCTTCCAAACGGATGGACGCTTGCACAGGTTCAATCTGCATTAACCGTTCGTTCTGTTTATGATTCTTATGCGCACGGCGCAGCAAAATAAATTAGGTCAAGGAGTGGATCATGTCTGAAGAGATTAAATCTTGGGTTTCAAAAATGACATTGGAAGAAAAAGCGGCACTGGTCACAGGCGCCAGCAATTGGACGACTACCCCCGTCGATCGCCTCGGCATCCCCGAGATGGTGGTTTCTGATGGCCCTCATGGGGTGAGGCGTGTTGAAGATGTCACTTCAATTGCACAAAAAAGTTTACCCGCTACTTGCTTTCCAACTGCTTCTTGCACAGCTTCAACCTGGAATGTGGATTTGATCAAAAAAATGGGTGAAGCCCTGGCAGAGGAATGCATCGCGCTTAATGTGGATGTCCTGCTGGGGCCTGGCGCCAACATGAAACGCTCGCCATTGGGCGGACGTAACTTTGAATATTTTTCTGAGGATCCGTTCTTAGCCGGCGAGATGGCCGTTAATTTCATCAATGGTGTTCAAAGCAAGGGCGTGGGCACATCCCTCAAGCATTACGCAGCCAACAATCAAGAGTTTCAGCGTTTCTGCATCAGCTCTGAAGTGGATGAACGCACGCTGCGTGAAATCTACCTGGCAGCTTTTGAAAAAGCGGTCAAAGAAGCACAACCCTATACGGTCATGTGTTCTTATAACAAAGTTAACGGCGATTATGCTTCTGAAAACTACCATCTCTTGACTGAAATATTAAAGAACGAATGGGGTTTCGAAGGTCTGGTGGTTTCTGACTGGGGTGCTGTACATGATCGTGTCAAGTCGCTCAAAGCCGGTCTGGATTGGGAAATGCCTGGTCCGCAAGCGCAGCGCACTCAGAAAGTGATCGACGCCGTCCGTTCAGGTAAGTTGGATGAAGCAATTCTTGATGATTCTGTGCAAAGAATATTGCGCATTGTCTATAAGTCAAAACTGACCCCCAAGAAGGGTACTTTTGATGCTGATGCCCATCACGAATTGGCTCGCCAAATTGCCACTGAGGGCATGGTGCTGCTTAAGAATAATGGGCTGCTGCCATTGAAAGGGCAGGAACATATTGCCGTTATTGGCCGCTCAGCAGAAGCTGCGCACTTTCAGGGCGGAGGTAGTTCACATATCAACCCCACCAAGGTGGCAGTGCCCTTTAAGGAATTAAAGGCTCAGGCAGGGAACGCTGAGATCACATACGCAGAGGGATATCCTACTGACAATTCGTTCAATCAAGCTATGATTGATAAATCTGTTTCACTCGCCAAATCAGCAGATGTTGCCTTGCTTTACATCGCCTTGCCCGGTTTCAAAGAATCTGAGGGCTATGACCGTGCTGACCTCGATTTGACCGATCAGCAGGTGGCGTTGATTAAAGCAGTCTCTGCCATCCAACCCAACACAGTGGTAGTGCTTAACAACGGTGCCCCCGTGGTGATGGGTGACTGGATTGACGGCGTTGCCGCCGTACTTGAAGGTTGGATGATGGGCCAGGCGGGCGGCGTTTCGATTGCCGATGTATTATTCGGACGTGTGAACCCTTCAGGCAAGCTGGCAGAAACCTTCCCGGTTAAACTAGCTGATACCCCCGCTATGATCAATTGGCCGGGCGGCGCAGGAAAGGTGTATTACGGTGAAGGTCTCTTTATTGGGTATCGTTATTATGATGTCAAAAAGATGCCTGTGCTCTTCCCGTTTGGCTATGGATTGAGTTACACCACTTTTGCATACAGCAATGCCAAGGTTTCTAAGAAATCGTTCAAAGATATTGATGGCATCACAGTCACTGTTGATGTCACCAATACCGGCAAGTTGGCTGGCAAAGAGATCGTCCAACTCTATGTACATGATCAGAAATCAAAACTGGTTCGCCCCGAAAAGGAACTCAAGGGCTTTGCCAAGGTGGAACTTAAACCTGGTGAAACCAAGACTGTTTCCATCAAACTTGATTTCCGTTCCTTTGCCTATTATCACCCCTCTTACAGTCAATGGATCACTGAAGATGGCGATTTTGATCTGTTGATTGCAGCTTCGGCAGCAGATATTCGCGAAAAATTAACTGTAACACTTGAATCTACTGTTCAATTGCCCTGCCTGTTGAACAAGGAATCCACCATCCGCGAATGGATGGAAGACCCCATTGGCAACAAAGTTTTCAGCCCCTTCTTTGCGCAGGTGGAATCACTTAGCCGTAAAGCGTTTGGAGCCGAAGAAGGCGCAGATGACGGCATGGGTGCGGATATCATGATGATGTTTGGTGATATGCCCCTGGCCAGTGTATTACTCTTTATGCAAAGCGCGCTGCCAAAAACCGCTGATGATATGGTCGCTGATTTGTTGAAACAAGTTCACGGATAATTTTGCAGTTTATAAGAGGCCAAAATGGCAATTAATGATATTACAAAACAACTCTCTGACGTGATAAAGACAGAAAATGGTTATTCATACCGTGATTTGAACCATAATGGCAAACTGGATATTTACGAAGATCCACGGCAGCCAATAAATGCTAGGGTTGATGACTTGCTCAGTCAAATGACGCTTGAAGAAAAAGCCGGCATGATGTTCATGGATGGGTCAGTGATTGCCGAAGATGCCTCCATTGAAGAGAAACAGGGTAATTTTGAGTTTGGAAGTTTTGCTTCAACCATGATCAGCAAACAAAAAATGAACCACTTCAATCTCTGGAGCGTACCCGGAGTAAAAGTGGTGGCAGCCTGGCATAACAATCTACAAAAATTTGAAGAGCAAACCCGGCTGGGTATCCCAGTAACCATTTCCTCTGACCCGCGCAATCATTTCACGCGCAATATCTTCTCAATGGCAGCCAATGAATTTACCCAGTTTTGCGAAACCCTGGGTTTTGGCGCCCTGGATGATGTTGCCATGGTGGAGCAGTTTGCCGAGATCGCCCGCAAGGAATATCTGGCCGTGGGCATCAGGATCTCATTGCATCCGCAGATTGATTTGGCCACCGAACCCCGGTGGCCCCGGGTCAGCGGAACCTTTGGCGAAGATGCTCACGTGGCCGCCCGTTTAGTGAAAGCCTATATTAAAGGTTTTCAGGGTGCATTGCTTGGACCTCAAAGTGTGGCTTGCATGACCAAACACTTCCCCGGTGGCGGACCGCAAAAAGAAGGTCTCGATCCACATTTTGCAACTCAAAGAGGACAGGTTTATCCCGGCAAGAACTTTGACTATCACTTGATCCCGTTTGAAGCGGCATTTGAAGCCGGGACGGCTTCGATCATGCCTTATTACGGCGTGCCTACCGATCAGACAGATGAGAATGTGGCCATGTCGTTTAATAAGTACATCATCACCACATTACTGCGCAATAAGTATAAATTTGACGGCATCGTGTGCACAGACTGGGGGCTGATCAGTGACACCCATATCGGCGATGTGATCTGGGAAGCACGCGCCTGGGGCGTGGAGCATTTGAGTGAATCAGAACGGGTGCTTAAAGCCATTGAGGCTGGTGTGGATCAATTCGGCGGCGAGAAATGCCCTGAATATGTGGTTGAACTGGTTAATGCGGGTAAATTATCTGAAGCGCGGATTGACCAATCCATTCGGCGATTGCTTCTGCAAAAGTTCCAGTTGGGGTTATTTGATAACCCCTTCGTGGATGAGAGCCAGCTTTCGAGTGTTTTTGGTACTCCACTCTCAACCGCGGCCGGTTTGGGTTCACAAGAACGCGCCATGACACTTCTCAAGAATGATCAGCAAGTGTTGCCTTTGAAGGGAACACCAAAAATCCACGTGACGAACATCAGCCCTGAAGTTGCCACCCGATATGGCACAGTGGTCGATGACCCCGAGCAGGCTGATTTCGCTATTCTGCGTCTGGATACTCCTTGGGTGCCGTTGGACACAAAAAACCCGTTTCAGCAAGGATTCCACCACGGCGATCTGGATTTCAAAGGTAAGGTGAAAGAAGATATTTTGGAACTGTGTAATGCCGTTCCAACCATCATTGTGATTTATCTTGATCGGCCGGCGGTCTTCCCTGAGATCAATTCGGCTGCCAAAGCGGTGTTTGGTGAATATGGAGCATCGGATGAAGCAGTTCTAAATGTGATCTTTGGTAAAGCAAAACCGGAAGGCAAACTGCCATTTGAATTACCCAGTTCGATGGAAGCCGTACGTAATCAAAAAGAAGACCTGCCTCATGATTCCGTTAATCCTCTTTATGAATTTGGATTTGGTTTGAATTACTAAAATAAAATTAAGAAATTAGATTTAATACCTCTTGGTCTTATTGGATGGCTTGTTGTTTGGCAAATTCGCTGAAGAACGGTAGACAGTCCGAGAGGTATTTATTAAGCAATTACTCTAGGAGGAAGCACTATGGATATCATTCAAGGTGATGTGATTGCCAATGGGGTCAAACTGCATTTTTATCGCACCGGCGGGAGCAAACCCCCAATTGTGCTTTTACATGGCGTCACTGATGATGGATTGTGTTGGCTGCGAACAGCCGAAGTTCTAGCGGAAGATTATGATGTGGTCATGGTTGACATGCGTGGTCACGGTAAATCCATGGCGCCGGAGGAGGGGTATACCCTCATTGTCATGGCAGGAGAGATTGTTGCTTTGATCAAGGAACTTGGATTGCTAAAACCCATCATCATGGGGCATTCCATGGGGGCGATAACAACGTTGACTCTGGCGGGTTTATATCCTGAGGTGGCTAAAGCCATTGTATTGGAAGATCCCCCGCCTTTTTGGATAATCAAATCCACCGATAAAAGTGAACCTCCAAATCCCAATCCACTTGCTCAGTGGATCAGTGCGAATAAGCGCAAAACGAAAGAGGATTTGCTGCATGAAGTTCGAGTTGGTAACCCTGGCTGGGATGAATCAGAAATTGAGCCCTGGGTGAACTCCAAACTGAGATACAGCCCCAAAATAGGAAGTATGGTTGCGATGGATGATCTGCCTGCCACGGATTTTGAGAATCTGGTTAAGAAAATAACTTGTCCCGCTTTGATGATCACTGCCGATCTCGTCAAAGGCGCCATCGTGGGTGAGAAAGAAGCCTCAGCCTTGAAGCAAGGTGTGCCCCAGCTTGAGGTAGTGCATATTACTGGTGCAGGGCATAACATCCGACGGGACCAGTTTGAGCCTTATATGAAAGCTGTGCAGACCTTTTTGACCAATAACGCCTAGAAGTATAGGCTAATAACTTTAGCAGGGATGAGTTTGATCAATAAGTTGTGTGGGTCTTCAATCCAGCTTTGTGGTTCCGCGGCTAATATGCCATCAGAGCCAAGATAGCGAGTGTAGATCCACACAAATTGGTCATGCAAAAAGGAGCGCGGTTCTCGAATCAATTCGACAACGCCTTCAAAGATAACGCCTTTGTTTTCACCATTGTCTTTTGCTTCGTCAATCACCACCGATATTTTGGGGTTCTTTTCAAGTTCGATCACTTTGCGTGTATTTGAATAGGAGCTGATCCAGAGCGTTTCTCCATCCCAACCGAACCAGACGGGCACAACATGGGGCTGGCCGTTCATGTCTGCGGTGGCCATCCTGGCAATCAGCGGCTGCTGCAGAAAATCATTGATATCCTTAAGTTTCTCTTTTGGTAATGGGTTCATTTGCATTCCTCATTTGTCGACAGAGGTGGAATTATTATACAAATAAAGGGTTTACGATACCTAACTACAAAAGGAAACGCCCCGGTTCCGGGGCGTTGGATTATTTTCCACTCAGAACCGATCAGTTTAATTTAGCCAAAGCTGCAAACTTGTTTTTCAAAACCGGATACAAATCCCGGTAGATGGCATATACCTTGTTGTAGATTTCGACCTGTTTGAGGT
The DNA here is from genome assembly GCA_002840715.1 of Chloroflexi bacterium HGW-Chloroflexi-4. GTDB lineage: Bacteria > Chloroflexota > Anaerolineae > Anaerolineales > Anaerolineaceae > UBA6107. The sequence continues at coordinate 13,141 of PHBW01000014.1, forward strand.
CTGGAGAAGTGCTGCCAGTAATCTTGATGCAGGTATTACATGCTGTGGGCACGTCCTTCCATGTTCCTCCTGCAACCCCGGCCAGTAAGGCAGCGCCGTAAGCACCGCCTTCTGCGGAATTTACTGTAACCAGTTCCACATCCAGCACCGAGGAGAGGATCTGTCGCCAAAGCGCACTTTTTGTACCGCCGCCTGAGGCGCGCACCTGAGTGATCTTGCCCAGACCTGCGTTCTTGATGAGCATAAAACTATCTTTCAATCCAAAAGCAACACCTTCCAACACAGCTCTGGTCAGGTGCGCCTGGTTATGGCGCAGGGTTAGGCCAATAAACGCGCCTCTGGCGAGCGGATCTGGGTAGGGTGTGCGTTCTCCAGTAAGATAAGGCAGAAAAACAAGCCCTTCACTGCCGGCAGGGATGGATTCCGCGTCTTTCAACAGCGTATCGAAATCCATGTTCGGGGCGAGGGTGTCGCGATACCACTGCAAGCTGCCGGCGGCAGAAAGCATGACCCCCATGAAGTGCCACATGCCAGGTACAGCGTGGCAAAAAGCGTGCAAACGGCCGGCAGGTTCAATGTAAGCAGCAGGCGTCGTGGCAAAAACTACCCCGCTGGTACCCAGAGTGAGAGAAACTACACCGGGTTCCACGGCGCCCATACCCACTGCACCGGCGGCTTGATCGCCGCCACCTGCGACCACAGGCGTGCCTTCCTTCAGTCCGGTTAAGGCTGCAGCCTCACGACTGATTACGCCTGTGATCTCGGTGCCTTCATAAGTGCGCGGCATCCATGCTTTTGGAATTTCAAGTGATGAAAGTACCTCGGGTGACCAATCGCGGGCATGCAGATCAAAGAGCACAGTCCCAGCGCCGTCAGCTTTATCCATCGCATAATCGCTGGTCAGTTTATAGCGGATATAATCCTTTGGAAGTAAAACGTGTTTTGCTTTGGCAAAGACTTCAGGCTCGTTCTCTTTGACCCATAAGATCTTTGGGGCTGTAAACCCGGTTAGGGCTACGTTGCCGGTGATCTGGATGAATGCTTCTTTGCCTATTTTTTCGTGAATTCTGTCACACTGTGTCTGAGTGCGTTGATCATTCCATAAAATGGCTGGGCGCAACACTTTGCCATCTTCATCCATGAGTACCAGACCGTGCATCTGGCCGGTCAAGCCAATGGCGCCGATCTGTTCAGCACGAATCTTGGCAATTTCGAGGGCTGACTTAATGCTGGTTGAAACTGCCTGCCACCAATCCTGCGGGTCTTGTTCTGACCACTGCGGATGAGGGGTCTGAAGTGTGTGCGGCGCCGATGCAACAGCCACGACCTTACCCATTTCATCAATGAGTAAGGCCTTGCTGGAGGTTGTTGATGTGTCTATGCCCAGAAAAAATGCCATTGATTTGCTCCAAAAAAGTGATTATCGAACGCCAAGCAAAACTTCAACCGTCAATTGATCCAAACGTTCATAATCCAACCCGCGAGAGGCAATCGCCGGACGGTCAAAGGTTTGTTGTTTGAGAGCGTTGGCTTTATCTGCGCTATATTTGCCGGTAAATTTGCTCATGGAACCATCATCTGCATTTACTTCAGCCAAAATGCCCTGAATTTCTTTGTCGGCATTCCATCTTGCAGCTTTTTCTTTCAAAATAAGGTATGTGCGCATACATCCGCGGGCGAAGTGCTTGACGCCTTCATAATCTTCGGTGCGATAAGCATGTGCATCAAAGTGGCGACTGCCGTCATACTTGTAATCTTCGAGCAGTTTAACCAGGAAAAAGGCAGCTTTTTGATTGACCATACCGAAGCGGAAATCTTGGTCATAGCGGCCAAAGGATTGATCGTTGAGGTCAATGTGGAAGAGCTTGTTAGCATCCAATGCCTGGCCGACGCTGTGCGCAAAGTTTAATCCAGCCATGTGTTCGTGGGCTACTTCGGGGTTGACACCAACCATCTCGGGATGATCGAGTGTGGCGATAAAGCCCAGCATATGACCGGTTGTGGCGTTGTACATATCGCCGCGTGGTTCGTTGGGTTTGGCTTCGAGTGCGAATTTCAGATCATATTTTTGATCTTTGACATAATCGCAGAGGTAATTTATGGCTTCACGCATGCGTTTTGTTGAAGTCACGGGGTCTTTGGATGCATCTGTTTCGGTGCCTTCACGTCCGCCCCAGAAAACGTACACTTTGGCGCCAAGCTCAACACCCAGGTCAATGTTGACCATCACTTTTTGCAGAGCATAGGCCCGCACTTTGGGGTCATTGGAGGTAAATGCGCCATCTTTGAAGATGGGGTCTCCAAATAAGTTGGTTGTGGCCATGGGAACAACCAGACCCGTATCCGACAGGGCTTTTTTAAAATCTTTGATGATGGTAGCTCGTTCGGTAGGGGTTGAATTGATAGGAATCAGGTCATCATCATGAAAATTGACTCCATATGCACCAACTTCAGCCAAAAGATGGACTAGCTCAACGGGAGATTTCTTGGCGCGTGTAGGTTCACCAAATGGGTCGCGTCCGGTGCTGCCGACGGTCCATAGGCCGAAGGTAAATTTGTGTTCAGGTTTTGGAAGATATTCAGTCACAACGAACTCCTTAGTCTATATTTATTTTACAGTAAATGTTTTAATCAATGGTTTGGGTGCACCCAGGGCTTGTCCGCGCGGACTGGGTGAGCAGCCGCCCACCTCCAGCCGAAAATCGCCAGGTTCAAGTGTAAGTTTACCTTCATCATTGAAGAAAGACATCATTTCGGGGGTTAACTTGAAATCAATGGTGCGGCTGGTTCCGGGTTGTAGTTCAAACCGTTCAAAACCAACCAGGTGCTGCAGTGGAACAATGGTGGAGGCTTGCAAGTCGCTCAAATAGATCTGGGCAACTTCAGCGGCGGTTTGAGTGCCGGTATTTCTGACAGTAAAGTGGATGGTAAGTGATTCTCCTGATTGGATTGTGTCACTTTCCATTCTTAGGTCTGAGTACTCAAAGGTGGTGTAGCTTAAGCCGAAGCCGAAGGGGAAGAGGGGTTCCTTGGTCATGTAGCGGTACGTGCGGCCGGTCATGCTGTAGTCATCAAAAGCAGGAAGCTGGTCAAGAGATTTAGGGAATGTCAGCGGCAGTTTGCCTGAAGGTGCAACATCGCCAAAGAGTACATCGGCAACTGCTTTTCCACCTTCCATGCCGGGATACCAAACAAATACGATCGCATCGACGATGTCTTCAACTTCACCCAGGGCAATAGGGCTGCCGCCGGTGAGCACCAGCACAATTTTGGCGCCGGCGATTGAAAGTTCTTTTATGTAATTGACCTGGCTGGCTGGCAGTGAAATGCTGTCACGGTCGCCGTTCTGGGGTGAGAGCAGTGATTCACCTTCTTCGCCTTCAATGAAAGAGGAAGAACCACCGCACACAATGGCAAAATCAGCAGATTGGGCCATGCCGGGCGCCCATGTTTCTTTCACTTCTCTTGCGTGTTTCAGCAAAGCGCCAGAATGATATTCCATGCCCATGCCTTCGGGCAGGCGGCCGGTAATGCCTTCAAGAAGGGTGGTCATTTGATTATTAAAACCGTAGTAGTTGCCCAACAAGACTTCGAGGCTTGTTGCTGTCGGGCCGGTGACGAAAATCTTCTTGGTGGAAGGTTTTATAGGAAGGATGTTGTTTTTATTTTTTAACAAAACAACCGTTTCAGTTGCAGTTTTATAAGCCAGTTTGCGGTGCTTGTCACACGCTACCACATCGGTGGAGATTGAAGCATAAGGTACCGAATCTTGTGGATCGAACATACCCAATTTCATACGGGTGAGCATGGTGCGTTCGAGAGATTGATCCACTTCAGCTTCAGATAAAATGCCGCGTTGGATGGCTTCGGGAATTTGATCGTAAACATGGTCGCAACCCAGGTCGCAGCCGGCTTTGATGGCCATCGCTGCTGATTCAGCTTCATCTTTGGTGACTTTATGATTGAGATGAAAATCAGATAATGCCAGACAATCTGAAACAAAATGGCCTTTGAATTTCCAGTCGCCACGTAGAATTTTGTTGATCAGCAGATCACTGGCGCAGCAAACTTCATCCAGAGTGCGGTTGTAGGCGCCCATCACGGATTCAACGTTGGCTTCTGTGACGAGTTTCTTAAAGGCTGGCAGGTAGGTGTCATAAAGTTCGCGTTTGGTAACCACCGCATTAAAGACGTGACGGTCTTTTTCTGGACCAGAGTGAACGGCATAATGTTTGGCGCAGGCAGCCAGTTTGAGATATTTTTGATCCTCACCCTGCAGCCCTTTGACGAATTCTGTGGCCATTTCACCCGTTAGAAATGGATCTTCTCCCCATGTCTCCTGACCACGGCCCCAACGGGGATCGCGGAAGATATTCACGTTGGGTGACCAGACCGTTAAGCCTTGATATTGCCCGGTATAGCCATTTCGGCGAAGTGCGGCATGATACTTGGCGCGGCCTTCGTCGCTGATCGCAGTGGCTACCTGGTGAATCAATTCTTTATCCCAAGTGGAAGCCATGCCGATGGCCTGTGGAAAAACTGTGGCGCGTCCGTTGCGGGCCATACCGTGCAGTGCTTCGCTCCAATAGTTGTAACTTGGGATGTTCAAACGCGGAATACCGTGGGCAGGATGGTTCATAAGCCCAATCTTTTCGTCAAGCGTTAATCGACTCACCAGGTCTTTTGCCCGTTCTGAAAACGGGAGGTTGGTGTTCAGGTACGCAGGATTAGCCGTGTGCTCACTTTCACTCATAAGGTACTCCTTAGTAATAATTTCAAAACCATTAGTGCTATTTTCCGTTGATCTCTATGAGTACCTTGCAGTACTTCGAGCATTTCTGGTACTAACACCATGTGAATTTTTAGAATAATTAACCCTTTACTGCACCTGCGGTCAGACCAGCGACAATTTGTTTCTCAGCAAAGAAATAGAAGATGATGGTTGGTATGGAAGATAAGGCGACAAAAGCAGAAATGATCGCCAGATCTTGTGAATATTGTCCCTGAAACTGCATCGTACCAAGCGGCAAGGTCCAAAGTTTGTCGCTGTTTAAGACAACGAGGGGCACAAGTAGATCGTTCCAACTGGCAATCATAATTAAAGCTGCAATGGCTGCCAAAGAAGGTTTTACAAGCGGAAGCAGGATGCGCCAGAAGAAATCAAAGTTAGTACAGCCGTCAATATAGGCGGCGTCTTGTAGTTCTTTGGGAACAGCAGTGAAGAATCCGCGCAAGATCATGATATTGCCGGATAGTTGGAAGGCAGTTTGAACAAGAATGACGCCCATTAGGCTGTCAATCATATTAATTCCATATTGTTCCAATTGACGTAAAACAAAATAGACAGGCAAGATGGCTACATTGATGGGGAACATCAACCCAACAGTAAACAGATTGAAGATCCAATTTTTACCTCGAAACTCGAGACGGGCAAAAACAAAAGATACCAGGGCACAAAGAAATACAGTTAGTGCTGTTGTTGAGACCATGACGATTAGACTGTTCTTCATCATGCCCCAAAAACTGGGCGTGGAAAGAATGTTGACGATATTGGTCCAATCGGGAGGATTGGGAATGGAATAGGGGTGGGAATACATCTGGCCTGTGGTTTTTACGCTGCCAAAAAGCAAGATCACAATCGGAATGAAGATTAATATTGTTGTGATCCCAAGCAGAATATACTGAAAAACTCTTGGTACGGCTTTTCTCATCCAACGTGGTGTAGGGATAATTCTTTGCATGTTGAATAACCTTTCTAGAGGCCAGTCAGATAATCTGGTTTGTTGGTTAATTTACGGTAAAGCAGTGAAAAAATGACACAGACAAGGAACATGATGATCGCAACGGCTGAACCGTATCCAAATTGAAATCTAACAAAACCGAAGCGGTACATATAGGTTGCCATCACCTCGCTTGCGTTTACCGGGCCGCCTTTGGTCATTACCCATACCAGGATGAACTGCTGAATGGAACCTAAAACAGACATTTGTACCGAGGTTTTAATTGTGCCGCTTAAAAGAGGCAGGGTGATATACCAAAAATTCTGAAAAGAATTGGCGCCATCCATGCGCGCCGCCTCTTCGATTTCCGTAGGAATATTTTGAAGTCCGGTTAAATAGAGAAGCATGTGAAAACCGAAGTATTTCCAAGTCAAGACAATAAAAACAGCAAAAAGAACGATATTCATATCTGCAAGCCAGTTGACAGTATTTAACCCCATTGCCACCAGGATCCCATTGATAAAACCGCGTTCAGGGTCTGGATTGTACAGGAGCATCCACATGATGGCTGCATTGACTTCTGATAGAACATATGGAAGGAAAAATATGGTTCTGAATAACGCCCGACCTGGAAGATCACGGGCAACCATAGTTGAAAGAATTATTGCTGCCGGAAGTTGAAGTACCAAAGATAGTACGATAATGATGACAACATTCACAACAGATTTTTGAAAGACTGTGTCGATTAGAATTTTTCTGTAATTTTCAAACCCGATATTCTTGGTGGCTTCCCCTAAACCCTTCCAATCAAACGTACTGTAATAAACCGAGCGGAAAATCGGATAAATGACAAAAAGCAAAAAAATAACGAGTGCAGGAAAAAGAAACAGAATAATGACCATTCGGTCTTTTGTTTTGCGTGAAAGGCCTGAGCGTTTTGGGTTTATTAGTGTTGCTTGGGCAGGATTCGATTGCATGATTTTCTCTTTCTGTGTCTGATAATATTCGGGTGCTAAAGGTGTTAAAAATGGTTATTCCGAATACTGTCCCACAGGGAGTTACCTTCTGATTAAAAGCCTTATTTTTGTATATACCTGGGGAACGGGCTTGTTCATGATTATTTTTTGGCAGGTGCGTAAATGGTTTTTAAGACCACCCCGCACCTGCCAGATATTTCAAAGAACTATTGAGCTAAGAAACCGGCTTCGATTTCAGCGCAAACTTCTTCAGGAGTTGCGGTGCCAGCGAAGATCTTTTGTACAGCGTCATTGATGATGCTGCCCATAGCAGAAGGCAGAACCTGATCGAAGTACAGTTGATAGTAGGTGGAATTGGCAACTGCATCGGCAACCATCACCATATTGGGGTCGGAAATGGATTCAGATGCACCCTTGGCCACGGGAATGCCCATACCAGTGGAGGCAACGATTTTCTGATTGTCAAGATTGGTCAGATATTTGACGAAGTCAATGGCTTCGGGTTCAGCGTCTTTGCCGATGGCAAAGCCGTTACCACCACCAACGAGATCGGTCATGAGTCCAGCACCACCCTCAACAGCCGGGAAGTTGAACATGCCGAGGTTCTTGACACCAAGGGTATCAGCACTGTTGGCAGCTTGCACGGAGGGAGACCATTGTCCACCGAGTTCCATTGCAGCTTTGCCATTACCAAATGCAGCGTTCATATCATCATGGGTAGCTCCCAAGAAACCTTCCTGGAAGTAGCCACCATCAACAAGTTTCTTCAGTTCATAACCAGCTTGAACGAAGGCTTCGTCTTCGAAGGATCCAGTGCGGGCATCGCCAGAGGCGGCTGCAGCGCTGAAAGCTTCGGCTCCACCAATTCGGGAGACCAGGTAAGCCCAGATGTGCATGCCAGGCCATTTGTCGCCTTCACCCACTGAAATCGGGGTGATGCCGGCGGCTTTGAGGGTTTCGCAAACAGTCAAGAATTCAGACCAGGTGGTGGGAACTTCAACGCCAGCTTGTTCGAAGAGGTCTTTGTTGTACCAGAAGGTCACAGCACCCATATCCCAGGGCACGCCATAGTTCTTGCCATCAACAGCAAAGGCGTCGAGGGCACCAAGGCTGTCGCCCCATTCGCCTTCGAGGTCAGCAGAGATGTCTTTTAATAAACCAGCATTAACCTGTTCGATCATGCCGCCCTGGCCCCAGCTTTGGAAGATATCAGGAACTTCTCCGGACTGCATAACGGTGGTTAACTTGGTCTTGAAGGCTTCATTTTCTAGAATGGTGAGTTCGATGGTTACATTGGGGTGCATGGCCATGTAATCATCGGCCATCTTTTGAAATTCAGTGAGGCCGGGATCTTTGGTTGTAATGTGCCACCAGGTGATGGTGACTGGTTCTGCAGCAGCTTCAGTGGCAGCAGGTGCTTCGGTGGCCGCAGCGGGAGCTTCAGTCGCAACGGGTGCTTCAGTGGCTGCAGGGGTGCCGCAGGCTGCAAGCAGGAGTGCAGCAATGATTACTACACTGATTAACAGAGACAACTTTTTGGTCATGATTCTTCTCCTTTTTAGGTTAGTACAAGCTATAATTGAAACGTGCGGAGAACACCTCCACACAACTTCGCAGGTCTTCTATCATCTTTCCAAGGGTCGAGAGAAGGCCTGCTATTTATTTAATTGATCTGACACACTCACCTCCCTTCTCCTTTCAGTTGGGGATATTTTTGAGCCGATAATGAAATGTTGGGTCTAAATTAACCGCCAATCTTTCGGCAGGATGAACGTATGACCAGACTGGTTTGCATACGAAAAGTTTGATCATTAAGCGGTATGTCATTAATTAGTTTTATTAACATTTGTGTCGCGGTGTAACCCATTTCGAAAATGAATTGATCAACAGTGGTTAGACCAAGATATTTAGATTCTGGAATATTGTCAAAACCGATTAGAGATAAATCTTCAGGGATGCGCAAGCCCATTTCTTCGGCAACCTGAAAGACGCCCATGGCGCTTTGATCGTTTGAGGCAAATATGGCGGTAGGGCGATTAGGCTGTGCAAGCAATTGGTGGGCGCATGTCACACCAGATACAGTGGTGTAATCGCCTGACTTGATCAACTCTTGATCAATGGGAATGTCTGCTTTGGCGAGACTATCTTGATAGCCCATAAGACGGCGGTTGGCGCTTTCAAGTTCCAAACGACCGCCAATGTAACCGATACGTTTGTGTCCCAGGCTGAGGAGGTATTCCATGGCGTCAATTGCGCCCTGATAGTTTGTGGCATGAACTGAGGGATAACTGGGGTTGCTCATGACCGGATCAATCGAAACGATCGGTTCATCAGAGTTGAACTCAGCCACCACCGGGGCGACGATAATAACGCCATCTGAGATGGAGTGGGTGAGCAGCGAAACATATTTTTGTTCAGCGGAGGCGCGTCCGCTTTTGCGAACATCACCGGTGGTGTAGACTAACAAATCAAAATCTGATTCAGCAATCGCTCTGTTGACGCCCTTCATGACTTCAATAGCAAAGGGATAGGCGATGTCAGGCATGATCAAACCAATCAGGTTTTTCTTCTGACTTCGCATGCTGCGTGCGGCAAGATTGGAAGTGTAGCCTAGTTCTTTAATGACGCCATTGATGCGATCTTGTGTTTCACGAGCAACATCCACTTTGCCATTCAGTACACGAGAAACGGTTGAAACCGACACTCCGGCTGTCTGAGCAACATCTTGAATTGTGATGGACCGTTTTTTCTTATACATGATGAACTCAATTGGGGATGTGATAACGATTCCGGTATCAATACCGGTAACGATACCGATATTATTGCACGTCAGAAGAAAAAAGTCAACAATTTTTAAGATTTCTGTTTATTTTGATCGATTAACAATACTCAGGGTCAAAAAGTTGGCAGGAGAAAAAACCACAGCATAAGGTATAATCATTGAAATCATTTATGCAACCGGTTCCAATAAATTTCCATTTCAGGAGTTCTGCATGACCCCAAATGCCACTGCGACTTCTCCCGCTTACCTCAATCCACATTTACTGGTCGAGGAACGTGTTGCTGACCTGCTATCACGCATGACCCTTGAAGAAAAAGTGGGTCAACTCATGTTATGGGATGCGCGTGAAGAGGACCTTTCTTTTATCAACACTCGCCAACCTGGTTCTGTCTTGCATATTTTGGGCGCCAAAATCAACCGCGCCATGGATCTTGCCGCGAAGAACCGTCTTGGCATTCCTCTGTTGGTGGGTGAGGATGGTATTCATGGACACTCCTTCTGGAAAGGTGCAACCATTTTTCCGAATCAACTTTCCCTGGCTGGCGCCTGGAACACTGAAATGTTAGAAAAAGTTGGCCGGGTGACTGCCGAAGAAATGTGCCCTACCGGCATTCACTGGACCTTTTCACCCGTTTTGTGCCTCAGCCGCGATCTGCGCTGGGGACGCACCGGCGAGACATTTGGCGAGGATCCTTACTTGATTGGTGAATTTGCTTCTGCCATGATCCGAGGATATCAGGGAGAGGGTCTCAATGACTCCACAGCAGTGTTGGCCACTGCCAAGCATTATGCCGGTTACTCTGAAACCCAGGGAGGACGGGATTCCTCCGAGGCAGATCTTTCTCGCCGCAAACTGCGCAGCTACTTTTTGCCGCCTTTCAAACGTGCAGTGAAAGCTGGCGCCATGACCTTCATGACCGGTTATCAATCCATTGAAGGCCAACCTTCAACTGTAAACCACTGGCTGTTGGTCGAAGTGCTTAAAGATGAATGGGATTTCAAGGGTGTCGTCGTTACCGATTGGGATAACGTCGGCAGCCTGGTCAAACAGCAAAAGATTTGCGCCAATTATGCTGAAGCCGCTGTTGTCGCTTTACGCGCCGGCAATGACATCATGATGACCACCCCTGAATTCTATGAAGGAGCCATTGAGGCCGTTAAAACTGGGCGTCTGGCTGAAGTTGAAATTGATGCCCCCTGCGCACGTTTGTTAGCTCTCAAATTCCGCATGGGTCTCTTTGAAAACCCGCGCAGGCCAGATCTTGAGCGCGCCGCTATTGAGGTCAACCGTGCTGATCACCGCGCTGCCAACCTGGATGCCGCCCGCCAGAGCCTGATTTTGCTGCAAAACAACGGCGTTTTACCCCTGAGTTTATCGAAAGTAAAAACAATTGCTGTTATCGGTCCAAATGCTGACGATGATATGTCGCAATTGGGTGATTGGTGTCTGGGATCTTCACAACATTCAGTGGAGGCGGGTAAACAACCGCGTGAGAAAACCACCACCGTGGTTGACGGCATCCGCGCCTTGGCGCCAAATGGAACCAGTATTCTTTACGAAAAAGGCTGTTCAATCATTGATGATGACCTCTCATCGCTCCCCGCTGCAGTTGCGGCTGCTGAAAAAGCAGATGTCGTTATCGCAGTGGTAGGTGATCATTTGAAGTTCATCGGTGAAACGAACAGCACTGCCACGCTTGAACTTCAGGGCGGACAAATCGCCCTGTTGGATGCACTTGAAAAAACAGGTAAACCCATGGTGGTGGTGCTGGTCAACAGCAAACCACTGGTGCTGCCGGCTTCTGCCAAGCGCGCCGCAGCCATTCTCGAAGGGTTCAATCCCGGCATGGAAGGCGGACGTGCGATTGCCGAAGCTCTATTTGGCGAGATCAACCCGGGCGGCAAGCTGACCATTTCGATCCCGGTTCATGTGGGGCAGCAGCCTGTGTTTTACAGCCAGGTTCGTGGGCAGCACGGCACCACCTATGCCGACATGACCCAGGAACCACTTTTTCCGTTTGGTCATGGTTTGAGCTATACCAGCTACCGCTATTCAAATATAGTATTACAAACACCTGTACTTAAATCGGGGCAATCAGCAAAGTTCAGTGTGGATGTTGAAAACACCGGCAAACGTGATGGTGTTGAGATCGTTCAGGCATATGTTTCAGACTTAGTCACTTCCGCAACCTGGGTGAACAAAGCCCTCAAGGGTTTTGCCCGAATCGCATTGGCAGCCAGTGAAAAGAAGACGGTTGAATTTGAACTGTCTTTTGACGCTTTTGAGATCATCAATGCCGAGGGCAAGAACGTGGTTGAGACAGGCGAATTTGAATTGTTGATTGGCCCCTCTTCGCGCGACTCTGACCTGTTAAAGGCATCACTGCGCGTGGAATAAAAATTCATCATTGCATTATTGTGTTGTATTGGAAAATAAATGATCCTAATTAAAAACCACCCTCTTTTTCAAACACTGAGAGAGCTTAAGGGCACGCCTCGGGCAACAGTGTTAACGGAACCTTTGTTTGGCATTCCGTACAATCTTTATGCTCCTTTTCTTTCAGTTTATATGCTGGCGTTGGGCGTTACCGATCAATGGATAGGCACGATTGCCAGTCTGGGGTTGGTTTTTCAGATCATCAGTGCCATTATCAGCGGCGCCATCACCGATAAATTTGGCCGCCGGGCGACCTTGTTTATCACAGATCTGATCACCTGGAGCGTGCCCTGTTTGATTTGGGCGTTTGCCCAAAACACAACCTATTTCGTGATCGCCGCCATGATTAACGGTTTTTTTCGTATTGCCCACACCGCCTGGACTTGTCTATTGGTGGAAGATGCCGAAGAACGTCATGTGGTTCACATGTGGACGTGGATCATGATCTTCGCAGTATGTTCAGCTTTCTTTTCACCGCTGGGTGGGTGGTTTGTTCAGAATTTTGGATTGATCCCAGCCATGCGCGGATTGCTTGTTTTTGGCTCCATTATGATCACTATCAAAGCAGCGGTTCTCTATGCTTTTTCAAAAGAAACTGACCGCGGCATGCAGCGTATGAAAGAAACACGCAACAGTTCAATTATCAGCTTGTTGGGTGATTACCGCAGTGTGATCAAACAGGTGTTTCGATCCAAACCCATCCTGGGTGCGCTTTCGTTGATGGTAATTACGAATATCTTTTCAACAGTCAACGGCAGTTTCTGGGGCGTGTTGTTTACCAGCAAATTGGGTTTCGACAACTCACAGATTGCGATCTTTGTCATGCTGAAATCCATCATTACGACTGTGGGTTTCTTTGTCATCGGTCCGCGGCTGACCAATCTTTTGCACTTTCGTTTGCCAATGTGGGTGGGGTTTGCTGGTTATTTTGCCAGCCAGGCATTGTTGGTATTTATGCCTGCGAATTCTGTGGTGTTGTTGGTGATCAGTGTGGTGCTTGAAGGTGCCGCGGTTTCACTGGTCAGCCCCATGACTGAATCACTGCTGGCGGTGGCGATGGAAACCAAAGAACGTGCACGCATCAGCGCAGTTGTGTATGCGACATTGATTTTATTTACTTCACCCTTTGGCTGGATTGCAGGGCAGCTCTCGGCAGTCAATCGCACACTGCCTTTTATGATGAATATGGGGCTGTTTGTGATTGGTGCGGTTTTGGTTTGGGTGATCAACATCAAACCTAAAACTGCTCAACTGGAAACCGAGATAAACTAATCTTTCAGACGTCTGATCATTTCAAAGCACATTCTGGCGTGATGATAGGGGCATTCCCATGGCGAGACTTTGTAATGATCTAGGTAAGGCTCGCCCGCTTTGTTGAGAAGTTTGAACCAGTCGCCGTTTGCGTGGTCAACAAAATGGGTTTGGATGTATGACCACACATTGGCTGAAGCTTGAAGGAAATGGTCTTTCTTTGAGATTTCGTATGCGTTATGGAACCCAACCACAGCTTCGGCATGCGCCCACCAATGCCTGTCGGTGACCTTGTGTCCATCAGGCCCGGCTTCATAAAGAATGCTGCTGTCAGGTTGCAATGATTGTTCATAAACGACTTGTGCCATGTGCACGGCATTTGCTTTGGCTGAATTGACCAATTCGGGTTTGCCCGATTCCTCTGCGGCTTCAAGCAGCAGCCAACTGGTTTCAATATCATGGCCGTATGAAATATTTTGAGAAAGCGACAGCCATTGGTTATCAAAGAAAAGGCGCTGATGGCCGCTCTTTGAATCAATGATCGTGTTTGTGAAGAGGCTGATCATGTCTTCTAAACGTTGAGCCAGTTTGGCATCCTGCCAGATGCCGGTCAGTGCAGTGCAAGCTTCAAGCAAGTGCAGCATGGTGTTCATCGATTTAGAGGAATTGAGGTCTATCGAACTCAGGCGCATATCCTCCAGGTTGCTCCAATTGCGGGCACGGCATTCGATGTTGCCGCCAAACTGTGGATCGTAGGTGTGCTGGTCAATCAATTCGAACAACCGTTTGGCAAGTTGCAGTGCCTCTTGGTCATGTGTGGCCTGATAATATGCGCTCAATCCATAGATCGCAAAAGACTGCGCATAGACGTGCTTGCGATCGTTGACAGGCTTACCCGTTGCATCCACGGACCAAAAGATGCCTTCGTGTTTGGGATCCCAGAACTTTTGGGTCAAGGCTTGCATGGCCCATCTGGCAGTGGATAGGTAGGCTTCATCTTCATAGAGGCGGGCTGCGGTTGAAAAGGTCCACAAAATGCGGCTGGTTAACACAGCGCTGCGTTCGACCTCTTTATGGATCTGGTTGAGATTGGTTAAGGCGCCGTAGAATCCACCATTTTGGTGATCACGGGTCTTGTCCATCCAGTAGGGCAGAATATTACCGCGGAGCTCCACTTCAAATTGGGATTTCATAACAGTTGATGATACGCTTGATTGCATGGGTTCTCCTGCGGTTTGATGGATGAAACAGGCTAATTGTAAATTAGAGTGACTAAATTGGATGATAATAGTGCATAGCAATTATTGTTTTATGGCTTAAGGAATGTATCGTAATGATGAAATCTGACAGAATTCTTTCTCTTCAAGTTGCCGGTGTTCAGGGTTTCTATTGGATGATCTTTTGTCCGATTGCCAGTTTTGCATCGGTGTATCTTCTCTCAAAAGATTTTTCAAATCAGAAGATCGGCTGGGTGATGGCTATCAGCAGCGTGTTGGCGATTGTGTTGCAGCCTGCATTGGGGGCTTTAATTGACCGCTTTGAAAAGCTCACATTAAAAGGCGTGTTAATAACTTGTTCGTTGTTATGCGTGGCTTTCTTGGCTGGTATTGTTTTTCTCAATGCCGGGCTGGTTTGGATGGCAGTATTCTATGTCGGCATTGTGGCTTTGCTTTACACCATGCAGCCTTTGGTGAGTGCTTTGACCTTTGAATACATCAACGCCGGACGTAACATTAATTTTGGCGTTACAAGGGCGAGTGGGTCCATTTGTTTTGCTGTGCTTTCAACCCTTTTGGGCATCTGGGTCAACCGGTATTCCACAGCCATTTTGCCCATCATATGTCTGATTTTGTTTGCCGGCTATATTTTGCTTATTATTTCGTTTCCAAAGGTGAAACGCAGCGAACTTCAAACCTATCACAACGAAAAATCAACTAATTTAATGGAAGAAAAAGATAAAGTTGGCTTTTTACGCCGCTATGACCGTTTCATCCCATTTTTGGTTGGTGCCGGTTTCATTTTTATGTTCCATACGGTGATTAATAATTTTCTTGCGCAAATCCTCCGACCGCTGGGCGGAACCGATACTGATTTGGGCATTTCTTTGACCATCGCTGCCGTGGCTGAACTGCCAGCCTTCCTCGCATTCAGTTTTCTAGTGGCCAAGATTAGCACTCGATCTTTAATGAAAATTTCTGGCTTCATTTATGCACTTCGCGCTGTCATCTTCCTTTTCGCTGCTTCAGTTTGGATGATCAACATCGGTCAGGTTTTTCAAGGGCTAACTTTTGCAGTGTTTCTACCCGCATCGGTTTATTATATTAACGAGATCATGCGTGAAAAAGACCGGGTCAAAGGCCAGACCTTTGTCACCGGCATGGGTACCCTGGGCGGGTTCTTTGGCAACGTCATCGGCGGCCGATTGTTGGATATCTCTGGTGTGTTTGCCATGCTTCTGTTTGCCCTGATCGGAGCAGTCATCGGCTCTGCGCTATTGTTTTATGCCATTCGCAAGCCAAAGGCGAAGGAACTGGTGTTGGCTCAAAACACCTAACTCACTTTTATTTCAACAACCCCATTTTCTGGAATTGTGAATTGGATTGTTCCAACACCATCGTTGTGTTGAATCGTTAACGGTTCAACAATTATTCTTGAAGCTTCCACAATTTGAGCGAGTTGCTCTTTATTCGGATACATCGGGCTGCCCAGGTCAATCCATTTTCGCTTGGGGTTGACGTGTTCTGTATCAATCCGTGAAATTGTAGCCGCAGCGGATTCTGAAATTCCAGTTATGTTGATAATTACATCTTCTTTTTGGATATAGGAACCCGGAATGTCGTGGTTGTACACCAGCAGGGTTAGTTCTGAGGCTTTTTTCACCGCCAGCATTTCAACAGATGAATCTGACTCACCAGAAATTTGAAGTCTTTCGTCTCCCAAATTGTGGAGTATTTCAAACAAGCGGTAGGTGGGTTTTGGGATGCCATAGATATTCTGCAGACCGAATCCGCCGTGGAAGGGTGCAGCATACTGCCCGCCTTCCTCAAATAAATCCGAAAAGGTCCAGAAGGAGTAGTTTTGCACCAGGCCGTCGTTGTCAGCAATAGTCTTGGCCACCAGAGCTGCGGAATAAGCTTCGTCGTGGATGGGGTCTGGCAGCATGGCTGAAGTATTCCATTCTGTGTAGTAGAGCGGTAAATCACCGGTTTCTTCGCGGGCTTTGGAGGTCATCTTGAACAAAACCCCGCGTTCGTAAGATCCATATTGGTCGGCAAATTTGGCAAAGAATTCTTCAATGCTGAGTCCGCCGTTTTTCCAAAGCGGATCGTCAGTGGGGTAGTGATGCGTGGACACAAAATCAAGCGGGGTGTTGGTTTCTTTACAAAAAGCGATGATTTCGGGAATCCAGGCATTGATGGAGGTGGCCGGTCCGCCGACGCGCAGTTGGCTGTCAACCGATTTGATGGCCAAACAGGTGCTACGGTAAAGCTTGAAATATTCCTCCTGTGTGCCGTCAAAGAAGAATTTGAGATTGGGTTCGTTCCAGACTTCAAAGAACCAGGAACGCACTTCAGTATGTCCATAACGGTTAATAAGGTGTTGTGTCAGGGTCTTGATTAATTCAGCCCACTGGTCATAATCTGCGGGCGGAGTGATGTTGCCTTTATAGTGAAAACAGGTGGTTGTTCCTGATGCCAGAGCTTCAGGCATGAAACTCAACTCAATGAAGGGTTTCATGCCAATGCTTAAAAGATAATCAAAAATTGAATCGATATTGAAGAAGGAGTAACGCAGACTGCCATCTTGATTACGTTTAACCACACTCATTTCATCATTCAGCAAACCGTGAAACCGGACATATTGAAAACCTAGTTCACGGTGGCATTTTTCAAGCTGCTCGCGCCAATCCTGCCTGGTGCCCATGACGGCATGGCAGCTGCCTACGCAGTGTTCCCAATAGTGATTAAATGGGGTTCCTATGATTTTAGGGTCAATCAAGAATTCGATGGTCACTGGTTGCTCCAAGAAAAAAATAACTTATTTGATTATAATGCCGGGCTTATTTCTTCAGCTTTGTTCCAATTTGGGATGGCAAGGGTAAGCGCAGTGATAATCTTTACCACACCAATCAAACTGCAAACCAGTGCAATACCGCGGCCTGGACCGATGCCAAAAATCATACCAGCACTGGTGGTTAGCGCTCCTCCTGGCAGGAGCAGCGGTTCGATAAATTGATCCAACAAACCGCCGACCAACAAATAGGCAACCAATGTGGAAGCACGCATGAACATCTGCCGCATTGCCAGCGCCTTTCCCAACGTTTCAGGCGGGGATTTTTCTTGCCAGAGCGTGTCATTAAGGCTTGACACAAAAGCCAGCGTGAAATGGGCTAAAAATGCCCCAACAGCCACAAGTGCCAAATTCGGACGAAGACCCATCAGCACAAAAGCCAGCGCGCTGATAAACTCGAAGACCAACAATCCGTTCATCCTTCGGCGCGGGCCTCCCCAGACGGCCATAACCATACTTCCAGTGAGCATTCCAAATCCTGCAATGGTTAAAGTCAAGCCCAGCCCGTCGGGTTTGGTGAAACCTAACAACATTGGTGTAACCATCACAGAGAAAATACTCCATAAAAAAGTAAAGACCGTTTGAAAACCAAGCAAAGACCTCAGCTCCGGGGTGGAACGCAAAGAACGCAGTCCATCCATCCAATCTTTGATGAAGCTCCTGTTGTGCTTGGTGGTTGCTCCATGTCGCATTGGCGGATCGGCTGGTAAGCGTGAGAATAGTAAGATGGCAATTCCCAGTAAAAAGGTGGCTAAATCAATTAATAGCACACCAGCGATGCCAATGATGGACACCAAAACACCGGCAATTGAAGGTGCCAAGATTTGGCAGAGTGATTGACCAAATTGGAGCAGACCGTTGGCGTGGCCAAGATGCTTCTTCTCAGTGGAGCCGGCGACCAGGGCTGAATAGGCAGGAGCCTGCAGAGTGCCAAACGACGCTGAAACAACTGTGCCCAGAAAGATATGCCAGGGTTCAATGCGACCTGATAAAAAGAGCAGCATCATTACAAGTGTGCATAAGGCGGACCCGCTGTCAGCCAGTGCCATTAATTTACGGCGATTGTAGCGGTCAATAAAATTGCCCACCAGAGGTGACAATAGCATCTGCGGCAGTACAGTGCATAACGCCACAAACGCAAAATTACTAGCCAGACCGGTGCGCTGATACAACCAGACGCCCAAGGCAAAACCAGACATCTGCGAGCCAAGCAATGATACAGCCTGACCAGCCCAAACCATGAAAAACTCAACTTTCTTATTCATAAATCTTCTCCTGTTAAAAATTTAAGAGGCAGTTCAAAGAATTCTTTGAACTGCCTCTTATGAATAAATAATGGCGGTCTACTGACCAGCCAATAAAAAAGACCGACCCGAAAAGGTTGGTCCCGTATTAAACACTTTTGATATTGTATACTTTTTTGCGAATAAGTCAATCCCTATGCTAACTAATTTTTAGCGATATTTATTGAAGAATTCCCTTTGATATAATCAATTATTCAAATAGTAGAAAAGGGCGTAAAAATGGCTGAACTGGATCCGCGGGTATTATTGGGAAGTCAGTACTATGTCAATACAGAAGACACCCCTGAACAGATCAAAGCTGGCATCCATGCCATGGGCAAGGCTGGTTTGAAACTGGTGCGCATCTTTTTACAATGGACACATATTGAACCGCGACAGGGTCGCTGGTATTGGGACCAATATGATGCTCTCTTTGACACGGCAGCTAAAGAGGGCATCGGCGTGATCATCACCCTGACTGCCATTCATCCGCCTGGCTGGATGAAGATCAGTTTTGGTCCGCAGGATATAGGGCCGCTGGATGATGAAGCCTTTTGGGAGCACGCTGCCAATTACATCAAGCAGGTGGCTGCACGTTACGGCAAACATCCTGCCATGCATTCATGGATCCTCAATAATGAACCGCAGCTCTTTTTGGAGCGCGATGACGCAGTCTTGAAACGTTATCGCGGTTTTATTGACCATAAATATAACGGCGAGATCGAACAACTAAACCGCCGTTCTTTCCAACAGTTGAATTCATTCGATGAGGTCACTTTCAGTGCTGGTGAGGGCGGATTCAGCGCCTACACCGGACGATTGAACTGGCTGGATTTCATGGTTTTCCGTTTGATGGAAGTGTTGACCCGCATCAAGGAAATCATTATAGCCACGGGAGATACGCATCCCATGCATGTCAATCCGCACGGCCTGGTGAGCGATATGTACAGCCAGGGGCAATCCATTTGGTCCGAAGGGCGGTTGGTGGACTTTTTGGGATGTTCTGCGCATCCCTCCTGGCATTCGACGCGTTTTCTACCAGACCGGCTGCATCAATCCGTGGCGCTGTTTGCGGACATGATGCGCGGTGCAACCCGGGCACCTAAAAACTATTTTTGGGTGACCGAACTGCAGGGTGGCACGAATATCTATTCAGGCATTACATACCTTGGGCCTTCAGGCGAAGATTTACGCTCCTGGGTTTGGGAATCCATCGCTGCAGGAGCAAAAGGCACGGTTTTCTGGTGTTTCAATACGCGCGTCTTTGGCTATGAATCCGGCGAATGGGGTCTGGTCGACCAACTAGGCAGACCCTCCAGGCGGCTCAAGGAAATTACTCAGATCTCGACTTTTCTAAACAAGCATGAAGAGCTGTTCAAAATCAGCACCCCTTCACGCGCTTCAACGGCAATCTTGTTCAGCGAAGCCAGTTGGAAGCTTGGCAATGTTGAAGGCCAAACCCTCGACCCTGAAACACCGCGCAATATGTTGATGGCCACGGATGCATTCGTTGGCGCATGGATGGCATTCGCGGATGCCGGTATCAGTGTGGATGTAATCGATGAAATTGATCTGCAAAACGGTGCCACGTCGGATTATCCACTCCTGGTTGTGCCAGGCTGCACGGCGCTTGAAGAGGATTCCCTGCCTGCCCTGGAGAAATATGTTGAAAAGGGCGGCACCCTGCTGGCAGACGGTTTGTGTGGTTATAAATCACCAGACGGTTGGCTGCGTGATGTCGCGGCAAATCCGCTTAATCAGGTGTTTGGTGCTTCTGTGGCAGACATCCAGGCTGTGCCTGAATTGAAGACCACTGTCACCACTGGTATGCTGCATCTGCCGGTTTGGTTTCTCAAGGTGGTGCTTGAGCCTACCAAAGACACCTCCGTGTTGGCAACCCACAACGAAGCTGATCCACGCCCCGCACTGACCCTCGCAAAATTTGGACAGGGCAAAGCAATTCGATTGGGCACGGCTTTCTTTCAGCGTTACTTCCGCCACCCAGATGTGACCGCATTCTCCAAGCTGTTGGGTCTTTTACCGCAGCCGCAGCAGAGCGTTAAATTGGGCAACCCTTCTTCCTATTTGCGTTTGAGAAAACTTGAGATGCCAAATGGGCAGCTTCTGATCGTGCTTAATGCGAGTGAACGCACCACCGCCCATCTTCAGGTGGAGGTTGGTCAGACATTGACACGCCTGACCTTGCAAGGTGAAGAGCCGGTCAAGAAAGAAGGCAATCAAGTGCGTGTACTGCTTGAAGCGCAGTCGGCAGAAATCTTCAAGCTGGAGAGTCATTAATCATAAAACGCCTTTCGGATTTTTCGAAAGGCGTTTTTCTACTTGATGTTTTTAAATATATTCTAAGTTACTGTTAACTCCGTTTTTGGGGGCAGAACGGTGATGTTGACTGAGTATTCTTTCGCATATCCTTGAATGTCCGTGGTCTCAGAGATTTCGTTATAAGGTTTCCCTTTTCCACTTAACCGAATCACATAATCGTGATCACCCAGGCTCTGTTCTTTCATCAAATTGACCGCATTCATGAGCATGACCAATTCGCCGAAAAGTTTTCCTAATTTTGGATCGGATTGAACCAGTGACTGGATTGCTTCCTCATCCAGAGTGTACATGATCGTCCGTTTGTCAGGGTCTTGCATGGCGGTGGTCAGCCCCTTGACCAGTTCCTGAATGATCTCTTGCGGCGTTCGAATTGTTTTATGTTTCTTCACCAGATATTCACTGGATATTTGTAAATCGGTTTGAGAATATTGCAGTTTTATGATGAGCGGTTCCGACTTGTTCGCAAACACGGATGCATCCAGGCCTAATGATTCAGCAGTCATCGTGAGATCAAACTGGATTTTTTCCATCTTGAGATTGACATTCACTGACCGGTTTGCCTTAAGGGCAAGCGAATTGTCGCTGGATCGATACAACATACCGGATGAGGACTCAGAATAATTAATTTCTGTGAGTTGCATCGAAAGCGCAAATGAAGACAGATTTGAAATTTCTGTTTTTTCCGAACCCGCGATCTTGTTGTTTGAGTAGGGGTTTGTTAAATAGCGATTGATTCCAAAAGGCAGGGTTTCCTTTGGAAGGGTAGTTTTCAAAATGGAAGGTTGAACAGTGGATAGCATAAAATCACCCGTAATCATATTGTCGGTGATTTTTGGCCAAAATTGAGGTGTTGTGTTTTTCTTATCTTGCGTTGTAAAGATTATTAGTCAGAATTGGATAGGCTACCCATCAACCGGGTGCGGGCGTTCTCAATGTGTTCACGCATGGCTGTTTTTACCTGGTCAACATCTCTTTGACGAAAAAGCGCTGCAAGTTGGCGGTGTTCCTCCAGTGAAGGCGTGGAATTTCGGTCACGCTTCCAAGCGGCGAAGTTGAAACGAGTGGCAATGCGGTGCAGGTGCAGCAGGTAATCGCGCAGGTAGCGGTTGCCGGTGGCGTCGGCCAGTTCGCGGTGAAATTCATAATCCAGTTCGGCCACGCGCACAAAATCACCGGCGGCTGATGCAGAAGTGCCTTCTTTTACCAATTCATCCAGCTTATCCAATTGTGTCTGGGTCATGTGTTTACAGGCTAACACGGCTGCTGAACCAATGACCATGCTCATGGCATCCATAACTTCAACGAATTCAAAGACATTGAGTGGGGTGACCACCACACCATGATGGGGAATGATTTGCAGGAGAGATTGCTCTGCCAGACGTTGAAATGCTTCACGCAAGGGGGTGCGCCCCAAGTTGTATTGCTTCATCAGGCTGGCTTCACTAATAGCCAGGCCAGGTTCCAGTTCGAGGGTCAAGATCAGACGGCGCAATTCAACTTCAATACGGTCGCTTTCGCGTAGAGGGATTTGATTGAATTTTGCCATTTTGCGCTCCTGCACTTTTTCGTAATTATATGCATATTGTATACCAAATGTATATTGACTTCAAATTGCGTTAGTCGTATATTTCTAATATGTCTGAATTGGGACTGATCTTCGATATAAAAAAATATTCCATCAATGATGGTCCGGGCATTCGCACCACGGTGTTTTTTCAAGGCTGTCCGCTCACCTGCCAATGGTGTCATAACCCTGAAAGCCAGCCCAATAAGCCGGTGTTGTTGTACCGTGCCAATCGATGTGTTTTATGCGGCGCATGCGCGGAAGTTTGTCCGCAGCATGCCATAACACTCAACGGATCGGCGGATACAGACCGCAAAAGTTGTAAAACTTGCGGCTCCTGCGCCGAAACCTGTTACAACGGCGCCCGTGAACTTTCGGGCTGCGAAACCAGCGTGGAACAGGTGATGTCAGAGGTTCTGCGTGACACGCCATTTTACGAAGGTTCCGGGGGAGGCGTTACTTTTTCAGGGGGTGAACCGCTTTTGCAGCCCCGTTTTTTACTTGAACTGCTTTGCGCCTGCCGCGCCCATGACCTGCACACCGTGGTGGATACCTCCGGTTTGGCCACCTGGGAAGTAATCGATTCTCTCCGAATTTATGTCGATTTGTTTCTGTTTGATCTGAAAATGATGGATGATAAACGCCATATAGAGTATACGGGTGTGTCGAACCAATTAATTCTGAACAATCTCAAAAAACTGGCTGAAGCTGGTTCCAACATTACCATCTGCATTCCGCTTATCCCGGGCATCAACGATGACGGCGATAACCTGCGAGCTTCTGGCGAATTCATCCGCTCACTGCCCAATATTACCAGTGTGGAAATAATGGGTTATCACGATCTGGCGGCTGCAAAGTATGAAGCACTTGGATTGGCGTATCAGCTTAAACACCTGTCCGCACCCGACAAAAGCGAAATGCGGCGCTCTGCAGGGTTGCTTGAGCAGGTGGGTTTACAAGTAAAAATTAGTTAATCGATATCTTGTAGAAGATATTCTGGAGGTAGCATGGCAGACATTCAGACTCAAAATCTAACTGAACGGGTCAGGCGATTGAGACAGCAATCGCTGGACGCTGTCGAATCCATTTCGAGCGAACGCGCTGAACTTCTGACGGATTTCTATCAACAGAACCTGGGCATCCTTTCGGTTCCAGTGCAGCGAGCCATGTCGTTTGCCTATCTGCTTGAACATAAACGCTTAGCCATCTATGACGGCGAATTGATCGTGGGTGAGAAGGGCGACAGTCCAAAGGCAGCGCCATCCTTCCCGGAACTCTGCTGCCACACCCTGGAAGATTTGGACATCCTGAACACCCGTCCGCTGACCTCGTTCAAAGTGTCAGCCGAGACACGTAAAGCCTATAAAGAAAAAGTGATTCCTTTCTGGCAGGGCAAATCCATCCGCGATCTTTTATTTGCTCAAATGACCCCCGAGTGGAAGGATGCATACGATGCTGGCATCTTCACCGAGTTTATGGAGCAGCGCGCGCCAGGACACACTGTTTTGGATGACAAGATCTATCACCACGGCATGCTTGATTTCCAAAAGAAGATCGATGCCAGCCTGGCGAAACTTGATTTTCTTAATGACCCTGAAGCCTATGACAAGCAGGAAGAGCTCAAAGCCATGTGCATTTCAGCTGGCGCGCTCATCCGTTTTGCGGAGCGTTACAGCGTTTTGGCACTTGAACTGGCGCAAAAAGAAAAGGATCTTACCCGGAAAATCGAATTTGAAAAAATCGCCGATGTCTGCAAGCACATCCCCGCTCATGCACCCCGCGACTTGCACGAAGCGCTTCAGTATTACTGGTTTGTCCACCTCGGAGTGACTATAGAGCTCAATACCTGGGACTCGTACTGTCCAGGGCGGCTGGACCAGCACCTGCTGCCTTTTTATGAACAAGGGTTGGCAGATGGTACATTAACTAAAGAGTCTGCCAAAGAACTGCTTAGCTGCTTTTGGATCAAGTTCAACAATCAACCTGCACCGCCTAAAGTTGGTGTGACCGCAGCTGAAAGTGGAACCTATACGGATTTTGCCCAAATCAACGTGGGTGGTCTTCGCCCGGACGGCTCTGACGGGGTTAACGAAGTCTCATACCTGCTATTGGATGTTATTGAAGAGATGCGTCTTTTGCAGCCTTCTTCATCCATTCAGGTGAGCAAGAAGAACCCGGACCGTTTTATCAAACGGGCGGCGACAATCATCCGCACAGGGTTCGGACAGCCCTCCATTTTCAACGCGGATCTTATCGCCCAGGAATTGATGCGAGCTGGTAAGTCTCTGATTGATGCACGCAGTGGTGGTTCTTCGGGCTGCGTGGAGGTCGGCGCTTTTGGCAAGGAGAATTACAACCTGACAGGGTACTTCAACCTGCCCAAGGTGCTGGAGTTGACCTTGCACAACGGCTTTGATCCGCGTACAACCAAACAGCTCGGTCCGCAGACCGGAGATGCAACAAAATTTACAAGTTTTGGCCAGCTGTATAACGCTTTTGAGAAGCAGTTGCTGCATTTTGTCGATATCAAGGTGCGCGGCAACCAGGTGATTGAAAGACTGTATGCCAACTTTATGCCGGCGCCATTTCTTTCATTGCTAACCGATGATTGCATTTCCACTGGCAAAGATTATCACAACGGCGGGGCGCGCTATAACACCAGTTACATTCAAGGTGTAGGTATATGTTTATGAACAAAAGTCATTCAGCATGGATGAAATGCTCAAGCTGTTGAATAACAACTTTGATGGTGATGAACGATCACGCCAGCTGCTCTTAAATCGCACACCAAAATACGGCAATGATGATGACGCCGCGGACTTATTAATGGTGCGCGTCTTTGAATCATATTTCAATTCAGTAGATGGTCGCCGCAACACCAAGGGCGGTGAATATCACATCAACATGCTGCCAACCACCTGCCATATCTATTTTGGCTCAGTCACAGGGGCGACACCTGATGGACGTTTTGCGGGAAAGCCACTCTCTGAAGGTGTTTCACCTGTCCAGGGAGCCGATCAACATGGACCAACCGCAGTGGTGAGGTCAGTCGCCAAGATGGATCAGGTGCGAACAGGCGGCACTTTGCTTAATCAAAAATTCACGCCTCAACTATTGGATAGCGAAGAGGGGTTGAACGGGCTGGTACAGTTGGTGCGCGGATACTTCAACCTCGATGGGCATCATATCCAGTTTAATGTGGTGGATGCTGAAACCCTCAAGGCCGCCCAGGCAAACCCGGAGCAGTACCGCAGCCTGATCGTGCGTGTGGCGGGGTACAGCGATTACTTCTGCGACCTCAGCAATCAGTTGCAAGACGAAATTATCACCCGCACGGCATATGATGGTTTCTAGCCAGGAAATTCTATAACTCTACATGATAATTGAAACAAAGAACCTTTCGTTTTTTGGAAGGGTTTTTTTGATTTGTTGTATTAAACCGCATTATTGGAAGTCTATAAAGCTGATAGAATTAGTATTATAAGAATAAGGGGCGAAGTATGAGAGGTATACGTGGTTGTAGCGATTAATAATTGGTTTACAGCGAACAGTCCGTTATTCCAATTCTTTTATGGGCAAGTATTTTTTATTATGGGGATTTCTATATTATTTCAGACGCGACAAAACTCACGTCTAAATTTGGCTCGCAGTCTTCCATGGTTGGCAGGTTTTGGAATCTTACACGGGTTATATGAGTGGGGAGATATTTTTATACCTATTCAGGTTGCAGCCCATGGGATGGTTTTTGAATCCGTTTTAGATAGTATTCACTTATTTATCCAAGCTCTATCTTTCGGCTCATTGTTTCAATTTGGCACTGAATTAATGCGTCCTTATTCGAAAAATTGGAGATGGATAAGGTTTTTACCCACAATTGTATTTCTGGTTTGGTTGGTAGGACCGTTTGGAGCAGGTTTCATTTTTATCAATAACCTTGAAGATTGGCATTCTTTTGCAAATACGATTTCCCGTTACATGCTCTGTGTTCCAGCGTGTGTGTTTTCATCAATTGGTTTGGTCAGACAGGTAAAAATCCAAATCCGACAAATGAATTTGCCGCAGATCAATAAGATGATGATTACCTCGGCAAGTGCATTAGCCTTCTACGGGATTGTAGAGGGAGCAAGTGTTCCAAAAGGGCCTTTTTTCCCAGCATCCATCATAAATTCTGATTCTTTCACTGCACTAATAATTCTGCCCCCGTTTGTTTTTAGAGCTATGGCTGGTTTGGTTCTTCTTTTTGCCATGTGGCGGGCACTGAAAGTGTTTAATATTGAAACCGAGCGTATTATTCACCAGATGGAAATAGGACAGGTTATTACCACGGAGCGAGAACGTGTCGCCAGAGATTTGCATGATGGCGCATTACAACAGGTTTATGCTTCTGGATTGATGGCGCAAACATTATCCAAACATGTTGCCAAGGAAAATACTGCAGAAGTGAACCTTTTGATGCAGTCCATTGATCAAGCGGTTGAAAAACTCCGAACATTTTTATCGCAAGATAATCCGATCATGGAATCTGTAGACCTAATTGGAGCCATCATCCCGATAATCGAAGAAGCACGTAGAAACATTATTATTGATACTTTTTGGAACACGAAGAAAATGCCTTCGTTAACTCCAGATCAAACGAGGCACTTCAAGGCTTTTATTAGTGAAGCTATATCAAATGTGATCCGACATTCCAAGTCAAGTAAAGCAGAAATTAGCTTGTTTTGTCTTAAAAACCATTTTCATTTGCAGGTTAAGGATTATGGACAGGGAATTTCAGCTTCTGCAGACCCCGGTTATGGATTGAAAAACATGCGGGACCGCGCCCGGTTATTAGGGGGAACATTAAAAATTGAATCTACTCCCAATGAAGGGACGACTGTAGACCTTGATCTTCCAATGGAGGAAATTAATGCGCCGCATCAGACTATTAGTTGTTGATGATCATTTAGTGGTCAGAGCCGGTCTTCGGGCTTTATTAACAGAAGAGGCTGATTTGGAAGTTGTCGCTGAGGCCGATTCTTCAGAAATGGCTCTGGCACAGATTAAAAGTTTATCGCCAGACGTAGTCATTTTGGACATTCAACTTCCCGGGCAAAGTGGACTTGAGGCTTGCCGTGAGATATCTAAAAATTTCCCCAATACTAAAGTGGTAATTCTGACTTCTTATGCAAACCAAAGTTTCTTGCAACAGGCAATCCGGGCAGGGGCATCTGGATATGTTTTAAAGAAGGTGGGAAGTGAAGAACTTGTACGGGCAATCAGGGCAGCCCATAATGGAGATAACGCTTTTGATGCTCATACCACTTCACAAATGGTCGCCAGACTTAAACAACTTGAATCGCAGATGGAGCAAAGTGCATTTAAAGATCTTTCACAACGAGAAATGGATGTTTTAGCTTTAGTAGCTGAGGGGGATGGTAACAAGGAAATTGGCGAAAAACTCAACCTCACTGAAATAACCGTTAAAAATTATGTAAGCAATATCCTGTCGAAATTAGAACTGCGCAACCGTATAGAACTGGCAACGTTCGCAGTGAATCATCATCTTAAAGACCACATGGATTAAAAAAACTGGTGTCCACTTTGGACACCAGTTTTTTTAATTGTTGTGGATTTATACTATTTTCTTTTGAAACCATTTGCCAGGTTGCCAAAAAGTACCGATGTAATACAAGATTGCGCGATTCAAGCCATAATATCCGGCTGCTTTCCAGGCAAACATTAGCAAAATTCCAAGTACTAATAAGATGGGACCGCTGCTTAAACTTCCTGCGAGCAGGAAATTCAAATTCATCAAAGCACTAAAGAAGGCGGCAAGACCAACGAAGCAGCCCAAGATTAAAGCAATTCCAACCAGTAATTCACCCACGGCGATTAATTTTCCAAACCAGACATAAGACTGGTTGTCCAGCATCGATTGAATGAAGGAACGATACCATTCATAATTGATTGGAGGTTTCGCAGGGGCGTCAGGCATTGAGACAGCACGCATCCAATAACCTTTAAGTGCTTCTCCGGTTTGCATCCATTCAGGGGCTGAAAGTTTGTGAAGGCTTGCGTTAACCCATTGGTAACCAACATAAATCCGGACGATTAACCATAACCAGGCAAATTTGGAACTGTTAAAAAGTGCTTTAAAGAAAGGCGCATCTTCAACATTGATTGGGCCAAATAAAGCTTTTTTCATAATACTCCTGTCTGTTTGATGATTTCAAGAAGACTCAATCTGCTTCAAGTAAGGGCTTATTCCCTTCAAGACTAGAGTACTGTTAATTGATGTTAATTAATATAGCCATATGGCCCTGATTTCTCATATCCATTAGTACTCTACTTGATTTTTATTCCTGACAAAAACGGGTTTATTAATGATAGGTTTTGTTTCGACAGAGATTGTCATCATATTTGTTTTGACTAATAGATTGCTCGGAACAAATAAATCCAGCCAAGTAGCTGGATTTATTTGTTCTTCAGTGGCTTATTATATTATTTTGATGTCATTCATAACCAAATTTCTTGAGTGAAGTCAGGATTTTCTTCTCGTCATACAAGAAGTAGAGCATTAAAAATGCTGCAACCATGCACACCGCGCTGATAATGGCCATCAGCCTCACCCCTGCCGGGTTCTCGGCGCTGCGTCCCAACAAGAGGATGGAGGGCATGATCAAACTGACAAATCCACTGGGGATGGCGGTGATCAAACTTGCGGCTGCGCCAAAATTAGCTTCTTTGGCTTCACCTGTTCGCAAGCAATCTTCACGGATGATCTCATTATTGATGGCGCCAGGGATAATGCCTGTAATGGCTCCCGGCAGGGCGATGATGGCGACGATGACCCAGGAGGTAATCTTCACCGGGATGGGCAGTTTGTCTGCAAACCCAAGCGCTATCATGACAACCGACATGATCAGAAGGGCGATCATCAGCAAATTCTTTTTGCCGGTCTTTTTCGCCATGGTGGAGACAAAAGGATAAATGATGAAGGAGAGGCCTAGAATCGTGCCACCGAAAGCCACCATCATTGAATCTGAATAGCCAAAGATGATGGTGACAAAATAGACCAGTCCTGCCTGGAACAGTCCATCTCCCCAGAAATAGACCTGGTTGGTGAGCGTGTAGAGCACAAAAATTTTGTTGGAGAATGTCATCTTGAGTGCAGTCCACAGGTTTACCTGTGAAGTCTTGCCTGAACCATAACGTTTTTCATCGACGACCCAGACTTGAAGCGCAACTAGGATAGTAGAGAAAATAATCAAACCGCCGACTGTCAATCGAAAAGCGTCCACCGGACTCATGCCAGAATTAATCAAAGCGTCCTTGATCAAATAGATGGCTTGCGAGCCAATGATAAACCCGAATACCCATCCAATTGAGTTGTAGGTATTGAATTTCATCAGGATACTGCTGGAAGAGCTGAATTCAGGGATGATCGCCCCTGAAACATTGTATAAGCTGCGGAAAATGTTCAAGAAGATGACAATGATGAAAAGCCAGATGGCGTTGGTTGAACTGATGTCTTCAACAGGAGGTGCAAATACAAGGTAGCTCAAAATCGAGACTGGCAGAAAAGAAATCAACATGAACATTTTTCGGCGCCCGATGCGATTTTTTGAACGGTCGCTCCATTGTGAAATGAAGGGGTTGATCAAAATCACCAGAATGCCACCCACATAGCCAATCAGACCGAGAATCGTTATGCCCAGAATAGTCGCGTTTGAAAGATATTGCGGAAACGCAGATTGAGTGATCTGTGGAGGCATATAGAAATAGGTCATTAGCCCCGCCAGGCTGCCGATGATGGTGGACCCGACGCCCCCCAACGCCCAAATAACGATCCTCCACGTGGGGAAAGTTTCCTTAACGGGTATATCACTTGTGATAACCATGTCATTGTTGGTCATGGGGCGATCTCCCTATTTGTAATGGGTTATAAATTTATGCAACCGTATCGTTGATTTCAAATTTAATCATGCCGATATCACTGGTTGTAGCGGCGACGCCGATTTTGTTCTGACCGGGATTAAGTTGGCTGCCGGTGACGCTCACCGTGATAGGGATGCCCATGCGGGCTGGAATGGAGTTCTTGCTTGAGATTTCTGCACCACTGACGGACTTATCAGGTACTGCCATGGTAAGCGCAGCGCCTTCATACACTTTGTCGCCGACCGTAATAGGTCCTATGCCAATCAGCAAAGTGGAGTCAATGATGTTTTTGAGCGTGAACTCAAAGCCGGTCGCTGTGTTTTTAAGAGTACTTTTGACATACAATTTGGCCAGGATAAATGGTGGAAACATGGTTTTTCTCCTTTGATCAGATGAAATACAGAAAGCTTTTTATACTTTGAAGTTTTTGAATTGAGGTAAGTAATCTTTGTTCTGTTCAAACATTTCATTGACCATGGTTTTGATCTCTTGCAGAGAGAGCACGGCAGCCGTCAGCGGATCGTGGCAGATGGCGCGATAGATCATGGTGGGGTCGCCAGTCAAACTGCCGGTAATGGCCATTTCTTCGATACCGCTTGAAAGTTGGGTCAGCAAGGCACATTCCGCGGGCAGTGCACCAACATGCATGGGATGCAGTCCATCGGAATCAACCAGAACCGGTACTTCAACACAGGCGCCTTGCGGCAAATTGGTGACCAGATTTGTGTTGGGTACGTTGCCGTTGAACTTGAACAGTTCTCCGCCTTTGAAGGCATTAATGATATAGGCGGCATATTCCTGTCCGCGGTCGAGTATGATGGGGGTGTCTGAGGCGAACCATTCCTTCGCCTGGTCTTTCCAGGTGGCTTCGTTGTTCTGGTATTCCTTCAAAATGTAGGCGTATTCGCCCGGGTTCCAGCCGGTGCCATGAATGCAGTATTTTTCGATCAAATCCGGCCGTTTGCGGAACCACCAGTTGTACTCTGAGTTGTGTCCGCTGGATTCAGTAACATACTTGCCCAGAGCGAGATACATCTCATTGCGTACAATCTCGCTTTCATATACTTCAGGGTTTTCAGTGATGGCTTTATATATCTGCGGATAAGCGTCTTCGCCGTTGACTTTGAAATCAAGATACCAGGCTTGATGATTAATACCGGCGCAGGTGTAGGTGATCTCATCCAGACTGGCACCAATCCACCATCCGAGCATTTGCGCAGTACCCTGCACAGAATGGCATAACCCGGTGGTTGAGATGAAAGAACTGCGTTGAATGGCACCGCACAGCATGGCCATGGGATTGGTGTAATTGAGCAAAATGGCTTTCGGGCAGACTTTCTCCATATAACGCACAATATTCATCATAGGGTTAATGGTGCGCAAGAAACGGAAGATGCCGGAAGGACCACGGGTGTCGCCCACGTTGATATCCACGCCGTATTTCTTGGGGATTTCAATGTCGTGCCGCCAGACATCCGTTTGTCCGGCCAGGATGGTGGTTAGCACCACGTCTGCATCGCGCAACGCCTCGACACGGTCAAGAGTGGCGGTGACTTTAGCAGGGTAGCTGCCAAGCTGAATGATCTTCTCGACAGCTCTTTTTGAAAAATCCAGTCTTTCTGGGTCGATATCCATCAAGGCAATGGTTGCATCTGCCAACAGCGGAAAAGTTAAGATGTCCCGCACCAGTCCGCGGGTGAAGCCCAAACTGCCTGCGCCAATAAAGGTAATCTTGGTCATTTCATGCCTCCAAAAGTAGGGTGATGATGCGGCGGGCAGCAACTGTAACCTCTATTTTTCCATCGACCACCTGTAACCTGTCAAGCCGGTTGCCAAAAAGGTCGCATTTCCAGGCTGAATTAAACTTTAACAGCCCGCTGGCCAACACCGTCGTAATGGTATTATCGCTTGAATTCAATAAAGTTACCAACACCTCATGATCATGGGCTCGGCGCATGCTCATGGTTTCAATGGGCAGTTGAGGCAAATTGAGAAGGGTTCCTGATGGAGGCAGCAGGCCGTCTGCTGGGGCTTCGCCCATGTGCTGCAATATCGGACGGGCGTGTTCCGCTTCGGCAGCAAATTGGTGTGCTCGGGATTCATTGAATTCTCCACAGTAGGGGAGTATTGCATAACGTGCTGTGACCGTGCCGGGTTGCGCGCCGGGGAAGTTGGTTTCCCAATAATTATTGGTCACCCATCCCAATAGCATGGCGCGTTCCTGGTTGGTTTCGGATTGATTGTGTCCAAAGTGGAAGTCACCCAACTGCACCATGGGGTTCTCGGGGGTGGCGATAGTGACGCCGTGCTGGCCATTATTGAAATCCACCCAGCCCTGCACGGTGAAATAGTCACGGCACGACCCGGCGAGTTGGTCCATATGTGTACGGACGGGCACACCGCCGATATCAAAGCGCGCCTGAGTATTGGGCAGGTTAAACGGGAAGAGCAAATAGGTCGCTTCAGGGTGAATGGTAGTGCCCATCTTCCATTCCGATTGGAATTCGATCTGGTCTCCCACTGTCGGAATATAGGTTCGCTGCATAATTTCACCGATCTTGTCGTGTTCAAGGATCTGTTCAACCACAGTAGCAGACGGAAGTGAATATACTTTGTGCATCGCCAAGCGCGAAGGAGCGGTGCGGTTGGCTTTCCAATCTGGCAGCCAACCTCTTTCAGTCTCGGTTGTGACTTTCCAATCCATTGAAAAAAGTAGTTTGCGTGGATCTGAGGTTTCGAAATCGGCGACTTCTTCGTGAATAAAACCATGCAAGGGAGCAACTGCCGAGCTGTCGATCCATTCATAATTGAGTTGTTTGTCAAAAAGCGAAGTTATACCACCTTTTTGTGTGTCAAAAGTGATTTTATAACGGCTGTTTTCAACAACACTATCATCACTTTCGACAGCTTCTGCCATGTAAGATAAATCATCCCATCCCACCACTTTGTAGCCAAATGCGGGCACTTGCACCGGTTTAAGCAGCCAACCCATTCCGCCGTTATATTCCTTTTCTGAACGCCCCGTCCAAAAATCAGTGGGCTGCTGCATCCTGCCCAAGTAATGACGGCTCGAACTTGTGTCAGATCCCAGCCCGCGGGGGATGAGTAAGTTTTTGGGCAGCGGTCCGCTGATCATGCGTTCCCAGGGCAATGTGTTAAATACCAGCATTTCAGTGGGGTCATTGCGGCGGATAAAGTGGGCAAAATCCGCCAGGGCATCGCGTTCAAGCATCAGACTGAGTGCACGCGCGGTATAGGCTATGTTTTTCTTGTGGTTATCCATTGAAAGCGAATCTTCAAGCTGCGGTTCATTCGAAGCGGTATCCGCACCCCAGGTGTGTTCGCCATATAAATTAAGCATCAGCCATGCCTGGTCACGGTAAAGTGCATTTGTTCGGTCTGCCCATCGCGTGGGGGAGGTCTCAAGGTTGATTTGGCTATTTTGGCCAATCAGATTTAAAACTGATGACAGTGCATCAGAACGAAATAAACGGCTGCGGGAGGTGCGGTTGATGGTGGTTTCACGGGCAGCCGAGATGCAGCCGAAATTCCAATAATCCGTCCAGTCTCCGCTGCTGGTCTGCAATCTAGCAGAGTCACCTTTGACCCTTTCCCAGAACATGCGCGGCGTGGCAGAAACCAGGCGGGGTGTTTTGCCCGACTGATTCCAACGGTTGGCAAACTCGGCAAAATTGCCCCAGGCTGAACCATTGTCACCATAGATATGAAACCCTTGCAGCATTAAGTAGGTCAAGGGGTAACCGACGGAGTCTAGATATGCATTTATTTTGGGCAGCCATTCAGCGAATGAGTCTTCTGATTCATTACCGATGCCGAAATCGTTAAGTTTTGAGTATTGCCAGCCGTTAAAAGCCGGCAGGGTGCGTCCGCTGGGTGCCTGCCAATGGAAGATACTTGGTCTGGGGGTTGGGGGGCCGCCAAAATGGTGATTGATGGCCATGCTGAACCCTTCTATGCCGGCATCCAGCAGGATGTCGGGCAGGGTCCAGTTTTGACCGTTGATGTCGCAGTTCATGGCGAAGCGAATATCGAAACCATATTCTTTGCGCATGCGAGCAATGGGGCGCAAGCTCTCGATGAGTTGAATGGTGTTTAAGAGGGGTGTATTGTTTGTCTGCATGGCCATGATTTCGATCATGCCGGCATTTTCTGCCGCGATTAACCGATCAACTTCAGTGGCGGAGGCAGTCTTAAGCCATGCTTCCAATCCGCAAGTGGTTTCCACCGTCCAGCGGAATTGTGAGTCTGAGGGATTGTTTTTGTACTGGTCGACCAAGCGCAGGGCGTCGTCGATAAAGCGATACTGCAGCTCCCAAAAAATGGGTTGGTCATTGGTAAAACCGATATCTGTATGCGTGTGGTGGATCATGTAAATCGTATCGATCGTCATAATGCCTCACAGGGTGGGTGCGTCGGCGGACCAGGTTATTGTGAATGTATTTGGTTTTATCTTGACGTTGTCAATATTATAGTATTAATCTTGACAGTGTCAAGGTGTTCAGGTAGGATTATGACATGGACACTAAAAAATACCATCACGGCGATTTGAAAAACACGCTCATCCAGGCTGGAATTGAAATTCTGGCCGAAGAAGGGGTGGGCGGACTGAGCTTGCGCAAGGTGGCTCAGAAAGCAGGTGTCAGTCATAATGCGCCGTATTTTCATTTCACTGACAAACAGGCATTAATTGCAGCCATATCCACCGAAGGGTATCGCAGTCTTTATGAACAATTGGTGCTGATTCAAGAAACATTTCGAGAAGATCCACGAAGGCAGTTGGTTGAAGCAGCTTTTATGTATCTGCGTTTTGCCCAATCACAACCAGCACACTTCAAAGTGACATTTTCCAATGCTGTTGAACGTGAAGACGCCTATCCTGCATTGGTGGAAATGGCAGATAATCTCATTGCCGAGCTGATAAAAATTGTTGGTGCCTGTCAAAAAGCGGGTATTCTTCATCCGGCTCCTGTCGGCGCATTGGCTGTCAGTATTTGGAGTGCAGTCCACGGATTCACCAGCCTTTTCATTGACGGACAATCCATGCACGAACGGCTTAAGGTTGCCCCGGTGGATCAACTCTTGATCTTTACATTAAATCAATTTACGGTCGCAGATTGGTCTGCGGAGCATTTTCCACTACCAGAGTAATTATTATAGAAAGGTTGGTTCCATTATGCCTCTTCCTCCCGTACCTGAATTTCACCCTTTGGCACAACCTGAAGCCGTAATAAAGATTGGATGCGCAAGATTCACAATTCTGACTGATCGCATAATCCGGCTTGAGTTCAGCAAGATTGGCCATTTTGAAGATCGACCCTCGCAAGCCTTCTGGCACCGCTGGCAGCCTGTACCGATTTTCAAAAAATCCATCTCAGAAGGTTTTGTGGAAATTGAAACGGATTTTCTGCGACTCACTTATATTCCATCTGAGCGTGGATTCAGTAAAGCCAATTTGTCCATCCGGTTGAAACAAACGGGTATAACCTGGCATTATGGCGATAAAGCTTCCGATAACTTGTTGGGCACCGCCCGCACTCTTGATGGCGATGCCGGCACCACAAAATTGGAACACGGCCTGCTCTCAAAATCCGGATGGGCGCTTGTGGATGACTCGACAACACCGGTCTTCACAGAATCTGGCTGGGTGGATGCGCGGGCGCATGTCAAAACCAATAAGCCCCTTTCTTCCATCTTTACTATATCCTCAGATAATAACAAAGACCTTTACTTCTTTGGTTACGGCGTGGATTATGCTGCCTGTCTGGCTGATTTCACCCGCATCTCAGGGCCGATTCCCATGATTCCGCGCTACATTTTGGGCAACTGGTGGAGCCGCTATTGGGAGTACACCCAGGAAGAGCTCAAAAATCTGATGCAGGATTTTCAAGCGCATGAAGTGCCGCTCTCTGTCTGCATCATAGATATGGATTGGCATATCACCAAAACCGGCAACCGCTCCGACGGCTGGACGGGTTACACCTGGAACCGCCAGCTCTTTCCCGATCCAGAAGGGTTGATTGAATGGCTGCATTCCCAGGGATTGAAAACGGCACTTAATTTACATCCAGCCAATGGGGTTTTTCCACACGAAGAACAGTACCAACAATTGGCAGAGTGGATGGGTCTTGACCCGAATTCACAAAAACAAATTCCTTTTGATATCGCTGACCCTCGTTTTATGGAAGGATACTTTGAAATTTTGCATCATCCCTACGAGGAGATGGTTTCAAAAAAGAAGGACTCAAATTCCAACGCAATTGAAGGTGTGGATTTCTGGTGGATGGATTATCAGCAGAAAAAAACCAGCAAGATTCCAGGTTTGGATCCCCTCTGGCTGCTCAACCACCTGCATTTTCAAGATCTCGGTCGCGATGGACGAAAAAGACCCTTTGTGTTCTCGCGCTGGGGCGGACTTGGCAATCACCGCTACCCGATCGGCTTTAGCGGCGACACCTTCGTGAAATGGCGCACCCTGGCCTATCAGCCGTACTTTACAGCCACTGCAGCTAATGTAGCTTATGGCTGGTGGAGTCATGATCTTGGCGGCCACATGATGGATGATCTCACCCCTGAGCTTTATTTGCGTTGGCTCCAATTTGGTGTTTTCAGCCCAATCTTCCGCATGCATTCCACAAAACGTGCCAGCCTTGAGCGCCGTCCGTGGATGAAACCCGAACGTATCTTTAATGCTTCACGTTCAGTCATGCAGTTGAGGCATGCTTTGATCCCCTATATTTACAATATGGCTTGGCGGGCTCACCAGAGCGGCATAAGTCTGGTTGCCCCAATGTATTATGGCAATATGCAATCCCCACAGGCCTTTGAAGCCAGAGACCAGTTTTTCTTTGGTTCAGAGCTTATTGCTGCTCCGATCATTGAACCTGCGGATACCGTTACGCACAAGGTTGAAAAGCAGGTCTGGCTTCCAGAGGGAACCTGGACCCAGTTTTTCAGCGGCTTGAAATTCAATGGAAATCAATGGCACACAATTACTGCCGATCTTGAAGACATTCCGGTTTTTGCCAAATCCGGGGCTATCGTTCCGCTTGCACCGATCACAGGCTGGGGCGGAGTGGAAAACCCCGAAATGTTGGATGTTTATGTGTTCCCCGGTGCAGATAATTCTTTCGAGTTGTATGAAGATGATGGGTTGACCACCGATTACCAGCAGGGAGTATTTTGTGTCACGAAGTTCACACTTCAAGACGGAATTTTTACCATCCATCCTGCAACGGGTAGTGTAAACCTCATCCCGGCCACCCGCACCTACCGCATCCATTTGCGTGGAGTAGATGAGAACACAATACAGAATGCGTCAGGTGAATACAATCCGCAAACTTATACTTACTCAATTAAACCCTTTATTCTCTCATCCAATCAGGCATGCTCAATTAATTTCAATTTCAAGGAGTCAAAATGACGCTTAGTATTTCTGGAGATCAGTTTATTCTGGAAGGCAAACCCTTCCGCATCCTCTCAGGCGCCATGCATTACTTCCGTGTTCCACGCGAATATTGGCATGACCGCCTTGGAAAAATGCGTTTGATGGGACTCAATACAATTGAAACATACGTCGCCTGGAATCTGCATGAGCCTAAACCGGGTGAGTTCCATTTTGAGGGCAATCTTGATATTGAAGCTTTCATTCGAGCTGCCGCTGAGCATGGTTTAAAAGTTATTTTACGTCCCGGACCCTACATCTGCTCTGAATGGGATTTTGGCGGGCTGCCGGCCTGGCTTTTGAAAGATCCACAAATGCAAGTAAGGTGCAGCTATCCCCCCTTTATCGCAGCCATGGATCGTTTCTTTGATGTTCTTCTAAAACCCCTTCTTTCACTCCAGTTTTCACAAGGAGGTCCCATAATAATGGTTCAGGTTGAAAATGAATATGGCAGTTATGGAGACGACAAAGCATACCTTGCTCATATCCGAGACACCCTGCGCCGTATTGGTGTTGTAGAATTTCTATTTACTTCTGATGGTGAGCAGGGGCGCAACCTTAATGCAGGCATGCTTGACGGCACTTTTGCCACAGTCAATTTTGACCATGCTCCTGAACATGCGTTCAAGTTGCTGCGTGAACTTCAACCAGACGGTCCGTTGATGTGCTCCGAGTTTTGGGATGGCTGGTTCGACCATTGGAAGCTTTGGCATGAGACACGGCCAGCTTTTAGAGTGGCTGCCATTTTTGAAAGAATGTTGAAGGCCGGAGCCTCTGTTAACCTTTATATGTGGCACGGCGGTACGAATTTCGGTTTCATGAACGGCGCCAATTATGTTTTTGGAAAATATCTTTCCATCGTCAACACTTATGATTATGATGCCCCGCTTTCTGAAGCTGGTGATATTACTCCAAAATATCACAGACTGCGCCAGGTGATCAGTAAGTTTGCGCCAGTGCCTGATGAACCTCTGCCAGCAAACGCCCCCAAACTTCAGATTGAGCAAGTGGAGGTGACCTCTGCTGTTTCATTGTGGAAATCACTTCCAAAACTTTCATCGCCTGTGCGCTTGCCAAATCCCGAACCGATGGAATATCTTGATCAGAATTATGGTTTTATCCTTTACCGCATCCGTTTAAGCGGACCTCAAAGCGGGTCAATGTCAATCAAAGGTCTGCGAGATCGTGCCCAGGTCTTTGTGGACGGCAAACCGGTTGGTGTTCTGCGCCGAAATCGTCCAAACCAAAGTCTGAGAATTGCAGTGCCACAAGCCGGTGCTCAATTGGATATTCTGGTTGAAAACATGGGGAGGGTCAATTTTGGTCCCGAATTAATGGATCGAAAAGGCATTCTTGGCGGTGTGATTTTGAATGGCCATTATGTTTTTGATTGGGAAGTCTTCTGCCTGCCGCTTGATGATCTTTCAGCACTTGAGTTTGCCAATACTGAAAATGTCATGAATGAACCGGCTTTTTATCGTGCTGCGTTTATGGTTGATCAACCGCTTGACACTTTTCTCAAGCTGCCGGGTTGGGAGAAGGGCGTCGCCTGGGTCAACGGTTTTAACCTCGGACGCTATTGGAAGGTTGGCCCCCAACAGGCGCTTTATGTGCCGGCGACAGTATTAAAGCCTGGCAAAAACGAATTGACCTTGTTCGAACTGCACGGCACCCGAAAAATGCAGGCAAGGTTCACCGCTAAACCCTAGAGAATGATTTGATATGCAAAAGAGGTAGAAAGAAATAACTCACTCTACCTTTTTATTTATATTTTTTTTGACAAAATGGTATTATTCTTTTGAAAAAATTATTTTGCCCAAGTGATTTGCATCTATAAGGATAATTAACCATGACTGATCAAAAAATCCTACCAAATACTAGAGATTTGAAAAAGGCAACCCTGATTCTGGATAAGGATTTCGCGATCGCCAGGGTCGATGACCGCCTGTTTGGATCATTCATCGAACAGCTCGGACGTGCTGTGTATGAAGGCATTTATGATCCTAAGAACCCCCGATCTGATGAGAATGGCTTCCGCCTTGATGTGATCGATTTGGTTAAAAAACTGCGAGTTCCCATCGTGAGATACCCTGGCGGGAATTTCCTTTCTGGGTTTAACTGGGAAGATTCCGTTGGTCCGCGTGAGAAAAGACCTTCCAAATTGGATCTCGCCTGGTTCACCACTGAAACCAACGCTTTTGGCATGCATGAGTTTTGCGATTGGGCAAAAAAGGTCGATACCAAAGTGATGTACGCCGTGAACATGGGCACTCGCGGCCTGGATGAAGCGCGCAACGCAGTTGAATATGCCAATCATCCCGGAGGAAGTTATTGGAGCGATCTGCGCCGCAAGAATGGCGCTGATAAACCCTTTGACATAAAGTTGTGGTGTATCGGCAATGAGATGGACGGTCCGTGGCAAATAGGTCAAAAGACGGCTTATGAATACGGACGGAGCGCCAATGAAGCCGCTAAAGTGATGAAATGGGTGGACTCTTCCATTGAGGTTGTAGCGTGCGGATCCTCCGCATATGATATGTCAACCTTTGGTGCCTGGGAACTTGAAATGTTGGAACATTGTTACGACAATGTGGATTATGTCTCACTGCACCGGTACTATCAAAACCTGACTGATGACACACCCAACTTTCTGGCCAAAAGTGTCGATATGGATGCTTTTATCAAGACAGTCGTTTCTCTTTGTGATGCTGTTGGCGGCAAAAAGCACAGTAAGAAGAAGCTCAACCTGTCTTTTGATGAATGGAATGTCTGGTATCACTCCATTGAACAAGACAAACAGGTTAAAGCTCAAAACAGTTGGGGTCAAGCTTTGCATCTGTTGGAAGATGTTTATAACTTTGAGGATGCCCTCTTGGTTGGTAGTATGCTCATTACTTTGCTTCGTAATTCTGACCGCGTAAAGATTGCCTGCCTGGCGCAGTTGATCAATGCCATTGCACCCATCATGACCAGTAAAAACAGTTGTTGGGCGCAGACCATCTATTGGCCATTCATGCATGCTTCACTTTACGGCCGTGGAACCGCTCTGAGACCGGTCGTCAAATCTCCGGTTTACAGCAGTAAAGATTTTGACGATGTGCCGTTCCTGGATGCGACTGCCATTATGGATGATGATGGAGGTTTAACCTTTTTTGCAGTCAACCGAAGCAGTGAAAGTGATCTTGAATTGAGTGCTGATCTACGCGGCTTTGGAAAATTGAAATTTGATGAACACATCCTAATGCACCATGAGGATGTCAAAGCCGTTAATACAGAGGCAGCACCTGACACGATCATCCCAACCAGGATCAATAGTTGCGACCCGATCGATGGATTGTTAAATGTAAAAGTGCCTGCTTTAAGCTGGAATGTCATGAGGTTCTCAAAGGATAAAGGATAGATTATTGGTTTGGCTAATTAATTAATCAAATTTGTCAATAATCTGAGCAAAAGGGAAAAATTACATCGAAGACTTTTCCTTCTCCTTGAAGAAAGTCTAGACGAGAGTCCCATCTGGTCCATGGGGCTCTTTTTATTGAACTTAACTGGCAATTTACATTTTCAGTAGAAGATGAAATACAATTAGGCATTAGGAGAGTAGAAATGGATATTGAAACCTTACGGGACTGGGTTAATCAACGTGACTCTTTCAGCATTTTGGAAACCGCGGATGTTTTTACCGGTGAAAGAAAAGTCTTAAAAGAATTTGATTTCGTGGTTGAAGCGCCAAATTGGACGCGGGACGGTAGAAACCTGGTCTTTAACAGCAAAGGACGAATTTTCACCTATCAATTGGCGAGTGGAGTAGTAACGGAAATCGAGAGCGGATTTGCAGTTGATTGCAATAATGACCATGTGCTCTCACCCGACAATAAAGAGATTGCCCTCAGCCATCACAGCCATGGTGACGCACAATCTCGCATCTATATCCTTCCGCTTGCTGGCGGCGAGCCCAGGTTGGTGACTGAAAAAGGACCTAGCTATCTTCACGGTTGGTCTCCGGATGGGAAGACATTGGCTTACTGCGCAGAGCGTGGTGGTCAGTATGATATTTATACGATTTCGGTCAATGGCGGCCTGGAGCGTCAGCTCACTGATCTGCCCGGTCTGGACGACGGTCCCGAGTATTCTCCAACAGGCGAGCATATCTGGTTCAATTCCACCCGCACCGGTTTGATGCAGGTTTGGCGCATGCGAACGGACGGGTCAAACCCTGAGCACATGGTACAAGAAGAAGCCAATGACTGGTTTCCACATGTTTCGCCTGACGGCAAGTGGGTGGTTTACATTGCTTATGCAAAAGGAGATGTGGACCCAGGCGACCATCCAGCGAACAAGAATGTTGAGCTGCGTTTGATTCCGGCTGAAGGTGGAGAATCCAAAACTATTGCGAAGCTGTTTGGCGGACAAGGCACCATCAATGTGAATTCATGGTCGCCAGATAACCGAACCATTGCTTTTGTCTCTTATCGATTGAAAGAATAAAAATACTCGCTGAAGATATATGAAATACCAAAAACGCCAGTCCTGATCAGGACTGGCGTTTTATTTGAAGGTCTTGGAAAAATTATTTCACGAAAACAGGATAAGTATCTACAAGCACGAATATTGATGACAGAGTGGAGATATCCTCATCTTTGTCGAAAGTATAGGTGATGGATTTGATTGTTCCATCATCATTGGCTTCAACCTTTGTATTATTTGTGTAATATAAAGGCAGCGGGTTGCCTTCTTTATCGGACAGCATGATGCTGTAAACATGGTCATCCATTTTGAGAGATGAATTTGTAAAACTGGCTGTTACCATTGTTTCGTCGCTTGTTATTGTGATATCACCTACTCCCTCAGGATCTTGGCCATTTTCCCATTGCGAAATGTTGGTTCCACCACGCACGAACATCTGCCCGGTTTTGAACTCACTCATACCCACCAGTTTGAGGCCGATGCCATAAAATTTAATTTCGTCGCAGTTGGTAACGGCAATCACCGTGGCGTTATCTGCAAATTGACCAGTCTCATCGAGTGTGCTGCTGATACGATAAGAGGCGAAAGGCATATCCCACGAGCCAATGAATTTGATTTTAAATCCATCATAATTGGAGAGTGTAACCAATCCATTCTCATAGTTGAGCAGTAATGGATAGCGTGTAATGGCATTTGGATCAATGCTTGTCTTTCCATCTTCGTCCAAACGTCCTTCAATAACCCAAAACACCATCTGTCCGTTGTTATTTTCTGTGACTGCGCCGCCGACATAATGCAGCGAATCAAATCCGATTTGATTGTAAGAGGGCAGCATCGATGGAGTGGGCACTGACAGGCGTGAAAACTCAAGGACGCTTTGTTGACCAGCTGCGATTGCTGCAATAATCGGATTTTTGGCATTTGAGGGTTGATTGATCTTAAAAGTGAAAGTTTGTTCCAATGATCCAGATTTTTTACCGCCAAAGAATTTGAGCCCAAAACGCTGGAGCCTGGTTTTGTATTCGCCGGTGACTGTTACCGAGATGTTGCCTTCCGCGTTGGGAATCCAGGTCTCAATGGGAACAATGTTAATGAACTTGTTAGTGGCGCCCACTTCAACACGATAACCTTCGTTATTGGGGATGGAAACCCTGATACTCTTTCTATCCAAAGCAGAGAGGACGTTATCTCCGTTTTCGCGGACCAACAAGGAGAGCGTGATTGGCGAATTGCCGTCGATCGCGACCTCAGGCGTGAGTTGAAAGGCTCCGAATGAACTCGTGTAAACCAGACTGGCGCCATCTGCCGGCATATTCTCTCCGACTGAATAGCTGCGGGGATCCTCTTTACCGGCTGAAGTAAGCGGATAGTCGTAGGGGACGAAAAACACTTCTCCACTTTCGCCGGCGATGTATATACCGTCAAAACCGAGAGCAGGTGAACTGTTGAGGTCGTTTCTTAAATCAGTGATGAGCTGGTAACTCCAGCGCAGAGAGCCATCAGCGTTGATGCTGTAAAGTTTGCCTTCTCCATTGCCAAAATAGATATTGTCGTTTCCGTCTACCGCGGGCGAAGAACGGATGGGCTCTAATGTGTCGAATTCCCATACTGCCTTTCCGGTTTCGGGGTTGATGGCATAGAGCGTGCCATCCGTGCTCGGTTGAATGATGGTGCCGTCTGAAAGTTGTGCCGGGCTGGCATAAATGTGATCCTTGGTGCCAAACTTCCATAGTAATTTGCCAGAATCCTGGGCAAAGGCACGCAAGAAGCCGTCAAACCCACCCACAAGCACTGCACCTTTTTCTGAAGTGTTGGTGAGCATGGTCGTGGCGGCGACAGTACCAAAACTGCCGCTCAACCATTCGCGTTTACCCGAAAGATCATATCCAAATACATTTTGAAGGATTTGATTGCATGAGGCAAAAAAGAGCCTGCCTGTTTCAGTATTGATGGAGGGCAGTGACCAGACCATTTCATTTGAGGTGAAAATCGTTTTCTTATCGCCCGAGTCGCGATCTAATGAATAGATCAAATAATTGTCGTTGGGGGCTAACAAGGTTCCGTCTTGAAGCATACCTATATTGCCCTCAAACCAGTTGACATTGTAGGTAGTGATACCAAATTCTGCTTCAACCTCTTCAACGGTATGGGCTGCGGCTTTCCAGATGACTTCACCTGATTCGCGGTTGACTTTATAAACATTGGCATCACCGGACCCAAAATAGACGAATCCCTGGTCGTCGAGAAGGGCTGAGGAATCAATGATCTCACCAGTCTTCACTGACCATTTGACCGTGCCGTCAGGGTTGAAAGCATAGAAATAGGTGTCTGCCGAACCGACATACACAATGCCGTCGCCATCCACTACGGGTGATGAGAAAATGCCCTTGCCGGTGCGGTAGGTCCATGGCGCAAGGTCGTTTACAGCGGGCTCCACCGGTGTACGCCCGTTTTGCAAATCGTTCGCGCGGAATTTTGCCCATGGGCTGCCAGGATCAAGTGGAATATTATATTCAAAACTGCCGTCAGCGGAAATTATTGTTGTTCGCGCGGCTGAAAAATCGTAATTTCCAAAAGGCACAAACAT
The DNA here is from genome assembly GCA_002840715.1 of Chloroflexi bacterium HGW-Chloroflexi-4. GTDB lineage: Bacteria > Chloroflexota > Anaerolineae > Anaerolineales > Anaerolineaceae > UBA6107. The sequence goes on from PHBW01000014.1 coordinate 57,996, forward strand.
GATAATGTAAACCACCACAGCAACTACTAAAAGCGATAAAAAGATGAATGAACCGATCCGACGATTCTTTTTTGGTTTGATTTTGGATGATGTTGGCGATCCTGATTTCTTAATGTTTTTCATGTTGTGAAGTGTCCTTTTTCGTCTCTATAATGTGAGCATAAAAGCGCAATTTAGCGTTTGCAAATACCGAAGAGCAGCAGGTCAACAATTTGTTCCTGCTGCTGTCTGAAGGTCAAGTTGGTCGCGTTTTCATTGTCCAGGATAATTTCTTCTATCGCTGCAGCATAGATCTTGCTGAATAAATGGTTGTCGATATCACGAATAGAGCCTTCTGTTTTGGCTTGATCTAAAACAGCCAGGGTCTTTTCCCAGCCGAGACGAAGTTTGTCGTCAAGGACTTGAAACGCATCAGGGTAATTCATTTTGAGTTCATGCAACTGCACTTTTCGAAGAGCAAAATCAGGTGTTGCGCACAACAATTTTCTTAATTTTTCTAGGGCAGAAAGGTTGCTTTCAGCATGAATGGCGTTTTGCAGATCGGCAACCCCTGAGAAATAGAATTTGACCACTTGAACGATCAAGTCTTCCTTTGAATGCACCATTTCGTAAAGAGTCTTTTTGCTGATGCACAAGCGCGAGGCAAGTTCATCCATGGTGAATTTGATACCTCTATCCCAATAGAGGTTCATTGCTTCCGTGAAGAGCTGAGATTGAATAATCACAATAAACTCCAAAAACTAATTTAGTTTATGGAGTTTATTGTAACCATAAATTAATAAAATGCAAGCTGGCGCAAGAAAATGTCTATTAATTTAAGGTTTCAAACAGATCTGATTATCACTTATAATTTACCAATCTTTTATTATCGAGTGTGTATGTTACCAAAAATATCAATAATTGTTCCAACATTAAATCAAGCCAGATTTATCGAAGAGACAATCCAAAGTGTGATTTCCCAAAAATATCCAAACTTGGAACTATTAGTTTTGGATGGTGGTTCATCGGATGGCACATTAGAAATCCTGCAAAAATATAGCGACTCACTCACCTGGATTAGCGAGCCTGACAATGGGCAGGCGGATGCAATAAATAAGGGTTTGAAGATAGTTACTGGTGATGTGGTTGCCTATTTAAATTCTGATGATATCTATACTCCAAATACACTCTTAACGGTGGGGCAATATTTTTCAGATCATCCAGACTGCCAAATCCTTACTGGAAAATGTATCAATATTGATGAAAATGGTCTGGAAACTCGAGCATTAATTAAGTATTATAAAAATTTCTGGCTCGGGTTGGGTATTGATAAATGGTTGACTGTTTTGGATTATGTATCGCAACCCTCAACTTTTTGGAGATCCGGTCTTACACAATCGATAGGCCTATTTGATACTAGGTTCCGCAATGCGATGGATTATGACTATTGGCTTAGAGTAACAAAGCAACATAAGTTGAATTTTGTAAACCAATACCTTTCGAAATTTCGTATTTACCCGACATCAATAACTAGTTCCAATTCCAGAGCGCAATATGAAGATGAAACAAAGGTTGCATCGCGTTATGCCACGCCTTTGCAGTTGTGGATGCACAAAATTCATGCTGAAATTTCATGTTGGATTTATGAAACAATAATGAATCGTAAATAAAAAACTATTTCGTTGATACAGAATACTGCATGGCTGCTTTGTCAGTACTCTACTTTAAGTGGCAGATGCTTATTCTTCTAGTAATAATGAGTTAGCTTGCTGTTTAAATAGCAAAAACATAAATTCCAAGTTTTTCTGGCACTATTTTTCTGAACACTAAATCACATAATGGTTATATTAGGTTCTGGGATTTTAACCAAGAAACAGTTTTCGTAATCCCAGATTGATAGGTATATGGCAAAGGTCCGGTAATTAATTCAAGTGATGATGTCTCTTGAATCTCATTTGTAATAATATTATTAAGACGGAAACTCGTTAATGGGGGATTCTTCCAAAAGAGGAGCTTTAAAAAGTCTCCGCATATAGCTATCAACCTCATCAGCCACAACGGAAGTGTTAAAATTCTTCTTGCCCCCATCTCTTTTTGGGCACAATTTGCATAATCTTTTAAAACAAGCGGCGAAAAATCAGCCAGGTAAAAAGTATTAGTGTTAACCAAGTGATCTGGTCCCACCAATAACTTGTGGACTTGCTCAACAGAATTTAATACAAACCCCCATTTTTTTAGCGTTTGAACTTGTCCCGAATGGATATATATCCCTTTGTTAATTGCCAAGAAGAAAGTGCGGTAAGGTATATCAAACCAAGGTCCCCAAATAGACGTGGGGCGGACTATAGCCCAACTGGGTCCAATAGCGCCGGATGCACGAACGATTTGTTCTCCTATGACTTTGCTATGCCCATATAAGGTGTTGGGGCAGTAGTCTTCATCTGACGATGGTTGATACCCCACTTTACATACAAGTTGACTGGATGCAAATATTGTCCTTTGTACTGATTGTGTGGATTTTATGACATCAACAACGTTTCTTACTCCCTGGATATTGGCAGAATAGCCCGATAAATCATCTGTTTCTTCAAGATCAGTTCGTGCGGCAAAGTGTAAAACATAATCAGGTTTAAAGGCATCAAAGACAAGCTTTAGTTCTTCGAGATTTGTAATATCTACCTTTTGCCAATAATCCTTATGGGAAGAATTGCGTGGTGGATTAATATCAAGATTCAACACCTTCCAGCCAAGGGATACAAAATGATCTACCAGATTTGTACCAATGAATCCCGAACCGCCTGTAATGATGATTTTCTCTTTTTCCATATTCGGTCCCTAATAATGATAACTTTACTTTAATTTGCCAAATATTGCTGGACATTTGTATAATACTTTTCTATTCCATCGGTGGAATTTGGAATTTCTTAAACACCAAGTAGCCATCACGATATTCATCTGTTAATTTCCCTTGCGGAAATATCTTTTCAATTTCCTGAAGCTTTTCAAAATTTGTATGAGTGGCTAAAACGGTGATACCTTTTCCGTCATTTGATAGTGGTGGTATATCTTCAAGATTGGTGATATCTATTACTTCCTTATCTCCTGCTAAAAATCTTAATGTACCATGATTGGAATAAAAGTTACCAATTCCAAATAAGTAAACATGGTTCGTCGGGGCAACGATATTGATCTCTTCTGCCATTTTTATAGAGAGAATATTTACACCGGCTTTTGGGTATATAACAAAATGATAGTTGTAATTAATGATTGAGGTTGTGATTATTGCTGCCAGGACGATTGGAGCAAAAATCCACTCAAGCGAAATATGAATATTTGGGATGCGTCGATAAAACTTAATCAATTCATCCCATGTTCTTTGAACAAAAACGGCGGCACCTATATAAACCACGGCTGTAATGATGAGCAGCCTCGTTCCATTTGGCGAGTCGTTGGTGATGACACCAGCGAGAAAAATTCCCAATATAAACCAAATGATTATAAACATTTCTGGAAGACGCCGCGGCCTTGTCAATATTATTCCCAAGCCCAGCCAGAATAAAAAGGCTGTGATCTGATCAAAAGCGGGGATGTTTGTATAGTAAAAGGAGCCATGATCGCCAGCTTGTAAGAAGAATCCTAAATTCTTGTCGAATTGACTAATGAGAATTTTGCCAACACTATTGGTCAAGGTAGCCTCTGGACCATAATTATTATGTATGTTCTCCGGATTGAAAATGGATACAGCTCCCAATCGGGTGCTAAACTGATCTGGGTTTCTTAAATAATCCAAGCCAAGGGGGGCAAACACTAATAATGCACTTATGAGCATGATTGAGATTTGTAACATATTGATTCGTTTTCTAATCAATTGATAAACGATGATCGGAAATGCAACTAATGGTATCAGCCGGGATCCAAGGTACATGTATTGGGCTAATGCTCCTGTGATTCCCATTGCCATATAAAGAAAGATACCTGAGAAGTTGTTTTTTGATTTGCTGGTGTCATCTTCAGTAGAATCTTTGTTATCGTCTGATTGACGACCAAAATTTGAATTTATAAATAGCAAGAAGAAAAGCAGCATGAAGAAAAGCGTGTGGATGTTATTTACTGCCAGACGGCTGTATTGGATATTCAAAGAACTTATGGTTATCAGCCATGCCCCTGTAAATCCTGCCAACTTGCCCCAGCTTTTCTTGCATATCATGTAAACCAGTGGAATACAGGCGGTTCCAAACAAAACCGAAACCAACCTCAACCCAATCAAATTGCGCCCAAAAACAGCGATGAAACCTGCCTGCAACATGTAATATAAATTCGGCAAAGGACCCCAACCGATACCTAACGGCGAAATTGGTTCGCCGACTCCTAAAAATCGAAGGGCTTCCATCCCCATTTCACCCTCATCGCCATGCATCGATGTCGGATAGCGGTCTAAATAAGTGATCCGTAACACAAGAGCCAAAAGTGTTATGAATGTTACCGATGCAACCTCCAAATAAAAATTTCGGCGTGCTTTTGGCTCAAGTGATCTTACATATGTATTCCAATGAAAAGGTTTTATTTTGTCAAAAGTGATTCCTGTGGCGAAGAGGAGACCAATTGAAGTTACCCACAATATCAAAGCAATAGTTCCATTAGAAATTTTTGGTGATAATGCTGCCGCAGCAACCCCCGTTACAATCGCATAGAAAAGCAACGCCAGGGAGAGTACTAATTGATCTGTGGTTAATTCGTATCTTTTGAATACTATTTTTTCATCAGTATTGCCTGACTTTTTTTTCAAATTTACAAAGGCAAAAAATATTGTCACTGATGCAAGCAGGGCGAATAAAACTTTATTCGTGAATACACTGTATATAGATAACCCGCAGGCGAGTAGGAATATTCCTATTCTCATCCAGGGCATTTTCATAACTTGATTGTTTTGCATAATCCCGCCTTTTCGTGATCATATTTCGTCAATCACCGATCTTGCATGTAATTAATTATCATATCCTTCTTATTAATAAGCAAATACCCGTATTTACCATAAGTTGATGCAATCTATTTTGTACTTACCTTATAAATGGTAGTTGTGTTTGTTGTGTTGTCACCAAAGACTATGTTCATTGTTCCATCAATGACCATAGTCTGAAACTTGGCTAATCCTTCAGGGGAATATTGTGCCCGTTCAAGGTCACCAACAATTATATAATCTACATCGTATTTGGTTATAAATTTCTTCGCAGATTCAGTGTCTGCCGTATTATAAAAGTTTGTAAGTGCATCAATTCTTTTGGTGATCCAGGCGCCGTCTAGTAATGAGTTGTGCTGCCTTGTATGCCAGTTCCAGCCAATGACGGAGGGCAGCCCTGTTTGTACAGAAAAACGTGAACCCCATTTATATTCAACCCTGTTGCCTTCTACGATCACAGGTGATCCCAGCACATTATCTTGCATATATTGGATGGCTTCATAATCTTTACTCAGGTCTAATAACTTACCATCATCATCGTATATTGCCGGGGCTGACCCGTCAGATTCACCCAACATAAATGCCATTCCATCCAGGGTTTTAGGTGGATTATTGATTTTTGGCCAGCGATCAGCCATTCGTTTTTCAGTTGCGAGGTAAGGGTAGCTCAGTGAACCTATTACCAGTAACGCAAGTAAAATTACCCACGGAATGGATAACCATTGCGGCCATTTTTTGATCCCTAACAACAGGATTACTAACGCCAGGGCGCTTGAGATGCCAAAATAGAACCAGGCTTCAATATACATTCTGAAGACCATGTTCGATCTGCCGACATCACCTTTTAACACGACGACTTCGACCAATAGTGTAAGCATGAAACCAATGCCATATAATATCCAGGTGATCATCTGCAATTTTGATTGCCCATGCCTGAAGAAGACTTGATATCCCAGGCCAATCAACATAAATAATCCCAATCTCAGCACTTGATAGTTGGATTTCCAAATGAGGGTTGCGACTAGATAAATCAAACCTAATGAGATTAATACTGCTATTTTGCTTATTGTTTTGTAATCGGGCCATTTGCGATATGCTTGTTTAAGATTGCCAATGCTTTCTTTGATCAGAAGGCTGATCATGATAAAAAGCGAAAGTCCAAAAACAATAAAGTAATCGGAAATTGGCGTTTTTGCACCGGTCCAAAGTTCAATCGCCATATATTCTGTCTTGAACCAGTATGTGAAGGGTGCATATAAAGCTGTTGCAAGGATTACAAATGCTGCCAGGTAGGCAGCAATAATCGTTATGGTTTCTTTAATGGGGGCTGGTTTAGTTTGCCAGATACTCCAACTTAGTGTTACAGCAGCCAATCCTAAGAAGGGATAAAAATCCCAGGTATGTGAAGCTGAAAAACTTCCAAAAATGATGGCTGCGACGCATAAACTTAGTATCCGTTCAGGCCACTTCATCTTGTTGATGGGATGGATTAATAAGGACAGCATCCACCCAAATGCAAGAGCATAGTAAAGCATGGTGAGCATATGTGGATGCATGTCTCCGTATAAGAAGGTGAAATACGGAAACTCTGCGATGGGTGTATCCTCTTTGCCATTCAAGATCGGACGTGAGGCTTCAAAATACCACTTTGAGTTGTTACCAGGTAATTCGGTTTTACCGGTTATGGCATCCCAGGCGGCAGCGAGTTTGCCCCCTGATGGATTCTCGGGATGTTCTTCAGCCCAGTTTGCCGGCACCATCTCTGGCAAACTCTTGATAAAGATTTTGTTTTCATATAAATTGCCAAACAGCATAACGGCGATCAATGCAAACAGTCCGGCGAAATACGCCCATCGTCGAGTGGATTTTCCTATGTGCGTTGATAAGTTCCATGTTGTATAAGGGGAACTTCCATACAATGTTGTGGAATGGCTTAAACCGGTAACCAGGTTGTAGCCGAAACAAAATACGCCAATACCGGCCATGGCATACCAACTGGGCAGGATCAGGTTATAGGCGATGGATGGCATGATGCCAGTTAACTTTGTCGGGATGGCCGCCATGACGTAGCCATAATAATAATAGTTCAAGTAATGGTCTGAAAACCACGGATTTTGAGGAGGGAAGTAAACGGTTTTAAGAACAGAATTAAAGAAAGCGAAATCCATTGGTTTTTCGCCGCCCATCCAAGGCTGCCAAAGGTCAGGATTATTAATTCTAATAACCAGCATGAAAAGAAAGACCACGCCAAAGATGATCTCTACGCTTAATATATACTTCCAATTGGACCTGAAAAATTGAATAATATCTGCTTTCTTACGCAATCCAAAGTAAATACTGAGGCCAATTAATAAACCAACGGCAAGCAAAATTGACCAACGTGTAAAGGCCAAAACATTCAAGCTGCTTAATATCCAGGAGATCCAGGCAGAAAGTAGCAGAGCAGCCATTCTTGCCAAAGGGTAACCACGGTCAGGCAAGCCTGAGAAAACGGTAAATATTAATGGAAAGACCAATACTCCCAATATCAATAAAACCAGATACCAGACGATAGTCCCAAACACCTGACTGGTATTGACTGCGGAAAAGCGATTGAACATTTCTGACCAGGTTCCGCCCATTTTCTGGGCAGCAAGTTTCAGTTCTGGCAGCACCATGGCTGTGGGTGCTTTTGTGTAAGACATGGGGGATTGGAAAAGGACATTGTCCAGGTCGATACCATTGAGCACTTCTTTAACGTGATCGATGGAAAAGTCAGCGCTTTTCTTGAAAATGAACACCTTTGGGTGATCATAAACGGTGAAGGATTCATCGGCTGATTGGTCGTTGATCTCTAAGGGACCGATGGATGGGTTGCTGACAAAAGTGGCTATTAATTCGAACCCGAGAGGGCTTACAAAACCGGTATCTAGGTTGTAGGCTTTGTTTTCAAGAGTGTCACCGGTACAGTCTGAACAATCAAACAACTCCTGGTAATACCTGGTTGTCAGCGGATAGCGATTTGGAAGGCGTGGCATCGAATCATAACTGCGGTTGGAGGGAATGACAAGATACTCGCTCTTATCGAGGATGTCTATCATCTTTTCACGTTTTTCAGGTGTATCAGCTTCGTAGGTTTCGATTTTAAACGGTTGATAAATTCTTCCAAGCGCATCCAGTTGTTTGACAGACAGAGGCAGTGCATCATCCCATGATGTTTCAAGTGCGTATGACTCTGCAAACAAACGAATAGGACCACCTTCAATTATTTCATATCGAACTTGATAATCAGATCCTTGTGATAGGGCTACTTTAGACAGATTAAAGGTTGGAGCCATACTAAGGCCAGGTTGATCAAAGTATAAGGTTTGAGTGGCACTGCTTAATGGGTTGGTTTCATCACCATCTTTTAATAAACTGACTTTGATAGTAGTTTGAGTCTGATTAAAAGATTGTTCAAAATGATTGATAACCAAATGGTTTACTGATACGTCTGATAATGGAACAATTTTGAGTTTTCCCTCGGCTGGAGTTCCAGGGCCGAGAGTCAAAGCTTCCCAAATTAGGGGGATTTTTGTGTTCTCATCATCGTTTTTTTGCAGAGCCACATCAGATAATGAATAAGTGCTGCTATTTGTCACTCTGTAACTAAAATAGTAGGGAGTGTCTTTTGATAATGTAATTTCACCAAATCGGATATCTAGTGAGGTAGAAAAATCATCATCCGCGACAGGTAACCGGCCTTCAACAACAATTTCATCTCCATTTTCTTGTTTTGAAATTCTAAAGTAAATGTTTACACCAACCTGTTTTATATCTGTTGAGGTCACTGAGTTGACTGTGCCGTTTGTTACAACATGAACCTTTATTTCAGGTTCATCACCTGGTTCAAGCGTCCATCGATTGATCATGGAGATGGGATAGTTGATTTGCCCGCTTTCTGTATCCACTTTTAAGTTCAGCGGTCCTGGAATGTTCTCAACGATCCAATTGGATGCAGCAATTCGAGTCATCGTGCGAGTATAAATTTTTGAAAAACCGAAGGCATAGCCATAGGTATAGAGCAGCACAACACCTATTAGAGCAAACGCAGAAAGCCCTTTCCATATTGGCCTAAGTCCAGACAGTGAATTGCGAATTTGGAATTTATACTCAGACATGGCTTCTCTGCTTGCTTTGGTCTTATCCCATATCTGCATAAGGGCCCATGCGGCGAATATAATAATGAAAGGATAAATTATCAGGAAATAGCGCATGTAGCGCCAAAATTGCATGTTTTGCCAAACAAAATAGACCAGAATCCAGGTGAAAGGTAAAATGTGGATTCGCCATTCGCCTTTCCACATGCGAAAAGCGGACCATGCCCAGCCTGCCCACCCCGCAATCCCAAGTGGGATTCCCATGCCCCAAACCACCATGTTTACCCAGGCGTATGTGATAGGTCTATCAGTCCAGTGATGATTGGGCGGCCATTCTGAGAATCCAGCAACCTGCCTGGTTACTTCCTTAATTGTATTGATCCATCGTTCGTTGATATCCAAGCCGAAGAAACCCGGACCCGTGAAAGCATAGGGCTGAAAAAATCTAAATCCCAACGCCATCCCCAAAGCTGCCACCAGCAAGCCGACAAGCAAGATGAGCACCTGTGTACCAAATCTGTTTTGTTTTCGGACGGTCATGAAATGGATAAAAGCAGATAAAATTATCACACCAAAAATCGGCAGTGCGTTTACTTTACAAGCACCTGCCACACCAACGACTAATCCAAATAATCCAAAATAGATCAGTTTTTTCCAATTTAATCTGAATTTGGGATTAGTGATTTGAATCGCATTAAGCGACACATAGACAGCCAGAATAACAAACACCGTGCAAAATGAATCCACAGTGAAGAAATGTGACATTTGAATGGGAAAAACCGTTGCCGCGTACAACCCTGCTGCGAGTACACCGGTTTTTTTGTTATGGAGCTTTTTTGCCAATAAATAGATCATTAGTAATGCGAGTATGTCAAACACACCTGAGATTACCCGACCAACCAACACGATTTGATCATATGAGGTTTTATGGATTATTTCAGCCACAATTCGGGTGGTGAACAGCGGCAACATTCCATATGTATATGAACCGTGATTTACGGGGTTTAAGGTGCTGTTGGCAGTGTCGAAGTATTCATTTAAACTTGAGACAGTTTGAATATTTGTTGCAACATCTGTTAGATACCGTTCATCAGGGTGTTGATGTTTATTGAGATCCCAATTAATGCCATTGAATCTGAAAAAAGCTGCCATCAGAATGACAAAGAAAAGTAGCACATTCAGGTTCAAATCATTCCTGTCTATAGTTTTTACTTTAGGTTCATCCAGTTCAGGACCAAAGACAGACTCATCTGGCAACGCTTTTGGTGATTGAATTTCGGCAAGAGTTTGCTCTTCAATAATTTCTGTTGAGTTTATTATTTCGGATTTTTCAACAGTTTCAACTGATTCGATAAAAACCAAAGTCTTTAAACGTTCCAAGGTTGAGGCATCAATACCCCAAACCTGGTCTAATTGGTTTATCGAAGTGTATGGGCGGAAGGCAATGATCCGTTTCGCCAAGCGCAAGTTGATTTTTAGTTTTGAAACCAGAATTTGTTCATCTGTATTATTAATATCAACCAGTGGGTGCTGTGTTGTTTTCATGTGAACAACCTCCGTTGAAACCTTACATTAATTATGAACAAATTAAACCCTCATGGTTTTCATTCGAGTGTCTAAGTATTATTCTTAATAATAAATTATATATGTTTCCGTATCAAATTGTTTTACCGGGATTCTGCCCAAAAGTTCCCACAAGTCTGGTTGGTAATTAATTCCATTAATATCAGTGAAAAACATCCAGGTTCAAGAATATCAACAAAAAATACCCCCAATTTTTCTTTTTTGGGGTAAAGATTACATTGGTAAAAAGTGAGCTATCTAAATTTGTAAAATATAAAAAGCGTTGCGATTCACAAATTCAAGATTGGTTGTTAAAACTATCCTCTTGTTTAATTTGAAACCTTTTATTATTGAAGAGAAGAAAACCGAATGTTGCAATCAAACCAACCAATCCGCTGACGTACCAAAGAACATTTGGGTTTTTACTGTCGAGAAGTAGCCCGGCAAAGTAGGGTCCGATTGTGAATGCGATACTCCAGGTCAACCCTGAAACTGCCATGTAGCGTCCGCGCATATCTTCAGGGGCAAAACCCGCCACAATGGATTGTTGGAATGGGGATACAACCATTTCACCAATTGTAATGATAACCATGGCTGTAATAAATAGTATGAATCCGGTGACGAATCCATACATGGCAAAACCGACGGCATAGAGCAAGGTCCCTATTGCCATCATTAGCATTGGTTTAAATTTTTCAAGTTTGCGCGTGACCCAAAACTGCATCACCACAACAATGATCGCATTGATGCTGAGCAGGGTTCCATACGAGACTTCTTTCAAGCCTCGATAATCGCGCAAGAAAACTCCAAGCGTTGTGTTCATGTTCATGTATACAAGCGTCATCAATACAGTTATCGCGATGAAGATCACAAAGGGTCCGTCTTTAAATACACGTATATAACCGGTAAAAGTCTGCTTTAAGGTTTCAGGCTTTGCACCTGACTTACTTTCTGGTTTGGTCTCTGGCAAGGCAAAAATCACAATTATGGCAGCTAAAACACTGATCACTGCATCGACAACAAACAAGGTCAGGTATGATTTTGCAACCAAAAACCCTGCGACTGGTGGTGCAATGATGGCTGAAACATTGAATACTACCCTGTAGATGCCATACCCCTCGGCACGTTTTTCTGGTGGTAGAAGATCGGCAATCACCGCTTCGTGTGCGGGGCCTCCAATATTACTTAACGTTCCTACAATAACTGAAACTGCAATAAATACGGTGAGGGTTGGAGCAAACCCCATGCCCAAGGCGCTTAGAGCAGAAAGAAGAAGGCTGGTTAAAATTACGCCTTTGCGACCAAACCGATCTGCCAAAACGCCGCCTAGTGCATTACCGGCCATGCCTGAAACCGAAAAGACAGCGAAAAGAACACCCACGGTTGACATTCCAATTTCAAATTTCTTGGTGAGGTACAACGCAAAAAATGGGTAGAGCATAAATCCACCGAGATGATCAATGAACACGATCAGGTTGTAAGTCCAGAACGCTCGCGGATAATCATTAAATATTTTTTTGAGTTTTACTAACCGATCATGCATCTTAGTCTCCGAAATCATTCCCCGTTTTTGCCACCAACTTGAATAAGCTTAAAGAATTTTAATCAATTGAAAATTATTTTACTTTGTTTTGACATTATTAGTTTGTCTCTTTTATTGAGTTCTGACCGAAAAATAAAGAGGCTCAAAATGATCATTTTGAGCCTCTTTTAAAAATCATGATGTTTTTTTGCTATTTGATTCGATACACAGTCGATAAGGTTTGGATCATGGTTTGAACACTTGCAGCTGTGGCGTCTGACGACCCTAAACTTGAAACGTACACCATATCAGTTGCCGCATCATAAAACAATTGGGTTCCCAGCACGCCCATGTGGCCAGTCATTTTTGGCAAAAATCTAAGGGTGGGCATGAATTTATCAAATTGCATCTGCATAAATCCATTGCCATAAGCGATGCCTGGTATAAATTCATAGTCAAATTGATTCAAGGCTTCTAAGGTTTCCGGGCTGATGATTCTTCCCTGATATAGGGCTCTAATATAAACGGCAAGATCATCCAGCGTGGAAATTACGCCACCGCCTGCCCAGTCAATGCTGACGCTTTGAAATTGACTGATTTCGTGGCCGTTTACCCATGCTTCGGCTATTGGACGTTTCCCGTTTTGGGGTTCTGAATAAAACATCAGATATGTATCCTTCATAGACAAAGGATCGAAGATGACCTCATGCAGGTTTTCATGGAAGGGTTTTTTAGTTGCGGATTCAATGATTAATCCCAAAAGGATGTATCCGGTATCGGAATAATGGTAACCGTTCCCTGGCGCGAAATATGCAGTTTGATGCTCTTGTGTATATTTTACTAATTCTTGAGGGGTAAAGAATTTATCCGGTGTTTGGTAAAGCGATTCCATCAATCCGTTGTCTTTAAGAGCAAAGTAGTCAGCCACGCCACTGGTGTGCGAAAGCAACTGTTGAATAGTTACCAGGTCTTTGTAATCAACACCTTTGAATACAAAAAGATTGTCAAGCAATGCATCATCAAGATATAAGCCAACCGGATCGTGTAACTTAATCTTTCCTTCATCAATTAAACGGCCAATTAAGGTTGCGGTAAACTGTTTTCCAACACTTGCGACATGGAACGGTTGGTCTGTTTTAATCTTTTCTCCATTTGATTCTCCGGCAGCATATTTCACTGTCAGATCTTTTTGGGGAGCATCGATATAGACTAATGCAGAATAAATGGATTTCTTATCATTTATACTTTTGTCAGCAATTCCTTTGATATCAGAAATGGCTTGATCTTTCATTATCGGTTTTGAACTTAACCAATAAAGAAAGCCAATAGCAGCCACAAGAACCAGAACGACAACCCCAATGATTTTTATGATTGTCATCATTTTCTCCTATTTGATATATCTATTAAATATATTACGAATAGTAATATTAAAAAATGCAAAAGTCAATCCTTGATATTACGAAAAGATATATTACGGCTATAATCATAGTTGGAGATACTTATGGATATTGTTATCCTGGGTTTATTAATGGTTCAAGATTTAACGGTCTATCAACTCAATCAGGCTTTTAAATCAGGTATTGCGCTTATTTATAGCGCCAGTTATGGCAGCATCTTAAGCGCTATTAAAAAGTTGCTCTTATCCAAGGAAATTACTTTTATTGAATTGGTTGAGAATGGACGCAATAAAAAAATCTACCATATCACCGAGGCAGGCAGGGCTCATTTTGTCAAATGGATGCATGCTGATATCGATGGAAACAAGCTTGAAACCATGGCTTTATGTAAGGTATTCTTTTTGGGGTTGATTGAGTCTGAAAGTGACAAAAAGAAAATTCTTGAAAACATCATTTCTTCCATCATTCAAATGGAAGAGTCCCTGGATCAACTATCTCAATATTTATCACATTTGCAATTAACGGATGAAGAGAAGAAACTGCACGGCTATCAATTTAAAACGCTGGATTACGGAATCCGTTCACATGCTATGGCCAGAGAATGGGCGCAGCAGTTATTGGATGAATTAACCATTTAGCGATATGATTTTTCCCAATAAATTACTTTTCTAATTCTAAGTTTGTTTCTTAAATAGTCGCGATCTCTACCCGATCTCGGCCATTATGTTTGGCAATATAGAGGGCTTCATCGGCCTTTTTTACCAATCCTTCGACGGTTGAACTGTGTTCCGGGAAGACCGATACACCGAGCGATACGGAGATCACCCCCAAGGGTTGGCGGTGATATTCAACCCGAATAGATTTGATCGCTGTGCGAATTCGTTCTGCACGCTGAACGGTTACTTCAAGATTAGCTTCTGGCAGAATGAGTATAAATTCCTCGCCGCCATATCGACAGGTAATATCTTCGCCGCGTACATGACTCTGAAGTTGTGCTCCAATTTCACGTAGAACCACGTCACCTGCTTCGTGACCATAAGTGTTATTAAAATCCCTAAAGTGATCAATATCCAGCATAATGATTCCTACTGGCGTATTCTTTCTTACTGCCCGCGGAATTTCGCGGGAAAGTGATTCTTCCATGTATCGGCGGTTAAACAATCCGGTAAGCGCATCGCGAATCGATTGAATCCGCAATGTCTCACGCAGTTTCAAGTTGGAAAGAGAGAGCGAAAGATGGTCTGCCAGCGTATGCGCCAGATCTTGAAGGTTTTCAATTGGTAAAGAATCTTCTTTTTCTTCAATGTGCAATACCCCGATCATTTCACCGGAGGCCATCATCGGCACTTCAAGGTATCGCCCTGAAAATGGTTTCTTGATGTGCTTGCAAGTCAACCCAGGTTTGGATGCATTGCCATGATAAATCTGACCCCGGCGCATTGCCCAACAATCGTTTGGAGCAAATGAGGGATCGCTCTGCAGATTTTCTCCCCATAAGGTCATTGCTTCAACTGATGATTGAGAATTATTTAAAATAAATAATGCGCCAGAGGTTTCTGGAAACAACTGTGGAATATACTCTTTGATAATCGTATAGTATTCATCACGTTCGTTGCTGACCTGAAGTAAATCGCCCATCTGCCGTAAGAGGTTGGCTTCTTGATTTCGTTTTTCAAGGTCACTTACCCAAGAAATCAATTTTTCATTGGCTATTTCAATTTCTTGTTCTGCCAATCGGCGTTCTGTAATATCTTCAGAAGTAACCAATACACCAATTACTTTGCCATCACGGTCATGTAACGGGATTTTATTGGTTCGCATCCAAATTTGCGAACGATCTGGCTGCGTGGCAAGTTCTTCAAAATCAAGCTTCAGAGAATCTGTTTCAATTACTTGACGGTCATCTTCTTGATATTGTTGCGCAAATTCTTTCCACGGAAGATCAAAATCGGTTTTTCCGATAATTTCAGCAGGAGAAGAAAACCCCATCTGGCTTGCGAAGGCTTGATTGCAACCAAGGTATTTCAGATTATTATCTTTCCAGAACACCAACATGGGGATATTATCCACGACCAATTGGAGCATCTGTCGTGATCGGAACAATTCATCTTCAGCCAACTTTCGCTTGGTAACATCGCGGGCAATACCCACCAACCCAATCACCTTTCCCAGATTATCGTGATATGGAACTTTGATAGCGCTTACCCAACGTTTTTGTCCGCTTGCTGTGACACTGGGTTCTTCTTCAACTATAAGGGGTTGATCGGTTTCCATCACCTGACGATCATTGGCTTGATATGTGGCGGCAAGCTCTGGCGGGTAGAAATCCATGTCACTTTTGCCAACCAAAAGAGCCGGGTCGTTAACACCAATGACCCTGGCATCACTTAGATTGTTAAGCACAAACTTGCAGTCACGATCATGGACAAATATTTGATCGGGAATATTATCGACGACAGCCCGTAGTAACCGGCGTTCTTTTTCGAGGGTATCTTCGACCAGTTTGCGATAAGTGAGATCCTCTTTAATTGCCACAAAATGTGTCGTGACACCCATTTTATTGATTACCGGCGTAATGGAAATTGTTTCCCAAAATAATTCCCCATTTTTTTTGCGGTTATATAGTTTTCCATGCCATTGTTTACCGGATTTTATAGTTCGCCAGAGTGCCGCGTAATCTTCAGTGGATGTATGACCTGATTTTAACAATCTGGGGTTCTTACCAACAACATCTTTAAAAGAATATCCAGTCACCTCTGTAAACATTGGGTTGACATATTGAATGATCCCATTGACATCGGTGATCAGGATGGATGTTGGATTTTGTTCAACCACACACATAAACATTCGCAGTTGTTCTTCTATTTGATCTTGGTCTGCTGTGGTTGAGACTTGTTTATAGAGTTTAGATAACTCAGTTGGCTGTTGAGTTTTGGTTTTTTGATTCTCTTTCATCAACACTCCATGCGATGATGTATTATCGATTCACAAGAGAAAAAGTCAATCTATCTTAAATTCCACAAGCAATATTCATTTTCTTAGTTTTCATGTTGTTTCACTGGTTTTTTTGGGGAACAACATTTAGTTTAGCACTTAATTTGTTTATTACTAATTTCAATTAAAAAAATATTGTCATGAAATTTGGAAATTGTTGTTAATTCAAATTAATGATGACTATTGAGATCTTGAAGGAGGGAAGCGGTAAACAATGGCCAACCCCCCTTCTGCGGTTTCGCGATAGACATGGGGCAAGTCACGACCTGTCTTTGCCATAACCCTGACCACTTCATCAAAAGATATTCGGTGGCTGCCGTCTGAATAGAGAGCAAAGGTGGCACAATCCAATGCTCGGGTGGCCGCAAATGCATTTCGTTCAATACAGGGAATCTGCACCAGCCCATTGACCGGATCGCATGTGAGGCCTAAATGGTGTTCCAATCCCATTTCAGCTGCATATTCCACCTGCCTGATGGAACCGCCCATCAATTGCGTTGCGGCAGCCGCAGCCATGGAGCAGGCTGACCCAACCTCACCCTGGCAGCCGACCTCAGCGCCAGAGATGGATGCATTTGTTTTGATCAAATTGCCAATCAGACCGGCGGTAGCCAGTGCATGTAAAATATCCAGTTCGGTGGTCTCAAAAGTCTCTTCAACATGGTGTAAAACAGCCGGCAGAATCCCCGCTGAACCACAGGTTGGGGCTGTTACTATCCGACCGCCCACAGCATTTTCTTCGGCCACTGCCAGTGCATAGGCGGGCAAGAATCCTTCTTTTTTAATTTTTTCACCAGAGGTTTCTATTTTACGATAAATATTGCGTGCACGCCGGGTTACACCCAACCCGCCGGGCAAAACACCTTCAGATTGCAAGCCGCGGTTGATGCTTTCTTTCATCACCGACCATGCTTCTTGCAGGTGCAAATTTATAGATTCGGTTTCATTGTCTTGCACATATTCCCAAAACGACTTGCCGTTTTGCGTACACTCACGCAAAATATCAGTCATCGTCTGAAGTGAGTAAACTTGTGTTGATTTCAAGCTTTTAGAGCTGTCGGTGATGGCACCTCCACCTGGGCTGTAAACTTCCCAGGTGTCAGTGACTGCTTGATTTATATTTAATGCTTCAAAGCGCATGGCATTTGGATGCAGCGGCAACAGTTCATTCGGTTTCCAAATGAATTCGACTTGTTTGGGGTGCAGGGCATTCGCAATTGCCACATCAGTTAAATGCCCACGACCAGTGGCTGCGAGACTGCCGAATAATGTTACGCGATATGTTTCTGCCTCAGCGGTGCGTTGGCAGAAACTTTCGGCGGCTTTTCGCGGCCCCATCGTATGGCTGCTGGATGGGCCGTAGCCAATTGTAAATATTTCGCGAATTGAGTTCATAATTGTTCCACAGTTTTATCGCAAAGCTTGATGATAAAAAATCGACTAATTGTATTATTCAAAAATGAGTTTATCATAAATCCCCTACCACAAATGGTGCCTCACCTTTCACAAATGCTTCATTTTAGAGAATCTACCAATCTTTTGTAACAAATACCTTTTTAAACATAAGAGTATTATTAGAAACCTTCTACAAGGGATAGTATTAGTTGATTAATGTTCAAATTCTATGTAAACTATAACTACTCCGATGGGGAGTAGCCACCCAGAATTTGGGTTAAGGCAGCCACCAATACGAAAAGAGATTTTCTGGCTGTCTTTAATAAAAGTGCAAGACCATCGCATAAATTGCGGTGGTTTTTTAATTCTTAGAGATCAATTGGATGGCACTTTGTTAAAACTCTATTGCTGAGCTCGAAAGGTCAGATAATTATAAACAGGTGACATTGTCTGGCTGATGGGGTTTCATAGTTCACTATCAAAGTATAGGGTTTTTTGTGAATTGCATCACATATATGGGCTTAGAAATCTTACGATCTCAAAAAAAGACTGACAAATCATGCAATCTATTTTTATCAGTCGTATGCACCTAACAAAAAAGGAGTAACTTTTAGAATGATAACCTTAAAACCATGGCATAGCCTTTCAAAAGATGACGTTTTCGCTGAAACAGGCAGCTCGCTTGTAGGATTAACCAAACAGGAAGCCCGTGATCGCCTCGAAAGGATTGGGCCAAATGAGATTCAGTCAGTTAAACGCACTTCAGCATGGAAGATTTTGCTGGAACAGTTCAAGAACATTCTTATTTTGATTTTGCTGATCGCCACGATTATTTCTTTGATATTGGGGCATGGTGTTGAATCCATCGCAATTGCTGTGATTGTTTTATTTGCGGTTGGTCTGGGTTTTATCCAGGAATATCGCGCCGAACGAGCCATTGAAGCACTTAGAGAGATGGCTGCACCAACCGCTTCTGTCTTACGGGATGGCGTTGAAGAAAATATCCCTTCACGCGAACTTGTTCCGGGTGATGTTATTCTCTTGCATACTGGTAATCGCATCCCTGCTGACTCTCGGTTACTTGAAGCAGTAAACCTCCAGGTGGAAGAAGCAGCTTTGACCGGTGAGTCGGTGCCAGTTGAAAAGCATATTCAACCTCTTCTAGTTGATGACCTGCCAGTAGGTGATCGAAAAAACATGGTCTACGCTGGTACGGCCGCAACTTATGGCCGAGGCAAAGCAATTGTAGTGGCAACCGGCATGCAAACCGAGTTTGGTAAAATTGCCAAGCTTCTCCAAACCATCGAATCAGGCAAAACGCCTCTACAAATAAACCTTGATAAAGTCGGCACAATGTTGGCGCGTGCTGCCATCGTGGTAGTGGCTTTAATCGTTGCCCTGGGGTTGATCCGCGGGCAACCCTTTGTTGAAATGCTAATCTTTGGCATCGCACTGGCTGTTGCGGTGGTTCCAGAAGCGTTGCCGGCTGTGGTCACCATTTCACTGGCCATCGGCGTGCAAAAAATGGTCAAACGTAATGCGTTGATTCGTAAACTTCCGGCTGTAGAAACCTTGGGGAGCACTTCAGTAATTTGCTCTGACAAAACTGGCACCCTTACCAAAGATGAAATGACAGTTCAACAATTATTTGCCGGTGAACAATTATTCAACGTCACGGGTTCAGGATATGCACCCATTGGTGAATTTAAATTAGGTGACGGCTCAGCGGTAATGCCATCAGAAGCGTTAATCAAAATGTTAACCGCTGCTGTATTGGCTTCTGATACCCAGCTTATTGCTAAAGATGAGGGCAAAGATAAAACCTGGGATATAAAAGGCGACCCCACTGAAGGGGCGTTAATCGTTGCTGCATCCAAAGCCGGGCTTGAAAAAAGTCAACTAGACCATTCTTTTCCGCGTGTTCAGGAAATTCCGTTCTCATCTGAAACAAAACGCATGACCACGCTTCATCAGACCCCTGAGGGCATTACTGCTTATGCCAAAGGCGCCCCTGAAATGATATTGAATAGCTGCGATACGATTTTGACAGCAGATGGAGTTAAATCACTTGACGAACAAACGCGACATGAGGTGCTGTCTGCCGCACAGAATATGGCAGAAAAAGCACTCAGAGTCTTGGCGATGGCGAGCAAACCAAATGCCACGCTTGAAAATGCCCAATCAGGATTAACCTTCTTAGGCTTGGTTGGCATGATCGATCCTCCACGTCCTGAGGCGAAAAATGCGATCGCAGTTTGTGAACAGGCAGGCATTCGGACTGTCATGATTACCGGGGATCATCCGGTCACTGCCCAGGCGGTTGCTCGTGAATTAGGATTACTGGCCAGCGGCGGAAGAGCAGTTACCGGTGCCGAATTGGAAGAAATGACCGATGATCAGCTTTATAGTGAAGTTGAAGATATAAGCGTGTACGCCAGAGTATCACCAGCGCATAAACTACGAGTAGTTGGAGCATGGCAGGCTCATGGCAATATCGTTGCTATGACTGGAGATGGTGTAAACGATGCGCCTGCACTAAAGAAAGCAGATATCGGCATTGCCATGGGCATAACCGGCACGGATGTGACCAAAGAAGCAGCCGCCATGACGCTTACGGATGATAATTTCGCATCCATTGTGGCAGCGGTTGAAGAAGGTCGAGGTGTGTTTGGGAATATCAAGAAATACTTGATGTTCCTGCTCTCATCAAATATTGGAGAGATTGGTTTGATGGCCGGTGCTGCATTGATGGGTCTTCCGCTGCCGCTATCAGCCGTGCAAATCTTGTTTGTAAATCTCGCCACAGATGGTTTACCAGCGCTAGCGTTATCCATGGATCCCCCAGATGATGATTTGATGAAACGGAAACCACGCAACCCGCGTACTGGAATTTTCACCCGTCCGGTCGTGACATTAATGTCAGTTGGCGGTCTTTGGTCGACCATAATCAACCTGGGCCTGTTCGTCTGGGCAATAAACTCCGGGCGCGGCATATCAGAAGCAATGAGTATGACTTTTGTGTCATTAGTCTTGATCCAGTTTTTCAAAGCTTATAATTTCAGATCTGACCGAAATTCTGTCGTTCATAAACCATTTGCAAATAAATGGCTTAACCTGGCTGTCTTGGTGGATATTGCCATGCTGCTCCTGGTTATCTATGTACCTGCCTTGCATGACGCTTTTGGAACCTATTATCTTCCTCTGATAGATTGGGTGATTGCAATCGGTCTGGCCATCACAATTGTGCCAGTATTGGAAGTTGCTAAGTGGATGCTCAGGCGAGGTTGGTTCGGAAACATTGACTAGTAAAGTGTGGTGGGTTCGAGACCGGACCCACCACTTTTTTTATGAAATTATTGTTTTTAACAGGGAAAGATTATTACCGATAAGTATTTACATAATCAATAAACCAGGTAAACCTCGGTTTAATTCCATTTGTCATGAAATCCCAAGAAGCGCATTCGCTTGCAACTTGATGAAAAAGGGTAAACTAATTGCCCCTGTCGGACAAATCTCTTCACATAGCCCACAATTGGTGCATTGTTCCGGTTTATCGACGGTTGGATCCGTCCCCTTCAATGCGATTGTTCCGGTTGCGCACAAATATGAACATGCTCCACAATGGACACATAATGAGGCGTTGATCTTCATTAATAATTTTTTGCTTTGATCCATAAAAGAACTTCCTTTCACACTTTTGATTCTAGTGTGATCAGGGATTAAATAATACGCTTTTTGTCTTATTTATTAGAAATTGGCTTCTTCTTCCAGGCCTTTTTGATTTATCACAACGATTTCCCCATTCTTGCGTTCAATCAAACCGGCTTTGATGAATGCGCGCAGGGTGCGTCCAATCACATCACGAACAGTGCCTAAATGGGCTGCAATTTCATCTTGAGTCCAGGCTTTAGAGTGTTGTTTCTCTTGTGCCTGGTTCAATAGAAATAGCGCCAGGCGACCTCTAACCGAATGCAAGGAAAGTTCATCGACCAATTGAACAAGATGATCAAGTCGTTTGGCGAAATCTGTCAAGATTATATAGGCGATATCAGCATGAGATTGTAAAAGAGTTCGAAATAGTCCAACAGGAATGACCAAAAGCGATAAAGGTGAAATCGCCTTGATGCATGCCCGCACATTATTTCTGGCATCCAATGCCGGAACGGTATTAAAATGCATCCCTGGGGTAAGAACGGAGATGATCTGTTCATTTCCATTGGCTGATAATCGAAAAATTACTGCAGAACCTGACCTCACAAATCCCACGAATTCGCAACGCTCATCCTGCATTTGAAAGATCGTGTTTGGAGAACACTCCTTTACAAGAGAGGCTTTAGCCAGTGCTTCTTGAGATTCTGGTTTTAGCGATTTGAATATTGCTAAATCATAAATAGTTTGAATGGATACTGTCATTAATAAGTCTCTGTTCACGAAAAATGATAATTAAACTCAGAGCTTAATTATTCCGTTCATTTTTTGTTTGCATATTCAATTCTAGTATTATAAACATATTCTTAAGGCGATTGCCACCTAAAAAAACCCTCTATGGAGATTAACCTAATGCATCGAATTGGGTAACCACAATTAAACCATTTACATTATTTTTTCTATACCCAACAAAAAGGGCTGCGTACTGTAAAAAGTAATCAGCCCTTCCGGATCATTATCCGATCTTGTTTTTTTCGTTGCCAAAAGAAGAATAACCTATTCAGTTTGACTTAATAATTGATGCTTATGCATTCTCCGTTGATTTTTGCCATTTTTCGGGGATGACCAGGGAGAATACGTTTTTCAATCCGAGTGTACTCACCAGATTAATCAGGAAGATGATAAATCCGATTGAAAAGATGCTGCCGAAAATAATGGCTGCCAGAGTGTAAGGGGTAAACTCACCGCCAGTATAGAGCGTGCGGCGCAGCATACCCTTTGATCCAGCCATACCCATCGCAAGTGCCATGCCAACCGAACCAGTCATCCATAACCAGAAGTGCCAATCTACAAGTTTTTGGAACTTGAACTCAAGATGGGTGAGCATGGGCACCAGGGTGTACATCACAGAGAAGAGCATGGTGCCGACGCCGGTGAGCAGCAGGGTGTGGGCGTGCAATCCGATCACCCATTGGGTGTTATGAAGTACCACATTCAAGCCCACATTTGCCTGGAAAATACCCGCCAAAGCACCCATGATGAAACCGAACATTGAGCCTAAAGTGAACTTTAATGGCGGTGACATTTTTACGGGCCGGGCTTTCCAGATGGTCATCAACGTGGCAAAAAGGGTCAGGCCCATGGTGAATATTTCACCCCAGGTGATCAGCTGGCCGGAGAATAATCTCATCCACATCGGTTGAGAGGTGTCACCCAACAAGTGGTGGCTCCATACGCCCATTGAAACCAGCAAATCGACCATGATGACGGTCTTGACGACATTCGCGCCAAAGAGCTGCCTTCCCGTGAGAAGTGGAACCAGTAAATACCACACACCGGCAGTGTAGATGAGTGCATTTCCATCCGCGACCATATCCAGCCCCCACCAGTAGAGGTTTTTGTAGAGTAGTGCGTCAACAGCCCCCGGGTTAAGCGGATGGCCCAACAGTGCAAAAATGCCGTACACGAGGATTAATACACCAGCTGCTAGCAGCACCACTGCGTTGATTACAGTGTCGATGGAACCTCTTGCGACTGCAACGATGAATACCGGCATGCCGTTGTAATCAAGGTTGACAGCGCCTTTATCTTCTTTGCCAAAGAGTTTCATTAATCTTGGAATGCCAAAGGCAGCTCTAAGAAATTGACCGACCGTGTATGAACCATCATGGTCTTTGCTCAGCACAGTCTTGAAAATATTGTATGAGAAGATCAGGATGTTCACCATGATGACTGCTGCACCCAACATGAAAGCAATGCTGCCGATCAACGGAACGCGATCAAAGGCAACAGGCAGAGGCCAATAAAGCGTGTACAACGCATTAAACAAGCCAAAGAAACCCGCAGCCCAACAGGTCATAACGCCGATGATTTGAAGCCAGAAGTTGGCAACAACCAATTTGGGGTGTTTGACGGGTTTTTTAACTAGATAAGGTACAAGGAAATAAAATGCGCCGAAAATTGCCATATAAACGAAGCCGTAAATGCCGACAATTGGATGTGCCGTCAGCATGGCGTAGTAAAGATTCTCTGTGCTTGAATCACTTCCGGCAGGTCGGATGTTATTGAGCAGGGATTCCATGCCGTGCAATGAGTTGATATCAACCTGTTGTGAGCGCATTAACATGCCTTCAAACCCGGAGAGCAGCATGAAGAGGAGTGCCACCACCGTAAAACGTAAAGTCCATTTTTCAATCCAGCCAAGTTTTACCATGGTTTTCTCCTATTTCACTTCGATTGCATCTCTGACAACCATGCCAGAATGCTTGGGTCCGGAGTATTCGGTCGACCGAACATCGTACACACCGGCTTCATCGAACATCCAGATGATCGTGTTGGTTCTGCCGGGCATTACCTGCATTTGGAAAACCATACTGTTATCTTTGCGAAAAACCCCAAACCCATAGGTTACATCAGCCGAGGTGGCAGCAAACTGCACATATTCGCCTTTGTTAATTTCCACCGGGGCATCCATAGAAATGACATAATCCTCATATTGAACGTTTACGACCTTGGCGGGGGTCACTTTTTGCCATAACTGCCATGATTGCCATGGAACAAGCGTCGAAAGTGTGACTGCATTAACGATGACAAAAAAGCCGATAAGAATAAATAACCAGTTTCGCTCTGACTTTTCCATCTTATTTACCTTTGTCCTTGATCAAAATGGAAAATACGAGAAAAAAAATAGCAATTGAGAGAACCAGGGTGACATAGATCCACCATAAGTTGTCTGTGAAGTGCATATGAACCTCCTTAAAGTATTGTTGAAATTATTACTCATTGGATAATTACAAGATTAAATTTTAAACCTCCTTCAAATCAGTGCGAACTAATTAGGTAAATTATGGCCTGACAATTGATGATCTAGAGAAAACCTGTTTTGAAAAACGGCGTTCAAAGTAGGCGTTTCGCAAAACAATTGATATTGGAATGTTAAGCATGGAAGGCTCCAAATACTATGACTTAAGTCTTATTTGTCTCATTAAAAGTTTTTCTTTGTTGTTTAAAGTGTTAATCTCTTACCAGGCTGTGAGAGAGAGGTAGTAAAGTCAAATCATCCGCCATAAAAGGAAGGGTATATTTTGAAAATGACCTTTCCATGATATGTATAAAAAATGACTATTCCAAGCCGGAACTGCAGTCAATGGAAAGAAATCCCCATTAGAATGTAGAGTAACAATTTCTGTCGGTTAATGTGAATTTTTTTCATTGGGCTTTTTTTCACCAAACCCGGCAATAATTGATTGGAATTTATAAAGTGAGTATTGATTGGGTCACTAATCTAGACATCAATGATTAAATTTCAAGAATAATTACTTTTGCCTTACTTTCGTCTCGTTGACAATTCTTGTTGGGTAGACTAAAATTTTTTTATCAATTGTCACATCTTTACTGAAAACCCCAAGCAAGTTCACAGAGTTTTAAAGCAATAAAGAACCTCAGGCACATCAAATTATGGAGCCCTGCGGGGCATATCGCCACGCATCGCAACAAGTTGCTAACAATAACCCATTTAGAAAGGTAAAAAGTTCATGAGTGCTTACAATGCAGTTTTAGCAAGAAACGCGGAAAATGCCCCCAAAAATATCGGACCATATTCACAAACTGTAGCTTTCTCGCATTACAACAACTTTTCAGCCCAATTACCAATCGATCCAAAAACTGGCAAATTGGTATCTGGTAGCGTAAAAGAGCAGGCTAAACAATGTTTTGAGAATATTAAAGCAGTCCTTGAAAGCATTGGCCATGAATTGAGCGATGTTGTCAGGATATCTGTATTCGTAACGAATATTAAAGACTTGGATGCAGTAGACGAAGTTTATAAAGCTTATTTTCCAGTTTACCTTCCGACGAGGACGTCCGTTGAAGTCGCCGCTTTGCCTATGGATGCATTGGTACAAATTGAAGCGCTTGTCTCAAATGGTGAAGGAACAATCCCAAATGCACCTCAATCAGGCGATCTGATAAAGCTTACAAACAACACGGCAAATGCGCCAATGAATTCTCTATCAACGCAAACTGTCTCTTTTTCTCATTACAATAATCTTTCCGCTCAACTACCGATTGATCCAAAATCAGGCCGATTGGTGAAAGGCGGTGTAAAAGAGCAGGCGACGCAGTGCTTAAAAAACATCAGGGTTATTTTGGAGAGTATTGACGTTCCTTTAGATGATATTGTCAAAATCAACCTCTTCCTCAAAAACCTCTCGGATATCAGCGCCGTAGACGAAGTTTATATGACATTTTTCCCGGACTCGGCAATCGCCAGGGCGGCAGCCTACGTCCCTGCTAGGACCGTAATAGCCGCTTCAGCTTTACCCATGGATGCATTGGTACAGATCGAAGCAGTCGTGTCACATGGAGATGGAACACCACCGCAGGCTGTTGAAGACAGGCACGGACTTATTTTGGAAGCAAACAATACAGCAAATGCACCCATCAACCCTCTTTCTACACAAACAGTAGCTTTCTCTCATTACAATCACATTTCAGCGCAATTACCACTCGATCCTAAAACAGGAGAAATGGTAGCCGGCGGTGTAAAAGAGCAGGCAGAACAGTGTTTAAAAAATATCAAAGCTATTGTTGAAAGTGTTGATCACGCTATGGATGATGTGGTTAAGGTAAACATCTTTGTTAAATCGATTGCAAATCTTAACGTTATTGACGATGTTTATAAAACATACTTCCCAAACGGTATCCCTGCTAGAAGAGTTGTTGGTGTGTCAGCATTGCCATACAATGCTTTAATCCAAATTGATGCAGTTGTGTCAAATGCTGAAGGAACACCACCAAAATCTAAATAGGATTTTGTGAGTTAATAGACTATGAATTATTGAAGAAACTTTCTCAAAAAAAATGAGAAAGTTTCTTTTTTAAGTAGTAAATATATCTTTAATAATTAAATTGATATACTGTCAAAAAAAGCACATCTTGTTTGTAATTATGAATGATATTTCTGTTAGGTTCATCCTTACGAATACAAAAAACGCCAGCCCTAGCGGGGTCTGACGATTAAGAAATGAAATGACCAGCATGGTACCAAGTCTCCCTTTCAGGGTTTGCTTATCCGAATGCGTATGAAATTTGTTACCACATAAAAATGAGTGAAAAGTATGCTTACTTATCAGAAAGTATTACTTTTCCATTTGAAACATCATTAACCATTATCTCTAAAAACCTCTCTGGTTCTTCAAACATCGGGCTGTGTGCAGATTGTTCAAAGGTATAAAATCCTTTTATTGGAGCTTGCAGTTTTTCAAAATATTCTTTTGCGAGTGAGTAAGAGCAAGTGTAATCATAAATGCCGCTAAAGAAATAGACAGGAATTTCAAGTTTTGCAACCTTTTGATTTAGATCAGTGTTTATCATTTCATCCCAAAATGGACTTACACCAGATTGTGATTTACTTTTCCACAGATTGAACTTTTCCAGCAACGTGTACCCTCTAAAAGTAAGTGATGGAAGAAAAATCCCATTTTCTACTGATTTCATTTCGTGCATCGTTCCAATTCCTAGACTATGCATGGTACCATCACGCAAAGTTAAATACACATCTGGTATTTCATCAGCCATTGTGACAGGTGCTGCCTCTAATTTTTGAACCATTCTTTGATTATTGTTCTCTTGAAATTCTTTAAGCATATATTCATAGGCAAGTTTCTCAGATTTGAGTTGGTAAGTCATTTGAGCTTCGCCTATGTAGGCATAATACAATTCTGGCGCTTGTGAAGCTGCTTGAATACCAATAAATGTTCCCCCGGAATGCCCCAATAAGTAGATTTTCTCTTTTTCAAAACGATGCCGTAAAAAATTTGTGACCATCAGTGTGTCAGAGATCATTTGCTCCAATGTTAAAGATTCTATGGGAATATCCGCATTATACGAGATTCCTGAACCACGCTGTTCCCACCACTCCACGGTGAAGTAATCTTCAAGCCCCGTAGGGTATTTCTGTATGAGGAAAGTTTCAGGCAGACCTCCGTGTAAGAAAAGCAGCACAGGATGCGCTAGATCTTTACTTTGGATAAACATGCCTTGATTCACACCATTGATGTTGACCATTATTTTCTCAGAAATGCTTCCTGTCAGAATATTTCCGTCTTCATCCTTGAACGGTTTAAATTTACCAGGGCTCACAATTATCAAATACACAAGAATAAACAATAAACAAATAAGAATGGAAGCTAATAGATACATCAAGGTTTTTCCAACCTTTCGTAATATGTTCAACATTTTTAATATCCTCCAAAAAAAATGTAGATGGTAAATAAAAACCCAACCAAATCAAAATAGCAAGTTGCTTTCAAACTTATATTAGGCACTTGTCGTTGACTGATTACCCGTTTGAGAACAAAATTATGAGACCTCAAGATATTTTCCATTGGATTGATTTGTATTCTCATCTAATTTTTTTTAGTAATCTCTAGCTTGTTCGATTTTTTTGGTTTCCAGATCAAGGTAACCACGATAGCAATGGCCACATAGGGCAAACCCTCAAGCCAGTTATACAGAGGAGATCGAATTACCCCTGAATCCACTACCTGGGCGGCATATGTAAATATCCAGTGAAAGAAGATGGCGGACCAGAGATTCTTTTGAGTACTGTTGAAAATCCATGTATATAAAATGGAGGTAGTTAATATTTTTGTCATAAAGCTAAAAAACGGAATAGCCAATTCATGTTGAGAAGTGCCCACCATTAAAAAAAGAGGTAAATGCCACAATGCCCAAACTGTACCAATAATCAACGATGAAGTTAATGGATTCCACCGAGTTTGAAGCCTCTCCAGGGCATATCCACGCCAGCTGATTTCTTCTGACAGCGGGCCAAGGATCAGTAACGGCACAAAACTAACTAATTGTGAAATGAAAAGATGCCCAGGGAAAGTATTACCGAGGAGTTTGTAAATGATCAGTTGTCCTGCGGTTCCTGCGAAAACAATCAATAAGATAAAAAGGTACCAACGCCAGCCAAGCCTAAATTGAATGATACGCTGACCTAAGACGCGTAATCCAGATAACCCCTCCTTCTTCCAAGTCAGAAAAATCGCCAACAGGGAGGGTACAAATCCTCCAGTGATGAATAACGCGATTGCCCAGAAGGGACCTTTAATACTACTCACAAAACTAATGGTTTGGATTTTGAATAGAGCCAGAGGACCCCAGAAAACAAACCAGGATAATGCAAGTGTTAATCCTAGAAAAATATAAGCTTCTTTCACGGTTTTCATATTTTTCATATTATTCTCTTCAACAATTTATATTGTATTCAGTAAACATATGTGTCCAACATTAATTATTGGGGCAATCCAGATCACAGCATTTTTGAAATATAAATAAATCCGGTTACAACACCTGTCGCATTACATAACATGTGAACAATCATGCCAACATATATTTTCTTTTTAGTGGTCCCAAAGATTATGGGCAAAAAACCAATGGTTCTCGCGACAATCATCCAGGGCGTAAAGACATGAATAGCCGCAAACAAAAAGCTGTGAAACACAATGGCATACTTACCCTTCATTCTGGGCAATAAATATCCACGAAAATACAATTCTTCAACCATTGGCGCTAAAAACACGTTAATTAACAGAGCCATCGAATAGGTGACCACCAATATTGATTTGGAATAGTTACCACCCAATCCCAAATCCATGTCCGGTATCCAGAAAAAAAAGACTCTTTTGCAGAAAGGAATCAATGGGTGTAAAAAGTGTCATTATGGTGCCGACAATCAAAAAAATGATACTTCCCCAAACAAAATATTGCCACCATGGGATTGAATTTTGATAACTGATGATTCCCTTAAGTGTATAGCGACCGTTTTTTTTCTTCCCCTGGTAGAAGAGAAATCCTAATTCCAAGGGAACAAGAATAAATGTGAACGCCAAAAGAAGGGCAAAAAATGAGGGATATCCCATATTGGCAACTGGCTTAAGGGCGAGGAAATAGAAAGTCCCCACCAGAATTCCAGGGGTTAAATGGTAAATCAAGGATTGAATGGATGAATGTTTTTCAAGTTGGTCTGTTTCCATATTAAACTCCACTATTATTTTTACAAACCAAACACTAAATCCGTTTGTTTCTTATCTTACTGAGAAACATGGTGATATGAAATCACCATGTATAGTGATTTATTTAAATTGAATAAATTTCTATCTAATCGGTTATCGGTTTCCAATTACTTTGCGCGTTTCCACTAGCTTGAAAATGTATTGGCTCTCAACTCAATAGTAATGAGAGCCAATAGATGTATCAATAATGCAAATTTTTAGCGGTTACCCTTCATAGCGTTTTCACTCAGGCCAGCCAGCGCAGATTTGTTGAATCCCTTCACAATCAACCAGACAGCCATTATAAGTTCTTGAGGTGCCAATACAATTTCCAGATAAAAACCAAGATTTGTTTCCATATTAAAGAAGGTCAACAGGGCTGATGTTAATGTGGTTGCCATTCCGATAAAACCCCAAATAGTTAGCCATCGGGGGATTAATCGTGAGCGATAGAAAGCGATATAGATGCACATTCCACCAATGACAAAAACAATAGAGAGCAACTGACTATTGAAAGTTAGGAATTGCAATAAGAGGTTGCCAATAGTTTGTAAAACTGCTGACTCAGACCCAGCGGTAGTATTCATTTTACCAACTGCCGCAAGTGAAAGGAATGTGAGCACAGATATCAAATAAAAGACGCCTTCGAGTGCTCCTCTGAAAAGGATCAATCCCATTGCCATTTCTTTGCTGACTTTTCGTAATACGGGGTAAAGGAAAACTGACATTAATATGAGAGAAATCCCCATCATCATGGTTAAAAATGAACCGACTGTAATTTTTGCTGAATCCGCAGTTACAAGGTTTAATAAATCCATGCCAACCAGTGAGGCGTTGGTAATGCCTGAGCTGAAAACCTTTCCTCCAACAAGTGTTAAAATACCAAAAACAGTACCAAGGATGTAAAGTACTCCCGTCATCACAGCATTCATTCTATATGTTTTCATTTTGTGCTCTCCTTTATAAAAATAGATTTGATTGGTTACCATAATAAAATTGATGAAATGAACTAAGTGTTAACCTCCTCTGTTTGTTCCTGACGAGGGTTTAGAAAATTGATTGAGAGCAGCGGCAATCCCAAATTGCGTACTCTTTTGAAAAATCCATGCAGGGCAGCCTGATCGATCACCTGGCAAGTTAAAAGAGTGTTGCCGTTCTCTTCCAAAGTGATTGTGAAGTCACCTAGCCGGTCAACCCATAAATCAGAGAGATGTCCTTTTAGGCGGATTTCGCAAAGTCCAGACTCGATTTGACTTTCTTGAGCACTTTGTTTTTCATTCATTCATTTCCTCGTCACACATTTTTTATAATGGATGTATTCAACAATTATTAATCCATTTCTCTTCCACCCAAAGATACAAGAGAATATGATGACTTGTCGCCATTACAAATGATGATTGTTATGATGAATTTTTGAAACGGATTTGGCAAATATAACAAGACCAGCAAAGGGGATATTTTCCTTTGCCGGCCTTCGTCATTCTTATATGTAATTTGATACTATTTTTATTGGGTGGTGACGGTTAGTGCTTTGGCGACTTTGTATTCTTTCAACGTTTTTAAGGAATATATTAGTGAACAACTATTGAAAACGATCATTATCGACATACTCCACCAATTGGACAAAGGGTCATGCAGCCCCGGATCTATTAATTTGCTCAATGAAAGTAATATAAATGTTAACTGTGCAATGATGAAGAGACTATCCAGACCAATCAGGCAGAAAAGGACGATTTTTTTGCCGCTAATAAACATTGTTGCAAAGAGGCCGATCAAGGTATAAATGAATAAGACTTGCAGGGCGCTGTTGCCATCATCAAAACGATAAAGGTCATTTCCTACAAGGTAACCGCCAAATAGCAACCGAAATAATGAGGTCACAATTACAATTTTTCCAGCTTTAGGTAATTCCATCAAATTTCTCCTCGTATAGTAATTCTTTTATTGATCTTCATTACAAAGATACAAAAAAGAATAATGAAGAGTCATCATCACATATGATGAAAATGTAATGGTTTATCTGATTGATTGTTATTTTGAGGGAAAGAAGTACAGACGGGGTGATTAATTCTGCCGTAAGGATGCCTTTGGATCATAATCAGGTTAAAACAGGTTTAATTCCTCAGCACGCCGGATAGCGGCCCTACGATTGTTCACTCCCAATTTCGTGTAAATATTTTGAGTATGTGTACGTATAGTCGTTAATGAGACCGTACATTCGCGGGCAATTTCAGGTCCATTCAAATCAGTTCTGAGCAGCTTGAGTACTTCAAGTTCACGCTCGCTCAAAGGTTCGGGTAGTGATTGCGTCGTTATTCGAGGTTTGTATTTATCAATAAAAGTGTTGTTTTCTTGAAAATTCAATTTGGGATTATCAAACGCAGAACGCAACTTGACTATAAATTGCAACAATCGACGCTCTTTCAATTTGGTTTCTATATCTAATAAAAGATCCTTAACTGGTTTACCCTCGTCTACAAAAATGCGGATAAATCCCTCTGGTTCGGCAAGGGATATGGCACGTTCAAATGGAATGAGTGCAAGCGAAATTTTGCCTTCTGCCTGGTAAGCAAGTGCCTGAAGCACCAGGATTTCAATTACACTTTTAATCCGTTGACCATTTTCTGCTGCTTTCAGTAGACGTTCCAAACATGTTTTGGCCGTTGAAATTGAATCCTCCACTTTATTAATCTTATATTGTGTAATCAATAATTTTGCCAGCGTTATATGGTCATATTCCTTAATAAAACTAACATTTTCTTCTGGTGATACTCTAACCCCGTTTGCCCAATTCGTCGCTCTGTCAAATTTGCCTTGTTTAATCCAAATGCGAGCTTTGAGCGCAGAAATTGTTTGTATATCGGGCAAAGGTGTTCGGATATAAAGGTGTTCAGCATAATCTAAATGTTTATAGGCAAGATCCAAATCACCGTAGGTTTCATTTAACCGCGCTTGTGTAATACACTGTCGGTACATCCAGACCGGCAACACAGTTTTTTCACCCATCTTTTTACTCTCATGAAAATTCCGAAGAGCAGCCTCTACATTACCTTGTTCAAGGTAAAGTTCACTTAATTCACGATATAAATCAACAGTTTCAGGAGAAACTGGTTTGTTTTGTTCCAAAATAAAATTTAATAGTTTTTCAACAGTATCAGTAGCCTCTTGAAGTTTACCTAGAGTTAATCTGATTTCTGCTAGAACCACAGTTGTGCTAATAGCATCTGGTATATTGCCAGATTTCTGTAGTTTTAACGTGTATTCGGCAAAGACTTGATTAGCAGCTTCAAGGTCGCCGCTAGCCCAATAGGTCATTCCCAGCATCATGGATGCTTGTGCGCGCCTGTATGACCCTTCATCTGGGATAAGTTCAAGAATTTGGTTTGCGTATTTAAGTGTGTTTTGAGTATTACCCATTGCTTGCGCAATATAGGCATGTCCAATTGCAATCGTGGCGGTAATTGTTTCAAATTGTTCAAAATCTGTAACGATCAATTCTTCTGAAACCAACTTTGATTGGCCTTTATTGAATCCGGCCTTGTCCAACCAATTCTCAGTTTCTTTCAATCGTGCTTCGGCAGCTTCAACTTCACCACAACCTAACAAGGCATAAGCATAACAAACATTTAACACTGGTCTATTGTGGATGATTTTCTCAGGTAAGGCCTTGACCCACTCAAGCCAGGTCAATGTCAGAATAATTCTTTCCTGTGTTGAACTCCAAGCTAATTCCATCAAGCCCGCTGCATAATCGAATTCTTGAGCAGCAAGTGCATGACGGATAGCATCGGCCGTATATCCATTTTGTTCATACCATCTGCTCGCCAATAAATGAAGTGATTGAACGATATCAGGTTGTGTCTCCATCAAGTAAGCTTGAAGAACCTCGGCAAAAAGGTGGTGATAACGATACCATTCGCGTTTATCATCCAACGGAGTGAGGAAGAGGTTGGTGTGGTCCAGAGTATCCAATATTGCTTTGCCATTCTCATACTTCATAATTGCATTGCACAATGAATAATTAAAACTTTTGAGAATACATGTATGCAACAAAAAATCACGGATATGTTCAGTTTGATGTTTGAGCACTTCTTCGACCAGGTAATCCAAAACAAAACGATGAGTACCAGTGAAAGCCTGGATAAATCCAGTGATATCTTCGCGGTCTTGCATCGAGAGTGCGGCTAACTGCAGACCGGCAACCCAGCCTTCAGTTCGATTTTCCAGAGCGATAATGTTTTCAACCGAAAGGTTGAGATTCATAACTTGGTTTAGAAATGCGCAGGATTCTTCATGGGTAAAGCGTAAATCTGCGGCGCGCAGTTCGGTTAATTGACCTCTGGCTCGATAGCGGGCCAGGGGGAAAGATGGATCTTCACGTGTCAAGATAATCAAATGAAATTGAGGTGGAAGATGATCAAGTAAAAAAGTTAATGCCTGGTCAATGGGTTCAGAATCAATCATTTGGTAGTCATCGAGAACCAGGAAGAGGTAATTTGGAAGTGCTGCAATTTCATTCAGCAATGTCGTCAAGAGTTTTTCATTATTTATCGGCATGTCTGATGATGATTGAAATAATCCCTGTATCTCTTTTCCGATTTCTGGTGCAACTTTTTGTATTGCAGCAATGATGTAAGCCAGAAAGCGTGATGGATCGCTATCAGCTTCGTCAAGCGACAGCCATGCAACCGGCTCGTTGCAACGAGCAATCCATTCGCTTAGCAGCGTGGTTTTACCAAATCCGGCGGGTGCAGAAATGAGTGTCAGTCTACTCTTTGAGTTTTGGTTTTGCCGCAAACTATCATCCAGCCGTTTGATCAGGCGAGGACGAAAAACTTCGTTCAGCCTGGGAGATGGAATAAATAATTTCGTTTCTAAAATCGGGGCGGACATAAAAATAATTATACAACTTCTACAGAAGGGCAAATTATTCTCGTTGTTTTGTTTGTACCAAGTAATGTCGGCGATCCCTTTCAGCTAATATGAGGATAAAATACCTTTTATGACCTCAATGTATAATTAACTAATGCTATCCGAGCCGTTACTCCTTTCCAAGCTTTATTCACCACCAATTCGTCCGAATGTTGTGTCACGCCATCGATTGGTTGAAAAATTGAATGCGGGTAGACTGAGTAAATTAACTCTTATTTCTGCTCCTGCAGGTTTTGGAAAAACATCGCTCCTGAGCGAATGGATCGCAGAGTCAAAAAAACCAGCAGCTTGGCTATCACTGGATGAAGGGGATAGTGAGCTTAATCGGTTTCTGTCTTATTTCGTCAAAGCATTACAATCAATCGAAATTAACATTCGAAAAGAAGTATTAGATGGTTTTTTATCCAGACAATCACAATCTTCAATAATTGAACCCCTCTTAATAGAATTACTCAATGAAATTTCAAGTTCCCCCACCAATTTTATATTTGTTCTTGATGATTATCATCTGATCGATTCAAGACAAGTAGATCAAACTTTGACTTTCCTAATTGAGAACCTTCCTCCCCAAATGCAATTGGTTATTGCCACCCGTGAAGACCCTCCTCTTTCGCTAGCCCGTTTACGTATGCGCGGTCAACTGACGGAATTGCGCGCGACCGATCTGCGGTTCACCAGTTCTGAAGCTGCTACTTTTCTCAACCAGATGATGGGGTTTACTCTGCGCGAAAAAGACATCCAGGCACTTGAAACTCGCACCGAGGGTTGGATTGCTGGACTGCAGCTTGCTGCTCTTTCCATGCAGGGAAGGTCTGACACTGCTGGATTCATTAAAGCTTTTACAGGTAGTCACCGGTTTGTAGTCGATTATTTGGTTAGTGAA
The DNA here is from genome assembly GCA_002840715.1 of Chloroflexi bacterium HGW-Chloroflexi-4. GTDB lineage: Bacteria > Chloroflexota > Anaerolineae > Anaerolineales > Anaerolineaceae > UBA6107. The sequence continues at coordinate 93,945 of PHBW01000014.1, forward strand.
GTACTTGATCACCAACCTGATACTGTGAGAAGGTTTTTACTTGAAACTTCTATTCTTAATCGATTGAGTGGTTCTTTGTGTGAGGCTGTAACTGAACAAGCAGGTGGCAAAGAAATGTTGGAAACCCTGGAACGTGGTAATTTATTTGTTATTCCACTTGATGATCAGCGTCAGTGGTTTCGCTACCATCATCTTTTTTCAGATGTTCTACAGGCTCACTTATTAGAGGGAAGCGCCGATAAGGTATTCGGTTTACATAAAAGGGCCTGTGCGTGGTTTGAACAAAATGGATTTCCAACCGATGCCATTCACCATGCTCTGGAGGCTGAAGACTATGAACATGCAGCAGAATTGATCGAATTGATCAGGCCAGAGATGGACCTCAGTTGCTTATCTTCCACATGGCTGGGTTGGGTTAAGAAAATACCTGACGAGCTTGTCCGCATTCGTCCGGTACTAAGTGTGGGTTATGCTTGGGCTTTATTGGATTGTGGAGAAATGGAACCCAGTGAGGTTCATTTACTTAACGCCGAGCGATGTCTGAACGCTCCTGAAGGTCAGATGGTTGTGGTGGATGTTGAACAATTTCGTTCTTTGCCAGCGACAATTGCCACTGCCCGGGCTTACCGCTCACTGACACTCGGTGATGTTCCTGGCACTGTAAGATTTGCGAGGCAGGCGCTCGAACTCATACCTGAAGGTAACCAGACAAGGTATAGCGAGGCAATTTCTTTGTTAGGCCTTGCCCAATATACGAATGGAGATCTTGAAGAAGCTGAACGATCATTGACCGATTTCTATATACATCTGCAGAAGACTGATGAAATGGTTACTTTGACCGGTATCGCCTTTCTTTTGGCGGATATCAAAGTAACGTTAGGTCGTCTCCGGGATGCTGAATCTACCTATCGAAAAACAATACGTCATGCATCCCGTCATAATGAGCCGATAGCCATTGGAGTTGCAGATTTATATCGAGGGCTTGGTGAACTTTACATTCAATGGAACGATCTTGAAAAAGCATCTCAACACTTGCAGATTGGCCAACAAATTAGTGAGCAGGCAGAACTAACTGATTGGAAGTATCGATATTATATTTCTCAAGCATTTTTATATGAAGCACAGGGAGATTTTGACGGCGCGCTCGATTTAATTGATGAAGCAGAACGTGTTCATATTCGCGGGCCTTTACCTGAGGTGCGACCTATCGAGGTTTTAAGGGTTCATTTTTGGTTGAAGCAAGGGAAGCTGACCGATGCCAGGAGTTGGGCGTGTGAACACAGCCTTTCGGTGGAAGATGACTTGAGCTTTATGAAAGAGTTTGAATATATAACATTTGCCCGTCTGCTTTTTGAAATCGGCAAAAATGATCAACAGGTTGATTCTCTTGAAAAAGCAATACGTTTGTTGGATCGTTTACTTCAAGAAGCGGAGAAAGGTCATCGGCAGCGAAGCATTATAAATATCTTATTATTGCGAGCACTTGTTTTCCAGTCGCAAAAAAGAGAAACCGATGCATTAATTCAAATTGAAAGTGCTATATGCCTGGCTGAATCGGAAGATTATATTCTCATTTTTATTAATGAAGGTGTTTCTATACAGTCGCTGATTGAAAAGCTAGCTAAAAATCCTATTCATCCGTTTCGCAGTTTTATATTAAAACTTCAAGCAGCTTTTTCAAAGCAAAATGAGTTACAACAACCAACCAACAATCGTCAAAAAAAGGATATATTAGACCCTTTAAGTGAACGTGAATTGGAAGTACTCAAACTTCTTAGAAGTGAATTATCCGGCCCAGAAATAGCGCAACATTTAGTCGTGTCACTTAACACGCTACGTACTCATACTAAAAACATATTTAGCAAATTACAAGTCAACACACGTCGCGCGGCCATCCGTCGTGCTGAGGAACTAGACTTAATTTAAGAAAACGTAAATTCATTTTTTGTCACACCGACAGGCGACTTAATTCATCTGTCGGTTTTTTATTTTAATTCCGTCAATCATCAAAACAATCACCATTTCAATCACATCATGTTGTGATGACACATACCTACCTTTAAAAGTATTCTTTATCCGAACGACCGCATATGAAAGAAATGAGACAAAGAAATGATTGATAAACTAATATCAAACGATCAATACTGCGAAATCCGCCTAAAGGGACATTTGGATGCCCGTTGGGTGAAGTGGTTTGACGGAATGAAGATCACATTGGAAGAGAATGGCAACACACTGTTAAAGGGCCGCTTGGCCGATCAAGCCGCACTGCACGGTGTCCTAAAAAAAGTGCGTGATGTAGGGCTGCCTTTACTCTCGGTTAATTCCGTTCTTCCAGATTCAAAGGAGGAGAGCGATTTATAGTTTTGTTTAATTTAGTCTTGTAATTTGGAATATTAGGAAAATTAGATCACATTTGTTCACAATAAGGAGTAATAAATGAAAAGTTTACAGAAATTCGGTGGAATTGCCGCTCTTTACATGGCATTGGCGCACATGACGGGAATAATTATCTTCATAGTTATTCTTGACTACATCAACATTACCGACATTGCCCAAAAAGTTGCTGTAAATATCCAAAACCAGACAATCGTTTTTCTAACTAATTTGTTAATGTATGTTTTCTTCGGTTTTTTCCTGACAGTGTTTTGTCTGGCTTTGTATAACAGATTGAAAGCTGGGGCTCCAGCTCTGATTCAAGTTGCAACTGTAATTGGAATTATCTGGGCTGGCTCATTGATCGCAAGTGGTATGGTGGCGAATGCTGCTCTCACCCCGGTCGTAGCTATCAACGCTACCGACCCAACCCAGGCGGCTTTAACCTGGCAGGGAATTGAACCAGTAATTGACGGATTGGGCAACGCAAATGGTGAAATTCTGGGTGGTCTTATGACCTTAATGATCAGCATCGCTGCATTGCGGGCACGGGCATTTGCTAAGGGGTTGAATATTCTCGGTTTGGTTATTGGTTCATTGGGTGTTATCTCTCTAATCCCAATGTTGACCGGTACACTAACACCAATTTTTGGCCTGACACAAATCATCTGGTTCATCTGGATGGGAGTTGTGCTTTTGCGCAGCAACCCAATTCAAGAAGCATAATACAGACAATCTAATCGACTTGAATTAATAACTGCAACCATTAAAAGGAGAGGTTAACTCTCAACCTCTCCAATAATAAAAATGAAGTAGTAATGGCAATTATAGGAGAAGTATGAAAAAAACAAACCAGTTTGGGGAAACCGTAGAAGGTTATAACACCCCGGTTTTAAACGAACGGGAAATAAGAGCATCAGCAGGGATACTCTATTTTTTTATGTTCCTGGCATGGATGTTGGTGATTTTTAATGATGATTATTTCCTGATCAAATTAGTCAACATGATTTTCCTTCTAGATTTCCTAATACGCATGTTTATTAGTCCAAAATACTCACCTTCATTAATAATTGGACGATTGTTGGTCGGTAATCAAACCCCCGAATATGTGGGTGCGGCTCCAAAGAAGTTTGCCTGGACGATTGGCCTTCTAATGGCTTCGATCATATTTTTACTATTGGTTGTCATGAATTCAACCAGCATTATTACAGGCATTATCTGTCACATCTGTCTTATCTTTTTATTCTTTGAAGCTGTTTTTGGCATTTGCCTAGGGTGTAAATTTTACCCATTTTTTTATAAGGGAAAACCCCAATATTGTCCGGGTGACATATGTGAGGTTAAGACAAAACAAGAGATCCAGAAAATATCGTTATTTCAAATTGGCGTTGTTATTGGATTTTTTGTGTTTGTCATAATGACAGCAATCTTGTTTAACGATCGTTTCAATGCCCAACCATCTGACTTGTGGGTTAGTGTTCAATCATTTCTATTCGCATAGTTTACTTATGTTTTGAATGTATTAGGTCCACATATTTGGAAACACAGATCATCGAAATTCCATTGAACCAATAAAGCAAATTATTTAAAAGGAGATACAAAATGAAAAACATTCAAAAAATGGGTGGAATAGGCTCATTAATCGGAGCGGCAACCAACCTTTTTGCACTTGTTGTATTTGCAACCGTCCTGGTTCCCAATGGAGACGGATCTGACTACATCGCTTTTCTTGCTGATAATCAAAGTTTTATGCGCGCTTTAGACATGATCATCTATTTAGTATTCGGTGTGGGCATTTTACTACTGTCTTTAGCTCTCAATGAGCGTTTGAAGGCTGGTTCACCTTCGCTGGTATACCCTTTGACCAGCTTCGGCTTGATCTATGCCGTTTTGGTCATTGTGGTGGGTACACTCTCAATCAGTAGCATGACCACAGCCGTCAATCTTTATGGCGCCAATCCAACTCAAGCAGCAACGGTTTGGTTGGCACTCGAGTCTGTAGGAAAAGGTTTGGGGGGCGGGGGTGGTGAAACAATGATTAGCGGATTATGGATTCTTTTTCTTAGTTATGTAGCATTGCAGGCACGAGAATTTCCCAGAATGTTGAATTACTTTGGTTTGATGGTGGGTGTCTCTGGAATCCTCTCAGTTTTCTTCCCCTGGTTTCTGGGGATCGCTGTTCTTTACGGGTTAGGACTTATCAGCTGGCTAGCTTGGCTGGGGATTGTTATGTTGCGAAACACCCCAATCTTAAGTCGTTCACCATCTCAAGCATGACGACAAAACCCTTTGGTGGATTTTGAACTCACGATATTACAAGTTGAATAATTTTTAGGAGAAAAATAATGAAAATCTGCATTATTGGAGCATCTGGAAAACTCGGCACTTACATGGTTCAGCACGCTTTGGATAGGGGTTATGAGGTTGTTGGAGTCTGTCGGGAGCGTAGCGTTAGTAAACTTGATAAATTCAAAGACCGGATCACAATCATTCCAGGGGCGACAAACGATCGACAAGTAATTCAGCAGGCTGTCACTGGTTGTGATGGGGTGCTTACAGTGCTTATTCCTTGGGGGATTCAAAAATATTCATCTGGAACCGCTCAGGCAGTACTCGACTTCGCTAAACCCGGAGCGAGGTTGATATTTTCCTGCGGCTGGCACATTACACGCGATGGAAAAGATATTTATTCACGTTCGTTTAAAGCGCTTCTCAAGGCGTCTATCCTAATCGGCAAGTTATTACGTGCCGTTGAGATTGATGACCAGGAAGAAGCCTGCCGAAGGATTTTTAACAGCTCAACCCGCTGGACGGTCGTTAGAGGCAGTGATCTTGAAGAGGGTGAGAGCCAGGGTCTTCCAGTTTGGAGTCGGCATGTTGGTGATCCCATTCTGGCCAGTAATATGACACGTCGGGTGGATTTTGCACTATTCATGGTCGCCGCAATTGAAGATGATTCGCTTATCCACGAAGCGCCGGCGATTGTCGGATGCAGCACTGCTTCGGCACTTGTTCATGCAGCTCATATGTAGGTATGAATTATTAATCCGTCGAATACTATTTACACGAAAAATCAAGAGTAAAACTATGAAATCAATCAATAAAGCCGCAAGATTGGCGGGCATTCTGTACATAGTTATGGATATCTTCATGATATTCAGCGGGATGTTTGTGGATTCAAAACTAATTGTGTCTGGTGATGCTGCGGCCACAATTAGTAATATTATGGCATCTGAGTGGCTATTCCGACTTGGTTTTGTGAGTTATCAAATTGGATGGATACTTCAATTGTTATTGGTAATTGCTTTATACCGGCTGTTCAAAAAGGTAGATAAAGGTCAATCAAGGCTGATGGTGATCTTGGTTGTTGTATTTGTCTCGGTTGCTTTCTTGAATACACTCAATCAGTTCGTTCCCATCCTGCTTTTCAGCGGTGCTGAATCCATTTCAGCATTTGATCCAACCCAGTTGCAAACACTGGCAGGGTTCTACCTTGATATGTATGAACATGGGATTATGATAAATGAACTCTTCTGGGGTCTTTGGCTCATTCCGCTGGGCGTACTTGTCTATAAATCTGGATTCGTTCCCAAAGTGTTTGGTGTTTTGCTGTTCATCGGTTGTCTCGGGCACCTGATCACTTACTTTTCGACTTTTTTGTTTCCAGACTATACTTCAATCCTCATGCCAATTGGAGAAATGGCGATGTTTGGAGAACTTCCAATATTCCTTTGGCTTTTAATAAAAGGTGTTAAAGAACAAATACCAATTGAACAATATCGTAATTGATTTCAATTTGGCAATAATTCTTTTGGTTATCGAATTTTCTATTTTTTGATTAGGTTTTATAAGGGCAGCATTGGTAGATTAAATAATTTAAAAATGATGGAGAGTCTGACATTATTCCACAGATTGATATAAATTTCATAGAGGATATCCAAACTACTACAGGGAAAATTTATTATTAGTGAAGAATATAGATAGGTTGAATTAAATCAATGGCTGCAATTTCTGCAACTCACTCATGTGAGTGAGTTGCAGATGGAATATCAAATGTATAGAAAGTGAGATTCAAAAGCAATCTTGAGTCTTATGTAAATGGTAGATTTAAGATGATTAAGGAAAAAAAGTGAAAAAGTCTACATAAGTGGAAAAGTTACAAGCATTCCTGAATGATTACGCAAATAGTTTTTCAACTAATTGTGTGACGAAATTGTGCCTGATTTCTTCGTCTCTCAGATCAATATTAAAATCCGGTACATTCAAATTCGGAACAAGAACAACCATAAAACAAGCTGAAGCTATCTGAGTTACGGCAAGCTGTAATTCCCTTTCAGAAAGTTTGGTGCCGCGGGCATAAAGATCTTTACATAATCGGATCATAAATGCATTAAAGGGTTCCAAAATTTTTGGAATTCCATCACTTTGGTTCATTAATCCGTAGAAATGAGCTCTCATAATTTCTGGATATTCACATCCACCTTTAACCAATTTTTCGAATATTGATATACATCGCTGTTTTGCAGAAGCGTCGGGTTGCGTTTCAAATTGCTCCCAATCAAAAACGGTTTTTGAGGTTAATTCCATTACCTTAGAAATCAGATTTTCTTTACTTCGAAAATAATAATTAATTGCTGCATGATTTATGTTGGCAATTTCTGCGATACGTCTATTTGTTACCTCTGATAATCCATATTTCTCGATACAAGTAATGGTGGCTAGTATTATCTGCTGTTCTACGCTTTCAATATTCATAACGAATTCCTAACACTATTTTTATAATTTACCCAAAATTTATTTTTTGCTGATCTTAAAAATACAAAACAACCTATATTCTATTGTATTGTGAACTTCTAGATTGTCAATTGAATTGTGTGATGAAGTTGTTCGGCGGGTTCAACCAATTGGTTTTACCATACGGTTGACATTTGCGATATTTGTGTGTATATTTAAAGTCCCTCGGCAATAACTGGTGAATGCTTTACATAAATGTGTGAATCAGATGGAGAAAAAAATGCCTCAAGTCAATATTTTTTGAGGTGATATTTTACCGATAAAGACAGTTGTGAAATAAAAAGTATAAAATTTTGGATCTGTTGATCGTACTTTAAAAATTGAGATTGGTTTTTACAAAAAGTAAATTGTCACTAAGGTAGGGTTTTTCCCATACAAAAACAAATGGAACAATAAGAATTATTATCGAGTGCAAAAATGTTGAAATAAACAACAATCTGTTCATCTAAAAAAATTGAGCAAACCATGGTTTATTGGTCGATTACTATGCCGAAAATAAATCTTCTCAAGGAGTAGGTGTGACCGATACTGTTATCGAAAAAAAAGAAAGAATTAAAAATTTTTCCTTTCAAGTTATTCACGATGCCCCGGAGAACAGTAACGTTTTCATTGTTTTTCTTGATCCTCAATTTAACATTGTTTGGATAGAACGCCCTCTTTTGGATTTATTAGGGGAAACATTATCACATTTTTCTGGAAAGCAAATTTTTGAATTTATTACTGGTGAAGAAATTATTGCACTACTTTTGGGACCGGAGAACATTGACGACTCATTCATGATTTCGGAATTTTTGTTTTGTACTTCACCATATAAAAGAATAGTTCTCAGAAATTGTAGCTTGCGGATAAAGCTTTATCAAAATGATCGAGGGATGATCAATGGATATTTCTTGATAATTTCTCAATCTGAAAGCCTTGGATTAAATTAGGCACATAGAAGTAAATCTCGTTATCTGGCATGAAAAAATATTTCGGAAACGATTAGGAGTAATTAATGAGTGAACATACCTTTGTTTCTGAATCAGAAATTATTAAAAAGAATATTCTTTTTGAATATATCCGAAATCAAAAAGATGCAATAACTGATTTGAACGGGGTCTCAACTGAGATAACTTTAATTTCAATCAATGCCGCAATTGAATCAGCACATGCTGCTGCTGGAATCTGTCAAATGATGGATAGAGTTCTAAACAATATGATGGTCGGTAATTGCCGAATGATTGCGAAATTAATTGCTGCAAATGCTTTATCTTTAAATTCATTAGATTTGGATTGCTTTGTGAAGTGGATTGGTGTCGATGAAATATATATTACCGATAAAAATGCAATCACAGTTGGTTCAAACAAGATGGATGCGTTAGGGTGGCAATTTCCTGATGATCCAAATTCTCAGGCATATGCATTTCGGTGCTTGCTAAATGAAAATGAAGGAGTTGTTACCCAACCCATCAGAATTAGAGATTTGGATTCTGTAATGTTCAAATTTGTAGGTGTTTCAAGATTAGATCAGCCTGGAATTGTCCAGGTTGGATTAAAAGCCGATTCTATTACCCAATATCAAAGTGAAATCGGAAATGTATTTGGTTTACTTGCAACCGAGATCCGAAATCTGAGTAACAAAGTGAGTTCTTCTGTAAAAATTATTAAGGATTCGACCACAAACATTGAAAAAACTTCAATGAATCATTATCTTCCTCTTATTAATGAATCATGAACTTCAAAAAGTCTTCTTCATTTTATTCAAAAAGAATATAAAAATGAGCTACAAGTTAAGTACACAAAGATTCATAATGGCCAAAAAAAATTTATTTGATGGTGATGCCGTAATTATTAGATCCTGAGAAGTAACCAATTATTGATGCAGATAAATTTGTTCAAGAAAATGAAGTTCGTTTTTATGACAAGGATGAAGAAGATGAAAAATAATATTCTAAAAAGAAGCCACTTGCTACTAGTACTAATATTTGTTTGTTCATGTGCAAAAACTCAAAATTCTTCACTTTCAAATTCAGTAATTGATCAACCAAAACCCCCGCTTTCTTTTATTAATAGTAATCAGAACCTGGGAGCAGGAAACGGGGGGTGCATCGCCGAAGGCGATATTGATGGAGATGGTGATGTTGATATCCTTATCAGTAATAAAAACACAAAAAGTAAATTGTTTATTAATGATGGTTTGGGAGAATTTGCTCTAAGTAATTTGGTTTTTGAGCCAAGCACTTGTGTGGCTTTTGGTGATGTGAATGGAGATACTTCATTGGATATAGTTTTTACTCATGAAATGAACATTGAGGTTTGGTTGAATATTGGAGAAGCCAAATTCTCTAAATCAGACCAGACACTTACAAGTCTTGAAAGTACGTCAATTGCATTGGGTGATCTCGATGATGATGGTGATTTGGATGCTTTTGTTACCAATTGGAATATTCACCCAAATCAAGTTTTTCTAAATGATGGAACAGGATTTTTTAGCGATAGCGGACAAAAACTTGGAAATATGTATGGAAATGACGTTGCATTAGGTGATATCGACAATGATGGTGACCTGGATGCTTTAGTAGCAAACAATGGTGAATCATCAAAGAATTCTGCAGTTCTTTGGATAAATGAAGGAGATGGATTTTTTTCTGACAGTGAACAAAGACTTGGTTTCACAAATGCCTATTCTGTTTCCTTAGGTGACATAGATTCTGATGGCGACCTGGATGCTTACGTTGCCAATTCATCTCATAATGGTGCAGATCCAGCAGATCAAGTGTGGATAAATAACGGAAAAGGAGTTTTCTCTGATAGCGGTCAGAGACTGGGTAATCTCTATTCTTTGATCGTTGAATTAGTGGACATCGATATTGATGGAGATTTGGATGCTGTAACTGGAAATTGGAAATCCAGCTTGCGAATCTGGTTAAACGATGGTTACGGTAATTTCTTGGACAGCAAAATAATTTCTGATTCTACTGGAAATGCAGGGTTAGGCATATATGATATTGACGGGGATAAGGATTTGGACATCGTTGTTACGACGAATGATTGGGAAGGTAGTGATGGCCTACATAAGGTTTGGGTAAACCAGCAATTTCAATAAGATCCTATTCTTGGATAAGGATGATTTTGTAACCATCTGTTTAAAAAATTGCTAAATCTATTCTTTATTTATTGACTTGGATTTGAGGGAGTCTTAATTTGATTGATGTAATAAAGATTTTAGTAACAATCGGTAGTGTATCCTCCGTTGGTTTTGGGGTTTGGCACTTTTTTGTTCCAAAACTTTGGAGTTGGTATGCTTACATTGATTCATCAGCGACAGAACTAATATTAGCGGTTCGCGCTATCAATGTGTTTTTTTCCTTATCGTTAGTGCTGTTTGGAGCATTAAATATCTTAATGGTTTATGGTGGAAATGCAAATCGTTATTCGGTCATCGTAACTCTGGCTGCAACATGCATTTTATGGCTAACGCGAACCACATTCCAACTTGTTTATCCACAAGGAACATTATATCCAGGGCTTCAATATGGAATGCTGTCTGCCTTCATCATAATTTCGTTATGTTATACCTTTTCTTTGTTCTTTGTATTATTGGGCATTATTAAGTAATGGTCTTATTCATCGTACTTAGCAATATATTTTTTCTCAAAATTGCAAGAATGAAAAGTAGTTTTTGACATTAGGTTATCGTGTTCTGGAGTATTTGAGATTGGGGCTTTGGATAATCCCCTCTATGTAACCAAAAAGAATGCTCATATAAATCCTATATGTCTGAATCTCCTTTGTCTTAGATCAAATAAACAATGAACAAATCTACACAGTTTCTTATATGACAATCTCAATCTTTGGTTGATTCATCCTCCTTATTGATGAGGCTGCCCCAAAGGCAATGGGGCAGCCTCAAAATTTAAATTGACCCGGTTATCTTGAAAATCCAAGGCGATGAAGCTTCATGCTTACAAAGCATTCTAAAAAGTTATCGCAAAATCAATCATCTATTGATGAAAGAGCAAGTAGAAATTAGATCCTTTAACCTTTTAATTTTGAGATTCTCAAGAAAAAGAAGTGTTTTGTGGTTCAAAATTGGAGAAATATTGTTTGTAATTGTGTATTTTTTAGAATGGATTATAAAGGGACCAAAATGCTTGAAATACTGAATAAACAATAGGTGTGAGTTAAATAGTATGAATATATCTGACTTCAAGAAATGATCTATAAGTAATGATAAATCGTATTGGTCTTTTAAATACGATTTATCATTATTCTTTCAATTGTTAAGCAAGATTAGAAATTGGAGCGGTCATTATTCGATCAAGTCCACGAGAATTTGTGACCCATTAAAATCTGGCACATTGCTAATCAAAGTGCCAAAAAGATGGACGATGGTCCCACTGTCTCGCAGGGCAATAATTTGCTCTTTTACTACAGGATCTGATGAGTCTATCCCAAAACAAATGATCTGTCCGAGGTCTTGTCGCTCAAAATAGTCGTCAAATTGTGCGCCGGGCGGATTAGATTTTATGACTCCCCACCAATTGGAAATTGGTTCACTGGTGCCGGGTGGAATCAAACCTCCTGCTCCATCTGATACCTCAATCTGATCTACCAGAATTTGTGAGCCATTAACATCTGGAGCATTACTGACAATAGTGCCATAGAGATGAACAGTCTTACCGCTATCCCTTAGTTCTTCTATCTGTGCCTTAATTATTGGGTCTAAAGAATCAATACCGAAGGATATAGGTTGTCCTAAATCTCGCCGTTCAAAATAGTCATCAAATTGTGAACCTGTTTCGGATGTCTTGATAATCCCCCACCAGTCTGTCACCGTTTCACTGAGTACCGGATCTGAAAGACCACCTCCATTTTCTTCAGTTGACATGGTGGGCGTGAGTATTGGATTAATATTTGTGTCTGTTGCAATAATTGTTACTGTACTTATGGGAATGATTTCCTCATTGGTGCCACTACTTGTGTTTTCCACAATTGTTAGGCAACCTGATGTAATAACTGCAATTCCCAGGATGGTTATCAAAGTTAAGATATTCGTTAATTGTGACATTTTCATAATTCGCTCCTTAAATAATCCACTTCAGATTCTTTTATAATCTCGTGTGCAATGTACCAGGCTGTAATCATGGCGGTTGGCACACCACCAGGATTGAAGACATAATGCCCGATTGGGTAAAAATTCTTAAGAGGTAAGTCCTTTTCAAAGTCGAAATGGGGCAAAAATTTTGGGTTCCAGTTCCACCCCGCTGTGCTTCCTTTCCAATTGGATGTATAACGTTCGAAAGTTAATGGTGTGGCTGACTCTTGTACTTCAATGTGAGCACGCAAACCAGGAAGAAACTCTTCTGCTCTTGCGATTAGCTCTTCACAATTAGCATTTTTTATTATTTTGTAATTTTCAATCTCATTTCGACCAGATGGCCAATTTTCATATGAGCTAAGTCTTCTTATGGTTAAACAATGTTTTTCTGGTGGGGCAATGGAGGGATCATCTTTACTCAACAACGCCAATTGAATATCAACACCGTCGGAGCAAGTGAAATAGGCGTGGCTATTCTTGAATCGTTTTAGTTTTTCAGAAAACTCAGCGCTATTTCGCAAGCCTAACCATACTGAAAAAACAGGCTCTGATGGTTTTACGTTTTCAAGTTTATGAATTAATGATTTTGGTAGGTGTTCTTTGCCAATTAAATCAAAGCAAGTGCATTTGAAATCAGCAGCAGAAACAACAAAGTCTGAATGTGCGATTTCTCCATCATTTAACTCTACGCCATAAGCTTTGCCATCTTTTACAAGAATTCGGTTGACTTGTTCCCCAACATGGATTTCACCTCCATTTTGTTGGACAAAGGAAGCTAATGTGTTTGCGAATTCCTGAAATCCTCCAATGGGTACCCATGAATCGAAGAAGTATGTTCCCCACATACCCAATGTGTTTTTGCCAGACATCACGGGGTAACCTAGCTGATTCATTTTTTTTCTTAGATCATCATTATCTATAAAGTGATTATGCAAACTACGGTTTGTTTGCTTTTTCGCAACTTGAAGAGCCCAAATAAAAAGAGGATGATGAATTATTAATTTCACAATGGTTTTAATAATGTTTCTTCCAAACATCATCCCATTATTTATGGATTCGTGAAATCCTATTGCTCCAATTTTTACCCAACGGAAGTAATGACTCAAATCTCTTTTTTCGCCAGGATATAACTCTAAAAGGCTTTTATAAACACTATTGGCGTTATCCAATGCGACATCATGATTTTCCCAACTGATTTGAAACCCAGATTCCACGAACTTTTGTTTTTCATCCAACCCCAATTCTTTTAAAACGGGAAAAACAACACCATTTGATCCAAAGGAGGTTGGCCCTGAAGGGAAAATGAAGCCTTTTCGAACAAAGGACGAGACATAACCACCAATTTGAATATGTTTTTCGAATATGGTTACTTTTAACCCTGCTCGCGCTAAATAGGCCGCAACCGTTAACCCAGCTAGTCCTCCTCCAATAATTATTATCTTTTTTTGACTCATTCACATTTCCTTAGATTTGTTTTGGTAATTTGAAAGTATGTTTTATTGACGCCGTAACAATTAATTCCGTTCCAAATTTGAGCAATTAAACTATAAGTCATATCTATTTCTAGAATATTGCCCAAAGGTAAACAAGTTCAAATACCTTCGTTTTAGGCATATTGGCGCCTCGCAAGTAGGGCAGCACCAATCAAAACTAACCCAATTCCACTAATAGCAAGAAGAATGGAATATGGAGTCGCGGGCTTAAGGTTAAAGACAAGAAAATATGCAATTATTGGAAGGATTTGTACTGGAACAAATTGAATCGGGATAAGTTTGGAGGCTTCTCCAAACTGGAAAGCCCGCTGGGTTTCTGCTATTCCTAGCATACTACCTGCAAAAACTATGGCACAAGATATTCCTGCAAGAATTAAATCTGATAATAAAAAATTGCCGTTGCTCCATTTGGAAAAGAAAACCATAAAAATCCCCAACCATAAATTAGAAAGAGAAAGAAATAAACCAGCGTTAATAGTTCTAAGAATTCCTTTCATCTTAGTATTTGATTTTTGAAAAATATGACACAATACCGAAAAGCCCACTATTATTATGGTAAAAACAGCCAAACGAATGAGCAACACTGTGTCCCGTAAATTGATCTCCTCCATATTGATAGATAATTTACTCAGACCAAAAACAGTAACAGCAAAAATCACTAATAGAATGCCGGCAAAATCGCTGAAATTAAAAGCCTCCCCAGCATACCGCACCGCTCCGATCGTTAATACAATTAATCCAATTGACATAAGGCCCGGGATGATGGCAGGTCCTATATTTGATTGTGCATACATATTTAATGGAGTGCCAATAATAAACTGAAAGCTAAACCCAATCAACCATAATGGTTTTCGAATTAATTGATTAAGCAATTTTGCTGAAGTAGAAATTTTACTCACTGCAATTTTTTGGATCACAATCCCGATGTTAAAAATTATTCCGGCGGTAATGGCAGATAAAACTCCAATTAAATACGTATTAGTTGTGATTTCTATGTTCATTTACATTTTCACCAATTATTAGAAATAGGGATGTTCATTGAAAGAACCTTGTAGACCACATTCTGAGAATGCGAGCAAAAAACCTATTGAACACATAAATATAAACTGAGTATTCTAATTTGTCAACCGCTTGGTTGAACCAATTGGATAATATTCTGAATATCCTCTTGATTTTCGATATAAGCCTGTGATTTTTTAACTGAAATACAAAAGGCAGCAATTTTTTTGTGGAAAATATGAATAAGTTCTGTAATTTGTACTTGAGTATTTTTGTGGGGGATATTGGCATTGTGTTTCAGAATTTTTGAATTATAATAAACCATATGGTTCAACCAACTGGATTAATTGTTTGGTTTGATTTAATTTGTATTTGTTGGTGTGCATATTTGCCCTTGATATTTGTTCTTATTAAATTTCAAACATCACAAATTATGAGTCTCCATTATGAAAATGTTTTTGGAATCAAACAGTATTTTCATAATTCAACTCAAGTGACCATTTTGAAATGTATCCTTGCAATCCATATGAGTATTTCAAAGGAGGTGATTGTAGAAATTTTCATTAAGTTGAATATATTGTTAATTTTGATTTTTAAAAAAGGAGAAAAGTTATGCGCAAGTTATATACGTTAGTTGGTTTGATTATGGTCTTCAGCCTTATATTGTCGGCCTGTGCAACAACCCCCGCCGCAACTG